>NZ_JAZHBM010000083.1:0-255 GCF_036584485.1 Luteimonas flava | reverse complement strand
TGGCAAAGGGTAAGTTCGAGCGCACCAAGCCCCACGTGAACGTGGGCACGATTGGTCACGTTGACCACGGCAAGACGACGCTGACGGCGGCGCTGACGAAGATCGGTGCGGAGCGTTTCGGCGGCGAGTTCAAGGCCTACGACGCGATCGACGCGGCGCCGGAAGAGAAGGCGCGCGGCATCACGATCTCGACCGCACACGTCGAATACGAATCCGAGACGCGCCACTACGCGCACGTCGATTGCCCGGGCCACG
>NZ_JAZHBM010000082.1:0-278 GCF_036584485.1 Luteimonas flava | reverse complement strand
AAGCCGCTCGACAGGTTGACCCGCTTCTCGTCGGCGCCGACGGCGCGCGGCAGCACCGCTTCGGCGGTGATGGTGGTGGTCTGCACCGAACGCTTGGTGATGAAGTTGATCACGCCGCCGATGGCGTCGGAACCGTACACGCCCGAGGCGCCGTCTTTCAGCACTTCCACATGGTCGACTGCGGCCAGCGGGATCGAGTTGATATCAACCGAGGTGCCGTCAGTGGCGAAGTTGGCCAGACGGCGACCGTTGACCAGCACCAGCGTCTTGCTTGCGCC
>NZ_JAZHBM010000081.1:0-277 GCF_036584485.1 Luteimonas flava | reverse complement strand
CCGAATGCCAAACATAATTCCTCAACAGACAGACTGTGGGTGCTAAGGTCCATGGTCGAGAGGGAAAGAGCCCAGACCACCAGATAAGGTCCCTAAATTGTGATTAAGTGTGAAAGGATGTGGAAATTCCTAAACAGCCGGGAGGTTGGCTTAGAAGCAGCCATCCTTTAAAGAAAGCGTAACAGCTCACTGGTCTAAATAAGCCGGTCTGCGCCGAAGATGTAACGGGGCTAAAGCCATATACCGAAGCTGTGGATGCCGTAAGGCATGGTAGCGG
>NZ_JAZHBM010000080.1:0-279 GCF_036584485.1 Luteimonas flava | reverse complement strand
CACTCTCGCCGGGACAAATTTGGGACAGTGACATGGTCGGATGGGACAGGACGCGAAGGGGTCCGGGGCGCGACTCGAGAACGGTTGCGCGGGTTCCCCGCGGCCGTCATCTCAGACCACCTGTCCTTCGTGCGAGTTGCCCCGCACGCCGACCTCGGCAGTCCACCGAAGCTTCTGGGCTCGCCGGCTCGATGCCGCTCCGCCCGCCTCGAAGCCTTGCTCCCCCCGGGAGTCCGTACCCCTCGACCGCACGCTCGCGAGACTTGCGGTCGAGGGGAG
>NZ_JAZHBM010000079.1:0-279 GCF_036584485.1 Luteimonas flava | reverse complement strand
CGGCAAGGTGCAGCGCGTGATGACGCCGGAGAATTATAGTCCCGGCACACGCTTCCTGCGCAGCCTGCAGATGCTGCATTTCGGTAGCTTCGGCGACGCGGCGGTACAGTGGATGTATTTCGTGCTGGGCATGGCCGGCGCCTTCCTGTTCTACAGCGGGAACCTGCTGTGGATCGAAGCGCGCCGCAAGCGTCAGAAACTGGTGCAGCCGCGCAGCGGCAAGCTGATGGCGCAGGCCACGCTGGGTGTGTGCCTGGGCTGTGTGGCCGGCGTGTCGGC
>NZ_JAZHBM010000078.1:0-280 GCF_036584485.1 Luteimonas flava | reverse complement strand
CAGAGGATGCTGGTGAACTAAATAGCTCACCCCCGTTATGCTGAATAAAGAATGCAGCAAAATACCGACTGATAAGCCAAGCGCAATGTATAAGCCAGTTTGACGGCCATGACGGGTGGCATTTTGTACCACAAGCGCAAAATCCGGACCTGGGCTCATTAAGGCAATGAAGTGGATACTGGCAAGCGTTAAAAGGATAGTCGATTCATTCATAACACATCTCAAAACATAGTGGATATGAGCTATTGTCGTGATTCTTATTCGGTAGTGCTTGTAAAAA
>NZ_JAZHBM010000077.1:0-282 GCF_036584485.1 Luteimonas flava | reverse complement strand
GAACTCATTCTGCGAGACCCAGCTGATGGCGGTCGCGGCTGGCACCAGCGCGGTCGAGACCACGTCGGTTTTTTCGTAGCGCAGACCGAGGGCCGTGCGGATCGGCAGTGCGGTATCCCAGTCGGTGTTGAACTGGACGAACGCCGCCTTGGTTTTCTCGCCGGTGCGGGCATCGTTGTCGAAGGTGCTCTTCGGCAGGTACAGCGCCGGCAGGCCGGACGCGGTCGCCGCGATCTGACGCACCTGGGCAAAGTTGAAGGTGTAGAACTGGTTGAACAGGTT
>NZ_JAZHBM010000076.1:0-282 GCF_036584485.1 Luteimonas flava | reverse complement strand
CCGTGCACGGCATACTTTCTAAGAGTCACGTTCCTCGGGATTGGAGCGCAAACTGGGTGGTAAATTTCATCTCAAGCTAAATATGGGTTCGAAACCGATAGCAAACAAGTACCATGAGGGAAAGATGAAAAGGACTTTGAAAAGAGAGTTAAAAGTACTTGAAATCGTTAGAGAGGAAGCGGTTGGAATCAGTGATTGTTCGGGGCTGATTCGCGATCACAAGGTAGGTCCGCCGTGTCAGAAGAGTTTCCTCTTGGGGACCTTCTGGTATGGAAGATCTAT
>NZ_JAZHBM010000075.1:0-284 GCF_036584485.1 Luteimonas flava | reverse complement strand
AAAGGATAGACTTGTTGTGCGACCAACATCTCTAACCTAACCCACCGCTTCCATGTCAGATAATAATCTCGAGCTCCCGTTCTGGGAAGGCTTTCGTGTATGGAATTTCGACCGCCGCGCCGACGGCGTTTGGATCAGCTTGATCCCTGATCCGGCGGTTTGCGCAGCCTGTTCGGGCTGCGGAAGCGCCTGCTCGCATGTTCATGAGACGTATTGGCGCACGATCCGTGATATGCCGATGCTGGGTGATCCGGTCTGGCTGCAGGTGCAATTTCGACGGCTTC
>NZ_JAZHBM010000074.1:0-285 GCF_036584485.1 Luteimonas flava | reverse complement strand
GTGGCGCAGTAGGTCAGCGTGGTGCTCGGGATCAGGATGCCCAGCATGGTCACTGCCACGCCCGCCAGCGCGGCCGCATAGCTGCCGGCATTCAATCCCACATTCCAGCCCATCAGCGCAACGAACAGCACGTTCGGTCCCGGCGCAGCCTGCGCAATGGCCATTGAGTTGTTGAACTGCGCCTGGGTCAGCCAGTGATGCTCAACCACCAGTTAGCGGTGCATCTCGGTCGAGGTCGATACCGCGCCGCCGATCGACATCAGCGACAGCAGCAGGTAATGGCCA
>NZ_JAZHBM010000073.1:0-285 GCF_036584485.1 Luteimonas flava | reverse complement strand
AGTGGTGTGCTCGGAACTGGAAGTGCTGAACCCTTCCGTGCCCGTGCCGTTCCAGCTGGACGACGACAACCTGTCGGAAACGACGCGCCTGACGCACCGCGTGCTGGACCTGCGCCGCCCGCAAATGCAGAACAACCTGCGCCTGCGCTACATGGTGACGATGGAAGTGCGCAAGTATCTCGACGCGCTGGGCTTCATCGACATCGAAACGCCGATGCTGACCAAGTCCACGCCAGAAGGCGCGCGCGACTACCTGGTGCCATCGCGCGTCAACGCGGGCAGCTT
>NZ_JAZHBM010000072.1:0-286 GCF_036584485.1 Luteimonas flava | reverse complement strand
GTCCACCTCGTTTATATAGCCCAGCGCCTTGATGTAATGTTTCGTTCGGATAAAAAGAGATACCATTGCGTTTCTCTTTGGTTCTTATTATAAATGATTATTGTTTTACGCAGTTTGGTGGTTGAATTTTGTTCAAACAGCTGTTTTGTTCAATTTAATAGCAAAAAGTGTAGTTATAGCGTTGTGTTTCGAGGCTTATTCGATAAGATAAAAAGGCCTCTAATGCTAGAGGAAGGGCAGCAACGGATACGCTGTTTCAATTGCTATGGAATGTGATTTACTGGAC
>NZ_JAZHBM010000071.1:0-287 GCF_036584485.1 Luteimonas flava | reverse complement strand
CCCAGCTTGCTGGCCACGCCGCCCGCCACCAGCGCCGCCAGGCCATATTCGGCTACCTTGTCCGTCTTGCTGTCGAAATCCGTGTAGCGGTTCCCCTCGGTAAATTCCGTGAACGCCGTCACTTGCTGCATCTCTTTCTTGATCGCCTCGATCTGCTGCATGCTGGCGATCGCGTTCAGGTTCAGCACGCCTTCGCGGCCCAACACGCGCACGTTGTAGTTCAGTGAATGCTCGCCGCCATCGACCATCAAGTCCTTGGCCCAGTACAGCTTGTGCGTATCCTTGGC
>NZ_JAZHBM010000070.1:0-288 GCF_036584485.1 Luteimonas flava | reverse complement strand
CGGCGCCCTGTTCTGCGACCGCCGCTATGAGCAGGTATTCGTGTATCACAATGGTGCCGAATCGTATTACGCGGGCCGGGGCTTTCGCGGGATGCTGCGCATTTAGCGCGCCGTCGTGCGGCGCCAGCGCCATGGCCAGGCTGCCAGGCGCTACGCCACCGCTTCCAGGCGCAGCTGCCGCCCCTCGCCCAGCATCACTTCGAATTCCGAGGCCGGCACGGCCGGGCTGAACAGATAGCCTTGCAGCTGGTCGCAACCGAGTTCGCGCAAGAAACGCATCTGCTCGGC
>NZ_JAZHBM010000069.1:0-289 GCF_036584485.1 Luteimonas flava | reverse complement strand
AGCTTGTTGGTGAGGTAACGGCTCACCAAGGCATCGACGGGTAGCTGGTCTGAGAGGACGATCAGCCACACTGGGACTGAGACACGGCCCAGACTCCTACGGGAGGCAGCAGTAGGGAATCTTGCGCAATGGGCGAAAGCCTGACGCAGCAACGCCGCGTGGGGGAAGAAGGCTCTAGGGTCGTAAACCCCTTTCAGCAGGGACGAAAATGACGGTACCTGCAGAAGAAGCGCCGGCCAACTACGTGCCAGCAGCCGCGGTAATACGTAGGGCGCAAGCGTTGTCCGGC
>NZ_JAZHBM010000068.1:0-291 GCF_036584485.1 Luteimonas flava | reverse complement strand
AGGGCATCGCCGAAGGCTCTTTCTTCGCGCCGACGCTGCTGCTGTGCCGAGACGGCCACCGCAACGATGCGGTGCATGATGTGGAAGCGTTTGGTCCGGTCAGCACCATCATCAGCTACAACGGCATTGACGAAGCGCTGGAACTGGCGGCGCGCGGCAAAGGCTCGCTGGTGTCGACGCTGGTGACCAGGGAGCCGGCCGGCGGCCCCACCGTCCAGCTCGACGTAGGCACCGGTCCGGCGCAAAGCCGCAAGCAGGGCCGCGTGCTGACGCTGACGCGCGGCCCCGACG
>NZ_JAZHBM010000067.1:0-293 GCF_036584485.1 Luteimonas flava | reverse complement strand
AATACGATGGCGAGGTCTTGCCCTTCTTCAGTTCCGACCAGGTACGGTCTGCCGACAGCGATGACTTGAAGCCCTTGTAATCAAACGGCATCGCGGTGCGCAGATTCACCAGGCCACCGACCGCACCTTCGACCTGCTCCGCCGACGGATTCTTGTAGATGTCGACGCCGGACACCAGTTCTGGCGGCACGTCTTCGAAGTTCAGCGAGCGGCCGCCGTTGGCGGAGAACGAATCGCGGCCGTTCAGTTCCGAGCGCACATAGCTCAGACCACGGATCGATACGCCCGAACCC
>NZ_JAZHBM010000066.1:0-297 GCF_036584485.1 Luteimonas flava | reverse complement strand
CAAGAAGACTGAGTGGCGCAGTAAAGATGAATTGAATTGAACCAATACCTCGCGGGTGTAGCTCAATGGTAGAGCTGAAGCCTTCCAAGCTTATGACGAGGGTTCGATTCCCTTCACCCGCTCCAGTGTTGTTGCAGTCTGGTGTGCAAACACCAAAAAGTAGTTCCAATCAGCCCTTTTAGCTCAGTGGTAGAGCACTCCCTTGGTAAGGGAGAGGCCACGTGTTCGATCCACGTCAAGTGCACCATCGACTTATCCCCGTATCTGAAAAATGTCCATGGCGGCGTTGTCTTGCCT
>NZ_JAZHBM010000065.1:0-297 GCF_036584485.1 Luteimonas flava | reverse complement strand
GAAGACATCCCGGTTCGCGGGATGGCGTTGACCTTCGCGGGTCAGCGTCGGAACGCGGATCTTGGTTCGGTCCGGCATCGGGAACGGGTCTCCTCCCCTCTCGGTGACGCACCGGCGACAGCGGATGTCCAGAGGGCGCCGAGGAAGGGAACGACGTCCGCATGCACTCTTCGAAGCGCATGCACCGGACGCGAGAATCACGGAAACGTGCCTCTCACGCTCGGCAGATGACGCGTCCTTCTCTTGGTCCTCTGACCCGTGCACGTTGATCGCCACTAGCACTCCGTCGGAGCAATC
>NZ_JAZHBM010000064.1:0-304 GCF_036584485.1 Luteimonas flava | reverse complement strand
GATGTCCTTCTCGAGCTTGGCCAGCTCGCGGTCAAACATCAGGGCTTCTTTCTTCGACAGGGAATCCAGGCCGGCTTCCTTGGTGGCCTGCATTTCCTTGAGCTTTTTCAGCGAACCCTTGACCGTCTTGAAGTTGGTCAGCATGCCGCCGAGCCAACGCTGGTCCACAAAGGGCATGCCCGCGCGCTGGGCTTCCATGTTGATCACGTCGCGCGCCTGGCGCTTGGTGCCCACCATCAGGATGGTGCCGCGCTTGGCGCTCAGCGAGCGCACAAACTTCATCGCTTCCTCGAACTTCGGCAGC
>NZ_JAZHBM010000063.1:0-305 GCF_036584485.1 Luteimonas flava | reverse complement strand
GGTTCCAGTTCTGGAATGCTTGGACGCTCCTGGCGCTGCAGCGGATCCAGGTTGGCCCAGCGGGAACCCAGATAGCGGTAAGCAGCGATCAGCTGGGTCACGGCAACGCGTTTACGGCCCATTTCGGCGTCGGCCGAGGCGGTAACGGTGCGGATAGGACCGGCTTTGGCGCGCTCGGCGAAGGAGGCGATGACGGAGGCGTGGGCGACGTCCGGTTTATTGGAACCATCGACGGCCGGCACGTGCTGCATGGCGTCGAAATAGGCGCGCCAGTTATCTGGTACCGAGCCTGGGTTGTTCAGATA
>NZ_JAZHBM010000062.1:0-306 GCF_036584485.1 Luteimonas flava | reverse complement strand
AAACCATTCAGAAGGCGTGCGATCGCGTGGGTTGGTGGTTTCTCGCAAGGGAGATCACTAAGCTCGTCTCACCTCACACCCTCCGCGAGGAGGGAGAGGGGTCGCACCCTCGGCCGAAAGGGAATCGGGTCAAGATCCCCGAACCGACGGCGGGGGACGGACCGACGCGGTAACGCGAGGGAGCCCAGGGACGCCGGTGGAGGCCCCGAGGAGGGTTCTCTTTCCTCCCTGACAGTCGCGCGCGTGACGCTTCCTCTTTACGGGGGAGGCTTGCACGCGTCCGGACGACCCTGGAATCGGCTCGCC
>NZ_JAZHBM010000061.1:0-308 GCF_036584485.1 Luteimonas flava | reverse complement strand
GCCGTTGAACAGGTGTCGCGTCGCACCCTTTTCGTCTTCGTGCGAATTCGGATCGCCGTTGCCATGACCGATGGAGCGGCCGCCGCCCGTAACGGCGAAAGTCACTTCATTGTCCGCCAATGGCACAGCACGGCCCTGCGCATCCAGTGCGCGCACGGTAATCGGCATCGCATCGCGGCCATCACCGCTCAGTTGCGCGCGGTCCGGCACCAGTTCCAGCGACACCGGCGCGCCGGTAGTCTCCACCGAGGTGCGCACCACTTCCTTGCCGCCACGGTAGCCAATCGCTTCCAGCTTGCCCGGTTCAA
>NZ_JAZHBM010000060.1:0-309 GCF_036584485.1 Luteimonas flava | reverse complement strand
GCCACATGTTCGATTCGTTCGCGCCAGAAGCACGGCGTTTTGCCCGCACCAAGCTGGCCGATCTGGAACCGTCGCGCGATCCGCGCATTCTGTGCGGCGTGATTACCGGCATTCGGCCGCAGATGACGCAGCGCGGCAAGCTGCTGATTGTCACGCTGGATGACAAGAGTGCGGTAGTCGAGGTGACGGTGTACGCCGAGGTGTTTGAAGAGCACAAGCACATGTTCAAGGAAGATGAATTCCTGGCAGTGATCGGCAAGGTGTCGGAAGACCGCTTCTCGGGCGGTCTGCGGATTTCAGCGGAGAAGG
>NZ_JAZHBM010000059.1:0-312 GCF_036584485.1 Luteimonas flava | reverse complement strand
GCGATTTTCAAGGAGCGTAATGAGAGAACCGAATTTTTTCAAAAAATGAAAAAACTTTGCCGTGAATATGACGTTTTCTCTCCGTAAAGGAATTCCAACGAATCATATATCATAAACGTTAAAAAGAAAAGAAGACTCTTCTCAGTTCCCATTCCGCCGTGTCGCAGTTTCGTTGCGTTGCCGCGCAATCTCCCACAATATACGTCGTTTTAGAATATTAACTAAATTCCCTTTCGCGGTACGAGATTTTTTGATAAGAAAAAATCCACATTTAAGAGCATTTGCCTTCCGCTTAGGAGCGACTCACCCGTG
>NZ_JAZHBM010000058.1:0-316 GCF_036584485.1 Luteimonas flava | reverse complement strand
CCTCTAATTGTTTCTTGTTAATGGTTTTAAATTGTTCTCATCCCAGACACTGTTCCTAAAAGGACCCAATTCTGGTAATTTTCGTCACTACTTCGACGGTGTGTCATTGAGTAATTTTCGCTCCTGCTGCCTTCCTTGGAAGTGGAGGCAATGTATCAGGCCTCCTCTCCGAGATCAAACCCTGATCTTTCGTTATCCGTCAATATCTTTTTAGTCAAGAGATACCACAAACAAATTGATAGATCAGTTCGAAGTGCGTGCTTTCAAGAGAGCCACGTTGGACTCCTCGATATGTACATTTATAAAAGTTCAAAAA
>NZ_JAZHBM010000057.1:0-317 GCF_036584485.1 Luteimonas flava | reverse complement strand
CACAAGCGACTGAGGAAACGAGCAGCAAGCCGCGATTAGAAACCGCGGTGAGTTGAGTGAAGTAGTTCAAGCAGGTTTCGAGCTTGAGCAAATCGCAGTTGCCCCTGCGGGCAAACGGTTGTTACTGCGCACCAGCACGGACGAGTGACTCTGGCGGATGTTTCGGGAAACCGATGCGCCGCCCAACGATAGACGCCGAAAGGCGTGACAAAAAGAGCAAGCGCTCCGGGAAGGACACGCGGTCTTGGCAGGACCCGTTAACCTTTCGCAACGCCGGCGATGTCGAAAAAGGCACCGCTGGCCTGTGACCAATATGC
>NZ_JAZHBM010000056.1:0-318 GCF_036584485.1 Luteimonas flava | reverse complement strand
TAGCGGCTGAACAGCTCCAGGTAAGTGTGGATGGCGCCAATATTCAGCTTGCCGGCAGACGCCAGCCGCGCCACCCGCGCCGCCTGCGGGCCGGAGAAGGAAAAGTCCAGCCGCGAGGCGACGCCGCGCTCGAAGACATCCAGATGCTCCGGCAGCGCCAGCACCGACTGCAGCATGTGCAGTTGGTTGACGCGCTCCGGATTCAGGTTGGCCAGCGCATGGCCGAGGAAATCGGCCTGCTTCTGGTTATTCCCTTCGAGGCAAACGCGGTCGCCGCATTCGATAACCGCATGCAGCAGATCGGCGATGCGCGCCGGC
>NZ_JAZHBM010000055.1:0-318 GCF_036584485.1 Luteimonas flava | reverse complement strand
GCATCGCCTGGGGCGCGCTGGGCGCGGCGGAATCCTGCTGGCACACGGCGCGCCAGTATGTGATGGACCGCGTGCAGTTTGGCCGGCCGCTGGCGGCAAATCAGCTGATCCAGAAGAAGCTGGCGGACATGCAGACCGAAATCACCATGGGCCTGCAAGGCTGCTTGCGTCTGGGCCGCATGAAGGATGAGGGTACGGCAGCGGTAGAGATCACCTCGATGATGAAGCGTAACTCGTGCGGCAAGTCGCTGGACATCGCCCGCGTGGCGCGCGATATGCTGGGTGGGAATGGTATCTCGGATGAGTTTGGCATCATCC
>NZ_JAZHBM010000054.1:0-319 GCF_036584485.1 Luteimonas flava | reverse complement strand
TTTCTAAGCAATTTACCGAAAAATTTTCGTTTGACACTTTTCAAAACGACAAAATGATTCAAATTCCAATGCAAAATGGCGGGACATTTCAGTTCTGCAAGCTGATCCAACTCCAAGCGCAGGGGACGCGCAGCCATGTGCATCGCTCCCGCATATCGTACGAGTTGCGCTAAGGTTGTCCCCTTCAGGCTTATCGAAAACTTTCGGCGCAACTCAGGCAAGCCGACGTGATAGCCAAAATAATTTCAAATCATGGCCAGACTAGCAATGCCACATTCGCTTTTTTCAGTTTGGAGTATAGTTTTCATCAAGTCTATAT
>NZ_JAZHBM010000053.1:0-319 GCF_036584485.1 Luteimonas flava | reverse complement strand
GCCTACCGCGTGGCGATTTCGTGGCAGACACGGCATTACCTGGCGTCCAGCCACAGCATCGACAGGCTGTACTGCAAGTAGGCATGCTTCAGAAATAGCGCACCCACGCCCGTTGCGAAGTGCGCTTGTAGTTGGCGAACGCGCGGCAGGGAAAGTACAGCACGGGCATCAGGGCCAGCGCGATCAGCCACACTTGCCAGACATGCTCGACGCCATACCGGGCACCGTGGTTGGCGCCCAGCACGACCGTCAAGGCGAGGCCGATGGCCAGCAGCAGGTATAAATGCAGCAGATAGTAAAACATGGGCGCGCCGCCAAA
>NZ_JAZHBM010000052.1:0-326 GCF_036584485.1 Luteimonas flava | reverse complement strand
GAAAGGTGGGACGATCCACCACTGGTCGATCTTCGGGCGTTAGCCTTCGCTCGACCTACACATCGCCCGTCGTGCCCGAAGGCTCGGCGGGCGATGCCCATGGTTGGCTCCGGTCGCCGGTTGCCCGACTCCGCAGCCTTTGGTGCCATTGCCGGTTGCCCGGAAACGGTGCCCCTTCGAGCCGGTCTTGTCGGCGAACCGACCTCCGTTCCCGAAGCTGGACCCTGCTCCGGTTGCCCGGACCAGCATCCTGGCGCCGTTCACGCTGACCCGGTTGCCCGTGTCCTCGCTCGATGGCGCCTCCGAACCGATGGTTCCACGGGAGC
>NZ_JAZHBM010000051.1:0-326 GCF_036584485.1 Luteimonas flava | reverse complement strand
CAATCGGAACTTGTATTTGCCTGACAGTTTGCCGAACGCGATCACCGAACCGGAGAACGTAATCGCGCCAACAAAGGTCCCGATAAACAGCTCGATGCGATTCCCAAACGGCAGCGCCTCGCCTACCGCAGCAATGCCAAACGCGTGCGGCTCCGACACCGCCGCCACCGCAATGCACACCGCCGCGAGACCAATCAGCGAGTGCATCGCCGCCACCAGTTCCGGCATCTTGGTCATCTCGACTTTTTTGGCCAGCACCGCGCCGATGCCGCCGCCGACCACCACGCCCAGCGCCACCAGCGGCAAGCCCAGACCCGCCGTGCCAG
>NZ_JAZHBM010000050.1:0-333 GCF_036584485.1 Luteimonas flava | reverse complement strand
GCCTTCTATCAGCAACCGGATGCCGGCATGTTCACCGTGGCCGTCACCGGCACCAACGGCAAGACCTCCAGCGCCGTGTGGCTCGGCCAGGCCCTGTCGCGCGGCGGCGAACCGGCTGCTGTCATCGGCACGCTGGGCGTGGGCGTGTTCAAACCACGCGGCGAAGTGGAATACGACGTTACCGGCTACACCACGCCGGACGCAGTGCTGCTGGCGCGCTCGCTGGCTGGCCTGCGCGATAAAGGCGCAACCTCGCTGGCAATTGAAGCGTCGTCGATCGGTCTGGATCAAGGCCGTTTGTCGGGCATGCACGTCGACGTCGCGCTGTTCACC
>NZ_JAZHBM010000049.1:0-340 GCF_036584485.1 Luteimonas flava | reverse complement strand
TGTTGAGGAGAAGCTCGATGGTGCCAACTTAGGATTTTCTCTTTCGTCCAAAAAACTGCTTCAGATTCAAAACCGCGGCAGCTATTTTGAGGCCCCGTTTACTGGTCAGTTTAGTCGCTTGCGTACCTGGTTACCTTTGCACGAAGAGCAACTCATTGAGGGGCTGTCGCCGAATCTGATTGCTTTTTGTTGGCCTGAGCCTTGCGGTGTATGGCGCAATAACGCGCCGGGATTTCGTCAAAGGATTCGGCATGGCTAGCCTGATTGCTGCGGCTGCCCTGACTGGATTGGAGACGTACAACAGGGAGCGGTCCCTGGTGTATTTAGATGCGCTGCACAC
>NZ_JAZHBM010000048.1:0-345 GCF_036584485.1 Luteimonas flava | reverse complement strand
AGTGTTTCCAGCATGTTTTGATTTGGATACCAGAACCAGGAATCGCCGATAGCCAGCCCTGAGCAGAACTCGGGAGGTTCCTCGTTATCAGTTGGATAAAAAATCTTGCCCATAGCGCACACCTCCATTTTGTAGGAATAGTCTGACAAACTCAGCGCTAGCCTAGTATGGCGATGGGGGGCTAATTCTATTCAATGATCACCACGTTGTAGTAAAACGACAAATAATCGCTTGGCTCCGCAATCAATGCGCACATCTGATCTCGATGATCTATCCACCAAAAAACTGTAACAATTGGAGAGAGTTTTCATATTGTTATCATGTAGGATAACTCCTACAGACTCA
>NZ_JAZHBM010000047.1:0-339 GCF_036584485.1 Luteimonas flava | reverse complement strand
GTCCAAGTGAAAGTGAGTAGGCTGAAGACTTAGGTAAATCCGGGTTTTCAAGGCCGAGACACGAGACGAGCCACCAAGGTGGTGAAGTTGTTGATGCCCTGCTTCCAGGAAAAGCTTCTAAACTTATGATTATATGAACCGTACCCCAAACCGACACAGGTGGTCAGGTAGAGAATACTAAGGCGCTTGAGAGAACTCGGGTGAAGGAACTCGGCAAAATTGTACCGTAACTTCGGGAGAAGGTACGCTCTTGGTTGTGATGAGATTTACTCTCTAAGCGACTGAGAGCCGCAGTGACCAGGTGGCTGGGACTGTTTATTAAAAACACAGCACTCTGCG
>NZ_JAZHBM010000046.1:0-350 GCF_036584485.1 Luteimonas flava | reverse complement strand
AGACGGGGAGGTTTGGCACCTCGATGTCGGCTCATCGCAACCTGGGGCTGAAGTCGGTCCCAAGGGTTGGGCTGTTCGCCCATTAAAGCGGTACGCGAGCTGGGTTCAGAACGTCGTGAGACAGTTCGGTCCATATCCGGTGTATGCGCAGGAATATTGAGAGGATTTCTCCCTAGTACGAGAGGACCGGGAGGAACGCACCTCTGGTGTGCCAGTTATCGTGCCAACGGTAAACGCTGGGTAGCCATGTGCGGAGTGGATAACCGCTGAAAGCATCTAAGTGGGAAGCCCACCTCAAGATGAGTATTCCCATGGTTTAAACCAGTAAGATCACGGGAAGAACACCCGTT
>NZ_JAZHBM010000045.1:0-351 GCF_036584485.1 Luteimonas flava | reverse complement strand
CATTATACAAAAGGTACGCTGTCAGGGCTTATGCCCCTCCAACTGATTGTAGGCGCTCGGTTTCAGGTACTGTTTCACTCCCCTCGTCGGGGTGCTTTTCACCTTTCCCTCACGGTACTGGTTCGCTATCGGTCAGTAAGGAGTACTTAGCCTTCGGGGGTGGTCCCCCGATCTTCAGACAGGATTACACGTGTCCCGCCCTACTTAATACGTCCAGTCGAGCTTCCTATACGGGGCTGTCACCCGCTATGGCCACGCTTCCCAACGTGTTCTAGTCACTCTCATGGTTCGGCTGGTCCCCGTTCGCTCGCCACTACTAGGGGAGTCTCTATTGATGTCCTTTCCTCCGGG
>NZ_JAZHBM010000044.1:0-352 GCF_036584485.1 Luteimonas flava | reverse complement strand
CCTTCATGGCGATGAAGCTGGCCATCACCGAGATCGGCAGCGTCAGGCCGGTGATGATGGTCGAGCGCCACGAGTGCAGGAAGAAGAACACGATCACCATGGTCAGCACCGCACCTTCGATAATCGTCTCCTTGACGTTATCCAGCTGGCTTTGCACCTTCAGCGATTCATCGCGTAGCACTTCGAGCTTGATATCGGCCGGCAGCGTCTTTTGCAGGTCAGCCGCCACTTGCTGGATGCGGCGTCCTACTTCCACCACGTTGGCGTCCTGCACCTTGGTGATGTCCAGCGTGACGGCGCGCTGGCCGTTGATGCGCGAGATCGACAGCTCTTCCTGGGCGCCGTCTTCCAC
>NZ_JAZHBM010000043.1:0-353 GCF_036584485.1 Luteimonas flava | reverse complement strand
GGTTTCGGCAGAGGAGTTGATCTACTCTGGCGAAGCTGAATTCGTCGCGTTGCCGGGTGAGCAGGGCGAGCTGGGTATCTACCCAAAGCACACGCCGCTGATTACCCGTATCCGTCCGGGCGCGGTGCGCATCCAGGTTCCAGGCCAGGCTGAAGAAGAATTCGTCTTCGTCGCCGGCGGCCTGCTGGAAGTGCAGCCTGGCGCGGTGACGGTGCTGGCGGATACCGCGATTCGCGGCAAGGATCTGGACGAAGCCAAAGCATGCGGCGGCGATCACTCGAAAGCGCCAGTAGGTCAGCAGGTAAGTGAGCATCGCTATCTGATGGGAAGCTAGGCTAACCACAGCTCTCAAC
>NZ_JAZHBM010000042.1:0-356 GCF_036584485.1 Luteimonas flava | reverse complement strand
ATAGCGCGCGCGGGTGCGACTGTTCAAGCCGTCCGACGCGATCACCAGGTCAGCGCCGTAGCGCGCCGCGATCTGCTGGTCGTCCAGCACCTCGGTCTCGAACACCAGCGACACGCCCAGCTCCTCGCAGCGTTGCTGCAGGATGTTCAGCAGCCGCTTGCGGCCGATGCCGCAGAAACCTTGACCGCCCGACGTGACCTTCTCGCCCTTGAAGAAGACATCGATATCGTCCCAGTGATTGAACGAGGCTTCGATGGCCTGCGCGGTCTGCGCGTCGGCGTCCATCAGATTGCCCAGCGTCTGGTCGGAGAACACCACGCCCCAGCCGAAGGTGTCGTAGGGACGGTTGCGCTCCA
>NZ_JAZHBM010000041.1:0-358 GCF_036584485.1 Luteimonas flava | reverse complement strand
AGGGGGTGGCGCCAGCGAAGTCACAATATAGGAGCAAGTCGCTGATTCCGAGTCGGCATAGTTTACGGTAATGGACTACGACGGTATCTGATCATCTTCGATCCCCACACTCTCGTTCTTGATTAATGAAAGCATTCTTGAGAAATGCCTTCGCAGAAGTTCGTCTTGCGACGGTCTGAGTATTTCACCACTAGCGTCGCAATACGTATCTCCCCGATGGCTCCTATTGATCCCGATAGGCGCGAGATCTGAACAGGGGTGGCGCCGAAGGCCCGAGGGCTATCGAGCGCCAAGGTCCTGAGCAGATACATCGGCCTGCATTGCCCATTCAGGTCATCAAAACCAACAAAAAGGTGAC
>NZ_JAZHBM010000040.1:0-362 GCF_036584485.1 Luteimonas flava | reverse complement strand
ACCAAGATCTGCACCGAGGCGCGCTCCAGCCAGGTTTACACCAAAGCCTTCGCAGCTAAGCGCCTCGCGCCCTCCTACTCACCGATGGCTTTGTTCAGACCAAATCGATGGCGTACTATAAGTGCGTGGCTTGAGCATCATCCATTTTCGGAGCCGGTTGATTCGGCAGGTGAGTTGTTACACACTCCTTAGCGGATTCCGACTTCCATGGCCACCGTCCTGCTGTCTGGATCAACCAACATCCTTCATGGGGTCTAAATGAGCCATGACTCGGATACCTTAAATACGCTTTCGGTTCATCCCGCATCGCCAGTCCTGCTTACCAGGCGTGGCCCATTTGGCGCCCGGATCCTAGCCAGCAG
>NZ_JAZHBM010000039.1:0-367 GCF_036584485.1 Luteimonas flava | reverse complement strand
CTTCCCATATTCAGTCAAGATAACACGTGTCCCGACCTACTCGATTTCACTGTAAAGAATCCGTCGTGTACGGGGCTATCACCCTGTATCGCTCCTCTTCCCAAAGGATTCCACTAAATTCTAAACAGCTTAAGGGCTGCTCCCCGTTCGCTCGCCGCTACTAGGGGAATCTCGGTTGATTTCTTTTCCTAAGGGTACTTAGATGTTTCAGTTCCCCTCGTTTGCCTCGTTAACCTATGTATTCAGTTAACGATACCTATAAATAGGTGGGTTTCCCCATTCGGACATCTGTGGCTCAAATGCATTTTGTCGGCTCACCACAGCTTTTCGCAGACTTACACGTCCTTCATCGCCTCTAACTGCCAAG
>NZ_JAZHBM010000038.1:0-370 GCF_036584485.1 Luteimonas flava | reverse complement strand
ATGTTTGCCGCGCTGTTCTACAGCGTCAACCTGTATGCCGACGTGGTGCTGCAACTATTCTTCATCGTCACTTGCCTGATTGGCTGGCTGCAATGGCTGCGCGGCGCCGGCGGTGCGCCGCTGCCGATCAGCAACGCGCAGTTGCGGGCGCTGGGCTGGATGGTGGCGACTGGCCTGCTAGCCACTGCCGGCTACGGCCTGATGTTGCAGGCCTGGACCAACGCCTACGCGCCCTTCATCGATTCGGCCGTGCTGATGTTCAGCGTGGTGGCGCAGTTGCTGCTGATGGGGCGGCGGGTCCAGACTTGGCCGTTCTGGCTGCTGGTGAATACCGTGTCGGTGCCGCTGTACGCCAGTCGCGGCCTGTATC
>NZ_JAZHBM010000037.1:0-378 GCF_036584485.1 Luteimonas flava | reverse complement strand
AGCAAGGCGGCCACGCCGTCGCGCGCCATATCCACCGTGGCGGCGCCCCAGATGCTGCTCAGCAGCCCGGCAAACAGCACGCTGGCGTGGCGGTCTTCCGGACGCAACCAGGCGGGCGGCTTTTGCTGGAAACCAAACATGTCGGTAATCGCGGCCGCTGAGCGGATGACGCCGTCAGCGGCGATCTTGCCTTTGCACAGGCGCAGGCCCATGCGGCCGCTGTTGGCTTGCGGCTGCAATACGTAGATTGCCCGGCTATCGTTTTTGCGCAAGGTCTTGCCCGCGCCCTGCTGGCTGCGCGCCGAGTCGGCCAGATAGGCGACATTGGCCAGCCATTGCGACATCGCACACGGCAGCTCGTCCGGCGCGGCAACCGGA
>NZ_JAZHBM010000036.1:0-388 GCF_036584485.1 Luteimonas flava | reverse complement strand
CTCCGAAATCAAACCCTAATCCTTCGTTATCCGTAAATATCTTTTTGGTCAAAGATACCACAAACGTAATTGATGGATCAGTTTGAAGTGCACCGTTTCGAAAAACTATAAATAGTTATTCGATATGATGATTTATAACATTTCCAAAGGATGTGAATAAGTTTTGTTAACTTCACTTTCAATAAATTCTCTCTCAAAACCTTGCGGCTTTTCTTGAGTTCAGGTTAAACGTATTAATGTCACAATTAGTGACAATATCCACTCTCATACAACAAAGTTATATGATGTTCATTGCTTCTTTTCAAACTGTTTTAATGAGCTCTCTACCGTTTCTATGTTATGTCGCCAATTTACTTAGATTTGCATGGCTTAATCTTTAAAGATAGCA
>NZ_JAZHBM010000035.1:0-389 GCF_036584485.1 Luteimonas flava | reverse complement strand
CTGGCTTTTCAAAGACAGTGGGTTCGGTCCTCCAGTTGATGTTACTCAACCTTCAACCTGCTCATGGCTAGATCACCGGGTTTCGGGTCTATACCTAGCAACTAAACGCGCAGTTAACACTCGCTTTCGCTACGGCTCCGTTATTCACTTAACCTTGCTACTAAATATAAGTCGCTGACCCATTATACAAAAGGTACGCAGTCACCCCGAAGGGCTCCCACTGCTTGTACGTATACGGTTTCAGGTTCTATTTCACTCCCCTCACAGGGGTTCTTTTCGCCTTTCCCTCACGGTACTGGTTCACTATCGGTCAGTTGGGAGTATTTAGCCTTGGAGGATGGTCCCCCCATATTCAGTCAAAGTTTCACGTGCTCCGACCTACTCGATTT
>NZ_JAZHBM010000034.1:0-405 GCF_036584485.1 Luteimonas flava | reverse complement strand
CTCGTGTCTCGGCCTTAGAATTCCGGATTTACCTAAAATTCCAGCCTACACACTTTCACTTGGACAACCAACGCCAAGCTTGCCTAGCCTTCTCCGTCCCTCCATCACTGATTATATAAGTACGGGAATATTAACCCGTTTCCCATCGACTACGCATTTCTGCCTCGCCTTAGGGGCCGACTTACCCTGCCCTGATTAGCATGGGACAGGAAACCTTGGTCTTCCGGCGTGGGAGTTTTTCACTCCCATTATCGTTACTCATGTCAGCATTCGCACTTGTGATATGTCCAGCAAGCTTTACAACTCACCTTCATCCACTTACACAACGCTCCCCTACCCAGCATGTAAACATGCTGCCGCAGCTTCGGTATATTGCTTAGCCCCGTTACATCTTCCGCGCAGGCC
>NZ_JAZHBM010000033.1:0-407 GCF_036584485.1 Luteimonas flava | reverse complement strand
AACGAAGGTTGGGGGTTCAAAGAGGATCAGATACCCTCGTCGTCCCATTAATTACATCAAACGATGGACTCTCAATTGCAATTTTTATATTGCCCCTAACCTGCAAATTTGGCTTGATGCACCTTCGGGAGCTCGCCTAGTTTGTATTGGTTTCGGCATTTTCTGCTGCGTGTTTACACTTTTTTTCGCAAAAAGTGTTGCACTTGATTGTAGGAGCTTTGCGCTCAATTAGTGAGATGTAAGCACCATTGAGCGCTAAGTAATGTAAAGACATAGTTTACTACGGTGAACTTGTTCTTTCAAATATCTTAGTGCTCTAAAATAGGTGTGAGGCACGCTTTAGGCACGCGCTTACTGCAGAAATGTCTGAGACATTCTCCTCCGGGGGTAGTATGCACGCAAGTGTG
>NZ_JAZHBM010000032.1:0-417 GCF_036584485.1 Luteimonas flava | reverse complement strand
ATGCACAGCACGCTAATCTCTTGAAGATGTATTGAAGCTTTCTTTGAAAGAGAAGAGATGCTGAGGAAAAACGCGGAACAGCCCACAAGCCAAATCAGGCCCTGTAGCCTTCGACGTCCCGGGCGGTGCACCCTTGTGGCTGTTCAACGATTTTTCGCTGCTCACACGCATAATCGCAGATTGTGTGAACAAACAGGAACAACACCATGGACATCAAGCAACCGCCCGGCCACGCCCCGATCAAACGCCAATCGCTGGCCGACATCGAGCTGCAGGCCGCGCGCATTGCCGCGATGATGGGGCAGATCCGCGCGGCCATGCTGTCACCCACGTCCACCAAGACCGCCCCGGTGGTCAGTGCGGCGCAGCTGGCCAGCCTGTGCGGTGTGGACAAGGGCCGCATTGCCTACCGCTTGA
>NZ_JAZHBM010000031.1:0-419 GCF_036584485.1 Luteimonas flava | reverse complement strand
CACGCCGTCAAGCGCGCCAGCGAACTGGCGCAAGCCGGCGACGCGGTGCTGCTGTCGCCAGCGTGCGCCAGCATGGACATGTTCAAGAATTACGCGCATCGCGCCCAGGTGTTCATCGACACCGTGCGCGATATCGCGCTCGATGCAGGACAGGAGCTCTGATGGCCTTCCAGCTGCCGTTCCGCTTTGGCTCGAATTCGACGGCGACGTCGATGGACAGCCGCGCGCGGCAATCGAAGATGATGGAGTACGACCAGCCGCTGGTCTGGGTCACGCTGCTGCTGATGCTGCTCGGGATGGTGATGGTGTACTCGGCATCCATCTCGCTGCCTGATTCACCGAAGTTTGCCGCCTATGTGCGCTGGCAGAATACCTACTTCCTGCAGCGCCAGGCCATGTTCATCGTGGTGTCGCTGGTC
>NZ_JAZHBM010000030.1:0-419 GCF_036584485.1 Luteimonas flava | reverse complement strand
TACACTCCTTAGCGGATTTCGACTTCCATGACCACCGTCCTGCTGTCTAAATGAAGCAACACCTTTTGAGGGATCTAGATGAGCGAACAGTTAGGCGCCTTAAGTCTGCGTCCGGTTCATCCCGCATCGCCAGTTCTGCTTACCAAAAATGGCCCACTAAGAACTCCCATTCAATGTCCGGGTTCAGTTAAGTAACCACGGACTTCTTACCTATTTAAAGTTTGAGAATTGGTTCAGATTGTTTCAATCCAAGTACCACTAATCATTAGCTTTACCCGATAAAACTGTGTGAGTTCCAGCTATCCTGAGGGAAACTTCGGAGGGAACCAGCTACTAGATGGTTCGATTAGTCTTTCGCCCCTATACCCAAATCAGACGAACGATTTGCACGTCAGTATCGCTACGAGCTTCCACCAGAG
>NZ_JAZHBM010000029.1:0-423 GCF_036584485.1 Luteimonas flava | reverse complement strand
GAGTCTGATCACTGCGGCCCGTTCAAGCTTATAAAGTTAATTAATCACTTTACTTGGGCGTTCCTTCTCCCGAAGTTACGGAACTAATTTGCCGAGTTCCTTAACCAGAGTTCTCTCGCTCGCCTTAGTATTCTCTACTTGTCCACCTGTGTCGGTTTGGGGTACGGGCACTATTAAAACTAACTAGAAGTTTTTCTTGGAAGCATGGAATTAATGACTTCGCCTAAAAAGCGGCTCGGACTCGTGTCTCAGGTTTACAGTTAACGGATTTGCCTATTAACTACCCTACACACTTACCCCAGGACAACCATCGCCTGGGTTCATCTATCCTTCTCCGTTACTCCATCGCTAATCTAGTAATATGTGGGTCGGTAGGCCCCGAAGGGCTTTCCTTAGCAACACATATTCGATTTTGGGCGCGTT
>NZ_JAZHBM010000028.1:0-429 GCF_036584485.1 Luteimonas flava | reverse complement strand
CACCTAAATCTTTCGTGTACAAAGCTAATAAACTAAAGAAAGACACCATAGAATTCATACGTATACTAAAGGATCGCTAGGCCGTGCTTTCACACATAACAAGCAAAATAGCCGAAGCTAAATTGCAAGTATTTTTACATTGTGTACTGGTACTGAAAGTACATAGATTAAGACAGCTTTTGCCCTTATGCTCAAGGAGAGGTTTCTGTTCTCACGGAGCTGCCCTTGGGACACCTGTGTTGCATTCTAACAGATGTGCCACCCCAGCCAAACTCCCATTCTGCAAGGGTCCTGTACCATTGCATAAAAATGAGCACGAAGCTCACAAAGCTCTTAGTTGAAAATTTCTAAAGTGACAGCCATCTCCAGTTCAGAGCATACAAATTAAAAGTAGTTAATACTTGCAAAATCTTGCAATTTCCGAAGAAA
>NZ_JAZHBM010000027.1:0-435 GCF_036584485.1 Luteimonas flava | reverse complement strand
CGAGGCCTTCCGCAAGCTTGAAAACAATGACTATGGCCGGGCGTCGGCGAGCGGAGACCCGCGTGATCTTTTCATGTTGAAAGTCAAAGAAGAGGAATTATTCGCCTTACAGAAGCTGCTCACGGCCCCAAAGGACATGCCCGCCTTGGCGATGTTAAATTCGTTGATCGAAAGCCGCAGCATTTATAGCAAAAACATAACTCCGGGACAGGGATATGCATCCAATACACAGCGTGCCAAACTAATGAAGCGGAATGTGGCCAGCCATTTGACGCTTGCGCCTGCACAGCGAATGTTGCTGAAAGCCGGTGCAGTTCATGTATTCCGAGGTTATAACCCGCTGAGTGCCGGTAGCCGGGAGATCGGCAATTATTTGGCTGAATATGCGGAAGGCCGCGGGCAGAAATCGCTGCATGTATTAGTGCTGGCGTCCAA
>NZ_JAZHBM010000026.1:0-437 GCF_036584485.1 Luteimonas flava | reverse complement strand
AAGAGAGTTAAAAAGTACTTGAAATTGTTAACAGGGAAGGGGAGTCAACCAGTCATTTCTAAGCTTCATTCGCTCTTCCTTCGGGAGGGGTTACTTGAGGCTAAGAAGAGTCAGCATCACCTAGGGGCTTCGCAGAAATTGTGTGAGTTGGTGCGTTTCTTCGGATTCGTTTAACTTATGCGATCTACGTTGTCGCTGGGTGAGGAGTGAAAACCCCCCGCTTTCGGGCGTCGGTACTCTGAGGCCTGTTTATCCTAGCGCGTGAGAGAACAAAGTTCTGTCTGTGCGAAAGGTGAATACTGCTTTGGATGTACCAGATGGTGGGTTCGCGATGCAGACGAAATGGTTGTCTTCCACCCGTCTTGAAACACGGACCAAGGAGTCTACTGCGTATGCAAGTGTTATGGTGACTGAAACCAAGGCGAAAGCCGTCTAAC
>NZ_JAZHBM010000025.1:0-448 GCF_036584485.1 Luteimonas flava | reverse complement strand
ACCAGGGCCTGCTCCAGGTGCGCGAAACCGGTGCGGGTGGCCACCATGGCGGGCAACAGTAGACGCGCTTCGGCCGGGCAGTTCATTTTGGCGGACGACTCGATAAGCCGCCACATCTGATTCAGTTCCCGCAGCGAGAGTTCACAGCGGGCTACGTCGGGCATATGGGATAGGAATATGTCCGCGTCAGCTTTAGGGTAATTGGTCATTACGTAGCTTGAACACAAAAAATATATTCATAGCAATTAATGTGCCAAGGCAATAATTAACAGCAAATAGAAACGCCATCCGAAGATGGCGTCTGAGACAGGCGGTGACTGATTATTTGCTACTCAGGCATTCCTTCATGAAGGCCTTGCGCTCATCGCCTTTTTTGCCGGTAGCGTCGACATTACATTTTTTCATTTTCTCCTGCTGGGTCAGCTTTGGCGCTTCGGCAGCAGCTGGC
>NZ_JAZHBM010000024.1:0-476 GCF_036584485.1 Luteimonas flava | reverse complement strand
ACCATCATCGAAGACGGCGTCAAGCTCGATAACCAGATCCAGATCGGCCACAACTGCCATATCGGCGCGCACACGGCCATGGCCGGCTGCGTCGGCGTGGCCGGCAGCGCCATCATCGGCAAGTACTGCACCTTTGGCGGCGCCGCCATGGTGCTGGGCCATTTGACGATCGCCGACCGCGTCCACGTGGGCTCGGGCAGCATGGTCTCGCGCTCGATCGCGGAACCGGGCCAGTACACGGGTTTTTATCCGCTGGCCAAGAACGCCGACTGGGAAAAGAGCGCCGCCATCGTGCGCAACCTGTCAAGCATGCGCGAGAAGATCCGCACGCTTGAAAAAACAATTAAAACACTGACCACGCAAGACGAAAAATGACTACTGAAAAAAAGACCCTCGACATCCTGGCCATCAAATCGCTGCTGCCGCACCGCTATCCGCTGCTGCTGGTTGACCGCGTACTGGACTGGGAAGCGAAC
>NZ_JAZHBM010000023.1:0-499 GCF_036584485.1 Luteimonas flava | reverse complement strand
TGACCGTAGCCCGCATCGGCGGCGACATCTTCTGCGTGCTGGGCGATTCGGCCCAGGTCAATCCGGCCAACATCCTGGCGCTATTCCAGCGCGCCTTCAGCATCGACGGCCAGGATGTGCAGCTGTCCGCCACACTGGGCCTGGTGCGCCTGAACGAACACGAAGGTAGCGGCGCCGATGCGTTGAAAGATGCCGACATCGCCCTGAAACGCGCCAAATCGCAGCAGCGCGCCGGCCACTTCTACTTCTCGCGCTCGATGGGCGTGGAGATCCGCGAACGGGTGCGCATGATGCACGCGCTGCGCACGGCGTTTGGCCAGAACCAGCTGTTTGTGGTGTACCAGCCGCAGATCGACCTGGCCACGCGCCGGCCAGTGGGCGCCGAGGCGCTGCTGCGCTGGCAGACGCCGGACGGCAAGTTCATCTCGCCCGACCGCTTTATTCCGATTGCCGAGTATTCCGGCCTGATTATCGATCTCGGCGAATGGGTAATGCGTAC
>NZ_JAZHBM010000022.1:0-508 GCF_036584485.1 Luteimonas flava | reverse complement strand
AACGGGCAACTGAAAAACCTCAAGGCGTCGAGAATAAAAGCCTCTCTCCAATTTAAAGACCGGTACAGACCTCAGTGCCAAAATGTTACCAGTCGTCTTCTGGTGGTTCTAAAGAATTAGATACTCAAATCCGCCTATTTTAAATTCATCATTAAAGATAAAAGTGTGTTTGTGAACATTACTGTCCATATTCTTCATTCATTAAACATCATGGTTTGTTTTTTGAATACAGTGATTGGAAAACCAACTACCGTCAGGATTAACATGCCGCTCATTTTACCGATACATGTTTTGTCTAATTCTTTGACCTGCAAATGGTCAATATCAACTAATTTAATTTTCTCAGCTGGATTTCTGACTTTAGAGGCTTTCAGTCATAAATCAACAGACGTGGCTACAACACACTTCTCTTTCGAAAAACATTATACACTAAATGTCTGAAATAATGGTTCCTCTCGTACTAAATCAAATTACTCTTGTAAATCGGGAATTTATCATTCAAATACAG
>NZ_JAZHBM010000021.1:0-528 GCF_036584485.1 Luteimonas flava | reverse complement strand
TTGTAACATGGACCAAGGAGTCTAACATATATGCGAGTATTTGGGTGACAAACCCTGATGCGTAATGAAAGTAAAGAGCCGCAAGGCTTGAGGTAGGAATCTCGCCCTCGGGTGGGAGGCACTATCGACCGATCGTTCGCTTGCGGAAGATTTGAGTAATAGCATATCTGTTGGGACCCGAAAGATGGTGAACTATGCCTGAATAGGGTGAAGCCAGAGGAAACTCTGGTGGAGGCTCGTAGCGATTCTGACGTGCAAATCGATCGTCAAATTTGGGTATAGGGGCGAAAGACTAATCGAACCATCTAGTAGCTGGTTCCTCCCGAAATTTCCCTTAGGATAGCACCAACCGATAAAAGTAGTTGCATCTGGTAAAGCGAATGATTAAAGAATTCGGGGGCGCAATGCCCTTGGTCTGTTCTCAAACTTTGAATGGGTGCGACGTGTTTTGTTGCTTAATTTGAACAAACACTATTTTAGAATACACGGTTGTTAGTGGGCTTTTTCTGGTAAGCAGAACTGGCGATG
>NZ_JAZHBM010000020.1:0-552 GCF_036584485.1 Luteimonas flava | reverse complement strand
GTCGTAGCAACACGCGCTCACCTACACGCCTCGACAGACCCCCCAAGCCCAACCTTTAGAGCCAATCCTTTTCCCAAAGATACGGATCTATTTTGTCGACTTCCCTTATCTACATTATTCTATCGACCAGAGGCTTTTAACCTTGGAGACCTGCTGCGGTTATGAGTACGACCTGGCATGAAATTCTTCGCTTTCCCTCGGATTTTCAAGGATCAGCCGCTACGCTCCGGACACCTCAAAAAGCAAGGTGCTTTACCGGCCCTCTAACCCTATCTCCAGACAATCTGATTCCAGGGCCATGCAGTAGTCGTTAAAAAGAAAAGAGAACTCTTTCCAGGGCAGCGGCTAACGTCTCCGAGTTCACTTACGTTGCCGTCTATATCCGTGACCAGATGCAGGAATATTAACCTGCTTCCCTTTCGCCACTGGGGGCAACCTTGGATTCCCTTGCGGGGATTGCCGCCGTTCACGGGGTTAACCTATGGCTTAGGATCGATTCACTCATGATCAACTGCTGTTACCATGAAACCTTTCTCCACTTCGGCCTTCAAG
>NZ_JAZHBM010000019.1:0-558 GCF_036584485.1 Luteimonas flava | reverse complement strand
AAAGAGAGTTAAAAGAACATTCAATTGTCATGAGAGGAACTTGATTCGAGAAGTGAGATACTCATTGTGTGATCGGTCGCGGTAATGATCTCTATCATTACTGGCTGAACCTGATTATTAAACGACACATGAGATCAATTTGTCACATAGAGAGAGCAAACGGTTGTTCGATTGGTTGTATTTTCTGCGGATTATACTGCAACGAGCATCTTTGATTTTATAACTGTTAACTGTGATATAAAAGACTTAATAGAAGAGACATCTTCTGGATTTCCACCGGAGTCCGCAATTAGAATATATGCAATATCAGTGAGGCGAGGGCTTCATAACAGGGTGGCATACTGTCGAAAATACACTCATCTTTCATTTATGGGGGGGAGGTATTCTAGATCGGCGTTTGTGTCAAAGCGGCGTCAGGTTTGTCCACACTCGTCTCACATTGCGAGAAGAAAGTAAGAATTGATTAAAATCTCGAATTTTACCCGTTTTGTAACACGGACCAAGGAGTCTAACATGTATGCGAATTTATGGGTTATTAAACCTGATATGAAATGGAGC
>NZ_JAZHBM010000018.1:0-561 GCF_036584485.1 Luteimonas flava | reverse complement strand
GTTTAATATGCCGACTTCCCTTATTTACATTTACTAGTTGATCAGAGTTAATAAAACTTAGAGACCTGTTGCGGTTGTGAGTACGATATGTGTGAGTAGGAATGCTCAAAATCCGCCTTTCGTATTGCTACTACTCAGAAGACCAAGAGTCTCTAACTAACTTTTTTCTCGGAACCTTCCGTTAACATATCCATTAAGATAAGAGGCACATGAAGTAGCTTCTTTATCCATGGTTTCAATCCATACCTTCGGACGAGCCGATTCCATGGACTGAATTTCTGCTTTTCCATTGAAGGAGAACAGAAAACTCTACAGTTGTAACGGAAGATTGTCAAGTCAGTCGTGTGGGTTACCCCAGGTTCCTTAGACACATGCATTGCATAATTTAAACTATTTCCCTTTCTATTGAACTAAGACGCTATGAGTTGACATTGCAGCTTTTAACGGCCGCCCCTGCATCATTAACAAAGTTAATCTCCAAATTAGGATCGACTAACTCAGGTTCGAACAACGTTCGCCTGAAACCTTTCTCTGCTTCGATCTTCAAATTTTTTATTTGAA
>NZ_JAZHBM010000017.1:0-574 GCF_036584485.1 Luteimonas flava | reverse complement strand
ATGTTGAAGGAACTCGGCAAAATGCTTCTGTAACTTCGGGATAAAGAAGACCTTTTTTTGGGCAACCATTGAAAGGTGGCACAAGCCAGGGAGAAGCGACTGTTTATCAAAAACACAGGGCTCTGCTAACACGTAAGTGGATGTATAGGGTCTGACGCCTGCCCGGTGCTGGAAGGTTAATGCGATGGGTGCAAGCTCATTTCTGAAGCCCCAGTAAACGGCGGCCGTAACTATAACGGTCCTAAGGTAGCGAAATTCCTTGTCGGGTAAGTTCCGACCTGCATGAATGGCGTAACGATTTCTCCGCTGTCTCCAACATCAACTCAGTGAAATTGAATTCTCCGTGAAGATGCGGAGTTCGCGTAGTTAGACGGAAAGACCCCGTGCACCTTTACTGCAACTTTACATTGGTATTAGGAAAAACATATTTAGCATAGGAGGGAGACATTGAAGCAAAGGCGTCAGCTTTTGTGGAGTCAACAGTGAAATACCTCTTTTGTTTTTCTTGGTATCTAACTGATTGCCGTTATCCGGCATCAAGACATTGTATGGTGGGTAGTTTGACTGGGGCGGT
>NZ_JAZHBM010000016.1:0-576 GCF_036584485.1 Luteimonas flava | reverse complement strand
TGAGTGTAACCGTAAGTATACCTACACGCGGAACCTCCTACTCATTCAAAAGCATTAACAAGTAGTTGAGTACATTTTGAATGGTCAAGTGTCGGGCAATCTAACGTGCACAATTGCGCACCAACTGCTTGAGCGCCATCCGTTTTCGGGGCGGTGTGATTCTGCAGGTGAGTTGTTACACACTCCTTATGCGGATTCCAACTTCCATGGCCACCGTCCTGCTGTCTGCACCACACGGAACACCCTTTCGGTTTATCGGAAGGTTGGAGCAGATAAGGTTAAGCCCGGCTTATCTTGAGAGCGTCAGGTTGAATCCCTCATCGCCAGTTCTGCTTACCAGAAATGGCCCACTACGAATCTTCGATACGCTTAGAAAGTCTTCGTGAATTTTAAAAATTTTCAAGTAAGACTCCTATTCGCACAGATTTAAAGTTTGAGAGAAGGCCGAGGTCGTTTAAATAAGACCCACAGATACCGCGTCTCATTGCTTTACCCTTGTGTTACTCGTAACTTATTTTCAAAAGAAAAAATGTGGCCTTAAAGGCATAGATTCGAGCTATCCTGAGGGAAACTTCG
>NZ_JAZHBM010000014.1:0-597 GCF_036584485.1 Luteimonas flava | reverse complement strand
ACTCCTTAGCCGATTCCAACTTCCATGGCCACGGTCCTGCTGTCTATATGAACCAACGCCCTTCGAGGGATCTAATTAGCAGATGCTTAGGTACCATAGGTCCGCTTTCGGTGCATCCCGCGTCGCCAATTCTGCTTACCAAAAATGGCCCACTTGGAGACTTGATTCTAGTCACAACCTCAGTTAAGCAGGTTGTGTGCCGCGCCCATTTAGAGTTTGAGAATAAGTTGAGGATAAAAATCCCCAATGCTTCTGATCATTTGCTTTACCTGACGCAACTCATTGGTCCCTAGCTATCCTGAGAGAAACTTCGGAGGGAACCAGCTACTAGATAGCTCGATGAGTCTTTCGCCCCTTTACCCAGATCTGACAAGCGATTTGCACGTCAGCACTGCGTTCGATCGTCCATCAAGGTTTCCCCTGACTTCCATCGGCCCAGGAAAAGCTCGCAATCTTTCGGGTCCCAGCTAATGGACTTAACTTCAGATCCCTTTGAGAAACCATCAGGACCGTGCCCCGTTGCACCCAAGGAGGAGGCCTCCCCGGTTCACGGGTAAATCACTTTCATTACACCTAGTTGAGTTTGACACTCGAAGG
>NZ_JAZHBM010000013.1:0-626 GCF_036584485.1 Luteimonas flava | reverse complement strand
GTTCGCCAACAGATCCCACTCTGCCGGCTACGGTGCCGCTCACAGGTTTTCCCAACCTCTCAGCGGACTTTTTCCTCTCCCCGCCGTCCTGCCATTTTCAGACAGGTGGCGTTCGTGGGGTTCCGCGCTTCAGGGAGTTGTTCCTTCCACGAAGCCCCGACGACTCGTCGCCGTCGGCTTGCCCTCTTGACGTTCCTCCCATCGAGCTGGCCTTGACCCCCGTCCTAGGCGGGGGCGCTCGCGGGCACTTCGACCAGTGCCTAGGTCATTCCGGTCGAAATCTTTGATCGCCTACAGGGCCTTCGTCCTCGTGGAAATCGATCCGCGTCATCGAAGCATGATTAATGTCCCGACGACCGACCTATCCCTCCTGCGCTTCTGCCTCCTCATGGTTTCGACCCCCGCAAGATGGAGAGGCTTCCGCCCCTCGACCGTCACGCTTCACGAGCAATCGGTCCGTCGCCAGATCGACCACCCGCCGCGCTTCACGGCCGCTCAACTCACGGGAGCGAGCCCTCTGTCACCAGAGAACCCTCCCATCTCAAGGTTTCTCGCCTTCGACCGCCTGCCCAGTTCGGGTTCCGTCCCGGTGTTGGCTTATTCGGCTTGCGCCTATTCACCTCGAC
>NZ_JAZHBM010000012.1:0-756 GCF_036584485.1 Luteimonas flava | reverse complement strand
ATTGAACTAAGCTTGAACCGGGCAAAGCCAGGAGAAATTCTGGTGGAGGCTCGAAGCGGTACTAACGTGCAAATTGTTCGTCTGATTTGAGTTTAGGGGCGAAAGACTAATCGAAATATTTGGTAGCTGGTTCACATTGAAATTTCCCCCAGGATAGCTGAGACTAAGGGAAATTTGTATAAATTTGCCAATCAATTTTATCTGGTAAAGCGAATGATTAGAAGCTTTGGGTATTACTTTACTCAACTTATTCTCAAACTTTGAATAGGTAACGAATTGTATTTCTTAAGAGAATGCAAACAGGCAAGATGATCTTATCTCTTATTATCTTGTCTTAATTAAATGAAATAGTCTTTAGTGGGCCTTTTTTGGTAAGCAGAGCTGGCGATGAGGAATGAACCTAACGTTGAGTTTAGATGCAAATTTATAGGCTAATTAAGATCCCAAAAAAGGCGTTGATTTTTTGAGACAGCAGGAAGGTGGTCATGGAAGTCGAAATCCTCTCAGTAACGTGTAAAAACGAACCTGCCTAATGAATTAGCCCTGAAAATCGATTGCGCTTAAGCCTTTAATCTAAACTCAACCGTTTGAATACTGACAGTATTGACTGAAGAGTACTCTACGTTAAGAATGAAATTTGAACGAGTAAATGTGCGTGAAGATCACGGAGAAGGATTGGGGTGACTCGGTCTGGAGTGATTCTTTAGTGTAGATCTTGGTGATAGTAGCGAATATTCAAATGAAAAATTTGAAGAT
>NZ_JAZHBM010000011.1:0-775 GCF_036584485.1 Luteimonas flava | reverse complement strand
GCGCAAATTGCCCAATGTCAACACTGACGAGGCAGCGACGAGAAATAGCAACTCTGCCATGCTACGCATGGTGGAGATTTGCAATGGATGATATCTAAACACATCAATGAACACCATTGGAGGGCAAGTCTGGTGCCAGCAGCCGCGGTAATTCCAGCTCCAATAGCGTATATTAAAGTTGCTGCAGTTAAAAAGCTCATAGCCAATTTTACAGGCATGAAGTTTTTACATATTTGATCATTCAAATGAGAGAATTGTAGATGACTTAAAGCAAGAAAAAACTTTAGAGTCCCTTTGTCGGTGTAAAAGCAGACTTAGGACCGGCTATCTTTACGCAGATGGTTGGTTTTCTGGAGTGTTATAACTTTGAATAAATTAGAGTGTTCAAAACAAGCTTTTTAGCTTTGAATATATTAGCATGGTATTATGAAATATGACAAATTTAGGTCACATAAAGTTCTGGGAGTAGCAATACTCCAAAGAATCTGGATTTGTAATGAGAGAAAAAAATAGAATGAGTGACCTGTACTCTCAGGGGAAAGGTGAAATTTTATGATCCTGAGAAGACAAACTGATGCGAAAGCTCTCCACTGAGATGTTTTTTTTAGTCAAGAACGAAAGTTCAGGGCGCGAAGATGCTTAGATACCATCGTAGTCTGAACCGTAAACAATGTTGATTTAGGATGTGTGATCATTATTTTATGACTTCATACGCACTATACGAGAAATCCAGAATATTCGAACTCTGGGGGTAGTATAGTCGCAAGACCGAAGC
>NZ_JAZHBM010000009.1:0-884 GCF_036584485.1 Luteimonas flava | reverse complement strand
GCATACTTTCCTACCAAATAATGTTATTTTTACAGATCTCGTAAGACAGAGGTTAGAACGTTTTACCAGATCCTGAAGCATACTTTCCTGCCAACATACAGTACTCGCACAAATACTCAACCTTAGCAAACCCTAAAGAAACAGCGATATACTCAGCGTAGTTCCTCCGTTACAGCTCATTCCAACGTGTCGTTACAATTACCCCTTGAAATAGATGGAAGAACATCTATTCTGCATGAAAATTAAGTAAAACAGCTACAGTCGTAGTGGTATTTCAAGTTCGTCCTTTTACAAACTCCCACTTATAACTATACCGTCCGCGCCGTTTCACAATGTCTGACTAGAGTTAAGCTCAAAAGGGTCTTCTTTCCCCATATTTTTCGTCGAGCCCGTTCCCTCGACAGTGAGTTCGCCAAGTGGTAAATAGGGACAGTAAGAGTCTCGTTGATCCATTCGTGCACGTCTCTAATTAGAAGACGAGGCATTTGGCTACCTTAAGAGAGTCATAGTTACTCCCGCCGTTAACCCGCGCTTTGGTGCATTTCTACAAATTCACATTCAGAGCACTGGGCAGAAATCACATTGCGTCAACACCGATCACCGGCCATCGCAATGCTTTGTTTTAATTAAACAGTCGGATTCCCCTTGTCCGTACCAGTTCTAAGTCGGTTGTTAGATGCCGGCCGAAGCGACGTCGGCGGCCGAAACCACCGGGCCGCACAGCTGTACCTCTCCACGGGAAGGTCCCGGCGACGGTCCGAGCTCGACCGCACCACACGCGAACGCGCGGCACGGTCTCACCCAGCCCCTGCCGATTCCAGGCCCGCTTCGAGATGCAGCCCGACCGACCCAGCCCTTAGAGCCAATCCTTTTCCCGAAGTTAC
>NZ_JAZHBM010000007.1:0-1022 GCF_036584485.1 Luteimonas flava | reverse complement strand
CGGCCGCCTTCGCGGATCGCGAAGCGCAGACCTTCGTCCATCGCCACCGGGTTGATCAGCGTGACCACCATCTTCACGTTGTCGCCCGGCATCACCATCTCGGTGCCTTCCGGCAGCTCGCACGCACCCGTGATGTCGGTCGTGCGGAAGTAGAACTGCGGACGGTAGCCCTTGAAGAACGGCGTGTGACGGCCGCCTTCGTCCTTCGACAGGACATAGACTTCGGCTTCGAACTCGGTGTGCGGCTTGATCGAACCCGGCTTGGCCAGCACCTGGCCACGCTCGACGTCGTCACGCTTGGTGCCGCGCAGCAGCAGACCGGCGTTGTCGCCAGCCTGGCCCTGGTCGAGCAGCTTGCGGAACATTTCGACGCCCGTGACGGTCGTCTTCTGCACCGGACGGATACCGACGATTTCGATTTCCTCGCCGACCTTGATCACGCCGCGCTCGATGCGGCCGGTGACCACGGTGCCGCGGCCCGAGATCGAGAACACGTCTTCGACCGGCATCAGGAACGCCTTGTCGACGTCACGCTCCGGCTCCGGGATGAAGGTGTCGAGCGCGTCGACCAGCTTCAGGATCGCCGGCACGCCGATGTCGCTCTGGTCGCCTTCCAGCGCCAGACGGGCCGAGCCGTGGATGATCGGGGTGTCGTCGCCCGGGAAGTCGTACTTCGACAGCAGCTCGCGCACTTCCATCTCGACCAGCTCGAGCAGCTCGGCGTCGTCGACCATGTCGGCCTTGTTCAGGAACACGACGATGTGCGGCACGCCGACCTGGCGCGACAGCAGGATGTGCTCGCGGGTCTGCGGCATCGGGCCGTCAGCGGCCGAACACACCAGGATCGCGCCGTCCATCTGCGCAGCGCCGGTGATCATGTTCTTGACGTAGTCGGCGTGGCCCGGGCAATCGACGTGCGCGTAGTGGCGCGTCTCGGATTCGTATTCGACGTGTGCGGTCGAGATCGTGATGCCGCGCGCCTTCTCTTCCGGCGCCGCGTCGATCGCGTCGTAGGCCTTGAA
>NZ_JAZHBM010000006.1:0-1318 GCF_036584485.1 Luteimonas flava | reverse complement strand
GTTTGATCCTGGCTCAGGATGAACGCTGGCGGCGTGCTTAACACATGCAAGTCGAACGAACCTTCGGGTTAGTGGCGGACGGGTGAGTAACGCGTGGGAATCTGCCCTCAGGAGGGGGATAACGGTTGGAAACGACCGCTAATACCCCATATGCCGAGAGGTGAAATGAATTTCGCCTGAGGATGAGCCCGCGTCTGATTAGCTTGTTGGTGAGGTAATGGCTCACCAAGGCTACGATCAGTAGCTGGTCTGAGAGGATGATCAGCCACACTGGGACTGAGACACGGCCCAGACTCCTACGGGAGGCAGCAGTGGGGAATTTTCCGCAATGGGCGAAAGCCTGACGGAGCAACGCCGCGTGAGGGACGAAGGCCTCTGGGCTGTAAACCTCTTTTCTCAAGGAAGAAGATATGACGGTACTTGAGGAATAAGCCACGGCTAATTCCGTGCCAGCAGCCGCGGTAATACGGGAGTGGCAAGCGTTATCCGGAATTATTGGGCGTAAAGCGTCCGCAGGCGGCCTTTCAAGTCTGCTGTTAAAGCGTGGAGCTTAACTCCATCATGGCAGTGGAAACTGATTGGCTTGAGTATGGTAGGGGCAGAGGGAATTCCCGGTGTAGCGGTGAAATGCGTAGATATCGGGAAGAACACCAGTGGCGAAGGCGCTCTGCTGGGCCATTACTGACGCTCATGGACGAAAGCCAGGGGAGCGAAAGGGATTAGATACCCCTGTAGTCCTGGCCGTAAACGATGAACACTAGGTGTCGGGGGAATCGACCCCTTCGGTGTCGTAGCTAACGCGTTAAGTGTTCCGCCTGGGGAGTACGCACGCAAGTGTGAAACTCAAAGGAATTGACGGGGGCCCGCACAAGCGGTGGAGTATGTGGTTTAATTCGATGCAACGCGAAGAACCTTACCAGGGCTTGACATCCTGCGAACCTTTAAGAAATTAGAGGGTGCCTTCGGGAACGCAGTGACAGGTGGTGCATGGCTGTCGTCAGCTCGTGTCGTGAGATGTTGGGTTAAGTCCCGCAACGAGCGCAACCCACGTTTTTAGTTGCCAGCATTTAGTTGGGCACTCTAGAAAGACCGCCGGTGATAAACCGGAGGAAGGTGTGGATGACGTCAAGTCATCATGCCCCTTACATCCTGGGCTACACACGTACTACAATGCTACGGACAAAGGGCAGCAAACTCGCGAGAGCTAGCAAATCCCATAAACCGTGGCTCAGTTCAGATCGTAGGCTGCAACTCGCCTACGTGAAGGAGGAATCGCTAGTAATCGCAGGTCAGCATACTGCGGTGAATACGTTCCCGG
>NZ_JAZHBM010000005.1:0-1837 GCF_036584485.1 Luteimonas flava | reverse complement strand
ACTAGCTTCGCTTACGCTAACCGGCTTCCTTAACCTTCCGGCACTGGGCAGGTGTCAGCCCCCATACATCGTCTTGCGACTTAGCGGAGACCTGTGTTTTTGGTAAACAGTCGCCTGGGCCTCTTCACTGCGACCAGCTTTCGCTGGCACCCCTTCTCCCGAAGTTACGGGGCCATTTTGCCGAGTTCCTTAGAGAGAGTTATCTCGCGCCCCTCGGTATTCTCTACCACCCCACCTGTGTCGGTTTCGGGTACTGGCAGTTATGCCTTAACGGGTATAGGGCTTTTCTTGGAAGCATGACATCACCAACTTCGCTGCCGTAGCAGCTCGTACTCACGCCTTAGCTCAGAACGTTTTCTCCGTTCCTCAAAGCCTCGAACGCTTGAACCAGTAACCAACATCTGGATTGGCTAGCCTTCTCCGTCCCCCTTCCCAAAACATAACTGGTACAGGAATGTTGACCTGTTATCCATCGACTACGCCTTTCGGCCTGACCTTAGGACCAGACTAACCCTCCGCGGACGAGCCTGCCGGAGGAACCCTTAGGGTTTCGGGGCATGGGATTCTCACCCATGTTTTCGCTACTCAAGCCGACATTCTCACTTCTATGCAGTCCACGCCCGCTTACGCTAACGCTTCACCCCACATAGAACGCTCCCCTACCATTTATAAATAAATCCGCAGCTTCGGTACAACACTTAGCCCCGTTCATTTTCGGCGCAGGATCGCTCGACCAGTGGGCTATTACGCACTCCTTTGAGGATGGCTGCTTCTAAGCAAACCTCCTGGTTGTCTGGGCAATCCCACCTCCTTTATCACTTAGTGTTGATTTTGGGACCTTAGCTGGCGGTCTGGGCTGTTTCCCTTTCGACTATGGAGCTTATCCCCCACAGTCTGACTGCCTAGTTACACACAGGGTATTCAGAGTTCATCACGATTTGGTACCGCTCTCGCAGCCCGCACCGAAATGGTCGCTTTACCCCCCTGCTGGAGCACTAGACGCTACGCCTCAACGTATTTCGGGGAGAACCAGCTAGCTCCTGGTTCGATTGGCATTTCACCCCTAACCACAGCTCATCCGGTGACTTTTCAACGTCAGTCGGTTGGGACCTCCACTTGGTATCACCCAAGCTTCATCCTGGCCATGGTTAGATCACCAGGGTTCGGGTCTATAAACACTGACAAACGCCCTATTAAGACTCGCTTTCGCTATGGCTCCACCATTTCCGGTTTAACCCGCCAGTGCCTATAAGTCGCCGGCTCATTCTTCAACAGGCACACGGTCACCCGATTAGTCGGGCTCCCATTGCTTGTAAGCTCACGGTTTCATGTTCTATTTCACTCCCCTCCCGGGGTTCTTTTCACCTTTCCCTCACGGTACTGTTTCACTATCGGTCACACAGGAGTACTTAGCCTTACGAGGTGGTCCTCGTAGATTCACACGGAATTCCACGTGCTCCGTGCTACTCGGGATACAGCTAGGCTAACTCTCCTTTCGATTACGGGGCTTTCACCCTCTGTGGCGCGCCATTCAAACGCTTCTTCTAGGTTTGTTAGTCCACGTTTCTGTCCCACAACCCCGATAGTCGAAACTATCGGTTTGGGCTATTCCCCGTTCGCTCGCCGCTACTTAGGGAGTCGTTATTTACTTTCCTTTCCTCCAGCTACTAAGATGTTTCAGTTCGCTGGGTTGGCTCGTGCCAGCCTATATATTCAGCTGGCCGTTCTAAGGGTTGCCCCATTCGGAAATTCCCGGATCAAAGCGTGCTTCCAGCTCCCCGAGACTTATCGCAGGTAACCACGTCCTTCATCGCCTCTGTGTGCCAAGGTATCCACC
>NZ_JAZHBM010000004.1:0-16597 GCF_036584485.1 Luteimonas flava | reverse complement strand
CCGCCGAAACGCTCCGCACCGATCTTCGTCAGCGCCGCCGTCAGCGTCGTCTTGCCGTGGTCAACGTGACCAATCGTGCCCACGTTCACGTGGGGCTTGGTGCGCTCGAACTTACCCTTTGCCATGGTGATTCACCTTTCTATCTATTGATTCGGGATTGGAAACTGGGATCCGGAAATCCGGCGCCGCATGGGCGCCGGATTCCAATCCCGAGGGATTACTTCTTGATGACGGTTTCGGCGATGTTCGTCGGCGCTTCCGCGTAGTGATCGAACTCCATCGAGAACGTCGCGCGACCCTGCGACATCGAGCGCAGCGTCGTCGCATAGCCGAACATTTCGCCCAGCGGGATCATCGCGTTGATGATCTTGCCCGACGGGCTGTCGTCCTGGCCCTGCAGAATGCCGCGACGACGGCTGACGTCGCCCATCACGTCGCCGAGGTAATCCTCGGGACTGACGATCTCGACCTTCATCATCGGCTCGAGCAGCACCGGGCTCGCCTTCACGAAGCCCTGCTTGAACGCCATCGACGACGCCAGCTTGAACGCCATTTCCGACGAGTCGACGTCGTGGTACGAACCGAACACGAGCTTGACCTTGACGCCCACGACCGGGAAGCCGGCGATCGGACCACTGGTGATCGTCTCGCGGATGCCCTTCTCGACCGACGGGATGAATTCCTTCGGAATCACACCACCGGTGATGTCGTTGATGAAGAGGAAGTCGTCCTTGATGTCGCCGGCCAGCTTCGGATCGGCACGATCGGCATCGGTCAGCGGCGACAGCTCGATCACGACGTGACCGTACTGACCCTTACCACCCGACTGCTTGGCGTGCTTGTAGTCCGACTTCACGTCCGGGGTGCGGATCGTTTCGCGATACGCGACCTGCGGCTTGCCGACGTTGGCTTCGACGTTGAACTCGCGCTTCATGCGGTCGACGATGATGTCCAGGTGCAGCTCGCCCATGCCGGCGATGATGGTCTGGCCGGATTCTTCGTCGGTACGCACGCGGAAGGACGGATCCTCCTGCGCCAGGCGACCGAGCGCGAGGCCCATCTTTTCCTGGTCCGACTTGGTCTTCGGCTCGACCGCCATCGAGATCACGGGCTCCGGGAACACCATGCGCTCGAGCGTGATGATGTGATCCTGCGCGCACAGCGTGTCGCCGGTGGTCACGTCCTTCAGGCCGACCGCCGCGGCGATGTCGCCCGCGCGCACTTCCTTGATCTCTTCGCGGTTGTTGGAGTGCATCTGCAGGATGCGACCCACGCGCTCCTTCTTCGACTTGACCGGGTTGTAGACCTGGTCGCCGGCATTGAGCACGCCCGAGTAGACGCGGAAGAACGTCAGCGAACCCACGAACGGGTCGGTCATGATCTTGAACGCCAGCGCCGAGAACGGTGCCTTGTCGTCGGCGGTGCGGGTGTCTTCCTTCTCGTCGTCGTCGATGCCCTGCACCGGCGGACGGTCGGACGGCGACGGCAGCAGCTGGATCACGCCGTCGAGCATCGCCTGGACGCCCTTGTTCTTGAACGCCGTGCCACAGAACACCGGCACGATCTCGACCTTCAGGGTGCGCTCGCGCAGACCGGCGATGATCTCTTCTTCGCTCAGTTCGCCCTCGTTGAGGTACTTGTCCATCAGCGCTTCATTGGCTTCGGCCGCAGCCTCGACCATGAACGCACGCGCCTCGTTGGACTCGTCGACCAGGTTCGCCGGAATGTCGCGGTATTCGAACGTCGTGCCCTGCGAGGCGGTATCCCAGTGGATCGCCTTCATCTTGAGCAGATCGACCACGCCCTCGAAGCCGTCTTCGGCGCCGATCGGCACCTGCATCGGCACGGCGTAGGCACCCAGACGCGCCTTCAACTGGTCGACGACCTTGTTGAAGTTCGCACCGGTGCGATCCATCTTGTTGACGAACGCGAGACGCGGCACGGCGTACTTGTTGGCCTGGCGCCACACAGTCTCGGACTGCGGCTGCACGCCACCGACCGCACACAGCACGAACACCGCGCCGTCGAGCACGCGCAGGGACCGCTCGACCTCGATGGTGAAGTCGACGTGTCCGGGGGTGTCGATGATGTTGAAGCGGTGCTCGGGCAGCGACTTGTCCATGCCCTTCCAGAACGCCGTGGTGGCCGCCGAGGTGATGGTGATGCCGCGTTCCTGCTCCTGCTCCATCCAGTCCATGGTGGCTGCGCCGTCGTGCACTTCACCGATCTTGTGGCTGACGCCGGTGTAGAACAGGATGCGCTCGGAGGTCGTGGTCTTGCCGGCATCGATGTGGGCCATGATGCCGAAGTTGCGGTAGCGTTCGATGGGTGTCGTGCGAGCCACGTCGGTTTCTCGTATTGAATGGCGAAGTCCCGCTGGAACACGGAGCCTTCGCGATGGAATCGCTTGAATGGACGAATGCCGCCTTGCGGCGGCCTTCGGATCCTGCGTGCGGTCTGTGACCGCCTGGAGGCACCTGGATGGTGCCGACGGGCCCCGGAATCAACCGGGACCCGCGGGAGCCGCTTACCAGCGGTAGTGCGCGAACGCCTTGTTGGCGTCGGCCATGCGGTGGGTTTCTTCGCGCTTCTTGATCGCGCCACCACGGTTCTCGGACGCGTCGATCAGCTCGGCGGCCAGCTTGCGCGGCATGGTGTTCTCGCCGCGCTTGCGCGCCGACTCGATCAACCAGCGCATCGCCAGTGCCATGCGGCGCGAGGCGCGCACTTCGACCGGCACCTGGTACGTGGCACCACCAACGCGACGCGACTTCACTTCGACGGCCGGCGAGATGTTGCCCAGCGCCTTCTCGACGAGCTCGAGCGGGTTGCCGTTCTTCTCGCTGATGACGTCCATGGCGCCGTAGACGATCTTTTCAGCGATCGACTTCTTGCCGCTCTTCATGACCATGTTGATGAAGCGCGCGATCGTGTCGCTGTTGTGCTTCGGGTCGGGCAGCACCGAACGCTGCGGGGTGTTTCCTTTACGCGACATTGTCTATTCCTCAGCCCTTCGGACGCTTGGTGCCGTACTTCGAACGGCTCTGCTTGCGCTTCGCAACGCCGGAGGCGTCGAGCGAACCGCGCACGGTGTGGTAACGCACGCCCGGCAGGTCCTTGACGCGACCGCCGCGGATCAGCACCACGCTGTGCTCCTGCAGGTTGTGGCCTTCGCCGCCGATGTACGAAATCACTTCGTAACCGTTGGTCAGGCGCACCTTGGCGACCTTGCGAAGCGCCGAGTTCGGCTTCTTCGGGGTCGTGGTGTACACGCGGGTGCAGACGCCACGGCGCTGCGGGCAGTTCGCCAGCGCGGGCGAAGTGCTCTTGTAGGTTTCGGGGCTGCGCGGCTTCCGCACCAGCTGGTTGATCGTTGCCATCAGGTCTCGGGTCTTTGGTTCGGGCCGGAGCCCGGTGAAAACGAAGACAGACGGATAGGCCGCCTGTCAGACGAAAAAGTATAGCCCGCGCTGACGAGTACCGTCAACGCGGGTCATACCGCCGCTGGTGCGCCCATGAAGGGCGCCACCCGGCATACAACGTCTCCCGTCCATCCTGGACCGAATACGAGCCGCGTCCTGCGCCTCTTTTCGGAGTCTGGGTGGCCCACGAGGGGCCACCAAATTGGGTGCAATCTTAGCGTGCTTCGCCGTCGTTGTCAGCCGTCGGCGTCACCGGTGCGTCTTCGAGCATCACCTGCTCCGGCGCAGCCGGGGCGGCAACGACGTCGGCATCGGCCTGGGTCGCGCTGCTGCCCGACAGTGCGTCCATTTCCGAATCGGTCAGGCCGGAAGCGGCGCGACGACGACGGGCGTGGTACGCAAGACCGGTACCGGCCGGGATCAGACGACCCACGATCACGTTTTCCTTCAGACCGCGCAGGCTGTCGCGCGTGCCGCGGACGGCCGCCTCGGTGAGCACGCGGGTGGTCTCCTGGAACGACGCGGCCGAGATGAACGACTCGGTGGCCAGCGATGCCTTGGTGATGCCCAGCAGCACCGGATCGAACTTCGCCGGCAGCTCGTTCTTGGCGAGATGCTTGACGTTGTCCTCGATCACGCGCTGACGCTCGACCTGCTCGCCGTTGAGGAAGCGGCTGTCGCCCTGGTCGGTGATCTCGACCTTGCGCAGCATCTGGCGAACGATCACCTCGATGTGCTTGTCGTTGATCTTCACGCCCTGCAGGCGATAGACGTCCTGGATTTCCTTGGTCAGGTAGGACGCCAGCTCCTCGACGCCCTTCAGACGCAGGATGTCCTGCGGACCCGGCTCGCCGTCGACGACCGTCTCGCCCTTCTCCACGTGCTCACCTTCAAACACGATGATCTGGCGGTACTTCGGGATCAGCTCTTCGTGATCGACGCCGTCGGTGCCCTTGATGATCAGGCGCTGCTTGCCCTTGGTGTCCTTGCCGAAGCTGACGATGCCGGAGATCTCGGCGAGGATCGCCTGGTCCTTCGGCTTGCGTGCTTCGAACAGATCGGCCACGCGCGGCAGACCACCGGTGATGTCGCGGGTCTTCGACGCTTCCTGCGGCACCTTGGTCACCACGTCACCCACGCCGACGGCGTCGCCGTCCTGCAGGTTGACGATCGAGCGCGGCGGCAGCAGGTACTGCGCCGGCAGATCGGTGCCCGGGATCGACAGGTCATTGCCCTTGGCGTCCACGATGCGGACGATCGGACGCAGATCCTTGCCCATCGAACCACGACGCTTGGGATCGGTGATCTCGCGCGAGGCCAGGCCGGTCAGGTCGTCGGTCTTCTCGATGACGGTGATGCCGTCGACGAAATCCACGAAGCGGATGAAGCCTGCGACTTCCGAGACGATCGGGTGGTTGTGCGGATCCCAGTTCGACACGGTCTGGCCGGCCTTGATCGCATCGCCGTCGTTGACGGTGATGGTCGCGCCGTAGGGCAGCTTGTAACGCTCGCGCTCGCGGCCGTGGCCGTCGAGCACCGAGAGCTCGCCCGAACGCGAGACCGCGACCAGGTTGCCGCTCTCGTGCTTGACGTGCTTGAGGTTGTTGAACTTGATCGAACCGGTGGTCTTGACCGTCACGTTGTCGATGGCGGCCGCACGCGACGCCGCACCACCGATGTGGAACGTACGCATGGTCAGCTGCGTGCCGGGCTCACCGATCGACTGCGCGGCGACGACGCCCACGGCCTCGCCCTGGTTGACCAGGTGGCCACGGCCGAGATCACGGCCGTAGCAGCTGGCGCAGACGCCGAAACCGGCCTCGCAGGTGATGGTCGAACGGACCTGGATCGACTGCACACCGGCCTCTTCGAGGCGCTGCACCCACTGCTCGTCGAGCAGCGTGTTGCGGGTGACGATCGGATCCTCGTCGTTGCCCGGCAGGAACACGTCCTCGGCCACGACGCGACCCAGCACGCGATCGCGCAGCGGCTCGACCACGTCGCCGCCTTCGACGATCGGGGTCATGGTGAGACCGTCCATCGTGCCGCAGTCGACTTCGGTGATCACCACGTCCTGCGCCACGTCGACGAGACGACGGGTCAGGTAACCAGAGTTCGCGGTCTTGAGCGCGGTATCGGCCAGACCCTTACGGGCACCGTGGGTGGAGTTGAAGTATTCCTGGACGTTCAGGCCTTCGCGGAAGTTCGCGATGATCGGCGTCTCGATGATCGAGCCGTCCGGCTTGGCCATCAGGCCACGCATGCCGGCCAGCTGACGGATCTGCGCCTGCGAACCACGCGCACCGGAGTCGGCCATGATGTAGAGCGAGTTCATCGACTTCTGGTCGATGGTTTCGCCCTTGGCATTGAGGACCTTCTCGGTACCGATCGTGTCCATCATCGCCTTGGCGATGCGCTCGTTCGTACGCGACCAGATGTCGACGACCTTGTTGTAGCGCTCGCCGGCGGTGACCAGACCCGACTGGTACTGCTGCTGGATTTCCAGCACCTCGGCCTCGGCCTCGACCAGGATGCCGGCCTTTTCGGTCGGGATGGTCATGTCGTTGATGCCGATCGACACGCCCGCACGCGTCGCGTTGCCGAAGCCGGTGTACATCAGCTTGTCGGCGAACACGACCGTGTCCTTGAGACCCAGACGGCGGTAGCAGGCGTTGATCAGGCGCGAGATGTTCTTCTTGTTGAGCTCGACGTTGGCCAGCTCGAACGGCAGGCCGTCGGGCATGATCTCGAGCAGCAGCGCGCGACCCACGGTCGTTTCCACGATCGAGGTCACCTTGTCGCGCGAGCCGTCCTCGCCGATCACGGTCTGCTGGATGCGGACCTTGATCTTGGCGTGCAGGCCGGCGGCCTTGTTGTCGAACGCGCGACGCACTTCGGCGATGTTCGCGAACACCATGCCCTCGCCCGGGATGTTCTCCAGCGCGCGGGTCATGTAGTACAGACCGAGCACGACGTCCTGCGACGGCACGATGATCGGCTCGCCGTTGGCGGGCGAGAGGATGTTGTTCGACGCCATCATCAGCGCACGCGCTTCGAGCTGGGCTTCCAGCGAGAGCGGTACGTGGACCGCCATCTGGTCACCGTCGAAGTCGGCGTTGAACGCGGTACACACCAGCGGATGCAGCTGGATCGCCTTGCCTTCGATGAGCACCGGCTCGAACGCCTGGATGCCCAGACGGTGCAGCGTTGGCGCGCGATTGAGCAGCACCGGATGTTCGCGGATCACCTCTTCGAGGATGTCCCACACCTCGGCCTCTTCGCGCTCGACGAGCTTCTTGGCGGCCTTGATCGTCGTGGCGAGACCACGGCGCTGCAGCTTGGCGAAGATGAAGGGCTTGAACAGTTCGAGCGCCATCTTCTTCGGCAGGCCGCACTCGTGCAGACGCAGCGTCGGGCCGACCACGATGACCGAACGGCCCGAGTAGTCGACGCGCTTGCCGAGCAGGTTCTGGCGGAAGCGACCCTGCTTGCCCTTGATCATGTCGGCGAGCGACTTGAGCGGGCGCTTGTTGGTGCCGGTGATCGCACGGCCGCGACGGCCGTTGTCCATCAGCGCATCGACCGATTCCTGCAGCATGCGCTTCTCGTTGCGCACGATGATGTCGGGCGCATTGAGTTCGAGCAAGCGGCGCAGGCGGTTGTTGCGGTTGATGACGCGGCGGTACAGATCGTTGAGATCCGAGGTCGCGAAGCGGCCACCGTCCAGCGGCACCAGCGGACGCAGGTCCGGCGGCAGCACCGGCAGCACGGTCATGATCATCCACTCGGGACGGTTGCCCGACTCGATGAAGGCCTCGACCAGCTTGATGCGCTTGGTCAGACGCTTGAGCTTGGTTTCCGAACCCGTGGCGGCGATCTCTTCCTTCAGGCGGACCATCTCGGCCTGCAGGTCGATCGTGCGCAGCAGGTCGTAGACCGCCTCGGCGCCCATCGCGGCGTCGAAGTCGTCGCCGTGTTCCTGGCGCATCTGCATGTACTGCTCTTCGTTGAGCAGCTGGCTGCGCTCGAGCGGGGTCAGGCCCGGCTCGGTCACGACGAACGCCTCGAAGTACAGGATGCGTTCGATGTCACGCAGGGTCATGTCCAGCATCAGGCCGATGCGCGACGGCAGCGACTTGAGGAACCAGATGTGCGCGACCGGCGACGCCAGGTCGATGTGACCCATGCGCTCGCGGCGCACCTTGGCCAGCGTGACTTCGGTGCCGCACTTCTCGCAGACCACGCCACGGTGCTTCATGCGCTTGTACTTGCCGCACAGGCACTCGTAGTCCTTGATCGGACCGAAGATCGCGGCGCAGAACAGGCCGTCGCGCTCGGGCTTGAACGTGCGGTAGTTGATGGTCTCGGGCTTCTTCACTTCGCCGAACGACCACGAGCGGATCAGGTCCGGGCTGGCGAGCGCGATCTTGATCGCATCGAAGTCCGGAATCTGGCGCGGCTGGTTGAAGAGATTGAGCAGGTCTTTCATGTCTTTACTCCGGGAAAGGGGAACCTGGGCAGTGTTGGATCGGTGTCGCGCGCGGCACGCTCACGCGCCGCGCGTCGGGACGTCCTGCCTCAGTGCTCCTCCAGCTCCATGTTGATCGCCAGCGAACGGATTTCCTTGACCAGCACGTTGAAGGACTCGGGCATGCCCGCGACCATCTCGTGTTCGCCGTCGACGATGTTCTTGTACATCTGGTTGCGGCCCTGCACGTCGTCGGACTTCACCGTCAGCATTTCCTGCAGGGTGTAGGCCGCGCCGTAGGCTTCCAGCGCCCAGACTTCCATTTCGCCGAAGCGCTGGCCGCCGAACTGCGCCTTGCCGCCCAGCGGCTGCTGGGTGACGAGCGAGTACGGACCGGTCGAACGCGCGTGCATCTTGTCGTCGACGAGGTGGTTGAGCTTGAGCATGTGCATGTAGCCCACGGTCACTTCACGCTCGAACGCCTCGCCGGTCCGGCCGTCGTACAGACGGTGCTGGCCACTGGTCGGCATGTCCGCCAGCTCGAGCATCGCCTTGATCTCGGACTCCGCCGCGCCGTCGAACACCGGCGTGGCCATCGGCACGCCGTCGGTCAGGTTGCCGGCCAGCTTCAACAGTTCCTCGTCGCTGAACTGCGACAGATCGACACGCTGGGCGAACGTCGCCTTGTCGTGGTTGTAGATCTGGTCGAGGAAGCTGCGCAGTTCGGCCACCTTGGCCTGCGCGTCGAGCATCCGCTGGATCTTCTCGCCGAGGCCCTTGGCCGCGAGGCCCAGGTGCACTTCGAGGATCTGGCCGATGTTCATACGCGACGGCACGCCCAGCGGGTTCAACACGATGTCGACCGTGTTGCCGTTGGCCATATGCGGCATGTCCTGCACGGGCACGATGGTGGAGACCACACCCTTGTTGCCGTGGCGGCCGGCCATCTTGTCGCCCGGCTGGATGCGGCGCTTCACGGCCAGGTAGACCTTGACCATCTTCAGCACGCCCGGTGCGAGGTCGTCGCCCTGGGTGATCTTGCCGCGCTTGTCGGCGAAGCGCTTCTCGAACTCCTTCTGGTGCGCGTCGATCTGCTTCTGCGCACGTTCGATCGCGTCGGCCGCGTCCTCGTCCTTCATGCGGATCTGGAACCAGTCGGACTTCTTCAGGCCGTCGAGCACCAGCGAGCTGACCGTGTCGCCCTTCTTCAGGCCGGGACCGCCGTTGGCGACCTTGCCCTGGATCTGCGAACGCAGACGCGCATAGATCGCGCTTTCGAGGATGCGGAACTGGTCGTCGAAGTCCTTCTTGACGCGCTTGATCTCGGACTCTTCGATCTGCTTGGCGCGCTTGTCCTTCTCGATGCCGTCGCGGGTGAAGACCTGCACGTCGATGACGGTGCCGTCCATGCCCGGCGGCACGCGCAGCGAGCTGTCCTTCACGTCGGACGCCTTCTCACCGAAGATCGCGCGCAGCAGCTTCTCTTCCGGGGTCAGCTGGCTCTCGCCCTTCGGCGTGACCTTGCCGACCAGGATGTCGCCGGCGCGGACTTCCGCACCGATGTACACCACGCCGGATTCATCGAGACGGTTGAGCGCGTTCTCGGACACGTTCGGGATGTCGGCGGAGATTTCCTCCGGACCCAGCTTCGTGTCGCGGGCGACCGCGGTCATTTCCTCGATGTGGATCGTCGTGTAGCGGTCTTCCTTGACGACGCGCTCCGACAGCAGGATCGAGTCTTCGAAGTTGTAGCCGTTCCACGGCATGAACGCGACGAGCATGTTCTGGCCCAGCGCCAGCTCGCCGATGTCGGTCGAGGGACCGTCGGCCAGCACGTCGCCGCGCGCGACCACGTCACCCACGTTCACCAGCGGACGCTGGTTGATGCAGGTGTTCTGGTTGGAGCGCGTGTACTTGATCAGGTTGTAGATGTCGACGCCGGCATCGTGCTCGCCGGAAATCTCTTCTTCATGGACCTTGACCACGACGCGGCCGGCGTCGATCTGCTCGATCACGCCGCCGCGGCGGGCGTTCACGGTCACGCCCGAGTCGCGCGCCACGGCGCGCTCGATGCCGGTACCGACGAGTGGCTTCTGCGCACGCAGCGTCGGCACAGCCTGGCGCTGCATGTTGGCGCCCATCAGTGCGCGGTTCGCGTCATCGTGCTCGAGGAACGGCACGAGCGCGGCGGCGACCGACACGGTCTGCATCGGCGAGACGTCCATGTAATGGATCTCCGCCGGCGGCTTGAGCAGCGACTCGCCCTGGAAGCGGCAGTCGACGAACTGCTGCGTCATCGTGCCCTTGTCGTCCTGGACGGCATTGGCCTGTGCGATGACGTAGTCGTTCTCCTCGATCGCCGACAGGTACTCGATGTCGTCGGTGACGCGGCTGTCGACGACCTTGCGGTACGGCGTTTCGAGGAAGCCGTAGCGGTTGGTGCGTGCGAAGGTCGCCAGCGAGTTGATCAGGCCGATGTTCGGGCCTTCCGGCGTCTCGATGGTGCAGACGCGGCCGTAGTGCGTGGGATGCACGTCGCGCACTTCGAAGCCGGCGCGCTCGCGGGTCAGACCGCCCGGGCCGAGGGCCGACACGCGACGCTTGTGCGTGACTTCCGACAGCGGGTTGTTCTGGTCCATGAACTGCGACAGCTGCGAGGAGCCGAAGAATTCCTTGACCGCCGCCGCGACCGGCTTGGCGTTGATCAGTTCCTGCGGGGTCAGGCCATCGGCCTCGGCCATCGTCAGGCGCTCGCGCACGGCGCGCTCGACGCGGACCAGGCCCACGCGGAACACATTCTCGGCCATTTCGCCGACCGAACGCACGCGGCGGTTGCCGAGGTGGTCGATGTCGTCGACGACGCCGCGACCGTTGCGGATCTCGGTCAGCACGCGGATGACGTCGAGGATGTCCGACGACTGGCCGAACTCGCCGCGCAGGCGCACCGAATCCTCGTCCTTGCGCTCGGCGAAGTACTTCGCGTCGTACAGCACGGACGCGCCTTCGGTTTCCTTGCGGCCCAGACGACGGTTGAACTTCATGCGGCCCACGCTGGAGACGTCGTAACGCTCGAACGTGAAGAACAGATTGTGGAACAGGTTCTGCGCGGCATCCTTGGTCGGCGGCTCGCCGGGACGCATCATGCGGTAGATCTCGACCAGCGCATCGAGCTGCGTCTTGGTCGAGTCGATGCGCAGGGTGTTGGACAGGTACGGACCGCGATCGAGGTCGTTCACCCAGATCGTGCCGATGGTCTCGATCGACGCCTTGCGCAGCGCCTCGAGGGTCTCGAGCGTGATCTCGTCGTTGGCGGTCGCGACCAGCTCACCGGTCGCCGGGTCGATCACGTCGTGCGACAGGATCTGGCCGACCATGTAGTCGTCCGGCACGGCAAGCGCGGTGATGCCGGCGGCTTCGAGCTGCTTGACGTGACGCGCGGTGATGCGCTTGCCGGCTTCGACGATGACCTTCTCGCCGTCGAGCAGGTCGAAGTTCAGCGTTTCGCCACGCAGACGCTCCGACACCAGCTCCAGCTGCACGCCCTCGCCTTCCGGCAGGATGTGGTAGCTGTTGATGTCGAAGAACTCGTTGAGCATCTCTTCGTTGTTGTAGCCGAGCGCGCGCAGAAGCACCGACACCGGCAGCTTGCGACGGCGGTCGATACGGGTGAACAGCGCGTCCTTCGGGTCGAACTCGAAGTCGAGCCAGGAACCGCGGTACGGAATGATGCGGGCGCTGTAGAGCAGCTTGCCCGAGCTGTGCGTCTTGCCACGGTCGTGGTCGAAGAACACGCCCGGCGAGCGGTGCAGCTGCGAGACGATGACGCGCTCGGTGCCGTTGATGATGAAGGTGCCGTTCTCGGTCATGAGCGGAATCTCGCCCATGTAGACCTCCTGCTCCTTCACGTACTTGATGGCCTTCTGCGACGACTCGCGGTCGTAGATCACCAGGCGCACGGTCACGCGCAGCGGGGCGCCGTAGCTCAGGCCACGGTTGCGGCATTCGCGCTCGTCGAACACGGGCTCGCCGAGCTTGTAGCCGACGTATTCGAGTGCGGCGTAGCCGTTGTAGCTGACGATCGGGAATACCGACTTCAGCGCGGCGTGCAGGCCACGGTCTTCACGCTTGGTGGGATCGCGGTCGGCCTGCAGGAATTCGCGGTAGGAATCGACCTGGATGGCCAGGAGGAACGGCACCTCGAGAATCTCGCGGCGCTTGCCGAAGTTCTTGCGGATGCGCTTCTTCTCGGTGAACGAGTAGGTCTGCTGCTGGCTCGACGGGAGCTGGGACGTCGTCATGGGGAGTACGCCTCGTTGGATCGGATGGGATCGACTCGCGATCCGGAACATGGAGCTGTCACTGGGTAGTCGCTGGTATTGCCGGCACCAGCACGCCATCTCCCGCTACTACCCACTGACAACTGCGTCAGTTGTCGTGTTGCGTATTGCGTGTTTCACAAGCTTCCGGTCGCCCGGTTTCAGGAACGACCAAGGGCCGGGAGCTTTCGCCCCCGGCCCCGGTGCATCGCAAGCATGTGCTGCGATGCAAAGTGCCGCTTACTTGATTTCGACGGTCGCGCCAGCAGCCTCGAGATCCTTCTTGATCTTCTCGGCTTCTTCCTTCGTGGCGCCTTCCTTGACGTCCTTCGGTGCGCCTTCGACCAGGTCCTTGGCTTCCTTCAGACCCAGGCCGGTGATGGCGCGGACGACCTTGATGGCCTCGACCTTCTTCTCGCCGGCGGCCTTCAGGACGACGGTGAACTCGGTCTGCTCTTCGACAGCGGCAGCCGGGCCGGCAGCAGCAGCCGCGGCAACCGGAGCAGCGGCGGAGACGCCGAACTTCTCTTCGATGGCCTTGACCAGCTCCATCACTTCCATCAGGGACTTCTCGGCGATGGCGTCGACGATCTGTTCGTTGGTAAGGGACATTGTGATTACCTTTGAAAAATTTTCTGGGATAGGTTTCGTTGAACCGGCAGGCCGGACTTAGGCCGTTTCGGCCGTCTCGGCGGCTGCGTCCGCAGGTGCTTCGTCGCCACCGCCCTGCTTGTCGCCGACGGCCTTGACGGCGCGGGCGAACATCGCAGCGGGTTCGGACAGCACGCGGGCCAGCATGGACAGCGCCTGGTCGAGCGTCGGCAGCGAGGCCAGCACGTCGACATGGCCGGCCGGGTACAGCTGGCCTTCCACGACGACGAGCTTGGGCACCAGCTTGGTATTGTCTTTCGCGAATTCCTTGATCAGGCGACCGGCTGCGCCGGGCTCCTCGGTCGAGAACGCATACAGCAGAGGTCCGACCAGCGAGTCCTTGGAGCACTCGTAGCTGGTACCTTCCACCGCGCGTGCGGCCAGGGTGTTCTTGACAACGCGCAAGTACACACCGGTCTCACGAGCCTTCTTGCGCATCGCGGTCATTTGACTGACCGTGGTGCCCACGTACTCGACAGCAATCAGGGAGTGGGCGTTCGCGGCGACTTCTGCCAGCTCGGCGACAACTTCCTGCTTCTGGGACAGATTGAGAGCCATTAATCACTCCTCATTGTGAACTCCGCTCACGGCTCCTGCCGCTTGCGGTCCTGAGCGGCTTCCAATCCCTGGAGGCCGGGGATGCATGACGCATCCCGGTGGTGGCCTTCTGCCTGGCTGGACGGATGTCGCACCAGAAAACTTCAGAAAGGCATCACCATCTACGCAGGCCTTTCGGTGCAAGCACCTCGGGATTAAGCGGTCTCGATCATCGGTGGCGGCGATTCCCTGCCAGTTCGAGCATCCCTGCCCGTCGCCACGTCGATCTCCACCGCGCCTGCGGTCTTTGACGGCGCCACGCCGGACCCGTGGTCCGTCGCGATGCCCCCAAATCACGCCGCCCCGCGAGCGGGACGGCGCGTTTATTGCGTTGCGATCAGCGCGCGATGCTCAGCGACGACTGGTCGACGGTGACGCCCGGACCCATGGTCGAGCTCACCGAGATCTTCTGCAGGTACTGGCCCTTGGCGGTGGCCGGCTTGGCCTTCACCAGGTCGGCCAGTAGCGCCTGCAGGTTGTCCTTCAACTTCTCCGCATCGAAGTCGGCCTTGCCGATCGTGCAGTGGATGATGCCGGCCTTGTCGGTGCGGTAACGGACCTGGCCGCCCTTCGCATTCTTCACTGCCTCGCCCGGGTTCGGGGAGACGGTGCCGACCTTCGGGTTCGGCATCAGGCCGCGCGGGCCCAGCACCGTACCGAGCTTGCCGACGACGCGCATCGCGTCCGGCGTCGCGATCACGACGTCGTAGTTGATGTCGCCGGCCTGCATCTTCTCGGCCAGGTCGTCCATGCCGACGATGTCGGCACCGGCGGCCAGGGCCTCGTCGGCCTTGGCACCGGCCGGCGCGAACACCGCGACGCGGACGCTCTTGCCCGTGCCCTGCGGCAGCACGGTCGAACCGCGCACCTGCTGGTCGGACTTGCGCGCGTCGACGCCGAGGCGGACGGCGACGTCCACGGCTTCGGCGAACTTCGCGCTGCTGTTGTCCTTGACGATCTTCAGGGCGTCATCGATGCCGTAGCTCTTGCCCGGCTGCACGGCAGCCTGGATGCTCTTCTGTCGCTTGGTCTGTGCCATGGTCTCAGCCCTCCACCGTCAGGCCCATCGAACGGGCCGAGCCCGCGATGGTGCGCACTGCTGCTTCCAGCTCAGCCGCCGTCAGATCGGCTTCCTTCGCCTTGGCGATTTCTTCGAGCTGCGCGCGAGTCACCTTGCCCACCTTTTCGGTGTTGGGACGCTTGGAGCCCGAGGCGACACCGGCCGCCTTCTTCAGCAGCACCGATGCCGGCGTGCTCTTGGTGATGAAGGTGAAGGTACGGTCCGAGTAGGCCGTGATGATGACCGGGGTCGGCAGACCCGGCTCGAGCTTGGAGGTCGCTGCGTTGAACGCCTTGCAGAACTCCATGATGTTCAGGCCGCGCTGACCCAGCGCAGGACCGACCGGCGGCGAGGGGTTGGCCTGACCGGCCTTGACCTGCAGCTTGATGTAACCGACGACTTTCTTCGCCATTGTCTTCTTCTCTCCGGGTGCAAGCGCCTTGGATCAGGCTCCCCATCGTTCCGGGAATACACGTGTCCCGGATTCACGTTGTCCATCTCGCGCGAAAGGCCGCCCATACGGCGGCCTGTGCGGTTGCCCGGCGCAGCCAGGCAGTGAGCCGCGCACTATAGCAGGGTTTCGCGCGCCCGTCACACCGGGCGCGGCGGGGTTCAGGCCTTCTCGACCTGCCCGAATTCCAGCTCGACCGGGGTCGAACGGCCGAAGATCAGCACTGCGACGCGCAGGCGGCTCTTCTCGTAGTTGATTTCCTCAACCACGCCGTTGAAATCGTTGAACGGGCCGTCGATCACGCGGACCATCTGGCCCGGCTCGAACAGCACCTTCGGACGCGGCTTCTCGACGCCTTCCTGCACGCGATCCAGGATCACGGCGGCTTCGTCGTCGCGGATCGGTAGCGGACGGTCGGCGGTGCCGCCGATGAAGCCCATCACCTTCGGCGTTTCCTTGACCAGGTGCCAGCTCTCGTTGTCCATGCGCGGAATGCCGCCGTCGTCCGACGTCAGGATCTGCACCAGGACGTAACCCGGGAAGAACTTGCGCTCGGAACGGCGCTTCTGGCCGGAGCGCATCTCGATCACTTCTTCGGTCGGCACCAGCACGTCGCCGAACTTGTCCTGCATTTCGGTGCGCACGATGCGATCGCGCAGCGCCTGGGCCACCGACTTCTCGAAGCCGGAATAGGCATGCACGACGTACCAGCGCTTGACGCCTTCGGTTTCCATCTGAATCGTTACTCCGTCACTGCCTCAGAACGAGGCGGATCAGCCACTGGATGATCTGGTCGAAGCCGGCGAGGATCAGGCTGATGATCGCCACGGCGATGATCACGATCCAGGTCAGGCGAATCGCCTCCTGGCGCGTCGGCCAGACGACCTTGCGCATCTCGAAGCGGGTCTCCGAGAAGAAATCACGGGTCTTGTGACCCTTGTCCGTCGTCAGGAAGACCGCGGCGGCGCCCACGACGCACAGGGCGACGATGATGCTGCGCACCGGCGTGGCCAGCTGCGCCTGGAACCAGTAAAAGGCGAAGACGCCGGCAACGACCAGGACGATCGCGGCAGCGTACTTGGCGAGGTCCGTCGAAGACGCACCCTTGGATTGTTCAACTCTGCTGTTCAATTCCCGGCGACTCATCGGTTTGCGACTGCTCGGTTGACGGGGTGGACCGCAATGCGTCCTGACCCGCGCGGACGATTCCGCGAATGGCACGCCAGGAGGGACTCGAACCCCCAACCTGCGGTTTTGGAGACCGCTGCTCTGCCAATTGAGCTACTGGCGTACGGATTGGAACAACAACCGGCTTCGGACACCCTTAGACGGCGAAGGCGGACCGGGGTTCCGGCCCGCCTTGTCGCGGTTTCGGCGGAGTTGGCACCCCGCTGGAACCACTGCATCCCGACTCGCGCCGGGATGTCGTCGGCCCGGGTACGCAGTGCGCACCCGGGCCGCCGGATCACTTGATGATCTTGGACACCACGCCGGCGCCGACGGTACGGCCGCCTTCGCGGATCGCGAAGCGCAGACCTTCGTCCATCGCCACCGGGTTGATCAGCGTGACCACCATCTTCACGTTGTCGCCCGGCATCACCATCTCGGTGCCTTCCGGCAGCTCGCACGCAC
>NZ_JAZHBM010000003.1:0-1089334 GCF_036584485.1 Luteimonas flava | reverse complement strand
CGTGGCCCGGGCAATCGACGTGCGCGTAGTGGCGCGTCTCGGATTCGTATTCGACGTGTGCGGTCGAGATCGTGATGCCGCGCGCCTTCTCTTCCGGCGCCGCGTCGATCGCGTCGTAGGCCTTGAATTCGCCGCCGAAACGCTCCGCACCGATCTTCGTCAGCGCCGCCGTCAGCGTCGTCTTGCCGTGGTCAACGTGACCAATCGTGCCCACGTTCACGTGGGGCTTGGTGCGCTCGAACTTACCCTTTGCCATGGCTGCCTAATCTCGAATCTGGTGAGGTGGTGACTGCGTGCCGCGTCGGATCCGCACTGGAAGCGGAACCGCGGAGGATGGTGCTCACGAAAGGAATCGAACCTTCGACCTCCTCCTTACCAAGGAGGTGCTCTACCGACTGAGCTACGTGAGCAACGATGTGGAACTGAGGGTACCGCCTGAAACGTTCAATGGAGCGGGAGAAGGGAATCGAACCCTCGTAATCAGTTTGGAAAACTGAGGTTCTACCATTGAACTACTCCCGCACCGGGACCCGCATACCGCATTACAACCTGTCGCACTGCACTTGTTTCCACCGCACTCGAAAGATGGTGGAGGGAGGTGGATTCGAACCACCGAAGGCGTAAGCCAGCAGATTTACAGTCTGCCCCCGTTGGCCGCTTGGGTATCCCTCCGGCGCTTTCGTGTTGCCGGTGAAAACAGCCCGCGATTTTGGGGCCAGTTCCCGGTTCTGTCAACGCTGGAAGGCGCTGGATTTCACCGGACCCGTCGCCTGGCCGATGACCTTGCAGACGGGCGCGCATCTTAACCGTCCCGGCGCCGCGGCGCCATGGCCGCGTGCGAATTTCCGTGCATCCATGGCGCCCCGACGCACGAAAGGCGCCCGCAGGCGCCTTTCGCGAAGCCCGACGACAGAGGCCGGTCAGACGTTGAAGCGGAAATGCATCACGTCGCCATCCTTGACGATGTATTCCTTGCCTTCCAGACGCCACTTGCCCGCGTCCTTCGCGGCGGACTCGCCGTTGTAGCGGATGAAGTCGTCGTAGCCGACCACTTCGGCGCGGATGAAGCCCTTCTCGAAATCGGTGTGGATGACCGCAGCCGCCTGCGGCGCGGTCGCGCCGATCTTGACCGTCCACGCGCGCACTTCCTTGACGCCCGCGGTGAAGTAGGTCTGCAGGGTCAGCAGGCCGTAGGCGGCGCGGATCACGCGGTTCAAGCCGGGCTCGTCGAGACCCAGATCGGCCAGGAAGGCGTCGCGGTCGGCATCGTCGAGCTGCGAGAGTTCTTCCTCGATCGCGGCCGACACCGGCACCACCTCGGCGCCCTCGCCCGCTGCGCGTGCACGCACGGCGTCGAGGTGCGGATTGTTCTCGAAGCCGTCCTCGAGCACGTTGGCGATGTACAGCACGGGCTTGGCGGTCAGCAGGAACAGGTCGCGGATGGCCGCGTTGTCGTCGTCGGAGAGCTTCAGCGCGCGCACCGGCTGACCGTCGGCCAGGCCCTTGTGCACGCGACCCAGCACTTCGGCGCGGACCTTCGCGTCCTTGTCGCCGGTCTTGGCCGAACGCTCGGCACGCTGCAGCGCGCGCTCGACGGAATCCAGATCCGCCAGCGCGAGCTCGGTATCGATGGTCTCGATATCGGCGATCGGGTCGACCTTGTTGTTGACGTGGATGACGTCCGGATTCTCGAAACAGCGCACCACGTGCGTGATCGCGTCGACCTCGCGGATGTGCGACAGGAACTTGTTGCCCAGGCCCTCACCGCTGGCCGCGCCGGCGACGAGGCCGGCGATGTCGACGAATTCCACCGCCGTCGGCAGCACCTTCTGCGGCTTGACGATCGCCGCCAGCGCATTGAGGCGCAGGTCCGGCACCGGCACGATGCCGACGTTCGGCTCGATGGTGCAGAACGGGAAATTTGCCGCGGCGATGCCCGCCTTGGTCAGCGCATTGAAGAGAGTCGACTTGCCGACGTTCGGCAGGCCGACGATGCCGCATTTGATGCCCATGTGGAGTCCGTCAGGTGGCGGCTGCGCCGCTGGTGAGGGGAGTCAGTCGGCGGCTGCGCCGCCTGCGTCAGTAGAAAGCTGCGGAGCAGCCGAACAGAGAACACGGCGAATAGACACCCGGAAGATGCAGGAATTCTATCGCCAGGCGGACCATGGCGCCGAAGTTACTGACGCGACCGACCGCACCGAAGGTGCGCTGACAGCGCGCCATGCGCGCCCTGACGGCTTCACCGCTGCGTGTGCAGCCGCGTCATCGCATCCATGAAATTGTCGTCCATCGCCAGCGGCAGCACGTCGATCGCGTCGTCGATCGCGCGGCCGATCAGGATGTCGTCGTCGGCGTTCGCACGACCGAGCACCCACGGCGTGACCTTGTCCTTGCTGCCCGGATGGCCGATGCCGATGCGCAGCCGATGGAAACGGCCGTGACCGAGCAGTTGCATCGTGTCGCGCAGCCCGTTCTGGCCACCGTGGCCACCGTCGAACTTCAACCGCGCGGTCCCCGGCGGCAGATCCAGTTCGTCGTGCGCAAGCAGCGCCTGTTCGGGTTCGACTTTCCAGAACCGCAGCGCGGCCGTGACCGACTTGCCGCTGAGATTCATGAAGGTGGCCGGCTTCAGCAGCCAGACCGGCTGACCGACGATGTCGATCTTCGCGGTCTCGCCGAACAGCTTGCTGTCGAGTCGGAACGACGCGCCCGCCTTCGCGGCGAGTTCGTCGACAAAACGGAACCCGGCGTTGTGCCGGGTCCGTGCATGCTCGGGTCCGGGATTGCCCAGCCCGACGATCAGTCGCAGTCCTGCCATCGTGACGGCAACGCGGGCGCGCCCGAAGGCGCGCCCACGCGACGATTACTCGTCGTCCTTCGCGGCCTTGGTGGCCGGCACGTCCGCTGACGCGTCGTCGGCCTCGTCTTCCGGCTCCGCTTCCACGCGGCCGTGCTTGGCGACGACAACGGCGACATCGTGGTCCGCGCCCAGCGCCAGCTCGGGGATCTCGACGCCCTTCGGCAGCTTGACCTGCGAGAGGTGGACGATGTCGCCGACGACCATCGCACCGAGATCGATCTCGATGAACTCCGGCAGATCGCCCGGCAGGCAGGTCACGGTGACTTCGTTGAGCTCGTGTGTGATCACGACGTCGGCCGCCTTGCCGGCCGGCGAGGTGTCTTCGTTGAGGAAGTGCAGCGGCACGGCGGTACGGATCGTCTCGTTCGCGTTCACGCGCTGGAAGTCCAGGTGCATGATCTGCTGCTTGAAGGGATGACGCTGCATGTCACGCAGCAGCACCTTCTGGACGTCGCCGTTGAGGCTCAGGTCGAGGATCGACGCGTAGAACCACTCGTGCTGGCTGGCGAGCCAGACGTCGTTGTGGCTCAGCTCGATGCTGACGGGCTTGAGGTCACCGCCGTAGACGACGGCAGGCACGTTGCCGGCAAGACGGAGGCGGCGGCTCGCACCCTTCCCCTCGTCTTCGCGGCGCTGCACCTTGATTTCATGCGTGGTAGCCATGTTCTGTATTCACTTTTCAGGATTGAAACCGCCTCGCGGCGGTGAAGCGTCTCGTCCGCGACCAGACGAGACGTTGCAGCAGGTCAGTCGACGTAGAGCGAACTGACCGATTCTCCGAACGCGATCCGGCGGATCGTCTCGGCCAGCAGCTCGGCGACGCTGAGCTGGCGGATGCGCGCGCAGTTGCGCGCGGCCTCCGACAGCGGAATGGTGTCGGTGACGACCATTTCGTCGAGCTGCGATTTGTTGAGGTTGTCGATCGCCGCGCCCGACAGCACCGCATGGGTGCAGTAGGCGACGACCTTGGTGGCGCCCTGCGCCTTCAGCGCGGCGGCCGCGGCGCACAGCGTGCCGGCGGTGTCGACGATGTCGTCGACCAGCACGCAGGTCTTGCCGTTCACGTCGCCGATGATGTTCATCACGGTGGCGACGTTGGCGCGCGGACGGCGCTTGTCGATGATCGCCAGATCCGCGTCGTCGAGACGCTTGGCGATCGCACGGGCGCGGACCACGCCACCGACGTCGGGCGAGACCACGACCATGTTGTCGGTGCCGTGCGCGCGCCAGATGTCGGCCAGCAGCAGCGGCGAGGCGTAGACGTTGTCGACCGGAATGTCGAAGAAGCCCTGGATCTGGTCGGCGTGCAGGTCGATCGTCAGCACGCGGTCGGCGCCGGCGGCGGTGACCATCTTCGCCACGACCTTCGCGGTGATCGGCACGCGCGTCGAACGCAGGCGGCGATCCTGGCGCGAATAGCCGAAGTACGGGATCACCGCGGTCACGCTGGCCACCGAGGCGCGCTTGAGCGCATCGATGAGCACCAGCAGTTCCATCAGGTTCTCGGCCGACGGCGCGCTGGTCGGCTGGATCACGAACACGTCCTGGCGGCGGACGTTCTCTTCGATCTCGACCTGGACTTCGCCGTCGGAGAACGTCGACACCAGCGCCTTGCCCTGGCGCACGCCGAGTTCGCGGCACACGGCCTTGGCCAGCGGACGGTTCGAGTTGCCCGAGAAGATCAGGAGATTGCGTTCTTCTTTCATGTCTGCGGTTCCGCGTCGCTCTGACCGAGCGGATGGAGGAGTGGCCATGCCGGCACGTGGCGATCACCACGCAGGATCCGGCACGGGTATCAGGGGCGGCAGGATTCGAACCTGCGAATGCCGGGATCAAAACCCGGTGCCTTAACCACTTGGCGACGCCCCTAGAAAGCGGTGATTCGTGGGTGTCGACTCGGCGCATGCACCGCGAATCGACAACCACCAGCCACCGCCCTCAACCTCCCGCTTCGAGCGCATCCAGCAACGGCGATCGCGCCGCGCCGCCGACCACACGGGACGGCACCCGCGATGTGACCTGCGCCTGCGCGGCTTCGGCGGATTCGCGCGTGGCGAATTCGACGAAGCAGCCGCTGCCCGTCCCGGTCAAGCGTGGCGTTCCGACCTCTGCCAGCACGTCGAACACCGCCTCCACGGCGGGTTCTCGGCGCCGCAGGACCGGCTCGAACGCATTGCCGAGCGATGCACCTGAAACGAAGTCCGCCATTGTCGCGGGTGCAGCATTTCGCGTCAATTCAGGGGTATGGAACAGACCCGCGGTATTCACGTGCACGCCGGGATCGGCGAGGACGTACCAGGCCGAAGGCAGGTCGATCGGCAGCAGCGACTCCCCGACCCCTTCGGCCCAGGCATTGCGGCCGCGGACGAAGACCGGCACGTCGGCGCCCAGCGTGAGGCCCAGAGCGGCGAGGCAGCCTTCGCCGAGATCGAGCTGCCAGAGGCGATCGAGCGCCCGCAGGACGGTGGCCGCGTCGGACGATCCACCGCCGAGACCCGCGCCCGACGGAATCCGTTTTTCGACGACGATGTCGACACCTGAAGACACGTTCGCTTCTTTTTGCAGCAGCTGAGCGGCCCGGATGACGAGATCGTCGGCCTCGGCGAGGCCCGGCACGGAGTCGCCGATCCGGCGGATCCGGCCATCGGCGCGCGGCCGCAGGCGGATCGTATCGCCCCAGTCGAGCATCCGGAACACGGTCTGCAACGCGTGGTAGCCGTCTTCGCGACGGCCGGTGATCCGCAGGAACAGGTTCAGCTTGGCCGGCGCCGGCCAGATCGACCAGCCGCCGGCGGGATCCGCATCGCTCATGGTGTCGCGCGCGGAGCCGTGGGGTCGGCGGGCGTCCAGCTGTCGACGATCAGGCGGACCCGCGCATCGCCGCGCTGGGCGTTGATGCGGGTCGGCAGGGCCGGCGCAGCGCCCGCAGCCGGGTCGGGCTGCCATTCGAGGTAATCGATCGTCCAGCCGTCCTGCTGCACGCGCGCCAGCCGGCCGCCGGCGTCGAACGCGACCTCGGCGGGGCCGGACACCGTGACATCGGCGCGCGCGCCTGCGGCCCAGGCCGCCATCGCGGCGACGGGAATTTCGAAGCCGGTGGCCTCGCGCAGCAGCAGAGCGACATCGGCACCCTCGCGCGGACCGCCGTCGAGGCCGTCGATGCGCGCCCCCTGCGGACCGCCCTGCAGTTGCCAGCTCTGCCGGGTGACCGGCGCGCTCAGGGTCACCCGGTAATCGCCGCCGGTCTGCAGCCATTCGATGCGACCACTGCCGCCGTCGCGCCCGTTGGACATCGCGACGCGACCGTTGAACGCGAGCTGCGGCAGCGCACGCACCGCGGCTTCGCGCGCAGCGAGCCGCGCCTGCGCATCGGCGAGCGCGGCGGGCGCGAGATCGACGGTCTGCAGCGGCGGCCGTACCGGCACGCTGGTACAAGCGGCCAATCCGAACGCCATCAACGCGGCACATGCGATCCGGATGTTCATGCGCCGGTCTTCTCCAGCGCGCGGAGGAGCGAGCGGTTCTCCGGATCGATCGCGCGGGCTTCGTCGAAATACTTGCGCGCTTCGTCGTGGCGACCGAGCACCCACAGCACCTCGCCGATATGCGCGGCGACTTCGGCGTCTTTCATCATCGAGAACGCGCGACGCAGCTCGACGAGGGCGTCCTCGTTGCGGCCCAGGCGATAGAGCACCCAGCCGTAGCTGTCGATGATCGCGGCGTTGTCGGGCTCGGCCACGCGCGCGCGGTCGATCAGTTCCAGTGCTTCGGTGTATCGCGTGGTGCGATCGGCCAGGGTGTAGCCCAGCGCGTTGAGCGCGGCGACGTTCTCGGGATCGGCCACCAGCACGCGGCGCAGGTCGGCTTCCGCACGCGGGATGTCGTCGCGGCGCTCCCACATCAGCGCCCGCGAATAGAGCACCGCCGGATCGTCCGGCATCGCGGCCAGGCCGCGGTTGTAGACGTCGAGTTCGGCCGGGTCGTCGCCCTGTTGCCGGAGTTCCGCTTCGAGCAGGTAGGCGTTGCGGCGCATGTCCTCGTCGGACGTGCCATCGGACTGCAGCTCGCGCAGCCGTGCCCAGGCATCGTCCCGGCGACCGAGCTCGTGCAGCACGCGTGCGCCACGCAGACGGGCCTGCGCGCGCTCCGGGCCACCGGGCACGGTCTGGTACCAGTCCAGCGCCTCGTCGTACTGCTCCAGATATTCGGCCATCTGGCCGAGCAGCAGACGCTGCGCCGGGTTCGGCGTCAGCGCAACGGCCTTGACCTCTTCATAGAGCGCGGCGAGCGCGACCTTGTTCTCGGCGCGCGCCATCAACGACGCACGCAGCACGTAGGTACGGCCGTCCTGCGGCCCCATCGCGAGGGTGCGCTCGGCATCGGCCAGATCGCCCAGCGCTTCATACTCGCCGGCGATGCCCATGCGCAGATCCGGGCCGGTCAAGGCGGCATCGCCGAGCGCGGCGAGCGCCTGGCGCGCCTCGTCGGGGCGACCGGATTCGCGCAATTGGCTCGCGCGCAGCAGCGCGACACGGGGCTCGCCGGGGAAACGCGCGACGATGTTCTCGAGGATGCGTTCGGTCAGATCGGTGCGGTCCAGCCGCTGGGCGAGGCCGCCGAACGCCATCCAGGCCTGCAGCGTATCGGGAATCGCACCGCTGTCGACGAGCTGGCCGAGCAGACGCGCGGCCTGGGCCTGGTCGCGGGCGCCGCCACCGAGCACGGTGAAGGCATGGCGCCAGCCGGCCGGATCGCCGCTGCGCAGCAGGGCTTCGAGCTGACGGCGGGCGACGCGGTCGCGACCCGCGCGCAGCGACAACGTGGCCTCGGCGGCGCGCATCGGCAGCGAATCGGGCGCATGGCGGCGCCACAGGTCCAGCGCCTGCGCGGCGCGGCGGTCGTCGCCGGCCAGCAGGGCGATGCGGGTGGCGCGCTCGGCCAGTCCGGGATCGCCATCGGACTGGCGGGCGGCGTCGAGATACCAGTTGGCGGCCTCGTCGAGACGACCGGCCTGCACCGCGAACTCGCCGGCGAGCGTCGCGCCCAGCAGATCCTGGTGCAGGGTGTCGGTGCGGTCGAGATCGCCGCGTTGGGCATGGGCCGCGCAGGCCAGTCCGAGCAGGGGCACCAGCAGGGCGGCGCGCAGCCGCGCGGTCCGGGGCGGAGAGAAAACGGGCATCTGGGGCAACCGGGCCGTAAAATGGGCGCCTTCGTCCGCAGCTTATCGCAAGCGCCTGAACGGAATCGCGTCTCCGACAGGCACGCCCGCCCATGAGCCTTTACGCACTCGGCATCAACCACCAGACCGCGCCGGTCGCCCTGCGCGAACGGGTGGCGTTCGCCGGCGACGCGCTCGACGCGGCGCTGGCGCAGCTGCGCGCGTTGCCGCCCGTGCGCGAGGTGGCGCTGCTGTCGACCTGCAACCGCACCGAGCTCTACGCCGTGTGCGACGACGACGGCAGCGCGCTGGCCCACTGGCTGGCGACGCATCCGGGCGACGACGCGGCGCTGGCCGGCGGTTCGCTGCAGGCCTATCTGTACCGGCATCGCGACGCCGACGCGGTGCGCCATCTGTTCCGCGTCGCGACCGGGCTCGATTCGCTGGTGCTCGGCGAGCCGCAGATCCTCGGCCAGGTGAAGCAGGCCTGGGCCAGCGCGCGCGCGGCCGGCACGCTCGGTAGCGAACTGGACCGCGTGTTCCAGCATGCCTTCGTCACCGCCAAGCGCGCGCGCAGCGAGACGCGCATCGGCAACAGCCCAGTGTCGGTGGCCTCGCTCGCGGTGCGGCTGGCGCAGGAATCGTTCGCGCGACCGGCCGACTCGGCGGTGCTGCTGATCGGCGCCGGCGAGACCATCGAACTGGCCGCGCGCCATCTCGCGCAGGCCAACGTCAAGCGCTTGCTGATCGCCAACCGCACCTACGCGCACGCGCAGGAGCTGGCCGCGCGCCACGGCGGCATCGCCCTGCCGCTCGACGAACTGGACCGGCATCTGTTCCTCGCCGACATCGTGCTGTCGGCCACCGCCAGCCGCACGCCGATCATCGGCCGCGCGCAGGTCGCCGCTGCGCTCACCGCGCGCAAGCACCGGCCGATGCTGCTGATGGATCTTGCGGTGCCGCGCGACATCGCGCCCGACGTGGCCAAACTGCGCGACGTGTTCCTCTACACCGTCGACGATCTCGAACGCACGCTCGACGACAACCGTCGCGGCCGCCGCGAGGCCGCCGCCGATGCCGACGCGATCATCGATCTGCAGGTCACCCGCTTCGGCGAGTCGAACGCCGCGCGCGGCCGTCTGGCGCCGGTCAAGCGCCTGCGCGCGCACGGCGAAGCTGTGCGCGGAGAAGCGCTCGCCCGCGCGCGCCAGCAACTCGCCGCCGGGCAGTCGCCCGATGCGGTGCTGGAACTGCTGGCGCACACGCTGACCAACCGGCTGCTGCATCTGCCGACCACCGCGCTGCGCGACGCCGCGCTGCGCGGCGACGACACCCTGGCCGACAGCCTCGATGCGCTGCTGCCGCCCGACTCCGAGCCCCGGACACCCGATGCTGCCGACCCTGCGCCGTAAGCTCGAAGCGCTGGCCGAACGCCGCGAAGAACTCGAACGCCTACTGTCCGACCCCTCGACCGTCGCGGACCAGTCGCGGTTCCGCGCGCTGTCGCGCGAGTTCGCCCAGCTCGAACCGGTGTCGAACGCGCTGGCCGACGAGCGCCGCGCGCTGGACGACCGCGAGGCCGCGCGCGCGCTGCTCGACGATGCCGAAATGCGCGAGATGGCAGAGGAGGAGATCGCTGCCGCCGATGCGCGTCTGGAAACATTGGAGGCCGATCTGCTGGCCCTGCTGGTGCCGCGCGATGCGCGCGACGACGGCGGTTTCTATCTCGAGATCCGCGCCGGCACCGGCGGTGACGAGGCCGCGATCTTCGCCGGCGACCTGTTCCGCATGTACCAGCGCTACGCCGAGCGGCAGGGCTGGCGCGTCGAAGTGGAATCGGCGAGCACCGGCGAACACGGCGGCTTCCGCGAAGTGATCGCCGCGGTCGACGGCAGCGGCGCCTATGCACGGCTCAAGTTCGAGTCCGGCACGCATCGCGTGCAGCGCGTGCCCGAGACCGAATCGCAGGGCCGCATCCACACCTCGGCCGCGACCGTGGCGATCATTCCGATCGAAGACGCGGGCGAGCCGATCGAACTCAACCCAGCCGACCTCAAGGTCGACACCTTCCGCTCGTCCGGCGCTGGTGGCCAGCACGTCAACAAGACCGACTCGGCGATCCGCATCACCCACGTGCCGACCGGCGTCGTCGTCGAATCGCAGACCGAGCGCAGCCAGCACGCGAACCGCGACAAGGCGATGAAGCGCCTGCGCGCGATGCTGGCCGACGCCGAAGCCGAACGCCGCGCCGCGGCGACGGCCGAGGTGCGCAAGCTGCAGGTCGGCAGCGGCGACCGCAGCCAGCGCATCCGCACTTACAACTATCCGCAGGGCCGGATCACCGACCATCGCATCGAAGGTCTCACCCTGTACGACCTGCCGAACGTGCTCGAAGGCCATCTCGATGGCCTGATCGCGCGGCTGTCGCAGGAACACCAGGCCGACGAACTCGCGCGCATGACCGCGCAGTGAGTCGCAACGCGGCCTGAAGTGAGCCATGTGGATCCACGCCCGCGACCGCGCATCCCGATGCAGCCGTCGACACGGGTGGAGTACCCTCGCCGGATGAGCAGCCAGACCGATTTCATTCCCTTACAGATCTGCGTGCTGACGGTCTCCGACAGCCGCACCCTCGACACCGACAGTTCGGGCGACTACCTCGTCGCGTCCCTGACCGGCGCGGGCCACGGGATCGCCGAACGCGCCCTGTTGCCCGACGACCGCTACGCGATGCGTGCGCTGGTGTCGAAGTGGATCGCCGATCCCGTCGTCGACGGCATCCTCGTCACCGGCGGCACCGGCTTCACCGGACGCGATTCCACGCCAGAAGCGCTGTTGCCGTTGCTGGACAAGGAAATGCCGGGCTTCGGCGAACTGTTCCGCGCGGTCTCGGTCGAGGAGATCGGCACGTCCTCGCTGCAGTCGCGCGCCTTCGCCGGCCTCGCCAATGCGACCTTCGTGTTCGCCCTGCCCGGCTCGACCTCGGCCTGTCGCACGGCGTGGGAGAAGATCGTCCGCCACCAGCTCGACGCGCGCACCAAGCCCTGCAATCTCGCGACGATCCGTCCGCGCCTGAAAGAAGCCTGATGGCCCTCGACCACACGCTGCGCCTGCTCGCCAAGGCCCGCGGCCTGACCGCCGCGGAGATCGCCGCCGCGATTCCGCGCGTCGGTGCGGCGACGGTGTCGGCCTGGATGCGCGGCGAAAAGACCCCCGGCAGCGCGCAGCTCGATGCACTGGCCCGCGCGTTCGGCGTCCCCGCCGGCGCATTGCTGGCGACGCTCGCTGCCACGCTCGACCCGGCGCGCACCAAGGGCGAGCATGAACTGCTCGCCGCGTATCGCACGCTCAACACGCGCCAGCAGGGCGCGCTGCTCGAAGTCGCGCGGACGATGGCGCAGGCGCCACCGCGCAAGTCACGCGACTAGCGTTCCACCGCACAGGAGCCCGCGATGAAACCGCTCAAGCGCAAGGCCTACGAGGCCGCTCTGGAACCGATGCAGATCGAACTCGCCGCGGTCGCACGCTGGCTGCAGCACAGCGGCCGCCGCCTGCTGGTGCTGTTCGAAGGCCGCGACACCGCCGGCAAGGGCGGCGCGATCGAGTCGATCTCCGAGCATCTCAATCCGCGCCAGTGCCGCGTCGTCGCGTTGCCCAAACCCAGCGATCGCGAAGCCGGCCAGTGGTATTTCCAGCGCTACGTGACGCATCTGCCGTCGGCCGGCGAGATCGCCCTGTTCGACCGCAGCTGGTACAACCGCGCCGGCGTCGAATCGGTGATGGGCTATGCGACGCCGTCGCAGGTCGACACGTTTTTGGCCCAGGCGCCCGCGTTCGAACAGCAACTGGTCGACGACGGCATCCTGCTGTTCAAGTACTGGCTCGGCTGCGACCAGGCGCAGCAGGAAGCGCGCTTCGCCGAGCGCCTGCACGACCCGCTCAAGCGCTGGAAGCTGTCGCCGGTCGATGTCGCCGCGCGCACGCGTTACGACGATTACACGCGGGCCCGCGACACCATGCTGCGTGCCACCCATACCCCGCACGCGCCGTGGACGCTCGTCGATTTCAACGACCAGCGCCGCGGCCGGCTGACGCTGCTGCGCGACCTGCTCGACCGGCTGCCGGACAGCCACGTCGATGCGCCGTCACTGCGCTTCCCCAAGCTCAAGCGCACGCCGCGTCCGGAGCGCTACGACGTGCTGCCGCCGCTCGCGCCGTTCGAAGACTGAGCGCGCCTCAGGCTTCGACCGCAGGCCCGCCCGCGCCGGCGATCAATGTTTCCAGCCGCTCGGCCGTGACCGGGCCGAGGATCTTCTCCACCACTTGGCCCTCGGGCCCGATCAGATACGTCATCGGCAGGCCGGGCGGCGTGTCGAAATCGGCCGGCGGGTCGAAGGTGTCGATGATCGCGATCGGATAGACCACCGGGTGCTTCTGCAAGAACGCGCGCATGTCGTCGGCTTCGATCTCCTCGTAGGCGAGGCCGATCACCTGCACGTGCTCGCGCATCGCGTCGAGCGCCGAGAGTTCCGGCATCTCCTTCAGGCACGGCGCGCACCAGGTCGCCCAGAAGTTCACGACCACCCACTGGCCACGATGCGCGGCGAGATCGAAGCTGCCGCCGTCGATCGTCTCGACCTTCAGCGCGGGATGTGTCTTCGCTTCGGGCCGAGGCGCTGCATCGGCCTGCGCGCGTGCCGGCGTTGCGGCAGGCGGCGTGGTGCCATCGGCCGGCGCCTGGCTGTCGGGCTTGCAGGCGGCGAGCAACAGGACGAGTGCGATGCAGGAGGCGAGGCGGTTCATGCGGAAATCTCCGGGGAGTCGTAGAGGCTGCCGACCCGCCGCTTGAGCAGGTCGCGCAGCGGAATGCGCAGTTCGTCGAGGGCGGCCGAAGCAGAGACGCCGAGCGCATCGTCACGGCACGGCAGATGGGCTTCCGCGACGGGGATGCGCAGGTCGCAGGCTTCGTAGAGTTCGCCGACGGTCAGGCCGTCGAGATCGCGCGCGAGGATCCATTCACCGGATTCGGCGCGACGCAGCAGCGCGATTTCCTCCAGCTGCGCGAGCATCTGCTGCACCAGTGTGTCGGTGAGCATCGGCTCCAGCGCCTGGATCTCGTCGCTGTGCAGCCCGCGGCCCTGCACGCGCGCGGCCGAGAACCGGCCCAGCATGCGCAACAGGCCGTAGAGTTCGAAACCGCGCGGCAGGCGCATGTGCGCGGGCTGGTAGCGGAACGCTGAAATCGACGAGGCGAACGACGCGCCGAGCAGGATCGCCACCCAGCTCAGATACACCCACAGCAGGAAGATCGGCAGGAACGCGATCTGCCCGTAGATCTTCTCGTAGGCATCGAAGCTGCCGAGGTACAGGCCGATCGCCCATTTCACGACTTCCGACAGCATCACCGCCAGCGTCGCGCCGGCCAGCGCGTGTCGCCACTGCACGGTGCGGTGCGGCACCACGCGGAAGATCGTCGTGAACGCGGCGAGTTCGATCAACATCGGCGCCGCCCACAGCATCAGCCCGCGCAGCAGACGGCCCGAATCGGTGCTGAAGATTTCCAGCGCGAAGAAGCGCGCCGACACCGCCAGACTCGCCGTCGCCACCAGCGCACCCAGGGTGAGCACGGTCCAGTAGACGAGGAAGCGCCCGAACGTGGGCCGCGCCGACTTCACCCGCCAGATGCGGTTGAATGTGGTCTCCACGCTGAGCAGCGTGACCAGCACCGAGATCACCAGTGCGATCACGCCGATCGTCGTCAGCTGGCCGGTATTGGTCGACAGCTGCAGCAGCACCTGTTCCACCGCGCGCGCCGAGTCGGGCACGAAGTTGGAGAAGATGTAGTCGCTGAGCTGGTCGCGCCACTGGCCGAACGCCGGGAACACCGACAGCACGCCGAACACCACCATCGACAGCGGCACCAGCGCGAACACGGTGGTGAAGGCGAGCGCGCCCGCGGCTTCGAACAGACGGTCGTCGATGAAGCGACGCCACAGAAAGCGGGAAAAGCTCAGCGCGCGTGCGCGGTCCGCCATCCGGTCGGTCCAGCGGTTGAAAGTGGCGAGTGGCTCCATCGGCGAAGCGTAGCAAAGCGGTCTGGGTGGAGATGCATGAAGGCTTGGTGCCGACGCGGTCTTTCCGTCATACCGCAGCCGTCATCTGACGGAAGCCGGGTTTCCACAACCTGCATGACGGGTCGTCCAGCGCTCGCTCTATGCACAGTGCGGGCGCCCGACTGGTAGGCGCTGGATTCCGGCATTCGCCGCAATGACGGTATCCAGGGGCGTGCCGGGCGCGATCGACTCCCCACGCATCGCCCACTGCGCGAGAATGCAGAGTGCGCGACGCTTGCGAGCGTCTGCCGCTGCACACGCGAAACGCTTCAGATCCTGCACGTTCCTTTCCCGCAAACAGGCGTCCCCATGCCCGACATCCTCGTCCTCTACTACAGCCGCAACGGTTCGGTCGCCCGCCTCGCCCGGCAGATCGCACGCGGGATCGGCGAGGTCGACGGCATGCAGGCGCGGCTGCGCACGGTGCCGCCGGTGGCGGCGGTCACGCAGCAGGCGGCGCCGCCGGTGCCCGAGGACGGCGCGCCGTACGTGGACCGCGCGGATCTCGCCGAATGCGCCGGCCTGCTGCTCGGCAGCCCGACGCGCTTCGGCAACATGGCCGCGCCGCTGAAGCATTTTCTCGATGGACTGGGCGCCGAATGGGCCAGCGGCACGCTGGTCGGCAAACCGGCCGGGGTGTTCACCTCGACCGCCACCCAGCATGGCGGCCAGGAAGCGACGCTGCTGACGATGCTGGTGCCACTGCTGCACCATGGCTGCGTGATCGCGGGCATTCCGTATACCGAGCCGGCACTGACCACCACGCGCGGCGGCGGTACGCCGTACGGCGCCAGCCACGTCGCCGGACAGCAGGACGATCCGCAGCCGAGCGAAGACGAGGCCGTGCTCGCGCGCGCGCTCGGACGCCGCATCGCCACGCTCGCCGCGAAGCTCGGCGCATGAGCGGAATGCGGCCGCCCGCCACGCGCGTGCTGGCGACGTCGCTGGTGCTGATCGCCGTGCTGTATGCCGCCTGGTATCGCAACGACGCGCATTTCGGCGCGGCCCTGCTGGTGTTCGTGCTGCCGCCGCTGGTGCTGCTCGCCGGTGTGCTGCTGCGCCGGCCGAGCGCGCCGCTGTGGTCGGGCATCGCCGCACTGTTCTGGTTCTCGCACGGCGTGATGTACGCCTGGTCGCATCCCGAGCTGGGCCTGTGGCCGTGGGCCGGCATCGCGCTGTCGCTGGCCGTGGTGTTCTCGGCCAGCCTGCCCGGCATGCGCGCGCGTTTTTCGAAGGGGCGTCCGCCCCAGGGCTGAACGCGCTGGCGGCGGATGTCGCCCGCGCCGGTATCATGGGCGGCCCGATTCGCTGCCCTGCAGGACCGCATCACAATGGACGAACTGCTGATCGTCACCACCGGTGGCACGATCGACAAGATCTACTTCGACGACAAGTCGGATTTCCAGGTCGGCGATCCGCAGATCGGACGCATGCTCGAGGAACTCGGCGTCGCGTTCCGGTTCCGGGTGATTCCGATCATCCGCAAGGATTCGCTGCACATCACCGACGACGACCGCGAACTGATCCGCGCGACCATCGCTGCGCAGCCGGCGAAGCACGTGCTGCTGACCCACGGCACCGACTCGATGGTCGAGACCGCTAAGGTGCTGTCTTCGATCAGCGACAAGACCATCATCCTGACCGGCGCGCTGAGCCCGGCGCGGTTCCGCGGCTCGGATGCGGAGTTCAACATCGGCACCGCCGTCGGCGCCGTGCAGTCCAAGCCGCCGGGCGTCTACGTGGCGATGAACGGCCGCATCTGGGACCCGCTCAAGGTCCGCAAGAACGTCGAAGCCAACCGCTTCGAACCGCTGGGCTGACGGCTCAATCGACCGCGGGTCCGCGCATCCGCATCTCCGGCCCCGGACCGATGGTCATGCGACCGTCGGGTTCGGCGTACTCGACATCGGCCTCGGCATTGAGCGCCTCGAGCAGCCGCTGCGTCTGCGCCGCATCGAGCTCGGGATCGATCGAGACGACATCGGCGCCGACCGCGAGCCGGCGCAGCCAGGTCACCTTGCCCGGCATCCCCTTCGCGTCGACCAGACCCGCGCCGCGGGCGCTTTCGGCGATGCGGTCGGCGACCAGCGCCGGATCGCGTTCGGGCGCACTGCCCGGCGTGTAGCGGACGATGAAACGCTGCTGCATGGCGCTGACCTCGCTGGAGGGGGTGGCGGGCGGATCGCCGCCCATCGCGCATCCCGACAGCAGCAGGGCCGGAACGAAGAACGCGGCGCCGAAGCGCCGCGCGAAGTGGGGATGAGGACGGTGCATGGCGGTCTCCGCGGGGGCACGCGTCTGCGTGCGACCCCAAGATGATGCCGCCACCCCGGGCGTGCCCGGGGTGAACGTCCGGACGATTACCAGGTCGCGACCAGCGATGCCCCGCTGAAGGTCGCGTAGGCGTTGACGAGCACGTGGTACGTGCCCGCCGGCGGGTTGCTGATGGTGCAGGTCTCGTTGTTACCGACCACCCAGGAGCGGCAGTCATACGCCGTCGTGGTCGGCTGCGAGCCGGCGCGCACGTAGAGATCCGCATCGCCCGTGCCGCCGCTCAGTGCGACGCGCAGGCTGCTGGTGCCGGCCGGCACCTGGATCGTCCAGAACTGCTGGCTGCCCGCCGCGCCGCTCAGACCGGTCACCGGCACGCCGTTGCGCAGCCCGCCGTCGCCGCCCTCGCTCGGCGGGTTGTGACGCGCCTGCACGCTGACGTTGGCGAACGCGGTCACGCCGACCACCTTCACGTAGTACGTGCCGGCTTCGACGTTGGCGATGCGCACCACTTCGTTGTTGCCCGGACGCTGCGAGATGAAGTCGTAGGCATCGGCCTGCGGCTCTTCATCCTGGCTGACGTACAGCGTGACGTTGCCGCTGCCGCCCGAGGTCGTGATCGACAGCGGACCGCTGACGCCCTCCGGCACGGTGATGCTGTAGAGCAGCTCGGCACCGGCCGCGCCCGACAGGCCCGACACGGGCGTGCGGTTGGTCAGTTCGGTCGCATCCGGGGTGAGGTCGCCCACTTCCACCTGCTGGGTGCGGGTGCGGGTGTTGCCCTCGTCGTCGGTGACCGTCAACGCGACCGAGTACACGCCGGCTGCGTCGTAGGTCTTGACCGGGTTGGTGTCAGTCGAGGTGGTGCCGTCGCCGAACGCCCAGGCGCGGCTGACGATCTCGCCGTCGTCGCTCGAGGTGTCGGTGAAGGTCACGGTCAGCGTGTCGTTGTCGACGGTGAAGTCGAAGCCGGCCACCGGCACGCCCGGGGTGCCGCCGCCATCGGCGCCGATCGTGTCGACGAACTCCTCGCCCGTGCCCGCCGCATCGAGCCAGTCGCTCAGACGCGTCGCCGCGGTGCCGCCGCCGGTCCACGATGTGAACAGACGGCCGTACCAGTCGACGTGGTCCGCGCCGGTCGTGGTGCACGAGGCGTAGCCGCCGTGCAGCTGGCCGATCACGCGACCTTCGGGGCTGTAGATCGGCGAACCCGACGAACCGCCTTCGGTGGTGCCGCGCTGGTTCCACTGCACCCACAGGTGGGTATTGCCGCTGGCGCCCAGATAGCCTTCCACGCGCAGCGGGTTGTCGGAGTGCGTGATGCGCTTTTCGGCGACGCGCGGGTGATGGATGCCGGTCGCGCCTGCCGGTGCGAGATCGCGACGATCCCAGCCCGACCAGCTCAGGTTGAAGGCCGGATCGGCGGCGTCGTCGAATTCGAGCAGGGTGAAGTCGGACGCGGCATTGGTCGCGCGGACCACGGCGCCGGTCTGGTTCTGCGCGAGGCTGCCGTCGCCGTTGGCGCCGCTCTCGGCGCTGCCGGGCGTGCGGCAGGTGGAGTTCTGGTAGTTCCAGTAGACGACGATGCTGGCCGCCGCATCCGCGGTGCCCATGCCGCAGTGGTTCGCGGTCAGGAAGTACATCTTCTGGTCGTTGGACGTGTTGTTGACCAGCGAGCCGCTGCAGTAGAACGTACCGAAGCGCGAGTACGCACCGACCGACGGGATCTCGTCGCGGAAGTCGTCGCCGTCCGGGCACACCGTGTCGACGTTGCAGCTGCCGGACACGCCCTTGGTCTGGGCCAGCGCGCCCTCGCGGGCGAGGCGGCCGAAGCCGACGTAGTCGTGGTTGATGCTGGTCAGGCGCAGCTTGAGCTCACCCATGCGCGCCTTCGGCACCACCACTTCGATGATCGCGTTGTCGCCCGGCACGATCGGCGTCCACAGACTGCCGCTGGCCTTGTTGTGCGCGGAGGTGAAGGTCTGGATCGCTTCGGGATCGGCGTTCTTGGACAGGCCTTCGGGATAGACCAGCAGGCGCGCGCCTTCGGGCAGATGGAACTCGGAGAAGCCGAAATTCAGCGACAGCGCGTCCTTCGATTCCACGCGCAGGCGCCAGACCAGATTCCCGCCGGCGATCTCGTCCCAGTCACCGGCGTTGTTCGGTGTCAGGTCGACGGCGTGCGGTGTCGCGAAGCGGATCGGGCGCTGGCCCATGGCGCGATCCTGGCGCGCATCCTCGGCGCGCAGGCGCGCGGCGTCGACCGCCGGCATGCGCTTGAGTTCGACCGTCTGTTCGGCCGGCAGCCGGTTGTCGAACGCGGCCGGTCGCGCGTCGCGCGTCGCCGCCGCGGCAGCACCGACCGACAGCGTGCCGGCGGTGATGCATGCGATAAGAGTCTTCATCCTGTTCTCTACCCCTCAGTGGTGACAGATAAAAACGGAGCACACCGCGTGCGGCATGCTCCGCCGGCGGCGGACATCACGATCACGATGTCCGCTGCCTGCCCTTCCTCCCCCGGAACTCCCCGAACCCGCCTCAGTTGTGGCTGGCGCGCAGCGTGACTCCGGAGAACGATGTGTAGCCGCGGACCAGCACGTGATACGTGCCCGCCTGGGGCGTCGCGAACGCGCAGCTCTCGGCATTGCCGGTGCGGTACGGACGGCAGTCGTAGGTCGACGTCGTGGGCGCACTGCCCCGGCGCACGTACAGGTCGGCGTCGCCGCTGCCGCCCGAGATCGCGATGACCAGGTTGCGGGCGCCCGACGGCACGGTGAACGTCCACGTCTGCGCGCTGTTGGCCGCACCAGACACGCCGGTGACCGGCACGCCGTTCTGCAGGCCGCCGGTACCCGGATCGGGATTCGGCACGGTGCCGCCGGTCGCCGCTGCGACGGCCGCTGCGGCATCGACGATGCCCGCGCCGATCGGCTGGGACGGCGTCGACGGGAACGCCCGCGCGGTGCTGGTCAGCAGGGTCTTGATCTGCGCCGGTGTCTTGGCGGGATTGGAGACCGACTGGATCAGCGCGACGACGCCGGCGACGTGCGGCGCCGCCATCGAGGTGCCGTCGTAGGTCGCGTAGCTCTCGCTGCCCGGCGTGGTCTGCCCGCTGTTGAGCGTGGAGACGATGCCCGAACCCGGCGCCGAGATCGTGATGCCGCTGCCGTAGTTGGAGAAGCTCGAACGCGCGCCGGTGCTGGTGTTCGACGCCACCGAGATGACGTTGCTGCAGTTGGCCGGCGAGAAGCCCGAGACATTGGCGTTGCTGTTGCCCGCGGCGATGACGAGCGTGGTGCCGCGGTTGACCGCGCCGTTGATCGCGCTCTGCATCGCGCTGCCGCAGGTGCCGGCGCCGCCGAGGCTGAGGTTGATGACCTCGGCCGGATTCGCGTTCGCGGGCACACCGCTGACGGTGCCGCCCGACGCCCAGATCACCGCATCGGCGATGTCGGAGTCGTAACCGCCGCCGCGGCCGAGCACGCGCACCGGCACGACCTTCGACTCGGGCGCGGTGCCCGCGACGCCGACGCCGTTGTTGGTGACCGCCGCGACCGTGCCGGCCACATGCGTGCCGTGCCAGCTCGACGCGCGACCGTTGTAGAAATCGCCGGGATCGCTGGGATCCGCGTCGCGCCCGCCGCCGTCGCCCGACACCGCGGCGTCGATGATGAAGTCGTAGCCGGGCAGGATGTTCGCGTTGAGATCGCTGTGGTTGGTGATGCCGGTATCGAGCACGGCGACGACCGCGCCCGCGCCCTTGGTGGTGTCCCAGGCGGTCGTCGCGCGGATGCCGCCTGCGCCGGTGCCGAAGCCGTACTGGCTGCTGAAGCGCGGATCGTTCGGCGTCCAGAACACCTGGTTGAGCTTGTCGACTTCGACGAATTCGACGTTCGGATCGGCGGCGATCTGGCGCATCAGCGATTCGGCGTCCGCGCGGTCGAGCTTGCGGCTGGTGCGCACCACATCGGCGCCCAGCGCCATGCGCCGGACGTGTTCGAGACGCAGTTGCTTGCCGCCGCCGCTGACGGCGATCCGGCTGGCGGAGGCGCGCAGCGCGGTGTCGATCGCGGCCGGGTCGGCTTGGAGCGCGGAGCCGTCGCGGTATTTGACGATGAAGCGGTCGTGGGTATCGGACGACTGCAGGCCGCCGAGGTTGAGCCGGTCCGTGGCGTTGAGCGACAGCGGCGCCAGGGCCGCGAGCGCGAGGGACGTGGCAGCGACGAGCAGACGACGGCGCGGCGCGTGATGCGGGTGATTCGACATCCGATAACCCCCAAACCTGTGGGTGAGCCGCGCTGGGGCGGCAGATCGGGAGCCGTCGTCGCCGCCTGAACTCCGGGCAACGCCGACTCCGCAACGAATGCGGACGTGACAAAACTGACCGCAAACTGACGCTACGCGACAGCGCGGCCGGTTCGCAACGCAGAAGACCGTTAAATTTCCATGAAAAATGGCGTAGCCCGTCACATATCGACGATGTGGGTCACGATTCCGGGACCGAACGCACGCTGAATGGACCGGGACGCTGGCGGTCGGAATGGCCTGCCTGCCGTTCGCACGTCTGTGTTGACACCGGACGACAGCAGATGCGCCGGCGCACCCGCGAACGCAGCGGCTCGCAGGGTCTGACCTCGGTTGTCCAGAAACGGCCTCAGGCGGCCGGGGCAGTGACGCGGGGCACCGTGCTCAAGACGGCTGACGCGACCAACGGTCCGTCGAGCGGATCAGAGCATGCCGGTTTCGAGGCGCGCGGCTTCCGACATCATCGATCGGTTCCACGGCGGGTCGAACACGAGTTCCACGTCGGCCTCGATGACCGTGGGAATCAGTTCCAGCTTGCTGCGCACGTCGTCGACCAGGATGTCGCCCATGCCACAGCCGGGCGCGGTCAGCGTCATCTTGACCTCGAGGCGGCGCTGGCCATCGTCGGTCGGCTGTACGTCGGCTTCGTAGATCAATCCGAGATCGACGACGTTGATCGGGATTTCAGGATCGAAACAGGTCCGCAGCTGGTTCCACACCATGCGCTCCACGGCTGCATCGTCGGCGCCGTCCGGCAGTTCCAGCGGGACCGGCGGCTCCTTGCCGATCGCATCGGCATCGCGGCCGGATATCCGGAACAGGTTGCCCTCCACGAACAGCGTGTAGCTGCCGCCTAGCGCCTGGGTGATGTAGCCGGCGCTGCCCGCGGGCAGGGTCACGTGTTCGCCGGCCGGCACGAGGACGGCGGCGCAATCGCGCTCGAAACGGACGGGTTCGCTGCTGCGGGAGTACATAGGACCATCAGATGGTGGCCAGGGGCGGCCACGACAAGGTCTGTCATTGTATCGCCGCGCGCCGGTATGCTGGCCGGCCGTTTCCGCGATGCAGCCTTCCATGCCGACAAGGCACCACCCCGCGGGCGCCCGGCGCTGGCCGATGGCGACCGCCCTGTTGTTGCTCGGCAGCTTCGGCATCGCTGCCGCGTGGATTTTGCTTGCCGACGCGCGTGGCGCGCAGACGAGTTGGATGGCCATCATCGCCGCGTTCGATGCGGCCTGGCTGCTGCGCCTCGCCCGTGCCCGCCCCGGCCTGGTCCGGGCACTGGCCGGGACTGCGGCGACGGCGCTGGCGATCGTGGTCGCGAACTTCGGCATCGTCGCGTCGCAGCTCGCCCGGCCGATGGGCATGCTGCCGTGGGAGTCACTGCTCAAGCTCGGCCCGCACCACGCCTACACGCTGGCGACGCTGGCCAATTCCACGGTCGATCTGGCCTGGCTCGGTGCCGCGATCGTGATCGCGGCGGTGGCGTCACGCTGACCCGCGCGGCGGCTCAGTGGCCGCCGTCGAGTGCCTTGAGTTCGGCGACCAGCGCACCAGCCGCTTCGGCCCCGTCGCCGTAGAGCATGCGGGTGTTGTCCGCGTAGAACAGCGCGTTCTCGATGCCGGCAAAACCCGTACCCTTGCCGCGCTTGATCACCACGACGTTCTTCGCCAGCACCACGTCGAGGATCGGCATGCCGTAGATCGGGCTCTGCGGGTCGGTCTTCGCCACCGGATTGACCACGTCGTTGGCACCGATCACCAGCACCACGTCGGTGTTCGGAAATTCCGGATTGACGTCGTCCATGTCGACGATCAGGTCGTAGGGCACGCCGGCCTCGGCCAGCAGCACGTTCATGTGCCCGGGCATGCGTCCGGCGACCGGATGGATCGCGAAGCGGACCTTGACCCCGCGCTCGATCAGCCGCTGGCTCAGCTCCCAGATCTTGTGCTGCGCCTGGGCCACGGCCATGCCGTACCCGGGCACGATCACCACGCGCGCCGCATACGCCATCAGCGCAGCGACATCGGCGGCCTCGATCGGCTTCTGGCTGCCCTCGATCGCCGCCGCGGTGCCGCCGGCGCTGAAGCTCGAGAACAGCACGCTGGCGATCGAGCGGTTCATCGCCTTGGCCATCAACCGCGTCAGCAGCATGCCGGCCGCGCCGACCATGGTGCCGGCGATGATCAGCGCCTCGTTACCCAGCACGTAGCCCTCGAACGCGACCGCCAGACCGGTCAGCGCGTTGTAGAGCGAGATCACCACCGGCATGTCGGCGCCGCCGATCGGCAGCGTCATCAGCACGCCCAGCGCGAGCGCCAGCACGAAGAACACCACGATCGCGGGCACGCCCAGCGCGTGCACGATCAGGCCGCCGGCAATCATTGCAGCCACGAACACCGCCAGATTGAAGAGCTGCTGGCCCGGGAACACGTAGCGCTTGTCCATGCGCCCGTCGAGCTTGGCCCAGGCGATGACCGAGCCCGACAGCGCGATCGCGCCGATCAGCGCGCCCAGCACCGCGAGCACCAGCGACAGCCGCGGCGGCGCGGCGCCCGAACCCGACCAGCGCAGCAGTTCGACCGCGCCGATCGCCGCCGCCGACCCGCCGCCCAGGCCGTTGTAGAGCGCGACCATCTGCGGCATGTCGGTGATCGCGACCTTCTTGCCCGACACCCACGCGAGCCCGGTGCCCAGCGCGATCGCGACCAGAATCAGGCCGATGTTCGCGAGCCCCGGCACGAAGAACGTCGCCACCGTCGCCAGCACCATGCCGACGCCCGCCCACTGGATGCCCGAGCGCGCGGTCCGCGGCGAGGCCATGCGCTGCAGGCCGAGCAGGAACAGCGTGGCGGCGACGAAATAACTGCCGGCGACGAGCCATTGCAGGCCGCTCATGCGCCGCGTCCTGCGCGCGATGCCATCGCAATGGCGGCCCTCACTCCGGCGTCCCCGGACGACCCGACGGCTTGAACATCTCCAGCATCCGCTCGGTCACCACATAACCGCCGGCGGCGTTGCCCGCCCCCATCAGCACGGCGATGAAGCCGATCGCCTTCTCCAGCGTCGTGTCGGCATGGCCGAGCACCAGCATCGCGCCGATCAGCACGATGCCGTGGATGAAGTTCGAACCCGACATCAGCGGGGTGTGCAGGATCACCGGCACCCGCGAGATGATCACGTGGCCGGCGATCGCCGCCAGCATGAAGATGTACAGCGCCACGACACCATCGATCATTGCGATTCCCCGGGCCCGTCGTCCGCATCATAACCGCCGTTGAACGGCGCGCCAGCCGGCCGGCGCCGGCCACGTCAACCGCCGCGCCGGACACGCGTTGACCTGTGCAGACCCCGCCACTGGCGACGACCCGACGATGGATGGCAGCCACTTTCCCGACCCGCATGCGCACATCGCGCACGGTAGGCTTGGCGACGTGACCGAATCCACCGTCGCGGCCGACGCCGCCACTCCCGCATTGCCGACGACGCTGGAAGGGTTTCTCGCCAGCGTCGAACGCCGCGCGTTCCGCTTCGCCGAACTCGGCCTGCGCCACCGCGACGACGCGCTGGACGCGGTGCAGGACGCGATGATCAAGATGCTGGGCTATCGCGAGCGTCCGCCGTCGGAATGGACGCCGCTGTTCTGGACCGTGCTGCGCAGCCGGATCATCGACGTGCAGCGCCGGCGCACGTTCCGGCTGAGCTGGCTCAGCGATGCGCGCGCGCCGGATGGCGAGGAGATCGACTGGGCCGACGCCGGCCCCGACCCCGCCCGCCACCACGACGGACGCGAGGCCTGGGGCCGGTTGGCCGAGGCCCTGCGGCAATTGCCGCGGCGCCAGCGCGAAGCGTTCTCGCTGCGCGTGCTCGAAGAATTCGATGTCGAGACCACCGCCCGCATCATGGGATGCGGCGAGGGCTCGGTGAAGACCCATCTGTTCCGCGCCCGCGAGGCGCTGCAGACGCACCTGGAGGAATTCCGATGAACCGGTCGCACGACCCGCAGGACGACGCCGCACTGCGCGCGCTCTACGCCCAGGCGCAGGACACGATCACGCCTGCGACCACCACGCGCCTGCATCGCGCGCGGCATGCCGCCTCACAGGTGAGCGCGCCTGCGCGTCGCGGCTGGGGCATCCCGCTGGCGACCGGATTCGCTGCGGTGTGCGCGCTGGCCATCGGCGCGCGCATGCTGATGCCGGCCACAGATGCGCCGACGGCGACGCCCGTGCTCGCGGCGGCCGAATCGGCCGCGCACATCGACGAAGGCGTCGACGAAGCGTTGGCCGGCTACGACGAATCCCCCGATTTCTATCGCTGGCTCGCCGCCAACGAGTCCACCCTGCTCGCCGCGGAATGACCATGTCCCTGCCCCTGACCCGAACCGCTCTCCTCGCCGCCGCGCTGCCGTGGCTGCTGCTGTGCGGCAATGCCGCACTCGCCCAGTCCGCGTCGCCACCGGCGTGGGACCAGCTCACGCCTGCACAGCGCGAACAGCTGATCGGGCCGGTGCGCGAACGCTGGAACAGCGCCGATGCGCAGGAGCGCGAGCGCATGCTCGAACACGCGCGGCGCTGGCAGTCGATGACGCCGGCCGAGCGCGCCGAGGCGCGTCACGGCATGCACAGCTGGAAGCACCTGCCGCCCGACCAGCGCGAAGAAGCCCGCGCGCTCTACAGCAAGTTGCGCACGCTGCCCGATGCCGAGCGCGACGCCCTGCGCGAACGCTGGAAGCAGATGACGCCCGAACAGCGCCGGCGCTGGGCCGCGGAGAACCCCGCCCCGCCGCGTCGCGGCTCGCGAGGCCCCTGATCGAAAAAGGCCGCGAATTCCGCGGCCCCGGCGCAGCGCGATGTCCTCCGCACGAGTGGCGGCGCGCAGCAAAACCTTTCGCGTCCCGACGTCATGCGTCGGGACGACGGCGCCTTCAGGCCGCAGCGTCTTCCACTGCAGCGCGCGCCGGCCACACCGTCTTCGCCAGCAGCTCGTCGCTCCAGTCCGGCGCCAGCGCGCCGTCGACCAGCAACAGCTGGACGAAATTGAACACGTTGCGCGCGAACATCTCGCTCGCGTGCGTGGCCCCCAGCGAGGCGAGATCCAGTGGCCCGGCGACGATGACGCCGCCGACGTCCACCGTCTCGCCCGGCCGCGTCGCCTCGCAGTTGCCGCCGCTTTCGGCCGCCAGATCGACGATCACGCTGCCTGGCCGCATGCCGGCGACCATCGCCGCGGTGACGATCTTCGGCGCCGGCCGTCCCGGCACCGCCGCGGTGCAGACGACGACGTCGATGCTCTTGAGGTGATCACCGAGACGGCGCTGCTGTTCGGCGCGCTCCGAGTCGGTCAGCGCGCGCGCGTACCCGCCCTCGCCTGCGGCGCTGACGCCGAGATCGAGAAAGCGTCCGCCCAGCGATTCGATCTGCTCGCGCGTTTCCGGTCGCACGTCGAAGCCCTCGACCTGCGCGCCGAGGCGCTTCGCGGTCGCGACCGCCTGCAGACCCGCGACACCCGCGCCGACCACCAGGACCTTCGATGGCCGGATCGTGCCGGCGGCGGTGGTCAGCATCGGAAAGAACCTCGGCGCCAGCTGCGCGCCGATGAGCACCGCCTTGTAGCCGGCCATGCCGGCCTGCGAACTGAGCACGTCCATCGACTGCGCGCGCGTCGTGCGCGGCAGGCGTTCGAGTGGAAACGCGACCAGCCCGCGCGACACGATCGCGTCGCCGCGTGCGGCATCGGCGTCGGGCTGCAACACACCGACCAGCGCGGTGCCGGCGTCGAGCAGGTGCAGGCGGTCGATCTCCGGCGGTCGCACGCACAGCGCGACCCCAGCACCCGACAGCGCGGCCCGTGCATCGTCGACCAGGGTCGCGCCGGCATCGGCATATGCGGCATCGGAAAAATGGGCGGCGCTGCCGAGTCCACGCTCGACGCGCACCTGCGCGCCGGCCGCCACGAGTTTCTTGCAGGTCTCCGGCGTCAGCGCCACGCGCCGTTCGCCCACCGCGGTTTCACGCGCCACGCCGATCGTCACCGCCATCGACATCGTCCTCGCCCTGGAGTCGACGTCATCCTAGGCCATGTCGCCGGTCGCGGCATGCCGCGCGCCGGCGGCGGACGATCAGGCCGCGCTGGCCTGCGCCGCGAGCGTTGCCAACGCCTGCGACACGGCGCCGCCACCCGGGCGCGCCTGCAACTGGCCGGCCTCGATCATCGCGTGCAGTTCGGCCGGCATCAGCAGGAATTCGCGCGCGCCGGTCGCATTGACCAGCAGGCAGGCGCCGCTGAGCGAACTGCGCCACGCGATTCGCAAGGTCCGCCCCGCGCCCGCGCCGTCGGGCTGCACGAAGCGCTGTCCCTCGGCGAACGTGGTGTCGGCGAGACCGGCCTGCGGATCGGCGTCGTCCGGCAACAGCGGGGTGTCGTCATCGCTCGGCGGTGTCGGCAGGTGCACCTGCCGCGGCGTCGGGCTGGCGTGCTCGGCCACGAGGCCGGCCAGCCGCGCCTCGGTGGCGTTCGCATCGTTGCCGCATTGCGCGCAGCAGTCGCGCAGCGCGGGCAGGATGCCGAGCAGGCGATCGGCGACCGCACTGCCGCCATCGTTCGCCGCCAGTCCATCGGATTCGACCAGCGCATCGCCGAGCGACAGCACTTCGCGATAGCGGTCCGAATCGTCGCCATCGCGCAGCCAGGACTGCGCCAGCGCCTGGCGCCATTCGACATCCAGGAAACCGGCGACCGAGGGCAGCAGCGGACGGCCGTCGAGCCGGCGCGCGAGTTCGATCCGCGCCTGGCGGCGGGCGGCATCGAGCCGCTCGCGACCGCGCAGGGCCTGCCAGGTGCGACGCTCCACCGCCTCCGCGCGCCGACGGTTCGCGGCGAGCGCGCCGTCGATCTGCGCCAGCTGCGCGGGGAATATCCGGCTATCGCCCTGGGCGCCGTCGAGCACTGCATCGGCGACGCGGTCGGCCAGTGCCTGCTGCTCGACCGACTGCGGGTCGTCGGGATCGACGCCGTCCCACAACTCGACCAGCGCCGACAGCAGCTGCATCGCCGGCGGCGACGACGGCTCGAACAGGTGCGCATCCTCGAGCGCGAGATGCAGCCAGGCCACCGACAGCAGCGCGAGACGCTCGCGGGCGGCGGGGGTCAGCTGATGGCGCGCGGCGATCAGGTCGAACAGCGCGCCGATCAGGATCAGCGCTTCGTCCTGCTCGCCGTCGAAGGCGACCGTGTGGCGATCGATGCCCAGGCCGCCGGCCACCGCATACAGGCCCTCGCGCAGGCGGATCGCGTGCGTGTCGCCGGGCGGCAGGCTGCGTTCGGACTGCAGCAGCGCGAGCGTGGACAGGAATTCGTCACGCCGGAAGCTGCGTTCGGCGGCGTCGAGCTCCGCGCGCCGCGCGTCGCGCTGGCGCCGCGCATGCCGGCGCAGCAGATTGCCGCGCGGCGCATCGGCACGTGCGGCGGGCGATGCCCCCGCACCCGCCTGCGCGACGGCGTTGCCCTGCTCCCAGATCCGGGTCTTGTTGGCCGGCAAGGTGTCCGTCGAGCCGCCGAGTCCCGCGATCAGCGACGCATGGTCGCTGTCGCCGGCCAGGGCGCAGCCCGCTTCGGCCAGACGCGTATTGCACCAGGCGTAGACCCCGCCCAGTTCGGCATCGAGCAGCGCTTCGTGTCGCCGCAGCAGCGACGCGCGCAGACGACGGCCGCAATCGCCGGCCTCGAAGGCGCGCAGGAAACTCTCGACGAGGAAACGCGCGGCCAACGGATTCGACGGCCGCCCGCGATACTGCAGGCGACCGGCCAGCGTGTGCAGCCGGCGATCGATGATGTCGCGCACGCTCTCGAAACGCCGGTCGAGTGCCTCGGCAACCGGCTGCCCGATCAGCTGCGCCTGCAGTTCGTCGTCCGACAACAACGAGAACGCACTGCGCGCGTGCGACGCGGGTGGTTCGGGCCACGCGGCGAACACTTCGCCAAGTGCCCTCTGCCAGCGGTGCTCGTGCTGGATCAGTTCGGCGGCGAGCACGGTCAGGCTGGTCAGGTCCTCGGCATCGGCGTCGCGCGCCGGGCTGTCCTGGGTCGCGTCATCGCAGGCGCGCTGGAGACGCGCACGTTCGCTGCGCAGGGTTTCGCCCAGCAGCGGCAGCAGCCGCGCGGTGGCCTCGCGACGGATTCCTTCCATCAGTTGCGCGGGCGTTTCCGTCCGCAGGGCATCGCCCGGTCCTTGCGTCGACACGGGCATCGCGCCCACTCCGTCCCCCATAAGATCGCCGGACAATAACGCAAGGTCCGTCAGCGCGTCTTAACGGTAGCGCACACAGATCAGGCGGTCGCAGCGTCGCCGGCAGGATCGTTCGCCGCGTTGAGCTGTTGCCACAGCTGCTTCATCGCCTCGTCGAACGGCGCATCGACCGCGCGCACGACGGCACGGCCCGCGCCGACCAGCGCGGCCAGCTCCTCGGGCGACACGACCATGCGGCGGATGCCGCGGCGATTCACGATCAGCAGGCGCTGGGTCAGCGGACTGATCCACGCGACACGCGCCGCCGATTCGCGGCCGTTGTCGTCGACCAGACGCAGCCACTGGCCGACGCGCAGCTGGCGCATGCGTGCGGCGATCGTCGGGTCGAAATCCAACGCATCGTGCCCGCCTGCGAGGCGCACGGCCGGATCGGGCGCCTCGTCCTCGACCTCGGACGACTGCGGCGCGTGCACGCTGCGCGGCGTGTCGGGCAGCGCCAGCGCGGCGATGATCCGCGCCACCGCATCGCGCGCGGCGTTCGCATCGAGGCCGCAACTGGAATAGCACTCGGCCAGCGGCACCTGCAGCGCCAGCAGCTCGTCGGCGACCGCGGTGCCGAGTGCGTGCGCGGCGTCGAAGTCGACCTGGACCATGGCGTCGCCGATGCCGATCGCGGCCAGATGCCGCGCCGAGTCCGGCCCGTCGCGCAGCCAGGTCTGGGTGAGATGGTGGCGCCAGTGGCGATCGAGAAAGAACGCGACGGCGGCCGTGAGGCGGCGCTCGGACAGGCGCGAGGCGACCATGTCGTCGACGCTGCGGCGCGCCTGCTGCAGGCGTTCGCGACCATGGATGGCTTCGGCCGCGCGGCGCTCGGCGACATCCGCGCGCCGCCGCTGCTGATCGAGCCGCTCGCGCAGTTCGCCGGCGGCGAGCTCGAACACCGCCTGGTCGCTCTCGTATTCGTCGACGACGCGGTCGACCACGCGGCCGGCCTGGTCGAGCAGATCCCGATCCTGCGGCGTGTCGCCGACGTTGCCGTCGCAGGCTTCGGTCACCGCATCGAGCAGCCGGCGGGCGGGATGCGCGCGCTGGTTGAACATCGAGTCATCGGTGAGTGCGACCTTGAGATAAGGCATCACCAGCCGGCCGTAGATGTCGCGGGCCTGCTGGAGCAGATCGTTGGCATCGAACAGCGCCTGGAACAGGATGCCGACCAGATCGATCGCGTCCTCGTCCTCGCGGCTGAGCGGCGTCTGCTCGGTGTCCACGCCCAGCTCGCGCAGGCCGCGCAGCAGTTCGTCGCGGATCACATCGCCGAGGCGGCGGCGGTCGTCGCCGACCAGCGCGCGTGCGAACGGCGCGGGATCGTCGCCCTGCAGCATCCGCGCGACGCTCAGCAGCTGCGACATGCCCAGCACAGGACCGCCCGCGCCATCAGCGCCCGCGTCGGGCGCCATGTCGTGCGCACGACGCTCGCGCCACTGGTGCAATTGCTCGCGGACCAGATCCCGGTAACCACGTGGCGCAGCCGCACCGGCAGGTGCATGGCCATGCGCGGCCAGCACATCCATCAGACCGGCCGACAGCGGCCCGTATGCGGGCGCGTCGGTACCGCCGGTCGTCACGTGACTTTCGGGCTCCGCGTGCGCGACCACGCCGCCGTCGGGCACCCAGCTTTCGCCGGCGGCATCGTGGCGCCTGGAGCGCGCGGGGGCCGCTGCATGCACGACCGGCCTTGCCTGCGGTTGCGGCTGCTGCGACACGGCGCCCGGCCCGATGCCCGCGGCATCGAGCGATGCGTTGGCCCGGGCATAGACCTCGGCGAGGATGCCGGGCAGGCGCTTGTCGAACTGGTTGAACACCATCGCGCGCAGGCCAGCCGGCAGCTCGTCGGCCTTGAACAGACGCATGAAGGCGAGGACCGGCACTTCCGGTCGCAATGGATTGGCGTGCACACCCTCGATACCGAGGCGCGCGGCCAATGCGTCCAGACGATCGTTCAACGCGGCCAGCGGGTGCAGGAACTGGTGGTCCATCAGCTCGACGATCTGCTGCGCAGCCAGATGCACTTCGAGCTCACCCTCAGACATCAGTGACAGCCCGTCGGCCACCGGCGGCGCCGGGCGGTCGGCCAGCCACTGGTCGAATTCGGTTTCGATCGCCTTGCGGAAGCGCGTGGCCAGTTCCAGCGCGCGCTGGTTGAGCTCCAGCACGGCCATGCGCTCTTCCTGCGCCACCATGTAGTCGTGGCGCGCGAGCGCGGCCAGGCGCACCTGCTCTTCGATCGCACTCCAGAACCCGGACAGCACACCGCCCAACGCAGTCACGGCGTCGTGGCGCAGCGTCTCGAGGACGCGCGCAGCGTCGCGGGCGGGACCCGCGCGCGAGCCGGAACCGGCGCCGATGTCGTGGTGATGCGTCATTTGGAGGAGAATCGGGGGAAGGGGCGTAATGCCCCTCGCATAAGATTCCCGAACCCCCACGGCAGGTCTGTGACCATCTCCGCAAATACTGAACACGAGGCGCTCGCGGCGCTCGACGCACGCCGATCCGTCCCCGCCAAGCAGCTCGACGCCCCCGGCCCGGACGACGCCACCCTGTTACGCATGCTGCGTTCGGCCTCGCGCGTGCCCGATCACGGCAAGCGCGTGCCGTTCCGCTTCCTGCGTATCGCAGGCGCCGATCGCGATGCGCTCGGCGAACGGCTCGCAGCGCGCTCGCTCGAGCGCGATCCCGATATCGGCGACGGCGCCCTCGACAAGGATCGCCGGCGGTTCTCGCATGCGCCGCTGGTGATCGTCGTGGTCGCGGTGCTCGATCCCGAGGACACCAAGATCCCGGAGGTCGAGCGCCTGCTGACCGCCGGCAGCGTCTGCTTCGCCCTGCTGCAGGCCGCGCAGGCGCTGGGCTTCGGTGGTTCGTGGCTGTCGGGCTGGCCGGCCTACGATCCCGACGTGCGGGCGCTGCTCGGTCTCGGCGCGAACGAGCGCGTCGCCGGCTTCATCCACATCGGCACGCCGCGCATCGAAGCGCCCGAACGCGAGCGTCCGGACCCGGCCACGCTGCTGACCGACTGGCACGCCCCGTGACCCTGCCGCCGCAGGCGCTGCAGGCGACACCAGCGCCGCCCACCGCCCCGCTGTATCTGGTCGACGCCAGCCTCTACGTGTTCCGCGCCTGGCATTCGATGCCCGACGAGTTCCGCGATGCAGAGGGCTGGCCGACCAATGCGGTGCACGGCTTCGCGCGCTTTCTCGCCGAGCTGGTGGAGCGGGCGAATCCGCAGTACATCGCGATCGCGTTCGACGAAGCGCTCGACAGCTGCTTCCGCAACCGCCTCTACCCGGCCTACAAGGCCAACCGCCCGCCGGCGCCCGACGAACTGCGGCGCCAGTTCGCGCAGTGCAAGGCGCTGTGCCGCGCGCTCGGATTCGTGGTGCTGGCCGACACCGAATACGAGGCCGACGATCTGATCGGCAGCGCGCTGGTCGCCGGTCGGGCGCGGGCGCATCACGGTGTCATCGTCTCGGCCGACAAGGACCTGTCGCAGCTGCTCGAAGGCGCGGACGAACAATGGGACTACGCGCGCGGCGTGCGCTGGACCGCGGCCGGCGTACGCGATCGCCACGGCGTGGAAGCGCACCAGATCGCCGACTATCTCGCGCTGTGCGGCGACGCGGTCGACAACATTCCCGGCGTGCCCGGCATCGGCAGCAAGACCGCGGCGAGTCTGCTGCATCACTTCCGTACGCTCGACGCGCTGCTGGAACGCAGCGACGAGATCCAGTTCCTGCGCTTCCGCGGCGCCGGACAGGTCGGGCCGAAACTGCGGCAGCACGCCGACGCGGCGCGCCTGTACCGCCAGCTGACGACGATCGCCTGCGATGCGCCGCTGGGCGAAGGCACGACCGGATTCGCACGTCGCACCGGCGATGCCGCAGCGCTGCACGCACTGTGCGAAGCCCTGCGCTTCGGACCGCTGACGCGGCGTCGGTTGCACAGCGTCGCCGGCCTGGATTACGCGCCGCCCGCGATAGCCTAAGCGCGCTGTCGATCGTCACGGCCGCGCGTTAGCATCGGCGCATGACGAATCCATCGATGCGCGAACACACCGAAGTCCTCTATCAGGGCGACTGGCTGCGGCTGGTCCGCCACGGCAAATGGGAAGCCTGCGAACGCACGCACGGCGGCAACGGCATGGCGGTGCTGGTGATCGCGGTGACGCCCGACGACGAAGTGCTGTTCGTCGAGCAGTACCGCGTGCCGCTGGGCGCCCGCACGATCGAGATGCCGGCCGGTCTGGTCGGCGATGGCGGTTCCACCGATTCGCTGGAAGACGCCGCGCGGCGTGAGCTGATCGAGGAAACCGGCTGGTCCGCCGGCCGCGTCGACGTGCTGCTGACCGGCCCGACCACCGCCGGCATGAGCAACGAACGCGTCGCCTTCGTGCGTGCGCGCGAGCTGACGCGGGTCGGCGACGGCGGCGGCGTGGATGACGAAGCGATCATCGTCCACACCGTGCCGCGCGCGACCGCGCCGGCGTGGCTGATGCGCAAACATGCGGAAGGCTACGAGCTCGATCTCAAGCTCTGGGCCGGCCTGTGGATGGTGGACTTCAATCCGGACGGCTCGCCCGCGGATTGAGCCGGGTTCGTCCGTGGGACCTTGTATCAAGCCTTCTTGACGAACTCCGTCCGCAGCACCAGGCCCTTCACCTTCTCGACATTGCACTCGATCAGGTCGGGGTCGTCGGTCAGACGGATGTGCTTGGCCAGCGTGCCGCGCTTGAGCGTGACGCTGGTGCCCTTGACCTTGAGATCCTTGATCACCGTGACCGCATCACCGTCGGCGAGACGGGCGCCGTTGCTGTCCTTGACGACGCGTTCTTCTTCAGACATCGGAATTTCCTTGCGCGACGGACCTGCCGTCGCGCATCGATAGGTTGGTATGACGTCGCCGCGGATCGACCGCGGCGCGCGCGTCAGGCGAAACGGTCGGTCGCGCGGACCAGCGCGTCGACGTTCTCGGCCTCGAACGCGGAGTGGCCCGAGGTCGGCGTGACAACGAGTTCGGCCTTCGGCCACACCTGGTGCAGGTCGAACGCGTTCTGCACCGGGCAGACCACGTCGTAACGGCCATGGACGATGACGCCGGGAATGTCGACGATGCGATAGGCATCGCGCAGCAGCTGGTCGTCGACCTCGAAGAAACCCGCGTTGGTGAAGTAGTGGTTCTCGATGCGCGCGAACGCGAGCGCGAACTGCGCGTCGGCATGGCTGTCGGCGAAATCGGCGTCGATGTGCAGGAAGCTGGTCGCGCCTTCCCACACGCTCCACGCACGCGCGGCTGCCAGACGCGTGGCCTCGTCGTCGCTGGTCAGGCGCTTGTGGAATGCCGCGATCAGATCGCCGCGTTCGTCTTCCGGAATCGCGGCGATGTACTGCTGCCAGGCTTCCGGGAACAGGCGCGACGCGCCTTCCTGGTAGAACCACTCCAGCTCCCAGCGGCGCAGCATGAAGATGCCGCGCAGGATCAGTTCGGTGACCTGGCGCGGATGGGTCTGCGCATAGGCCAGCGCCAGCGTCGAACCCCAGGAACCGCCGAACACCTGCCAGCGGTCGATACCCAAATGCGTGCGCAGCTTCTCGATGTCGGCGACCAGATCCCAGGTGCTGTTGTCGACGAGATCGGCATGTGGCGTCGAGCGCCCTGCGCCGCGCTGGTCGAACAGCACGATCCGGTACTTGGCCGGATCGTGGAAGCTGCGCATCTTCGGGCTGCAGCCGCCGCCCGGACCGCCGTGCAGCAGCACCACCGGCTTGCCCTTCGGATTGCCGCACTGCTCGTAATAGAGCGTGTGGCGGTCGTCGACGGCGAGCGTGCCGGTGTCGAAGGGTTCGATGGCGGGATAGAGCTGGCGCATGCGCGTGGATCCGGAAAAAACCGGCCGCCAGTCTATCAGCCGGCCCTTTGGAGCCCGGGCGCACGGCCCAGCGTCACGCGATCCCGCGCCTCCAGATCGCGCTCGGTCGCGACCTCGACGAGGCCCGCATTTTCGAACAGCGCGCGTACCGCCGCGCCCTGTGCAAGACCGTGTTCGATCAGCAGCCAGCCGCCCGGCGCGAGGTGCGCGGGCGCACCCGCGGCGAGCACACGGATCGCGTCCAGACCATCGGCACCGGACGACAGCGCCGAGGCCGGTTCGAAGCGCAGATCGCCCTGCGACAGGTGCGGGTCCGCGTCTTCGATGTAGGGCGGATTGCTGGCGATCACGTCGAAACGCGCGCTGTCCAGCGGCGCGTACCAGTCGCCGTGGGCGAAGCGCACATTCGGCACGTCCAGCGCCTGCGCATTCGCGCGTGCGACCGCGAGCGCCTCACTGCTTGCGTCGGTCGCCAGCACCGCGGCGTCGGATCGTTTGCGTGCGATCGCCAGTGCGACTGCGCCGCTCCCGGTGCCGAGATCCACGACGCGCGCGTGTTCGGCAGGCAGCCGCGCCAGCGCCAGTTCGACCAGCAGTTCGGTTTCCGGCCGCGGAATCAGCGTCGCGGGCGTCACCGCCAGATCCAGCCCGAAGAAGCCGCGCACGCCGGTGAGATAGGCGACCGGCTCGCCTGCGGCGCGGCGCGCGACCAGCGATTCGAAGCGTGCGGCCACGCCGTCCGGCGCGGGGTCGCGGGCATGCGCGAACAGCCAGGTCTGCGAGCGGCCGGCGGCATGGGCCAGCAGCCAGCGCGCGTCGGTCGCGTCGATGCGGATGGCGGCGTCGCGCAGCAATGCATCCAGCGCGGGACTCGGGTTCGTAATCATGACTTCACATCGTAGCCGGCCCCCGGCCGGGCATGGTGTCGCACCTCGAGGAGATCACCGATGCGCCGTTCAATCCACGCCTGTGTCGCCGCCACGCTCGCCCTGCTGGTCTCGGGCTGTCAGAGCGCGTTCTTCGGCTTCGTCAATCGCGACAGCACGCAGCCGGATGCCACCTCGGTCTACGACACCGCACGCGGGCTCGCGCTCGACATTTATCGCCCTCAGAACGCCGCGCCCGATACGCCGGTCGTGCTGTTCTTCTATGGCGGCTCCTGGCAGTACGGCACGCGCGCGCAGTACCGGTTCGTCGGCAGCCGCCTGGCGCAGAACGGCGTCGTCGCGGTGGTCGCGGACTACCGCACCTGGCCGGCGGCCGGCTTCCCGGCCTTCATGGGCGATGCCGCGCACGCGGTGCGCTGGACCGTCGATCACGCGGCCGAATACGGCGGCGACCCGAAGCGTGTGTTCATCGCAGGCCATTCGGCCGGCGCGCAGATCGCCGCGCTACTGGGCACGGATGCGCGACACCTGGCCGCGGTCGATCTGAAGCCGAAGGATCTGGCGGGCGTGATCGGCCTGTCGGGTCCCTACGATTTCGTCATCAGCGGCAAGCTCGAGGAGATCTTCGGCCCACGCAGCCAGTGGCCCGAGGCGATGGCCGTGCGCTTCGTGGATGGCGACGAACCGCCGTTCCTGCTGATCCACGGCGACGGCGACCGCACGGTCGACGTGGGCAACAGCCGCAAGCTGGACTTCGCGCTGCGTCGCAAGGGCGTGGCCTCGACGCTGGAGATCATCTCGGGCGGCAACCACTTCGTCACCGCTGCGGCGTTCTACGACCCGGAACGCGCCCCCGAAGTGCTGCCGGCGATCCGGACGTTCATCGGTCTGGATCCGACCGAAGCCGAATAACAGACAAAATGAAGGCGGCCGAGGCCGCCTTCAAAAATTCCGTGGACGTGTGGGAGGGAGGTACGGACACGGAATCCGGTACGCAGCCCCGGAGGGCTGCTGGCGACGCGTGAAACCGCTGCGCGACGCCTGTTGACCCGATATTGCTGCAGCGCAACAGCGATTGCAAGCCCCTGTGGAACCGTTTCCTACGGTTTTTTCCTGAACCGAAATCGATAGCCAAAGACTATCGATTGAATTCCTATAATCGATTTCCCATATCGATAGACGTTGCCTACTCTATGCGCAGCCGGATCCGCCGGCCGCGATTTTCGAGTCGCCCGCCTTCCCCCGTCCAGGAGCTTGCATGTCCCTCATCAACACCGAAGTCCAGCCGTTCAAGACCACCGCGTTCCAAAACGGCGAGTTCATCGAAGTCAGCAACGAGAGCCTCAAGGGCAAGTGGTCGGTCCTGATCTTCATGCCGGCCGCCTTCACCTTCAATTGCCCGACCGAAGTCGAAGACGCTGCCGACAACTACGCCGAGTTCCAGAAGCTGGGCGCTGAGGTCTACATCGTCACCACCGACACGCATTTCTCGCACAAGGTCTGGCACGAAACCTCGCCGGCCGTCGGCAAGGCGCAGTTCCCGCTGGTCGGCGATCCGACCCATCAGCTGACCCGCGCGTTCGGCGTGCATATCGAAGAAGCCGGCCTCGCCCTGCGCGGCACCTTCGTGATCAACCCGGACGGCGTCATCAAGACCCTCGAGATCCACGACAACGCGATCGCCCGCGACGTCAGCGAGACCCTGCGCAAGCTCAAGGCTGCCCAGTACGTCGCCGCCAACCCGAACGAGGTCTGCCCGGCCAAGTGGAAGGACGGCGAGAAGACCATCGCCCCGTCGCTCGACCTCGTCGGCAAGATCTGATCGCCTCGATCTGATCGAACGACCCGACGGCGCAGTCCATCGCGCCGTCTCCACCCCCATCCCGCCCAGCGCGGATGGGGGTGGACCGCAGCCGGTCTCCTCCCCCGCCGGCTGCGGTCCACCCCTCTCCCCCGGTTCCGATGCCCGCTTCGCCGGTGCGTCGCGGACGCCCCCACCCGTCGTCAGGAGCGTTGCCATGTTGGAAGCCGATCTCAAGGCGCAGTTGAAGGCCTATCTGGAGCGCGCGGTGCGCCCGATCCACATCGTCGCCTCGGTCGACGACGGCGCGAAGTCGCGCGAGCTGCTGTCGCTGCTCGAAGACCTCAAAGATGCGAGCGCGAAGATCACCGTCGACACCGCCGGCACCGATGCACGCACGCCCTCGTTCGCACTGACCTCGCCGGGCACGGACATCTACGTGCGCTTCGCCGGCCTGCCGATGGGGCACGAGTTCACATCGCTGGTGCTGGCGCTGCTGCAGGTCGGCGGACATCCGTCGAAGGCGGCCCAAGACACGATCGAGCAGGTCGCGGCGCTCGATGGCGACTACCTGTTCGAGACCTATTACTCGCTGTCGTGCCAGAACTGCCCGGACGTGGTGCAGGCGCTGAACCTCGCCGCCGTGCTGAATCCGCGCATCCGCCACGTGGCGATCGACGGCGCGCTGTTCCAGGCGGAAGTCGAGGCGCGCGAGATCATGTCGGTGCCGACGGTGTTTCTCAACGGCCAGAAGTTCGACCAGGGCCGCATGACGCTGGAGCAGATCGTCGCCAAGCTCGACACCGGCGCGGCCAAGCGCGAAGCGGCCAAGATCGCGGCGAAGAAGCCGTTCGACGTGCTCGTCGTCGGCGGTGGCCCGGCTGGCGCCGCGGCGGCGATCTACGCCGCGCGCAAGGGCATCCGCACCGGCGTGGCGTCGGAGCGGTTCGGCGGCCAGGTGCTGGACACGATGGCGATCGAGAACTTCATCTCGGTCACGGAGACCGAAGGGCCGAAGATGGCCACCGCGCTCGAGCAGCACGTGCGCGAGTACGACGTCGACGTCATGGACCTGCAGCGCGCCACGCAGCTGCTGCCGGCCGGCGATGACGGCCTGGTCGAGATCAAGCTCGAGAACGGCGCGTCGCTGAAGTCGCGCACCGTGGTGCTCTCGACCGGTGCACGCTGGCGGCAGATGGGCGTGCCCGGCGAAGACCAATACCGCAACAAGGGCGTGGCCTATTGCCCGCACTGCGACGGGCCGCTGTTCAAGGGCAAGCGCGTGGCGGTGATCGGCGGCGGCAATTCCGGTGTCGAAGCCGCGATCGATCTGGCCGGCATCGTCGCCCACGTCACCCTGATCGAATACGACGCGCAGCTGCGCGCCGACGAAGTTCTGCAGCGCAAGGTGCGCAGCCTGCCGAACGTGCGCATCGTGACCAGCGCGCAGACGACCGAAGTGCTCGGCGACGGCGCGAAGGTCAATGCGCTGGTCTACCGCGACCGCGTCGGCGGTGACAGCCACCGTGTTGAACTGGAGGGTGTGTTCGTGCAGATCGGCCTGCTGCCCAATACCGAGTGGCTCAAGGGTGTGGTCGCGTTGTCGCCGCGTGGCGAGATCATCGTCGACGACCGTGGACAGACCTCGGTGCCCGGCGTGTTCGCCGCTGGCGATGCGACGACGGTGCCCTACAAGCAGATCGTCATCGCGATGGGCCAGGGCGCGACCGCTGCGCTCAGCGCGTTCGACCACCTGATCCGCGTGCCGGTCGCCGAGACGGCCGAGGCCGAAGCCGCGTGATCCCGCGCGCGGCCCGCGCCCTGCGCGTCCCGGTATCGCCTGTGCGATCCGGGACGTGTGCGGAGCGCGCGGCGTGAACCTGCGCGACCTGCGCTATCTGGTCGCGCTCGCCGACGAGCGGCATTTCGGCCGCGCCGCGGCCGCGTGTTTCGTCAGCCAGCCGACGCTGTCGACGCAAATCCGCAAGCTCGAAGAAGAACTCGGCGTCGCGCTCGTCGAACGCGCGCCGCGCAAGGTCATGCTGACGCCGATCGGCGTGCAGGTCGCCGACCGCGCACGTCGCATCGTCGGCGACGTCGAACAGATGAAGGCGCTGGCCCGGCGCAGCATGGATCCCGAAGCGGGTTCGATCCGCCTCGGCCTGTTTCCGACGCTGGGCCCGTATCTGCTGCCGCACGCGGTGCCGCCGCTGCGCGCACGGTTTCCGCAGCTGGAACTGCTGCTGGTCGAAGAAAAGAGCGACGTGCTGCTGACACGGCTGCGCGACGGGCGCCTGGATGCGGCGATCCTCGCGTTGCCGGTCGACGAGGACGCGCTGCATGCCGAGTTCCTGTTCGAGGAACCGTTCCTGCTCGCGGTATCCGACCAGCACCCGCTGGCCGCACGCGAACGCCTGAGCCTGCAGGAGCTGTCGTCGCAGAAGCTGCTGCTGCTCGAGGACGGCCACTGTATGCGCGAACAGGCGCTCGATGTCTGTCGCCTGTCGGGCGCCGGCGAGCACGCCGAGTTCCGCGCCACCAGCCTGGAAACGCTGCGGCAGATGGTCGCCGCGAATGTCGGCGTGACGCTGCTGCCGGTGCTGGCGACCAAGCCGCCGGTGGCGCCGTCGCCGCATCTGCGCCTGCTTGATTTCAGCGACACCCGCCCGACCCGGCGCATCGCCCTGGTCTGGCGCCGCAGCTCGGCCATGCACGCGTTCCTGCTGGAACTGGCGGGCGTGCTGCGCGATCTGCCGCCCGCGTTGTTCGAGCACGCTGCGGCCTGAGTCGCGCCGCGCACGCGGGACACGGCACAATGGACCCCGGGCGGCGCAATGCGTCGCCTTTCTCATGGGCGTCGTTCGAGCGCCCTTCCAACCCGAGGAACTCTGATGTCATCGCACTCCACCAGCGGCCTGCCGCCCTCCGACGCCCCGTCGATCCGTTTGACCCGTCACGACCTCGCGCGCCTCGACGCGCTGCTCGCTTCACCGAACTACAGGCAACACCCCGGCGCAGAGGCGCTGCAGCGCGAGCTCGATCGCGCTGACATGCTGCCGGACGATGCGCCCGCCGACGCGACCGTCGGCATGCATGCACGCGTGACCTGCATCGACGACGCCACCGGCGCCCGACACACCCTCACCCTCGTCTATCCGCACGAAGCGGACGTGGACGCCGGCCGCGTGTCGATCCTCGCGCCCGTGGGCACGGCCCTGCTGGGATTGACGATCGACCAGCGCATCGACTGGCCGGTCAGCGGCGGTCGCACCCTGCGGCTGCGCGTATTGGAAGTCGCGCCCGCGGATCACTGATCGCACTGCGTGCGGCGCCAATCCGGGCGCCGCACGGAGTACCGCAACGACTCAGAGCGGCACGCCGACCTGGCAGGCCACGCCGGTACCGCCGATGCCGCAATACCCGCCGGGATTCTTGTGCAGGTACTGCTGGTGCTCATTCTCGGCGTAATAGAACGGCGGCGCCTGATCGAGGATCTCGGTGGTGATGTCCGGATAGCCCGCCGCCTGCAGCTTCGCCGCGTAGGCGTCGCGGCTGCGATGCGCCAGCGCGGCCTGCGCAGCCGTCGTGCAGTAGATCGCGGAACGGTACTGGGTGCCGGTGTCGTTGCCCTGGCGCATGCCCTGGGTCGGATCGTGGCTTTCCCAGAAGGTCTGCAGCAGCGTCTCGAACGCGACCTGCGCCGGGTCGTAGACGACGAGGACCACTTCGGCGTGGCCGGTCTGGCCGGAACACACTTCGCGATACGTCGCGTTCGGCGTCACCCCGCCGGCGTAACCGACCGCGGTCGTGACCACACCCGGCAGCGACCAGAACTTGCGTTCTGCGCCCCAGAAGCAGCCCATGCCGAACTGCACCTGCTCCAGACCTTCAAACGCATCCTGCAGCGGGCGGCCGTGCACCGCATGCGCGTTGCGCAGCGTCACCGGCGTGTCGCGACCGGGCAGCGCATCTTGGGGCCGCGGCAGACGCTGTTTCCAGGCTCCGATTCCGAGCATCGCGATATCTCCGGGGGCGCGGCAGATTGCCGTGCGTTCTGGATGCGGGCGGCCGCGCCCGCTTCCAAGGTGTCAGCCCCGCTGCTGCGGGATCCGTGTGCGGCCCTTCAGGCTCGCGAGAAAGATGCCGGCCAGCGTGAACGCGAGACCCAGCCATTCCCGCGGCAGGGTCTCGCGCTGCAGGACGAGGATGTCGAGCAGGAACGCGCAGACCGGCTGCACGAGCAGCAGCAGGCCGACGAGTGCGACCGACAGGTGCTGCATCGCGCGCGAGATCAGGATCCAGCTCAGGCAATGGCCGAGTGCGGCGAGCAGCAGCAACCAGCCCAGCGCCTGCCAGGTCGGAATCGCGAACGACACGCGTTCGGCGACGCCGGCCAGCCCCAGCAGTCCCGCGCACAGCAGCGATACCATCGCCAGCACCTGGGCCACCGGTGCGGAAACGGCTGCGCTCGACGCGCCGATGTTGCCGGCGCGCTGCACGTGACGCAGACCGACGTTGTAGACCGCGTAGCACAGCCCGGTCGCAAGCCCGAGCCACACACCCCAGCGGTAATCGGCCGGCAGCGTCGCCCAGTCCGCGCCGAGCATCAGCCACAGGCCGAAGAACGCCAACGCAATGCCGGCCACGAAACGCAGGCCGACGCGCTCGCCGAACAGCAGCACGCCGGCCAGCGCCATGAAGAAGACCTGCGCATTGGCCAGCAGCGTCGCCAGGCCCGGGCCGATCAGCAGGATGCTCCGGTGCCACAGCCACAGGTCGGCGGCGAACGCGGTGGCCGGCAGCAGCGCCAGCCACCACATGCGCCGCGGCAGCGGACGCCAGTCGCGGCGCAGATGCACGAACAGCGCCAGCAGCACGCCGGCGAACAGCATCCGGTAGAAGGCCGAGACCGTCGGCGGCGTGCCGGCTAGACGCACCATCAGGCCGTTGGTGCCGATCAGCGCGGCGCCGGTCAGCATCCACGCGAGGGCGGCGCGACCGGCCGGGGTGTCGTGCATCGCAGGACCTCGCGTGGGGGACGCGCAGCGTAGCAGCGCCGCGCGGCGGTCTTCAGCTGCGGCAGCCCTTAGCTGAAGACGGCGGGCGCCACCTGCACGCAGTTGCGGCCCTGGCGCTTGGCCGCGTACAGCGCCTTGTCGGCGCGCGCGATCGCCGCGGCCGGCTCGTCCTCGCCGCGCTGCCGCGTGGCGATCCCGATGCTCACCGTCAGCCGCACGCGCTGGCCTTCGTGCCGCACTTCGCAGTTCTCGACCGCGGTGCGCATGCGCTCGCCGACCGCGCGTGCCTCGGCGCCATCGCGGCCCGGCAGCACCGCGATGAATTCCTCGCCGCCGTAGCGGCCGAACATGTCGGCCTCCGACAGCACGCTGCGCAGCGCGGTCGACACTTCGCGCAGACATTCGTCGCCGCAGGCGTGACCGAACCGGTCGTTGACCGACTTGAAGTGGTCGAGATCGATGAACAGCACCGAGACCGGCCGGCCGCTGCGTTCGGCCTCGGCGAAGGTCCGTTCGATCCAGACATCGATCGTGCGGCGGTTCATCGTGCCGGTCAGCGCGTCGATCTCCGCCGAACGGCGCAGCTTGACCGCGGCCGCAGCCTGGTCGACGTGCAGTTGCACCACACGCGCGAGTTCGCCGATCACCGACATCTCGTCGGTCGTGAAGCCTTCACCACCGGCGCGGCGCAGCAACAGCACGCCCCAGCCCGGTGCGCGCACCTGGAACGGAATCAGCGCTTCCATGGCCACGACCGGTCCGCCCGCGGACGGACGCACCGGCTGCTGCAGGGCCAGACCGGCGGTCGCCTGCCGGCGCAGGATCAGCCCGCGCCGGTTGACCTCGTGTTCGACCGACGGCAATGCATCCGACGGCTCGACCAGCAGATGGTCGCGGCCCTGGTAGCCGCGCAACACCGCGATGCAGGACTGGGTGGGCACGAGCGGCAGCAGGTGGTCCATCAGCAGGCGGAAGCCCTGCCACGGAATCTCGCCCGGATCGAGTCCGTTGAGCTGGGTCTGCAGGGCGGTCGACAGATCGGCGCGCGCGGCCTCGCGGCGCATCTTGCGCTCGGTGTCCTGGCGGGCGAGCCGGTCCTGGTCGCGCTGGTCGCGGTAGTCGCCGATGCGATGGGTCAGCGCGAGTGCGAGCAGCAGCGCGAAGGCCACCGCGGCGCCCTGGTAGCCGTAATGCAGCAGCGGGCCCTCGGGTGCCAGACCGTGCCGCGCCAGCGCGACCCACACGCCGGTCAGCACCATCAATGCGGTCGCCGCCGTCAGCCCCCAGGCCATGGAGACCCCGCGCCGCGCCGCGTCGGCCAGCATGCCGAAGACGGCGATGCCGGCGAGTGTCCAGCCGACGGCGCTCAGCGCCTGGGAGACCTGCGCCAGCCACGGCAGATTGAGCAGGAACAGCGCTGCCAGCGCGATCAGCCCGATACCGACGCCGCGCACCAGGCGCGCATGGCGATAGCGGCGCCCGCGCATCGTGTAGGCCTCGATCAGCCACAGCGCGGCGGCCGCGTGCACCAGCGTCAGCGCCGACAGGCCCTGCAGCTGCCACAGGCCGAAGAACCGCACGCCCGGCAGCCCGTACAGATGACCGTTCATCGCCTGCAGCAGCAGCACCAGCGCGACGGTGAAACCGAACAGACCGATGAACAGCCGGTCACGCGAGGCATAGGCCAGAGCGAGCGCAAGTGCGGCCAGGGTCAGCAGACCGCCATAGACGGCGCCTGCCAGCGCGACGCCGGAGCGTTCGACCCGGCGGATGTCGGTCGCCTGGGCCAGCACCGGGCGCAGGCTGCCGTGCAGACCGCCATCGATCTCGGCCTCGATCACTATCGGACCCTGCGCGTTGCGCGGCAGCAGGAACGCGTAGCCGGCCGGCAGGATGCCCTCATCGGCGCCCACACTGAAGAAGTCGAGCGCCTCGCTGCGCCAGCCATCGGCGGCGACCAGCTGCAGCCGGTTCACCGGCTCGCGCGGGAACCACAGCGCCCAGCGCGTCGTCGCCTCGGCCGGCAGTTCGAAGCGCAGCTCGACCACGCCATCGGAGGGCGTCCCGACCTCGATCGGGCGGGTCTCGCCCGGTCGCAGCTGGGTGGCGGACACCAGCGCCGCGAACAGGCCCATCAGGAGCAGCAGGCATGCCGTCAGCACCCAGCCGTGGCCGGGCATCGCACGCGACGCGGTTACCTCCATCGGTAAGCCCGCCCGTCGACCGCACGCAGTCGTGTCTGGATGTCTCCGATGCCCCGATGCGCCGGATCGCGCATGCGCCGCCCCCTTGGTGTCCCCTGCTCCATCGCAACTCGCGTGCCACGGTTTCCGTACCGTCGTCACGGAATTATGGCAGGAGCCCATCACAGAAATCGCGACCACGCCGTCACGCCCGGCGCTGGCGCGTCGCATGTGGACCGTCCGCTACACTGCACGGCTCTCCCGCAGCCGCCGTCCGAGCCTCCATGTCTTCCGCCGAATCCGCCGCTCCCCCGACCGATCCCGCCGTCCCGGCACGCCAGGACTTCATCCGGCAGATCGTCCGCGAGGATCTGGCCAGCGGCAAGCACCCCACGGTGCGCACGCGCTTCCCGCCCGAGCCCAACGGCTACCTGCACATCGGTCACGCCAAGGCGATCTGCCTCGACTTCGGCATCGCCGCCGAGTTCGACGGCCGCTGCAACCTGCGCTTCGACGACACGAACCCGGAGAAGGAAGATCTCGAGTTCGTCCGCGCGATCGAGGACGACGTGCGCTGGCTGGGCTTCGAGTGGGCCGAGCTGCGCCACGCCTCGGACTACTTCGACGTCTATTACCGCGCCGCCCGGAAGCTGATCGAACAGGGCGACGCCTTCGTCTGCGATCTCACCGCGGAGCAGATCCGCAAGTACCGCGGCACGCTGGTCGAGCCGGGCCGCAACTCGCCGTTCCGCGACCGCAGCGTCGACGAGAACCTCGACCTGTTCGCGCGCATGCGCGCGGGCGAGTTCGCCGACGGCACGCGCACCCTGCGCGCGAAGATCGACATGGGCAGCGGCAACATGAACCTCCGCGACCCGGCGCTGTACCGGATCAAGCAGGTCGCCCACCAGAACACCGGCGACGCCTGGCCGATCTATCCGATGTACGACTTCGCCCACGCGCTGGGCGATTCGATCGAGGGCATCACCCATTCGCTGTGCACGCTGGAGTTCGAGGATCACCGCCCGCTGTACGACTGGGTGGTGGACCGCGTCGACCTGGCCGGCAATCCGGACCTGCTGGCGTCGCTGACCGAACGCGGGCTGCCGGTCGTGGCCGCGAAGCCGCGCCAGATCGAGTTCTCGCGCCTCAACATCAACTACACGGTGATGAGCAAGCGCAAGCTCACCCAGCTGGTCGGCGAAGGCCTGGTCGACGGCTGGGACGATCCGCGCATGTACACGCTGCAGGGCCTGCGCCGCCGCGGCTACACGCCGGCGAGCCTGCGACTGCTGGTCGACCGCGTCGGCATCAGCAAGCAGAACTCGGTCATCGATTTCTCGGTGCTCGAGGGCGCGCTGCGCGACGATCTCGACGCCCGCGCGCCGCGCCGCATGGCGGTGGTCAATCCGCTGAAGCTGGTGCTCACCAACCTGCCCGAAGGTCATGCCGAGACGCTGAGCTTCCCCAACCACCCGAAGGACGAGGCGCAGGGCGTGCGCGAGGTGCCGTTCTCGCGCCAGCTGTGGATCGAGCACGACGACTTCGCCGAAGTGCCGCCCAAGGGCTGGAAGCGGCTGGTCCCGGGCGGCGAAGTACGCCTGCGCGGCGCCGGCATCGTGCGCTGCGACGAGGTGATCAAGGACGAGAGCGGCGCGATCGTCGAACTGCGCGGCACGCTCGATCCCGAGTCGCGTCCGGGCATGGAAGGCGCCAACCGCAAGATCAAGGGCACGATCCACTGGGTCAGCGCCGCGCATGCGGTCGAGGCCGAAGTCCGTCTTTACGACCGGCTGTTCGTGGTCGAAAAGCCGGACGACGAGTCGACCGGCAAGACCTACCGCGACCATCTGAACCCCGAGTCCAAGCGCAGCGTGACCGGCTACGTCGAGCCGGCCGCAGCATCGGCCGCGCCCGAGCAGTCGTTCCAGTTCGAGCGCCTGGGCTACTTCGTCGCCGACCGCGTCGACCACACGGCCGCCAGGCCGGTGTTCAACCGCAGTGTGACCCTGCGCGATACCTGGGCGGCGGACAAGGCCGGCGGTTGAGGCCACTGGAACACCCTGCATCCCGTGCGGGCTGATCGACAGGTCGCTCGGGTGCATTGCGGATCGCAGGCCACGCTCCGCGCGCTCGCGCAACGCCGCACCGCACCGACGGACAGGACGCCTCGCCGATGACGTTGATCTCGATGCTGCTGTATCTGCTGAACCAGCATCCGTTCTGGATGATTCCGGTGTACCTGGCGTTCGGCATCGGTATGACGATCTGGCGCCGCAACGCAGGCTGGGGCATCGCCACCTTCCTCGCGTGGATGTTCGCGATGTTCTGCATGCAGTTCATCAATGCCGTATTTCTCAACGCGGTCGGTACGCGCGGCACCGCCGTACTGATCGACGCGCGCCAGACCAGCTCCAAGCTCAACGAGAACTACGTCTGGACGTACGAGGGCGTGCTGCGCACCGAAGACGGACGCGACGTGACGTTCGGGTTCGACACCATGTCGGCGACGCTGTATCCGCTGCGCAACGCCATCGAGATTCCGCCGCTGGGCCAGCGATTCGAGGTCAAGTACGTGCCCGGCTTCGCACGCAATGTGGTGATCCTGACCGACGCGTCCGAACACGGCCGCGCCCTGCAGCGCCGCGAGGACGTGCAAGCCGTGATGCGCGCACGGCGCCAGTACGACGCCAGCCCGACCAATCCGGCCTTCATCGCCGAATATCGGATGGCGCTGCGGACGTACCTGTCGCAGCACCCCGACGTGGATGCGCCCGACCATGTCCGCTTCCAGCGGGCGCTCGACACGCTGGACGCGCTGGAGCGGTAACATCCCCGGCATGATCCGCCTGCGCGCCCTGTCGTTCCGCCTGTTGCCCGGCCTGCTGTTGCTGGTGCTCGCGGCATGTGCGGCGCCTGCACCGCCGGTCGCCGAGGCCGCGCCGCCCGCAGGTGCGCCGGTCATCGATCGGCCCGTCGCGCCGTCTGGCGTGCCGGATCTCGACACCAGCTGCCGCGTCGACAGCGATTGCGCGGTCAAGAACGTCGGCAGCTGCTGCGGCTACCAGCCGGCCTGCGTCAATGCGAACGCGCAGGTCGATCCGCAGGCGGTGCAGGCCGACTGCGCACGCCGCGGCATCGCCGGGGTCTGCGGCTTCGTCGAGATCCAGTCCTGCGCCTGCGTCAACTCGCGCTGCGAGGCGCCCGCGCCGGGCAGCCTGCTGCGCTGATCCCCCGCTTCTTTTCCGGAAAGTCCAATGCTGTATGCCCAGGTCCACCTGACCCTGCCCGCGTGGGTGCACGAACACGTCGACGTGTCGCGCGCCTACGTCGGCGATGACGCCAAGGTCGCGCTCGCGATCGATCTCTCACGGATGAACATCGAGGCGCAGAGCGGCGGCCCGTTCGGCGCGGCCGTGTTCGGCGGCGACGACCGCATCATCGCCGTCGGCGTCAACCGGGTGATGCCGCATACCTGCTCGGTCGCGCACGCCGAAACCATGGCCTACATGCTCGCGCAGCAGCGCCTGCAAACGCCCCGCCTCAATGAGCGCGGTGGCCCGGTCACGCTGGCGACGTCGTCGCAGCCCTGCTGCATGTGCTACGGCGCGACCGTCTGGGCCGGCATCGACCGGCTGCTGATCGGCGCACGCTCGCAGGACGTCGAGGCGCTGACGCCGTTCGACGAAGGCCCGCTGCCCGAAGACTGGATCGGCGCGCTGAACCAGCGCGGCATCGAAGTCGTGCGCGATCTGCTGCGCGACGACGCGCGCGCTGTGCTGCGCACCTACGGCGAAACCGACGGGGCGAAGTACTGACATGAGCGACATCGACACCGATCACGCCGACGCCGTGGCCGAACCGGCCGACGACGCGACCTCGCCCCTGCATGCGATCAGCGGCCTGCTCTGCTACTGCCGCCCGGGCTTCGAACCCGATCTCGCCGCCGAGCTCACCGAGCGCGCGGCCGGCGTGCACGTCGCGGGCTACGCGCAGACCAAGCGCGGCGACGGCTACGTGCTGTTCCATTCCGACAACGGTCCGTCGCTGACCAGCGAACTGCCGTTCCGCGAACTGATCTTCGCGCGCCAGAAGCTGATGCTGCTGGCCGAACTGCGCGATCTCGACCCGACCGACCGCATCACGCCGATCTTCGAAGTGCTCGCCGGCCGCGGCCGCCATGGCGAACTGATGGTCGAGCATCCCGAATCCGACGAGGGCAAGCAGCTCGCCGGCCTCGCGCGCAGCTTCGGCAACGCGCTGCGTCCGGCGCTGCGCAAGCGCGGCTTCCTGAGCCAGAAGGACGAGACGCGCTTCCCGCGCCTGCACGTGTTCTTCGTCTCGGGCACGCACGCCTACATCGCGCAGTCCGTGGTGGGCGACAGCGCGCCGTGGGCCATGGGCATTCCGCGCCTGCGCACGCACGCCGATGCGCCCTCGCGTTCGGCGTTGAAGCTCGAAGAAGCCTTCATGGCGCTGCTGACCGAACGCGAGCGCAATGCCCGCATCAAGCCCGGCATGCGGGCGGTCGATCTGGGCGCTGCGCCCGGTGGCTGGACCTGGGTGCTGACGCGCGAACACATGCGCGTGGTCGCGGTCGACAACGGACCGATGCAGGCCGATCTGATGGACACCGGCCTGGTCGACCATCACCGCGTCGACGGCTTCCGCTACCAGCCCGTCGGCGCCGTCGACTGGATGGTCTGCGACATGGTCGAGCAGCCGCGCAAGGTCGCCGAGCGCATGGCGACCTGGTTCCGCGAAGGCTGGTGCCGCAATGCGGTCTTCAACCTCAAGCTGCCGATGAAGAAGCGCTGGCAGGAAACGCTGCTGGCGCTGGACCTGTTCGCCAACAACGCCGGCGAGCACGACAACCTGGTGATCCGCGCGCGTCAGCTCTATCACGACCGCGAAGAGATCACGGTCTACGCCAGCGTCGACTGATTCGAACCCCGGAGCGCGCCATGGCAGCAGGCTGGATCACCGTCGTCGCCCCGTACCTGCCGGAAATCGTCCGGCTGGCGCGGCCGATCTTCACCCGCACGCCGCCGCCTCTGGTCGATCTGGGGCAGCAGCGCCGCAACGACGTACTCGACGCGCAGATCACCGAGCTGCAGGACGCCGCGAGCCAGAACGCCGACTCGATCGGGAAGCTCGCCGCGGACATGCAGAAGACCATCGACGTGCTGCAGCTGGGCGCGGCGCGCGTCGAACAGCGCCTGCTGCGCGCGCAGGTCCTCGCGGTGGTCGCCTGCACCGTTGCGGTGCTGGCCTTCGGCCTCGCCGCCTGGGCGCTCGCGCGCTGACGCAACCGCCACATCCGGGCTGCATACTGCGCGCGCCCTCCCACCGGATCGACCCGCATGGCGTCCAGCCTGCTCACCCTGCTCGACGATATCGCCACCGTGCTCGACGACGTGGCCCTGATGACCAAGGTGGCCGCGCGCAAGTCCGCCGGCGTGCTCGGCGACGACCTCGCCCTCAATGCGCAGCAGGTCACAGGCGTCACGGCCGATCGCGAACTGCCGGTGGTCTGGGCGGTCGCGAAAGGGTCGGCGCGCAACAAGTTGATCCTCGTGCCGGCCGCGCTCGCGATCAGCGCGTGGCTGCCGTGGCTGGTCACGCCGCTGCTGATGGCCGGCGGCCTGTTCCTCTGCTACGAAGGCTTCGAGAAGGTGCTGCACAAGCTGCTGCACAAGGCCGAGGACGACGCCGCCAAGCCGGGCCGCACTGCCGCGCTCGCAGGCACGGATGTCGATCCGGTGGTGTTCGAACGCGACAAGATCCGCGGCGCGGTGCGCACCGATCTGATCCTGTCGGCCGAGATCATCGCGATCACCCTCGGCACCGTCGCCGGCGCCGCGTTCGCGACCCAGGTCGGCGTGCTGGTCGGCATTTCGGCGTTGATGACGGTCGGCGTCTACGGTCTCGTCGCGGGCATCGTCAAACTCGACGACGCCGGCCTCTACCTGAGCAAGCGCGCGTCCAGCGCGGCGCAGGCGATCGGTCGCGGCATCCTGCGCGTCGCGCCGTGGCTGATGAAGACGCTGGCGATCGTCGGCACCGCGGCGATGTTCCTCGTCGGCGGCGGCATCCTGACCCACGGCGTGCACGACGTGCAGACCTGGATCGACGACGCGGCGACCGGCCTCGGCGCGCTGCCGGAAGTCGGCATGGTGCTCGGCGCGATGCTGCCGACGGTGATCAACGCGGTGGTCGGCATCGTTGCCGGCGGCATCGTGGTGGGCCTCATCGCGCTGATCCGGCGCATGCGCGGCAAGCCCGCGCTCGCGCACTGACGGCGCGCGCTCAGCAGGGCAGGACGAAGGCGCCGAGCCAGATCATCAGGCCGGCGAGCCACAGTCCCAGCATCACCACGCAGGCGCCCAGCAGCCACAGCGCGCGCACGCCCGGTCGCAATGCACGGATGTGCCGCCAAGTGAACACCGGCGCGGCAAGTCCGATACATGCGGCGAGCGCGAGCACGCCGTAACCAAGCGCGACGAACCAGCCCGGCTTGACCGATTCGACCGGGCACTGGGTCATCGCGAACGTCGGTGCAGCGGCGCACGCCAGCAGCGCGGCGACCAGTGATCGGAACGCCGGACTCAAAGTCCCGCCGCCCGCTTCCACAACAGGTTGCGCAGCGGCGGCACGGCCTGCGCAATGCCGAGCGCGTGGCTGCGCAACAGCACAGGCAAAAGCGATTCATTCGAGTACGCGCGGTTGATCGATTCGAAGGCGTGCGCGGCGACCGCGCTCTCGCTGCGTCGCGCGCGCGCCCAGCGCGCGAGCCGCTGCGGCGCATCCCATCGCGCGCCGCGACGACGCGCGTCGGCGACGCTATCGGCCAGCCCGATCACGTCGCGCAGGCCTAGATTCACGCCCTGCCCGGCCAGCGGATGCACGACGTGCGCGGCGTCGCCGATCACCAGCACACGGCCCTGCAACTGCGCATCTGCCAGTTGCCGTCGCAACGGAAACGCGGCGCGCGGCGAGACCGGCGTCAGCGTGCCGAGCCGGCCGCCGGACGCGCGCGTCAGTGCATCCGAGAACGCCGCGTCGTCGAGCTCGCGCATGCGCGTCGCTTCGTCGGCGGGCAGTGTCCAGACGATGGAGCTGCGGCCCTGTCCGACCGGCAGCAACGCCAGCGGACCGGTCGGCAGGAAGCGCTGCCACGCGGTATCGCGATGCGGTTCCGTGCTGTCGACATAGCCGACCACGCCGGCCTGCGCATAGTCGTGCGCGCGGGTGCCAATGCCGGCGAGCGTGCGCAGCGTCGACGCCGCGCCGTCGGCGGCGATCGCCAGACGCGCCTCGATCCGGCTGCCCGCGTCGAGGCGCAGGGTCACGCCGTCGCCATCCTGTTCCAGCGCTTCGACCTGCGCCGGCGCACGCACGTCGACGCCGGCCGCTGCCAGCCGCGCCCACAGCCGGTCGACCAACAGAGCGTGTTCGACGATCCAGCCGAGCTCGCGCATGCCGAGCTGGTCGGCGTCGAACACCAGTTCGCTGCCACCGCCTGCATCCCAGACCTGCATGCGCCGGTAGGGATGCGCGCGCGTGGCGCGGATGTCGTCCCAGGCACCGACCGAACGCAACAGCCTGGCGCTGTCGTGCGCGAAGGCATAGACGCGCAGATCCGGACTCCCCGCCGACCACGCGGCGGGCGCGCGCGCCTCGACCAGCACCACGTCGAGATCCTGCGCGGCCAGCGCCAGCGCGCACGCGGCGCCGACCACACCACCGCCGACGATCACGACATCGCGTCGCTCGCGGCGGCTCATGCGGCGACTCCCCGGCACAGCGCCGGCACGTCGCCGCGATAGCCCATCGCACCGCCGGCGAGCATCGCCTGCAATGCGGAGTCGCGATCGATGGCCAGCAGGCCGAGACTGCGCAGCGGCCGCAGCAGGCGCGCGGGATTGGAGGTCACGCGGGCGAGCCCGTCGGAGAACGCCAGCGTGCGCGTGCGGTCGTCCTGGCGACGCGCGACGTGACGTTCGAGCAGGCCGGGCGCGCCCGGATCGGCTGCGCCGGCGATGACTTCGGCCAGCGTGAGCGCATCGCGCAGACCGAGGTTGAAGCCCTGGGCGCCGATCGGATGCAGGCTCTGCGCTGCATTGCCGACCAGCACGGCCCGCGTGTCGATACAGCGTGCGGCGACCACGCGCCGGGCCGGATGCCGACTGCGCGGACCGACCGACAGGAACCGACCCGCGCGCCAGCCGAACGCCGCCTGCACGCGCGCGAGAAATGCCGCGTCGTCGAGTGCGGCGACCGCATCGGCTTCCTCGCTTGAAACACCATGGACCAGGCCGTAATGCCGGTCGCTGCGCGGCAGCAGCGCGGTCGGCCCGGTGTCGGTCAGGCGCTCGAAGGCGCGGCCATCCGGCGCACGCGCCGCGCGCAGGCGCGCGATGAACAGGGTCTGCGCGTAATCGTGGGTCTCGGCGTCGATCCCGAGCGCCCGGCGCACCGCACTGTCGGCGCCGTCGGCCCCGACCACCAGTTGCGCCCGCACCCGCATGTCGCCGTCCACACCGCTGAGACGGACCACGCGATGACCGTCTTCGATGCCGTCGAACCCCGCGAAGCGCGCCGGCCGGTAGCGCACCAGCCGCGGCAGCTCCGCCAGACGCGCTTCGAGCGCTTCGCCGAAATCGCGTGCGACGACCACCTGCCCGAACGCGTCGCGTCCGTAATCGGCCGCGGCCAGCTTCACCCGGCCGAAATCGCCGGCGCGGCTGACGTGGATCTCGCGGATCGGCCCGCCCGGCGCGCGCAGCTTCTGCAGCACGCCGAGCGCGGTCAGCGCGTTGACCGTCGCCTCGGCGAAGCTGAGGTTGCGCTCGTCGAACACCGCCGGCATCGACGCCGGCGGTGTGGCCTCGACCAGGGCGGCATCGACCCCCGCGCGGTCCAGGGCGATCGCGAGACTGGCGCCGACCAGACCGCCGCCGACGATGAGGACCGGATGCACCGGTGCTGGATGTGTTTCGACCATGACCGCGATGATACGCGCCGCCCTCTGCGCCCCGCGCTGCGGCTCCGCTAGAATGCGCGCTCGACCCGACGTTGCACCGGAGCTGTCCGATGACCCTCACCGCCCGCCGCGCCACGATCTTCGCCCTGCTGGCCGCGCTGATGGCCGCGACCCGGCTGCACCACTTCGCCGCGATCCCCGATGCCTCGTGGGCGGTGTTCTTCATCGGTGGCTTCTATCTCGCGGGCTGGCAGCGCTGGGCGTTTCCGGCGCTGATGGTGCTCGCGGTCGCGGTGGACTGGTTCGTCATCACCAGCCAGGGCCTGTCGTTCTGGCAGCACTACTGCGTGTCGCCGGCCTACTGGTGCCTGGTGCCGGCGTACTTCGCGCTGTGGGCCGGCGGTGGCCTGCTGCGTCGCCACCTGTCGGCGTCCGCGCCGGTCGCGATCGGCCAGCTGGTCGTCGCGCTGGTGGCGTCGGTCGCGGTCTGTCATCTGCTGGCGCAGGGCAGCTTCTACTGGATCAGCGCTTCGGTCGCCGATCCCACATTGGCCGGCTGGTGGAAGAACTACAGCGACTGGCTGCTGCCCTACATGCGCACTGCCGCCTTGTACGTCGGCATCGCTGCGATGGCCCACGTGCTGCTGACGCGCGTGCTGCCCAAGCCGGCAACCGCCGCCCGTCCGCTGCACGCCGACTGACGTCGCGCGGATGGGCAACCGTCTTTCGAAGATCTACACCCGCACCGGCGATGACGGCTCGACCGGTCTCGGCGACGGCGCACGGGTCGGCAAGGATTCGTTGCGCGTGACGGCCTATGGCACCGTCGACGAGGCGAACTCGACGATCGGCCTGTTGCTGGCCGCGGACGTTCCCGAGGACATCCGCAGCCTGCTGACGACCGTGCAGCACCAGCTGTTCGATCTCGGCGGCGAGCTGTGCATTCCCGGCCACGCCGCGATCGAGGACGCCGATATCGAGCGCCTCGAACAGCAGCTCGACTACTACAACGACGATCTGCCGCCGCTGAAGGATTTCATCCTGCCCGGCGGCGGCGAAGCGGCGGCGCGCTGCCACATCGCCCGCACCGTGGTCCGCCGCGCCGAGCGTGAATCGGTGGCGCTGGCGAGGATCGAGGATGTCCGCCCGCAGGCGGTGCGCTATCTGAATCGACTGTCGGACCTGCTGTTCGTGCTCGCCCGGGTGCTGGCACGCGCCAGCGGCCACGGCGAGGTGCTGTGGCACCACGAGCGGCGGCGCTGAGCGATGCACCATCCGGTCGGCTTCGGCGGCGGTGACCCCCGGCGGGTGCCGGTGTTTTCGCATCCGAGTCTGCTGGACCACGACACCGGTCCAGGCCATGCCGAACGCCCCGAGCGCCTGGCCGCCGTCATCGAAGCGCTGCGCGCCGCGTTCCCCGATCTCGACCTGCGCCAGGCGCCACCCGCGACCCGCGGCCAGTTGCTGCGCGTCCACGACGCCGCGCTGCTCGCGACCGTGCTCGATTCGCAGCCGACCGGCCGTATTCCGCTCGACAGCGACACCGTGCTCTCGCCCGGCTCGGCCCAGGCCGCGCTGCATGCGGCAGGCGCCGGCGTCGCCGCGGTGGATGCGGTGCAGGGCGGCACGGAGCGCCGCGTGTTCTGCGCCGTGCGCCCGCCGGGCCACCACGCCACCGGCGACATCGCGATGGGTTTCTGCCTGTTCAACAACATCGCCGTGGCCGCCGCGCATGCGCTGGACCGTTACGGCCTGACCCGGATCTCGATCGTCGATTTCGACGTGCACCACGGCAACGGCACCCAGGCGATCTTCGAGGCCGAACCGCGCGTGCAGTACGTCAGCTCGCACCAGATGCCGCTGTTCCCCGACACCGGGCGACGCGACGAGCGCGGGGTCGGCAACATCGTCAACCTGCCGCTGACCGCCGGCACCGGCAGCCGGCGCTTCTGCGAGGCCTGGCGCGAACGGCTGCTGCCCGAGATCGACGCCTTCGCGCCGCAGCTGCTGATGATCTCGGCCGGCTTCGACGCCCACTGGCGCGATCCGCTGGCCCAGCTGCAGCTCGACGCCGAGGATTTCGGCTGGCTGACCGGCGAACTCGTCGCCATCGCCGAGCGGCACTGCGAGGGCCGGATCGTCTCGATGCTCGAAGGCGGCTACGACCTCCAGGCGCTGCGCGAAAGCAGCGTCGCCCACCTGCGCGCACTCGCCGGCTGACCTCGCTTCAGCCGGCACCGCAGCCGGCCCGGAATCGCCGATATCGCAGGTGAACAGGATGTCTTCGGACCGCATTGCCGCTGCCCGGTGGATCGGTCATGCTGGCGCCCGTTTTTCCCGCTGAACGGATCGACCGTGCGCACAGCCCTCCGCTTGCTTCCCCTTCCGTTCTGCATCGCGGTTTCGCTGTCCGCCAACGCCGACGACAGGCTCCGTCCCAACTACTGGGCGCTGTGTCCGATCGAGGACGCCGTCCCGGCCTTCACCGACGCCCAGGCGCCGGTCGGCACGGTCGAGCAGCGCGAAACCCAGCCCACCGACATCGACGGCGACGCCTTCGACGGGCTGGCCGGCGTGGACAGCGACTTCACCGGCAACGTCACCGGCAATGTGACCCTGCGCCGCGGCGACCAGTTCCTCGGCACCGACGATCTGCAGTTTTCGCAGGATGACGGCACCTTCGTCGCCGACGGCAACGTGCGCTACCAGGACCGCGGCATGCGCGTCGTGGCCGACCGCGTCGAGGGCGACACGATCGCCGAGTCCTACCGCATGGACAGCGTGCAGTATCAGCTGACCGCACGCCGCGGCAACGGCGGCGCCGATCACATCCGCATGGACGGCACCGTCGGCGCCCTGCTCGGCTCCACCTACTCGACCTGCACGCCCAGCGACCGCTGGTGGGAGTTGAAGGCCGGTCAGATCGACATCGACACCGACATGGGCATGGGCACCGCGCGCAACGCGACCCTGCGCGTGGGCAAGGTGCCGGTGCTGTACGTGCCGTGGTTCCGGTTCCCGATCGACGAACGCCGCCTGAGCGGCCTGCTGTTCCCGCGCATCTCGCAATCCGGCCGCAACGGCTTCGACTACACCCAGCCGATCTATCTGAACCTCGCGCCCAACTACGACATGACGCTCGAGCCGCGCTTCATGAGCCGGCGCGGCGTACAGCTGGGCACTGAATTCCGCTTCATGACCGACCGCACGCGCGGCGAACTGGACGTGGCCTATCTGCCGTCGGACAAGCTCACCAGCCGTGAGCGCGAGCTCGAAGAAGAGCAGGTGCCGATCGTCGAGAACCGGCGCAAGGCCGACCGCGCGTTCCTCGGCTTCGGCGGTTCGCTGGACATCAACCCGACCTGGCAGGGCCGCGCCAACCTGACCTGGATGAGCGACCCGCGGTATCTGGAAGACTCGAGCAACAACGTCGACGGCATTTCGTCGGTCAGCGCGTTGAGCCAGATCGGCGTGTTCGGCCAGGGCTCGTCGGGCGACCGCGGATTCTGGAACGCGAGCGTGCTCGGCGACTACCAGTTGCTGACCGACTACACGCTTCCCGAGTCGGTGCTGCCCTACAACCGCCTGCCGCACGCCTCGTTCACCTGGCAGCGCCCGTATGGCGACTGGATCAACGCCGGCGTCGACACCACCGCGACGCGCTTCGCGCACATCGACGACGCCGCACGTCCGGGCGGCAGCCGTCTCGATCTGAAGCCCTACATCTCGCTGCCGTTCGAAGGCGCAGCCTGGTTCGTGCGGCCGACGCTGGCATGGCGCCACACCAGCTATGCGCTGGACCGCGCACTGACCGACCAGATCGCCGCACAGCGCGCCCGGGCCGAACTCGGCATTCCCGTCGACCAGCCTGTGCCGGCCGATACGCTGGCGCTCTACAGCAACAGCTCGCCGAGCCGCAGCCAGCCGATCGGCTCGATCGACGCCGGCCTGTTCTTCGACCGCAACACCAGCTGGCGCGGCGAGGAATACCTGCACACGCTCGAGCCGCGGCTGTTCTATCTGAACTCGCCGTACCGCGACCAGTCCGCGCTGCCGCTGTTCGACACCACCCCGCTGACCTTCGGCTGGGGCCAGTTGTTCCGCGACAACCGCTATTCCGGCGCCGACCGTCAGGCCGATGCGAACCAGATCACGATGGCGGTCAGCACGCGCCTGATCCGCGAATCCGACGGCCAGGAGAAACTGTCGGCCAGCCTCGGCCAGATCGTCTATCTCTCCGATTCGCGGGTCACGATTCCCGGCGAAGCGCAGGTCGAACAGGGCCGTTCGGCTTGGGTCACCGACGCGACCTACGCGATCAACGACCGCTGGACGGTCAGCGCCGGTTACCAGTGGGATCCGAAGTTCCGCCGCGAAGACCTGATGTCGCTGCGCACGCGCTATCTGATCGGCGACGAAGGCATCGCGAACTTCGCCTACCGCCGCCGCGCGGATCTGATCGAACAGGCCGACCTGTCGTTCCTGTATCCGATCAGCCCGGCGTGGAGCATCGTCGGCCGCTATTACTACTCGTTCACCGACAGCCGCCTGCTCGAAGCCGTGGCCGGTGTGCAGTGGGACAGCTGCTGTCTCGCGGCGCGCGTCGTCGGCCGCCGCTACCTGCGCAATCGCCAGGGCGAGCTGAACAACGCCATCATGTTCGAACTTGAACTGAAGGGTCTGGGCTCGGCCGGACCCAACACGGAAGACCGTTTGCGCCGTGCTATTCTCGGTTATTACCGCGATGACCTCTATCTCGTGCCGCCGTCCGAGCTGCGCAACAGCGACGACGATGAGACCCTGACCCCCGGCCTGAGCCAATGAAGACACTGATCTATTCCCTCGCGGCCGCTGCCGCGCTGTTCGCGTCGAGTGCGCACGCGCAGGACCTCCAGCCGCTGGACCGCATTGCCGCCGTCGTCGACGAGGATGTGATCCTCGCCAGCGAACTCGAGCGCGCCGTCGCCAACATCCGCGGCCAGTACGCCACCCGCCAGGACCAGCTGCCGCCGCAGGAAATCCTCGAGCGCCAGGTGCTGGAGCGTCTGATCACGATGCGCCTGCAGACCGCGAACGCGCAGCGCACCGGTGTGCGCGTCAGTGACCAGGAAGTCGATCAGGCGATCGCCGCGATCGCCCAGCAGAACAACTTCACGATGGATCAGCTGCGCCAGCAGCTGGCGGGCGACGGCATGTCGTTCGACGACTTCCGCGCGTCGCTGCGCGAGGAGCTGATGATCCAGCGCATGCGCCAGCGCTTCGCGCAGACCCGCATCTCGGTCAGCGACGCGGAAGTCGATGCGGCGCTGTCGGCCGAGGCGACCGGCGCGCAGTACCGTCTGGCGCACATCCTGGTGGCGCTGCCGGAAGGCGCGACCCCCGAGCAGATCCAGACCGGCCAGCAGAAGGTCGACGGCATCAAGTCGCTGCTCGATCGCAACGAGATGGAATTCTCCGCCGCCGCCGTGCGCTACTCCGACAGCCCGAACGCGCTGGAAGGCGGCGATCTGGGCTGGCGCCGCGCCGATGAAATCCCGGCCGCATTCGCGACCGCGGTGACGAGCCTGCAGCCCGGCCAGACGATCGGCCCGATCCGGGGCCCGAGCGGCTTCCAGATCCTGCAGCTGGTCGATCGCCGCGAAGCCGCGCAGTCGGCCGATGCCGGTTCGGTCACCGAGTACCAGGCGCGCCACATCCTGATCCGCAGCGAGCCGGGCAACGACGCTGCCGCCAAGGGTCGCGCGGACAGCCTGCGTGCACGTCTCGTCGGCGGTGCCGACTTCGCCGAAGTCGCGCGCGAGAGCTCGGAAGACAACGCCACCAAGGCCAACGGCGGCGATCTCGGCTGGTTCACCCAGGACGAGTTCGGCCCGGACTTCGGCGGCCAGGTCGCGGCGATCGGCGACGGCGACATTTCCGAGCCCTTCCGCACCCAGGCCGGCTGGCACATCGTCCAGCGCCAGGCCACGCGCCAGGCGGCCGGCAACGACAACAACCGACGTGCCCAGGCCCGCGAAGCCATCGGCCAGCGCAAGCTGGAAGACGAATGGGACCGCTACGTGCGCGAGCTGCGCGGCGAAGCCTACGTCAGCGTCCGCGTCGGCCCCAACCGCGATCCCGAGATCGGCAGCGGCGGCTGAGATGCGACCCGTCCGGTTGGCGCTGGTCCCGGGCGAACCGGCCGGCGTCGGGCCGGAACTCTGCGTGCGCGCCGCCTGGCGCGCCTGGGACTGCGATCTGGTCGCCATCGGCGACCGTCCCACCCTGCAACGCGCGGCCGACGCGATCGGCCTGTCGATCGCCTTCACCGACGCCGAAGCCACCGACGTGGCGCCCGGCACGCTGCGCCTGATCGAACTGCCGCACGCCGCGGCCACCGCCTTCGGCACCCCGGATCCGCGCAACGCCCGCAGCGTGCTCGACGGCTTGCTGCATGCCGCGGCCGGCTGCCGCGACGGACGCTTCGACGGCATGGTCACCGGCCCGGTGCACAAGGCGGCGATCAACGCCGGTGGCGTGCCCTACACCGGCACCACGGAGCTGCTGGCCCACGACGCCGGCTGCGACGTCGTGATGATGCTGGCCAACCCGACGTTGCGTGTCGCACTGGCGACCACGCACCTGCCGCTGCGCGCCGTGCCCGACGCGATCACCGCGCCGTTGCTGGAACGCGTCATCGGCATCCTCGACGCCGCTTTACGCGAGGACTTCGGCATCACCGCACCGCGCATCGCAGTGCTGGGCCTCAATCCGCATGCCGGTGAAGCCGGACATCTCGGTCACGAGGAGATCGAGACCATCACGCCGGTGCTCGAGCGCCTGCGCGCCCGCGGCCTGCTGCTCGAAGGCCCGCTGCCGGCGGATACCGCGTTCCTGCCCGCGCGTCTGGCGAACGCCGATGCGGTGCTGGCGATGTATCACGACCAGGGCCTGCCGGTGCTCAAGTACAGCGGCTTCGAATCGGCGGTGAACCTCACCCTGGGCCTGCCCTACCCCCGCGTCGCCGTCGATCACGGCACTGCACTGGAACTCGCCGGCAGCGGCCGCGCCGATCCGTCGAGCCTGTTCGCCGCGATCGAACAGTGCGCCGCGCTCGGCCGCAACCGCAGGCACGTCGCGTGAGCGCCGACGACACCATCGGCTGGGACGACTTCATGCGCGTCGATCTGCGCGTGGGCCGTGTGGTATCGGCCGAGCCGTTCCCGCAAGCCCGCCGTCCTGCCTACATCCTGCATGTCGATTTCGGCCCCGAGCTCGGCGTGCGCAAGTCCAGCGCGCAGATCACCGCGCAGTACACGCCCGAGGCGCTGGTCGGCCGGCTGGTCGTGGGCGTGGTCAATTTTCCGCCCAAGCAGATCGGCCCGCTGATGTCCGAATGCCTGGTCACCGGCTTCCACGACGCCGACGGCCACGTGCGCCTGTGCGTGCCCGACGGCGATGTCGCGCCCGGCACCCGCCTGCTGTGAGCTTCCCCTCCATCCGATTCGGCTTGACCACACGATGATGCGTTCCCCTGCCGCGCCCGGCACGTTCTCCGAGCCGCCGAAGAAATCCCTCGGCCAGAACTTCCTGCACGAGCGGGGCGTCGTCGATCGCATCGTACTGGCAGTCAATCCACAGCCCGGCGACCGGCTCGTGGAGATCGGCCCCGGCCAGGGTGCGATGACGTTTCCGCTGCTCAAGCGTCACGGCGCGCTGACCGCGATCGAGTTCGACCGCGATCTGCTCGAGCCGCTGACGCTGCAGGCGGCCGCGCACGGCGCACTGGAGCTGATCCATGCGAACGTGCTCGACGTCGACTTCACCGCGCTCGCCGGCGATGCGCCGATCCGGTTGGTCGGCAACCTGCCCTACAACCTGTCCTCGCCGATCCTGTTCCACGCGCTCGACCATGCGGCGGTCGTCACCGACATGCATTTCATGCTGCAGAAGGAAGTCGTCGAGCGCATGGCGTCCGGCCCGGGCAGCAAGGTCTACGGCCGCCTCAGCGTGATGCTGCAGGCCTATTGCGAGGTCACGATGCTCTTCGTCGTCGGCCCCGGCGCATTCCGCCCGCCGCCGAAGGTCGATTCGGCCGTCGTGCGTCTGAAGCCGCGCCCGGCGCACACCGTCGGCATCGACGATGCGCGGCGATTCTCCGACATCGTGAAAGCCGCTTTCGGCCAGCGTCGCAAGACGCTGCGCAATGCGCTGTCGACGCTGATGGACAGCGATGCGATCACCGCTGCCGGCATCGATCCGCAACTGCGCGCCGAGCAGCTCGCGGTCGCGGATTTCGTGCGTCTGGCGAATCATCCGGTGACGACGTAGTCGATGCATTCATGGCCTGCGGATACACTGTCTCCAGCATGGACGAGACAGCCGACTACACACTCGAGATCCAGATCGCGACGCGCTTCCTCGACGAGGAATCGACGCCCGACGACGACCGCTACGTGTTCGCCTACACCATCCGCATCCGCAACACCGGCCGACTGGCCGCGCAGCTGATGGCCCGCCACTGGGTCATCACCGATGCCAATGGCCGGATCGAGGAAGTGCACGGCGACGGTGTGGTGGGCGAACAGCCGCGCCTGGAACCCGGCGAAGCCTTCACCTATACCTCGGGCGCGGTGCTCTCGACCGCGGTCGGCACGATGGAAGGTTCCTACGACATGGTCGGCGACGACGGTGCGCAGTTCGATGCGCCGATTCCGCCGTTCACGCTCTCGATTCCGCGAACCCTGCACTGATGGCCGTCTGGGCGATCGGTGATCTGCAGGGCTGCTACGGCCCCACGCAGCGACTGCTCGAAGCGATCCGCTTCGATCCGGCGGTCGATCGCCTGTGGTTCTGCGGCGATCTGGTCAACCGCGGCGGTGAGTCGGTCGAGACGCTGCGGCTGGTGCATTCGCTGCGCGACAACGTGGTCAGCGTGCTCGGCAATCACGACCTCTCGCTGCTGGCGATCGCCGAGCGCCGCGAGGAAGACCAGCGCAAGGTCAACGCCGATCTGCAGGGCGTGCTGTTCGCACACGACCGCGACGTGCTGCTCGACTGGTTGCGCGCGTGCCCGCTGCTGCACGTCGACCGCGAACTCGGCTGGATGATGCTGCACGCCGGCCTCGCGCCGCGCTGGGACGTCGATCTCGCACAGCGCCATGCGCGCGAGATCGAGAACAAGCTGCGCGGCCCCGGCTACAAGAAGCTGCTGCGCAACATGTATGGCGATCGCCCCGCGTGGTCGCCGAACCTGACCGGTTACGACCGCGACCGCGCGATCATCAACGTGTTCACGCGCATGCGCTACTGCTCGCCGCGCGGCCGCATCGCGTTCGAGGAAAAGGGCACGCCCGGCACCCAGCAGCCCGGCATCTATCCCTGGTTCGAAGTGCCGGGCCGTGCCGAGCGCGATCTGAAGATCGTCTGCGGCCACTGGTCGACGCTGGGTCTGTTCCTCGGCCTGGGCGTGCATGCGCTCGACACCGGCGCGGTCTGGGGCGGCACGCTCACCGCGCTGCAGCTCGATGCGGAGACGCTGCGTGTCGTGCAGGTGCCCGGCCGCGACGTGTCCGGCCTGCCGCCGCGCAAGGTCCAGGCCTGACGCCGATGCGGTCGGTGTCACGGCTCGCAGCGCTCCTGCTGCTCGCCTGCGTCGCTCTGCCGGCAGTCGCGAGACCGGCACTGGTGGACGCCGCGCGCGCGCAGATCGGCGTGACCGTGCGCTACGACCCTGCCTACATCCGTCTGTCCTATCCCGGCGGCGACGTGCCCGACGACCGCGGCGTCTGCACCGATGTCGTCGTGCGCGCGCTGCGCACGCAGGGGCTGGATCTGCAGCAAGCGATTCACGAGGACATGCGCAGCGCATTCGCCGCGTATCCGCGCGACTGGGGCGCCGACGCGCCCGATCGCAACATCGATCACCGGCGCGTGCCCAACCAGATGCGCTGGTTCGAGCGGCAGGGCTGGCAACGTGCGATCGGCCAGCGCGCTGCGGATTTCCGCCCCGGCGACATCGTCGCCTGGCGCCTGCGCAGCGGCCAGCTGCACATCGGCATCGTATCGGATCGCCGCAGCGCAGCCGGCACGCCGCTGATCCTGCACAACATCGCCCGCGGCACGCGCGAGGACGACCTGTTGTTCGACCACACCATCATCGGCCACTACCGGCCGACGCGTCCCCTTGCACGCGTCGCGCGCTGATCAGGCGCGGCGGTACTCGACGAACTCGAAGGCATGCGCATGGCGCGCATCGGCCGCATGCGGGGTGCGCGAGATCTCGCGCCACGCCGCCGCGTCCCAGGCGGGAAAGAACGCATCCGCGCCGTCCACCACGGTGTCGACATGGGTCAGCTGCAGTACGTCCGCCTGCGGCAGCGTGAGCGTGTAGATCGCGCCGCCACCGATGACGCACAGCGCGTCCGCGTTCTGCGCGCCGGCGATGGCGATCGCCTCGTCGAGCGTCGCGACCGCCTGCATGCCGTCGAACGGCACGCGTCCGCTGCGGGTCAGCACGAGGTTGGTGCGTCCGGGCAGCGCACGTCCCAGCGATTCCGCGGTCCGTCGCCCCATCAGCACCGGCTTGCCGAGCGTCAGCGCCTTGAAGTGGCGGAAGTCTTCGGGCAGATGCCAGGGCATCGCATTGCCGCGGCCGATCGCGCGATGGCGATCGACTGCCGCGACGAGCACCAGAGCCGGCCTGCTCATTCGGCGTCCAGCGCGTCGCGCAGACGACCATCGGACGCGAAGTCCCAGTCACCACCGAACTCGATGTCGTCGACGCGCCACTGCGCGTGCTCGCAACGCATCAGCGCATGGTCGCGCCAGCGCGCGTCGCCCTGGCCGGCGTAGCGCATCTCGACCGCGACGCGTGTCGGCGCGGCGGGATCGGCCTGCGCCGACAGCACGGCGGTCGGTCCTTCGAACAGGCTGGTGAACAGGCTGCCCTCGATGAAGGACGGCTTGTCGTCCGGAAACGCCGCGATTTCGGCCTGCTGGCGAACGCGCGCACGCGCGATCGAGGCCTGCATGCCGGAGGACAGCAACGGGCCGAGCGTGTGCATCGCATCCGCCGACGGCAGCCCGCGGGGGTTCAGCGCGACGACCTGGCGGAAGAACGTCTCCGCGGCATCGACGGGGGATGCGCCCGCGCACGCATCAGAGGTCGCCGACGCACTGGCAGCGCGCGTGGGCATCTGCTGGCAACCCGCAGCCGCCAGCGACGCGACGAGCGCCAGCGCGATGCGCGCAACGTTCATACCGCGATCGGCGCCTTGATCGCCGGCGCGGGATCGTAGCCCTCGATCGCGATGTCCTCGAAGCGGAACCCGAACAGATCGGTGACGTCCGGATTGAGCCGCAGCGTCGGCAGCGCCCGCGGCGTGCGGGTCAGCTGCTCGCGGGCCTGGTCGTAGTGGTTCGAGTACAGATGCGCGTCGCCGAGCGTGTGCACGAAGTCACCGACGCCCAGGCCGGTCACCTGCGCGACCATGTGGGTCAGCAGCGCATAGCTGGCGATGTTGAACGGCACGCCGAGGAAGATGTCGCCGCTGCGCTGGTAGAGCTGGCAGCTGAGCTTGCCGTCGACGACGTAGAACTGGAACAGCGCGTGGCAGGGCATCAGCGCCATCTCCGACAGCTCGCCGACGTTCCAGGCGCTGATCACCAGACGACGCGAATCGGGATTGCGGCGGATCTCGTCGACCAGCCACTGCATCTGGTCGATCGTGCGGCCGTCGGCCGTCGTCCAGCGCCGCCACTGCTTGCCGTAGACCGGGCCCAGTTCGCCGTCGGCGTCGGCCCACTCGTCCCAGATGCTGACCTTGTGGTCGCGCAGGTAGGCGACGTTGGTGTCGCCCTGCAGGAACCACAGCAGCTCGTGGATGATCGAGCGCAGGTGCAGCTTCTTCGTCGTCACCAGCGGGAAGCCGGCGTTGAGGTCGTAGCGCATCTGCCAGCCGAACACGCTGCGCGTGCCGGTGCCGGTGCGGTCGGACTTCTCGGCGCCGTGGTCGAGGACGTGCTGCAGCAGATCGAGGTACTGCTTCATCGCGATCTCCGGATCGATCGGGGCGATGCGTGCATCGCTTATTGCGTGTCGACGGTCGCCGCGGGCGGCACCGGCTGCAGGGTCGGTGCACTGCGCGAACGCCACAGCAGGAACAGGCCCAGCGCGATCAGCGGCAGCGACAGCACCTGCCCCATCGTCAGCCAGCCGAACGCCAGATAGCCGAGCTCGGCATCGGGCACGCGGACGAACTCGACGATGAAGCGGAACACGCCGTACAGCAGCGCGAACAGCCCCGACACCGCATAGCGCGGCCGCGGCTTGCGCGAGAACCACCACAGCACGACGAACATCACCAGGCCTTCGAGAAACGCCTGGTAGAGCTGCGACGGATGGCGGGCGAACTGGTCCAGCGCGCCGGTCGCGAACTCGCTCTGCAGGCGCTCGGCCGACCAGCCGCGGAACGCGGGATCGGTCGGAAACACCACGCCCCAGCCGGCCTGCGTGTACTTGCCCCACAACTCGGCGCCGATGTAGTTGCCGATGCGGCCGAAGCCCAGACCCGGCGGCACCCACGGCGCGACGAAATCCATGACGTCGAAGAAGTGCAGGCCCTGCTTGCGCGTCCACCACCACGCCGCCACCAGCACACCGAGCAGGCCGCCGTGGAAGCTCATGCCGCCGTCCCAGACCTTGACCAGCATCAGCGGGTCGCGCAGCAGATCGCCGAAGGCATAGAACAGCACGTAGCCGGTCCGGCCGCCGAGGATCACGCCGAGGATGCCGTAGAAAAGTAGATCGCCGAACTGTTCGACGTTGACGCCCGGCAGGCGCCCGGCGCGGATGCGGCTGCGTCCGAGCAGCCACGCCGTGCCGAAGGCCAGCAGGTACATCAGGCCGTACCAGTGGATCGACGGATGGAAGGCGCCCACCTGTGGCAGGTGGACCGCGATGGGATCGATCTGGTGGAGGATCGTCATCGGATCAGCGCGGCATCGGATCGGTCGGCTCGTCCACCGGCGGCGTCCGCTCGCCGCGCACGCGCATCGCGTTGCGCTTGGCCCACAGGTTCAGCATCTCGACCGCGGCCGAGAAGCCCATCGAACCGTAGATGTAGCCCTTCGGAATGTGCAGGCCGAACCCGTCGAGCAGCAGATAGATGCCGATCAGCACGATGAAGGTCAGCGCCAGCATCTTCACCGTCGGATTCGCGTCGATGAACTTGCCCAGCGGCTGCGCCGCCAGCAGCATTACCGCGACCGCCAGCAGGATCGCGCAGACCATCACCGGCACGTAGTCGCCGGCCATGCCGACGGCGGCGATCACCGAGTCCAGCGAGAACACGATGTCGATGACCGCGATCTGCGCGATCACCGCGCCGAACGAGGCCGTCGCCTTGCCGACCGTGCCGTGGGCCTCGCCGTCCTCGCCCTTGAGCTGCTCGCGGATCTCCATCGCACCCTTCACGATCAGGAACAGACCGCCGAGGATCAGCACCAGATCGCGCACCGAGATGCCGCGTCCGAACAGTTCGAACAGCGGCTCGGTCAGCCCGGCCAGCCAGGCCAGCATCAGCAGCAGGCCGATGCGCGTGATGCACGCCACCGCGATGCCGAACTTGCGCGCGAACTCGCGCTGCTCGACCGGCAGCTTGGACACCGCGATCGAGATGAAGACCAGATTGTCGATGCCGAGCACGATCTCGATCGCGCTGAGCGTGATCAGCAGGATCCAGACCTGCGGGTCGGTAATCAATTCCATCATCGGTGACACATCCTCATTGAGATTCGATCGGCGCGGCGCGTGACCACCATCACCACGCTCACAGCCAGCGCGGCAGCAGGATCAGGCCCCACACCACCACTACATTGACCATCGTGACGAACACCGCGGCCGAGCCCATGTCCTTGGCCCGGCCCGCGAGTTCGTGGAATTCAGGGCCGTAGCGCTCGATCACGGCTTCGATCGCCGAGTTCAGCAGTTCCACGGCCAGCACCAGCAGACAACTGCCCAGCAGCAGCGCGCGCTCCACACCGTCGGCGCCCAGCCAGATCGCCAGCGGCGCGAGCACGACCAGCAGATACACCTCGAGCCGGAACGAGGACTCGTGCAGCCAGGCGGCACGCAGGCCCTGGCAGGACCAGACCGTCGCCTGGAACATGCGCACGAAACCGCGTGGGCGATGACCGATACCGTCCGCCATCGTTCACGGCACCCGTCGGACGGCACGACGCGCGGCGCGCGCCACGCTGCGGCCAGGCGCGGGCCGCGGAACAGTCGGAGACATGGTGGGCCGGAGGCGTCGGGCAGTCGCGTTGCGGCAATTCTGACACATCGTCCGCAAGGCGACGGCGGTCCCGGTTTGCATTGCCGGGCGGCGGCTGTTTGACTGGCCGGCGGATTTTCAGGAGCGACACCATGCCCATTCGACATCTGTCCCACCGCTGCCGGGCGCTGTGCGCCGCCGCCCTGCTCGCCGCCGGCGTGCTCGCCGGCTGCGCCACCGGCAACGGCGTGCCGGCCGGTCTGGACCCGGTGTCCTCGCCGGAATGGGCCACCGACATGGCGCGCTTCGCGACCGAGGACGCGGCGACACCGCCGCCCGAGCGCCCGGTCGTGTTCACCGGCAGTTCCTCGGTGCGGATGTGGGACACGCTGGCCGCCGATTTTCCGGAAGTGACCGTGCTCAACCGCGGCTTCGGCGGCTCGCAGGTGCGCGATGCGATCTGGTACGCCGATGAAGTCGCCCTGCGTTACCGGCCGCGGCAGATCGTGCTCTACGCAGGCGACAACGACATCGCCGAGGGTCGCTCGGCCGCGCAGGTCCTCGCCGACACGCAAGCCTTCGTCACACGCATCCGCACGACCCAGCCGGGCACGCCGATCGCCCTGCTCGGCATCAAGCCCAGCCCGTCGCGTGCGCACCTGCTCGGCGTGCAGCGCGACGCCAACACCGCACTGCGTGACTGGGCCGCGACCCAGCGCAACGTCGCCTATATCGACGTGTTCACCCCGATGCTCGATGCCGACGGCGTGCCGCGCGAGGATCTGTTCATCGCCGATCGCCTGCACATGAACGCCGCGGGCTATGCGATGTGGAAGGACATCATCGGTCCGTATCTGGTGCGTTGAGCCAGGCGGTCGCACGCGGCCACACCCAGATACCGCAATGCCCGGCATCGCCGGGCGCCGCGCATCGAACGTCATGGGACCACCCTTCTTCGCGGGGAGAATGGACCGTCATGCGCGCCGCGCGCGAGTCGACCACCAGCGTGCGTCACCGCGACCCGCGCCTTGCGGATTCTGCGCGATGGAAATGATTCCCGCCTGCGCTTGAAACGCTTACACGGCGATTTCCGTGTCGCGACGCACAGCGCAAGCGAGCGCCAAGTGTGCACGGTGCCCTGTTCATTGACACGTGCAACCGTCCCGGCCAGCGTCGGTCGACCGGCGCAGCGCGCATGCGTGTCGCCCGGGACAGGAACAGGGGGAAGACCGCGGTAGCCACCCTTCATCAAGGAAATCACGATGATCCACAAGCGCCTGCTCGTTCTCGCCGTAGCCTCCGTCCTTGCCTCGCCCGCGTTCGCCGCGGAACTGCGCAAGGTCGACAACGCGATTCCCGGCCAGTACATCGTCGTCTTCAACAGCGACGAGATCCGCGAACGCGTCGATGCCGACCGCCTCGCCGGCCGACTCGACAAGGCCCTCGTGGCCTCGCCCGATGCCGCCGTCGCCGCTGAAGTGGAAAAGCGTGTGGTCGACGTCGCCGCCCAGCACGACCTCAAGGTCACCCAGCTCTACACCCATGCGCTGCACGGCATGGTCGTCAACGCCGACGACCGCAAGCTGGCCAGCCTTCTCAACGATCCGCGCGTCGATTTCGTCGAGCAGGATGCCTACGTCGAATTGTCGGCCACGCAGACCGGCGCCACCTGGGGCCTGGACCGCATCGACCAGCGCGACCGTCCCTTGAACGGCACCTACGTCTACGATCCGCTGGCCGCCAACGTGCGCGCCTACATCATCGACAGCGGCATCCGTACCGGCCACACGCAGTTCGGCACGCGTCTGCTGTCGGGCTACTCGGCGATCAACGACGGTCGCGGTACCAACGACTGCAACGGCCACGGCACGCACGTCGCCGGCACCGTCGGCGGCACGACCTGGGGCGTGGCCAAGCAGGTGCGTCTGGTGCCGGTGCGCGTGTTCGGCTGCACCGGCGGCAGCGCCAACTCGACGATCATCGCCGGCATCGACTGGGTGCGCGCCAACCGCGTGCTGCCGGCCGTCGCCAACATGAGCCTCGGCGGCCCCGCGTCGACCGCGACCGACAACGCGACCAACAACCTGATCAACAGCGGCGTCACCGTCGTGGTCGCGGCCGGCAACAACAACGGCGCCAATGCCTGCAACTACTCGCCGGCGCGCGTGGCCAATGCAGTGACGGTGGGTTCGACCACGTCCACCGATGCGCGCTCCTCGTTCTCCAATATCGGCAGCTGCGTGAACATCTTCGCGCCGGGCAGCTCGATCACCTCGGCCTGGTCCACCAGCACGTCGGCGTCGAACACCATCAGCGGCACCTCGATGGCCTCGCCGCACGTCGCCGGCGCCGCGGCGCTGTATCTGACCAACAACCCCTCGGCCTCGCCGGCGACGGTGCGCAACTGGCTCTACAGCAACTCGACACCGAACCGGGTCAGCAACCCCGGGACGGGCTCGCCGAACCGCCTGCTCTACACGCGCTGATCGCGCGGATGCACTGCGGAGAAGGGCGCCCTCGGGCGCCCTTTTTCTTCGCGACGTCTACTGCTGCCGCAGCGCGTCGATCGGATCGAGTTCCGAGGCCTTGCGCGCCGGGTAGTAACCGAAGAATAGGCCGGTCGCGACCGAGAACCCCGCGGCCAGCAGCACGATCTGGCTGTTGAGCGCGGTCGGCAGATCGCTGAAGCGACCGACCAGCAGCGCGCCGCCGACACCGATCGCGATGCCCAGCACGCCGCCGCCGAGCGACAGCAGCATCGCCTCGGCGAGAAACTGCCGGCGCACGTCGGTGGGACCGGCGCCGACCGCCATGCGCAGGCCGATCTCGCGGATCCGCTCGGTCACCGAGACCAGCATGATGTTCATGATGCCGATGCCGCCGACGATCAGCGAGATCGTCGCGACCGCACCGAGCAGCAACGACATCAGGCGCGTGGTCGCGGTACGCGTGGCGACGATCTCGGAGATGTTGCGCACGCTGAAGTCGTCTTCCGCGCCCGGCGCGATGCGATGGCGTTGCCGCAGCAGTGCTTCGACTTCGCCCTGCACGTAAGGCAGATCGTCGGCGTTGCCGACCGTCAGCGCGATCTGCATTACCGCGCCGGCCGGCATGCCCATCGCGCCGAGCAGACGTCGGCGCCCGGTTTCGAGCGGCACCATCATCACGTCGTCCTGGTCCTGGCCGAAGCCGCCCTGCCCCTTCGAATTGAGCACGCCGACCACGACGAACGGCGTGCGCCCGATGCGCACCGTCTGACCGATCCCGCTGTCCTCGCCGAACAGTTCGCGCCGCACGGTCTCGCCGATGATCACGTTCTTGCCGGCGCCGCTGTAGTCCTGCGGCTCGAAGCCCGAGCCGTCGACGATCGTCCAGCCGTTGATCTCGAAGAAATCCGGCTGCACGCCCTGCCAGCTGCTGGCCCAGTTCTTCTCGGCGAACACGATCTGGCTGCTGCCGCGCAGCGACCCCGAGACCAGCTGCACTTCGGGGATCTCGCTGCGGATCGCGTCCGCGTCGCCCTCGCTCAGGGTGAAGAAGCTGCTGCCGGCCTGGCGCGCGCCGCCGGGCGTGCGCCGCGAACCCGGGGAAATGTCCAGCCGCTGCGAACCGAGCCCTGACACCATGCGATCGATCTCGGTCTGCGTGCCCTGGCCCACCGAGACCATCACGATGACCGCCGCGATGCCGATGATCACGCCCAGCGAGGTCAGCGCACTGCGCATCCAGTTGCCGCGCAGCGCGAAGATCGCGGTGCGCAGGACGTCGAGATAGGTCATGGCGCGGCTCCGGTCTGCGTGTGCGCGCGGGTGTCGTAGGGGCCTTCCTCGTGCAGCTCGCCATCGCGCATGACGAAGGTGCGATCGGCGTGCGCAGCGACTTCGGGATCGTGGGTGATCAGCACGACGGTATGGCCGTCGTCGCGCAGCCGTTTGAACAGGGCGAGGATTTCCTCGCCTGTCTTGGTGTCGAGCGCGCCGGTGGGTTCGTCGGCGAGCAGCACCGGCGGCCGGTTGATCAGCGCGCGCGCGATCGCCACGCGCTGCTGCTGGCCGCCCGACAGTTCGCTCGGGCGGTGCGTGCCGCGGTTTTCCAGCCCGACCGAGGCCAGTGCCTCGCGCGCGCGCTCCGCGCGCTCTTCGTTCGGCACGCGCGCGTAGCCGAGCGGCATCGCGACGTTCTCGAGTGCGGTCATCCGCGGCAGCAGATTGAAGCCCTGGAACACGAAGCCGATCTTGTCGCGGCGCAGCTCGGCCAGTTGCTCGCGGTCGAGCGTGGCGACGTCGATGCCGTCGCACAGGTACTGGCCGCCGGTCGGCGTGTCGAGGCAGCCGACGAGATTCATCAGCGTCGACTTGCCCGACCCCGACGGCCCCATGATCGCGACGAACTCGCCGTGCGCGATCGACATGTGCACGCCCTTGAGCGCGACGACTTCGGCTTCGGTACCGGCCGAATAGATCTTCTCCAGCCCGCGGGTCTCGATGACCGGCGGCCGGCTGCCGGCCTGCGGCGGAACGGCGATCGCGCTCATCGGGTCGCCGCGCGCTCGCCGGTGACGATCAGATCACCTTCCGCGATGCCGCCCGAGGCTTCGGTCATGCTGCCGTCGCTGGCGCCCAGCCGCACCGGCACCGCCTCGCGGCGTCCGTCGACCAGACGGTAGACGGTCACGCGGGTCGCACCGACGGTCGCCGCCAGCGTGCGATTCCACTGCGCGCGCTGGTTGGCGTCGAGCGTGGCGGTGAAGTCGGCGAAGGTCTGCTGGAAGCGGTCCATCATCCGCTGGCGGATCTGCGCCTGCACGCTGGGATCGCTGCCGCCACCGCCCATCGTCATGCCCGGCGGCGGTCCGCCACCGGCATTGCCGCGCTGACCGCCGGGCGGACCGCTCGGGCGCGGCGCCTGCTGACGTTCGCGCATCGCCGCGAGCGCACTGTCGAACGCGGCCTGCTGCGGCGCGGTGAGCTGCATCGCGGCGGCCGCGGCGGCGAGATCATCGGCCAGTCCGCCACCGCGCGGCGCAGCGCCGCCTTCCGGACGCGCGGCCGCGGCGATGTCGGCCGCATCGGCCGGTCGGTAACGCAGAGCCGCGTTGGCGATCTTCAACACGTTCTCGCGGTTGCTGACTTCGATCTCGGCATTGACCGTCAGGCCGGGCAACAGCGTGCCGTCGGCGTTGTCGACCGCGACGACCACCGGATAGGTCACCACGTTGTTCGTCGTCGTCGCCGCCAACCGCACCTGCTCGACGGTGCCGTTGAAGCGGCGGTCGTTGAACGCGTCGGCGGTGAAGGTCACGCTCTGGCCGACCTGCACCTGGCCGATGTCGGCTTCATCGACCGCGAGCTCGATGCGCATCTTGCGCAGGTCCTCGGCGATGGTGAACAGCTCCGGCGCCTGCAGGCTCGCGGCGACGGTCTGCCCGGGTTCGATCGAACGCGTGAGGATGGTGCCGTCGACCGGCGAACGGATCACGGTGCGTTCCATGTTGATGCGCGAGGTCTGCGTGGACGCGGTCTGCTGCACGATCTGCGCCTGCGCGGAATTCGCCTGCGCCTTGGCCTGGTCGAGCGCGGCGCGCGCGAGATCGACATCGCTGCGTGCGACCAGCTGCTGACCGGCCAGCGACGCCTTGCGGTCGTAGTCGAGCTGCGCGTTGCGCAACGTGGCCTGCGCCTGCGCCAGCGACGCGCGCGCGCTGTTGACCTGGGCCGAGCCCTGTTCGATCTGCGCCTGGTAGGTCGCCGGATCGATGCGCGCCAGCACCTGGCCCTGCGTCACCGGATCGTTGAAGTCGACCAGCACCTCGGTGATCTGGCCCGAGACCTGGCTGCCGACGACGACCGTCGAGGTCGCGCTGAGCGTGCCGGTGGCGGAGATCACGACGCGGATGTCGCCGCGCTCGACCGGCGTCGTGCGCCAGGCGTCTTCCGCGCCGGCTGCAGTGCGCTGGGACCAGAACCAGACGCCGCCGGCGACGACGGCAGCGATCAATATGACGGGCACGAACCGCGAAACGGCGCGGCGACGGGGCTTGGGGCGGGTCGACATGGGTCCGGTCTTGATGGGCGACTGGAGACGCTAACGCATCGCGTGGCGTGGAGTTGACCCGGGCGCGGACTTTTTTACGTGCAGCGCTCGATCCGCCGCCACGGCGTCGGCATCGATTCAGACCAGCCGGTCGCCGAGCACGATGGTGACCGTGGTGCCCTCGTCGGGCGTGCTGTCGAGCGCGACCGGCCAGCCGAAGCGCGTGCCGAGGCGGCGCACGATCGACAGACCGATGCCCTTGCCGGACTGCGAGAACGGATCGGCGCGGTAGAACGGGTCGTACACGCGCTTGAGCACGTCGGGTGTCATGCCGATGCCGGTGTCGCGGACGATGATGCGGTCGCGATCGACGATCACGTCGACGCGGCCGGTTTCGGTGAACGCCCAGGCATTGCGCAGCAGATGCCCGAGCATCACGCCGAGCACGCGCGGCGGCGCGTCGAGCCGCGGCCGGCCCTGGATGTCGAAGGTCAACGACAGCTGCTTGCCTTCGAACAACTGCCGCACCTTGTCGAGTTCTTCCTCGACCACGTCGACCACTTCGAAGACTTCGCTCTGCGGCATGACGCCACGCTCGCGTGCGAGCACCAGCAGCGCGTCGATCACCGCTTCCATGTCCTGTGTCGCGCGCCGGATGCGCAGCAGCGGGCGCTGCTGGTGCGGCGGCGTGGCGGGGTCGGCGGCGATCATGTCGCTGGCGACGCGGATCACCGTCAGCGGCGTGCGCAGTTCGTGGCTGGCGTCGCGGGTGAACTCGCGCTCGCGGCGCACGAAGGCGCCGATGCGGTCGCCGAGCCCGTGCAGCGCGCTGGTCAAGGCCTGCGCCTCGCGGCCGGCATCGTCCTGGGTGGTCAGCGCCGCTGGCACGCCATCGTCGTTGTCGGACGGATTCCAGCGGCCCACTTCGTCGGCCAGCCGGTGGATCGGCAGCACCATGCGTTTGGACGTGCGGTAGGTCATCCACGAGACGACGAACATCGTCGCCATCATCAGCAGCGCGAGGCCGCCCGCCGCCAGCGCGAGGATGCGATCGAACAGCGACAGCGACGCGGCGAGATACAGCGTGCCGGCTTCACGCCGGTCGACCAGCAGGACGCCTTCGGTGTCGCGCCGCGGCGAGAACCCTTCCGGCGCGCCCTTGAACCACAGCAGATTCGCGACCGCGCGGTCGCCCCCGATGATCGCCTCGAGGTCGCCGCCACCGGCAGGCATGAAATAGCCCTGCAGGTTGACGCCGAACGGCGGCGGATAGGCCGCGTTGGTGGCCTTGGCCTGCCACCAGGCATCGGCCTCGGCCTGCAGCCACTGGCGCGCGACGACCTCGCGGCCGATGAAGGCCGCGGTCATCACGCAGACGATCAACGTCATCCCGGCGATCACCGCCTGGAAGGTGAACGCATCACGGATGCGATTGGGCAGCCCCTGGGGCATGGTCGAGCGTCGCGTCGTCGGCTCAGGCCGGCGACTGCTCGATGTCGGCGATGCGGTATCCGGCGCTCTGCACGGTGTGCAGCAGCTGCTTGTCGTAGGGCTTGTCGATGATCTTGCGCAGGTTGTAGAGATGGCTGCGCAGGGTGTCGGAGTCCGGCAGGCTGTTGCCCCAGATCTCGCGCTCGATCTCCTGGCGGTTCACCACGCGCGGCGATTCGCGCATCAGGATCGTCAGCAGCTTCATGCCGATCGGCGACAGCTGCAGTTCGGTGCCGCCTCGCGTGGCGCGCATGCTGGCGGGGTCGAGCACCAGATCGGCGACCTTGAGCACTTCCGAACCCACCTGGCGGCGCTCGCGGCGGATCAGCGCGCGCAGACGCGCTTCCAGTTCCTGGATCGCGAAGGGCTTGGTCAGATAGTCGTCGGCGCCGGAACTCAGGCCGGTGAGCTTTTCGTCGAGCGTGTCGCGCGCGGTCAGCATCAGCACCGGCGTCGACTTGCGCGCATCCTCGCGCAGGCGCTTGCAGACTTCGATGCCGTCCAGACGCGGCAGCATCAGGTCGAGCACGATCACGTCGTAATTGTTCTCGGTGGCCAGGCGGTAGCCGTCCAGACCATCGGCGGCGTAGTCCACCTCGAAGCCGCGACCTTCCAGGTATTCGCCGACCATCTCGGAAATATTGCGGTTGTCCTCGACGATGAGGACGAGGCCTCCGGGTTCCTGACCTGCGCGCATGTACGACTCCGTAGCTGGGGTGCGTGTGGATTAAGCTTTGTGAATTTCCCACTTTCACGGTGCAGGATTTGTGAAGATTTCGTGGATCGCCCGCGTCGTGGCGGGCTTGGCGCTACGATCTGCGCCGTCCCCACCCCTTCGGAAATTCCGTCATGCCCGGCTACGAGCGCTATCTGCCCATTCTTCTGCTGGTGGGCTCGAACATCTTCATGACGTTCGCCTGGTACGGCCATCTGAAATACCGCAGCGTGCCGATCCTGACCGTCATCGTCGTCAGCTGGGGCATCGCGTTCTTCGAATACATGCTGATGGTGCCGGCGAACCGGATCGGCGCCGCGGTCTACTCCGCGCCGCAGCTCAAGGGCATGCAGGAGGTCATCACCCTGCTGGTGTTCGCGGGCTTCTCGACCTGGTATCTGGGCCAGCCGCTGAAGTGGAACCACTGGGCGGGCTTCGCGCTGATCGTGGTCGCAGCCTGGCTGATCTTCCTGGAGTGACCCGCGGTCAGAAGCGGATACGGCCGGTCAGGATGTCCTTGAACATCACCCAGTCGCCGATGAAGGAATAGATCGGGTGCTTGAACGTGGCAGGCCGGTTCTTCTCGAAGAAGAAGTGGCCGACCCACGCGAAGGCGTAGCCGCAGACCAGCGCGGCCCAGAGCCACATCGGATTGCGCTGCCAGATCGCCACGCCGACCAGCGCGAGTACGCCGCAGCTGCCGATGAAATGCAGGCGTCGCGACACCGGGTGCGCGTGCTCGCCGAGATAGAACGGATAGAACTCGCGGAAGCTGGCGAAGCGGCGCATGCGTCCTCCCAGAGCAGGCGGTATACGCGCCATTGATCGCACCGGCGCCCGCGTGCGTCAACCGCCGTCAGGTGCTGCGCGGGGCGAACATGATCACCGCCATGCCGCCGAGGCACAGCGCGGCGCCCAGCAGATCCCAGCGGCTGGGCACGATGCCGTCGACGCGCCACAGCCACAGCAGCGCGACCGCGACATAGACCCCGCCGTAGGCCGCGTAGACGCGCCCCGACGCGGTGGGATGCAGGGTCAGCAACCACACGAACGCGGCCAGCGCCGCGGCAGCCGGCAGCAGCAACCAGGTGCTGCCGTCCTTGCGCAGCCACAGCCACGGCAGGTAGCAGCCGACGATCTCGAAGAACGCAGTGGCGAGGAACAGCAGCAACGTTTTCATGGCACGCGTTCGGCCTGCTTGGCGCGGTTCCAGTAGGCGTCCTGCGCGTCCAGCGACTGGCCTGCGAGCGCACTGCCCTCGGCCTCGGCCATCGCTTCCATCGCGCGGAAACGCCGCTCGAACTTGTGGTTCGCGCGTCGCAGCGCCGCGCCGACATCGACCTTGGCGTGCCGTGCGAGATTCGCCGCGACGAACAGCAGATCGCCGAGTTCTTCTTCGAGTCGATCCTGCGCCGCTGTGTCGTCCGGATCGGCAGCGACCGCATCGAACTCCACGCGGACCTCGTCGATCTCCTCGTGCAGTTTCGCGATCACCGGCTGCGGTCCCGGCCAGTCGAAGCCCACGCGCGCGGCGCGCTGCTGCAGCTTCACCGCACGCTGCCATTCCGGCAGCCCGCGTGCGATACCGGCCAATGCCGACGTGTCCGTGTCGCCCGCCGCGGCGCGCTCCTCGCGCTTGATCGCCTCCCAGTTGCGCAGCACGGTCTCGGCATCGTCCGCGGATACATCGCCGAAGATGTGCGGGTGCCGGCGGATCATCTTGTCGCTGATCGCGTCGACGACGTCGCCGAACGCGAACGCGCCCTGCTCCTGCGCCATCTGCGCGTGGAAGACGACCTGCAGCAGCAGATCGCCGAGTTCATCGCACAGGCCCGGCAGGTCGCCGCGATCGATCGCGTCGGCGACCTCGTAGGCTTCCTCGATCGTGTACGCGGCGATGGACGCGAAATCCTGCTTGACGTCCCAGGGACAGCCGCGCTGCGGATCGCGCAGACGCGCCATGATGTCGAGGATGCGGTGGATATCGCCGGGGGCATCGGTCACGTCGAACTCCTGGAAGACGGGTGCGGATTGATTGGACCTCAACGAGCGATTGTGGGAGCGCGCTTGCGCGATCCGCTCGCGCCAGGCACGCCTCATCGCGCGCAAGCGCGCTCCCGCGGAATCCTGTCGTGTGCGCGATACGCGCGTACTCAGGCCGCGAGCCAGTCGCGCCACGGCAACGCCGGATCGCCGAGCGCGATGAAATCGCCGTTGAGGATCGTGTCGCGCTGGTTGTAGCGGAACGGCCGGCCCTGCGGGTCGAGCACCGCGCCGCCTGCGCCTTCGAGGATCGCCTGGCCGGCCGCGGTGTCCCATTCGCTGGTCGGGCCGAAGCGCGGATAGACATCCATGCCGCCTTCGGCAAGCCGGCAGAACTTCAGCGACGACCCCAGCGGCACCGGGGTGACGTCGCCGATCCGCTCGAGCAGTGCCGTTGTGCGCGGATCGCGATGCGAGCGGCTCGCGGCCACGCGCAAAGCGACCGGCCTCGCAGGATCGTGGCGCGGCGCCTGCAGTGCAGTGTCGCGATCGCCCTCGCGCACGAAGGCGCCGTGGCCCGGTGCGCCATGCCACAGCGCACCGGTCACCGGTGCCTGGATCACGCCGAACACCGCGACGCCGTGTTCGATCAACGCGATGTTGACCGTGAACTCGCCATTGCGCTTGACGAATTCGCGCGTGCCGTCGAGCGGATCGACCAGCCACATGCGCGTCCATGCGCGGCGCTCCGCGGCGGGGACGACGACGGCGGATTCTTCGGAGACGATCGGAATGCCGGGCGTCAGCGCGCGCAAGCCATCGACGATGACCCGGTGCGCGGCCAGATCGGCCGCGGTGACCGGGCTGGCGTCGGCCTTGCGGACGACATCGAAATCTTCGGCGTAGACGGCGAGGATCGCGTCGGCCGCGGCGCGCGCGATCGCGATGACGCCGTCGCGGACCGCGGCAGTGACGGGTCCGGCGGCGTCAGCCACCGTGGTGACGCAGCCAGTCGCGGACGATGAACAGCGCGGCGATCGAACGGCCTTCGGAGAACTCGTCGAGCAGGATCAGCTCGTGCAGCGCATCGAGCTTCCACGGCACCACGTCGAGTTCTTCGGGCTCGTCGCCAGCCAGACGCTCGGGGTACAGATCGCGCGCGACGACCAGCGTCGCCTGGTGGCTCATGTACTGCGGCGCCAGCGAGATCGAGCGCAGCGCTTCGACACTGCGCGCGCCGTAGCCGATCTCTTCCTTGAGTTCGCGGTTGGCGGCTTCGAGCGCGGTCTCGCCGGCGTCGATGCGGCCCTTGACCAGGCCCAGCTCGTAGCGATGGAAGCCGGCGGCGTATTCGCGCACCAGCAGCACCGTCTCCGCATCCAGCATCGGCACCACGATCACCGCACCATGGCCGCGGCCGTGCAGGCGTTCGTACAGCCGCCGTTCGCCGTTGGAGAACTCCAGATCGAGCCGTTCCATGCGGTACAGCGCCGCCTCGTGCTCGGTGACCTCGTGGATGGTCGGCAGCGTCTTGCTCATGCCCGCGCCCTCCCGTCTGCACGGCGGCGGCGCTGCGGAGCGATAATGACGGGATGACTGGACAGATTCACGATGCGGCCATTCTAGCCGACGGCAACGACTGGCGGACCCGCGACCTCGCCGCGGTCTGGCACCCCTGCACCCAGATGCGCGAGCATCCCGACATCCAGCCGATGCTGCCGATCGTGCGCGGCGAAGGTGCCTGGCTGATCGAGGCCGGCGGCCGGAAGATCCTCGATTCGGGCAGCAGCTGGTGGACCAACCTGCACGGCCACGCCGAGCCGCGCATCGCCGAGGCCATCGCCACGCAGGCGCGCACGCTGGAGCAGGTAATCCTGGCCGGCTGCACGCATCCGGCGGCGGTCGAGCTCGCCGAACGCCTGCTCGCCGTCGCCCCGCGCGAGCCGGGACGCCCGCCGCTGACCAAGGTGTTCTTCGCCGACAACGGCTCGGCCGGCGTCGAAGTCGCCTTGAAGATGGCGTTCCAATGGTTCCAGAACCGCGGCGACGAACCGCGCCGGACCAAGTTCGTCGCGCTGCAGAACGGCTATCACGGCGAGACGCTCGGCGCGCTCGCGGTCGGCGACATTCCGCTGTATCGCCGCGTGTACGCACCGCTGCTGTGCGAAGCGGTGTTCGCACCCTCGCCCGATGCCTACACCGCGCGCGCCGGCCAGAGCGCGGCCGGCCACGCCGAAGACGCGGCCGATGCGTTGGCGCACCTGCTCGATGCGCATGCGGGCGAGATCTGCGCGCTGATCCTCGAACCGCTGGTGCAGTGCGCCGGCGGCATGCGCATGCACGACCCGGTGTACCTCAAGCGCGTGCGCGAACTGTGCGACGTGCACGGCGTCTTCCTGATCGCCGACGAGATCGCGGTCGGCTTCGGGCGCACCGGCACGCTGTTCGCATTCGAACAGGCGGGCGTGCAGCCGGATCTGCTGTGCCTGTCGAAGGGTCTGACCGGCGGCTTCCTGCCGTTATCGACGGTGCTGGCGACACAGGCGCTGTACGACGGCTTCCTCGACGCCTCGCGCGAACGGGCCTTCCTGCACTCGCACAGCTACACCGGCAATCCGCTGGCCTGCGCCGCGGCATTGGCCTCGCTCGACATCTTCGGCACCGACGACGTGCTGGCGCGCAACCGAGACACGGCCGCGAAGATGGCCACGCTCGCGGCGCAGATCGGCACGCACCGGCATGTCGCCGATACGCGTCAGACCGGCATGATCGTCGCGTTCGAACTCACCCGTGACGGCGGCAAGGCCACGCCGTTCGATCCGGCGCTGCGCGTCGGTTTGCGCGCATATCGCCATGCGGTCGAACGCGGCGTGCTGCTGCGTCCGCTCGGCGACATCCTGTACTGGATGCCGCCCTACTGCATCAACGACGCACAGCTGCAGCTGCTGGCCGACGTCACCGCCGAAGCCATCGAGGCGGGCACCGCATGCGTGTGATCCGCGCCTTCGTCGATCGCCCGCTCGCGACCGGCCAGCCGGTCGAACTGCCCGACGACGCCGTGGCGCATCTGGTGCGCGTACTGCGCCTGCGCGAAGGCGATGCCTGCGTACTGTTCAACGGCGACGGCATCGATCACGACGCGCGTCTGGTCCGCGTGGACAAGCGCAGCGCGGTGGCCGAGATCACCGGCAGCCGCGCGATCGATCTGGAATCGCCGCTGTCGATCACCCTCGTGCAGGGCATCGCGCGCGGCGAGAAGATGGACTGGATCCTGCAGAAGGCGACCGAGCTCGGCGTCGCCGCCTTCGTGCCCGTCTCCAGCGACCGCAGCGAAGTGAAGCTCGACGCCGAACGCGCGGCCAAGCGCCTGGCGCACTGGCGCAGCGTGGTGGTGTCGGCCTGCGAACAGAGCTGGCGTTCAAAGATTCCGGCGGTCTCGCCGCCGCGTTCGCTCACAGCCGCGCTCGCCGATCTGCCTGCCGATGCCTCGCGCTGGCTGCTCGATCCCGATGCGGCATCAGGTCTCGCGACGATGCCACCGCCGTCCGGCGGCATCGTGCTCGCGATCGGTCCGGAAGGCGGCTGGTCCGCGAACGATCGGGCGGCCTTGATCGCCGCCGGCTTCGCTGGACTGCGGCTCGGACCGCGGATCCTGCGCACCGAGACCGCCGGCATGGCCGCCATCGCGGCGCTGCAGGCGCGGTTCGGTGATCTCGCCGGCTGACCGCCGGCTCTGAGTTCAAGCATTCCCGGCAGCTGAGCGCCGGCGGCGACTCAGGCGGCGAGCGCCTCGCGCACGGACTGTTCGATCAGGTCGATATCGGGAATCAATGCCACGTCGTCATTGAGGCGTACGCGGGCGCGCACCGCGAACGGCAGCGCGTCGCCGTCACCGTCCGATTCGTCGAGCAGATTCGCTTCGGAGATCGTGACCAGCCGCGGGAAGCCTTCGGTCAGCAGCGCGAAGAACGGCAGGCGCGCGTCGCCGCCCAGCGTCTTCAGCACGACGACCTTGCTGGCCAGTTCGGCGCGTTCGTCGCCCTGCTTCGACAGCACCGGAAACGCGACCAGTGGCAGACGCCAGCCGCGCCAGCGCAGGCGCCCCAGCAGCCAGTCGGGCGCATTCGCGACCCCTTCCGGCGGCGAGTACGAGAGCACCTCGGAAATCGTCGCATTGGGCAGCAGTAGTTGCGTGGCACCGGCGCGGATCAGGACGCCGCGGATTTCTCGATCTGCGCTCACAGCGACAACCCTCCGGAATCGAAACGGCGCGCGCTCGGCATCCAGCGCGCGATCAGCCAGTCGGCGATGTCGGTCGGACTGCCCGACGGACCACCGCGCTGCGCGACGGCGCGCGCTGCGACCGGGTCGTAGCAGCCTTCTTCGCTCTGGCCGCCGACCAGCGCGCCCTGCCAGGCATGTCCCATCGCCACGTCGACGAGCGATGCATCGGCGCCGCTGAGAAACAGCAGGGCGCTGTCGTCGGCCGGCACCGCCTCGGCGAGACCGGCGATGTCACCGGCTTCGGCGAAACGCAGTGCGCCACCGGCCGCGCTCGGCATCAGATCCGGCGGCAGGAAATAGACCTCGCCCGGCGAGACCGTCATGCCGGCCTCGGCCAGCTGCACCGGCATCGCGGTCGCACGTTCCATCTGCCGCACGAGCCGGTCGTATCGACCGCCGTCGAGCTGCAGCCGCACCAGCACCGGGCGCGGAAAGCCTTCGGGCAACGCGCCCAGCAACTGGCGCACCGCGTCGGGTCCACCCAGGCCGCCTTCGATCAGCACGACACCTTTGACCGGCCCGTGGCCGTAGCTGTCGGTATCGGTGAGGCTCAGGCCGGAGATGCGCGATTCCAGATCGGACAGGTCGCGCTGCAAGGTCTTGGCCGGCGTGATGGCCACGGGCGCCTCGTCGTCCGCCGGCGCCGCAGCGCGGAAGGACGGCAACGCATCGCCATCGAGCAGCGTCAGCGGTTCGGATGTCGACTCGACGATCGGTTCGGGCGCCGGCGCGGCCGGCGCATCGGTCGATGCATCGGTCTCGACCGCATCTTCAGCCGGAGATTCGTCCGGCGTCGTCGGATCGTCCGACCACGCGGCCAGATTCTCGTCGAGATCGCGCACTTCGCCGGGCGGCGCGGCCGGCGGGGTGTAGCTGGTCTCGTCGTAATCGGCGAGTTCGAAATCGAAACTGAATTCCACGGCGGGCGTCTGCACGCTGGGCGGTGCATCGAACTCGGCCGCGACCGGGTCGAACGCGAGATGCGTCCCATCGTCGGGCGTCGATTCCGGTGCAGACGGCACTTCGATCTCCGGCGTCACCGGTGCTTCCGGCGCGACGAAGGCGGCGGCTTCCGTGTGCGCATCGAACTCCAGCGTCAGCGGGGACGCGTCGACCGGCACATCGCCGAGCGCCGACGGCGGCAGTACATCGCCGACCCCGCGCAGCTTCGCGGCGAGATGGCGCACCCAACGGGCGGCATCCCAACCGGTGCGTTCGAGCACCAGCGCCGCTTCTTCGAAGATCACCGTGCGGCCGGGCACGGCGAACGCCGGCTCGAACGGTTCGAGCGCGTCCTCGTCGACGGGATCGAGCACCACCACGAGCACGGAAGGCGCCAGTGCTTCGAGCGCATCCGGCGCGTGCTGCGCGGGATCGAGCGTGGCGACCAGTTCGGCGCCGGCTTCGGTCAGGCCTTCGACCACGCGGTCGCAGGCGGCACCTGCGCGCGCCAGCACCACGGTTCGGATCGCGTCAGTCATCGTCGCGCTCCAGCTTCAGCAGCTCGTAGACATGGCGCAGCAACTCGGGCTCCTGGTAGGGCTTGCCGAGATAGCGGTCCACGCCGATCTCGAACGCGCGCTGGCGATGTTTCTCGCCGGTACGCGAGGTGATCATCATGATGTGCACGTCGCGCAGACGCGGATCGGCCTTCATCTGCGTCGCGAGTTCGTAGCCGTCCATGCGCGGCATCTCGATGTCGAGCAGCATCAGATCGGGCACGCGCTCGTCCATGCGCTCCAGTGCATCGAGGCCGTCCTTCGCGGTCACGACCTCGAAGTTGTGGCGCTCCAGCACGCGGCCGGTGACCTTGCGCATCGTCACCGAATCGTCGACCACCATCACCAGCGGCACCGCGCGGCGTTCGATCGCCGGCTCCGCCGCGTGCACGGGTGCATCGACCTGCGCAGCCTGCGTGCCGTAGCGACGCACCAGCGGCGCGATGTCGAGGATCACGACCACGCGGCCGTCGCCCATGATCGTCGCGCCGAAGATGCCCGGGATCGAGGTGATCTGCGGACCCACCGGCTTCACCACGATTTCCTTGTTGCCGACGATTTCGTCGACCGCAACCGCCGCGCGCAGCTCACCGGCGCGGATCAGCAGCAAGGGCATCTGCAACTGCCCTTCGGCGCGCGCCGACGGCTGGCCGACGAGGCGCCCGAGGTCGTACAGCGGATAGTCTTCGCCGCCGTAGCGGTAGATCGCGCCGGGCTTCGCCTCGGCACGCGCGATGCGACCGACACCGCGCACCGATGCGATCGGCACCGCGAAACTGGTCTCGCCGATGCGCACGAACGCGGCCTGGGTGACGGCCAGCGTCTGCGGCAGGCGCAGCGTGAACGTCGTGCCCGCGCCGTCGCGCGAGCGGATGTCGAAGGTGCCGCCGAGCTGGCGGACTTCGCTGGCGACGACGTCCATGCCGACGCCGCGACCGGCCAGGCGACTGACTTCGGTCGCGGTCGAGAAGCCCGGCTGCAGGATCAACGCATCGAGATCGATGTCGGCGACCTCGGCATCCGCCTGCAACAGCCCGCGTTCCTCGGCGCGGCGACGGATCGCGGCGCGGTCGAGACCGGCGCCGTCGTCGCCGACTTCCAGCACGACTTCCGAACCCTCGCGGCGGACGGCGATGTGGACGCTGCCCTCGTCGGCCTTGCCGGCCTTGCGACGCGCATCCGGCGCCTCCAGCCCGTGCGCGACCGCGTTGCGCAGCATGTGCTCCAGCGGCGACACCATGCGTTCGAGCACGTTGCGATCCAGCTCGCCCTGCGTGCCTTCGAGACGCAACTGCACCTGCTTGCCGGTGTCCTGCGCGGCCTGCCGGACGACGCGGCGCAGCCGCGGCACGAGGCCGTCGAACGGCACCATGCGCGTGCGCATCAGACCTTCCTGCAGATCCGAACTCACCCGAGACTGCTGGGTCAGCAGCGTCTCGTACTGGCGGGTCTGGTCCTCGAGCATCTGCTGCAGGCTGCCGAAGTCGGACGCGGTCTCGCTGAGACCACGCGAGAGCTGCTGCAGTGTCGAGAAGCGGTCGAGTTCCAGCGGATCGAAGGTGGTATCGGTGTCCTCGCCCTCGCGCTGGTAGCGCGCGACGATCTGCGCCTCGGTCTCGCTGTCGAGGCGGCGCAGCTGGTCGCGCAGACGCGTATTGGTCTGCGCCAGTTCGTTCATCGCGCCGCGGAACGCGCCGAGCTGCTGCTCCAGACGCGCGCGGTAGATCGCGACCTCGCCGGCGTAGGTGACCAGCTTGTCGAGCAGGTCGGCGCGAATGCGCACCTGCTCCTGCGAACCGCGCAGCGCGTTCTCTTCGTCCTCTGCGGTGCCGCTGTCGAGCGGCAGCGGTGCGGACAATGGCGCGAGTTCGACCTTCGGCGCCTCGTCGGCGGGCGCCGGCGACGCGGCCTGAGACTCGCTCGGGCGCTTGCCACTGAACGCATCGACCAGCGCCTGCGACGGGCCAATCGCGCGCCGGTCGCCGGCGCGGGTCACCATCGTGTGCAGGCGATCGAAGCCGCGTTCGAGCAGCATCACGTCGCCGCGGCGCAGCGTGCGCCGACGCTCGGCCACGGATTCGAGCAGGGTCTCCATCGCATGACCCAGCTCGCCGATTTCCATCAGGCCGGCCATGCGCGCGCCGCCCTTGAGCGTGTGCAGATCGCGCTGCAGACCGGCCACCGCGTCGCGGTTGTCGGGCGCGACCCGCAGCTGCGCCAGCAACGCGTCGGAATGGTCGAGCAGATCGATGCCTTCCTCGACGAAGATGTCGATCAGTTCCGGATCGAGACCCTCGAGCGCGAGCGCGGTATCGGGATCGTCTTCGCTGGTCGGCAGATCGTCGGTGGGCAAGGAAACGGTTGCATCGGCCGGGATCCCGGCTTCGGCGGTGTCTGCCGGCGCGACCGTCTCATCGTCGATCGAATCGACTGGCGCAACTTCGAGGTCGGAAGGTGGCACGGCTGCGACGTCGTCGACTTCAGGGTCGATAGTCAACGCGTCCGCTTCGATGTCTGCCGCAGACGCTGTGATGTCGATGGTTTCCGGGTCGGCGTTGTCGGCCGGATCCGAGATCGCATCCGAAGCGTCTTCGACATCGATCACGTCGGACACCAGCGCACCATCGACAACGTCTGTCGATTCGATCTCCGGCGACGTGGTCACGTCCTCGTTCGATGGCGTTTGGACATCGGACGCATCGCCGACGATCCCGACTGCATCGACGTCGTCTGCAGCAGCGTCAAGGGAGCCTTCTGCGGACAACGCGCTTGCCTCTGCGGCAGCCGCCTCGGCATCGCGCAGACGACGTGCGGCTTCGTCCTGATCGAAGCGGGCACGCTCGGCGACCAGCACGCTGGCGTCGATGTGGGCTTGACGGCGCAACTTCTCGAACGCTTCGATCGCGATCCGCGCAGCATCGGCCTGACGCGCATCCTCTACTTCGATGTCGTCCGACGCAGCCTGATCCGTCGCCGCAGCGGTGTCGTCCGTCTCCGCAGCCTGCTCGGCCGCCAGACGTGCCTGCTCCCGCTGCTCGGCTTCGACGCGCTCGGCTTCGACGCGTTCCGCGTCTGCCCGTTCGATCTCGAGTCGCGCGAGCGCGGCCTGTTCGGCTTCGTCCTGCGCAGCCCGCTCGGCGGCGAGACGCTCTGCTTCCAGCCACTCGGACTCGACACGCTCGGCGTCGAGTCGTGCGGCTTCCGCCTGCTCGGCTTCTGCCTGTGCGATCCGCTCGGCGGCAAGACGGGCTTCCTCCGCGCGTTCGCTCTCGACACGCTCGGCTTCGATCCGGGCCGCTTCCACCCGTTCGGCTTCAGCCTGTGCGAGACGCTCGGCATCGAGGCGCTCCTGCTCCAGACGCTCGGTCTCGACACGCACTGCGTCGAGGCGCGCTTCTTCGGCCTGTTCAGCTTCGGCTTGCGCGAGACGCTCGGCGTCGAGACGGTCCTGTTCCAGACGCTCGCGCTCGACGCGTTCCGACTCGGCACGTTCGGCCTCTGCAAGCGCAAAAAGTTCTGTATCCAAGCGTTCCTGTTCGAGACGCTCGGCCTCGACACGCTCGCTCTCTGTTCGCTCAGCTTCGAGCCGCTCGCTTTCCGCCTGCGCAGCGCGCTCGGCCTCCAGATGCTCGGCGTCCTGCGCCACCTGCCCGGCATCACTGTCTTGGTCGAGTGCGATCGACGTGGAATCGGACAGATCGTCCAGCGCATCGATGTCGTCGGGCAGATCGAATTCGAACCGCTCGACCGGCGCTTCGGGTAGGCGGTCGCGCAATGCGCCGACCTGCTCGGCCAGTGCGGTCCTGACCGCGATGCGTGGCTCGGGTGCGTGCAACTGGCGCAGCGCTTCGCGGGCGGCGACGCAGACCGCGTCGAGCACCGGTGTGACATCGGCGTCCGGCGCGGTGCCGGCGGCGACCAGACGACGTGCGTACTCCTCGGCAGGACCGAGCAGCAGGCCGATCGCGGGCACTTCGGCCATCGCGAACGCGCCGTGCATCGTGTGCAGCGCGCGCAGCAGACGCTCGCCGTCGGCGGGTGCGCCGGCATCGATCGCACCGAGCCAGTCGCCGACGGTCTGCAGATGGCCCTGCACTTCGTTGTCGAGGATTTCAAGCAGCAGCGCGTCGACGGACGCGGGCACGGTCTCGATTTCGTCCGACGCCGCGACGGGCGCCGCCTCTGCGATGTCGGACGTCGCGTCGTCGGCACTCGCGACCGGCGCGACGTCGGATTCGACTCGCACCGGCACCGGCGCGTCTTCGAGATCGACCTCTACGGTATCGGCGGCCATCACGAGCGCCGCGGGCTGCACCGGCAAGGTGTCGTCGCCGGCGGCGATGCGCGCCGCATTGGCCTGCATGGTGTCGAGATCGGCGCGCAGCGTGGCTTCGCCGCGCAGCACCGCCTGCAGTTCGGGCAGCGCATAGAACGCCTGGTCGACCATCTCGACCACGGCAGGCGTGGCCGGGCGACCGTCGATGACGCGGTTGAGCATGGTCTCGATCGACCAGCTGAACTCGCCGAGCGCCTTCGCGCCGACGAGTCGACCGCTGCCCTTGAGCGTGTGGAACACGCGCCGGATCGGACGCACGAGTTCGATGTTGTCCGGCTGCGCGCGCCACGGCGGCAGCAGCGCGTCGAGATTCTCGATCTCGCCGGCGAATTCCTCGAGGAACACCTCGCGGATCTCGTCGTCGATCTCGTCGCCGACGTCCTCGAAGCCACCGGCGACATTGCGCGCCGGCGTGGGCGCCGGTGTCTGCGAGGGGGAGGTGTCCACCGACACCGGAGCGGGCGCCTGCTCGCGCTCGGCCACCGGTGGCTCCCACACCTCGATGCCGCGGGCGAACTGGTCGAGGTGGAAGCCGGCCGTCGCACTGTCGGCCTCGTCGAACGGGTTGTCGTTGACCACGGTCTCGTGCGCGACGCTCGCTTCCGGCAGCGGCCAGTAGCCGAGCGCTTCCAGCGAGCTGCGCGCGATGTCGAGAATGTCGGCGCGGTTCGGGCGCTGCTCGCGCAACGCTTCGAGGTAGTACTCCAGGCTCGCCAGCGCATCGGCGAAGGTGTCGAGCTGGCGGCCGTTGGGCACGCGCTGACGCGCGATCAGTTCGCGTTCGGCATACAGGCGCACGCCGGCCAGATAGCTCGCGGCCTGTGGCAGTTCCAGCATCGCCAGCGCACCGCCGACCTCGGCCAGCAGACGCGGCACTTCCTGCAGTTCGGCGTGATCCCAGCTGGTCTCGACGAACGCGACCAGCGCCTGACGCGCGTCGGAGAAATTGGCGATCGCCTCGCGGACCAGCACCGCCATCGACTGCTGCGCCTCGACGGCGAGCGTGTCGTCGGAGCCATCGGTGACCTCGGCGCCGAGACGCGAGACCTGGTCGTCGAGCGTCGCATCGACGTAGAGCAATGCGCCGGCGACGTCGAGCAGCGTGTCCTCGCTGGCCGGCATGGCACCGCCGACGATGCCGCGCATCGTGTCGCGCTGCTGCTGCACCACGGTACGCGCGGCGCCCAGACCGAGCATGCCGAGCGTGTCGGCGACGCCGGCCAGCACGTCGACCTGCGGTTGCAGACCGGCGATGTCGGTCGAGCCGGTGCGCAGATGCAGGTCCAGCGCGTCCTTGACCCGCAGCAGGTCCTCCTTGACCGCGGCGGCGACGGTGCCGAGCAGCGCGCGGTTGCGGCCACCCAGACTGCCGCGCGCGTGTTCGAGTTCGGCCTCGCTCGGCAGTTGCGCCTGCAGGTCGAAGGCATCGCGCAACGCGTCGAGCGCGGGATGCGCGGCGTCGCTGTGGGCGACGTGATACAGCAGCTGACGCGTGGGTTCCTGTGCACCGTCGGCGAGCGTCGCGTCGAGACGCGGCGCCTGCGCGTACTGGCGCACTTCGCGTTCGACGCCGGCGAACACCTGGCGCAGCGTGGGATGCAGGGCCGGCGCGAACGCGCCATCGGCCAGTGCGTCGGCAACGCGCGAGGCGACCCACAGCATGCGGCGCTGGGTTTCGGTGCCGGCCTGTGCGGCCAGTGCAGACAAACCGGTCACCAGCGCGCCGGTATCGCCGGGGCTGCCGGTCGCGGGCCAGGCCTGCAGCGCGACGCGCAACTGGCGCAGCGCGGCGTCTGGGTCGATACCGGCATCTTCGACCGGCGCGGTGTCGGGCAACGCACGCGCCAGATCCGGGGCGAACAGGATGCTTTCGCTCAGGCCGGTTTCGCCGCGCGCGGCGCGCAGCTCGTTGAGCAGCGGCAGCAGTACGATCGGAATGTCGCGGTGCCCGCCCTGCAGGCGTTCGAGGTAATCGGGTAGCAACAGCATGCCGCGCAGCAGCGCAGCCGAGGCGATGTCACGGTCGGCGGTCGCGTCGTCGCGAAGCGCATCGGCCAGCCGCTCCATTTCCTCGACGACCATCGCCGGCGCGTACAGCTCGACCATGCGCAGCGTGCCCTGCGCCTGGTGCAGATACCCGGCGCACAGGCGCATGCGGCCCGGATCGTCCGGTGCTTCGACGAAGCCTTCCAGTTCGATGCGTGCCTGGCGCAGCACTTCGTCCAGCTCCGGCTTGATCCAGCCGAGCATGGTGTGGTCGATGGCATCGCGCAGACCGCTCATGCGGCGGCTCCGCGAAGGGCGCCGCGCGCGTCAGCGCGAATGAAACAGACGGTCATGGAATCCGTTCCGTGGCTCAGGCCGGCAGCTTGAAGTCGGCGACCGAGCGACGCAGGTCGGCGGCGAGCTGCGCCAGGTTGCCGATCGACGCCGCGGTCTGGTTCGCGCCCTGCGAGGTCTGCTTGGTGATCGACTGGATCGTGTGCATGGCCGTGGTGATGTTGGTCGCGGCCGAGGACTGCTGGTGCGCGGCCGAAGAAATGCCCTGGATGAGGTCGGCGAGGCTGGTCGAGACGCTTTCGATCTCGCCCAGCGCGGTACCGGCGTCTTCAGCCAGGCGCGCACCGGCGACCACTTCGGAGGTCGTCTGTTCCATCGACGTCACCGCTTCGTTGGTGTCGGACTGGATCGTCTGCACCAGCGTTTCGATGCGGCGGGTCGCATTGGTCGCGCGTTCCGCGAGGCGCTGCACTTCGTCGGCCACGACCGCAAAACCGCGGCCCGCTTCACCGGCGGAGGCCGCCTGGATCGCGGCGTTGAGCGCGAGGATGTTGGTCTGCTCGGAGATGTCGTTGATCAATTCGACGATCGAGCCGATCTCCTGCGAGCTTTCGCCCAGCCGCTTGATGCGCTTCGAGGTTTCCTGGATCTGGTCGCGGATCGAGTCCATGCCGGCGATCGTCTCGCGCACCACGCCCGCGCCCTTGGTCGCGATCTGCACCGAGCGCTGCGCCACGTCGGCCGATTCGGCGGAGTTCTTCGACACCTGGTCGATGCTGACCGCGATCTCATTGATCCGGTCCGACGCGGAGTTGATCTCCTGCTCCTGGTGCTCGGCCGCTTCGGCCAGATGCATCGCGGTGGCCTGGGTTTCCTGCGCGCTGGACGCGACCTGCACCGAGGTGTCGTTGATCGTCTGCACGAGGCTGCGCAGCTGCTCGATCGCGAAGTTGATCGAGTCGGCGATCGCGCCGGTCATGTCTTCGGTGACCGTCGCCTTGACCGTCAGATCGCCTTCGGCGAGCGAACCCATTTCGTCCAGCAGGCGCATGATCGCCTCCTGGTTGCGGTTGTTGAGTTCCATCGTGGTCTCGTAGCGCTCGCGCTGCGCGCGGTTCAGCGAGACGAGCAGACCGGCGATGGCGACCAGCGCGATCAGGCCGGCGACGATGCTGATCCAGATGTTGCCCAGGATGCTGCGGTCGGTCATCGAGCCAAACGCGGTGAAGGCGTTGAACAGCGATTCGCTGTCGGCCAGCAACTGGTCGGAACCGGTCACCAGCGCACCGGCGGCGGCCTGCGCCTGGAACAGCTGCTCGCTGCTGCCGAGTATGGCTTCGAGCTCGGCGCGCATCCGCGCCCAGGCTTCGTCGGCGCGGGTCAGCGCGGCGAGCGCGTTGCCGTTGGTCAGCGCCTGCAGTTCGCGCGACGGGTCGCCCTCGCGCAGACCGGTCATGACCTGCTGGAAATCTTCCGCATTGCGACGCAGACCCTGGCCCGCGATCGCGGCGCCGGCGCCGCCGGCCTGCACCTCGGTCACGCGACGTGCCATGTCGCCGGCGATCACCACCTGGCGCAGCGCCATATAGACCTGCGAGGACGGCGAGCCGCTGCTCGACATCGCACGCACCAGTTCGTCGAGCAGAGCCTGCAGCTGCGGCACGCCCTGGCTGAAGCGCTGGGCCTGGCCGGCGAATGCGGTCACCGCGGCTTCGCTGTCGGCGAGCCGCTGCGCGCTGGCGCCGAGCGGCGTCCAGGTTTCGGTGACCTTGGCGACCGCGCCGGATACGCCCGGCGTATCGCCGTAGCTGGCGTTGAGCTGCTGGATGTCGCCGTCGATCTGCGCGCGCGTGGCCTTGAACGTGGCGAACGCCGCCGCGTTGCCGCGGACCGCGTCGCTGCCCTGGTTGGCCAGCCGCTGGCTGTCCACGCGCAGGTTCGAGGCCGAGGTACTGGCGCCGCCGAGGGCGGACGCCTTCCACGTGCCGTAACCGGTGTTGAGGACCAGGATCGCGCCGGCCACGACCAGCACCACGACCCAGAAGTTCGTGCCGAAGGTGCGACGTTTGATGGCGAGAGTATCGGCGGCTGTGCTCATGCGGGCTGTCCGTTCCTGATGCTGGGTGCGACGGCGGCCATCAGGCCGCGGCGTGTCGAAATTCCGGGGTGCGACCGAGACGTTCGAGGCTGAAGACGCCCCAGGTCGCGTTGGCATGCGCATACGCGCGTTCGACGAAGTGGCCGTAGCGGCCTTCGGCGATGCGGTCGGCCGAGACCTCGTCTTCCTCGAGGAAACTGCGCTGGCCGAACAGTTCGTCGATCGTCAGCGCGACGTCACCGCCGGGCTGGCGCACGATCAGCACGCGCTGGCTTTCCTGCAGCACCGTGCGCTCGCCCTCCAGGAACTGCTTGAGGTCGACGATCGGCAGCAGGCTGCCGCGGATGTTGGCGACGCCGAGCACCCAGGGCTGCGCGCCGGGCACCGGGGTCACCGGCGGCATCGGCAGGATCTCGATGACCTCGTCGAACGACGAGGCCAGCATGCGCCGGCCGATCCGGTAACCCACGCCGCGCCACAGGCCGGGCGCGTCGAGCTGGTCGGGCAGGCCGATGCTGTGCGCCAGGCTGCGCCGCTCGTACTCGGCCAGAAGTGCGAACGCGCCCGTGGCGGGCGCGTCGACGGATTGCGTGGTGGACATCAGCCCGCCAGAACCGCGTTGACCTGACTGATCAGCGCGTCCTCGGTCGGCGGCTTGACGATGTAGCCCTTCGCGCCTTGGCGCATGCCCCACATCCGGTCCGTCTCCATGCCCTTGGTGCTGATGATGACGATCGGAATGCCGGAGGTTTCGGCGTCCTTGGCCAGCGCACGCGTGGCCTGGAAGCCGCTCATGCCCGGCAGCACCACGTCCATCAGCACGAGGTCGGGGCGCTCGCGCTTGCACGCGATGATGCCGTCCTCGGCGTTGCCCGATGCGGTGACCTCATGCCCGTGGCGTTCCAGCCACTGCGTCAGCACCGCGGTATCGGTCGGCGAATCCTCGATCAACAGGATGCGTGCCATGCCCTGCTCTCCCCTGATCAGGCGGTGACGTGCGTACGGATCGCGTCGAGGAGTTCCTCGCGCGTGAATGGTTTGGTGACGTACTGCTCGGAGCCGACGATGCGGCCGCGGGCCTTGTCGAACAGGCCGTCCTTGGACGACAGCATGATCACCGGCGTGTTGCGGAACACCTGGTTGTTCTTGATCAGCGCGCAGGTCTGATAGCCGTCCAGCCGCGGCATCATGATGTCGACGAAGATGATCTGCGGCTTCTGGTCGGCGATCTTGGCGAGCGCCTCGAAACCGTCGACGGCGGTGACGACGTCGGCCCCTTCGCGACGCAGCAGCGTCTCGGCGGTGCGCCGGATGGTCTTCGAGTCGTCGATCACCATCACCCGCAAGCCATCGAGGCTGCCGGAGGACGGCTTGTCGTCACTGGTCATGCATTCTCCCCTGGTGCGCGGCGCGGGACTTCGCGCGCCGGTGCAGGACGGAGTTATACCGCGGCCCGGCGTCGGCCTGTCAAGATTTTCACGCGCTTTGTGCGCAGCGCCTCGAAATGCGGCGGCGCGGCGCGGGAACGGCCCCTGATAAGATCGTGCGTCCCCTTTCCGCAGGTCGTACGCATGTCCCTGGATGTCGTCGTGGTGATGGACCCGATCGGGTCGATCAAGATCGCCAAGGACTCGACGTTCGCGATGCTGCTCGAAGCGCAGCGCCGCGGCCATCGCCTGCACTACGTGATTCCGGGCGGCCTGGCGATGACTGGCGGCGAGGCAATCGCGCGCACTGCACCGCTGACCGTGCGCGAAGATCCGGACGACTGGTACACCCTCGGCACCCCCGCGCTGCGCCGCTTCGGCGACGGCGATGTGGTGCTCATGCGCAAGGACCCGCCGGTCGATCCGGAGTTCGTCGGCGACACGCAGATCCTCGGCGTGGCGCAGCGGCAGGGCGCGATGATCGTGAACGATCCGCAGGGCTTGCGCGACATGAACGAGAAGCTGGGCGCGCTGGCATTTCCGCAGTGCTGCCCGCCGACGCTGGTCAGCCGCGATGCGGCGTCGCTGAAGGTCTTCGTCGCCGAACACCGCGACGCCGTGCTCAAGCCGCTCGACGGCATGGGTGGTCGCTCGATCTTCCGCGCCGTCGCCGGCGACGCCAACCTCAACGTGATCCTGGAAACGCTGACCGACGGCGGCCGTCGTCTGGCGATGGCGCAGCGCTATCTGCCGGAGATCGTGGATGGCGACAAGCGCATCCTGCTGATCGACGGGGTGCCGGTCGACTATTGCCTGGCGCGGATTCCGCAGGGCGACGAGTTCCGCGGCAACCTCGCGGTCGGCGGCCGCGGCGAGGCGCGTCCGCTGAGCGAGCGCGACCGCTGGATCGCCGCGCAGGTCGGCCCGGCGCTGGCCGCACGCGGCATGCGCTTCGTCGGTCTGGATGTCATCGGCGACTGGCTGACCGAGGTCAACGTCACCAGCCCGACCTGCATCCGCGAGATCGATGCGGCCTACGGCACCAATATCGCCGGCCTGCTGTTCGACGCGATCGAGCGCGGCCCGGTCGCGACGCACACGCCCTGACGCGCATCGCGCCGCCGACGATGCAGGCCGCCCCGCCGCCTCCGCAGATCGACGACGGCGCGCGCCTCGGTGCGACGTTCGTCCTGTCGCTGCTGGTGCACGGCCTGCTGGTGCTGGGCATCGGCTTCGCGACCGAAGACGCCGCGCCGGTGATGCCGACGCTGGACGTGATCCTGACCGAGACCACGAGTCCGCTGACCCAGGCGCAGGCCGACTTTCTCGCCCAGGCCAGCAACCAGGGCGGCGGCGAGCACGAGCAGACCAACCGCCCGCGCGAGGCGCAGATCGGCCAGGTGCCGCAGGACACGACCGGCGTCGCTCCGATGGAACTGCGCGCGCAGTCGCCGGATGCGCAGCCACCGCCGCTCGACCGCGTGGTCGCCAGCACCCGCGGCGAGACCGCGCTGCCGGTCGAAGATCCCACCACGCAGACCGATCCCTCGACGCTGCCGCGCGGGCCCGAGAAGATCGAGCGCGATCTGGAAATGGCGCGGCTCGCGGCCGAGATCCACATGCGCTCGGAGCGCTACGCGCGCCGGCCCAAGCGCAAGTTCGTCTCGGCGAGCACGCAGGAATACGCCTACGCCGCCTACCTGCGGCAATGGGTGGACCGCGTGGAGCGCGTCGGCAATCTCAACTATCCCGACGAAGCGCGGCGCCGGCAGTTGGCCGGCGAACTGGTGATCAGCGTGGCGATCCGCCGCGACGGCTCGGTGGAACGGGCCGACATCATCCGCAGCAGCGGCACCGCGATGCTCGACGACGCGGCGCTGCGCATCGCGCGGCTGGCCGAGCCCTATCCGCCGCTGCCGACGACGGGCGACGAGGTCGACGTGCTCCACGTCACCCGGACCTGGAACTTCCTGCCGGGTGGCGAGCTGATCGACGATCGGTGAGGGGCTGTCGATCTCCGCACACGCGGCCCCTGGCCGAGATCAAGCGCTCCGGGTGAACACGTCCCGGCGATGGCAGCTGGCGTGTAGGCGCGCGCTTGCGCGCGGGGGCAGTCCAGATCGGGCGCCATCGCGCGCAAGTGCGCACCTGCAGATCCTAGAGCTTCCGCCAGCCGAAGCCGTCGCCGGTGCGCCAGAACACGCCGCGCGCCTGGCCGTAGATCGCCGCGGCGGGCACGAAGCCGAAGTAGCGGCCATCGATGCTGGCGCCGCGATGATCGCCGAGCACCAGCACCTGGCCGTCGGGCACCTGCAGTGCCTCGAGATCGGGACCACCGCCGGCATCGAGATTCAGCGTGACCTGCACGTCGCCGAAGTCCTCCGGTGCACCGGGCTGATCGGCGAGCGGTGCGCCGTTGATCGCCAGGCGGCCATCGACGAGATCGACGCGGTCGCCGCCGACGGCGACCACGCGCTTGATCAGGCGGATGCCGTCCGAGGGCGAGCGGAACACGACGACATCGCCGCGCGCCGGCGCATCACCACCCCACACCGCCCACTGGGTGAACGGGACGCGCAGGCCGTAGGCACGCATGTCGACGACGACGCGGTCGCCCGGCAGCAGTGTCGGTTCCATCGAACCGCTGGGCACGTAGTAGTGATTGGCCAGCGACGAGCGCGCGACCAGCAGCAGGCCGAGCAGACAGACCAGCGGCAGACCTTCGCGGCGCAGCCAGCCACGCAGGCGTGCGCCACGCTGGCCGGCGCGCCAAGGCGAAGGTGGTGGGGACGTCGCGGTCATGTCGCGCTCTCCATGCAGGTCCTGTCTCAGACCGTGCCCGGCGTGCCGGGTTCCACCGCGCGACGGGACGCGCGCAAGGCGATCTGTTCGACGAGGGTCAGCGCGACGTTGTCGCGCAGGTAGGCGGGTTCGACACGCTCGGGCGCGACTGCTTCCCCGCGTGCAAATGCCGCGGCCGCGATCTGCGCCAGATCGGCCGCGTGCGGCAGCGCAGTTGCGTCGATCCGCGCGAAGCACGCGCCCAGCCGCGACTGCAACGCCCCATCGGCGGCCGAGAAGCCGGTACCGACACCTGCCCACGCGGTCGCATCGCCCGGCAGCTCGACGGCGTCGGGCGAGGACACGCGCGCGGCGCCGAGCGCGCGCAGACCATCGGCGTCGTGCACGAATGCCTGGCTGTAGACCTCGCCCATGCGCGCGTCGATCGCCGCCAGGACCTGCGTGCCCGGCGTCGCCTGTGCGCGCATCGCCAGCACTTCCAGCGTGGAGCGCGCGACCACCGGGCGATCCAGCGCCAGCGCGATGCCCTGCACCAGCGCGATGGCCAGACGCACGCCGGTGAATGCACCCGGCCCCCGGCCGACCGCCACCGCATCGAGCTGGCTGCGCGCGATGCCGGCTTCCGCCAGCAACGTCTCGGCCCACGGCAATGCGAGTTCGGCGTGCCGGCGCGGTGCGATCTCGAAGCGCTCCAGCACACGGCCGTCGTCCCAGATGGCGACGGAACAGGCCTCGGTGGCGGTTTCGAACGCGAGCAGTTTCATCGGGACAGGGGGTCGGGAAGCGGAACGGAGGATTCGGACGGCGCGTCCGGCGCCATTGTCGCAGGCACCGGCGCCTCGCGGTTCGCGAAGAACGCGGCGACGGTCGACAGCTCCCGGGTCCGCGGCAGCGGCGGCAGGGAATCGAGGAACACGCCGCCGTAGCTGCGGCCGAGCAGCCGCGGGTCGCACAGCACCAGCACGCCGCGGTCGAATTCCGTGCGGATCAGGCGGCCCACGCCCTGCTTGAGCGCGATCACCGCCTGCGGCAGCTGCTCGTCGCGAAATGGATTGCCGCCCGCGCGGCGGATCGCATCCAGCCGCGCCTCGAACACCGGATCGTCCGGGGCGGCGAACGGCAGCTTGTCGATCACCACGACGCTCAACGCGTCGCCGGCGACGTCGACACCTTCGCGGAAACTCGCCGCGCCCAGCAGCACGCCGTTCCCCGAATCGCGGAAGCGCTGCAGCAGCACGTGGCGCGGCGCCTCGCCCTGCACGAACAGCGGCCAGGGACACGCGCGGCTGCCATCGCGCAGCAGCGCCGCGGTTTCGCGCAGGGCGCGATGCGAGGCGAACAGGAGGAACGCGCGTCCGGCCGAGGCTTCGAGCACCGGGAGCACCGCATCGACGACGGCACGCGTGTAGTCCTGCGCCGACGGTTGCGGCAGCTTCGGCGGCAGATAGCACAGCGCCTGGTGCGGCCAGTCGAATGGGCTCGGCGTCAGCAGGGTCTGCGGCGCTTCGATGCCCAGGCGCTCCGCGATGTGGTCGAAGTGGCCATCGACCGCCAGCGTCGCCGAGGTGAAGATCCACGCCGCGCCCGAGGCTTCCCGATGCGTGCGCAGCGGTGCCGAGACATCCAGCGGGGTGCGCTGCAGGCGGAAGCCGCGCGGGGTGAGTTCGTACCACAGCACGCCGTCGTCGAGCGGTGGCGAATCGGCATCTTCGACGGGCGGCGCGTCGTCGTCGAACATCGACTCCGCCGCCGCGCTGCCGTCGTTCCAGCGCCGCAGCTTCGTGACGAAAGCTTGCGCGCGCGCGTGACAGCTGTCGAAGCCGGGTGAGGCTTCGCGCAATGGACCGAGCGCATCGCGCAGATGCAGCAGCGCGTCGTCGAGCGCATGCAGCGCGTCCTCGACCGCAGGTTCGTACAGCGCGCGATAGCGGGTGCCACGTGGCGGCAGTCCGTCCATCGCGGTGCGCAGCGCGCTCGTGGCCTCGTCCAGCGCATGTGCCGGGGACTGCAGCACCGGCAACGCGCCGGGCACGTCCTTGCACTCGGCGATCGCGTCGCGCGCCAGCTCGACCAGCGGCCGCGCGCTCATGCCCTCGCCGAAGAACTGCGCGGCGAGTTCCGGCAACTGGTGCGCCTCGTCGACGATGAAGAGCTGCGCCCCGGGGAGGATTTCGCCGAAGCCTTCCTGCTTCAGCGCCAGATCGGCCAGCAGCAGATGGTGGTTGACCACGACCACGTCCGCGGCCTGCGCCCGCTGGCGCGCCTGCACCAGGAAACACTCGCTCCAGAACGGGCAGTCGTTGCCGAGGCAGTTGTCGACGGTCGAGGTGACCAGCGGCAGCAGCGGCGTGTCTTCAGGCAAGCCGTCGAGTTCGGCCATGTCGCCCATGCGCGTGCGCCCGGCCCAGGCAACGATCCGCTGGAACTGATGGATCTGTTCGCGCGAGGCCAGCCGCGGTTCGCCACGCGCCTGCTCGAGGCGATACAGACACAGATAGTTCGCGCGGCCCTTGAGCAGCGCACTGCGCAGGCCGCTGCCGAGCGCATCGCGTACGCGCGGCAGGTCGCGATGGAACAGCTGGTCCTGCAGCGCGCGCGTGCCGGTCGAGACGATCGTCTTCAGCCCCGACAGCAGCGCCGGCACGAGATACGCGAAGGTCTTGCCGGTGCCGGTGCCGGCCTCGGCCAGCAGCGTGGCGCGCTGGTCGATCGCATCGGCCACCGCCATCGCCAGCGATTGCTGGGCGACGCGTGGCCGGAACGCGGGAATCCGTTCCGCCAGCAGGCCACCGGGGGCGAGGGCCTCGCGGCTGCGGTCCGCGAGGCGGGCGTCACGCGTGTCGAGCACGGGCCCGGCCGGTGGCGCGATCAGTAGCGATTGGGCCCGGCGACACGGCAGCCATCGGCCTGACCGCGCGCCTGGGTCGCGCCTTCGGCGTCGCCGGTCGACAGGCGCACCTGTTCGAGGGTGATCCAGTGGCGACGGCACAGCGGACCGACCTGCGCACCGAGCGCGTAGGCGCGTTCGGCCAGTTGCGTGGCCCTGGGCAAATCATTCTGCAGGATCGCCAGTTCCGCGCGCTCCTGCAGCAGTGCGGGATCGCTGTCGACGATCGTCATGGCTTCGTCGAGTGCGGCGACGGCGCCCGCCAGGTCGCCCTGCGCCTCCAGCGTGACCGCGCGTGCGCGCAGGTCTTCGACCATCGGATCGCGCAGCGGCTGCACGGCGAGTTCGCCGTCGCCATCGCCGGCGGATGCACGGATCGTCTGGACCATGGTCGCCGGCGGGATGGTCGAGACCGGCGCGGCGTCTGCGGTGCTCGGCGACGGACTGGCGCAGGCGGCGAGCACGAGCGCGGCCGACAGCGCGGACAGACGGAATGCGAGACGGGACGGATGCATCAGGGCGACTCCTCGACAGGCGGTGCGGGTGCGGGTGCGGGCGCAGGGGCGGGCGGTGCGGTGTCGGCCGGCGGCGCGGCCTCCTCGTCACGGCCGAAGCCGAAGAACTCGCGCCAGCCGCGGCGCTCCTGCTGCACCGGCGCGCCGGTCGCATCCACGAGATTGCCATTCTCGTCGACGAAGGTCTGGTTGGGATCGTAGGTCGGGCACGGCTGGTACGGCGGCGCGTAGCCGGCGACGAAAGCGAATCGACGCGCATCGGGGCAGTCGGCGTCGGTGCTGTTGGACTGCGCGACCCACTGCCATTCGAGACCCGCGTCGCCCACTTCCAGCGGCTTGCTCGGCAGACGCGAGAAGATGCCCGACCACACGCGCATCGCGCCGGTCGCGCCGTAGAGACCGGTCTGCTCGTTCTGGTCGTTGCCGACCCAGACCACGGCCAGATGATCGCCGGTCCAGCCGGCGAACCAGCTGTCGCGGCCGTCGTTGCTGGTGCCGGTCTTGCCGGCGGCGTTGAGCCGGCCGAGGCCGTCGCTGACCAGCTGGCGGCCCGTGCCCGAGGTCACTGCGTGCTGCAGGGCCAGCGTCACCAGACGCGCGGCGATCGCGTCGCCTTCCTGCGCGGGGCGCGGCGCGTTGTCGTACCGGTTGACCACCCGGCCCTGCTCGTCGATCACGCCGCGCACCGCGCGCAGCGGCTGGATCTCGCCCCCGGACGCCAAGAACTGGTAGAGCTGCGCCATCGCATACGGGCTCTGGTCCATCGAGCCCAGCGTCAGCGATGGATTGGGCGTCGCGCGCACGCCGGCGAGCACGTGCACCAGGTCGGCCAGCGCCCGCGCGCCGACGGCCTCGCCGATGCGCACCGTCGCCTGGTTGTAGGAGCGCGCCAGCGCATCGATCATCCGCACCGTGCCGTGACTGCGGCCGTCGGAATTGCCGGGCGACCAGCGCTGTCCGTTCTCCAGCGTGATCGTCACCGGCGAATCGTCGACCCAGCTGGCCAGCGAGTACTGCGCGGGATTGCCGAACGCAAGCAGATACACGAACGGCTTGAGCAGCGAGCCGACCGGGCGGTGGGCCTCGACGACGCGATTGAAGCCGTGCTCGACCGGATCGCGACTGCCGACCGCGGCCACCACTTCGCCCGAATGCACGTCGGTCACGACCAGGCCGGCCTGCAGCGGCGGCCGCTTGCCGGTGCTCAGATCCTTGATCGTGCGTACCGTCGAGCCTTCCGCGTACGCCTGTGCCGACGGCGCCATCGCGGTCATCACCGACAGGCCCGCGCCCTGCAGCTCGCCGGTCGGATAGTCGCGCGCCAGCTGGCGACGCACGAGATCGACGTAGGCGGGGAAGCGGTTCGCGGCGATGCTGCCGGGCGTTTCGGTGACGCCGAGCGGGCGTTTGGCGGCGCGATCATGCGCGGCCTGGTCGATCAGCCCGGATTCGAGCATCTTGCCGAGCACGAAATCGCGGCGCGCGAGCGCGCGTTCCGGATTGCGGCGCGGATCGTAATGCGAGGGCCCGCGGATGATGCCGACCAGCAGCGCGACCTGCTCGGTTTCCAGGTCGTCGAGGCGGCGGCCGAACCAGAATTCAGCACCCGCGGCGACCCCGTGGATCGCCTGCGCACCGCGCTGGCCCAGGTACACCTGGTTGAGATAGGCCTCGAGGATCGGGCCCTTGCCGTAGCGCGCCTCGATCAGCATCGCGTACAGGATTTCGTTGAACTTGCGCGTATAGGTCTGCTCGCGGCCGATGCCGAGCAGACCGCTGCGCGCGAGCTGCTGGGTCAAGGTGCTGGCGCCCTGGCGTGCTTCGCCGGCGCGCATGTTGACCATCGCCGCGCGGACGATGCCGCTCAGATCGATGCCGTGGTGATGCGCGAAGTCCTTGTCCTCGACCGCCTGCAGCGTGTCGGTCAGCAGCTGCGGCACTTCGTCGATGCGCACCAGCCGGCGCTCTTCCTGGCGCTGGCCGTAGAGCGTGGCGATACGCGCCGGATCCATGCGCGCGACCTTGAGCGCGCGCTCGCCGTCGCCATCGCGCAGCCGCGACACGCGTCCGCCCGACAGCGACAGCTGCACACGACCGGGCGCGACCGCGCCGTCGACATCGCGATAGCCGCGGCTGGAGATCGTCCAGCGCCCGCCCTCGCTCGCATACGTGCCCGGCTTGACGCCGTCGCCTTCGCGATAGCCCGCCGCATCGAGCTCGGTCTTGAGCGTCGCGGCGTTCATCGCGACGCCGGGCGTGATCTGCAGCGGACGTGCATAGACGCGCGTCGGCACCTGCCAGGTCAGCGCCCCGAACTTCTCGCTGACCTGATGGTTCAAGTACAGCGTGTAGGGAATCAGGAATCCCAGACCGAGACCGACCAGTGCGAGCACCGCGGTGACCGCGCGCCGACGCCAGGCGGGCGGCGCGTCGTCGTTCAGATCGTCGGTGTCGTCGTCTTCGTAATCGATCCGGGCCATGGAATTCCTGCACCCGCGGCGGCGGGTCGATGTGGATGCCACAATAGCGCCGGGCAGTCTATCCCAGCGCTCCGGCGCGGACCGCAGGCCGCCTCCCGAACAGTCAGCTGGAGTTACGAACGCATGTCGTTTTCCCTGGCGGGCGCGCGGTTCCAGTTGGAACGCGCGCTCGGCCTGTGCCGCCGCGGCCTGGCCAGTCTGCGCACCCGCGGCCCTGCCGCGACGTGGCAGCGTGTCAGCGCGCAACTGGGGCTCTTCGCGCCCGCTTCGGCCGATGTGTTGCTGGCAGCGGACACGTCGCCATTCGCGCCGTTTGCCCTGCCCGTCTCCGACGCGCCCGACGTCAGCATCGTCATCCCGGTGCATGGCCACGTCGACCAGACGATCGCGTGCCTGCGCGCGATCGCAGCACACCCGCCGCGCACGCTGATCGAAGTGATCGTCGTCGACGATGCGAGTCCGGACGACACGCGCGCGCTGCTGGCGCAGGTCGATGGGCTGCGCCTGCACGCGTTGCCGGCGAATCTCGGTTTCATCGGCGCGAGCAACGCGGGCGCCGCGATCGCACGCGGTCGTTTCCTGCTGTTCCTCAACAACGACACCGTGCCCCAGCCCGGCTGGCTGGATGCATTGCACGCGACCTTCGATGCGCACGCCGACGTCGGCATCGTCGGCGCGCAGCTGGTGTACCCCGACGGTCGTCTGCAGGAGGCCGGCGCGATGCTCGCGCGCGACGGACGTGGGGAAAGCCGGGGCCGGTTCGCCGATCCCACGCATCCCGCATTCGCCTGGTGTGCGGACGTGGACTACGTGTCCGGCGCGGCACTGATGGTCGAACGCAGCGTGTTCGAACGCCTCGACGGATTCGATCCGCGCTATGCGCCGGCCTACTACGAAGACACCGATCTCGCGTTCCGCGTCCGCGATGCCGGGCTGCGCGTGCTGGTGCAGCCAGTCGCGCGCGTGGTGCACTTGGAAGGCCTCAGTGCGGGCACCGATCCGACCCAAGGCATGAAGGCCGCGCAGGCGCGCAACCTGCCGGTGTTCGAAGCGCGCTGGCGTGACGCACTCGCATCGCGACCGGTCGATCCCGTCGCCGCTGGACAAGTGCCGCGCCCCGGTACGCCACAGGTGCTGATCGTCGACAACCTCACGCCCAGCCCGGACCGCGATTCGGCGTCGTTGCGGCTGGTCAACCTGATGCGGCTGCTGCGCGAGGCCGGCGCGCACGTCGTGTTTCTGCCCGCGGACCGACGGTTTGCGGGCGATGCGACACGCGACCTGCAGGCGCTCGGCGTCGAGGTCTGGTATGACCCGCAGGCCGGGGGTGTCGCCCGCTGGATGCGCACGCATGGCGGCCGCTTCCAGCGCGTGCTGCTGTGCCGCCACTACATCGCGCGCGAATTCCTGCCGCTGGTGCGTGCGCACGCGCCGCAGGCGCGCGTCGTGTTCGACAGCATCGATCTGCATTACGTCCGCGAGCAGCGCGGCGCGGACGTCGCGCAGGACGCCTCGTTGGCGCGCGCCGCCGCACGCACGCGCTCGCTGGAGCTGGAGGTCATCGCGCGAAGTGACCACACCCTCGTGGTCAGCGCGGCCGAGGCCGAAGTGCTGTCCAGCGATGCGCCGGATGCGCGCGTCACCGTGCTGTCGAATCTGCACGAGGTTGCGGGTACGGGCGCGGCATTCGCCGAGCGGCGTGATCTGGTCTTCGTCGGCGGTTTCCGTCATCCACCCAACGTCGATGCGATGCGCTGGTTCCTCGGCGAGGTGTTCCCGCGCATCAGAGCCGCGCTGCCGGACGTGAATTTCCACTGCATCGGCGGCTACGTGCCCGACACCATCGCCGCGTTCGCGGATGCGCCCGGCGTGCGCATCCATGGCCACGTGCCGGACATCGCGCCCTATATGGAGGGCTGTCGCATCGCCGTCGCACCGCTGCGCTTCGGTGCGGGCGTGAAGGGCAAGGTCAATCTGAGCATGGCACACGGCCAGCCGGTCGTCGCGACGCCGTGCGCGGCCGAAGGCATGCACCTGCGAGATGGGGAGGATGTGTTGCTGGCCGGGGACGCGGCGGCCTTCGCGGATGCCGTGATCGCGCTGTACGGCGACGAAGTGTTGTGGGCCCGCCTCGCCCGCAATGGGCTCGCAAACGTGCAGGCGCATTTCTCGATGGACGCGGCGCGCGACACAGTGCGTCGCGTGTTCTTCGACAGCTGATTGCCGGGCAGCCGGCGCTGCGACCGTCGAGGCGCGAGAAAGACAGTCAGCGGTTGATCGACGCCGCGCGCAGCCGGCGCGCGAACTCCGCATGACCGGGTACGCCGGCGTCGACATCGCGCGCCGATGCGAGCGCGGCCTCCGCGCCGGCGAGATTGCCCGCGCCCAGACGCTCGTCGCCGATCGCCAGCCAACGCTGCGCCAGCCGGCGCCTTGCTTCGCGCACGGCGCTGCCTGCGTCGCCGAGCACTTCGCGGGCATCGAGGCAGGTGCGCGCGCGCGCCAGACTGTTCGCGCGCAGGCCGGCATCGAAGCATTGCCGGGCCGACGGCAGCAGACGCGACGACGCGCGCGCAACCGCCGCGTCGTCCGGCGCCACCAGACGCGCGGCCCGGATCTTGTCGTAGGCACTGTCGCCGGGCGGCGTCAGCAGATCGCCGCGTGCTTCGGCGGCAGCGGCCTGACGCAACAGGGTGTCCACACGCTGGCGACGTTGGGCAGGCGGCAGTTGCGGTCCGAGGCGCGCATGGCGCGCGCGTGAGCGCTCGACGTGTTCGCCGGCCACGCGCACGGCATCGCTGTCGGCCGCGAGCGCGCGGGCTTCGCGCAGTTGCGCGTCGGCATCGGCGAAATTGAAGTCGCGCGCGAAGCGCTCCGCGCGGGCCGCGTAGGCAGCGCCGGCATCGTGCAAGCCGCGTTGCGCGCGCGCATCGGCCGGGTCGAACGCGAGCAACGTGCGCCACTCGGCGACCGCGCGTTCGACGTGGCCCGTTTCCAGACTGCGTGCGGCGCGACGGCGCAGCGCATCGAGTTCTTCGGTCAGGCGCGCATCGGTGTCGGGGAGGTCGACGTGGCCGGCATCGTATTCGCGGACGCGTGCGATCAGGTCGGCCGCTTCGCGCAGGCCGCCTTCGCGAAGACGCCGCCGCGCATCCTCCAGCAGCGACGCCAGCGCATCCTCGCGACCGCGCAGGGCGTCGGCATTGTCGGGCTGCAGCGCCAGCACGCGGCGATACAACGGCAACGCACTCTGCTCCCCTGCGTCGAGGACGCCAGCCGCCTGCGCGGCCTGCGCCTCGGCGACCAGGCGATCGAGCCCGGCACCGGCCGCTTCCCGCTGACGCAGCGCGTTCGTCACCGCATCGACGTGCTCGCGCGGCGCCGAGAGTTCGTTGGCGAGTCGCAGCGCCGCGTGCGCGTCGTCGAAACGGCCCGCCTCGACCGCGGCCGCTGCCTGCACCACCGCCGCGCGCGCGACCTCGGCCAGACCCGCGCGCGGACGTACGTCGTCGGGATCGAGCGCGAGCGCGGCTTCGTAGAGTTGTCGGGCGCCGTCGCCATCGGGCGTGCTCAGGCGCCCGGCGGCGGTCGCGACTGCAGCCTCGTCGAGCAGCGCCTGCGCGCGGGTTTCCGGCCACAGCCGGTCGACCAGGAACAGGCGGACCAGCACGACCAGGACCACCACGAGCCCGAACACACCGGCCGCGATCCACCACCCGCGTCGACGCTGCAGTGCCTCGGCCGCCGAGGCGCGCGCGCGCGATGACGCACGCGCCAGACGCTCGCGCGGGGGCGGTGCGGGATGATCAGGCATGTCGGATTCGCGTCGCACGCGGCGCAGTATGGAAGCCCCCAATGAACGGGCGCGTCACCGGCGCGCGGCGTCCACGCCGGGCATCCCGTCGAGCTTGCCGAGCAAACGCGCGAGCTGGCCGTAATCCGCGACCCGCACGCGCAGTTGCAAGCGCACGCGTGACAGCCCGAGCGACTCGCTCTGGATCGAAAGCACGTGCACATCCTCCTGCGCGATCGCGTTGCTCAGATCCTTGAGCAGATGCCGGCGATCGACGGCCTCGACGACGATGTCCGATGCATGGCCGCCACTGGCGCGCCCCCACTCCACAGGCAGCACGCGCTGCGGCTCGTGCGCCGACAGCCGCAGGAAGGCCGGGCAATCGCGGCGGTGCACGGTCACCCCGCGCGCGCGGGTCAGGTACCCGGCGATCGGCTCGCCCGGCACCGGCCGGCAGCAGCGCGCGACCTGCACCAGCAGATTGTCGACGCCGACCACGTGGAATTCGGAGTCGGCGGCCTTGGGCAGGCGTCGCGGTTGCCGCAGCGGCAGCGTCGGCGTGGCGTCGTCGGCCGGCGCCTCGCGTTCGCGCTCCAGCTCCAGCAGTGCACGGCCCACCTGGTTCGGACCGACGTCGCCGAGCGCGACCAGCACGTGCAGGTCTTCGACGGTGGCGACGTTGAAGCGCGACAGCACCGGCGCGAGATCCGCCTGCAGCAGGCCGAGGCGGCGCAGGTCCTTGTCCAGCAGCTCGCGACCGGCCTGCAGGTTGCGCGCACGGTCGAGCTTGTGGAACCAGTTGCGGACCTTCTCGCGCGAGCGCGCACTGGCCAGGAATCCATTGGACACGACCAGCCAGTCGCGACGCGGCGACGGCGTCTTCGCGGTCAGGATTTCGACCCGCTCGCCGCTGTGCAGCACGTAATCCAGCGGCACGATGCGACCGTCGACCTTGGCGCCGCGGCAGCGGTGCCCGACCATCGTGTGCACGTGGTAAGCGAAATCCAGCGGTGTCGCACCCTGTGGCAGATCGACGATCTCACCCTTGGGCGTCAGCACGAAGACCCGGTCTTCGACAAGTTCCGTACCGAGCGCGCCGGCCAGCGACGGATCACCCTCGCCCGCCGGTTCGGTGTGTGCGTCGAGCAGACGGCGCATCCATTCGATCCGTCGCTCCAGCGCGGCATCGCCGGCCGACGACGAGCGCTGCGAGCCGCCGCTTTCCTTATAGCGCCAGTGCGCGGCGACGCCCAGTTCGGACGCCTCGTGCATCTCGCGGGTGCGGATCTGCACCTCCAGCGTCTTGCCGTCCGGCCCGACGACCGCGGTGTGCAGCGAGCGATAGTCGTTGTGCTTGGGCCGGGCGATGTAGTCGTCGAACTCGCTGGGGATCGGCGTCCACAGCGCATGCACCACACCGAGCGCGGCGTAGCAGGCGGGAATGTCGTCGACCAGCACGCGCACGGCCCGCAAATCGTAGAGTTCGCCGATCGGCACCTGCTTGCGCTGCATCTTCTTCCAGATGCTGAAGATGTGTTTGGGCCGGCCCGCGACCTCACCGCGCACGCCCTGCGCGGCCAGCGCTTCGCCGAGCTGCACGCGGACCGCCTCGATGTGGCGCTCGCGCCCGGTGCGCTTGTCGTCAAGCAGGCCCGCGATGCGGCGATAGGTGTCCGGTTCTAGATAGCGGAACGCGAGGTCTTCGAGCTCCCACTTCAGCTGCCAGATGCCGAGCCGGTTCGCCAGCGGCGCGTGGATGTCGCGGGTCAGCGCCGCCAGCGCGCGACGCGCGGCGTCGTTTTCGCTGCGCGCCGCGGCGCGCATCAGCGCCAGCTGCCGCGCCAGCAGCACCAGCACCAGCCGCAGGTCGCGGATCAACGCCAGCAACAGGCGTCGCAGGCCTTCGGGATTGCCTTCGCTCGCGTGCTCGGCATGCAGCGACCAGACCTGGTGCGCGGCGGCCAGCCCTTCGATCAACGGAACGATCGCCGGCAGTCGCGCCACCAGCAGGGGCCGCCACGCGGGCACCGCATCGGCGAGCGCGGTCGCGACGACTTCGACGTCGGCACCGAGCAGACCCAGCGAACCGACGGTGTCCAGCAGCACGGCCGCATCGCCCGCGGCGATCTGCGCCTCGTCCGGCAGCGACGCCAGCAACGCGCGCAACGACGGCCCGGCCGCAGCCATCGTCGGCAGCGCCAGCAGGCGGTCGCGCAGGTTGTCCGGGGGCTCGGGCATCGGCCGCTCGATGCGGGCAGGACGGTCTACACTAGCGGCGCCCCGACCAGAGGAACAGAGCATGCGTGCAGTCCACAGTGTCTTGATCGCGGCGGCGCTTGCCGCAGCCGTGCCCGCATTCGCGCAGCAGACGCGAATCGAGGAGCGCCTGACAGATGCCGAGTTCCGTGCGGCGGGACTGGAAAAGCTCAGCCAAGCCGAACTCGCACGCCTCAACGAACTGCTGGCGCGTGGTGCTGCGCCCTCTGCGGCCGCAGCGGCTACGCCGGACGTCGAAGCGCGCATCGCGCAGGCGCGCGAGGAAGGCCGTCGTGAAGCGTCGGTCGCGGCAGAGACGGCGGTGCGTCCCGCGGAATCGCGCGAGCCGGTCGAGAGCACCATCCCTGGCGCCTTCACGGGCTTCGCACGTGGCCGCGAATACACGCTGGCGAACGGCCAGGTGTGGCGGCAGACCGACAACGCGTCGATCGCGGGCGCACGCGGCCAGGATGTGAATGTCCGACTGCGCCCGGGACTGCTGAGTGTGTGGTGGCTGCAGGTCGACGGCTACAACCGCGAAGCCAAGGTCGAACGCGTTCGCTGACGGCAGATCGTCGCCGCCGTCCGTTCGCTTTCACGATCACATCCGCGCGCTGCTCGACAGGCGCAACTCCTGGAGACACACGATGCGTGCAGTCATCATCGGCATCATTACGTTCGGCCTCACGTTTGCAGGCGCGTCCCACGCGCAGGATTCTTCTATCCAGACCCGCATGGGCGAAGCCGAATTCCAGGCTGCTGGTCTCCAGAAGCTCGATGCAACAGAGCTTGCACGCCTGGATGCCTGGCTCGTGCGCCAGCTTGCCGATGCGTCGACTGCTAGCGCCACGCGCGGCCAGTCTGTTTCCGTTGCGCGCGGAGCGATGGAAGCGACCGAGGTCGACAGCACCCTGGTCCACTCTTTCACTGGATTCTCGAAAGGGCGCGAGTACGTACTGGCCAATGGCCAGGTGTGGCGCCAGACCGACGATGCAGCATTGCCCGGCGTCGCGCTCGAGAACGCGGCGGTCCAGATCCGTGCCGCAAGATTCGGCGGTTGGTGGATGAAGGTGCACAACTACAACACCCGGGCGCGCGTCGAACGCATCAAGTAAGCGCCGCCACCCGCGTCGCCAGTTTCTTCGGCGACACGCCGCCTTTCGCGCCCAGCTCCTGGGCAAACAGCGACACCCGCAACTCTTCGATATCCCAGCGCAGCGCCTGCCAGTCGGGCGCATCGCTGCGGCCGCGCGCAGCGGCTTCGGCGAGGGCGTCGACGAAGGGTTTGACGTCGAGCATGCGCTGCTGGTCGCGTTGTGGATCGCGTTGCGCCCGTTCGGCGCGCAATGACAACGCATGCAGCCAACGCGCGTATTCCGACAGCGCCGTCGCCGGTACCGTGCGCAGGAATCCCGGCGGCACGAGCGCGTGCAGCTGGGCCTGCATGTCGTCGAGGTTCGCGCGCGCCCAGCCCATCAGCTTCGATTCGAGCTTCGCGCGCACGTCGGCGACGCGATCGAGAATGGCCTCCGCCTGCTGCAGGCGCGCCATCGCCTCGCCGAACAGCGCCTTGCCGACGGCGTCACGATGCGCGGCGAACGCATCGGCATCGCGGATCGTCTCGAGTCCGTCGGTGAGCAGCGCGGCGAGCGCACCGTCGACGAGATCCTCGCGCAGACGGTCGCCCGGCTTGCCGTCGCGCGGCGCGGCCGATTCGATCGCGGCGTAGAGCAACGCTGTTTTCGGCGCGACCGGCAACTGCTTGCGCGCATGCCGCACGCGATCCGCCAGTGCGATCGTCAGCAGGCGTCGCACGCCCTGTGGATGCAGGCGTCGCGCGTGCGTGGCATCGGCATGGACCGCGAGCGACGCACTGTCGCCATCGTCCTGCAGAGCGGGATAGGCCGGCAGGCCGCCGGCGCCGGGAATCGACACCGGAACCGGCGTCTCCGGAAACGTGGTCAGCCCCCCCTGCTGCAGACCGTCGGCGGCATGCGACGCGAACGCGCGCGCAGCGCGCTCGCCGAAGCGGCGGCGCAGGTCGTCGAGATCGCGCGATTCGGCGAGCACCGTCGCGCTCTTGCGGTCGCGACCGGTGTCGACGAGACGCAGGTTCGCGCGCAGATGCGGCTCCAGAGCAGCCTCGTCGAAATCCGACGCGGTGATGTCCACGCCGGCGAGCTTCTTGAGGAATCGCGCCAGTGTGCCGGTGAACGCGTCGGCATCACCTTCGCGCCAGGCCTGCGCGAAGGCGCGTGCGAAATCCGGCGCCGGCACGAAATTGCGGCGCAGTGCCTTGGGCAGGCTGCGGATCAAGGCCGCCGCCTTGTCCTCGACGAAGCCGGGCGCCAGCCATGACAGTCGAACCGGATCGATGGCGTTGAGCAGGTGCAGCGGCACCGAGACGGTCATGCCGTCGTCGACCGCGCCCGGCTCGAAGCGGTACGACACGGCGAGCCGCGCGTCGCCGAGCGCAATGAAGGCCGGGAACAGATCGGCGTCCACGCCATCGGCGACCAGCAGATCGTCGCGGCTCCACGCCAATGCCTGCTTCGCCGCCTCGGGCGCCTTGCGCCACCACGCATCCAGCGCCTGCGCCGACAGCACGTCGGCGGGCAGGCGCTGCGCGTACCACTGCGCCATCCAGTCTTCGTCGACGACGAGTCCCGAGCGGCGCTGCTTGGCTTCCTCTTCGCGTGCGCGCTCGAGCGTGCGCAGGTTGCGCTCGACGAACGTCGCGCGTGTGTTGATCTCGCCGGTGACCAGTCCGTCGCGCAGGAACAGCGCGCGTGATTCGTCCGGATACAGCCGCCCGTAATCGACCGGCTTCTTCGGTGCGAGCACCAGACCGAACAGGCTGATCTGTTCGCTGCCGACCACGCGCCCCTGCGAGCGCGACCAGCGCGGGTCGTGGTGGCGCCTCGCCAGCAAGTGATCGAGTTCACTGATGACCCAATCGGGCTCGATCGCGGCGTTGGTCAGTGACCAGACCTTCTCGGTATCGAGCAACGTCGCAGACAGGACCCACGGCGGCGGCTTCTTCGACAGCGGCGAGCCGGGAAACAGCTGGAAGCGCCGTCCGCGCGGACCTTCGTACTGGCCGGACACGCGGCCCCCGCCACCAGGGTCGGCGCGATGGCCGACCTGGGTCGGCAGACCGGCGATCAACGCGCGATGCAGCGCGATGAATGCCGCTGCGTCCGCCTTTGCCGCCATGCGCGGATCGGCGTCCACGACGGCGGCGTCGCGTGCTTCGATCGACCAGCCCAGATCCTCGCACTGCAGCCGCAGCTGGCGATGCAGTTCGCGCCACTCACGCATGCGCAGGAAGCCGAGGAAATTACGGTCGCACCATTTGCGCAGCTGCGACTGGGTGAGGTCGGCGTGCGCCTGCCGGTAGCCGTCCCACAGTTTCACGATGCCGACGAACTCGGACTTCGGATCGGCGAATTGCGCGTGCGCCGCATCGGCCGCGCCGCGCTGGTCGGACGGCCGCTCGCGCGGATCCTGGATGCCGAGGAACGAGGCGATCGCGAGCATCGCATCGAGACAGCCATGCGCACGCGCGGCGACGAGCATGCGCGCGAGCTTGGCGTCGACCGGCAGCTTCGCCATCGTGCGGCCGGTCGCGGTGAGCCGGCGTTCGCCGTCGATCGCGCCGAGCTCGGCGAGCTGCTGCCAGCCGTCGGCGACCGCGCGCGGATCCGGCGGCTCGACGAACGGGAAGGATTCGATATTGCCCAGGCTCAGCGAGAGCATCCGCAGGATCACGCCCGACAGCGATGCGCGGCGGATTTCGGGGTCGGTATAGGCCGGACGCGAGGCGAAATCCGCTTCCGAGAACACGCGGAAACACGTACCCGGCGCGATACGGCCGCAACGCCCCTTGCGCTGGTCGGCGCTGGCCTGGCTGACCGGCTCGATGTGCAGACGGTCCAGCTTCTGCCGCGGGCTGTAGCGCTTGACGCGTGCGAGTCCCGGATCGACCACGTAGTGGATGCGCGGCACCGTCAGCGAGGTCTCGGCGACGTTCGTCGCCAGCACGATGCGCCGCTGCGGCCCGGGATTGAACACGCGGTCCTGGTCTTTCGCCGACAGCCGCGCATACAGCGGCAGCACTTCGGTGTGCCGGTATTTGCGACGCTCGAGCGCCTGGTGCGCATCGCGGATTTCGCGCTCGCCGGGCAGGAAGATCAGCGTGTCGCCGGTGCCGCGCATCTGCATGATCTCGTCGCAGACCGCCACGATGCCGTCGAGCACGCTGCGTTCGCCCGCGTCGTCGCCTTCGCCGTCCAGCGGGCGGTAACGCACCTCGACCGGGAAGCCGCGACCTTCGACATCGACCACCGGTGCGCCGTCGAAATGCTCGGCGAAGCGCGCGGTGTCGATCGTCGCCGAGGTCACGATCAGCTTCAGATCCGGGCGACGGCCAAGGAGCTGCTTCAGATAGCCCAGCAGGAAATCGATGTTGAGGCTGCGCTCGTGCGCCTCGTCGATGATGATCGTGTCGTAGGCCGACAGCCAGCGGTCTGACGCGATTTCCGCGAGCAGGATGCCGTCGGTCATGAACTTGATCGCGGTCGCATCGCTGACGTTGTCGTTGAAGCGGACCTGGTAGCCGACGAGGCCGCCGCTCGGGACCTGCAGCTCTTCGGCCACCCGCTTGGCCACCGTACGCGCGGCGATGCGGCGTGGCTGGGTGCAACCGATCAGACCGGCTGTGCCGCGGCCGGCGGCCAGGCACAGCTTGGGCAGCTGCGTCGTCTTGCCCGATCCGGTCTCGCCGGCGACGACGACGACCTGGTGCGCACGGATCAACGCGACGATTTCCTCGGCCTTGCCGGCGATCGGCAGCACCGGATCGACTTCGGCACGCGGCAGTTGCGCGGCGCGCGTCTCGCGCTGCCGGATGGAGGCCTGCAGGCGCATTTCGAACGCCTCGCGCGCCGACGCATCGCCGGGGGCGCGCCGCCAGCGACCGAGCAGTCCAAGCAGGCGGCCGCGGTCGCGCGTCGACGCGGTTTCGATCGCGGCCTGCGCGTGTTTCAACGCGCCGTTCACCGCCTTGTCGCTGGAATGCTGCGTCACGCCCGAACCCGCCCTCAAGTCACATATCCACAACGGATGCGCCCATATTGTGGGCGCAATCCCTTCATTACCGGAGTCCTGTCATGGCCAAGACCAAGCCGAGCAAGTCCAAATCGTCCAAGACACCGGTCGCCCCGGCCGTCGCGTCGCCCGACGCGCAATCCAAGGCGCCGGCCATCGATATCGGGATCAGCGACGCGGATCGCAAGGCGGTCGCCCAGCATCTGTCGGTGTTCCTGGCCGATGCCTATACGCTGTATCTCAAGACCCACAATTTCCACTGGAACGTCACCGGGCCGATGTTCAACGCCCTGCACGTGATGTTCGAGGGCCAGTACACCGAACAATGGAATGCGCTGGACGAGATCGCCGAGCGCATTCGCGCGCTGGGCTACAACGCGCCGGGTTCGTATGGCGAGTTCATCCAGCTGTCGTCGATCAAGGAAGAGCCGGGCCTGGAGAAGGCGCCGGACTGGCGCGAGATGGTGCGCCAGCTGGTCGTCGGCAACGAGGCCGTATGCCGCAGCGCGCGCAAGGCGCTGGATGTGGCCGACGATGCCGACGACGATCCGACCGAGGACCTGCTGACCCAGCGTCTGCAGACGCATGAGAAGAACGCCTGGATGCTGCGCTCGCTGCTGCAGTAAGCATCACGTTCCGCTTCAAGAAAACGCCCGGCATGGCCGGGCGTTTTCGTATCTGCATATCCGCGCGACGTCAGGCCGTTTTCAGCGGCTCGGGCGCGTCGTCCTCGCCGCGCGACACCAGCGCCGCGATGCCGAGATCGCCCGTCACGTTGACCGTGGTGCGGCACATATCGAGGAAGTGGTTGACGCCCAGCACCAGGCCGATGCCTTCGGCCGGCACGCCGACCATCGTGCAGATCAACGCCACCACCGGCAGCGACCCCGACGGCACACCGGCCGTGCCGATACCGCCGAGGATGCAGACCAGCATCACCAGCACCTGCTGCCAGATCGACAGGTCCACGCCGAAGAACTGCGCCAGGAAGATCACCGTGACGCCTTCGAACAGCGCGGTGCCGTTTTGGTTGGCGGTGGCGCCGACGGTCAGCACGAAGCGCGACACCTTGCGCGGCAACTTGAGGTTCTCGTCGGCGATGCGCAGCGCGGTCGGCAGCGTGGCGTTGCTCGACGCGGTGGAGAACGCCATCAGCATCGCTTCCTGCACGCCGCGGAAGAACGCCAGCGGCGACCAGCCGCCGACGAACTTCAACGCCAGCGAGTACGTCACCAGCATGTGCAGCGCCAGCGCGCCGACCACCACGAGCACGTACGCGCCCAGGCGCAGCAGCAGATCCCAGCCGAACAGCACGGCGAGATTGAACATGAAACAGAACACCGCGATCGGCGCGAGGCGGATCACCAGGCCGATCAGCGTCATCGATACTTCGAACAGACCTTCGATGCCGCGCTTGAGTGTCGCGGTGGCCTCGGACTTCGTCAGGACCAGACCGATGCCGAACATCAGCGCGAAGAACATCAGCGACAGGATGTTGGCGTTGTCCGACGCAGCGCCCACCACGTTCTGCGGCACGATCGACATCAGCATGTCCATGCCGGTCGCGCCTTCCTTGCTGTCGCGCACGATCGCCTCGGTGCGCTGCGCGCCTTCGGCCAGCAGCTGCTGCGCGAGCGCGGGGTCCACGCCGTCGCCGGGGCGGAACAGGTTCACCATCACCAGTCCCACCACGACCGCGATGCCCGACAGCACGACGGTCCACGCGAGCGTGCGCCAGCCGATCCGGCCGAGCGCCGCGACATCGCCCATTTCCGACACGCCGATCACCAGCGCCGAGAACAGCAGCGGCACGATCAGCATGAAGATCAGGCTGAGGAACAGCGTGCCGAGCGGCTCGGTGACCCAGCCCACGAAGCTCTCGATCAGCGGCCGGCACTGCCACGACGGCTCGGCGACGGTGCAGGCGGCCGATCCGGGATCGGCTAGCGTCCAGCCGGTCAGGCCGGTGTAGTGCGCGATGAGGCCGAGGATCAGACCGGCTGCGAAGCCGATCGCGATCTTCCAGTGGAGCGGCATGCGGGAACGTACGGGAGCGTTGGAATCGGCCATGGCGTGGAGACCGCGGGAAAGCGCGGAGGCTAGCAGGAAGCGGGGCTCAGCGGCGCGGGTACAGCGGCGGCAGGTCCGGGCCGCGCGGCGCACGCGAAGGCGCATCCCGCCACGAGGCGCCACCGCGGAACGCCGCGCGCAGCGCCTCGCGCGCGCCGGGCAAGTCGCCCCCGGTCCAGCGCGCCCGCTGCCAGAGTGCGACAGCGTCACGCTGGCCAGGCGTCTCGAGACGGGACGCGAGCGTGTCGAGATCCGCCGCAGGCGGGTCGGACAACGCGCGCAAGGCGGCTTCCACGTCCGCCGGCTCGCCGGTCTGCAGCACGTGCATCAGGCGACGCTGGGCTTGGCCTGCCGAGCCCGACGATTGCGGAGACACCGGCGCATCGCCGGATGCCGGCGAGGCGGCGCCTGCGCGTCGAAGGCCGATCGGCTGCTGACGGTACAGCCGCCACGCCAGCCACGCGGTCGCCAGCCACAGCGCACCGAGCAGGGCGGCGAGCGCAGGCCACAGACGCGAAGCGCCGGCATCGGACACCATCGTGATGACGGGCGACGCCGCCGCGTCGACGTCCTGCGCCGCTGCCCCACCGGGCATCACTTCACCGGCCGCGACCGCCAGCGACACCGCAGGCGGACCACTGGTCCGCGCCGCGCCGGCGCGCACGTCCCACCAGGCGATCCGCGGACCCGGCACCTGCAGGCTGCCCTCGGCGCGCGGCACCACCGAGTAGCGCCGGGTCAGCCGCACGCGCGGCCGGCCGTCCTCGAAACTCTCGTCGTACTGCGGCGGTTCGGCGAACACCTGCGCGCCCTGCAACGGCGGCAGACCGATTTCAGGCAGCTGCGTGCCCACCGCGCCATCGAACACGGCCTCCAGCAAGAAGGTGCTGGCCTCGCCGGCGCGGCCTTCGGTCGGCGCTTCCAGCCAGCGCGCCTGCACGCCATACAGCGGCAGCCACGGCTGCGGCGCGTTCGCGGGCATCGCGCGCACGTCCAGCACGCTGGGCGGTCCGTTCGCCGACAGTTCGCGCGGCCCGCGATTGAACACGTCGTCGAACATGCCGCCGCCCGCGCCGCGCCCCTCGAAGCGCGCGCCGGGTATCGACAGCGTGCCGCTGCGCTCGGGCACGATCTGGTAGCGACGCTCGACGACGCTGTAGCGGCGCCCGTCGATGTCGCGGCTGTATTGCACGTCGCTGCCGATGCGCTGCATCGACGCGCCCTCGGGCGCGGGCTGGTCGAGGCTGCCCGACACCAGCGGCGTCGCGTAATACAGCCGCAGCACGTAACCCACCGACTGCTGCACGTACGGCGACTGCACGTCGATGTCGGCTTCGATGAAGGCCGGCGCCCCATCCCGCGCGGCCGTGACCGCAGCCGGCGCGACGCTCAGCGACAGTGGCGCAGTGCGTGCACCGCCCACCTGCAGGGCCGGCACCGTGAGCACACCTTCGCGGCGCGGCCGCAGCGCGACGCCGTAGAGCGAACGAGTCACGCGGCGGCCACCGGTGATCTCCACCTCGCGTCGACTGGTATGTCCGCTGACGTCGAAATCGCGCGCCAGTGGCGTCCAGTCGGGTGCGTCGCCTGCACTGTCGGTTTCGACGTTGAGCGTGGTCGTTTCGCCGAACGCGATGCGGTCGCGGTCGAGCCATGCGCGCGTCTGCGCCTGCGCAATGCCGGCCAGGCACGACAGCACCAGCATCGCGACCAGCCACGCCGCGGATCGCGCGCCCTTCGAACGCACAGCCTTCATCGGTCGCCTCCCGTTGCGCGGCGTTCGTGTTCGAGCCGGAACTTGGCCCGCAGCAATCCGCCCGGATCATCGGGCACGCGCCGCAGCCAGGCGGCATTCGCCTGCGCGCGCTCGTCGCCGGTTTCGGCACCCGTTGCGCCGGCGTCGGCTGCGTCTTCATCGGATGGCTCTGTCTGGCCTTCGAGCGCGCGCTGCATCTGTTCGCGCTGTTGCGCATCCGCATCGCGCTGCGCCTGCGCATCGGCTGGCGGCGGCGTGTCGGATGCCTGCGGTTCCGGGGCGTCGGGCGGCGGACGCTGATCGCCCTGCCCCTGCGCATCGCCAGGCTGGCTGTCCGAAGGATCGCCGGCTTCGCCCGGCTTGGATTGGCTGTCACCGTCGTCGCGCGGTTTCTGCGGCGCGCGCGGATCCTGCCCCTGTCCCGGTGGCGGCTTGCGGCTGCGCGCGGCTTCGACGGCGGCGCGGTTCGCCTGCGCATCGGCCATGCCCGGCTGCTGCGACAGCGCCTCGTCGTAGGCCGCAATCGCATCGTCGAAACGGCCCAGCCGCGCCAGCGCATTGCCACGGTTGTACGCCGCATCGGCGCCCGGCAATCCGGTCCACGTCTTCAGGGCCTCGTCGTAGCGTTCGCTGCGATAGGCCGACGTGCCTGCGCGCATCCGGCCGTCGGCGACCTGGTCCGCACGCTGCCAGGGGGTTGCGACGGGCGCCTTCGCTTGCGCAGGCACCGGTAACAGGGCCGGCAACAGCGCCAGTACCGCCACGCAGGCAAAGCCGGATCCGCGGCGGAAGGCCAGCAGCACCAGCGCGAGCAACGGCAGCAACAGCCAGTAACCTTCATCGAGCACGCGGCGCTCGCTCGCATCGCTGCGCGCAGACGCGGCGCCTGCACGCGCCTCCGGCGTCAGCACGCCGAGCGCCCGCAGATCGCCATCGTCGATCGACAACGCGTGGTAGCGACCGTCGCCAGCGACCGCGAGCGCGCGCAACGCGACGGTGTCCAGACGTGCGTGCGCGAGCGCACCATCGGCGTCGCGATAGGCCGCACCGGCCGCGGTGCCGAGTCCGAGCACGGAGACCCGATAGCCCATGCGCGCGGCGATGCCCGCTTCCGCGACGGCCGCCGTATCAGCAGCGCCGGTCACCAGCAGGATGTCGCCGCGCAGCGCCTGTCCCTGCCGCAGCAGGCGCGTCGCGTGCGCGATCGCGCGATCGGCGCGCTGACCATCGACCGGCATGATCTCCGGCGACAAGGCATCGAGATACAGCGCCACGTTGCGCGCATCGTCGGTCAGCGGTGCGACGGTGAAGGCATCGTCGGCGTAAGCGACCAGCGCGACCTGGCCCGCGCCACGTTCGGCCAGCAACTGCGCGAGCTTCGCGCGCGCCTGCAGCAGCCGCGAGGGCGACAGATCGCTGGCGGTACTCGAGGTCGACAGGTCGATCGCCACGACGAGCGGCGCCATGCCCTGCGTATCGAGCGGCACCGCGACCTCGCGCCAACCCGGCCCGGCCATGGCCAGCACCGCCAGCAAGCCGGCAAGCAGCCACGCGACGAGCCCGAACAGACCGCGACGGTCCGGACGCGCTTCGAGGAGATGCGTGAGCAGGTGCGGATCCACGGCCTCGCGCCAGGCCTCTGCGCTGCGTCGACGTCGCCACCAGATCCACGCGAGCAGCGGCAACGCCAGCAGTGCCCACAGCCAGGCCGGACGCGCGAACTGCACTGCGTCGAACGGCAGGTTCATGCGGCCGCCTCGCGACGCAGGCGCAACTGCGGCAGCAGCGCGAGCAACAGCAACCCGCACGCAGCGCCGAGCGGCAACGGATAGCGCTCGATGCGCGGGCGCAATGCGGGTCCGGGCTGTTCGACCGGTTCGAGACGATCGATCTCGCCGTAGATGCCGGCGAGTTCACCGGTATCGCGCGCCCGGAATGCACGACCGCCGGTGGTGTCGGCGATGCGTTGCAGCGCGGCCTCGTCGATCGCCGGTTCGCTGCCGGGCATCTGGAAGCCGAGCAGGCCACCGGCGCCGGCATCGCTGCCGAACGCGATCGTGTGAACGCGAACGCCGGCATCGCGCGCCAGTTCGGCGGCCTTGTCGGGCGTCAGTGCGCCGGCGTTGCTGACGCCATCGGTCAGCAGGATCAGCAGGCGCTGGCCGCGCGGCGCATCCTGCAGCCGCTTGACCGCGAGACCCACCGCATCGCCGATCGCGGTTTCGCGGCCGACCAGGCCCACCACGGTCGCATCGAGCTGCTGGCGCACGCTCTCGCGGTCGAGCGTCATCGGCGTCATCGCGTAGGCGCGTTGACCGAACACGATGAGACCGATGCGGTCGCCGGCGCGGCGCTCCAGAAAATCGGCGATGACCGCCTTCGCCGCCGTGAGCCGGTCCACGGGACGTCGCCCGACGAACATGTCTTCCTCGCTCATGCTGCCCGACAGGTCGACGGCGAGCATCAGATCGCGCGCGCTGCGCGGCGGCTGTTCGACCTCGCCCCATTGCAGCGGGCGCGCGGCGGCGATGCACAGCAGACACCACGCCCCCCACAGCAGCCAAGGCGCCTTCGACGCGCCGGCTGCGCTGCCGGAGGTCGCCAATGCATCGAGTCCGCGATAGGGCACGCGCAGCGCACCGCCACGGCTGTGCGACGTCGGCAGAAGACGCCGTACGAGCCAGGGCAGCGGGATCGCCAGCAGCCACCAGGGCCACGCGAACATCTCGCGCAGGGCCGGCAGCCATGCGGGCACCTCCCCGGTCATCGGCCGCGCCCCAGCATCAGCGCAACGAATCGCATGCGTGCGAGCGCGTGCAGCGCCGGGGTGTCCAGCGCGTCGGCTTCACGCCGGAACGCGCCGTCGCGCATGGCGATGCCCACTCCTGAGGTGAATGGCGCGCCCGGCAGACCGTTGTCGAGAAACGACAGCCAGTCGTCGCCCTGCAGGCGATCGGCATCGCGTCGCTGCCGGCGCGCTGCGCGGCGGAGCAGCGACGACATCGCCGCGATCCGGCCGACCGCATCCGGCGCCGCTGCGACCTCGCTGTCGAACAGCTGCTGCCAGCGCCGCCGCTGCCATGCGCGGAACAGACGCCAGCCCACGACGGCGCAGACCAGCGCCAGCAGCGCGGCCGCCAGCCACCACCAGCCCACCGCCGGCGGCCACCACGACGGCGCAGGCGGCTGGTGGATGTCGCGCAATACCAGGTCGGGCATCGTCGCCATCAGCCCATCCGGCCACGGGCGAACGCGGACAGCCAGCCATCGCTCGGCGCATCGCTGGACAAGGACTCGACGCCGATGCCGGCGCGTCGAAGATGCGCGGTCGCCAGGTCGCGCGGCGCATCGAAGGCCGCGCGCCAGCGTCCACGCTGCGCGACGCCCGACAGGTCGAGATCGATCCGGCCGTCGTCGCTTGCGAATCCGAAGCGCCCGCGCGGCGGCACGCGTTCGAGCGGATCGTCGAGCAGCAACACCAGCGCATCGCAGTGCGACCCCACCGCCGCCCAGTCGCGCGACGGCACCGCGGCGGCACTGGCCGCATCCGCCAGCACCAGCAGGCGCGAGCCGGGCCGCAGCAGGCGCCGCGCGTGGTCCATCGCCACGCCCAGTCCCGCATCGCCTTCCGGCGCTGCCGCATACCAGCGTGTCAGCGCGTGCAACACGCGCAACGCACCACGCGTGCCACCAGCGGGCGGCACCGGCGCTTCGATGACCGAACCACGCAGGGCCGCGATGCGATCGCCATCGGCGGCCGCCGTCCAGGCCGCGATCGCGCCTGCGCGTGCGGCCTGGGTCGACTTGAAACGCACACGCGTGCCGAAGTAGAGCGACGCCGCGGTGTCGGCGACGATCAGGGTCAGCCGTTCGCGTTCGCGCTGGAAGGTCTTGGTATGCGGACGCCCGGTACGCGCGGTCACACGCCAGTCGATGTGCCGCGCGTCGTCGCCGGCCACGTAATCGCGCGACTCCGCGTACTCCATGCCCTGTCCGCGTTGCGGCGACGGCGCAAGAGCCCGCACACCGCTGCGTGCACGGCGCACCGCGCCGCGCTGCCGTGCGAGCGGACGCAGCGCGACCAGTTCCGCCAGCGACGGCCGCACGCCCGGCGCGACGTCCGCCTTGTCGGCATTCACGGCAGCGGCACCCGCGCGATCAATGCCTGCACCAGACGCTCGCCATCCCAGCCCTCGGCCGTGGCCTCGTAACTCGGCAGCACGCGATGGCGCAGGACATCGGGCGCGACGGCGCGCACGTCATCGGGGGTCACGAAATCACGGCCGGCGAGCCAGGCGGTCGCGCGCGCGCAGCGCTCCAGCGCGATCGATCCACGCGGGCTGGCGCCCCAGGCGATCCGGTCCGCCAGCGCCGCGTCGTAGCGGCCGGCGTCGCGTGACGCGAGCACCAGCTCGACCAGATAACGCTCGACCGCAGGCGCCATGTGCATCGCCAGGACTGCGCGCCGCGCTTCGAACAGGTCCGCCAGCGGCATGCGCTCGACCGGTGTCGAGACGTCGTCGAGTTGGGCCAGCGCACGATCGCGCGCGAGTTGCAGGATGCGCGCTTCTGCATCGGCTTCCGGATAGCCCACGCGCACATGCATCAGGAACCGGTCCAGCTGCGCTTCCGGCAGGGGGAAGGTGCCCTCCTGTTCGATCGGGTTCTGCGTCGCCATGACCAGGAACAGGTCCGGCAGCCGATACGTCTGACGCCCCACCGTCACCTGCCGCTCGCCCATCGCCTCCAGCAGCGCGGACTGGACCTTGGCCGGAGCCCGGTTGATCTCGTCGGCGAGCAGCAGCGGGTGGAAGATCGGCCCGGCCTGGAACTCGAAGCGCCCGTCCTGCGGCCGCCAGATCTCGGTCCCGGTCAGATCCGCGGGCAGCAGATCGGGCGTGAACTGCACGCGTGCGAAATCCGCGTCCAGCCGCGCGGCCAACGCCCGCACCGCGGTCGTCTTCGCCAGACCCGGCGCGCCCTCGACCAGCAGATGGCCATCCGCCAGCAGCGCCACGAGCAACCGCTCGACCAGCGCCGACTGCCCGATGATCTCCTCCGACAGCGCATCGCGAAGCGCCACGAACCGCGCATGCAGCCCGTCCGCAGTTCCGTTCACCAGATCCATCGCCATCCTCGATCACCGGCGCCCATCGCGCAGAGGCCCAGTTTGACCGGAACCCGCGCCATCAGTTCACAACGCCAGCCAAACCGGCGACCCGGAAACGCGAACGGGGCCCGAAGGCCCCGTCGCTTGACGACTTACAGATTGCACCGATCAGTTGACCGGACGCTGGGCTACGCGCATGACCTTCGGGGTCACAAAGATCAGGAGCTCGGCTTTCTCTTTGTTTCGACCGCGGCTCTTGAACAGATTACCGAGAATAGGCAGATCGCCTAGGAACGGCACCTTCGAGAGAGATGCGCGATCGGTGAACTCGTAAACGCCGCCGATGGCAACGGTTTGACCATCATCGATCAGTACTGCGGTGGTCACGTTGCGCTTACTGATAAGCGGAACCGTACCGATGCCGGGGTAGTCGACTTCGCCCGTAACTTCGTCTTTCTTGATGTCCATCGCTAGGAACACGCGGCCGTCATTGGTGATCGTCGGCGTCACCTTGAGCTCCAGCAGGACATCCTTGAACTCGACAGTCGGGATGCTGTTGCTCTGACCGCCGGTGATCGTCAGGTAGCCAATCTCCTGACCTTGACTGATCACGGCTTCTCGCTGGTTACTCGTTACAACGCGTGGGTTGGAGATCACCTCACCCCGTTGCTCGCTCTGCAACGCCTGAAGTTCGACTGCCCAGTCAATCGTATTACCGAGAATGGTAAACGCGAGCGAAGGACCAGCTTCGATCGGGAGGTTTACATTCAGCCCGCCAGGAACCAGAGGGCCACCTGCCGTTTGAGGAGCGAGCGAACCACCCACGTTGACACGCTGTTTGCTCGCGCTGACACCAAACCGCGCGCCAAGGTTGCGCGCGAACGATTCGTTCGCAATGACAATGCGCGCTTCGATCACAACCTGGTCGACCGGCTTGTCAAGCATGTTGACGAGACGTTTGATCTCTGCGACTCGATTCGGAATATCGATGACCAGCAAAGTGTTGGTGCGGCGGTCGAAGCTCAGGCTGCCGCGCGTCGAAAGGAAACCGCGTTGCTGCGAGGTTCCGCTGCCGCCGCTTGCTCCGCTCTTGCTCTCTTCCGTCAGCAGCTTCGCAATATCTTCCGCATTGCCGTAACTGATCGGGATGTACTCGGTCGCCATCTCCGCACGCTCTTCGATCGCCAGGCGCGCGTCTTCCTTGGCCTGCTCGAACGCGGCGATCTCACTCTGGGGCGCGACCCAGACCACATTGCCGCTGCGGCGCTTGTCCAGGGACTTGGCCTGCAGGACGATGTCCAGCGCCTGATCCCAGGGCACGTTCTGCAGGCGCAGGGTCACGTTGCCGGTCACGCTGTCGCTGGCGACGATGTTGAGGTTCGACTCGTCGGCGATCAGCTGCAGCACTGTGCGCACCGGCACGTCCTGGAAGTTGAACGTCACCGGCGCGCCGCTGTAGGCGCGCACGTCCGATACCGTCGCCGCAGCTGCCTGGCCCATCGTCGCAGCCGTCGATGCTGCGCCCACAGCGCGCTCGCTGGTGGCAGCGCCGGTGCGCGGGATGATCTCGACGATGTAGTCGCGACCGCTCTGGTACGCCATCGGCTCGAATTCACCGCGTGCGCTGAGCACGACCTGCGTGCCGTCCGCGCCCTGGCGTGCGTCGATGCGCTGCACGGGCGTGGCGAAGTCGGTGACGTTGAGCGGACGCTGCAGAGACGCCGGCAGCGTCGCCCCGCCGAGGCTGATGACGACATTCCCACCCTGCGTGCGCAGGTCGGGCGCGGCGCCGTCTCCATCGAAGCGAAGCACCAGCTTGCCCGAGCCGCCGTCACCGCGACGGAAATCGATATCCGTCACTGCGACCGCCCCGGCCGGCTGCGCTGCGGCAGTCGTTGCCTGCAGCAGGGGCAGCAGCGACGCATGCGTCGGCGCCTGCGCCGCATGGGCACCACTGAACGTCGCCACCAGTCCTATGGCAAGACCGAGCGCGCCGGCACGCACCGATTTCATCCGGCCCGACTGCAGGCTTCCCGCGTTGCTCACGGTCATGTTGCTTCCCCTCATCATTGTTCGTTCAGCGCGAGCGAAGCCGGACGTTCCAACCAGCCGCCGGCGCCATCGGGCACGAGCTCGACGAGCTCGATGCGATTTTCATTGACCGAAGTGACGCGGCCATCGTTCTGACCCAGGTAGTTGCCCGGGTTAATGCGGTAGGTCACCTTGTCGGGCGCGAGCACCAGACCGACGATGCGGCCCCCGGTGCCGATCGTGCCCACCATCGACATGCTGTCGAGCGGATATTGCTCGGTGATTTCCTTGCGCCGGTTCGAATCCGGTCGCGGACCGCTGCCGCCGGAGTCGTCGGTAAATGCATTGCTGAAGGGGTCGCGGATTCCCTGCGCCGAGTACTCGAACGTCTCGAACTGCTGCATCACCGGCAGAGGCTCCAGCGCCGGTGCTGGACGCTGCTTGACCTCTTCGGCCCAGACTTCGAGATTGGGCGCCTCGCCCGGTTCGCTGGTGACGCCGCGGCCGCAGCCAGAGGTCGCCAGCGCCATCGACAGCAGCGCAACGCCACGCATCATGTTGCCCGTCCTGACGGCCATCACGGCGTCCCCTCCGTCGTCTGCGCGGCCTGGGCTTGCGCGGCGGTCTCTTCTTCGTCCAGATAGCGGTAGGTCTTCACGGTACCGGAAAGTTCGAGACTGGAATTCGGCCCGATACCCGCCAGACCATCGGTACCGCCAGCGCGCGGCTTCAGCGAAATGTCGTGCATCGTCATGATGACCACGCGTGGCAACGATGCGACACCGCTGACGAACGCGCCGAACTGGTGGTAGGTGCCGACCATGCGCAGGGCGATCGGCTGCTCGGCGTAGAACTCGCGCGGCATTTCCTCGCCCGGCTTGAACAGGTCGTTCTGGATGCCGGTCGCGATCGCGGTCTGCGAAATGTCTACGATCAGATCGGGCATCTCCGTCTTGCTCGGCAACTGCCGCAACATCTGCTGCAACTGCTGTTCCATCTGGGCCAGCTGCTGCTTGAGCGGCTCGAGGTTCGCGGCCTTCCCCTGCTTGGTTTCGAAATCCGCGCGCAGGTTGGACTCCTGTGCCTCCAGATTCGTCAGCTCGTCGCCCTTCTCCCGGGTGATCACGTACCACAGCAGGAAGAAGATCAGCAGGCCCACGAGGATGCAGGCGCCGATCTTGTACTCGCGCGGCCAGGATCCCGTGTTGTTGAAGTCCAGCTCGCGCAGCGACATCTTTTTCTTGCTCACGACGCGACTCCTTCTGCAGCGGGCGCAGCGACCGGCGCAGCCTCGGGCAGGGTGTCGGCCGGCGCGGCCGGGTCGGTGCCCTCGGCCGCCGCAGCTTCCTTGGCGGCCGGCGTTGACAGCTGCACGCTCAGGGTGAACGCATACGGCAGGCCCGGCACGCCGTCACGTGCTTCGATCACCGACAGCTGCGGGCTGGTCATCCAGCCGGATCCGTCGAGCGAACGCATGTAGGTACTGACGCGCGCGTTCGACTGCGAACGCCCTTCGAGCGTCAGCGTCTGGCCTTCCTGCTTGAGCGACGTCAGCAGGACCCCATCGGGAATCGTGCGAACGAGCTGGTCGAACAGATGGACCATCTGCGAGCGGTTGCCCTGCAGCTCCTCGATCACGGCCTTGCGCGCCAACAGGCGGGCACGCTGCGATTCGAGCGCTTCGATCTCGGTGATCTGGGTGTCGACCGCGGCGATCTGCTGCTGCAGGAACGCGTTGCGCTCGTTCTGGCCGTCGATCTGCGCGTTGTAGTACATGTTGACGAGGAACCACAGCGCCACGCCGGTCGCCGCAGCGATGCCGACCATGACACCGAATTCCTTCTGCCGCTGCTTGCGCCGTTCGGCGCGCCACGGGAGGAGATTGATCCTGGACATCAGTCGAAGCTCCTCAGGGCCAGGCCGCAGGCGATCATCAGCGCGGGCGCATCCTGGGCCAGCGCGTGCGCCTGCACGCGCGGGCCGAGCGTCATCTGCGCCAACGGATTGGCGAGCACGGTCTGCACGCCCAGCTGCTCTTCGACCATGTCGGCCACGCCCGGGATCGATGCGCAGCCACCGGCCAGCACCACCTGGTCGACACGATTGAAATCACTGCCTGCGTAGAAGAACTGCAGCAGGCGGCTGACCTGCTGGACCATCGCTTCCTTGAACGGCTCGAGCACTTCGACCTCGTAGCTCTCCGGCAGGCCGCCCTGGCGCTTGGCCAGCCCGGCTTCCTCGTAGCTGAGGCCGTAGCGACGCATCACCTCGTCGGTGAGCTGCTTGCCGCCGAACACCTGCTCGCGCGAGTACAGGCTGCGCCCGTTGCGCAGTACATTGAGCGTGGTCATCGTCGCGCCGACATCGACCAGCGCGACCACGCCGTCGGACGGCATGCTCAGCGTGCCGGCGATCATGGCGAACGCGTTCTCGACCGCGAACGCCTCGACGTCGATGACCTTGGCGGTCAGTCCGCCCAGCTCCAGCGCGGAAGCGCGGAGCTCGACGTTCTCCGAGCGCGAGGCCGCGAGCAGCACCTGCACCATCTCGGCGTTGCCGGGCATCGGCCCGAGCACCTCGAAGTCGAGGTTCACTTCCTCGATCGGGTACGGAATGTAGTTGACCGCTTCGAGCTCGACCTGCGATTCGAGATCGTCCTCGTCGAGGTCGGCCGGCATCGGAATGGTCTTGGTGATGACCGCCGATCCCGCGACCGCGGCCGACGCATGCTTGGCCTTGGTGCCCGAGCGCGACACCGCGCGGCGGATGGCCTCGCCCACGGCCTCCACCTCGACGATGTTCTTCTCGACCACCGCATTGGGCGGCAGCGGTTCGACCGCGTAGTGCTCCACGCGGTAGCGATTGCCCTGGCGCGACAGCTGCAGCAGCTTGACCGCAGTCGAGCTGATGTCGACGCCGATGATCGGCACCTGGCTTTTTGTGATGAGCCCCACGGAATATCCCCTTTGCCACGGGCGTTTAGCCACGCCTCGTGTCCCGGCGCATTAAATAGCGGACTTTCCGGGTATTGGCAACACGCGCCTTCGATTCCGGAAAGCTGAACCACCGGCGGGCACGGCCGGTGCAATCCGCCTGCAAGCCCCGTTCCACGTCGACGCACCGGCGCCCCGCGGACACCTCCCCTATACTTTGCCGCCATGAGCCCAGCCCCCACGTCGACGCCCAAGCCCCGCCCCTCCCGCTTCCGCCGTCTGCTGCGCTGGACCCTGGTCCTGGTGCTGGTGCTCGGCATCCTCGGTGCGATCACCGGCGGCATCCTCTACGCGGCGGTCGCGTCCAAGCTGCCGGATGTCGAAGCGCTGCGCGACATCGAGATGCAGGAGCCGATGTACGTCTACGCGCGGGACGGCCGGCTGATCGCGCTGTTCGGCGAAACGCGCCGCTACCCGGTCGACATCGAGGATGTGCCCGAGCGTCTGAAGCAGGCGTTCCTCGCGACCGAAGACGCACGCTTCTACGAACACGGCGGTATCGATTACCGCGGCGTCGCGCGCGCGCTCTGGCTGCTGGCCACGACCAACGACCGCCGCGTGCCGGGCGGCTCGACGATCACCCAGCAGGTCGCGCGCCAGTTCTTCCTCAGCTCGGAATACAGCTTCACGCGCAAGTTCGCCGAGATGCTGCTGGCGCGGAAGATGGAGCAGAACCTCAGCAAGGACGAGATCTTCGAGCTCTATCTCAACAAGAGTTTCTTCGGCAATCGCGCCTACGGCGTCGCGGCGGCCGCCGAGTTCTACTACGGCAAATCGCTGGCCGAACTCGATCTCGACGAGATGGCGTCGCTGGCGGCGATCCCGAAGTTCCCGTCCAGCGGCAATCCGCTCAGCAACCCCGAGCGTGCGAAGGAGCGCCGCGACGTCTACGTGCTCGCACGCATGCAGGAGCTCGGCTTCATCAGCGCGCAGGACGCCGCCGCCTCACGCGCCGTCGACATGCACGCCAGCCCGCACGAGCGCCCGATCGAAGTCTTCGCGCCGTACGTGGCGGAAATGGTGCGGCTGGAAATGGTCGCCCGGTACGGCGGCGACGTGCTGACCCGTGGCTACCACGTCACCACCACGATCGACCCGACCATGCAGGCGGCCGCCGAGCTGGCCGTGCGCAACGGCCTGACCACCTACGACCGTCGCCACGGCTGGGTGAAGCCGGCGGACACGTTCGAGCTGGCAGCCGGCGAAGACGCCGAGACCACCGCGCGTCGCCTGCGCGGCATCGCGCCGCAGGGCGGCATGCTGCCGGCGGTCGTCGTGCGCAGTGGAGACGGCACGGCCGATGTCGTGCTGTCCGATGGCAGCACCGTGACGCTTGACGCTGCCGCCAGCCGCTGGACCGGCAAGAATCCGGCTGCGCTGCTGACGCGCGGCGATCTGACCCGCGTGCGTCGCATCGAAACGCCGGCCAAGGCCCCGGCCGACACTGCGCCCGACGCGCTGCCGCCCCCGGTCATCACCTGGCAGCTCGAACAGTTGCCGCGCGCGCAGGCGACGCTGGTCTCGATGGAGCCCGACGACGGCGCGGTGCGCGCATTGATCGGCGGCTTCAGCTTCGCGGGCAGCAATTTCAACCGCGCCACGCAATCGCGTCGTCAGCCGGGTTCGAGCTTCAAGCCTTTCATTTTCGCCGCGTCGTTCGAGAAGGGGTTCAACCCGGCCTCGATCGTGCTCGACGCACCGGTGCTCTTCAGGATGCGCCGCGGCCAGGACTGGCGCCCGCAGAACTCCGATGGCAGGTTCGTCGGACCGATGCGCCTGCGCGAGGCACTGGTGCAGTCGCGCAACCTCGTGGCCGTGCGCCTGCTCGATGCGATCGGCGTCGACTACGCGCGTCGCTACATCAGCCATTTCGGCTTCGAGGAATCGCAGCTGCCGCCGAACCTGTCCATCGCACTCGGCACGCCGTCGCTGACGCCGCTGGACGTGACCCGCGGCTACGCGGTGTTCTCCAATGGCGGCTTCCGCGTGACACCCTGGTTCGTCGACGAAGTGCGTGACCGTGAGGGCACGCTGGTGTTCAAGGAAAACCCGGCCCGCGCCTGCCGCGGCTGCAGCACCGGCGGAACGCCGGGCCAGCCGTCGACGCCCGGCCATGTGGTCGATGGCTTCAATCTCGGCCCAGCTGCCGAACAACGCGAGGTCACCGAAGCGCCGGTCGAAGCCCCGAAGCCGCCCGAACCGCGCGCCGACGGTGCTGCTCCGGTGTTGGCGCCGCGCGCGATCGACGAGCGCGTGGCCTACCAGATGATCTCGATGATGCGCGACGTCGTGCGTCGCGGCACCGGCACCGCCGCACGCGTGCTCGAACGCGAGGACGTCGGCGGCAAGACCGGTTCGACGAACGACCATCGCGATGCCTGGTTCTCCGGCTTCGGCGGCAATCTCGTGACATCCGTCTGGGTGGGCCGCGACGACAACCGCTCGCTGGGCTTCCGTGAGTACGGCGGCCGCGCAGCCCTGCCGATCTGGATCGACTTCATGCGCGTCGCGCTCGAAGGCGTGCCCGAAGCCACGAACGAGCCGCCGGAAGGCATGGTGCGCGTCGCGGTGACCGCGGGTGGCCGCCTGCTGCCGACCGCGTCCGAGGGCGGCATCATCGAGTACGTCAAGGCCGAAGACCTGGAGCGTATGGAGTCGGAGATCGATCTGCAGATCGACGACGTGCCGGCCGAGGAAGCGTTCGACATCTTCTGATCACTGCGGATGTGGCCGGCACGCGCGCATCGCGTCGCCGGCCGATCGAGGCGCCGCCCGGCGTCGTCGCGAGCTCGAGGCATCCAGCAGCTGAAGCGGATCGCGCCGTGTCTTGACCCGTCACGACGCGGGCGTAAAGTCGATCCCAGGTGATCGACGACAGGGGACGCGCATGCATCGCGCACGTCAGCACGCGGAAACACAGACCCGCGAACGCCGCCATCGCCTCGCGCACGAGGCCGCCCGCCTCATGGCCGAAGGCGGCATCCGCGACTTCCACGTCGCCAAGCTCAAGGCGGCGAGTCGACTCGGCATCCACGACGATGCGTCTCTGCCGCGCAACCGGGAGATCGAGGACGCATTGCGCGAGTACCAGCGCTTGTTCGGTGGCGAACGCCAGACCGCTGCGCTGCGCGAGCGGCGCGAAGCCGCCATCCGCGCGATGGGGTTCTTCGAACGGTTCTCGCCGCGGCTGGTCGGCCCCGTGCTCGAAGGCACGGCGGATGCGCATTCGGCGGTCACGCTGCATGTGCACACCGATGACACGGGCGGACTCGCGCGCTTTCTGGACGATCACGGGATTCCGGCCGAGAGCCGGATGCGCCGACTGCGTCTGGACCGGCAGCGGGCGGGGGACTTCGATGTCTGGGTGTTCGCGGCCGAAGATCTGACCTTCGACCTGACGGTATTGCCGGAGGCGAGTCTGCGACAGGCCCCGCTGTCCACGATGGACGACAAGCCGATGCGCCGTGCGTCCCGATCGCAGCTGGAGCAGCTGATCGCACTGGAGCACGGCGTCGGCTGAGTCGGCGCGCCGTCGCATCGATGGCGCGTCGTTGTTTACTCCATGACGATCTGCGCACTCTGGCCCGTGCCGAATACGCGCGCGCGTGCACCGACGCGCAGGCCATCGGCACTCGCGGCGCGGATCGCCGACTCGCTGCCGTCGTCGAACTTGAGCATGACCATGTAGGCGGTCACCGTCGGCACGCCTGCTGCCGGCGCGGCGGCAGCGCCTTCGACGACATCGCGCGCCGCGCCGCTGGCGACCTCGTAGGCCTCGTAGGAGTACTCGCCGGTGACACGGGAGGCCGCCCGCCCCGCCATCCGACCCAGCGCGCGGCCGAGCGCGCCGGTGGTCTGCGACGGCTTCGTCTGTTGCTGGACGGCCGTTGCGGCGACCTGCATCGGGCTGATCCCCGTGATCAGGCCGCTGCGGAACGACATTTCCTGCGCAGGCACGTTCGAAGCAGTGAACGCCATTCCGCAAGCGAGCGCTGCGCTCCACATCCATCCCATCTTCATTCGAGCATCCCCGTCGAGTGAGCCGAGCGCTGCGCTTGTCTGGTACGCAGAGTGCGGGCAGCGCGTGTCGAACCCAGTCTGCCGAGCGCATGAGGAGCCGGCTGCTGGAAAACACCTGAGACGGATGTCGGGATTCCCGTAGAAACAGCTGGTCTCCCAGATACGACGAAGGCGGCCCGGAGGCCGCCCTGTCGTGGCACGCGGGATCCGAGGATCCCGCAGTGTGGTCGAGTCGATCAGCGCTGGTCGGCGCCCTTGTAATCGCGCACGTCATAACCGGTGTAGATCTGACGCGGACGGCCGATCTTGGCTTCCGGATCGACCTGCTGCTCGAGCCAGTGCGCGACCCAGCCGGCAGTGCGGCCGATCGCGAACATCACCGTGAACATTTCGGTCGGGATGTTGAGCGCCTTGTAGATGATGCCGCTGTAGAAATCGACGTTCGGGTAGAGCTTGCGCTCCACGAAGTAGTCGTCCTTCAGCGCCGCTTCTTCCAGCTTCATCGCCACGTCGAGCAACGGATCGTTGACGCCCAGCTCGCCGAGCACCTTGTGGGTCATCTCGCGGATGATCTTCGCGCGCGGGTCGAAGTTCTTGTAGACGCGATGGCCGAAGCCCATCAGGCGGAACGGGTCGTTCTTGTCCTTGGCGCGCAGGACCGCCTTCTCGACGTTGTCGGCAGTGCCGATTTCGGCCAGCTGCTTGAGCACCGCTTCATTGGCGCCGCCATGCGCGGGGCCCCACAGCGCGGTGATGCCGGCCGCGACGGACGCGTACGGATTCGCACCGGTCGAACCGACCAGACGTACGGTCGAGGTCGACGCGTTCTGCTCGTGATCAGCGTGCAGGATGAAGAGCAGGTCCATCGCCTTGGCGACGACCGGGTTGAGCTCCAGCGGCTCGCTCGGCACTTCGAACATCATGTGCAGGAAGCGATCGACGTAGTTCAGGCTGTTGCGCGGGTAGCGGATCGGCTGACCGATCGAATAGCGGTACGCGGCCGCGGCCAGCGTCGGCACCTTGGCGATCAGACGGATCGCGGCGAGGCGGCGCTGTTCGGGATCCTGCAGATCCAGCGTGTCGTGATAGAACGCCGACATCGACGCGACCGACGCGGCGAGCATCGCCATCGGGTGCGCATCGTGACGGAAGCCCTGCAGGAAGCTCTTCAGCGACTCGTGCATCATCGTGTGATGCGTGACTTCGTGCTCGAACTTGGCGAATTCGTCGGCGGTCGGCAGTTCGCCGGCCTGCAGCAGATACGCGACTTCAAGGAAGCTCGACTTCTCGGCCAGCTGGTCGATCGGGTAACCGCGGTACAGCAGCACGCCCTCGTCGCCGTCGATGTAGGTGATGGCCGACTTGCAGCTGGCGGTGGCGGTGAAACCGGAGTCGTAGGTGAAGCAGCCGGTTTCCTTGGGCAGCTTCGAGATGTCGATGCAGGGATTGCCGAGCGTGCCGTGCAGAACGGGCAGCGTCACCGTTTTGCCGGCGGCATCGAGCGTGACCTGGTCGAGCTTGGCGTTGGATTCAGACACTCTGGAGGCTCCTCATTTCTCCGGACAGCTGCGCCATCCGGCCTGGCGGGCGGCGCGTGCCGCAATGCGTCAATTATCGCATAGCGATTCCATGCGCGCCGGTATGTGGCATTGCACGAAAGTCGAACACGGCGAAGCGCACCGCGGCGGCGTGCAGCGGCGAAACGCGAGGAACCGGAATGCAGACGGCCGCCCAAGGGCGGCCGCTGGTGTCGTCGGACGATGCGCACCGCATTCGCGGCACGCACCATTCCACACGCGCTTACTTGGCGTAGCGCTTGCGGAACTTGTCGACGCGACCGCTGGTGTCGATGATCTTGTTCTGGCCGGTGTAGAACGGATGCGTGGCCGAAGAGACTTCGATCTTGATCAGCGGATATTCGTTACCGTCCTCCCACTGGATCGTTTCCTTCGCCGAGGCGGCGAGGGTCGAGCGGGTGAGGAACTTGAAACCGTCGGACGTGACGTCCTGGAAGACGACTTCGCGGTAATCGGGATGGATGTCGGCCTTCATGGCGGCACCAAAGTTGCGCAAGGGAAGAGCGGCATTTTAACCATCGAGCGGACCCCGGCGCAAGCCGCCGGACGCATTCCGCTCAACGGCCCAGCACGCGGCGGATCCGCGCATGGAACCGGGCCGCGTCGTAGCGCATCAGGATGCGGGCATTGTCGGGCCGGCCGAGCTGGCGGTTCCAGTCCACGACCGTCGCACCACGGGCCGGCCCGTGGTCGAGCACGACATCGAGCGGACGCGTGATGACCTCCTGCGCGGACCCGGGTTCGAGCACCCAGGCCATCGCCAGCGCATCGGCCGAATGCCAGTCGTCGCCGCGCCGGTCCGCGGACCATTCGCGGGTCTTGCGCGAGATCGCCTCGTAGAACCGGCCGATCTCGCCGCCTGCCTGCATCCAGCCGAGCACCGCGTCATGCGGCAGGCCGTGGGCGACGGTGGCCTCCCAGTCCGACAGGTCGAACACCGGGAACGCGTCGAAGACGATCTTCGCCGCTTCGGGGTCGAAGTAGGCATTGAACTCGGCGCTGGGGGTGATGTTGCCGTGGCCGGTCACCGCACCCGACATCGCCACGAAACGCGCCACACGCGACGGCAGGCTCGGATCGAGCTTCAACGCCAGCGCGACATTGGTCAGCGGCCCCAGGGCGACCAGTACCAGACGGCCGGCATGCACGTGCGACAGACGCAGGATCGCCAGTGCGGCATGCTCGTCTTCGACCCCACGCGACGCCGGCGCGTAGCCGATGTCGCCGAACCCGTCGTTGCCGTGGACGTAGGCCGCGTCGGGTGCGGCGTGCAGCAGCGGCGACGCAGTGCCTGCGAATACGGGCACATCGGTGCGGCCGACCACCTCGCAGAGCTTGAGCGCATTGGCGACGGTGTGATGCAGACCGACGTTGCCGGCGGCGATGGTCAGCCCGACGACGTCGTGCGCGTCGTCGTCGAAAGCCAGCAGGAGCGCGAGGGCGTCGTCGACGCCCGGGTCGGTATCGATCAGCAGCGGGATTTTATCGGTCATGCCGCATTATCGCCCGCGTCGTCCACGGCGGCGACCGCCGAGAACGGAAACGCCCGGCCGACGCATCGACCGGGCGCTTCGGACTCACACGGACGGGCTTACCACTGCATGCCGGCGCCCACGGTCACCCCCACATCGTTGCGGGTATTGGTGGTGCCGCTGAACTTGTAGACCCAGCGCCCGCTTTCCGAGATGGTGGTGATGCCGACCGCCAGGCCGGCCTCCTGCTCGTAGCCGCTGACCGCCGCCGCCACCATGCTCCGGCCCGGCTGATAGGCCTGCGGCAGGCCCGCCACCGCCATCGCCGACGCCACGCCTGCGCGGTAGCCGCGATCGATTTCCCAGACGTCTGACTGCATCTGGTTCAAGCGCGCGTCGGTGTAGTCGTTCGCCGATTGCAGCGCCCGCTCGATTCCGGCGTTCATCTGGTTGACATTCACCGCGTCGGTGCCTGCGGTGCCGGCGGCCACATTCGTCAACTGGCGTTCGCCGCCCGCGGATCCCACCGACACCGTATTGGCGCGATCGGCCACGGATCCCTGGCCCAGTGCCACCGAATTGCCGGCGTTGGCCTGGGCACCCTGCCCGACCGCCACGCCGCCGGCGGCCGCCACAGTGGCACCTTCGCCGACGGCAACCGCATTCGGCGCTGTCGCGGCGATCGTCGCATTGGCGCCGACAGCGGTGCCGTTCGCGGCCTGCACGGTCGTGCTTCCGCCGATCGCGGTCGCGTTGTCGCCGACCGCGGCGCTGTCACCCCCCACGGCCACTGCCTGGTCACCGTCCGACACCGCGGCGGCGCCGACGGCGACACCGCGCGAACCGTCGTTCACCGCGGCATCGCCGGTGCCGTCACGCGGCCCGTCGACACCGACGAGCGCATCGGTGCCTCCCGGACCCGGCGGCAGGCCGTCGATCCGGCCGTTGACCGCGTCGAGACCGCTGTTGAGCGCCGCGAGTGCGGACCCGACGTTGTCGTAGAACGCGCCCTGGATCGCGTAACTCGGCGCGACGAGCGTGCCGAGCGGCGTCACCGATGCACCGCCACCGAGCAGGCCCGCGATCGCCGAGTGCGTCGCGAACAGCTGACCGCCGTTGATGGCCTCGGTGCTGGCGGCGGAAATCGCACCGCCGGCCACGTTCGCCAGCGTCGTACCGTCTGCGCCGCCGCCGAGCGTGATCCGGCTGTAGTCCGGGTCGCCGTTGACGTCCTCGTCGTAGCGCACCGCGAACACGCTGTCGGAGTTCACGTCGACGATCGCATCGCGCAGCTGCGCGAGATTCACCGCATCGGTATCGACCGTGCCGGCGGCGACGCCGCTGAGGCGTCGCGCGTCGCCGGCATTGTTCGCGAAGTCCACCTGCGTGCCGCCCACCTGGTTGCCCACGCCGATCGCCAGCGTGGCGGCGTCCTGCTGCACCAGGCCTGCGGTGCCGGCCAGAAGTCCCGCGATGTCGGACGTGTTGGTGGTGGTGCGGCCGTCCAGATTGGTGATCGCCGAGCCCACGTTGTCGACGCTGACCGTGGTGCCGGTGTTGCTGCCGTCGTCGAGCACGTACGTCGGGCCGGTCACCGCGCCCGTGGTCGGATCGATCCCCGCACCACCACCCAGCGCATCCACAACCGGCGTGAGCTGCGCGACATTGACCGCCTCGTCCGCTGCCACGCCGGCCGCCACGTTGGCCAGTGTCGTACCCGTCGGACCCGCCAGCGTGATGCGCGCGAGGTTCGGCGCGCCGGCGCCGTCGTCGTCGTAGCGGACGGCGAACGCGCCGATCGCGACGGCATCACCGAGCGCGTCATCGACCGCATCGAATGCCGCCCCGACGTTGCCGTAGCTGGCACCGCCGATGCTGTAGGTCGGCGCGGTGACGGTGCCATCCGGGTTGACGGTCGCGCCGCCCCCCAGATGGGTGGCGACCGATCCGCTGGCGCCTTGCAGCTGCGCGAGGTTCACCGCATCGGCCGCGTCGGTTGCCGCCGCGACGCCACTGAGGCGACGTGCGCCGCCGCTCGCGTTGGCGAAGCTGACCTGGCTGCCGCCCGTCTGGCCCGCGATGGTCACCACTTCGGTAGCCGGGTCCTGCCGCACGAGACCCGCGCTGCCATCGAGCAGCGCGTTGACGTTGCTGGTGTTCGTCGTCGTGCGCGTGTCGAGGTTGCCCAGCGCGCTGCCGACGTTGTTGAAATCTTGCGTCGTCGCGGTGTCGCTGCCGTCGTCGAGCGTGTACGTCGGACCGGTCACCGCACCGGTCACCGGATCGATGCCGGCGCCGCCGCCGAGCGCGTCGACCACCGGCGTCAGCTGGGCGACGTTCACCGCCTCGTCGTCTGCCACACCGGCGGCGACATTGCCGATGGTGGTGCCGTCAGCGCCCGCCAGCGTCAATCGCGACTGGGACGCGTCGTCGTACTGCACCGCCAGTTCGCCGAGGTCGGTGATCTGGTTTTCGACCGCCGTCAGCTGCCGCAGGTTCACCGCGTCGGTGTCCTGCGTGCCATCGCCGACGTTGATGATCTGCCGCTGCACGGCTGCAGTACCGACCGACACCGCATTCGCACGGTCGGCAACCGAACCGAGGCCCAGCGCCACACTGTTCGTCGCCGTGGCAAACGCAAACTGACCCACCGCCGTCGAATCCGCGACCGTAGCCTGCGCGCCCTGACCGAGCGCAGTCGCACGCACACCGGTGGCGGCGGCGTTCATGCCGACCGCAGTGCCGCTGTTGCCCGCCGCTGCGTTACGTCCCACCGCCACGCTGTTCGAACCGGTCGCTCGCGCGGCCGATCCGAACGCGGTCGATTGCGGGCCACTGGCCTGCGATTCGCCACCGACCGCGGTGCTGTTTTGCGCAGTGGCGCGCGCATTGTTGCCGATTGCAACCTGATCGACGCGTGTCGCGTCTGTCGCATCACCCGTCACGGCGTTCAGGCCGATGGACACGCCACCCCGGCCGTTCGCGATGGCGTTGGGGCCGATCGCCACGGTGTCCGCACCGAGCGCCTGCGCGACTGCGCCAGTCGAATTCACGCGGAAGAAGCGCGGGGCGCCGCTGCCATCGAGTGTCTCGATGATTGCGGTATTGCTGACCACGCGTGTATCCAGGTTGCCCAGCGCCGAGCCCACATCGCCGTAGTCAATCGTCGCGCCGATGTTGGCGCCGCTGTCCAGCGTATAGGTCGGCCCCGTGACCGCGCCCGTCGCAGGATCAAACGCCGCGCCACCGCCGAGTGCTGTGATGACGGGCGCGAGCTGGCCGACATTCACGGCCTCGCCGAGTGCGATACCGTTCGCAAGATTGCCGATCGTCGTCGGCGTTCCGGCCTCACCAAGGGTGATACGCGCGAGATTCGGGCTACCCGCAACGTCGTCGTATCGCACTGCAAACGCACCGATCGACACCGCAGTGTCGAACGCCGCATCGACCGCATCGAATGCAGCGCCGACGTTGTTGTAACTCGCGCCGGCGATCGTGTAGCTCGGCGCGGTCACGGTGCCGTCCGCATTCGCTGTCGCGCCACCGCCCAGCTGCGCCGCGAATGACGCCCCGACTGCCCGCATCTGACCGAGATTGGCGGCATCCGTCGCGACGGTCGCGTTGGCGACGCCGCTCAGACGGCGCGCGACACCGCCCGTCCCGGTGAAGTCGACCTGTGTGCCGCCGGTCGCCGCGCCTACAGTCAGCGCAGCCGCTGGACCGGCCTGCTGCACCAGTCCTGCCGTACCCGCGAGCAGATTGTTGATGTTGAGGGTATTACCCGTCGTGCGGGCATCGAGATTGCCGAGCGCATCGCCGACGTTGGCGAACGCCTCCGTCGAACCAGAGTCGGTACCGTCGTCGAGGGTGTAGTTGGGCGCAATCACCGCGCCTGTCGTCGTGTCGACAGCCGCACCGCCACCGAGCGCGTTAATTGCGCTGGTCAGCTGACCGACGTTGACGGCTTCGAGCGCGTTGGCACCCGCCGCAACATTACCGATCACGGTCCCACCGGGGTTCTGCAGCGTAATCCTCGAGAAGTCCGGTACGTCCGGGTCGGTCGCACTGACGTTGTAAGTGACCGCGAACACGCTCGGGTCACCGACGGCACCGCCGAGATTGGCGAATGCATTCTCGACCGCGGTAAATGCCGAGCCGACATTGTTGAAGGTCACACCGCGGATCGTGTATGACGGCGTCGAAAGCACGCCAGCCGCATTGAATGTCGCGCCGCCGCCGAGACGGGCCGCGACGTTGGTACCGAGACCGAACAGCTGGCTGCCGCTGACGGCCTGCAGGCTCGTCGTGCCGAGTGCGGCCGGCGCGATCCCGTCAAGCGTCCGGGCGACACCGCCAGATGCGCGGAAATCGACGAGCGTGCCGCCTGTCTGTGCACCGACGGTCAGAGGCGCCGTCGCCCCCGTCTGCTGGATCAGACCCGCGGTGCCGCCGATCAGGTTGTTGATGTTGGTTGTGTTGCCCTGCACGCGCCCGTCGAGATTGCCCAGCGCGTCGCCGACCGTGGTGAAATTCGCGGTACCGCCAACGCCGTCGGCGAGCGCGTAGGTCGGTCCCGTGACCACGCCGGTCACAGGATCAATGCCCGCGCCCCCTCCGAGTGCGGCGACTGCCGGCGCCAGCTGCGACACGTTGACCGCGTCAGCCGGCGCAATACCTGCGCTGACGTTCGCCAGCGTTGTGCCGCCCGCGACGCCATTGCCGAGCGTGATCCGCGCAAGATTCGGATTACCGGCGCCATCCGTGTCGTAGCGCACCGCGAGCAGGCCGACCGCGGTGGCGTCTGCAAGGGCGCCATTCACCGCGCCGAACGCATCGCCCACATTCGTATAGGCAGTCGTTCCGATCGTGTAGCCCGGCGCCGTGATGAGACCGGCACCGTTGACCGCTGCACCGCCGCCGAGATGCGCCGCAACGGCAGTGTTGGACGCGAACAGCTGGCCACCATTGAGCGCTTCGGTGCTGCCCGCGGCGACCGCGCCGCCTGCGACGCCCGTCAACGTGCGGGCGGCGCCCACGTTGTTCGCAAAGCCCACTGCAGTGCCGTCCGTCTCCGCACCCACCGTCAGCGCGGCACCCGGCGCCGCCTGGCGCACGAGCCCTGCGGCACCTGCAAGCACTGCGTTGATGTTCGTGGTGTTCGTGGTGGCACGCCCGTCGAGATTGCCCAGCGCCGTGCCGACATCCGACGCGGTGACGGTGCCGCTCTGCAGGCTATAAGCCGGAGCGGTCACCGTGCCGTCGGCTGCCAACGTAGCGCCGCCGCCGAGACGGGTTGCCAGGGTGCTGCCGGTATTGAACAGTTGCCCGGTATTGACCGCCTGCGTGCCTGCGGCCGACAAGACGCCTGCCGTCACGCCATCCAGGGTGCGCGTGGCGCCCGACACATTGGCGAAACTCACCGTGGTGCCGCCCGTCGTACCCGCCACGCTCACGGCCAGCGAGCCGGGATCCTGTCGCACCAGGCCCGCCGTACCGTTGGTGAGGTTGGTGATGCTGGTCGTGTTGCCCGTCGTTCGTCCATCGAGATTCGCAACCGCAGCACCCACGTTGTTCGTGGTCACGGTGCCGCCCTGCAGTGCATAGGTCGGCGCAGTGACGGCGCCGCTCGCCGCGACCGTCGAGCCACCGCCCAGACCGGCTGCGACCGACGTGCTCACGCCATGCAGCTGCGCGCCGTTGACCGCCTGCGTGCTGGCGGGGGTGACTGCACCCGCCGCGAGATTCGAAATCGTCGTGCCACCCGCGCCCTGCAGGGTGATCCCGGTTCGCGCCGCGGTGTCGTAGCCGACTGCGAGCGCATTGACGGCATTGACCTGCGAGATGGCGCCCTGCATCTGCTCGACATTGACGGCGTCGGTCGCCAGCGTACCCGCCGCGACATGCGTGAGCTGGCGGTTCGTTGCGCCTGCGCCGATGGACACCGAACCGACCGAGGAGCGCACCAGAGACGTGCCCGCCGCGGTGTAGTTCGTGAGTGCGCCCCGATCGGTCACCGCGCCCGCACCGAGCGCAACGCTGTTGGCATGCGTCGACGATGCATTCGCGCCGAGAATTACCTGCCGATCCGCGGTGCCGTTCGCGCCATGACCGACGACGACAGCATTGCCGAGCCTCGCCGCGTAATTGCCATCAGGCGCGCCGGCGCCGGTCCAGGCGGTGGTCGGCAGCGTGTGCGTGGCATTCGTTCCGAGGACGACCGTATTCGATCCGTTCGCCGCAGCGCCGTCACCGATGATGATCTGGAAATCCTGCGCGGGGAGCGTGGACCACGTGTAGGTGCCGAGCGCATTGCCCACGCAAAGCCCCCCGATCCCGAATAACGTGCAGGTGGCGTTGTTCGCGTTGCTCCCATACTGCGCATTCGTGACCGTGAGATAGCTGCCCGATGTCGCCCGCCCGATCACCGTCGTGTGGTCCGCGGGCCGGTTGCCGTTGAGATCCCCCACATTGGGTAGCGTCACGATGTTGGTGCCGATCACCTCGACCCCGGTAAATGCGTAATTGAAGTTCGCGCGCGAGATCGTCAGGCATTCCGTTGGCAGCAGTCCGCCATTGCCGAGCAGACCGCACTGCTGGTAGTTACCGCCCACGAGAAACTGCTGCAGATGATTGACCAGGCCCGGCAGGGTGCCACCCGTCAGACCGCCAGGATTGATGACGCCCATCGGCATCACGGCGCCGCCTCCCATGACCGAGCGCGACTGCGCGCCTGCGGACAGCATGTCGCTGGAGAACAGCAGGGAAGACGCCCGGTCGTTGGCAGCATCGTCCTGCGACTGCAGGTGCTGCTCGACGGCTTTTGCGATCGTCTCCGCCTCGTCGCGCGTCGCAGCCGTCTCGTCCTGCGCGGACGCGGTACCTGCGCACAACAGTGCCGCCGCCAGAATCGAGATCGCCGGCATGCAATGCGCGCGCCCTGCCTGCACATCGGCGCCGCGGCCCCTTGCAAGTTCCGATGCCACCACCACGACGCCCAGCGCCCGGTTCCACACCTTGCGGAAAATGCGATTCATCTGCGTCCTCTCCCTCTGCGTTGCCTGGTGGGCGACAGCGGGACGCGGCAGCCGCTTCGAGGCGACGCGCCGGACAGCCCCCTGTCCGTCTGATCGATCGCGAAACACGTGGACGTGTCTCGACGCGATCAGATAATCAGAGGGCCGAAAAAGCAGGAATCAGACTATTCTCAAAACCGGGGGCGCATTCCGGTATGTCGTCAGGAGGTCAACCCGTGATCGCGCGCGTACGCATACAGTTGGCTGTTGTTGTCGAGACCCAGCTTGTGCATCGCGTCGTTCTTCTGCCGGCTGATGGTCTTGACGCTGCGCGAGAGGCGCACCGCGATCTCACTGACGGTCAGGCCGCCGACGAACAGGCGCACGACCTCGGCTTCGTGGGGTGAGATGCGGACCTGCGGCTTGTCGAGTCCGCCGGCCTGATCGAGCACCGCGCGCATCGTGCGGCAGAAATGGATGCGTCCCGAGGCAACTTTCTGGATTGCGGTGAGCAGTTCGTTGCGGGCCGAAATCTTGTCGACCAGGCCGCGCACACCGGCATCCACCATCGCGCGCAGCATCGCCGGATTCTCGACCTCGGTCAGGACGATGATCGGCAGTGCCGGAAACTGGCGGCGCAGGGTCAACAGCAGCGGCAGTCCGTCGCAATCGCGAAGCTGCGGGCCCCGCATCGAAAAATCCGTGACCAGCAGATCGCCTGGACGTGATGCCTCCAGCAGTTTGAGCAGGACGGCACCGTTCGAAGCTTCGCCGGCGACCACGAACGGCTCGCCCGCCCGTTCGATTTCGGCGCGCACGCCGGCGAGCGTAAATGGATGATCGTCAGCGATGAAAATACGCAACTGGGTTTCCATCTGTCCCTCCCTGGGCATGTCGGGGGCCGGACCCGCCTTCCGGTGATGTCTAACGTCTCAGAATTATCCCGTCCGCTGCAGGGATACCGGGCAGCAAAATGTGACAAAAGGCACACTTGCTGCGCGAATTGCTACGGTATTTCCCGGATGTGATGAAACTGTGAAGACTTCACAGCCGCCGTTGTACCAGATACACAACCTATTCAGGCGGCTGCGTAGCGGGTGGCGCTCCCGATCCAGCGCGACACCACGCGATCGGCCAGCGCCGGTTGCGCAACGAGCATCGCGTCGCCGATCCGATGGACATCCGGCAACAGGTCGGCGTCGCGCGCGAGATCGGCCAGGCGGAATTCGGCCAGGCCGGTCTGGCGGGTGCCGAGCAGTTCGCCCGGGCCGCGCAGCGCGAGGTCTTTTTCGGCGATGACGAAGCCGTCGCTCGTCGTGCGCATGGTGTCCAGACGCTCGCGCGCCATCCGCGACAGCGGCGCCTGGTAGAGCAGCACGCAACTCGATGCGGCGCTGCCCCGCCCCACGCGGCCGCGCAGCTGATGCAGTTGCGCGAGACCGAGACGCTCGGCGTTCTCGATCACCATCAGCGATGCATTGGGCACGTCGACGCCGACCTCGATGACGGTCGTCGCCACCAGCAGATCGACGGCGCCCTGCTTGAACGCACGCATCGCGTCCTGCTTGGCAGCCGGCTTCATGCGTCCGTGCACGAGCGCGACACGGAGCTCGGGCAGCGCGGCGGAGAGCTGTTCGAACGTCGTCTGCGCCGCCTGCGCGACGACTTCATCGGAATCGTCGATCAACGTGCACACCCAATACGCCTGACGGCCATCGGCGCAGGCGTGGCGGATGCGTTCGATCAGGGCGGGCCGTCGCTCGCTGCTCAATACGACCGTCTGCACCGGCGTGCGACCGGGGGGCAGTTCGTCGATCGCGGAGACGTCGAGATCGGCGTAGGCCGACATCGCAAGCGTGCGCGGAATGGGTGTTGCGGTCATCACCAGCTGGTGCGGCACGCGATCGCCGCCCGCGCCCTTGTCGCGCAGCGCGAGGCGCTGGTGCACGCCGAAACGGTGCTGCTCGTCGACGATGGCGAGCGCGAGGTCGTGGAAGGCGACGCTGGCCTGCATCAGGGCGTGCGTGCCGACCACCAGCGGCGTTGCGCCAGACGCGATATCGGCCAGCACCGCCGCGCGCGCGCGTCCGGTGACCTTGCCTGCGAGCCAGGCCACGCGCACGCCCAGTGGCTCGAACCAGGCCCGCAGGTTCTGCGCGTGCTGTTCGGCCAGCAATTCGGTCGGCGCCATCAACGCGGCCTGACGACCACCATCGATCGCGGCGGCAGCCGCCAGCGCGGCGACGACGGTCTTGCCGCTGCCGACATCCCCCTGCACCAGTCGCAGCATCGGCTTGCGCCGGGCCAGATCGATCAGCAGCTCACGATGCACACGGGACTGCGCGCCGGTCAGCGCGAATGGCAGCGAGGCCTGCAACGCGGCGGCGAGCGTGCCCGGGCGCAGCGCCGGCGCGCGATGCGCCTGCAGCGCGATGCGTTGCCGACGCAGGCTCAGGTGGTGGGCGAGCATTTCCTCAAGCACCAGCCGACGCTGGGCGGGATGACGACCCGACGCCAGCATCGCCATGTCCGCGTCGCTCGGCGGCCGATGCACGTACAGCAGCGCATCGCGCAGCGTCGGCATGCCGAGCGACTCCAGCGCGTCACCGGGCAACAGTTCGAGCGCGGCATCGCCGGGCAGCCGGTCGAGCGCCTGCCCGACCAGCCGTCGCAGCATCTGCGGGCCGACGCCTTCGATCGCGGGATAGACCGGATCGAGGCGATCGTCGAGCACCGTCATCGCGTCGTCGTCGAGCACGCGATAACTGGGATGCACGATTTCCAGACCCTGCTGGCCGGGTCGCGGCGTGCCGAAACAGCACAGCCGCGTGCCCACGGCGAGCTGCGCCACCTGGGCGGCACGGAAATGGAAGAAGCGCAGCACCAGCGTGCCGCCGGACCCGTCGGAGATCGCGACGCGCAGCATCGGCCGGCGCCGGAACCCCTTTTCGACCGCTTCGACCGTGCCTTCGATCTGCGCCGGCACGCCGCCGCGCAGATGGCGGATCGGCGTGACGTGGGTGCGGTCCTCGTACTGGCGCGGCAGATGCAGCCACAGATCGCCGATCGTCGCGAGCCCGCGCGCAGTGAGCTTCTCTGCGACCTTCGGCCCGACGCCCGACAACGCGGACACCGGCGTCTGGCCCGCATCGGCGAGCGTCGGCGCGTGGATGCCGGACCGGCTCATACGGGCGCGCTGGCCCTCAGCCGAGCACCATGACCGCATCGACCTCGAAGCGCGCGCCCTTCGGCAACGCCGGCACTTCGATGGTGGAGCGCGCGGGATACGGCGATGCGAAGTAGTCCGCCATCACCGCGTTGACCTGCGCGAACTCGCCCAGATCGGTGACGTACAGCCCGACGCGCACGATGTCGTCGAGGCTGCCGCCGGCCGCGATGGCCACCGCCTTGAGGTTGTCGAACGCGCGACGTGCCTGCGCGGTGATGTCGCCGGCGACGATCTCGCCGGTGGCCGGGTCGAGCGGAATCTGGCCCGAAAAATACACGGTGTCGCCGGCGCGGACGGCCTGCGAATACGGACCGATCGCGGCGGGCGCATCGGTCGTGGAAATGGGCGTGCGGGGCATCGTGGAACTCCGGCGACGGGAAAGCCCGCATTCTAGCGGGCGCACGCCGCGCCGCGGTTCGGATTACATCCGCTGTACGCCGTGCACAACCGGCAGGCGGCGTGTCCGCCGGATCACTTCGGCCAGGTGCTTGCGGCCCTTGACCTCGATCGAGAAGCGGATCGCGGCGATGGTGCTGTCGCGTTCCAGATACTCCACGCCGTCGATGTTGGAATGCACGCGTGCGATCGCCGCAGCCACCTGCGCGAGCACGCCGGGATGGTTCTCGACCTCGATGCGCAACGCGACGTTGTAGTCGCCGACGACCTCGCGGTCCCAGTCGATCGCGACCCAGCGCTCGGGCGACTTGCGGAACTCGGCGACGTTCGGGCAATCCACGCGATGCACCACGATGCCGCGGCCGGTGGTGTGGTAGCCCATGATGTCGTCGCCGGGAATCGGCATGCAGCAGTTGGCGAACGTGATCACGCCGCGCTCGTCGCCGCGGATACGGATCGTCTCGCCGGCGCGCGCGATCTGCTCGGTCGGCACGCCGCCATCGTGCTGCGCGAGCGCGAGCGCCACCTGCGCCGGCATCCAGTTGCCCAGCGCGATGTCGGCCATGAGTTCTTCGAGCCGCGGATATTTCGCCTCGACCAGATACGCGTCGAGGCGCTCCTGCGGCAGCCGGTCGAGCGAGGTGCCGAGCAGTTCCAGCGCGCGGTCGAGCATGCGATGACCGAGCTGCACCGCGTCCTCGTGCTGCAGATGCTTGAGCTGCGCGCGGATCGCGGTGCGGGCCTTTCCGGTGACGACGAATTCCAGCCACTGCGGACGCGGCATCGAGGATTTCGCGGTGACGATCTCCACCCGCTGCCCGCTCGACAGCATCGTGCGCAGCGGCACCAGCTTGCCGTCGACACGCGCGGCCACCGCCTGGTTGCCGATGTCGGTGTGGACCGCGTACGCGAAATCCAGCGCGGTCGAATTGCGCGGCAGCGACATGATGTCGCCCTTGGGCGTGAACAGGTAGACCTCGTCCGGGAACAGATCGACCTTGACGTTCTCGAGGAACTCCAGCGACGAACCGGTCGCCCGCTGCGATTCGAGCAGCCCGGCGATCCACGTGTGCGCACGTGACTGCGCACTGTTCGGACCGTCGCCGCCGTGCTTGTAGGCCCAGTGCGCGGCGATGCCGCGCTCGGCGATCAGTTCCATTTCCTCGGTGCGGATCTGCACTTCGATCGGCGCGCCGTAGGGCCCGAACAGCACCGTGTGCAGCGACTGGTAGCCGTTGGCCTTGGGGATCGCGATGAAATCGCGGAAGCGCCCGTCGAGCGGCTTGAACACCGAATGCGCGATGCCGAGCGCGTGATAGCAGTCGGCCGCGTTGCCGACGATGATCCGGTAACCGAACACGTCCATGACCTGGGTGAAGGTTTTGCCTTCGCCCTGCATCTTGTTGTAGATGCTCCACGGCGATTTCACCCGACCCACGAGCCGGTACTGCAGGCCCGCGCTGGTGAGCCGCTGCGCGAGTTGCGCCTCGATGCTCGCCAGCGCTTCGCGACGTACCAGCGGCTGGTTGCGGATGCGCCGCTCCAGCACCATGTGCCGGATCGGATACAGCGCGTGGAAGCCGAGATCCTGCAGCTCGGCCTTGATCTTGTTCATGCCCAGGCGCTGGGCGATGGGTGCGTAGATGTCGAGCGTTTCGCGCGCGATGCGCTCGCGCGACGGTCCCGGCTGCGCGCCGAGGGTGCGCATGTTGTGCAGGCGGTCGGCGAGCTTGATCAGGATCACGCGTAGATCGCGCGCCATCGCCAGCATCATCTTGCGGAAGCTCTCCGCGTCCGCTTCCTGGCGACTGCCGAAGTTGAGCTTGTCAAGTTTGGTGACGCCTTCCACCAGCTCGGCGACGGTCTCGCCGAATGCCGAGGCCAGCGCTTCGCGCGTCAGCGGCGTGTCTTCGATGGTGTCGTGCAGGATCGCCGCGACGAGCGTCTCGATGTCGACCTTCTGCTCGGCCAGCACCACGGCCACCGCGACCGGATGGGTGATGTAGGGCTCGCCGGACTTGCGCATCTGGCCCGAATGCGCGGCCGCACCGACCGACCAGGCACGACGCAGCTGCGCGCGTTGTTCGTCGGGCAGATACTGCGCCGCCCGCTCGAGCACGCGCATGTACTCGGGCACCGCGTCATCCGCGGGGATATCGGGCATTACAGGGGCAGTGGCGGGTGCGGCGGGCGTCATCCACGAAGCCTACGGGCACGGTCGTACTTTGGGAACCACATCCGCATACGGCCACGCGGCTGCGCGTGCGTACCGCACAAACGCAACGACCCCGCCGGAGCGGGGTCGTCGGTGGAACACCAGGCGGCGCGCCTCAGGCGCGCGGCAGGCGGATCAGAGATCGTCGCCCTTGCCCATGTCCTCGTCGGCCACGACTTCGGCGGCGGCCCATTCCAGCGCCTCGCGTTCCTTGCGCTCGCGCTCGGACTTGTCGACGGCGTCGATGAACGGCTGATCGATGCGGCGCGCGGCGATTTCGCGCAGTGCCAGCACGGTCGGCTTGTCGTCGTTCTCGCTGTTGTCGAGCTGCGATTCGACGCCATTGGCGAGCTGGCGGGCGCGACGTGCGGCCAGCATGACCAGCTCGAAGCGGTTGTCGACGACTTCCAGGCAATCTTCTACGGTGATGCGGGCCATACGGGCTCCCGGCGACCGGATCGGCCGCGCGAATTGACGAAAAAGGGTCGCGCATCGTAGCGCCGGCCCCATGCCGGCGCAAGCGCCGGCTATATGAATCAAGCAGTTAGCCTGCGCTCGACGCCGCGACGCCCGCCTCTTCGCGCAGCAGACGCGCGATCAGCGCGGCGTGGCGCTCGGCCTGGCGTTCGCGGCGCAGCCGGCTGGCGCGGAAGATCGCGCACATCTCGGCTACGGCGGTGTCGAAATCCTCGTTGACCACGACGTAGTCGAACTCGTCGTAGTGCGACATCTCTTCCTGCGCGGCCGCGAGCCGCTGGGCCATCACCGCCTCGCTGTCCTGGCCGCGCTTGCGCATGCGCTGGTCCAGCGCTTCGCGCGACGGCGGCAGGATGAAGACGCTCACGGCCTCGGGCACCTTGTCGCGCACCTGGCGCGCACCCTGCCAGTCGATCTCCAGCAGCACGTCCTTGCCCGCGGCGAGCTGCGGTTCCACCGACTGGCGCGCGGTGCCCTTCCAGTCGCCGTGCACCTGGGCGTATTCGAAGAAGTCGCCGGCATCGATCATCTGCTGGAACGCATCCTTGCCGACGAAGTGGTAGTGCTCGGCATGCCGCTCACCCGGACGCGCGAGGCGCGAGGTGAACGAGATCGACAGGGCGATGTCGGGATCCTGCGCCAGACAGGCGTTGACGATGCTGGACTTGCCCGCGCCCGACGGCGCGGCAACGATGAACAGCGTGCCGCGCATCGGCGGCGTGTCCACGGAATGGTGGGATTCGGGGGTCACGCCCGTCTCCAGCGCTCGAAAGGCCGCGCATCGTACCGCTTTATGCGGACCCGCGCCGGGGCCGGCCCGCGCAGGATCACTCGATGTTCTGGACCTGCTCGCGGATCTGGTCGATGAGCACCTTCAGTTCGATCGCCGCCTGCGAGCTGCGGCGGTCGACCGACTTCGAACCCAGCGTGTTGGCCTCGCGATTGAATTCCTGCAGCAGGAAATCGAGGCGCCGGCCCTGCGGCTCGCGCTGGCCCAGCACGCGGCGGATCTCGACGACGTGGCTGTCGAGGCGATCGAGCTCCTCGTCCACGTCGAGCTTCTGCAGCCACAGCACCAGCTCCTGCTCCATGCGACCGGGCTCGACCGGGTGCGGCAGATCGTCGAGACGCGCCTGCAGCTTGGCGCGCTGGGCCTCGCCGATCTGCGGCATCAGCACGCGGATCTCGGCGGCGATCGCGGCGATGCCGTCCACGCGCTCCAGGATCGCGGCGACCAGCTTGCCGCCCTCGCGCTCGCGCGCGGCGACGAAGTCTTCGAGCACGGTGTCGAGCAGCGCCAGCACTTCGACCTGCAGCGCCGCTGGATCGACGCCGCGCGACTGCAGCACGCCGGGGAACTGCAGCAGCTCGGTCAGGCTGGCGCGCAGTTCCGGGAATCCGCCGCGCAGATCCTGGGCCAGATGCTGCAACTGGCCCAGCAGCGCCTGGTTGAGCTGCAGCTCGCCGCCGCCCTCGGCGCTGCGCAGACGCAGGCCCAGATCGACCTTGCCACGCGAGACCTTCGACGCGATGCGCTCGCGCAGTGCCGGTTCGGCCGCTCGCATCTCTTCGGGCATCCGCGTGCCGAGTTCGAGGAAGCGGTGGTTCACCGCGCGCAGTTCGCAGGCCAGCGTGCCCCACTCGGTGCTGCGCTCGCCTGAAGCGAAGGCGGTCATGCTGCGGATCATCGGCAAGTTCACTGCGGAAAACGGCGGACGAGTATGCCACCGCCCGCCGGGGCGATTCCGGCGCCACTGCTAGAATCCATGCCCGCTTTCCCCCTGCAGGCTCCCCATGTCCGACTTCACCCGTCCCAGCGGCCGCGCTGCCGATCAGCTGCGCGCCGTGCGCTTCGAGCGCGGCTTCACGCGTCATGCCGAGGGCTCGGTGCTGGTGAGCTTCGGCGACACCCGCGTGCTGTGCACGGCGAGCGTGGAGAACCGCGTGCCGGGCTTCCTGCGCGGCAAGGGCGAGGGCTGGGTGACAGCCGAGTACGGCATGCTGCCGCGCGCCACCAACACCCGGAATGATCGCGAAGCCGCGCGCGGCAAGCAGGGCGGCCGCACGCTGGAGATCCAGCGCCTGATCGGCCGCAGCCTGCGCGCCTGCGTGGACCGCAAGGCGCTCGGCGAACGCACGATCACGCTGGACTGCGACGTGCTGCAGGCCGACGGCGGCACCCGCACTGCCGCGATCACCGGCGCCTACATCGCGCTGGTCGATGCGATCGGCGTGCTGCGCGGCCGTCGCGAGATCACCCGCGATCCTGTGCACGGCGCGATCGCGGCCGTCTCGGTCGGCATCTATCGCGGCGTGCCGGTGCTCGATCTCGACTACGCCGAGGACAGCGACTGCGACACCGACATGAATGTCGTGATGAACGACGGCGGCGGCTTCATCGAGGTCCAGGGCACCGCCGAAGGCCACGCATTCCGCCGCACCGAGATGGACGCGATGATGCAGCTGGCCGAAACCGGCGTCGCCCAGCTCGTCGCCCTGCAGCGCGAAGCTCTCGCCGGATGACACCGCACCACGCGAAGCGGCGCATCGCATTGACCACGCTGCTGGTGGCCGACTACGACGCGGCCATCGCGTGGTACACGTATGCGCTGGGCTTCCGGGTGTTCGAGGATCGGCCGCTCGGCGACGGCAAGCGCTGGGTACAGATCGGGCCCGGCACTGCGGACGACGCGTCGCTGCTGCTGGCGCAGCCTGCCGATGACGCGCAGCGCGCGCGCATCGGCGACCAGACCGGTGGCCGCGTCGACCACTTTCTCTACACCGATGATTTCGAAGGCGACCATGCATCGATGACCGCGGCCGGCGTGACGTTTCTCGAAACGCCGCGCATCGAGGCCTACGGCACGGTCGCGGTGTTCGTCGATCTGTACGGCACCAAATGGGACCTGCTGGAGCCTGCCGCATGAAGACCCTCGTCCTGGCCAGCGGCAACGCCGGCAAGCTCCTCGAACTGCGCGCGATGCTGGCCGATCTGCCGCTGACGGTTCTGCCGCAGCGCGAGCTTGGCGTGGACGATGTCCCGGAGACCGGCACCACCTTCGTCGAGAACGCGCTGATCAAGGCGCGGCATGCCTCACAGGTTACCGGTCTGCCGGCGCTGGCCGACGACTCGGGCCTGATCGTCGATGCCCTGGGCGGCGCGCCCGGTCTCTACAGCGCGCGCTACGCCGGCAGCCCGACCGACGATGCCGCCAACAACACCAAGCTGCTGCAGGCACTCGAGGGCCTGCCCGAGGCACGGCGCACCGCCCGCTTCTACGCGGTGATCGTGCTGCTGCGCCACGCCGACGATCCGCAGCCGCTGATCGCCGAAGGCAGCTGGGAAGGCCGCATCCTCGACGCGCCACGCGGTGCCAACGGATTCGGCTACAACCCGGTGTTCCTCGATCCCGCGCGGGGTCTGACCGCGGCCGAGATGCCGCCCGAGCAGAAGAACCGCATCAGCCACCGCGCACTGGCGCTGCAGGCGCTGCGTGACCGGCTGGCGTCGTCCGGCCTGCTCACCTGATCGGGCGCCGCGCGCACGTGCGCATGCCGCCCTGAGTGTCCCTCGATGCTGATCCCGCCGCCGCTCTCGCTGTATGTGCATCTGCCCTGGTGCGTGCGCAAATGCCCGTATTGCGATTTCAACTCGCACGAGTTCAAGGGCGGCACGCCCCCGTTCGACACCTACGTCGATGCACTGCTCGCCGATCTCGACCAGGACCTGCCGCTGGTCTGGGGCCGCACGGTGCACAGCGTGTTCTTCGGCGGCGGCACACCGAGCCTGTTTCCGGCCGATGCGATCGAACGCATCCTGCAGGGCGCGTCCTCGCGGCTGCGGTTCGCGCCCGAGGCGGAGATCACGCTGGAGACCAATCCCGGCACCGCCGAGCACGGCCGTTTCGAGGATTACCGGCGCGCCGGGGTGAACCGGATCAGCTTCGGCATCCAGACCTTCGACGACGCCACGCTGAAAAAGCTCGGCCGCATCCACGACAGCGCGCAGGCGGCCGCGGCCGTCGATCTGGCGCGTAACGCCGGCTTCGACAACTTCAATCTCGACCTGATGTACGCCCTGCCCGATCAGACGCTGGCGATGGCCGAGGCCGACGTACTACGCGCGATCGATCTCGCGCCGACGCACATCTCGCATTACCAGCTCACGCTGGAACCCAACACGGTGTTTGCCGCGCGCCCACCGACCGGCATCCCCGACGATGACCTCGCCTGGGACATGCAGGAGCGCTGCCAGGCGCTGCTGGCCGAGGCCGGCTACGCGCAGTACGAAGTGTCCGCCTACGCGCGCGCCGGACGGCAGTGCGCGCACAACCTCAACTACTGGCGCTTCGGCGACTACCTCGGCATCGGCGCCGGTGCGCACGGCAAGCTCACGCTTGGAAGCGAGCAGACGATCCTGCGCCGCTGGAAATCCAAGCATCCGGTCGCGTGGCTGGCCGGCGCCGGCACGCAGGCCGGGATCGGCGGCGACGAGCGCATCGAGCCGACGCGTCGCCCGTTCGAGTTCATGCTCAACGCGCTGCGACTGGTCGACGGCTTCACCCTCACCGGCTTCGAGGCCACGACCGGCCTGCCGCCCTCGGCCATTGATGCCCCGCTGGCCGTCGCCATCGACAGGGGCTGGTTGCAGCGCGATGGCGACCGGGTCGTGCCGACCGAGCTCGGCCGGCGCTTCACCAACGACGTCGTCGCACTGTTCCTCGAAGACTGAGAACCCGTTCAATGTCCTGCTGCGCTTGCCAGCTGGCGCGCGTGCGGTGCTCGGAAGGAATCGCAGCATGGCGATTCCTGACAGCGCTCGCCGCTGGCCCGAAGGGTGGGCGCCATGGATGGACGGCCACAATGCTCACGTACCGCCCGTACGCTGCGCTTCCTGCGCTCCACCACGCGCCCATCTGGCGGCGCTCGCGACGGACCTTGAACGAGTTCTGGGGCCGGCGCAGCCGCCTGCCGCAGCGCAGCAGACAGGTGGCCGGAGACGCTCGGTCATCGCGTTATCCAGAACCGGACGCCCCGCCCGCGCGCAGGCGTCCGCCTGTGTGCGCACGCCAGTGGTGACGGCCGCGCGCGCATGCTAAAGAATGTGATCGATGCCCAGCCCGGCAACCGGAATGCCTGCGACCGCACACTATCCGCCGCCTCCCCGCTCGCTCGCCGCGGCCGGCCTGCCCCCGCGCGTGCGCCGCACGCTCGAGCGTGCGCTGTCGTTCGTCTCGACCGAGCTCGATGGCGGCCTGTCTAGCCTCGTCTCCGAGTTCGAACAGGAGCTGTTCCGGCTCGCCGACCACGCGCGCAACCCGGGCCTGGAGTCCGGCTACATGGCCACGCTGCGGGCGTTCCGCGCCAACCGCGCCGACCTCGTCCCGCGGTTCCTGCTCGCGCTGGAGGGCTCGATCGCGGCCATCCGCACGCCGGCACCGCCTCCGCCACCCACGCCGCTGGACACCGCCTCGTTCGGGCCGCTGAGCCTGGTTGAAGACACGGTGATGGACGAAGGCACCGTGCTGCGCGAGATCGCGAGCCGGCAGGAGGGCCGCGCGAACCTGTCGCTGCACCTGCTGGGCCAGCGCTTCGGCGTGCTCGCCGCGTCGCCCGCCTTCGATGCCGAGCGCCTGCCGCTGGGCCCGCAGTGCCTGTGCCGGGCGATCGCCTCGGCCGCGCGCACGCTTGAGATCGAGCACGACGCGCGGCTGCTGCTGTACCGCATCTTCGACCGGGTGGTGATGCCCGGTTATGCCCGTGTGCTCGAGCGCCTGGACGCGCAGCTCGCCGACGACGGCATCCTGCCCTCGCTGACGTTCGTGCCGATGCGCGCGCGGGTCGAGCCCGTCGAACCCAAGGAAGCCTCCCGCGTGGCAAGGACTGCCGATCCCGTTGAAATGCCGCGTCCGCAGGTGGACGACGCCCAGCGCCCCTACACCGGCTGGGGCGAACCCGAGACCGCCGACGACGACGCGGACGATGCGCAGTCGCACGAGGCCGCCTACGCGCGCCTGCAGGCCCTGATGTCCGGGCGCCGCGAACTGCTGCGCAAGTTCCAGCCGCGCACCGATTCGCCGCTGCCACGGCGCCAGCTGGCGACCAGCGAAGTGTCCGATGCGCTGCGGCAGCTCCAGCAGCAGCCCCAGGGGGGTGGACGCAGCCTGGTCGAGATCAAGCGCTCGCTGCTGGCGCAGGCGCGTCAGCGCAGCGGCGAGGGTGCCAGTCTGGCGCCGCAGGACGAAGACGCGTTCGAACTGCTCGGCATGCTCTACGGGCACATCGAACAGGAGATCCGCAGCGAGGCGCCGGCCGCACCTCTGGTGCGCGAGCTGCAGATTCCGGTGCTGCGTGCGGCGCTCAAGGACCACTCCTTCTTCACCCGACAGCGCCACCCGGCGCGGCAGCTGCTCAACACCGTCGCCGAGAGCGCCGCCAACTGGCACGACGACACCGCTTTCGATCCGCGCGTGCAGGCCGCCCTGCGCGCCGCGGTGGCCTTCGTGGTCGGCAATTACGAAGGTGACGTGGCGGTGTTCGCCGAAGGCAATGCGCGGGTGCAGGCGCAACTGCAGACGCAGGCACGCACTGCCGAGCTGCAGGAGCGTCGCCATATCGAGGCCGCCCGCGGTCGCGAGAAGCTGGCCGCCGCGCGCGCCCGGGCCGACGAGCTGATGCAGGGCATCGTCGGCGAGCGTCGCCTGCCGCGGTTCTCGCGCGCGCTGCTCGACCAGGCCTGGGCCGACGTGCTCACGCTGACATTGCTGCGGCATGGCGAGTCGTCCAGCGAGGCCGCCCACCAGCTGGCGATGACGCGCCGCATCGTCGAGGCTTTGCTCGATGCGGTGCCGCGCGAAGACGATACGCTGCAGTCCGATGTCGAATCCGCGCTCGGCCAGGTCGGCTACCACGGCGAGGAGGCGACGGTGATCGCCCAGCGCCTGACCAGCCATCGCAGCGACGAGGACGATGCCGCGTCGCGCACCGAGCTGGCGATGAAGCTCAAGGCGCGCGCCCGTCTGGGCGAGGACGCCGGCACCGCGCGCCGCGAGAAACCGCCGGCACGCACGGCCGAGGAACAGGCGCAGTACGACCACCTGCGCACGCTGCCGTTCGGCACCTGGATCGAATTCACCACCAACCAGCAGGGCGACATGGTGCGCCGGCGCATGTCCTGGTACAGCCCGATCACCGATCACGTGCTGTTCGTCAACCAGCGCGGCCAGCGCACCGGCGAGCAGTCGATGGACGCCGTCGCGCGGCTGATGGCGACCGGCAATGCGCGCGTCGTGACCGCCGATCGCGGGCACCTCGTGGACCGCGCCTGGCAGGCCGCAATGGGCGCCCTGCGCAGCTTCGCCGGCCGCGGCGAAAGCCGCACGTCGGAGGCGACGGCATGATGCAGGAGTTCCGCCGCGCCAAGCGCCGCAAGGCACCGGATGTGATCCTGGTGACCGACGCGATGACCGCCCGCGTCATCGGTCGTGTCGGCAACCTGTCGGAAACCGGCATGCTGCTGATCGCCAGCGAACCGTTCGTCGAGGACGCGCTGTACCAACTGTCCTTCACCCTGCCCGATGCACCCGACGCGCCGGTCGAGATCGGCGCGCATCTGTTGTGGCTCGACGATGCGACGCTTGCCGGGGCGAGCTGGGCGGGCTTCCGCTTCATCGCGACGACGCCGTCGCTGGCGCACCGGTTGCAGGGGTGGGTCAATGCGCCGGGAAGTCATTACGCCTGACGTTCGGTGCCGCGGCCACAGGACGCGACGCGTCTGCTTCTGATCTTCCAACCCGGCAGTCCATGTGAGCAGACCCATCGGGTTTGTGAGCTCGCTATCGCACGCCGACCCAGGAAAGGCGAGCGAAGGCCAACAGCGCGACAACACCGGAAGCGCGGCACGCCTGCAAGCAAAGGCCCGAGGCCGCAAAACAACGCACCTGCGTCAATACGGCAGAATAGGCCGATCCACTCGCCGCCCCGGGATCACGATGTCCACGCCTGCTTCGTCCGCCGCCAGCCTTTACGCCGACCACCTCGCGACGCTGCAGGCGCGCACCGCCACCGCACTCGAGCGCGCCGGTCTTGAGCATCTCGTCATTCCCAGCGGCACGCTGCACTACCAGATGTTCGACGACCGCGATTACCCGTACGCGGTCAATCCGCAGTTCAAGGCTTGGCTGCCGCTGACGCGCAATCCCGGCAGCTGGCTGGTGATCACGCCAGGCGCGCGACCGAAGCTGGTGTATCTGCAGCCGCGCGATTACTGGCACGTCGTGCCGGAAGCGCCGTCGGGCTATTGGGTCGAGCACTTCGACATCGTCGTGATCCGAAAGCCCGAGGACGCGCAGCAGCATCTGCCGAAGAATGCCGCGCGGTGCGCGATCCTCGGCGAGCCGCAGAGTGCGCTGGGGCACTACGGCGCCTACAAGCCGAACAACCCGCAGGCGGTCATTGATCATCTCGACTACCACCGCGCGTTCAAGACGCCGTACGAACTGTCGATGCTGCGCGAAGCCTCGCGCCGCGGCGTGCGTGCACATGCGGCGGCCGAGCGGGCGTTCCGCGCCGGTGCCAGCGAGTTCGGCATCCACCTCGCCTATTGCCAGGCCGCGGGCCAGGACGCGAACGAACTGCCTTACGGCAATATCGTCGCGCTCAACGAACACGCGGCGGTGCTGCACTACACCGAACTCGGCCGCCTGCCGCCCGATCCGGTGCGCAGCTTCCTGATCGATGCCGGCGCGAGTCATGCCGGCTACGCCGCCGACATCACTCGGACCTACGCCACCGATACCGGCAGCGAGTTCCAGGCGATGATCGAAGCGGTCGACGCCGCGCAGCAGGCGATGGTCGCGCAGGTGCGCAGCGGCACGGACTACAAGCAGATGCATCTCGACGCGCACCTCGCCCTCGCAGGCGTGCTGCGCGACTTCGGTCTGATCAAGGTCTCGCCGGAGGCCGCGCTGGCGACCGGCGTCAGTGCCGCGTTCTTCCCGCATGGCCTCGGCCACGGGATCGGCCTGCAGGTGCACGACGTGGCCGGCTTCGCCGCATCGGAGACCGGCGGCGTCATCGCCAAGCCCGAGGGGCACCCGTTCCTGCGCCTGACCCGCGTGCTGGAACCGGGGATGGTGGTGACCATCGAACCGGGCGTCTACATCGTCGACATGCTGCTCGAAGATCTGAAGGCGGCCGGACACGGCGACAGCATCGACTGGGATCGCGTCGACACCTTCCGCCCCTATGGCGGCATCCGCATCGAGGACGACGTGGTCTGCACCGACGACGCGCCCGAGAACCTCACGCGCGATGCGTGGGCGGACGAGAACGCAGCCGCCTGATCATGACGGGCGCGTCGCGCGCCCGCTGACACCTGAAGACGCAGCGCGCGCCATGCGCGCTGCGGACGGAACAGGCGTGCTCATTTGCGCGCCATGAACGCCTCGATCTCGTCGGCCGTACGCGCCAGACCGGTCGTCAGCACTTCATGCCCCGTCTTGGTCACCAGCACGTCGTCCTCGGTGCGGATGCCGATGCCGCGCCATTTCGCATCGACGCTGGTGTCGTCGGCCGACACATACAGGCCGGGTTCGATCGTGAACACCATGCCGGGCTCGAGCAGGCGCGATTCACCCTCGATGCGGTAGTCGCCGACGTCGTGCACGTCGAGGCCGATCCAGTGTCCGGTCTTGTGGCGATAGAACCGCTTGTAGCTGCCGTCGGCGATGCGCGCCTCCAGCTTGCCCTTCAGCAGGCCGAGCCGCAGCAGGCCGTCGGTCAGTGCTTCGACCGCGGCGTTGTGGCCAGCCTCGTAAGCCACGCCCGGGCGCGCCTGCGCGAGCGCGGCCTGCTGCGCGGATTCGACGACGTCGTGCAGGGCACGCTGCGCAGCCGTGAAACGGCCGTTGACCGGGAAGGTCCGGGTGATGTCGGCCGCATAGCCGCGATATTCGGCACCGGCATCGATCAGCACCAGATCGCCATCGCGCGCCTGTGCGTTGTTGGCGCGGTAATGCAGCACGCAGGCATTGGCGCCTGCACCGACGATGCTCTCGTAGGCGGGACTCGCGTCGTGGCGGCGGAACACGTATTCCAGCTCGGCCTGCAACGCGTATTCGTGGATGCCGGGGCGCGCCACGCGCATCGCCGCGGCGTGCGCGTCGACGCTGATCTTGGCCGCGCGCCGCATCAGCTTGAGTTCGCCGGCGTCCTTGAACAGACGCATCTCGTCGAGCAGATGGCCCAGTTCCAGGAATTCGTGCGGCGGCTGCGCGCCGACCCGCACCTGTGCACGCACGCGGTTGAGCCAGCCGATCAGCTGCAGATCGAATTCGGTGTCGCGACCGAAGTGGTAATAGACGCGCGTGCGGCCTTCGAGCAGGCCGGGCAGGATCTCGTCGAGATCGTCGATCGGATACGCATCGTCCATGCCCAGCGCCTCGACGGCGCCCTCTGGACCGACACGCGGACCGTCCCAGCCTTCGCGCTCCAGGTCGCGTTCACGGCAGAACAGCAGCGCCTCGCCGTGCTTGCGGCCCGGCACCAGCACCAGCACCGCATCGGGTTCAGCGAAGCCGGTCAGATACCAGAGGTCGGAATCCTGTCGGTAGGCGTGATGCGTATCGCGGCTGCGCACCCGCTCGGGCGCGCTGGCCAGCACGAGGATCGCGTTGTCGCCGACCAGCCGCATCAGCTGGCGCCGACGCTTCTCGTAGGTGGCCGCGGTGATGCCGGTCGCGCTCGCCATGTCAGTTCAGCCGGTTGCGGTGACGCGGCCCCAGTGCGGCGTCGCCGTGCAGCAGCAGCGCGGCCACGCGCACGAACTCCTCGATCTCGGTCAGCGCGTCTTCCTCGACCGCATCGTCCTCGTCGTCGGGATCGGGCTGCGCGGCCGCCAGACGGGCGAGGTCCGCCAGCGCCTCGTTGCCTTCTTCCGACAGCGACGCGCGTTCGCCCGCGGCGAGACCGAAACCGCCGAGAAATCCACGGCACCAGTCGAACAGGGCGGCGCTGCGCACCGACAGCGGTTCGCCGTCCTCGGGCAGCAGCAGTGCGAAGGTGAAGTCGCGGTCTTCGAGCTGGTTGGCCGTCGCCACACGCAGCCGGTCAAGCGCACTGCCACTCGCGGGCGCGGGTAGCGTCGTGTCGGCCAGCACCGGCGCCAGCCAGGCGACCGCATCGTCGCCACCGCCGGCCAGCCAGCCACTGAGACCGCCGTGCAGTTCGCTGCCGGGCATCGCCAGTTGCAGGTGGCGGATCTCGGCGTCGACTTCGGCAAGGCTGGGCAGGGTTTCGGACACGGTTGGCGCTCTCGGGCAAGGGTGCGCCATTCTACCAACGGCCATCCTGTGACCGGGCGCACGCTTGTTGCTGGACCGCCCGCATGCCTACACTCGCGGTCGCCGACCCCGGCACGGAGCGCCGCCGCTTGATCGAACCCAGCCAGCTCCACGTGCCAGGCGCCGCGGTGCTGATCGCGTTGCTGGTGCTGCTGGTGGTCATGGTGGTGCGCCGTCACAACAGCGAGCATGCCTACCTCGCCGAGATCAACGAACGCCGCGACCGGCTGAAGCTCGCGCTGTGGGCGACCGGCGAACGCTACTGGGATTACGACGTCGGCAGCGGCCAGCTCCGACGCCTGCTCGAAGACGAGCCCAATGGTGATGGCCGTCTGCTCGAAGACAGCCTGCCGGTCGACGAACTCGTGCATCCCGACGACATGGCGCTCGCGCGCGAGACCCTGCGTCGCTACCTCGACGGCGAGTCCGGCCGCTACCAGGCGCAGGTCCGCGTGGCCGACGGCACCGGCGGCTGGGCCTGGGTGCGCGTGCGCGGCCGCGCGGTGGAGCGGGACGACGACGGCAACGTGCTGCGCATCGCCGGCACCGCGCTCAACGTCTCCGCCACGCGCGAGGCCGAACGCGAGCGCCAGATCGCCGCCACGGTGTTGCGCAGCATGGGCGAAGCGGTCGCGGTGATGGACGCGGATTTCCGCTACGTCTCCGTCAATCCCGCCTTCCTGCGCATGACCGGCTACACGGAGACCGAAGTCCTCGGACGCAGCGCGTCGCTGCTCGACAGCGAACAGAACGACAGCGCCTTCTACCGCCGCATCCGCACGCAGGCCGGGCGCCAGGACCACTGGAGCGGCGAGCTGTGGCAGCGCCGCAAGGACGGCGACGAACTGCTGACCGCACTCGAGCTGCGCACGGTGCGCGATGCCGACGACGACAGCGTGCTGCACGTGTGCGTGTTCAACGACATCACCCAGCAGAAGCGCACCGAACAGGAACTGCGCTATCTCGCCAACTTCGACACGCTGACCAGCCTGCCGAACCGCTCGCTGCTGTCGGAGCGTCTGTCGCGGGCGATCGTCCGGGCGCATCGCGAAGACACGCGGCTGGCAGTGCTGTTCCTCGATCTGGACCGATTCAAGGACATCAATGATTCGCTGGGCCACGCGGCCGGCGACCGCATCCTGCGCGCGGCCGCAGTGCGCCTGCAGAAGACGGTCGGCGAGCAGCACACCGTGGCGCGGCTCGGCGGCGACGAGTTCACCGTCGTGCTGGAAGACCTGGAAACGCCCGACGACGCCGAACGCATCGCGCGCGAGATCATCAATGCGTTCGAGGCGCCGCTGCTGCTCGACGACCGCCGCGAAGTGTCGATCTCGCCGTCGATCGGCATCAGCCTGTACCCCGATCACGCCCAGGTGCCGACCGAACTGCTGAAGCAGGCCGATACCGCGATGTACCAGGCCAAGGCCGCCGGGCGCCGCACCTTCATGCGCTACAACGACAACATGGATCTGGCGGTGCGGCAGCGCGCGACGATCTCCGGCGCGCTGCGCAAGGTGCTCGACCGCGGCGAACTGCGCCTGGTGTTCCAGCCGCGCCTGTCGCTGTCGCCGCCGCGCATCACCGGTGTCGAAGCGCTGCTGCGCTGGTCGAGTCCGGAACACGGCGACATCCCGCCGGCCGAGTTCATTCCGATCGCCGAGGAAAGCGGGCTGATCCTGGAGATCGGCGAATGGGTGCTGCGCGAGGCCTGCCTGGTGCTGCAGCGCTGGCGCCAGCACGGCATGGACGCGCTCAATGTGTCGGTCAACGTGTCGGTGCTGCAGCTGCTGCGCGGCGATTTTGTCGGTGTGGTGGGCCGCGTGCTCGACGATGTGGGCATCCCGCCGCATCTGCTCGAACTCGAGCTCACCGAAAGCGTGCTGATGGCCAACGCCGAGCAGACCGCAGAACGCCTGCAGGCCTTCCGCGCGCTCGGCGTGTCGCTGGCGATCGACGATTTCGGCACCGGCTACTCGTCGCTGGCGTATCTCAAGCGTCTGCCGATCACCACGATCAAGATCGACAAGGCCTTCGTCGACGGCCTGCCGCACGACGCCGAGGACGCGGCGATCACCCCGACCATCGTCGCGATGGCGCACTCGCTGGGCCTGCGCGTGGTCGCCGAGGGCGTGGAGACCGAGGCGCAGATGCGGTTCCTTGCCGAGCGCGGCTGCGACGAGATCCAGGGCTTCTGGCTGTCGACGCCGCTCGACGCACTGCAGTGCCTGGCCTTCATGCGCAACTGGCGCCCCGATGGCCTGCTGCTGGCGCGCGACGCACCGCTGGCCGTGCTGCCTTGACCGCCACCGGCGCGCTGCCTATGGTGCGGCAATGACCGAACCCGACGTCATCGCCCAGCTGCAGAGACTGACGTCGCGCCTCGACGCGTTGATCGAACGTGTCCGCATCCTCAGCGACGAGAACCGCAGCCTGCGCCAGCAGCAGGAATCCATCGTCGGCGAACGCGCCCAACTGCTGTCGAAGAACGAGCAGGCCCGCTCGCGGGTCGAGGCGATGATCGCGCGGCTCAAGTCGCTGGAGCAGCACACATGAGCGCCACCGAAGCCGTCAGCGTGCGCGTGCTGGATCGTGAGTACACCGTCGGCGTCACGCCCGACGAGCGCGACAGCCTGATGGCGGCGGCCAAACTGCTCGATACGCGGATGCGCGAGATCCGCGGCGCCAACCGTATGGCCGCCGTCGATCGCATCGCGATCCTCGCGGCGCTGAATCTCGCGCACGAACTGCAGCTGCTCGGCGACGGCCAGTCGCACGGCTCGCGCGCGATCTCCGATTCGGTGGCGGCGCTGCACCGCAAGCTCGACGTGCTCGACGCCGAGCAGCGCTGAGTCGCGCGTCTTCGCGACGCCTCCACGCAACTGAATCCCCGCCGCCGTCCGACGCGTCGCGACCGACGAACGGAACACGTGCCGCGGATCGATTGGCTATACTGCGCCTGCGTTCTCTGCCGTGTTCGACAGCGTGCAAAACATTCGCCTTGTCCCTTAATAACGACACCGGGGACGTCAGGAAACCGGGAGTGCCAGTCCGCCCCCGAGCGGAAAGCCCAAAGGAATCCCAGCGTTCCCACTTGAACCCCGGGTTCAAGGTCGTTTCGCCTGCATCGGCATCGGCGGAGAACGTATTTTTCGAGCCTGCCCGCCGCGTCGCCGGCACTTCCGACGACGAGCCCGGCCGCATGACCGACCGCCCCGCCCTCCGCCGACGCCTGCGCGACCAGCGCCGCGCCCTGCCTGCGCCCGCGCGCATCGCCGCCGCCGAGGGCCTCGCGACGCAACTGTTCGCACTGCCCGCATTGCCCGCATCGGGTTACGTCGCGGGCTACTGGGCCAGCGATGGCGAGATCGGCCTCCACGTCTTCCAGATGCGGCTGCCCGCCGGGCTGATCTATTGCTTGCCGGTGCTGCACGACGACACGCTGCGCTTCGCGCCCTGGCGCGCCGGCGACCCGCTGGTCACCAACCGTTACGGCATCCCCGAACCCGACGTCGAACCGGCGTCCGCACTCGACGCGAGCGCGATGGCACTGGTCGTCACGCCGCTGGTCGGCTTCGACGCGCACGGCCATCGCCTCGGCATGGGCGGCGGCTGGTACGACCGGAGCTTCGGGTTCCGTCGCGTGCAGGCCGCGCCGCCGCTGCTTGTGGGCGCCGCATTCGCACTGCAGCAGGTCGAGGCGCTCGACGCCGCGGATTGGGATGTGCCGCTCGACGCGATCTGCACCGAATCGAACACGCTCCACCCGCCCACAGCTGCCTGACCGAGACGCGATGAGCACCCGCAAGCGCTACTGGCTGATGAAGTCCGAGCCCGACGACTTCTCAATCGACGACCTCGCCCGCGTGGGCACCGAGCCCTGGACCGGCGTGCGCAACTACCAGGCGCGCAACTTCATGCGTGACGGCATGCGCGTGGGCGACGGCGTGCTGTTCTATCACTCGAATGCGGACGTGCCCGGCATCTACGGCATCGCCGAGGTCGCATCGACCGCGTATCCCGATCCGAGCCAGTTCAAGAAATCCTCGAAGTACTACGACGAGAAAGCGACGGAAGAGACGCCGCGCTGGTTCCTGGTCGATGTCGGCTACGTGCGCACGCTGGCCCACCCCATTCCGCTGGCGGAGATCCGCGAGCACAGCGCCGCACTCGGCGAAGAATTCGCGCTGATCCGCAAGGGCGCGCGCCTGTCGGTGCTGCCGGTCACGGCCGCGCAATGGAAACTGCTGTTGTCACTGGAGAAGAAGCGATGAGCGAAGGCAAGCGCCTGGCCGCCGAGAAGGCGATCGAGTACGTGGAAGACGGCATGATCGTCGGCGTCGGCACCGGCTCGACGGTCGCCTACTTCATCGACGCGCTGGCGCGCATCAAGCACCGCATCGACGGCGCGGTGTCGAGTTCGGACCAGAGCACCGAGCGTCTGCGCAGCCATGGCATCGACGTGCTCGATCTCAACGCGACCGGTCCGCTGGCGCTGTACGTCGACGGCGCCGACGAGTGCGATCCCGGCAAGCACCTGATCAAGGGCGGCGGCGCGGCGTTGACGCGCGAGAAGATCATCGCCGAGGCGAGCCGGCAGTTCATCTGCATCATCGATCCCGCGAAGCAGGTGCCGGTGCTGGGCACCTTTCCGCTGCCGGTCGAGGTGATTCCGATGGCGCGCAGCCTCGTCGCCCGCACGATTCTCGAAACCACAGGCGGCCAGCCGGTGTGGCGCGAAGGCGTGAAGACCGACAACGGCAACTGGGTGCTCGACATCCACGGCCTGTCGATCACCGATCCGGTGGCGCTGGAAGCAAAGCTCAACCAGATTCCGGGCGTGGTCAGCGTCGGCCTGTTCGCACGCCGCAAGGCGGACGTGGTGATCGTGGGCACGCCGACGCCGACGGTGCTCTGACGCACAAATCTTCTGTGGGAGCGCGCTCGCGCGCGATGGCCTTTCCGGAAACGCCATATCGCGCGCAAGCGCGCTCCCACGGGGCCGGATTCCGCCCAATAAAAAAGCCCGCCTTCCGGCGGGCTTTTTCTGACTGCAGGCAGCCCCGACTCATTCGACGTCGAGGAAGCTCCGCAGCTGTTCGCTGCGCGAGGGGTGGCGCAGCTTGCGCAGCGCCTTGGCCTCGATCTGGCGAATCCGCTCGCGGGTGACGTCGAACTGCTTGCCGACTTCCTCGAGGGTGTGGTCGGTGTTCATGTCGATGCCGAAGCGCATGCGCAGCACCTTGGCCTCCCGCGGGGTCAGGCCGGCGAGCACGTCGCGGACCGTTTCCATCAGGTTGGTGTTGGTGGTCGCGTCGATCGGGGACTCCACGTTGGTGTCCTCGATGAAGTCGCCCAGGTGGGAGTCTTCGTCGTCGCCGATCGGGGTCTCCATCGAGATCGGTTCCTTCGCGATCTTCATGACCTTCCGGATCTTGTCCTCCGGCATGTCCATTTCCTTGGCCAGCTCCTCCGGCGTGGCCTCGCGGCCGTACTGCTGGAGCATCTGGCGGGAAATGCGGTTGAGCTTGTTGATCGTCTCGATCATGTGCACGGGGATGCGGATCGTGCGCGCCTGGTCGGCGATCGAACGCGTGATCGCCTGGCGGATCCACCACGTGGCGTAGGTCGAGAACTTGAAGCCGCGACGGTGCTCGAACTTGTCGACGGCCTTCATCAGGCCGATGTTGCCTTCCTGGATCAGGTCGAGGAACTGCAGGCCGCGGTTGGTGTACTTCTTGGCGATCGAGATCACGAGGCGCAGGTTGGCCTCGACCATTTCCTTCTTGGCCTTGCGGGCCTTGGCCTCGCCGTAGGCCATCGCGCGGTTGATCTCCTTGAGATCGCCCAGGGTCACGCCCATGGCCTTCTCGATCGCGAGCGTGGCTTCCTGCTCGGCGACGATCTGGTCGCGCACGTCCTTCAGGCCGGACGACCACTTCTGCTTGCGCTTGATCATCTCGTCCGCCCAGCCCGTATTGGTCTGGTTGCCGTCCCAGGCGCGGATGAAATCCTTGCGCGGCATCTTGGCGACGCGGGTCGACAGGTCGAGGATGCGACGCTCGTGGTCCTTCAGCTCGGACACGACCTCGCGCAGCTTGCGGACCAGCAGATCGGTCAGCGGCAGCGGCAGCTTGAACGTCATGAAGACGTCGGCCATCTCGGCGCGCAGCTTGATCGATGCCTTCGCCGTCGCACCATTCTTTGCGTACGACTTCTGGAACTTGTTGAACAGGTCCGCCATCAGGTCCATGCGACGCAGGACTTCTTCCGGATCCGGACCGGTCGGACCGGTGCTCTCTTCCTCGTCGGAGGAATCGTCGGATTCTTCCTCGTCGGTCTCGGCCTCTTCCTCGGCCTCGACGACGGCCGGCGCATTGCCCGCCGCCGCTTCTTCCTCGGCCGCCAGCTCTTCGAGCAGCTGGTCGTTGAAGCCGGCCACGACTTCGGCCAGGCGCTTCTTGCCGCCCTTGTGCAGTTCGTATTCTTCGAGCAGCAGCTGGACCGACCACGGGAAGCTGGCCACCGAGGCCATCATCTGGTTGAGGCCTTCCTCGATGCGCTTGGCGATGGCGATTTCGCCTTCGCGGGTCAGCAGCTCGACCGTGCCCATCTCGCGCATGTACATGCGCACCGGGTCGGTGGTGCGACCACCTTCGGTATCGAGCGAGGTCAGCGCAGCCGCGGCTTCTTCCGCAGCGGTCTCGTCGACTTCGCGGTTACCGCTGGATTCGCCGGCCAGCAGCAGCGTTTCCGCATCGGGCGCCACTTCATGGACAGCGATGCCCATGCCGTTGATCATGCCGATGATGTCTTCGATCTGCTCCGGATCGACCATGTCGTCGGGCAGGTGATCGTTGACTTCGGCATAGGTCAGATAGCCCTGCTCCAAGCCCTTGCTGATCAGGATCTTGATGTCGGACTGCTGGGCGGGACGTTCATTCGCCATGTGGCGCACCGTCTGAAAAGTGAACCCGTAATTGTACCACCTGCGGGGCCGGGATCATGCCCTGAGCAGGAAGGTGACCGGGCCGTCGTTGACCAGGCTGACCTCCATATGGGCACCGAAGCGCCCGGTTTCCACCCCCGGGTGATGCGACCTGCAGACGGCGACCAGCCGGTCGAAGATCCGTTCAGCCTCTTCCGGCGGCGCAGCGGTGCTGAAGCCGGGCCGGTTGCCCGAACGGGTATCGGCCGCCAGGGTGAACTGGCTGACCAGCAGCAGGCCGCCCCCGGTCTGCGCCAGCGACAGGTTCATGCGGCCGGCGGCATCGGAGAACACCCGGTAGGCGAACAGACGCTCGGCCATGCGGGTGATCTGGGCCTCGCCATCGCCCGGCTCGATGCCGACCAGAGCGAGCAGGCCGGGTCCGGTCCGGCCGATGACCGCGCCATCGACGCGGACAGCGGCTTCGCTGACGCGCTGGATCAGGGCGAGCACGGCAGACCCACTCGGCGAGCCCGCTTCAAGCCCTCCCCTGCGTGCGGGGGAGGGTTGGGTGGGGGCAGCCCGTCAGACCGGGCGGCAACCTGAAACAAGCGCGAAAGCATCAATTGCAGATTATTCATCCTGAGACCGGATCCGATGCCCCATCCCAACCTTCTCCCGCATGCGGGAAAAGGGGTGAGAAACCGCAACGCATCTATGAACGCACTCACCCTTCATACCGGTTGCTGATCGGGTACCGCCGCTCGCGCCCGAACGCGCGACGCGAGATCTTTGGCCCCGGCGCAGCCTGGTGGCGCTTCCATTCGCTGATGCGGACCAGCCGCAGCACGCGGTCGACGGTGGCCGCATCGAAGCCGGCGGCCACGATCTCGTCGCGCGATTCTTCCTGGTCGACGAAGCGGCGCAGGATCGCGTCGAGCACGTCATAGGGGGGCAGCGAATCCTGGTCCAACTGGTTGTCGCGCAGCTCGGCCGAGGGCGGCCGCGCGATCACCGCGGGTGGAATCACCGGTGCGCCGCCGACGGTGTTGCGCCACTTCGACAGGCCGAAGACTTCGGTCTTGTAGAGATCCTTGATCGGCGCGTAGCCGCCGCACATGTCGCCGTAGATCGTCGCGTAGCCCACCGCGTACTCGCTCTTGTTGCCGGTCGTCAGCAGCAGGCCGCCGTGCTTGTTCGACAGGGCCATCATGATCGCGCCGCGGGTGCGCGACTGCAGGTTCTCCTCGGCGATGTCGATGTCCTTGCCTTCGAACGCGTCCGACAGTGTGTCGAGAAACCCCTGGAACGGCGGCTCGATCGGAATGGTCAGCATGCGCACGCCCAGCGCCTCGCATTGCTCGGCCGCCAGATCGTTGCTCAGCCCCGCCGTAAACCGGGACGGCATACGCACCGCGGTGATGTTCTCCGCGCCCAGCGCATCGACCGCCATCGCCAGCACCACCGACGAATCGATGCCGCCCGACAACCCGACCCAGGCTTTGGAGAACCCGTTCTTGCCGCAATAATCGCGCGTGCCACGCACGACCGCGCGCCAGGCCAGCGCGTCGATGCTCTCGTCGCCGTCGTCGACCCACACGACCGGCGAGAACGCGCGCGTCGCGGCGTCGAAATCCACCACCAGCCACTGGTCGTCGAACGCGATCGCCGCCGGATGCACGGTGCCGTCGGCATCGGCGACGACGGACGCGCCGTCGAACACCAGCGCGTCCTGCCCGCCGACGACATTGACGTAGGCCAGCGCGACGCCGCTCTCGCGGGTGCGCTCGGCCAGCAGCGCATCACGCTGGCGATGCTTGCCGCGCTCGTAGGGCGAGGCGTTTGGCACGACGACGACGGCCGCGCCTGCAGCCGCGGTATCGGCCAGCGGCTCGGGAAACCAGAGGTCCTCGCAGACGAGCACGCCGACCGGCACGCCGCCGACATCGACGACGCAAGGCTCCCCATCGGGATCGACATGGAAGTAGCGGCGCTCGTCGAACACGTTGTAGTTCGGCAGCTCGCGCTTGCGATAGGTGCGCTCGAGCTTGCCGTCGCGCAGCACGCTCGCCGAGTTGTAGAGCACGCTGCCCGCCGATTCCGGCCAGCCGACCACGGCGACGATGCCACGCACGTCCTTGGCGATCTGCATCAGCGCCGCTTCGCAGTCGATCAGGAACGAGGGCCGCATCAGCAGGTCCTCCGGCGGATAGCCGCTGATCGCGAGCTCCGGGAACACCACCACGTGCGCGCCGAACTCGTCGCGGGCCGCCGCGATCATCTCCGCGATGCGCTCGGCATTGCGGCCGACGTCGCCGACCGGAAAGTCGAACTGGGCGAGTGCGATACGCAGGGGATCGGTCATGGCGGCAGGCACGCGAACGGGGGCGTCCATCATAGCGGCCGTGATCGCAGGGCCCGCGCGGATGCATGTCGCAGCAACGCCATCGCGCCACAAAAAAGGCCGCCCGAGGGCGGCCTTTTCGAATCACGCGGAGGCGATTACTTCACGAGCGCAGCGATCGCTTCGCCCAGGTCGCCCGGCGAACGGACGGTCTTGACGCCCGCCGCTTCCATCGCCTTGAACTTGCCTTCGGCCGTGCCCGAGCCGCCGGATGCGATCGCACCGGCGTGGCCCATGCGCTTGCCCGGAGGGGCCGACGCGCCGGCGATGAAGCCGACGACCGGCTTCTTGACGTGCGCCTTGATGTACTCGGCGCCCGCTTCCTCGGCGTCGCCGCCGATTTCGCCGACCATGATGATGCCCAGCGTCTGCGGATCTTCGTTGAAGAGCTTGAGGCAGTCGACGAAGTTCAGGCCGTTGATCGGGTCGCCGCCGATGCCGATGACGGTCGACTGGCCCAGGCCCGCCGCGGTGGTCTGCTTGACTGCTTCATAGGTCAGCGTGCCCGAACGCGACACGATGCCGATCTTGCCCGGCATGTGGATGTGGCCCGGCATGATGCCGATCTTGCACTCGCCCGGCGTGATCACGCCCGGGCAGTTCGGACCGACCAGGGTCACGTCCGGATGCGACTTCAGCACGTTCTTGACGCGCAGCATGTCGAGCACCGGGATGCCTTCGGTGATGCAGACGATGACCTTGATGCCGGCCGCAGCCGCTTCGAGGATCGCGTCGGCCGCGAACGGCGGCGGCACGTAGATCACCGAGGCATCGGCGCCGGTGGCGTCGACGGCTTCCCGCACGGTGTTGAACACCGGCAGGTCGATGTGCGTGGTGCCACCCTTGCCGGGCGTCACGCCGCCGACGACCTGGGTGCCGTATTCCACCATCTGGGTGGCGTGGAAGGTGCCCTGCTGGCCGGTGAAGCCCTGCACGATCACCTTGGTGTTCTTGTTGATCAAAACGCTCATGGAATGGTCCTGTTGAGCCCCTCTCCCCTTGGGAGAGGGGTTGGGGTGAGGGCCGCCTGGATGCAAGCGCCCTCATCCGCCCTTCGGGCACCTTCTCCCGGAGGGAGAAGGGAAGGAAATAGAGTCGATCGGAATCAGGCGGCAGCCGCGACGGCCTTCTTGGCGCCGTCGTTGATGTCGTCGGCTGCGGTGATCGCCAGGCCCGAATCGGCCAGCAGCTGCTTGCCCGCTTCGACGTTCGTGCCTTCCAGGCGCACGATCACCGGCACCTTGACGTCCACTTCCTTGACCGCGGCGATGATGCCTTCGGCGATCATGTCGCAGCGGACGATGCCGCCGAAGATGTTGACGAAGATCGCCTTCACCTTGTCGCTCGACAGGATCAGCTTGAACGCCTCGGTGACGCGCTCCTTGGTCGCGCCGCCGCCGACGTCGAGGAAGTTCGCCGGCGAACCGCCGTTGAGTGCGATCACGTCCATCGTCGCCATGGCCAGACCCGCGCCGTTGACCATGCAGCCGATGTTGCCGTCCATGGTCACGTAGTTCAGGTCGTACTGGCTGGCACGCGCCTCGGCCTCGTCTTCCTGCGTGGCGTCACGCATTGCCGCCAGATCCTTGTGACGGAACGCGGCGTTGTCGTCGGAATCGACCTTGCCGTCGAGCGCGTACAGGTCACCGTTGTCGAGGATCGCCAGCGGGTTGAGTTCGACCAGCGCCAGATCCTTCTCGTTGAACAGGGTGTACAGGCCGCCCATGATCTTGGCGAGCTGGTTGGCCTGCTTGGCGGTCAGACCGATCTTGAAGCCGATGTCACGGCCCTGGTAGGCCTGGAAGCCTTCCACGAAGTTGACGTTGAGGCTCTCGATCTTCTCCGGCGTCTCGGCAGCCACCTGCTCGATGTCCACGCCACCCTCGCTCGAGACGATGTAGGTGATGGACTGCGTGCCGCGGTCGACCAGCACCGACAGATACAGCTCCTTGGCGATCTCGCCGGCTTCGGTGACCAGCACCAGATTGACCGGCAGTTCGACGCCAGCGGTCTGATAGGTCGCCATCTTGGTGCCGAGCATCTTGGCCGCAGCGGCCTTCACGTCGTCGGTGGTCTTGCAGAACTTCACGCCGCCGGCCTTGCCGCGACCGCCCGCATGGATCTGGGCCTTGACCATCCAGGGGCCATTGCCCAGGGAGTTCGCTGCTTCGACTGCTTCGTCGGCGGTGGACGCGACGCGTCCTGCCGGCACGGGGATGCCGTAATCGGCAAACAACTGCTTCGCCTGGTATTCGTGGAAGTTCATGTGGGGTCCGTACGGAGGAGGAAATGACACCGGTCGACGGGCGGCGCTGGGCGCGCGGCGGGCCGACGGGGTCCGCTATTCTCGCCCATGCGGCGGCGGCGGGCAAAACCACCCCACCCGGCCGCCCCGGGCGCCCGCCTATACTCGGCCGTCCGGCTTCGATGGAACGCGCCCGTGCCCCTGCTTGCAGCCTCCACGCTGTCCCCGTCGCTGCTGCAGCGCGAGCTCTCGCTCTTCGCGCTGTACCGGGTGCTGGAAGCCGCCCTGCTGGCGCTGCTTGTGTTCAGCCCCTGGGGCGCGACGCTCGGCGACGTGATCGATACGCCGGTCGCGATTTCGGTCGGCATCGGCTATCTGGTGGCCTCGGTCGGCCTGCTGCTGCACGCCCGGCGCGCCATGGCCGACTTCCCGAGCCATGCGGTCGTGGGCGTGGTCGTCGACATCGTGGTCGCCACGCTGATCACCCATGCGATCCCCGAGGTGGCACCGGGCATCGCGATGCTGCTGCTGTTCAACATCGGCGCCGCCTCGCTGTTCGTGACCCTGCGCACCAGCATCCTGATCGCCGCCGGCGCCTCGCTGGCGCTGCTGATCGAACGCCTGGTCGGCCTGTTCGGCACCGGCACGTTCGATCGCCCCTTCGCCGAAATGCTGATGTTCGGGCTGGGCTTCTTCGCCGCCGCCTCGATGACCCGGCAGCTGGGCAAGCAGGTCCGCGATTCGCAGGCCCTGGCCGACCGCCGCGGCGCCGAGGCCGCGAACCTGGCCGAGATCAACGAGCTGATCATCCGCCGCATGCAGACCGGCGTGCTGCTGGTCGACGGCACCGGACACATCCGCCTGACCAACGAAGCGGCGACTCTGCTGATCGGCGACACCGAAACGCCCGGCGAGGACGGCCTGCACGGCCGTACCCTCGGACAGCTCGCCCCGCCGCTGGCGATGCGCCTGGCCGAGTGGCTGCGCAGCGGCAGCGTCGACAGCGCCCCGTTGACCCTGCGCGAACACACCGACGTGATGCCCCGCTTCGTGCGCCTGCTGGCCGAGAGCGACAGCACGCTCGTCTTTCTCGACGACACCTCACTGGTCTCCCGACGCGCCGAATCGCTGACCCTTGCCACGATGGGCCGCTTCTCCGCGAGCCTCGCGCACGAAATCCGCAATCCGCTGGCCGCGATCAGCTACGCCACCCAGCTGATGGAAGAGTCGAACCAGATCGGCGAGGCCGATCGCCGCCTGCTGCAGATCATCCACCAGCAGTGCGTGCGCACGAACGGTATCGTCGAAAGCGTGCTCGGCCTCGCCCGTCGCGAGCGGGCACGACCCGAACACGTCGATCTGGTCGCCGCCGCGCATGCGTTCGTGCAGGACTACCGGATGATCGTCAGCGAGGAGAACGCCGAACTGAAGGTCAGCTGCGACCAGCCCACGCTGCGCGCGATCTTCGACCCGCGCCACCTGCAGCAGGTCCTGACCGCACTGGTCAACAACGCCGTCCGTTATGGCCGCATGCCCGGCGAACCGGCGCGGATCACCCTGCGCCTCGAGCAGGCCGGCGAGTGCCCGACGCTGAGCGTCCTCGACCGCGGCCCCGGCATCCCGGACGCCGTATCCGCCCAGCTCTTCCGCCCGTTCTTCACCACGTCGGAAAGCGGCACGGGCCTGGGCCTCTACATCGCCCACGAGCTGTGCCGGGCGAACGAAGCGCACCTCGAGTACGTCGCGGTCCCCGGTGGCGGTGCCTGTTTCCGCGTCACGCTGGCGGCGCGGCAGACATTGTTGCGGAACTAGTCCACGGCATCCCGCCCCCCCCCCCGCGGCAACGGAATCATCGCCGCCACGGTGACCGTTTCGATTTACTGCCGCTGTAGAGGGCACCTCTCCCGTTCGTCATCCCAGCGCACGCTGGGATCCATTTTCGCCGCGACCAAAGAGAAACGCGGCGCCTTGCCCGGGCGGCAGCCTCGCCTTTCACCTCATTCTTTTTAATCGAGAAACGCTTCTGTAATCGTGACCCGGGGCGTCCAACGCCACGCGCGAAATCAGGGTGGACCCCAGCCTGCACTGGGGTGACGGCCTCTCGGCCCGATCCGTTGCATCTAGCGAGCACGCCCCACAGTTATGAGACCTCAGCCTGCTCCGCTGGGGGCTCTCCGAACACCCGAATCCCCACCCGAATACCTGCACCCCATCCCTCCACCATCGTGACGCGCGTCACCAGTGTGACCCTCGTCACTTTTGACAGAATCTGTCACTATGCGTCACACCTCAGTTCCGTTTGTGTGGCGAATCGATGAGCGAAACTCGCAGCGTCCTGATCGTCGACGACGAACACGATATTCGTGAACTGCTGGTGCTCACGCTGAGCCGGATGGGGCTGCGCACCGAAACCGCGCCCACCCTCGCCGCCGCCCGCGAACTGCTGGCCTCGGCGGCCTACGATCTCTGCCTGACCGACATGCGCCTGCCGGACGGCTCGGGCCTCGAGCTCGTCAGCGAGATCAGTACCCGCTACCCCGGCATGCCGGTCGCCATGATCACGGCCTACGGGAACGTCGAGGCCGCGGTCGAAGCATTGAAGGTCGGCGCGTTCGATTTCGTCAGCAAGCCGGTCGACATCCACGTGCTGCGTGGCCTCGTCCGCCAGGCGCTGGAACTGGGTGAACGCGCCAAGCGCACCACCGAAGAACAGAGCAGCCGCCTGCTCGGCACCTCCGACGCGATGGTCACGCTGCGCAACACGATCGCCAAGGTCGCCCGCAGCCAGGCGCCGGTCTTCATCCAGGGCGAATCGGGTACGGGCAAGGAGCTGGTCGCCCGCACCATCCACGCCCAGGGCGCGCGCGCCAACGGCCCGTTCGTGCCGGTCAACTGCGGCGCCATTCCGACCGAACTGATGGAAAGCGAGTTCTTCGGCCACAAGAAGGGCAGCTTCACCGGCGCGCACAGCGACAAGCCCGGCCTGTTCCAGGCTGCCGACGGCGGCACCCTGTTCCTCGACGAGATCGCCGAGTTGCCGCTGCCGATGCAGGTCAAGCTGCTGCGTGCGATCCAGGAAAAGTCGATCCGCCCGGTCGGCGCCGCCGCCGAGATCCAGGTCGACGTGCGCATCCTCTCGGCCACGCACAAGGACCTGTCGCAACTGGTCAACGACGGCCGTTTCCGCCACGACCTCTACTACCGCATCAACGTCATCGGCCTGAACGTCCCCGCGCTCCGCGAGCGCACCGGCGACCTGCCGCTGCTGTCGGACGCCATCCTGCGCCGCCTTGCCCAGGCCATGCACCGCTCAGCGCCGACGCTGGCGCCGGACGCCGTCGCCGCACTCGAAACCTACGGGTTCGCCGGCAACGTCCGCGAACTGGAAAACATCCTCGAACGCGCCCTGGCAATGGCCGACGACGACCAGATCACCGCCGCCGACCTGCACCTCCCGGCTGCCCGGAACACCCAGCAGGCCGCGCAACCCCAGCCCGCCTCGCCGTACGCCACCGGCGTCCACCAGGCACTTCCGCAGAATCACGGCCAGCCTCGCGACCCGCGCACCGTCAGCCCCTACGAGACCGCCGGCACTGCCTTGCCTTCCTTCATCGAAGACATCGAGCGCGCCGCGATCCAGCAGGCCCTGCAGGAAAACCGTTACAACAAGACCAAGACGGCGGCGGCGCTGGGCATCACGTTCCGGGCGCTGCGGTACAAGCTGAAGAAGCTCGGGATCGATTGAGTGCGCCAGTTGCGCTTGTGCGACTTGAAGGATCGCTATTGCTGGAATAGCGAAATTTGCGGTGACGGCGCAAACCGAATTCAATGTTTTAGTGTCGTCTGAGGCACGTGCACCGATCGGCCGGCTGCTGGATGAGACCGAGAGATGCCGGTCCTTGCCCGTAACGCACTCACATACTGCTGCCTAACGGTTTGACAAGGCCGACGCAGACCGCGACGCTCCCCGTCCGCCACCGGGCGACGGGACTACTCGATGTTTAGCGAACAGCCCGTTGGGCGTCGGAACTTGATGCTTGCGCTGGCGTGCGTGCTTTTGCTGCGCCTGCTGCATATGCAGTACGCGCTTGCCGGCCCCTTGACCTGGCAGATGGGCGCCGATGAAGACTTCTACTGGCGCTTTGCCCACGACGTAGCCTTCGGCTCGGGCGGCCTGCAGGACGGATGGGCCTTCATGGATCCTCTCTACGCCTACCTGCTCGGCGCGATCCTGAAGCTCGGCGCGGGCGCGTTCCCGATCTACGTTCTCCAGATCGCAGTCGACTGCCTGAGTGCGTACGGCATGTACAGGATCGCAGCGCTGCTCGGACGACCTCGCGCCGGGCTGATCGCGATCTTCGTCTACGCCATTACCGGAACAGCCATTGCCTACACGATGGCGCTGCTCAAGGCCACCTGGGTGGCGGCATTCGTCGTCTGGTGGATGTATGGCGCACTGAGTTTCTGTAGGAACGGTCGCCTGGCGAACTGGCTCGGATTCGGTGTGCTGTGTGGAATTGGCGTTGCGCTTCGAGCGAACCTGCTGCTGATGGCGCCGCTCGCACTGCTTTGCGCCGGCTGGCTCCGATGGCGTGAAGGAGATACGCCCAAGGCCATCTCTCTGGGCGCAGCCTGCCTGCTTGCAGGCTTGGCGATGCCGCTGTTTCTACTGGTCGCCCGCAATGCCGCCATTTCCGAAAAGTACTCGCCGATGCCCAACAACGGCGGCATCGTGCTGCACCAGATCTACAATGTGGAGAATCCGGAAGGCCGTGCCGGCGTGCCAAGCTTCGTGGGCCGCTACTCCGCACCAGGGGAGATCTGGGACGGTTATCGTGCCGAGGCTGAGCGCAGAGCAGGCACCCGCCTGACGCCTCAGGCTGTCGATGCGTATTGGCGAGAACAGGCGTCCACCTACATCGAGTCGCACCGCCTCCAGAGCGTCGGCAACGCGGTTCGCAAGCTCCGGGAGGCGAGCGCCTATCCCGAGGTGCCCAACACCCGCAACTATGTGGACGAGCGCATCGTCTCTCCCCTGCTGCACGCGCTTCCCCTGCCATTCGGCTGGCTTTTCGCGCTCGGTGTTCCCGGTCTTGCGCTTCTGACATGGCGTGACAGGCGCGGAATCATTCTGCTCGCACCACTTGCGATGGGTGCGCTGACGCTCGCCGTGTTCTTCGCCGAAGACCGCTTCCGCTTCAATGTGATCGCACCGTTCGTTGTCGGCACGGGGATCTGGGTCGATGCGCTCTGGAGAGCCCTTGCGACACGTCAATGGCGCTCAATCGCGGCTGGCATCCTCATCACGAGCCTGCTTGGCGCCTGGACGCTGTCGCAGGCCCGCCTCTTGATTCCTGAATTCCCGAGCGACTGGACGCGACTGGCTTGGGGCTACCTGAAGTCCGGACAAGAAGACAAAGCCCGCGCGATTCTGCAAGCGCAACCGCCGGGCACACCCGGCGTGGATGAACTGTTGGGATACCTAGCCGTTCGAGAGCAACGGTGGGATCTCGCGATTGCGGCTTTCGAACGGGCAGTGGAATTTCGTCAGGATCGACACGAGGTCTGGCACAACTTCAGTTTGGCGCTCGAAGGCGGTGGGCGGACTGAAGACGCATTGGCCGCCGCGGCACAGGCACTTCGACTGCGCCCGGCCGAGCCCGATTACCTCATCCACGCCGGTGATCTGCTGATAGCGCTCAAGCGCCCACAGGAAGCGGAAGTTGCCTGGATGTGCGCATTGAACGAGGCCTCGCCGCCTCAACGCCAACTGGCTATCGAGCGCTTGGGCGGAGCAGGCCTTCGGAAGAGTGACGCAGTGGGTCACCTTAGCTGCCCCAAGTGACTTTGCGCGTCACTTCCTAGAGTTTGCGACCTCGTCTCCTTGGGCACGACAGTTGGCACGCATCCTGCGTAAACGAACCCGCACGTGCTCTTGCACGGCCGTCCAAGGATCGGCACCCGCCGGGCCCGAGGCACGTGAAATCTTCCACTCCTAGGGGATACACCATGAAGACGCTGCAGAAGGGCTTTACCCTGATCGAACTGATGATCGTCGTTGCGATCATCGCCATCCTGGCGGCCATCGCGCTGCCGGCCTACCAGGACTACGTTGCCCGCTCGCAGGTGTCGGAAGGCCTGAGCCTGTCGGCCGGCCCGAAGACTGCGATTGCCGAGTACTACGCGAACTACGGTGCGTGGCCGGCAGATCCCACGGCAGCCGGCGTTGCCGCAGGCGCGTCTATCTCGGGCAAGTACGTCACCAGCGCGACCGTTTCGTCCGGCTTGATCAACGTCGTCTACAACCAGACGGCGACCAGCACCAAGATCAAGAACGCGGGCACCGGCCTCGTCCTGAGCCCGATCGACCGTGGCGGTAGCATCGCCTGGACCTGCAAGACCGGTACGATCGGCGCGAAGTATCTGCCGAGCTCCTGCCGCTAATTTTCTTCCAGCGACAGCTGTTCGAGAAAGGGGCCGCCTTGCGGCCCCTTTTTTTGCCTGAAGGAACCGGCAACATGCGCGGATGATCACATCACCTTCTTATCGCCGCTTGCTGCCGGTGCTCGGCCTTGCGGTTCTGGCAGTGCTGGTCTTCCACGTCGGCCTCTCCGGTGGCCTCATCTTCGATGACGAACCGAATCTGGTGCGCGACACCTCGTGGCGGATCACGTCGCTCAGCGCAGATCAGCTCGTCCAAGTGGCTTCTGGCGGCATTGCCGGCCTCGGCGGGCGTCCGCTGGCCATGTTCTCGTTCGGCCTCAATCATGTGACGACAGGCGAATCGATCTACGCCTTGAAGCTGACAAACCTGTCGTTCCACATTTTGAATACGTGGCTCGTCTATGCGCTTGTCGTCCGGTTCTTCCGGATCGCCCTGCCGGATACCCGGCGCAGCAGCTACGTGCCGCTGTTCGTCGCGGCTGCCTGGACAATCCATCCTCTGCAGGCATCCACGGTGTTGTACGTCGTGCAGCGCATGGAACTCGGCGCGGCGACCGGCATTCTGCTTTCGCTGCTTGCGTATGTGTCTGCCCGGGAGCGGCAGATCGCCGGACGCCCGGCAAACCTGCGTTTCATCGTCTGCATTCTGGCGATGCTGTTCGGATTGGGCTTCAAGGAGTCGGCGCTGCTCGCGCCCGTTTTCATTCTGCTGATCGAACTCGTGCTCCTGCGCTTCGCGGGCCCGGGCGCAGGACGGTCTCGCGCGCTCATCGCAGTTGCCTGGGGCACGGCGATCGCGGGTGTCGTCGGCTACCTGTGGATAGCATGGCCGTTCCTGACACAGATGCAGGCGATCTCCAGCCGCGACTTCACGCCTTACGAGCGCGTGTTGACGCAAGGCCGCGTGCTTATCATGTATCTCGGTCAGATCGTGATACCGCTGCCAGACACGCTGCGCTTCTATTACGACGACATCCGACCTTCCACCTCATTGATCTCGCCCCTTTCCACTCTGGTCTGCTGGTTGGTGATCGCGATGTCCGCATGGATCGCGTGGTGCCTCCGGCGGCGAGCCCCCCTCGTCGCGCTGGGGATCGGCTGGTTCTTCGCCGCCCATGCGCTGACCAGCAACGTGATCCCGCTGGAGCTCGCCTTCGAACACCGCAACTACCTCGCCCTGATCGGTCCGCTTCTGGTCTGCGCGGATATCGCACGCAGGCTCGGCGGACATTTCAACGCGGATGCGCGCCGCACGCTCGCCGGAGCGTCTGTGGCGGGGCTGGCGGCTCTGTCTTATGTACAGGCTGCGACCTGGGGCAACCCGTTCGAGCTCGATCTCGCGCTCGAAAACAGGGCACCGCAATCGCAGCGCGCCTCGTATGCGCTCGGACAGCGTCTCCTTCAGACCAGCAGCGACCCCGCATCTCCAACCTGGCATCTCGCCCGGCGGCAGTTCGAACGCGCAGCGGCGCTCCCCGGCAGCTCGCCCCTTCCGCTGCAGGCGATGATCATCATGGATGCGCAGGCGGGTATCGACGTATCGCCTGATACCTGGAACAGGATGCGTGCGCTGCTGACCGAGCGTCCGATCGGACCGGCGCAGACCAGCGCCCTGTACGCCATCACACAATGCACCATCGAACGACGTTGCGCGCCTCACGCGCAATCACTGCTGGACCTGTTCGCTGCAGTCCTCGAGAAGAATCCCTCCGACGTTGCGGTGCATGCCATGTACGCCAACTTTGCCTGGAATGTATTGCGGGACCGGAACTTGGCAATCGCAGTGCAGCGGATGGCAGTGGACCTGCGAAACGACGATCCGCAGCTTGAGCTGTCACTCATCGAGATGGAGTTCGCCAACGGCGAGCGTTCCCCAGATTTGCTGGAGCGAGCAGCTGCGCTCGCCCAACGCCATCGCCACCGTTACTCGCCGTCCGAGCGGGAAAGGCTCTTCGCGATCGAGGCCGCACTGCGTCAAGGAAAAGGCGCGCAGTGAGTGTGACCGCGCCGGTTTTGCCACATTCCCTGCCTCTGGGGCGCCATCTGGCGACAGCGTGCTTCCTCGTCGTAGCAACGCTGACGTGCGTCGCCTACTGGCCGGGTGTCGCAGGAGATTTTCTCTTCGACGATTTCGCCAATCTACCCGCGCTTGGGCGGTACGGCGGCGTCAGAGATGTCGAATCGCTGGTCTGGTTTCTGACGTCCGGAATCGCAGACCCGACCGGCCGCCCGGTCTCGATGGCGTCCTTTCTGCTCGATGCAAGAGACTGGCCTGCCGACGCCTACGCGTTCAAACGAACCAACATTTTTCTGCATGCGGTCAACGGGCTGGCGCTGTTCTGGATGCTTTGCGCGCTCCTGGAGCGGACAACCCGTGACCGGTCCCGCGCGCGCTGGACAGCCTTCATCGCTGCTGCGATCTGGATTTCCCATCCGCTCTGGACATCCACCGTGCTCTATGTGGTGCAGCGCCAGGCAATGCTTGCCGCCTTGTTCTGCCTACTCGGCCTGCGGGCCTGGATCGGGGCGCTCAATGCATTCGATGCGGATCGCCGCTGTGCCGGCTGGTGTCTCGCTGTTCTCGCGATTCCTGTAGCCGGTCTGCTCGCAGGTTTGAGCAAGGCCAACGGATTTCTACTGCCACTGCTGGTCGCCAGTCTGCAATGGACCCTGCTAGGGGCGGCGCCGGCCACCGGCGCACAGGGCCATCGCCGCACCGTCATCCTTCTGCTGGTGGCGGTTCCGTCATTGCTGATCGTGAGTTACATCACCTACGCGTCCATTGCTGCCGCGCCAGGTGTGGAAGCGATGCGCGGGTGGTCCACTTCGCAGCGGCTGCTTTCCGAGCCGCGCGCACTCGCGGAATACGTGTCCGCGCTCTGGGTGCCCGGCCTAGATGCACGCGGTATCTTCGCGGACGACTTCGTAGTTTCGCGCGACCTTCGGACGCCGAACACCACGCTGCCCGCGCTGCTCGCCCTCGCGGCAGCGGTCGTCGCCATGGTCGTGCTGCGGAAGCGCCTGCCGTCGGTCGCTGCCGCCATCGCGTTCTTCCTTGCGGGACACCTGATGGAGAGCAGCGGACTTCCGCTAGAGCTGTATTTCGAGCATCGCAACTATCTGCCCGCCATCCTGCTGTTCCTGCCGCTCGCTATGTATCTCACCGCGCAGCGTCGCTATCGCCTTTACATCACCGCCGGAACGGGCGTGCTGCTTCTACTCCTGCTGGCGCTGACATTTGCCCAGGCGAGGCTCTGGGGCGACACCGGTGCGCTGTCTAGGGCGTGGGCAACCGCCATGCCTGACTCGGCCCGCGCCCAGAACTTTGCCGCGCTCGTCGAGCTCGATACGGGACGCGCAGATCTCGCAGAGGCGCGCCTTGTGCGCGCATCCTCACGCCTGCCTTCCGAAATCCAGCTCGCGATCTCGCTGTTCAAGGCGAGGTGCGCTCTCTGGAAAGCGCCTTCAGCAAGACAGGTCGAAGCGTTGTTGCCGCGGCAAGGCATATTGTTCGACGTGAGCTATAACTGGCTTCTCGAGGTCATGCGAACGCCTCCCGGAGACGAGTGCAGCCTCGACGTCGTCACGCGAAAGAGGCTGCTGGCGGCCGCCATTTCAAAGCCAACGGCGAGCGCGGAAGAACAAGGCCGCATGTCGAACCTCCGCGCACACGACGCACTTTCGCGCCTGGAGTGTCCCGCGGCCCTGGCTGCATTCCGGAGACGGCTGGAGATACAGCCAAGACCGGAATTCGCGCTGACCGACACAGGACTCTTGGCAACGGTCTGCGGCCCCGGTTCCGGACTATCGCTGCTGAACGCTTATCTCGAAGCCGGCACGCCGATCGCCCCCGCCGCGTCTCCCATCTTGCGGCTGCGAGACTCGCTGATGCAGCGGAACGACTATTGGGGCCGGGAACTGGAGACTCTGCGCCGAACACTGGTGTATGAGTCCGCTCCCTGACAATCGAGGTGCAGCTCAGCCCCTTATCTGCGACTGATTTCCGGCTTTGCCGGAACTGCTGGCGCTTTTCTTGCGTCGTTTGCGATCGCTATTGAAGTGCATCAGCCTGGCGCAGCTTCTCTCGCCCCTGATCTGAAGGCGCTCTGTGAGGCTCTTTTGGAGGAAAAACGACTTATGCAAGGCTCTCGCGGATTCAGCTTGATCGAGTTGATGATCGTCGTTGCAATCATCGCCCTGCTCGCTGCCATCGCGATTCCGTCCTACCAGGAGTACGTGGTACGCGGCCAGGTCGCCGAAGGCTTCTCGCTTGCAGAAGATGCGCGCATTGCTGTGGTTACTTTCCACGCCGAGCAGCAGGGCTACCCCGCGGGTAATCTGGATGCCGGACTTTCGGCGCCGGGCTCCATCGCCGGTCGCTATGTCACCGCGGTCGAACTCAGGCCGGGTGGTCAGGTCGAGATCACGTTCGGAAACAGGGCGAGTGCACGCATCCAAGGGCAGACGCTTTCCATGACCATGACCGATGAGGGGGGTAGTCTTCATTGGACTTGTGCCGGACTTTCTAAGCACTACGTTCCGTCGGCCTGCCGTTGACCGCCGTCTGTCCCTGGCTGCTTGTTCGGAGCGATGCGAGGAATTTCGAGGCACGCATCGCGCGGCATCGAAGCTCCGGGCAACATTCGCATACCGGGCTCAGCCTTGCCGCCGCTCCGGAGAGACAGATTTAAGGATGTAGAACTTCAAGATGACCGAGGCAACATTGCATCGAATTCTCCACGTTACCCGCAATCTCCCGCCGCTGGTGGGAGGCATGGAGCGCCTGAACTGGCACATCGCCGATGGACTCTCGCGCTGTGCCCAGGTGCATGTCGTAGGACCCCGTGGCGCGGCGGAGAACAAGCCGTTCGACGTCGATGTGCAGGAGGTACCGTTGCGGCCATTGTGGTGGTTTCTTTTGATCTCGGCTTGGCAAGCGTTCCGCTTGGCGCGCAAGCATCAGCCAGCACTTGTTCTGGCGGGAAGCGGATTGACGGCGCCCGCGGCCTGGCTCGCGGCGCGTGCGTGCGGTGGACGCGCTGCGGTTTACGTGCATGGCCTGGACATCTCGGTTCGGCATCCCGTGTATCGCGCCCTCTGGCATCCGTTTCTACGACGAATGGATGTTGTGATCGCCAATAGCCGGCCCACGGCGGTGATGGCCCATGGCATCGGCATCGCCCCCGGCAACGTCCACGTTGTGCACCCGGGGGTTGCTCTGCCTGAAGTGGCGCTCTCCGACAGAGCGCTGCGTGCTTTTCGCGAGCGACATGCTGTGGGCGATGCGCCGCTGCTGCTCTCAGTTGGTCGGTTGACTCAGCGCAAGGGCCTGCGCGAGTTCGTGCGCGAAGCGTTTCCGGCCATTGTCCGGCAAGTACCCAACGTCCAGTTGATGGTGATTGGCGACGCCGCCAAGGACTCGTTGTTGCCTGGAATGCAGTCCCGTGACGACATCCAAGCAGCCGCCGATGCCGCTGGAGTGGGTGCGCATCTCCGGTTCCTGGGAGGCGTGAGCGACCTGGAACTTGCCAGCGCATACGAGGCCGCCAACGTCCACGTCTTTCCGGTAATCGAAGTGCCCGGCGATCCGGAGGGTTTCGGCATGGTCGCCATTGAGGCGGCAGGGCATGGGTTGCCAACGGTCGCCTTCGCCGTGGGTGGAATCGTCGATGCTGTGCAGGAGGGCGAGTCGGGACGACTCGTCGCGCAAGCCGACTATCCCGCCTTGGCTTCCGCTGTGGTCGACCTGGTGCAACGCCCCGCGCTCGATCAGCATTACGCTGCGCGACGTTTTGCGGAGCGGTTTGCGTGGCCGCATTTCCATCGCGATCTATGGGCTGCACTCATGCCGGACAGCACTGCGGTGCCGGCCGCCCTCCCATCAGCGAATGGGTAAGCCTATGAGCGTCGTCCATTGTCATTCCGCTGCGTCGCGGCCCAGGAAACCGATGGTCTCCGTCTGCATCGCCAACTACAACGGCGTGGGTGTGCTGGAGGATTGCATCGCGTCTGTGCTGTCGCAGGACGCCGAGGTGACCATCGAGATCATCATCCACGACGATGCCTCCGCGGATGGCTCGGCAGAATGGATCCGATGCCGGTATCCAGATGTAGAACTGTTGGCATCCGAGCAGAACATCGGGTTCTGCGGCGCGAATAACCGCATGGTTGCCCATGCGCGCGGTGAGTATGTGCTGCTGCTGAACAATGACGCCGAGCTGTTTCGCGACGCCATTAAAGTGTTGCTGGCGAGCGCCCGCGCCATGCCCACGCCCGGCATCCTGTCGCTGCCGCAGTTCGACTGGGAAAGCGGCGCGCTGGTGGATCGTGGCTGCCTGCTGGATCCTTTCTATAACCCCGTACCGAATCTCGACCCGAATCGCTCCGACGTAGCCATGGTCGTCGGTGCGTGTCTGTTTTTGCCGCGCGCCACTTGGCAGGCCCTGGGAGGCTTCCCGGAAACATTCGGGTCGCTGGCCGAGGACGTCTTCCTGTGCTGCACCGCTCGGCTGCAGGGCCTGCCAGTCCGGGTGGAACAGCGCAGCGGCTATCGGCATCGTCAAGGCGCCAGTTTCGGGGGCAACCGCGTCGACCACGGCAAGCTGCGATCCACCTACCGACGACGTGCGTTGAGCGAGCGCAACAAGACTGCGGTGCTGTGCATCTGCACACCGGGACTTGCGATGGTGCCGCTGCTGCTCCTCCACGGCATTCTGCTGCTTGCCGAGGGCGCGGTCCTGGCGCTGCTGAAGCGTGACCTGCGGCTGTGGCGGGAAATCTACACCAATGCTGCCATCCAGACCTTCCGCCAACGTGCGTTTCTGCGGGCTGAGCGCTGGCGCGTACAGCGCGGGCGAGTGATCACCTTGCTGGAGTATGTCCGGCCCTTCGTGCTGCTGCCTCGCAAGCTGGTGATGCTGATCCGGCACGGCGTACCCGGCCTGCGTTGAGGAGCGTGTTCAAAACGCCTTGTGGAACAGGAAAAACGGTTCAGCCGGATTCACGCCATGGCGGATGACATCGCATTCGGGAAGTAAAGCGTCGTGGGTCTGCACCCGCGGGCGAAGTCCAGACCTCGCGAACCGGCTGACGATGTCCCGCCCGAACAGGCGAACGTGGTCCTCTTGGCCATAGGCCTGGAATCGGGCCTGCGGCGTGTCGACGCCCGTGTCCTCCCACGTGGCGTGCAGCTTCGTGCTGTAGGGCGTCTGCAGAATCGCGTGGCCGCCTGGCTTGAGAACGCGGAATATCTCGCCCAACGCCCTGTCGACATCGTCGACATGCTCGAGCACGTGATTGGCGATGAGCATGTCGACTGAAGCTGATTCGATATCCATGTCCAGCATGTCAACCCGGCGAACGTGCGATGCCTGCGGATACAGGTCGCAGGCGGTGTAGTCAGCCGGGCCCACGGCCTGAATCCAGCGCGGCAGTCGCTTCTCGGGAGCGAAATGCAGGATCGACCTGCCCTTCATCCACTTCAGCATCCCGCTGGCACGCAGGTACAACAAGAGATGTCGCTCACGGTCGTGCGCACCGCAGCGCGGACATTCGAAGTTGTCCACGTCGCTTCCGACAACGTCCAACGCGTGCATCAGTGCCGCAGCACCGCGCGAGCCATCGCGGTAAGGCATGAATCGCCAGACACGATGGCCGCAAACTGCGCAATGACGTCGCCCGCCGGGAATCCAGCCTGCAAGGGTATAGGGGACGATCCTTGTAAGTTGCAATGCCATTGGCGGCTCTGTCAGTGCCGGTAGAGGACGTTCTTCTCGTATCCAGAGAAGGAAATGTACGCGACCAGCATCTTGCCGGCCATGCGCAGCGTGTTGGCGGCGACTAAAGTGGTCATCCGTACTCGACCGTAAGGAGAGACGGCATAGACGCGCGCCACCCACGTACGAAGCAGTGCCAGACTCCGTGTTGCTATGGAGCGGAAAAGAACCCTGCGCAGGAAGTCGGCGAGGCCATGCGCGTAGTCGGCGTCATTCACCAGATCGCGCGGCACGCTCTGGATTGCCTGCCAATAGAGCTCGCGCACGCGGGCATTGGAAGCGGCGACCATTGACCCCCGAGTAGCAACCCGATAAACGGCGAGCGGCTCGGCGATGTGACCAAGCTGTCCATTGCGAACTAACTCGAGATGCAGCTGATAGTCGATTTGCTCGGATCTTTCCAACCAAGCGTATTGATTGCCATTGCGGAACAGCACCGAACTGTTGTTGAGAACATTACCTCTACGCACCAGAGCGGCCAGGTCCAATTGAACGTCGCCGAGGTCATTGAAATGACCAAGAATCTTGCCGGCTTCGTCCACCGTGACTGCATTGGTAAACACCGCGACACAACCGGCGTGGCACTTTAGATAGGCCAGCTGCCGTGCGAGCTTGCCAGGCAACCAGTAGTCGTCGCCATCAACTCGGGCGATGAAGTCCCCCTCCGCACGACCGATCAGATCGCACATGTTCTCGAAGGCGCCCAGGTTCGGACTGCGCACCAGGTGCTGGACGCGCGAGCCGTATTCTTGGACCAAAGCCGCGATAACCTCGCTGGTGCCGTCCGTGGACGCGTCATCCCCCACCAGCAGCTGCATCTCGGCATCTACCTGCTGGTCCAGAATGCTACGCAAGCAAAGATCGATGTAATCACGCTGATTGTAGGTCGTCACGCAGACGCTGATGACGGGCTTTCTCACTTCAGCTCACCTTGCCCGGCTGGGCTCCGACTCCACAGTGTTCGCACAAAGCTCAGAAGGTCTCGCCAAGCCTGAAGACGACTACTTGCGGCTCCGATCACGTAGGTACATGCGGCAGAAAATGCGGCAACAAAGATGGCTGTGGGCATGCTGGCGCTGGCCGCAATAGAGCTACGCAGACCCAAGGCGGCGACTCCGGTGCTCATCAGGGCCAACACCACGGTGGGCAGCGCATCACGCAACTGGGCGCGCAGGCCGTATCCGAATAGACGCTGTGAATGCCATGTGTTGATTACCACACACAACAGACTGGAAATGAACACCGCTCCTGCCACTGCGGTCACTCCAATAAAAGCTGCGACCATCACCAGCGGGATCGTGACAAGTGTCTTGACGATTTCCAGGCGCAGAACCAGATCCGCTTTTCCGATAGCGCTGACAGCGGCCAGGTTCAACACGTGGAGTGGCCAGAACACTGCTGATAGCGCCAACAAGCTGAGCAATGGACCAGCCGGCGCCCAATTGTCGCCATAGAGCAGCCTGATCAAAGGTGTGGCAATGACCGCGATGCCCATCATGCAGGGGGTGAATACAAAGACGGACAGGCGCAGGGACAGGCGAAGTGCGCCGGCGAGCTTTTCCGGCTGATTCGCGACGATGGAGAACATGGGCAGCCCGACCCGGTTCAACAGCGAGCCCAGGAACTGCGCTGGCGCTTGCTGGGTGTCCTGTGCGATAGCGTAGAAGCCAAGCGTGCGCGCATCGAATAGCCGGCCTATCAACAGCGATTGCAAGCGCGTCGAAGCCACATTGAGGAGATTGGCCAGCAACAGAGGTCCGCCGAAGCGGAGAAGCTGGACAAGTGCGGGTGCATCGAATCGCCCACGGGGCCGCCAACCCGACAAATACCACAGCAGCAACATGCGCACGCCGGCAGCGGCAATGATCTGCCAAGCCAGACTCGAGACACCCTGACCATGCCACGCCAGCAGGAGGGCCAGACCAGCACCGCATCCTGAAGCAAACAACTCGGCAAGCATGCGGCTACGGAAGTCCAGCCGCTGCGTCAGGACCGCTGCCGGGACGGTGGCCAGCGCGCTCAAGGGCAGCACCCACACCATCAGCTGCACAAGGGAGAGCAACGCCGGCTGGCGGTAGAAATGGGCGATGGCCGGGGCACACAGCCAAAGCAGAACCGTCAGCATGCAGCCCAGTCCGAGGTTCACAACAAAGACGCTGGATTCCTCATCTGGGGACGTCGTCTGTCGCTGCACTAGAGCGCTGCCTAGCCCGCTCTCGATCAGCAGCACGGAAAAGCTTGTGAACACCATTACCATCGCCATCAGACCGAAGTCTTCCGGTTGCAGCAGACGAGCTAGAACAACGGTGACCACCAGTTGCAATCCGTACCGGGTAGCGATCTCCGCCCCACTCCACCAAGTGGCATGCGTGGCACGACGGGTCAACACCGGGACATCTGCTTTTTGCACGGCCGATGAGCAGTCTGGAGTTGGAGGAGGCGGTCGGCGCTCGCCAGAAGCGACTTATGGATGATGACATGAAGCGCCGCCGAGAAGATCGATACCCAAGCCGCCTTGAACGCGCGCCTACCTAGATCATCGACATGCTTGTTTCCGAACTGCCTGTTGGAAGCGGTTGGCGACCTCACTGCGGCACCTCGGGCCTCCGTCAGCCAAGCTCGGCCAGACAGCCGAACTTGCCGGACACCTTGCTGTTGGTGGAAAGTTGTCTGGTCTTACACCCCGAGGAGGCAATCCCGACCGCCTTCGGTCCATTGCGGGGGCTCACGACTGACTGCGCTCCCCCACCTTACGGACCGGCACGGCGATGAAACTGGCGATCATGCAGCCCTACCTGTTTCCATACGCCGGCTATTTTCAACTGGTTGCCTCTGTCGATCGTTTTGTGTTCTACGACGATGTCAACTACATCAAGGGCGGCTGGATCAATCGGAACCGGCTCTACATGTCCGGCGGGGTGCGATGGTTCACCGTGCACCTGCAGGCAGCCAGCGCACATCGAAAGATCAACCAGCTGCATGTGGCGCCAGACCACTTCTGGAGGCGCAAGCTGTTGGCATCCGTCAGCGACGCCTACCGCAAAGCGCCTTATTTCGAACAGGCCTATGCCATGTTGGCCGACGTGATTCATTCCAGTGATACATCGTTGTCAGCGCTTGCCCGTAGCAGTGTGATCGCAGTGGCCCGTTATATCGGTCTGCAAACAGAGTTCGTGGTGTCCACAGAGCGCTATGGCAATGAATATCTGACGGGCGCCGACCGTGTGCTTGACATCTGTTTGCGCGAGGGCGCTGAGGAATATCACAACTTGCCAGGCGGAACGGGGCTGTACGCGGCTGAGAAGTTCGCGACATCCGGGGTTACCTTGCGGTTCGTGCAACCCGCTTTACGGCCCTACAGTCAGTTCAATCGTCCGTTCCAGCCTGGTCTATCGGCGCTGGATCTCCTGATGTTCAATGATCGTCTGTCCGCACGACGACTGATGGGTAAGGCTGTTATCGATGAGCAAGTGGCAGAAATTCTGGGATAGCTATCGCAATGATCATGCGTTGTCCGAGGCTGACCTGTTTATCCAAGTGGGCAAGACGGTGGCGCGGCAGCCGATATCGCGCGTGATGTTCCAGCACATGGTGCAGCGGATCGTGGATTCACTGCAGCTCGGGCAGAATGACCATGTCCTCGATCTGTGCTGTGGCAATGGCTTGATCAGTTTCGAGCTGGCGGCGGTTGCCAAGCAAGTCACCGGCGTGGACTTCGCGCGACATCTGATCAGCGGGGCGCAAGCCTTCAAATCACGCTCCAACATCAGCTACCGGGTAGCCGACGTCACCCTGCCGCTCTCAGAATTGGTTGGTGAAACTGACGGACTGCCCGACAAGCTGCTGATGAACGATGCACTGGCTTACTTCGAGCCCGGCACCTTGGCGGTGATTGTGGACAATGTGTGTGACGCGCTGGATGGAAGAGCATTCCGCTTTCTGCTGACCGGAATTCCCAGCAGTGCGCTTAAATGGAACTTTTACGACACGCCTGAGCGCAAACGCCGTTACCAGGAAAACCTGCAGGCGGGAGACAGCACCAATGACGGGCTGGGACGATGGTGGACGACCGATGAGATCGAAGCGTTGGCTATTTCCCGGGGCCTGTCTGTGCGAGTGGAGGACCAGCCTGAAGGTATTTCGAATTACAGGATGGATGCATTGATCTGGCGGGACTGACTTGTGATCATCTTTTCGACGGTGGGCGGCACCACACGCAAGGTGGCAAAGCGGATCGCAGCGAGGATCGGCGATACGGTATGCGTGGATGCGCAAACTGCGCGGGCGACGCCGCCTGTATCCGATGACCGCTGTGTTGTCCTGCTGTGTCCTGCCTACGGTGATGAAGAACTGGAGGATCATTTCGAGTCGCTGCTGCTGGAGTGGAACTGGTCTGCACTGAGTGGCAACAGCTTCGCTTTCTGCGAGATCGGCATTTACACCGGTTATGAAGACTTTGGTCATGGGCTGGCCAGGATGGTTAGGCAGAAGCTGCATGCCCACGGTCTGCGTGAACTGGTACCGCCACTGTCGGTGGATGCCGTACCGATCAGCGACTGGGCAATGATCGACGCTTGGGCCGACCTGCTTGTGCGGCCTTCCGGGGTGATCGATGAATGACCATGATGTCGTGCGAGCACTGCGCCGACGGGTCGGTTCGGAATTCGATTGCCGGTTCCAAGGTGATGTATGCGTATCGCTCAGCCTTCATGACCCCGACCATCCCTTGGCGGGGGTGATACGCAATCACACCGCTACGGAGAAGCGCGAAATCCTCCGAATGATCGCCAAGCTGCAGGGATTGGAACATTTGAACCTGCGCAAGAACAGGTTGGGTGACCTGCCAGATGACCTGATGGGTCTGTGGCACTTGCGCCATCTCAACTTGGGTAGCTGCGCACTGCGGGTTGTTCCCCAGTTCGTGCTCCACAACCGCTCACTGGAAAACCTGTTTCTCGGGAGCAATCCGATCGAGGCGCTCGACGCACGCCTGTTCGATCTGGAGCGAATGCGCAGTTTGCATTTGCACAAGCTGTTGCTGCGCGCGTTACCCGAGGGCTTGAGCCGACTGCGGTCGCTGGAAGTGATGCATCTGTATCTTTCCGGGCTGAAGGAGATGCCCCCCGAGTTGTTCGAGTGCCGAGACCTCTCCACCGTGAGCTTCGGCTTCAGCCCAATGCGGGTGCTGCCTGATGCGATCAGCAAGTTGCGCAAGCTGAAGTACTTCAGCCTGATCCTGACCAAGGTGGCCTCGCTTCCGGACAGTTTCTGCGAGCTGGGCGAACTGGTAGCAACACGGTTGTACAAGAACAGGATCCAGTCCTTGCCCGAAAAAATCGGCGATTTACGCAATCTTGAGCAGATGACGCTCTACCAGAACAATCTGCGGCAGCTTCCTGCATCGTTCGCCCAGCTTTCCAGACTACGCAAGCTCAACCTCGCCAAGAATGCATTCCAGCAAATGCCTGAAGCCGTGCAGAAACTTCCTGCGCTGGAATGGTTTGCTTTCTTTGACAATCCCGGCACACAGGACGCTCGCAAGCCGCCACGAGTGGAGACTTTGCTGGAACGCCCCTTTGGTGCGAGCCTTGATGCGGGAACTGTCATTCCTGCCGACACAGCTTCTTCCCCTGACTAACCCAAGGCCCGCAGAACATCGCCGGTTGTGATGATCGCCTCGGCCGCGTTGGGGAGGACGATGATTTTCTCCCCGAGCACGCAGGTATGAGGCAAGGCAGACGCTGCCTGCGGGAACAGTCCACGATAGGGCTGCATGCCGTGACAGCCAGGCCAGAAATACTTGCGTGCAAGGATGTTTTCCGCATGAAGGACGTCAATTATGGCGTCCCGGCTGACGGCAAAGCTGGCATCCACTTCCAGCACGATGTAGTGATGGCTGTTGCGTTCGCCGGGGTCATAGTCGAGCAGGGTGATGCCTCCGATCACACCCAGTGCAGCCTTGTAGCCAGCATGATTACGCCGGTTGGCATCGAGCACTGCATCGAAACCCTCCAGGTTGGCCAGCCCCATCGCAGCACAGACCTCGATCATCTTTCCGTTGGTGCCCGGGTGAATGACGTTGTCATACCCCTTGAAGCCGAAGTTGCGCATCAGCCGCATGGCTTCTGCCAGCTCGTCGTCGTTGGTCGTGACGGCGCCGCCTTCCATTGTGTTGAAAGCCTTGGTGGCATGGAAGCTGAAGACCTCGCACGCACCGAAGCTGCCCACGCTCTGCCCCCTGTAGGTGCTGCCGAACGCATGCGCCGCGTCGAACATCAGCTTGAGGCCATGCTCGTCGGCAATGACCTGCAGTTCGTCCACCGGGGCCGCCCGTCCCCACAGGTGCACGCCGATGATTCCGCTGGTGCGCGGAGTGATCATCCGGCGGACTGCAGCTGGATCGAGGTTGTGAGTGGCCGGGTCGATGTCGGCGAATACGGGGGTAATCCCCTGCCAATACAGTGCGTGGGCAGTGGCCACGAAGGTCCACGATGGCACGATGACCTCGCCTTCCAGCCCCAGTGCACGGATGGCAATCTCCAAGGCGATGGTGCCGTTGCACATCGCGATGCAGTGTTTGACGCCGAGATGCGTGGCAATGCGCTGTTCGAAATCCTGCACCATGGGACCGTTGTTGGTCAGCCACTGATTGTCGAGGATCGTTGCCGCCCGGCGCAGGAACCCTTCTCGATCGCCGATGTTCGGACGTCCGACGTGGAGAGGCTCAGCGAATGCCGGCGGCGCTCCGTACAAGGCCAGATCTTGCTGATTTCTGATCCTCTTCATGCGAGATCAGTCACGGCGATAGGTCAGATTGGTGATCTGTTCGCTGATGAGACCGATCAGGAAAATGATGACGCTCGCACTGAAGAGCAGCGTACTCATGTTGGTAAAGCGCCCCATGGTGGAAAACGTGTAGGCGTAGTAACCGAGCCCCGCCCCAAAAAACACCAACGTAGTTGGCAAAAACAGTTTCAAGGGTGAGTACAGGGTTGCGATCTTGAAGATGATCAGCAGAAATCGGATGCCATCGCGCATTGGCCGGATGTGGCTGGTACCAATGCGCTGCGCCACCGGGATCGGCACGTAGGCCACCGGATAGGCACTGCGGAAGAACGCCATCGTCGAAGTCGTGGGATATGAAAACCCGTTGGGCAACAAGTGCAGGAACTCGCGGAACTTCGAGGCGCGTACCGCGCGAAAGCCAGAAGTGAGATCGGCGATGCGATGCCCGGTCATCCAACTGGCGAGCCGGTTGTAGAAGTCGTTCGCCAGGCCACGGCCCCGATTTGCCTGGCCAGAGGCGTCGCGCGCGCCCACTACCATGTCGAAACCGGCACCCAGCGGTGCGAGCAGCGCGGCGATGTGCGCCGGATCGTGCTGGCCGTCAGCGTCCATAAAAACGATCACCTCGCCCGTGGCTGCCCGCGCGCCCCGCTTGATGGCAGCGCCGTTGCCCATCGAATATGGGGCGCTCACCACGCGCACCCCTGCTTCCCGCGCGACCGCAGCAGTGGCATCGGTGGAGCCGTCGTCCGACACGATCACCTCCGCCTCCGGAAACAGCGTGATCAACGCCGGCAGCGTCCGCCGAAGACCATCGGCTTCGTTCTTTGCTGGCAGTACGACCGATATCCGCATGCACGCTCCCCAAGTCCCAGCGCGAGGGTACCGCGCGTTCGCCGGGCCGGAAAGCGGACCTCGCCGCGGGATGATGGAAACGCCCTCCATCCGGCCTGCCTTGCAGTAAAGTTGCGCGCAGGCACTCGGGAAACAAGACCATGAACGCAGTCACCACGCCCAATCTGGTCGGCATCACCGGCATCGCGAGGCGGCTTGTTCTCGATGGCGCCCTGGATGAGACCTCTGCCCGAGAAGCGCTTGAGAAGGCCACCGCGACTCGCAAGCAGATCGCCACGTATCTGCGCGAGCACAAGCTGGTCAGCGCAGCCCAGATGGCGGCCGCACAGTCGGTGGAGTTCGGCATGCCGATCCTCGACGTCTCGGCCGTGGACTCGCAGTCCACAGCGGTCAAGCTGGTCAACGAGGAACTGCTGCAGAAGCACATGGTGCTGCCGCTGTTCAAGCGCGGTGCCCGCTTGTTCGTCGGCATCTCCGACCCTACGAATACGCCGGCGCTCGACGAGATCAAGTTCCACACCAACCTGACGGTCGAACCGATTCTGGTCGACGAAGAGAGTATCCGGAGAACCCTGGAGATCTGGCTGCAGTCCTCCGACAGCTTCGGCGAGGAGCTGGACGGCGCCGACGGTCTTGATGCCTTGGACACCGGGGGCGATGACGACCCCAGCAAGATGGACAATGTCGTCGACGGCAAGGACGACACGCCGATCGTCAAATTCGTCAACAAGGTGCTGGTGGACGCGATCAAGCGCGGCGCCTCCGACATCCACTTCGAGCCTTACGAGACCGATTACCGGGTGCGTTTGCGCATCGACGGCATCCTGAAGCAGGTCGCCAAGATGCCGGTCAAGCTCAACGGCCGAATCACCGCGCGCTTGAAAGTCATGGCGCAGCTGGACATCGCCGAGAAGCGGATTCCACAGGACGGCCGCATCAAGCTGAATCTGTCCAAGACCAAACAGATCGACTTTCGCGTCAGCACCCTGCCGACACTGTTCGGCGAAAAGGTGGTGCTGCGCATCCTCGATGCCAGCGCCGCCAAGCTGGGTATCGACAAGCTGGGCTACGAGCCGGACCAGCAGAAGCTGTTTCTCGACGCCATCCACAAGCCCTACGGCATGGTGCTGGTGACCGGCCCGACCGGCTCGGGCAAGACCGTATCCCTGTACACCGCGCTGGGTATCCTCAACGACGAGACCCGCAACATCTCGACGGCCGAGGATCCGGTGGAAATCCGCCTGCCGGGCGTGAATCAGGTCCAGCAGAACAACAAGCGCGGCATGACCTTCGCGGCGGCGCTGCGCTCGTTTCTGCGACAGGACCCGGACATCATCATGGTCGGCGAAATCCGCGACCTGGAAACGGCCGAGATCGCGATCAAGGCTGCGCAGACCGGTCATATGGTGCTGTCCACCCTGCACACCAACGATGCGCCCCAGACCATCGCGCGTCTGATGAACATGGGCATCGCGCCTTACAACATCACTTCGTCGGTGACGCTGGTCATCGCTCAGCGCCTGGCGCGGCGGCTGTGCTCCAAATGCAAGCGGCGGGTCGACCTGCCGGACCACGCCCTGCTGGCCGAGGGCTATTCGGAAGACCATGTCCGGGCCGGCATCGAACTCTACGAGGCGGTGGGCTGCGAGGAATGCACCAATGGATACAAGGGACGAGTCGGTGTGTATCAGGTCATGCCGATGAGCGAGCAGATCCAGGAGATCATCCTTCAGGGCGGCAATGCGCTGCAGATCGCCGAGGTCGCGGAACGCGCTGGTGTCAACGACCTCCGGAAATCGGCGCTCGAGAAGGCGCGACAGGGCCTGACGAGTCTGGCGGAGATCAACCGGGTGACGAAGGACTGATCACCTGCGGTCGTGGCACGCATGATGCATGCCCCCCCCCCCAGAACCGCACTCCCAGCCTGGTCGCTCTCAATCCTGACCCGCGCCTCATTTCTAAGTCCCGACCGACACTTTTTCTGGCAACCGGCTAACATGCGGCCGTAGTCCGGCTGGGGAAGGCCGGCCCTTGGGGGAACACCCGGATGTCCATCAGTCGAACTGCAGCCCGCAAGACCGTCGCCAAACCGGCGCAACCCGTCCGGCTGGGCGTGGAACTGGACACCTTCATCTGGGAGGGCACCGACAAGCGCGGTGTCAAGATGAAAGGCGAGCAGCAGTCCAAGAACGTCAACATGCTGCGGGCCGAGCTACGGCGTCAGGGCATCCAGCCCGGCGTCATCAAGGCGAAGTCCAAGCCTCTGTTTGGTGCGGCCGGCAAGAAGATCTCGGCCAAGGACATCTCGGTCTTCAGTCGACAGTTCGCGACGATGATCAAGTCTGGCGTGCCAGTGGTGCAGGCTCTGGAAATTGTCGGCAACGGCAACAAGAATCCGCGCATGGCGAAGCTGCTGAACACGATGCGCATCGACATCGAGGGCGGCTCATCGATCAATGAGGCGCTGGCGAAACATCCGGTGCAGTTCGACGAGCTCTATCAGAATCTGGTGCGTGCTGGCGAGTCGGCGGGTGTACTCGAAACAGTGCTCGATACGATCGCGACTTACAAAGAAAACACCGAGAAACTGAAGGGAAAGATCAAGAAGGCGCTGTTCTATCCGATTGCGGTGATCGCGGTTGCGATCATCGTCAGTGCGATTCTTCTGATCTTCGTGGTCCCGCAGTTCGAATCGGTATTCAAGGACTTCGGCGCCGAACTGCCTGCTTTCACCCAGATGATCGTGTCAGCGAGTCGCTTCATGGTGGCCTGGTGGTGGATCGTGCTGCTTGCTCTCGCCGGCAGCATCGCCGGCTTCATGTTCCTCTACAAGCGTTCCGTCCCGCTGCAGCACGGGATCGATCGTCTTCTGCTCAAGATTCCGGTGATCGGGCAGCTGCTGCACAATGCGGCGATTGCTCGCTTCGCGCGCACGCTCGCCACGACGTTCAAGGCGGGTGTGCCCCTGGTCGAGGCGCTCGAGATCGTCGCGGGCGCTACGGGCAATACGGTCTACGAAAAGGCCGTGCTTCGCATGCGCGACGACGTATCCGTTGGTTACCAGGTCAATATGGCCATGAAACAGGTCAACCTGTTTCCGCACATGGTGGTGCAGATGACGGCAATCGGTGAGGAAGCCGGCGCGCTCGACACCATGTTGTTCAAGGTCGCCGAGTTCTACGAGGAAGAAGTGAACAACGCGGTCGATGCACTCAGCAGCCTCCTGGAACCGATGATCATGGTCTTCATTGGCGGGCTCGTCGGCGGCATGGTCATCGGCATGTACCTCCCGATCTTCAAGTTGGCAGCAGTGGTCTGATGTGTGCAGTGAGCTGGTGATTGCATAGATGGCGTTCCTCGACCAGAACCCCGCACTGGGCTTCCCACTGGCGGCCGGCTTCGGCCTGCTGGTCGGCAGCTTCCTCAATGTCGTGATCCTGCGCCTGCCACGGCGCATGGAATGGCAGTGGAAGCGTGACTCGCGGGAGATGCTGGGGGAGCCGGAGCTGTACGATCCGCCGCCGCCGGGGATCGTCGTCGAGCGGTCGCACTGCCCGCATTGCGGCCATCAGCTGTCGTGGTACGAGAACATTCCCGTCGTGAGCTGGCTGGCGCTGCGTGGCAAGTGCCGCAGCTGCAAGGCGCCGATTTCGGCGCAGTATCCGGCGGTCGAACTGTTGACGATGCTGCTGTTCGTGGCCTGCGTTTGGCGCTTCGGATTCGGCTGGCAGGGGTTCGGTGCACTGGTGTTGACCGGGTTCCTGGTCGCGGCGTCCGGTATCGACGTGCGGACGCAGCTGCTGCCCGACTCGCTCACCTTGCCGCTGATGTGGCTGGGACTGATCGCGAGTCTCGACAACCTCTACATGCCCGCGAAACCGGCCCTTCTAGGCGCGGTGGTGGGCTACGCGAGCCTGTGGACGGTGTGGTGGCTGTTCAAGCAGGCGACCGGCAAGGAAGGCATGGGGCACGGCGACTTCAAGTTGCTGGCCGCGCTCGGTGCTTGGTGCGGGTTGAGCGGGCTGCTGCCGATCATCCTGCTGTCGGCCGTGGCCGGCGCGATCATCGGGTCGATCATGCTCGCCGTGCAGGGGCGTGACCGGTCGACGCCGATCCCGTTCGGGCCGTATCTGGCCATCGCGGGCTGGGTGACCTTCATGTGGGGTCACGATCTGGTCGACAGCTACAAGCAATTCGCCGGCCTCGGCTGACCGCAGCGTCGCGATGAGCGCGTTGATCATCGGCCTGACCGGCGGGATCGCCTCGGGCAAGACCGCAGCGACCCAGGCGTTCGAGCGACGCGGCATCGTGGTCGCGGATGCAGACCTCGCGGCGCGCGAGGCCGTCGCGCCGGGCAGTCCGGGACTGGCGGCGGTCGTCGATGCGTTCGGGGCGGAGGCGCTCGCAGAGGACGGCGGTCTGGATCGCGCCGCGATGCGGCGCCGGATCTTCGAGAATCCGCAGGCCCGTCTGCGACTCGAAGCCATCATCCATCCGCGTGTGCGCGCTGCGTTGCGGGCCGCTTGCGAGGCGGCACCCGGGCCCTATGCGGTGGCGGCGATTCCGTTGCTGACCGAAGGCGGCCGCGCGGCCTATCCGTGGTTGCATCGGGTGCTGGTGATCGACGTGCCGCGCGATCTGCAGCTGTCCCGCCTGCTCGCACGCGACGGGATCGACGAGATTCTCGCCGAGCGGATGGTCGCTGCGCAGGCCTCGCGCGAGGCGCGCTTGGCGGTTGCGGACGACGTGATCGTCAACGACGGCACGCTCGAGGCGCTGGGTGCTGCGGTGGGTGTGCTGGACAGGAAGTATCGCGCGATGGCGGCGTCGGGCTCCTAAGCGGCAAGGAGTCGCTCTGCAGCGTGCGCGTCAGCGAGGCCCGTCGACGACCGTCGAATAGGATGGAGCGAGGCACAAAACCCATCGTTCGCCTGGACGCCATACGTCACGCGACATCGCGGCCCTGGCCGCCCACGCTGACCGCGCGGCAACGGGTCGAGCGCTGGAACGCGTTCTCTCCGGCAGGCAGACGTGGGTCTCCGCGCCATTCGCTTTCGACGACGGCTGCCGATGCGATCCTCCCTCGCTCCATGATGCAAACCGGGGCCCGGTCAGGCTGGAAAAGCGGGTGCCACCTCGATCGTGCAGGCCGTATCGCGAGCATCCGCCCTCACTCCAACCCCGCTCCCGGAGGGAGACGGGCTCTGCAGCACTGCTTCGGCCATCGATGCGTGTCGCCTGCGCATCGCGCAGCGCGCGTCGATGACTGCCATCACCACGCAGTGTTCGCCCGCAGGCTCGTAAAGCGTGCAGGCAACTGCCGAACTCGGGCTTTTGCGGAGTTACTCGCGTGGCGAGATGGACTGAACCCGAACGCTCTTCCGGTATGCGGTCAGACGCTCGCATCGTCTGTATCGGGCGAGCGCGATGGGTTTCGCTTCGCTCTACCAATCCTACGAATGCTCGCGCAGCGCGCCATGCGCTCAGCCGGGCGACCACAGGCTCCGGATCGCGGCGATGCCCTGGGCGCCGTGGCGGCGGGCTTCGGGGATGTCGTCGGGACTCATGCCGCCGATGGCGTAGATCGGCAACGCCGTGGTCTCGCGCAGGTGGGCGAAGGCGGTCCAGCCGATGCCGGGTGCGCCGGGATGACTGGCGGTCTCGGCGACAGGACCGAGGACGACGAAATCGCAGCCCAGGCGGGCGGCGTGCGAGAGGTCGTCAGCCGTGTGGCAGGACGCTGCCAGCGGCGTGCCTTCCGGGACCGGGCGCTCGGCGAGTGTCTGGAGAACGGATGCCTTCAGATGGACGCCAACACCCGCCGCCAGCGCAGCTTCGACGGGACCGTTGAACAGGAGTTGCGCGTCACGTCTCCGGCAGCGGACGGCTGCCTGCTGCAGGAGCGCGTGCTGGCGCGCGTCCGCGATGCCCGGCAGGCGCAACTGGATGCGCCGGATACCGCGCCGGAGGGCGTCATCGAGCGCCTGCAGCCAGGGCGCGTCCGCGTCGCCCGGGGGCGGTGTCACGAGGTAACGGTCGGGGGTCTGCAGCGCGGCGACGACGGGGAGATCTGCCGGCGGCATCGAGTAGCGGCCAAGCTTCTCGGGCGCGACCCAGGCCAGCGCCTGCCCTTCGCGCCCCTTGGGCACGCCGTCCCAGTGGGTGACGTGACGGACGTCGAGCCGCAGGCGCTTGGTCGGATACCGCTGCGGCACCGCCATCAGCGGCGGGCCGACGGTGACGCGAATGCCCAGCTCTTCGTCGAGCTCACGGATCAGGGCGGCCTCGGGCGTTTCGCCGGCTTCGCGCTTGCCGCCTGGAAACTCCCAGAGACCCGGCATGTCGCGATTGGGCGTGCGGCGCGACAGCAGGATCCGGCCGCGCTTGTCGGTGATGACGCCGGCGACGACCTCGATGACGCGTTCGCTCATGCCGCTCGGAAGTTCGGAGAGGGCGGTCAGGTTAGGCGGGGTGCGGGCGGTTTGCCAGCCATCGCGATGGTCAGGCTCGCATCCGATGCGATGGTCGGTCCCCGGCGCCCTGAGTTCCAGGCAAGACCGGCTTGCAGGGCTCCATGGGCGCCTTGCCCGCAGCCGACGAGCGGTCCGCGTCGACCTTGGCTCAAGTCTCTCCCGGAGGGAGAGCTGCCGAGAACCACTGCCCGGAACTCAGCTCAACTGCCCGTGGCAGTGCTTGAACTTCTTGCCGCTGCCGCACGGGCACGGATCATTGCGGCCGACCTTGTCGCCGTCGCGGACGATCGGCGCCTGCGCGCCCTGCGACGCGGCGGCGGCGCGCACGTCTTCCGCTTCTTCGTCGGCGCCGTAGCCGCCGGCGTCGGCGTGCTGGAACTGGGCCTGGTTGAGCTTGGCTTCGACCTGGCGACGCTCTTCGGCTTCCAGCGCGGCGATCTCGTCCTCGCTGCGCACGCGTACGCGCGCCAGCATCGTCACGACGTCGTGCTTGACCTTGTCCAGCATCTCGGAGAACAGCTCGAAGGCTTCGCGCTTGTACTCCTGCTTCGGCTGCTTCTGCGCGTAGCCGCGCAGGTGGATGCCCTGGCGCAGGTAGTCCATGCGGCCCAGGTGCTCCTTCCAGCCCTGGTCGAGCACGTTGAGCATGATGTGCTTCTCGAGCATGCGCATCGTCTCGTCACCGAGCGAGGCTTCCTTCTCGGCGAACAGGCGGTCGACTTCCTTCTGCACGTGCTCGGCGATCTGCTCGGAATCGAGCTCCTCGCTGGTCTTGGCCATCTCGGTCAGCGGCAGACGCACGCTGAACTCGCGGTCGATCTCCGATTCCAGGCCCGGCAGGTCCCACTGTTCATCGATCGACTGCGGCGGCACGTAGCGGCCGACGATGCCGGCGACCACATCGGCGCGGATGCCGTCGACGTTCTCCTGGATGCTTTCGGCATCCAGCAGTTCGTCGCGCTGGCCGTAGATGACCTTGCGCTGGTCGTTGTTGACGTCGTCGAAGTCGAGCAGGTTCTTGCGGATGTCGAAGTTGTGCGCCTCGACCTTGCGCTGCGCGTTCGCGATCTGCTTGGTGACCAGCGGCGATTCGATGATGTCGTCTTCCTGCAGGCCCATGCGCGCCATGACCTTCTGCACCCAGTCGGCGGCGAAGATGCGCATCAGGTTGTCTTCGAGCGACAGGTAGAAGCGGCTCGAACCCGGGTCACCCTGACGGCCGGAACGGCCGCGCAGCTGGTTGTCGATGCGGCGCGATTCGTGGCGCTCGGTACCGATGATGTGCAGGCCGCCTGCCGCCTTGACCGCGTCGTGGCGCACCTGCCACTCGCTGCGCAGCTTCGCCTTCGTCGCGTCGTCGACCGGCACGCCGGTCTCGGCTTCCAGCGTCGCCAGTTCGGTTTCGAGCGAACCACCGAGCACGATGTCGGTACCGCGGCCCGCCATGTTGGTGGCGATGGTCACTGCGCCCGGACGACCGGCCTGCGCGATGATCGTCGCCTCGCGCTCGTGCTGCTTGGCGTTGAGCACCTCGTGGTGGATGCCTTCCTTGCGCAGATGCTCGGACAGCAGTTCCGACACCTCGATCGACGTCGTACCGACGAGCACCGGCTGGCCACGCTCGTTCGCGGCCTGGATCTCGCGCGCGACCGCGCGGTACTTGCCGGCACGGTTGAGGAACACCGCATCGGGCGCGTCCTTGCGGATCATCGGGCGATGCGTCGGGATCACCACGACTTCGAGCGAATAGATGCTTTCGAATTCGAACGCTTCGGTATCCGCGGTACCGGTCATGCCCGACAGCTTGCCGTACATGCGGAACAGGTTCTGGAACGTGATGCTGGCGAGCGTCTGGTTCTCGCGCTGTACCGGCACGCCTTCCTTCGCTTCCACCGCCTGGTGCAGGCCGTCGGACCAGCGGCGGCCCGGCAGCGTACGGCCGGTGAACTCGTCGACGATGATGACTTCGCCGTCCCGGATGATGTAGTGGTCGTCGCGCTGGTAGATCGCATGCGCGCGCAGGCCGGCATTGAGGTGATGCACGACGTGGATGTTCTGTGGCGCGTACAGGCTGTCGTCTTCGCCCAGGATGCCGGCCTTGCGCAGCAGTTCTTCCGCGTGTTCCTGGCCGGCTTCGGACAGGTGGACCTGCTTGGCCTTTTCATCGACCCAGAAGTCGCCGTCGCCGTCCTCGGCTTCCTGGCGGACCAGCGACGGGACGATGCGGTTGACCTTGATGTAGAGCTCCGGCGAATCATCGGCCGGGCCGGAGATGATCAGCGGCGTGCGTGCTTCGTCGATCAGGATCGAGTCGACCTCGTCGATGATCGCGTAGTTGAGACCGCGCTGGTACCGGTCCGCCTTCGACAGCGCCATGTTGTCGCGCAGGTAGTCGAAGCCGAACTCGTTGTTGGTGCCGTAGGTGATATCGGCGCGGTAGGCATCGCGCTTGGCTTCGCCGTGCGGCATGCCGGGCCAGATCACACCGACGGTGAGCCCCAGCCAGTTGTAGAGCTTGCCCATCTGCGCGGCGTCGCGACGCGCCAGATAGTCGTTGACCGTGATGACGTGGACGCCCTTGCCCTCGAGCGCATTGAGGTAGGTCGGCAGCGTGCCGACGAGGGTCTTGCCCTCACCGGTGCGCATCTCGGCGATCTTGCCCATGTGCAGCACCATGCCGCCGATCAGCTGCACGTCGTAGGGCCGCATGCCCAGCACGCGCTTGCTGGCCTCGCGGCAGACCGCGAAGGCTTCGGGCAGGATCTTGTCGAGCGTTTCGCCCTTGGCGACGCGGTCCTTGAACTCGGGGGTCTTGGCCTGCAGTTCGGCGTCCGACAGCGCCTCCATCTGCGGCTCGAGCGCGTTGATCTTCACAACGATCTTCTCGAGCTGTTTGACGAAACGGTCGTTGCGGCTACCGAAGACGCTGGTGAGCAGGCGATTGAGCATTGGAAGTCCGGGTTCTGGAGACGGAACGCGGCCCGGGGCGGTTTCCCCCGAATCCGCAAACAAGAAAAAGGGCGCTTGGCGCCCCTCGATGGCAACACGCATTGTAGCTTGGGGAGCGCAGCGGCGTTTTCAAGCGACTCGCCGCTCGTGCGCGACCGACCGTCGATCGCACACGACGTGGCGAGCGGGACGTCATCTGCGTCAGCGGACTGAAGCCCGCCCCGGCGGCGTGGGGGCGGGTTGGACGGTGGCGATCAGCGCAGACCGGATCGCCTGATCTGGGCGCCATCTCGAATGCGATACCCGCACGCTTGCGAGCGGGAGGCTCACCCAGTCCCGGCCTTTGGCCCATGAAGGGTCCACTGCTCCGCACGCGGAGGCAGGCAAAAAAAACTTACTGCCGGCTGACGCCCATGTCGCCGAGGAACTTGCGCGGGTTCTGCACGCGGCCGTTCTCCCAGACTTCGAAGTGCACGTGTGCGCCGGTCGAGCGTCCGGTCGAGCCGGCCTTCGCGATCTCGTCGCCGACGCGGACCAGGTCGCCCACCTTCACCACGTTGCGCGAGTTGTGCGCGTAGCGGGTCACGTAGCCGTTGCCGTGGTCCACTTCGACCACATTGCCGTAGCCGCTGCGCACGCCCGAGTAGCTGACCACGCCATCGGCGACGGTCATCACGCGATCGCCGGTGCGGGCGTCGAAGTCGATGCCCTTGTGGAACTGGCCACCGCGACCGAACGGGTCGGCGCGATAGCCGTAGGACGAGGTCACGTAGCTGCTCGCCACCGGCGAGCGCGACGGCAGTGCGTTCTGCTCGATCCGGCGATCGAACAGCAGCGCTTCGAGCACGGAGAGCTGCTGGCCGGAGTTGGCGAGATCGCCGTCGAGCGCGTCCATGCCGCCGATCAGCTTGCGGGCCGGCATGTCGCGCGCCGGTTCCGCACCACCCTGGCCGACCGGACGGTCGAAGTCGAACTCGCCGTCTTCCAGGCCCGCGCCACGCGCAAGGCGGTCACCGAGGGCATTGAGCCGGTTGGCCTGCGCCTGCAGTTCGCCCATGCGGGCGGCGAGTGCGTTGATCTCGCGCTGCGCGTCGCGGCGGGTGTCTTCGATGCCCTGCTCGTTCGCCGAGGCCACGCCGTGCATGCGCGCGACTTCGGCGGCATTGAGCGCGGCGCCGCCGCACAGGCTGGCGACCGCAACGGCGGTCATGACGGTGAGGGGCTTGCGGACCGCGAGTGCGCGGGCCTTGGCGGCCACCTGCGCAGCGCGGCCGCGCATATCATTCAACAACGAATCTAGAGTCATGCGTGCCAATGTCTGATTTCAGGTCCAGGTCCAAGCCACCCCGCATCGGTGCATCCCGTAGCGGGATTCCGACGGCCGCGCTGGACGCGGCACTGGGTGGTGCGTCGGCCGATCCGATCCGCCGGGCCATGTGGCTCGACGCGCTGGACCGCCGCCTCGTTCCCCTGCTCCCGCCGTCGCTGGCGCCGCATGCGCGGCTGGCCAATGTCGATGGCAGCAGGCTGGTCTTCCTCGTCGATTCGCCCATCTGGCACGCCAGGCTGCGCCTGTCGGCCGATGTGCTGCTCGACGCCGCCCGGTCCATCGGGCTGGATGTCAGCGACATCGTGATCAGGACCTCGACCCGACCGCTTCGACCGGAAGTCGATGCAGGCCGTGCCCGTCCGACACCGCCGTCCGCCGTGGCCCGCAAGGCCGTGGCAGCCGCGCTGGCCTCGTTGCAACCGCCTGATGACGACGACAACGGGACGCGATGAGTCGGGAGATCCGTCTTCCCCTGGTCACCGACGTCGACGTCGGGTGAAGGGGAGCGGGCATCCTACCGGCGGTGCGTCGGCGGGAAGTTAACTGAAAATTAAATATTCAGAAATTCAAAGTTAAATTTCTGTTATCTGCGCGGTGAGCCCTGAACTGCTCCGACTCGATGTCGAAGAAGTTCATCGCGGATTGCCGAAGCTGAATGCCGCGGATCAGGCGATCGCGGGCGTGCCGTAGGCGACCGGCGCAGGCGCGGTCTGGTCGAAGCTGATCTTTTCCCACGCATCCGCTTCGGCCAGCAATGCGCGCACCAGCTTGTTGTTGAGCGCGTGGCCGGACTTGTAGCCGACGAAACGGCCGAGGATCGGGTGACCGGCGAGGTACAGATCGCCCACCGCGTCGAGGATCTTGTGCCGCACGAACTCGTTGGCGTAGCGCAGGCCGTCGTCGTTGAGCACGCGGAACTCGTCGAGCACGATCGCGTTGTCCATCGAGCCGCCGAGGCCGAGGTTGCGCTCACGCATGTATTCGAGATCGCGCATGAAGCCGAAGGTGCGTGCGCGGCTGACTTCGCGGATGTAGGCCTCGGTCGAGAACTCGACTTCGGCGCGCGACTGCGCGACCGGGATCGCCGGGTGATCGAAGGCGATGGTGAAGTCGAGCTTGAAGCCGTCGTAGGGCTCGAAGCGCGCGATCTTGTCGCCTTCGCGCACTTCCACCGGCTTGAGCACGCGGATGAAACGCTTGGGCGCGTCCTGCTCGACCACGCCGGCCGACTGCAGCAGGAACACGAAAGGACCGGACGAGCCGTCCATGATCGGCACTTCGGCCGCGGACAGTTCGATATAGAGGTTGTCGACGCCCAGGCCCGCGAGCGCGGACATCAGGTGTTCGACGGTCTGCACGTTGGCCGGGCCGCAACTCAGGCCGGTGCACAACGTGGTTTCGGTGACGAGGTTGCCGTCAGCCGGAATCTCGACCACGGGATCCAGGTCGACACGGCGGAACACGATGCCGGTGTCGGGCGCTGCCGGACGCAAGGTCAGGAACACTTTCTCGCCACTGTGCAGGCCGACGCCTGTCGCGCGGATCACGTTCTTGATGGTGCGTTGGCGGGGCATGGGGGAGTCCGCAGGGAGGGAGGATCCGCGTGTCCGTCATGGGACTGTCATCGGAACCGGGGGGCAGATTATCACGGCACCGCCTGAACCTGAACGAAAGCGCGGCGGTGCTTCAGAACGCCGGATGCATGCGGAAATCCGCACGGCAGCGCCGGAAAACGGTCCACCGGGAACCCCGGTGGACCCAAAGGCGCCGCGCGGACAACGCGACGCCGGGCAAAGCTTCATGGCGGGAGGACGATCCGCCATGCAGCGGCACGCCATCGCCGCGCACCGCTCAACGGTGCGCGCACGACGGACTGCCGCGATCGACGCGGATCAGTCGGCCGGGCGGCGCAGGGCGCGACGAAGCGCTTGCGAGGCACTGCCTCGCGCTTCGTCGCGCGCCTGGCCATGGATGGCCGGGCCGGACCTGCCGGAGCCGATGATCTGCGCCATGGATGGCATCAGTCAGCCTGGCGACGCAGGAAAGCAGGAATATCCAGGTAGCTGCTGTCGCTGCCGAAGTCGGCCGCCTTCGGCGCGTCCGACGATTCGGCGCGGGTCGCACCACGCAGCGGCGAGGCCGCCGACGCGCCACCACCGTTGCCGCGCAGCGAGGCCGCGATGCTGTGACCCGGGCTGTACGGGGCCACGGCGTCGGACTCGTCGTCGATCAGCATGCCGGTCGTGCCGTCGCGGACACCGCGCTGGTTGTTGCTGATCAGCTGCACCTGCGGCTTGCCGCGGCCGGCGCTGTCGCCGTTGTAACCGGTGGCGCGCGCGGGTGCACGGTTGAGGCCGGTGGCGACCACGGTCACGCGGACTTCGTCCTGCATGTCGGGATCGAGCACGGTGCCGATGACGATGGTCGCGTCTTCGCTGGCGAAGTTCTCGACGGTGCGGCCGACTTCGTCGAACTCGGCCATCGTGAAGTCCGCGCCGGCGGTGATGTTGACCAGGATGCCGTTGGCGCCGGCCAGGTTGACGTCGTCGAGCAGCGGGTTCTGGATCGCGGCTTCGGCGGCGGCCTGCGCGCGGTCGTCGCCACGTGCGTTGCCGGTGCCCATCATCGCCAGGCCCATTTCCGACATCACGGTGCGCACGTCGGCGAAGTCGACGTTGATCAGGCCCGGACGGACGATCAGGTCGGCGATGCCCTGCACGGCGCCCAGCAGCACGTCGTTGGCGGCGCGGAAGGCCTGGATCATCGTGGCGTTACGGCCCAGGACGGTGATCAGCTTCTCGTTGGGAATGGTGATCAGCGAGTCGCAATGCGCCGACATCTCTTCGATGCCCTTGAGCGCGACCTGCATGCGGCGACGGCCTTCGAACGGGAACGGCTTGGTGACCACGGCGACGGTCAGGATGCCCATCTCCTTGGCCAGCTGCGCGACGACCGGCGCTGCGCCGGTGCCGGTGCCACCGCCCATGCCGGCGGTGATGAACACCATGTCCGCGCCCTGCAGCGCATCCATGATGATCTCGCGGTCTTCGAGTGCGGCCTGACGGCCGACTTCCGGGTTGGCGCCTGCGCCCAGACCCTTGGTGACGCTGCTGCCGAGTTGCAGCTGCAGCTTGGCGCCGCAATTCTTGATCGCCTGCGAGTCGGTGTTGGCGGTGATGAACTCCACGCCGTCGACGCTGTTGTTGACCATGTGGGCGACCGCGTTGCCGCCGCCGCCGCCGACGCCGATGACCTTGATCACCGCGTTTGGAGCCATCTTCTCGACCAGTTCGAAATGTGCCATGTCCGTCGTCCTCTGGGTTTGGGCCGGGTTCGGCGTGGTGTCCACGTCCTTCCCGGCATCTATTGGTTTAGGTACCGCCTGCCGCACTTGCGTCTGTCGCCGTCGCCCTGCCCGCCGCATCCCGCACTGGCGCGAATCAGAATTCGCCGTTGAACCGCGCCCACATCTTTTTCACCCACCCGCCGGCGCGACCGCCGGAAACCACCGGACGCCGCGGGTGCTCGATCTGGCTGCCCATCAGCAGCAGGCCCACGCCGCTGGCGTGCACCGGATTGCCGACCACTTCGCCCAGGCCCGTGACGTGCTGCGGAATGCCCACGCGCACCGGCATCTGCAGCATTTCCTCGGCGAGTTCGACCACGCCTTCCATCTTCGAAGCGCCGCCGGTCAGCACCATGCCGGCGCGGACGTGCTGCTCGAAGCCCGAGCGGCGCAGTTCGGCCTGCACCATCTCGAAGATCTCCTCGTAACGCGCCTGCACCGCCTGCGCCAGCGACTGGCGCGGCAGCCGGCGCGGCGGACGATCGCCGACGCTCGGCACCTGGATCGATTCTTCCGACGTTGCCAGCTGCGCGAGCGCGCAGGCATAACGGACCTTAATTTGTTCGGCTTCCGGCGTCGGCGTGCGCAGCATGTGCGCGATGTCTTCGGTGACCTTGTCGCCGGCGATCGGCAAGCTGGCCGTGTGACAGATCGCGCCCTGCACGAACACCGCCAGATCCGTCGTGCCCGCACCCATGTCGACCAGCACCACGCCGAGCTCGCGCTCGTCCGAGGTGAGCACCGCGGTGCTCGAGGCCAGCGACGACAGGATCAGATCGTCGATCGAGAGGCCGCAGCGCTGCACGCACTTGCTGATGTTGGCGGCGGCCGACTGCGCGCACACCACGAGATGCGCATGCACTTCCAGGCGCACGCCGGTCATGCCGACCGGATTGCGGATGCCTTCCTGCGAATCGTCGAGCACGTACTCGCGCGGAATCGCATGCAGGATCTTCTGGTCGGCCGGAATCGCGACGGCCTTGGCGGCGTCGAGCACGCGATCGAGGTCGGCCCAGGTCACTTCGTTGTCGCGGATCGGCACGATGCCCGGCGAGTTACGGCACTGCACGTGGTTGCCGGAGATCGACGCGTAGACCGAGCGGATCTCGCAGCCGGCCATCAGCTCGGCCTCTTCGACGGCGCGCTGGATCGACTGGACCGTCGATTCGATGTCGACCACCACGCCGCGCTTGAGCCCGCGCGATTCGTGGCTGCCGATGCCGATGACTTCGATCGGGTTGCCCGGCGAATACTCGCCGACCAGCGCCACCACTTTCGAGGTGCCGATGTCGAGTCCGACGATGAGCGTCTTGTCGCCTTTGCGGTTCATGTGAGGCCGTGCTTCTGGATGCGGAGTGCGTGGGAGATCGGGGCCACCGCGACGCGGTTGGCAGGTGCGCCGGCCGGCGCCGCGGCGCCTGCAGCGGCAGCGGCTTCGGCCGCTTCGGGCTGCGCCCAGACGAGAGCGAAGCCGTTGGTGTAACGGAGGTCTGCGCGCGCGAGCGGCTCGCTGCGGCCGGTGGTCAGGCGCGGCAGCATCCGTGCAAACCGCGCCAGGCGCAGGCGCGCTTCCTGGCTGCCGACGATGACTTCGGTGCCGCTCGACAGCGTCAGCTGCCAGCTGCCGCGCGCGTCGAGCACGACGCGCTCGACCTGCACGCCGGCGCCGCCGAACAGATCACGGGATTCGTTGTAGAGCGCGACGATGTCGGCGATGCGGTTCTCCGGACCGTCAAAGCGCGGCATCTCCGCCGGCGCCTCGACGCCTTCGGCGGCGAACAGCCGGCCGCGCGTCGACAGCAGGCGCGCGTCGCCCCAGTGCGCGAACGGCACGTGTTCGGCGATCCGCACTTCCAGCACGTCCGGCCACTTCTTGCGCACTTCGACGCCCGCGACCCACGGCACGCGTGCGACATCGCGCTGCGCATCGCCTAGATCGACGGCGAAGAAGCCGCGCTGCGCATGCGGCAGCACTGCAGCGCGTACGCGCGCGGTGTCGACCTGTTCCAGGCCGTCGTTGATGCGCAGCACGCGCAGCGGCCAGCGCTCGGCGCCGATCCAGCCGTTGACGACGGCGACCACCGGCAGGGCCACCAGCGCAATCGCCAGTGCCCAGGCCAGGACCCGCGCCATCGTGCCGAACGCCTGGTTCATCGCGGCGCCACCTCCGAAGGGATGGTCGCTTCGAGCACGCGCCAGCACAGCGCCGGATAGTCGATGCCGATCTTCGCCGCGGCCTTGGGCACCAGCGAGTGGCTGGTCATGCCCGGCGCGGTGTTCACTTCGAGCAGCAGCAGCGCGCCGGTGCGGCGATCGCGCATCACGTCGACGCGGCCCCAGCCGCTGCAGCCGGCCGACACGAACGCATCGACCGCGAGCGCGCCGATGCGCGTCTCGTCGTCACCGTCCAGGCCCGGGCACAGGTACTGGGTGTCGTCGGACACGTACTTGGCGTCGTAGTCGTACCAGGCGCCCTTGGGCACGATACGGATCGACGGCAGCGCGCGCGGGCCGTCGACGTCTTCGATCACCGCGACGGTGAGTTCGTCGCCCTCGACCATCTGTTCCATCAGCAGCTCGCCGGGATAGCGCGCGGCGAGTGCGACCGCGGCGTCCAGGTCGGCGTCTTCGAACACGCGGCTGATGCCGACGCTCGAGCCTTCCTTCGACGGCTTGATGATGACCGGCAGACCGATCTCTCGCGCAGCGGCGTGTACGTCGTCGCCCGGCTGCAGACGGCGGTAACGCGGCGTCGGCAGATCGAGGCTCATCCACACCTGCTTGGTGCGGATCTTGTCCATGGTCAGCGCCGAACCCAGCACGCGCGAACCCGTGTACGGGATCGCGAACGCATCGCACAGACCCTGCACCACGCCGTTCTCGCCATCGCCGCCGTGCAGGATGTTGAAGACGCGGTCGAACTCGCCGGCGACGATCGCCTTCGCGAGCGCGGGCACGCCATCGACGGCATGCGCATCGACACCGCGCGCGCGCAGCGCATCGAGCACGCCCTGCCCCGACTGCAGCGAGACCTCGCGTTCCGAACCCGGGCCGCCGAGCAGCACGGCGACGCGGCCGAACACGGCCGGATCGGTGAAACGCGGCGGCGACAGCGTCAGGCTCATCGCGCGGCCTCCGTCGTCTGGAAACCGGATTGCGCCAGCTGCTGCACGGCCGCGCCGATGTCACCGGCGCCCATCATCAGCAGCAGATCGCCGTCCTGCAGGATGTCGGGCAGCACGCCGGCGAGCTCGTCGGCGCCGCTGACGACGACGGGATCGATGCGGCCGCGCGCACGGATCGCACGCGCCAGCGCTTTGGCATCGGCGCCGGCGATCGGCGCTTCGCCGGCCGGGTAGACCTCGGTCAGCACCAGCGCGTCGACATCCGACAGCACGCCGGCGAAATCGTCGAACAGATCGCGGGTGCGGCTGTAGCGGTGCGGCTGAAACGCGACCACGAGGCGGCGATCACGCCAGCCACCGCGGGCGGCTTCGAATACCGCAGCCAGTTCCTTGGGGTGATGGCCGTAGTCGTCGACCAGCTGCACGCGTGCGCCGGTCGGGGTGACCAGTTCGCCGAGCAGATTGAAGCGGCGGCCGATGCCTTCGAAGCGGCCGAGCGCGGCGACGATGGCTTCCGGCGCGACGCCGAGCTGCCAGCCCACGGCCGCGGCGGCGAGTGCGTTGAGCACGTTGTGGCGACCCGGCAACGCGAGGCGCGCCCGGATGCGGGTGTTTTCGGGCAGGCACAGCGTGAACGTCATCGCCGCGCCGTCCTGGCCGATGTCTTCGGCGCGCACGTCGGCGTCTTCCGACAGGCCGTAGGTCATCACGTGACGCGGCGTCTCGGACGCGAGGCGCGCGACTTCGGCATCGTCGATGCAGAGCACCGCCAGGCCGTAGAACGGCAGGCGGTGCAGGAATTCATGGAATGCGGCCTGCACACGGGCGAAGTCGCCGCCGTAGTTCTCCAGATGATCGGCGTCGATGTTGGTGACGATCGCGATCAGCGGATTCAGGCGCAGGAAGCTGCCGTCGCTTTCGTCGGCCTCGGCCACCAGCCAGTCGCCACTGCCCAGTCTCGCGTTCGCGCCTGCAGCCAGCAGCTGACCACCGACCACGAAGGTCGGATCGAGACCGCCTTCGGCAAGCACGCTCGCGGTCAGCGAGGTCGTCGTCGTCTTGCCGTGCGTGCCGGCCACCGCAATGCTGCGACGGAAGCGCATCAGCTCGGCGAGCATTTCGGCGCGCGGCACCACCGGAATGCGCTGCGCGCGCGCTTCCATCAGTTCGGGATTGTCGTGACGGATCGCGCTCGACACGACCACGCAATCGGTGCCGAGCACATTCGCCGCGGCGTGGCCGCGATGCACGGTCGCGCCGAGGCGCGTGAGGCGACGCGTCGTCGCACTGTCGGCGGTGTCGGACCCCGATACCTTGTAGCCCAGCGTGCACAGCACTTCGGCGATGCCGCTCATGCCGATGCCGCCGATGCCGACGAAATGCACGCGCGAGAACACCTTGGCGAAGTCTTCCTTCGACAGGCCGCGGGTCTGGTGGAGACGACGGATCATGCTTGGCTCCTGCCGCCGAAGCTCGGTTCGACGCGCTGCTGCAGGCGGCTGGTGCCGCGCGACAGCGACGCCGACTGCACGGGCAGCGGCGGCTGGGTGGTGGGACGCACCGGGCCGGCCGGCGCCGGCGCTGCGGCATCGCCGCGCAACCGGGCGACCTGGCGCTGGGCGCGGTCGAGTTCGTAGGAGACGCGCAGCAGCAGGCCCATCGCCACGCAGGTCATCATCACGCTGGAACCGCCCGAGGACACCAGCGGCAGCGTCAGACCCTTGGTCGGCAGCAGGCCGAGATTCACGCCGATCGACACCAGGCTCTGCAGGCCGATCATCAGCGCCACGCCGAACGCGCAGTAACCGGCGAAGTGGCGGCGCATCTCGACGCACTTCAGGCCGACCCACAACGCACGGCCGACCAGCGCGACGAACAGGCCGATCACCAGGCACACGCCGATGAAGCCGAGTTCTTCGGCCAGCACCGAGAAGATGAAGTCGGTATGCGCTTCGGGCAGGTACGACAGCTTCTGCACCGAGGCCCCCAGGCCTACGCCTGCGAACTCGCCGCGGCCCACCGCCATAAGCGCATTGCTGAGCTGGTAGCCGGCGCCGAGCTGGTCCTCCCACGGATTCATGAAGGACGTGATGCGGCGCATGCGGTAGGGCTCGAGCACGGCGACGCCGATCACCAGCGGCAGCAGACCGATGACCGGCAGCATCATGCGCTGGAGATGTCCGCCGCCGAGCACCAGCATGCCGCCGGTTACGCCCAGCAGCAGCATCGACGAACCGAAGTCGGGCTGCAGCAGCAGCAGCGCGACCAGCACCACCGCGACGCCGATGGGCTTGAGCATCGCGCCCCAGGTCGCGTTGACGTCGTCCCGGAAGCGCACCAGATAGCTGGCGAGCCAGACGATGTAGATCACCTTGACGGCTTCGACGACCTGGAAGTTCGACACACCCAGCCAGATCCAGCGATGCGCGCCGTTGACCGAGCGCCCCAGGCCGGGCACGAACACCAGCAGCAACAGGCCCACGCAGCCGAGCAGCAGGAAGCGGTCGTACTTCTCGACCGTCTTGAGTTCGGTGCGCATCACCGTCACCGCCAGTGCCAGGCCGATGGCCAGGAACATCAGGTGGCGCGTCAGGAAGTGGTAACGGCCGACGTCGAGGTCTTCGCCGATCGCGATCGAGCTCGACGCGACCATGATCACGCCGAGCGTCGCGATCGACACGATGATGCCGACCAGCCACGGATCGAATCGGCCCACGATGTCGTCGATGCGCGTCGCCTGGCGGGCGGCGCTGTCGTGGGCGTGCTGCTCGTATGGCCGGGCCATCAGCGCACCTTCAACGTGGCGAGGCCGACCAGCACCAGGATCACCGAGATGATCCAGAAGCGCACGATCACGCGCGGCTCGGGCCAGCCCTTGAGTTCGAAGTGATGATGGATCGGCGCCATGCGGAACACACGCTTGCCGGTCAGCTTGAAGCTGGCGACCTGGATCATCACCGACAGCGTTTCGATGACGAAGATGCCGCCCATGATCACCAGCACCAGTTCTTGGCGCACGATCACCGCCATCGTGCCGAGCACGGCGCCGAGCGCCAACGCACCGATGTCGCCCATGAAGACCATGGCCGGATACGTGTTGAACCACAGGAAGCCGAGCCCGGCCCCGGCGATCGCCGCGCAGATGATCACCAGTTCACCCGCGCCCGGCACCTGCGGGATCTGCAGATAGTTCGAGAACACCGCGTTGCCCGAGGCATACGCGAACACGCCCAGACCGCAGGCGACCAGCACGGTCGGCATGATCGCCAGACCGTCGAGGCCGTCGGTGAGGTTCACCGCGTTCGAGAAGCCGACGATCCAGAAGTAGGCGATCGCGACGAAGCTGATACCGGCCAGCGGCAGGGCGATCGACTTGAACAGCGGCACGTAGAAGGTCGTGGCCGCAGCGACGTCGGCGTACAGATAGAGATACAGGCCGGCGGCGAGGCCGAAGATCGACTGCAGCAGGTACTTCCAGCGCGATTTCAGGCCATTGGGATCGCGCTTGACGATCTTGATCCAGTCGTCGTACCAGCCGATCGCGCCGAAGGCCAGCATCACGGCCATCACCACCCACACGTACCTGTTGCGCAGATCGCCCCACATCAGCACCGACAGGAAGATCGTCAGCAGGATCAGTGCGCCGCCCATGGTCGGCGTGCCGGCCTTGGAGAAATGCGTCTGCGGGCCGTCCTGACGGATCGGCTGGCCGCCCTTGAACTGGGCGAGCTTGCGGATCACCGCCGGGCCCAGCCACAGCGACAGCAGCAGCGAGGTCAGCGCCGCGAGGATGCCGCGGAACGTCAGGTACTCGAACAGCTTGAAGAAGTCTTCCAGACCCTGCAGCCAGCGGGCGAGTTCAAGCAGCATGTCCGGTTCCTTCAGTGGTGCGCAGCGCGGTGACCACACGGTCCATCGCACTGCCGCGCGAGCCCTTCACCAGCACGCGCGCATCGGCGTGCAGGTCGGCCCGCAGCGCTTCGATCAGCGCCTCGTGGGTATCGAATCGGCGCGCACCGTCGCCGAAGGCATCGGCCGCGGCCGCGCTCAGTGCGCCCAGCGCGTACAGCCGCGCGATGCCGGCGGACTTCGCGCGCACGCCGGCCTGAGCGTGCATCGCCGCGCCGTCGCTGCCGAGTTCGCGCATGTCGCCCAGCACCAACCAGCGGTCCCCGCCGCCGGCGGCGAGCGTGTCGATGGCGGCATTGAGCGAACCGGGATTGGCGTTGTAGCTGTCGTCGATCAGCACCGCGCCGTCGGCCACCGTGTAGCGGACCAGGCGGCCGGACACGGCTTCGGCGCTGCCCAGTGCGGCGACGATGGTGGCCAGCGGCACGCCGGCCGCGAGCGCGATGGCCGTCGCGGCGAGCGCGTTGCGCACGTTGTGGCGACCCGGCAGCGGCAGCGCGACGTCGGCCTCGCCCACAGGCGTGAGCAGACGGAAACGCGCACCGGTCTCGTCGAGGCGCACGTCGCGCGCGGAGATGTCGGCCGTGGCCTCGATGCCGAAGCGCAGCAGGCGACGGCCGTGCGCGCGCTGCGCGAAGAACGGGGCGAAGGCATCGTCGGCATTGATGACGGCGGTGCCGTCGGCCGGCAGCGCATCGTAGATCGCAGCCTTGGTGTCGGCGATGCCGAGCAGGCTGCCCATGCGCTCCATGTGCGCCGGCGCGATGTTGTTGACCAGTGCGATGCGCGGCTGCGCGATCGCGGTCAGATACGCGATGTCGCCCGGCTTGCCGGCGCCCATCTCGTAGACCGCGAACTGCGCATCTTCCGGTGCATCGAGCACGGCCAGCGGCAGACCGATCTCGTTGTTGAAGTTGCCGGGGTTGAAGCTGGTGGACGCGTGACGCGACAGGATCGCGGCGACCAGCTGCTTGACGCTGGTCTTGCCGTTGCTGCCGGTGATCGCCACGACCGTCGCCGCGCGCGCACGCTGGACCGCGGTCGCCAGTGCACCGAGCGCCAGCTGCGGATCGGCGACGACGATCTGCGGCAGCGCGATGTCGAGCGGACGCGCGACCAGCGCCGCGCGCGCACCGCGGGCCGCGGCATCGGCGACGTGATCGTGCCCGTCGAAGGTGTCACCCTTCAGCGCGACGAACAGCAGTGCGTGCACTTCAGCCGCGTCGAGCTTGCGGGTGTCGGTGGCGACGGCGTCGATCGGAAAATCGCTGTCGACGCCGTGCAGGCGACCGTTGACCAGCTGGGCGATGCGGGCGAGCGACAACGGATTCATCGCGCGCCCTCCGCGTTGCGTGCATCCAGCGCGGCCTGCGCGACGACGCGGTCGTCGAACGCATGCTGCACGCCGTCGATCTCCTGGTAGGGCTCGTGGCCCTTGCCGGCGATCAGCACGATGTCGCCCGGCTTCGACTCACCAATCGCACGTTCGATCGCGCGGCGACGGTCGCGCTCGATCGCGACAGACTCGGGTCGTGCGAAGCCGGCCATGATGTCGGCGACGATCGCATCGCCGTTTTCGCCGCGCGGGTTGTCGTCGGTGACGATGACGCGGTCGGCATTGGCTTCGGCAATGGCCGCCATCTGCGGACGCTTGCCGGTATCGCGCTCGCCGCCACAGCCGAACACGCAGACCAGCTCGCCGCGCAGATGGCCGCGCAGCGACTGCAGGGCCTGCTGCAGCGGATCGGGCTTGTGCGAGTAGTCGACGACGACCAGCGGTTGCGTGTCGCCGCCACCGAGGCGGTTCATGCGGCCGGCAATCGGCTGCAGCCTGGCGAGCACGCGCGCGATGTCCGCGGGGGCATGTTCCAGCGCGCGCAGCACGCCGGCGACGACCAGCAGGTTGTCGACGTTGAAGCGGCCGAGCAGCGCCGCGCGTACCGGCAGCGACTGGCCGTCGATGCGCAACGAGAACCCGATGCCGCGGTCGTCGAGCGCTATGTCGTGCGCGGCGATGTCGGCGGCGGCATCGCCGGCGGCGCTGATCATGATCGCGCGGACGCCGTCGGCGAGTTGCGCGGGCAGCGTCGCGCCGAAGGCATCGTCGATGTTGATCACGGCGGCCTTCAGGCCCTCGCGCACGAACAGCTTGGCTTTCGCCGCGCCATAGCCGGCCATGTCGCCGTGGTAGTCGAGATGGTCGCGGGTGAGGTTGGTGAACACCGCAACGTCGTAATGCACCGCGTCGACGCGGCCCTGGTCGAGCGCGTGCGAGCTGACTTCCATCGCCACCGCAGCTGCGCCGGCGTCGCGCAGTTGCGCGAGCAGCGCATGCGTCTGCAGCACCAGCGGCGTGGTGAAGCCGGTCGGCTCGACGGCGCCATGCAGACCGGCGCCGAGCGTGCCGATGGTGCCAGCGCGCGTGCCGATGGCCTCGAAGGCCTGCGCGAGCAGCTGCACCGTCGAAGTCTTGCCGCTGGTGCCGGTCACGCCGACCATCGTCATCGCGCGCGACGGCTGGCCGTGGAACGTATCGGCCATCGCGCCCATGCGCGCACGCAGACCGGCGACGGCGATCGCATCGGCCGGCAGCGACGCAATCTCCGCCGGCACCGGCGGTTCGAACAGGATCGCGCTGGCACCAGCGGCGCGCGCGACGTCGGTGAAGTGCAGACCGTGCGTGCCGAAGCCGCCGATCGCGACGAAGGCGTCGCCCGGACGGATCGCGCGGCTGTCCTGCACCAGACCGGTGATCACCGTGTCGGCCGGCACCGCAGCCACGTCGGGCAACAATGCGTTGAGGGCCATCGCGCGGCTCATCGCTGGCCTCCGGCGACGTGTGTCGCGGCGACCGGCGTGCTCTGCACGGCGGAAACGACCGGCGCGACCGCAGGCGTCGCCGGCGCGGGCACGGCACGGCCCTGCTCGCGCGCACGCTTGGCGTCGGCCGTGGCCTGCGCGGCCAGCCAGGTGTCGATATCGTCCGGCGGCACGTCCATCAGGCGCAGCGCGCCGTCCATGACCCGCTGGAACACCGGCGCGGACACGTAGCCGCCGCCGTAGGTGGAACCGCCCTTGGACGTATCCGGATCGTCGATGACCACGGCCATCGCGAAGCGCGGATTCTCGACCGGCACCAGGCCGGCGAAGAATGCGAGGTAACGCCGCGCGTATCCGCCGCCGCTGGCCTTGCGCGCCGTGCCGGACTTGCCGGCGACGTGATAGCCGAGGATCGCCGCGCGCGTGCCGGTGCCGCCGGGTTCGGTGACGGTCTGCATCATCCGCACCACTTCATCGGCGACCGCGGCCGAGACGACCTGGCGCGATTCGCCGGCGTGGCCCTTGACGAAGGTCGGCGCGATCGAGCGGCCGTGGTTGCCGAGCGTGGCGTAGGCGTGCGCGATCTGCATCGGTGTGACCGACAGGCCGTAGCCGTAGGACATGCCCTGCTTGCTCGTGCCGCTCCAGCGCGAGGGATCCGGGAACAGGCCCGCGGCTTCGCCCGGGAATCCGCTGCCGGTGCTTTGGCCGTAGCCGAAGCTGCGCACGAAATCGTAGAAGTACTGGTTCTCGAGCTTGTGCACGATCATCGCCGAGCCGACGTTCGAGCTCTTGGTGATGATGCCGGTGGTGTCGAGCACGCCGTAGTTGCGGAAATCGCTGGTGCGGAAGCGACCGTTCGGAATCCAGCCGGGGCTGGTGTTGAACGTGCTGGCCGGGGTGATGACGCCCTTCTCCAGCGCCGCGGCCACGGTGATCGGCTTCATCGTCGAGCCGGGCTCGAGCAGATCGGTCACCGCGCGGTTGCGGTGCGCATCGCGGTTCTCGCCGGTGACGCGGTTGTTGTTGTAGGTCGGCAGGTTGGCCATCGCCAGCACCTCGCCGGTGGCCACTTCGAGCACGACGATCGAGCCCGCGCTCGCGCCGGTTTCCTCCAGCGCGCGGCGCAGCTCGCGATGCGCGAGGAACTGGATGCGGCGGTCGATGCTCAGCACCAGGTCCTTGCCCGGCTCGGCGGCGCGCACCAGGCTCACGTGTTCGACGATGCGGCCGTGGCGATCACGGATCACGTTCTGCGCGCCCGGCTTGCCGGCCAGCCACTCGTCGAACGCGAGCTCCACGCCTTCCTGGCCGTTGTCGTCGATGTTGGTGAAGCCCAGCACGTGCGAGACCGCTTCGCCCTGCGGGTAGAAACGGCGGTATTCGCGCTGCGAGAACACGCCCGGCACGCCGAGATCGAGCACGCGCTTGGCCGCTACCGGGCTGATCCGGCGGTGGCGCGGGAGATACATGAATTCCTTGTCGGCGCGCTGCGACACCGCACGCGACAGCTCCTCGAGCGGCAGACCGGTGGCTTGGGCCAGCTCAGGCAGACGATCGGGATGCTTGCTCAGTTCCTGCGGATTGGCCCACAGCGATTCGACCGGCGAGGAGATCGCCAGCGGCTCGCCGTTGCGGTCGGTGATCATGCCGCGCGAGGCCGGGATCGGCACTTCGCGGCGGAAGCGCGCATCGGCCTTCTGCTGGTAGAACGCGTTGTCGATCAGCTGCAGGTCCACCGCGCGGCCCACCAGCGCCACCGCGCCCAGGCCCAGCGCGCCGCCGACCAGCATCAGGCGCAGGCGCAGATCGAACTGCGCGCGCTTGCGCGGCTTCTTGGCGTGGCCGTCGCCGGCCTTGATGAACTTGCGGAAGTTCATGGGCGCACCACGACGATTTCGGCCGTCTCGGGGAAGCGCATGCCCAGACGCTCACGCGCGACCTGGTCGACGCGGTTGCTCATCGCCCACGTCGCCTGTTCGAGCTGGAGACGGCCGAAGTCGATGTTGAGTTCGTCGCGCGCGCGCTCCAGACGGGTCAGGGCGATGTAGAGCTGGCGATAGTCGTGGCGGGCGTGGACCACGCCGATCGCGGTGATCACGTTGGCGGCGAGCAGGATCGCGACGACGAGATGGCGCAGCTTCATGCGGCCGCCTCCAGCTTCTCGGCCACGCGCAGCACCGCGCTGCGGGCGCGCGGGTTGGCGCGCAGTTCGGTCTCATCGGCCTTGGTCGCGTCGGCGACGATGCGCAGGCGCGGCACGAACGGCGCGGCTTCTGGCAGACGGCGATTGCCGGCCGGCGCCTTCGCATGACCGGCGATGAAGCGCTTGACGATGCGGTCTTCCAGCGAGTGGAAGCTGATCACCGCGAGACGGCCGCCGGGACGCAGCGCCGCGAGCGCGGCGTCGAGACCGGTTTCGAGATCGGCCAGTTCGCGATTGATGTGGATGCGGATCGCCTGGAACGAACGCGTCGCCGGATTCGTCTCCTTCTGGCCCGGCTTGGACTTGCTGCGCGGCACGTTGGCGCCGATCACCGCGGCGAGATCGGCGGTACGCAGGAACGGCGTCTCGGCCCGACGCGCGACGATCGCACGCGCGATGCGGCGGCTCATGCGCTCTTCGCCGTAGGTCCACAGCACATCGGCGATCGCGGCCTCGTCGGCGCGCGCGATCCACTCGGCCGCGCTCTCGTCCGCGTCCGGATCCATGCGCATGTCGAGCGGACCGTCCTTGCCGAAGCTGAAACCGCGCTCGGCAACGTCGAGCTGCGGCGAGGACACGCCCAGATCGAACAGCACGCCATCGAGGGGCGCTTCGGTGGCCTCATGCCAGCCGGTCAGCTCGATGAAGCTGCCGCGGTAGATCGACACGCGCGGATCCTCACCGAAACGGGCCTGGGCGACGGCGATCGCCTCGGGATCCTTGTCCATCACCAGCAGGCGGCCATCGGCGCCCAGTTGCGCGAGCACGCCGGCGGCATGACCGCCGCGGCCGAAGGTGCCATCGAGATAGCGGCCATCCGGGCGCACGTGCAGGCCGTCGAGCACCTGCGCGTACAACACCGGGAGGTGGCCGGACATCGCATCCGTACCACCGGCGGTCACAACGGCAATCCTTCGAGATCGTCGCCGGCCATGTCCTCGTCGGTCAGGGTCTGGCGGATCTGCGCCTGGTGCGCCTGCTCGCTCCAGAGCTCGAACTTGTCGCCCATGCCCACCAGCACCGCGCGGCGGTCGATGCCGACCGTGTTGCGCTGGCTGGACGGAATGCCGATGCGGCCACTGGCGTCGGGTTCGAGCACCGTGGCGGCGCCGACCAGCTTGAGCTGCAGGATGCGGTTGCGGGCCAGCGTGCGCGGCAGCGCATTGACCTGGTCGCGGAGCGTTTCCCAGGCCTTGAACGGGTAGAGGTACAGCCCGCCGGCATCGAAGGGGTTGTACGTCAGGACCAGCCGGTTGTCGCATTCACGCGCGACGAAGTCCCGATAGGCGGTGGGAATCGCCAGTCGGCCCTTCTCGTCGATGGTGATGGCGGTCTCGCCCTGCAACACGTCCGTTCCTGCCCGTTGGGTGCCCGTCTGAAGCGGGCTTTGGCGTTCGGAAAACCACGAAATTCCCGGTTTCCCCACGAGTCGCCACCTTAGGACCCGCCATTTGGGTTGTCAACAGCTTTGTCGAGAACTTTTCACCTGTCTGGTCAATGACTTGCAGCACTCTTCAGAGACTTGTTCAAGCTTTATCCACAAGCTTCTGTTTCGTCTCAAATTTTGAGATTCGGGTGAATTTGGCGATGAACGGAACCCTCACAAGGGCTTCACGCAATCGGCTTGCTGCATCGCAGCATTCACGTGTTTCGGGCAGGGGTCGGAGGGGCGTTGCGCGGACCAGTGGCCGGTCAAGCCGGTTCAGGTCGCATCGCAACTCGAACCAGGCGGGATCGGACGCCCGGTGTCCTCGATCGCGGGCGACACCTTCATCGATCCGGCTTCGATACCAAGTGAGCCGGACCGAGCAGACACCTTTCCCTCAGGGAGAGGTCGAGGCGCACAGCGCGTCGAGTGAGAGCGGACACACCACGCGACACCGCCTCCAATGCTTCGGAGGCTTCAGACAGAAAGGTGGCGGAGCCGGCCGATAAGCCGGGTTCTGTCGTGGACAGTCATTCCTCTAGGCGCACCGTCACCGGTACGCTCGAGCAACCTACCCGGACCCGACGCGGGCAACGTCATGAGGTCCCTATTTGGTCTTGCTCCAGGTGGGGTTTGCCGTGCCGGTCTGTTGCCAGACTCGCGGTGCGCTCTTACCGCACCATTTCACCCTTGCCGTCCTGCTTAAAGCAGTCTTGGGCGGTATCTTTCTGTTGCACTTTCCGTCGGCTCGCGCCGCCCAGGCGTTACCTGGCACCTTGCCCTGTGGAGCCCGGACTTTCCTCGGCATCGCCGGATGCGAGCACCCGGGATGACGCGACTGTCTGGCCGACTCCGCCGCGCGCATTGTCGCACGCCGGTGACACCGCAGACCGGCGCCCTGCGCTCAGTCGGTGGATGCCCGTTCCAGCAACGTGGTGAACGCGACGCCGAATTCCGGCGACAGCGTCGCGTCGTTGTGACCACGACCCGGCACGATCACCAGCTGCTTGACGCCCGCCTGCAACGGCGTCGCATCGAACAGCACCTGCGAGAACTTCGGCGCGGTGGTGACGTCGAGTTCGCCGACCACATACAGCACCGGCTCGTCGAGCCGACGCGCGACGTCGAGGTTGCCGGTCTTCTGCAGGGCTGGCGCGATGTCGAAGCGCCGCACCGCAAGCCGCGTCCAGAAGCCGGCCCGCGCGCGCATCGCCCGGGTCCAGTCCTCGGCGGTGGTCATCGAGCTCTCCAGCACCAGACCATCGAGCTGTCGCGCGTCGGCCACGTAACCGGCGAAGAAGCTGCCCAGCGACTGGCCGTGCACGATCAGCGGCCGGCCTGTCGTCTCGGCGCGCACCTGGTCGTAGACCTGCAATGCGTCCGCGCGCAGCCCGTCGATGGTCGGCGTGCCGGTGCTGGCGCCATAGCCACGATGATCGACCAGCACCAGATCCACCGGCAATCCCGCGTAGGCATCGAAGATGCGTCGGGCGTGCAGACCGGTGCGGAAACCGTTGCCGCCGAAATACAGCACCGTCGCGCGGGCGTCGGCGCGCTTGAGGTCGACGCGATAGATCGACACGTCGTCCGGCGTGTCGATCCGCGATTCGGTGGCGGTGTAACCGGCATGCGTGGCGGCCAGCACGGCGAGATCGGGCGGCGGTGCCGGCATCGGCCGGACCAGATGCGACTCTTTCAGCGAATAGGTGCAACCGGCCATGACGACACACAGCGCGACGACCACCAGGCCGCGGACGGATCGGGACTGCATGCGGTGACTTCCTTCCTTGGGACACCGTTGGACGCGATCAGGTGTCCGGAGTTCCCTGCCCGTACAGCGACTTGCGCGGCGCGCCGGTGATGTCGGCGGCGAGCTTCGCGGCCAGCGAGGGCTTTATCTCGCGGGACAGCAGTGCATATACGCGCCGGCCTTCGGCCAGCCGCGCATCGACATCGTCGCCAGCGCCTTCGATCAGCACCACGAACTCGCCCTTGCGCTGGTCGGCCTCGCCGGCGACGCGCGCGGCCAGGGCCTCCAGCGGACCGTCCAGCACGGTCTCGAACAGCTTGGTCAGTTCGCGCGCCACCACCGCCGGACGCGCGCCGCCGAAGGTCTGCACGGCATCGGCCAGCATCTCCTCGATGCGGTGCGAGGATTCGTAGAACAGCACCGTGCGCGGCTCGGACGCGAGCGTCCGCAGGCGTTCCCGGCGGGCACCGGCCTTGGCCGGCAGGAAGCCTTCGAACACGAAGCGGTCGCTCGGCAGACCCGCGACGCTCAGCGCGGCGATCAGCGCGCTCGGTCCCGGCACCGGCGAGACGCGAAGCCCCGCCTCGCGGGCGGCGCGCACCAGCCGGAAGCCGGGATCGCTGACCAGCGGCGTGCCGGCATCGCTGACCAGCGCCAGCGACTCGCCGGCCTGCAGACGCTCGACCAGACGCGCGGCCAGGCCGTCCTCGTTGTGTTCGTGCAGGGCGATCAGCGGGCGCTCGATGCCGAAGTGGCCGAGCAGCTGGCGCGTGTGCCGGGTGTCCTCGGCGCAGATCGCATCGACGCTGCGCAGCACTGCCTGCGCGCGCGGCGACAGGTCGCCCAGATTGCCGATGGGCGTCGCCACGACGTGCAGGACGCCGGGGGCGCGGGAAGGGTCGCTCATCGTCTGCACACCGGGAACGCTAGAATGCACCCATTATCCCGCAGCGGAACCGCGACATGGCAGCAACGGCCCAGCCTTCGAACGCCCGCACGCGCACGACGCGCGCCGTCGGTGCGCCGCCCCGCGCTCTGCGCCTGCTCGCCGGCGCTGCGCTGGTGGCGGCGCTCGCCAGCTGCGCGACCGTGCAGACCACCGGCAGTGCCGGCCCGGTCGCGGCGCCGTCGGAAGCGCCGGCTGCGCCGGGTCGCTGGACCTTCGACGACACCCGCCCGGCCGCCGAGCGCGATGGCTACCGCCCGCCGCGCAAGCTCGCCGTGCTGCTGCCGATGAGCGGCGCACTCGCGACCGCCGCTGCGCCGGTCCGTGATGGCCTGCTGGCCGGCTACTACGGCGAGCGCCGCGAGCGCCCCGAACTCGCGTTCTACGACACCGCCGGCACCGCGGCCGGCACCGCGAACGCCTACAGCCGCGCGATCGCCGAAGGCGCCGACCAGGTCGTCGGTCCGCTCGGCCGCGAGGAAGTCGACGCGCTGTTCCACAGCCCCGCGCAGGTGCCGGTGATCGCGCTCAACCGCGGCTCCGTGCAGGCGCCGGACAACGCGGCTGCGTTCTCGCTGGCGCCCGAAGACGAAGGCGACGCCGCGGCGCAGTACCTGCTCAAGCGCAACGCGCGCAACGTGCTGGTGCTGAGCAACGGCGAAGACGCCGCGCGTCGCAGCGTCGATGCGCTGACCGCGCGTCTGGCCCAGAACGGCGGCAGCGTCGTGGCGACGCTTGCGATCGTCGGTGACACCCCCGTCGACCAGACGCCGGCGCTGCAGAACGCGTTGGCCGGCGGCGCCGGTGTCGACGCGGTGTATCTCGCGATCCGCGGCAACCAGGCGCGCGTGCTCGCGCCGCAGCTGTCGGTCGCCGGTCTCGCGACGCGCCCGCGCGTCGGCAGCTCGCTGCTGGCGCAAGGCACCGGCAAGGCAGAAGAAGACCAGATTCTCGACGGCATCGTGTTCCCGACCGAAAGCTGGTCGACCGGCGCCAGCGCGCGTTCGCTGCCGCCGCTGACCGAGGTGTCGCGCGAACTGCCCACCGCACGGGGCGGCGCGGCGCGCCTGTTCGCATTCGGCTTCGACGCGTGGCTGCTGAGCGGCTATCTCGAACACCTCGCCCGCACGCCCGATGCCGCCATCGGCGGCGCGACCGGCATGCTGCGCATCGCCGGCGACGGCAACGTCATGCGCCAGCCCGCATGGGCCACGTGGCGCAACGGCTACGTGGTGCCGCAGGCGGACGCCGGCGGTTGAACGACCGGCGGCGCGATGGCGCTGCCGTCGAGCAGGCAGCGGCCGCGCACCTGCAGGCCGCCGGCCTGCGCCCCCTCGCCGCGAACGTCGGTTTCCGCGGCGGCGAACTCGATCTGGTGATGCTCGACGCACGCGGCGCGACGCGCGTCGTCGTCTTCGTCGAAGTCCGCCATCGCCGCACCGCGGCGTTCGGCGGTGGCGCGGCCTCGATCGATGCCGGCAAACGCCGGCGACTGGTGCTGGCTGCGCAGCAGTTCCTGATGCGTGAGCGTGGGCTGCGTGATCTGCCCTGCCGGTTCGATGTGGTGGAAGCGAGTGGCGATGCCGATGCGCCGACGCTGCGGTGGATCGAGGATGCGTTCCGCGCGGATGATTGATCCGTTCTGGCGGGACGCGACTCCATCTCTGCGTTCGATTTTTAATGCCGTCGTGTACTTGCGCTGACGGCTGCTAGGCCCTGGCCTCGTTATCTCTTCGGCTTTCGCTCCAGCTCCAGCTCCAGCTCCAGCTCTGGCTTCGGCTTTGGCTTTGGCTTTGGCTTTGGCTTTTAGCTTTTGACTTGAGTCGAGCCGTAAAGCGAGTCGAGCATCGCAGGGCGGCGGGGTCGAAGAGCAGTCCATGTCTGAGCGCAGCGAGTTTGGGTTGCGTGCCCCGTCGCCCGAGAAGCGCAGGGGACAGCCGCAGCTGTATCGCGGCGGATCGCGTCCGGCGAAGACGGTTTTGCTTACTTTTGCCAAGACAAAAGTAAGCCGCGCGACAGCGCGGAAGCCCTGTCTTTGATCTTCGCTTGTGAGCACCTCGTTTGGCGGCGCATCAAAATCCAACGCCAAGGCTAAGGCTAAGGCTAAAAAGCGAACCTCAAGTGCAGGGCTTTCGCCCGCTGTGCGTGCGAGTCCCTTTTGGATGGACCCAAAAGGAACCAAAAGGTCCCTTCGCCGGACGCGAGCCGACGCGATGGAGCCGCGTCGGTGCCCTCCGCTCCTCGCCTGACGCGGCACGCAGCCCAAACTCGCTGCGCTCAGGCATGGGCTGCTCTTCGGCCACGCCAGGCTCCGGTGCTCGGCTCGCTCTACGGCTCGACTCAAGTCAAAAGCAAACAGCCAGAGCCAAAGGCAAAGCAGAAGCACTGCAGCTCCCGAACCAAGCAGGCATCCGACAACGCCATCCCGGTGCACACGTTCCGTCAGCGGGTGCGCTTCAACCCGAGAAGTGATCCCATCCAGCGCGCACCGGCGCCCAGAGCTCGCCATCTGCCGTCGTCGCGACGACCCCCTGCCCTTTGACGATGCGCCCGATCCGGGTCACCGAAACATCTGCTTCCAGCGCAGCGGCCACGATCGCGTCACGCGCACCGACCGGCGCGGTAAAGCAGAGTTCGTAATCGTCGCCGCCACTCGCCTGCAGCGTGCGACGCGTATCCGGTTCGAGCCCAGCGGCGCGCAGCGCATCCGACACCGGCACCGCGTCGATGTCGAGCTCGGCGCGCACGCCGCTGGCGCGGCAGACGTGGGCGAGGTCGGCGAGCAGACCATCGGAGATATCGATCGTGGCATGCGCCAGCCCGGGCAATCGCAGGCCGAGCGCAACACGTGGCGTCGGCCGGTCGAGCCGCGCGCGCAGCGCGCGCAGCGCAGGATCGCGCGCACCACCGGCCGACCACTGCGCCAAGGCCTCCGCGGCATCGCCCGGCGTGCCGCTGACCCAGATCTCGTCGCCGACGCTCGTGGCATCGCGGCGCAGCGCGCGACCGGGCGAAACGAAGCCGAACACGGTCACGCAGACCGACAACGGCCCACGCGTGGTGTCACCGCCGACCAGGGCCACGGCGTGTTGCCGCGCGAGGGCATCGAAACCATCCAGAAACGCATCGACCCACGCGGCATCGGGTTCGGGCAGGGACAGCGACAGCGTGCACCACGCCGGCGTGGCGCCCATCGCCGCGAGATCGGACAGGTTCACCGCCAGCGCCTTCCAGCCGATATCGGCCGGCGCGGTGTCGTGCGGGAAATGGATGCCGGTGTTGAGCGTGTCCATCGCGACGACGAGCTGCATGCCGGCGGGCGGCTGCAGCAGTGCGGCATCGTCGCCGATGCCCAGCACCACGTCGTCGCGCGCCACGACGCGCGCGCGGATACGGTCGATCAGGTCGAACTCGCCGGCCATTGCAGCCGTGCCGGGCTCAACGCCCGCGCAGCGCTCCGACTTCCGGCGCACGCCATTCGGCGGCGGCACGGTCGAGCACGCCGTTGACGTAGGTGTGGCCATGTTCGGAGCCGAAACGCTTGACAGTCTTCAGGGCTTCGTCGATGACGACGCGGTACGGCACGTCGACGCGGTGCTGCAGTTCGTAGGTGGCGATGCGCAACATCGCGCGCTCGATCGGATCAACTTCTTCGATCGTGCGGTCGAGGAACGGTGCCAGGGCCGCATCGAGTTCGCGATGACGCGTGCCGACGCCGTGGACCAGATCCTCGAAGTACGCAAGATCGGCCACTTCCTTGGCCTGCTCGTGCGCGAACTGGGCGACGATCTCGCGCGGTTCGGTGCCCGACATCTGCATCGCGTAGATGGCCTGCAGCGCGCGGCGACGCGCGCGCGAGCGCAGCACCGGGTCGACGCCATGGGGTTTGCGGGTCTGGTTCATCCGATCTTGTCCAACAGGTTGCTCATTTCGATGGCGACCAGCGCCGCTTCTTCGCCCTTGTTGCCGTGGCTGCCGCCGGCACGCTTCTCGGCGTCGACGTAATCCTCGACCGCGAGCACGCCGTTGGCGACCGGCACCCGGCTGTCGAGCGCCACGCGCATCAGCGCGTCGCTGCAACCGTCGGCCACCTGCTCGTAATGGCGGGTGTCACCGCGCACCACACAGCCCAGGCCCAGCAGCGCGGCATGCGCGCCGGCGGCGGCGAGCCGCGCGCAGACCACCGGGATCTCCCAGGCACCGGGTACGCGGATCACGTCGACCGCATCCTCGGCGACGCCGTGATCGGCGAACGCCTTGCGCGCACCGGCGATCAGCGCGTCGGTGATCTTGGGATTCCAGCGGCTGGCGACGATCGCGTAACGCGCGCCGGCCGGGGCGCGCAGGTCGCCTTCGATGTAGCTCATGGGCATGAGAGATTCGCGCAGGGCCGCTCAGTTTAGCGTGGGTCAGGCCGTGACGTATTCGACGACCTCGAGGCCGTAGCCGGCGAGGCCTACCTGCTTGCGCGGCGTGCCCAGCACGCGCAGCCGGCCGAGGCCCAGATCGGCAAGAATCTGCGCGCCGGCGCCGTTGCGACGCCACTGGCCCACGTCCTTGTCCTTGCCGGGCGGCCGGACCACGGCCTCCTTGCGCAGGCGTGCCAGCAGGGCGTCGGAGTCGCGCGGCGCGGACAGCACCACCATCACGCCCTGCCCCGCGTCGGCGATCGCGCGCAGCGCATCGCTGCCGGCGACGCCGAAATCGTCGCGACGCCAGTGCAACAGATCGGCGAGCGGGTTCTCCACCTGCACGCGGACCAGCGTCGGCGTATCGGCATCCGGCGTGCCGCGCACCAGCGCGAAATGCAGCTCGTGGGCGATGCGGTCGCGATACGTCACCAGATGGAAGGCGCCGAACTCGGTGTCGATCTCGCGCTCGTCGATGCGCTCGACGGTGTGCTCGGTGGCGAGACGATGGGCGATGAGATCGGCGATCGAGCCCATCTTCAGGCCGTGTTCGCGGGCGAAGACTTCCAGCTCCGGGCGGCGCGCCATGCTGCCGTCGGGATTGAGGATCTCGACCAGCACACCGGCCGGCTCCAGGCCCGCGAGCATCGCCAGATCGACGCCGGCCTCGGTGTGCCCCGCGCGGGTCAGCACCCCGCCGGGCTGGGCGACCAGCGGGAAGATGTGGCCGGGCTGGTGCAGATCCTCGGGCTTCGCGTTCGCCTTCACCGCGGTGCGGATCGTGTGCGCGCGGTCGTGCGCCGAGATGCCGGTGGTGACGCCTTCGGCGGCCTCGATGCTGACGGTGAAGTTGGTCTGGAACTGCGCGGTGTTCGCGCGGACCATCGGCGCCAGGCCCAGCTGCGCGGCGCGGCTCGGCGTCACCGGCAGGCACACCAGGCCGCGACCGTGGGTGACCATGAAGTTGATGTCCGACGGCTTGACCAGCTCGGCGGCCATGATCAGGTCGCCTTCGTTCTCGCGGTCCTCGTCGTCGACGATGACGACCATGCGGCCCTGGCGGATCTCTTCCAGCAGTTCGGGAACGGGTGCGAAATTCATGCCGCAGCTCCCGCCGGGACGACGCCCGCGCTGAGCAGGCGCTCGACGTAGCGCGCGACCAGATCCACTTCCAGGTTCACCGCCTCGCCAACGGGCGTGCTGCCGAACGCGGTATGCGCAACGGTGTGCGGCACCAGCGCGACCTCGAAGCCGCTCGCATCGACGGCGTTGACCGTCAGGCTGACCCCGTCGACGCAGATCGAACCCTTGTGCGCGATGTACTTGAGCAGCGCGGCCGGCGCATCGAAGCGCCAGCGCTGCGCGCGTGCATCGTCGTGCACCGACGCGACGCTGCCGACGCCGTCGACATGGCCGCTGACCATATGGCCGCCGAGCCGATCGGTCGGGCGCATCGCACGCTCCAGATTCACCGCGCGGCCCGGCGCCAGCACGCCGAGCGTGGTCAGCGAGAGGGTTTCGGTCGAGGCATCGGCCTCGAAATGCGCGTCGTCGAACGCGACCACGGTCAGGCAGACGCCATTGACCGCGATGCTTTCGCCCATCGCCACGCCGTCGAAGGGCAGCGTGCCGACCGCGATGCGCAGCCGCGCGTCGCCGCCACGCGACTCGGTGGAAACCAGGCGTCCGACGCCCTCGATCAGTCCGGTGAACATGTCGCTGCCTCCGTCCGCACGGGGCACGCCCGCACGGTCAAGCCGAAAGGGAACGGTCCGGGACGCGACGGCGTGCGCGGCCGATCGGCCACGCATGAGGTCGTCTTCTCGCATCCGGACTCTGACCGTCGGCTCCGGAGTTCGACCGGATCTGCTGACCCGCCGGCATGTGCCGGCAGCGCTCGCGGGCTCGCGCGTCGCCGCGCCTACCGCCGGTGGGGACTTCCACCCCGCCCCGAAGACATTCGATTGTGTGTTGCCGGCAAGGCCGGCCTGCGCATTCTAGCAGCGCGCCGTTGCACGGCTGCCCGCGAGCCCGAGACGCTTCATTGCACAGATGGGTCAACTTTGCACCATCTGGCGCATCGTGAGGAAAACGTTAGAATCCGCGCCGCGACAAGTACGTCGCCTCTGCCCCGCCGCAATGGCCGGGTGACATGGATTTCATTCACCGGAGACATTTCTCAATGCGGAACATCCTTCTCGCCAGCTTGCTGGCCGCACTGCCGTGCGCTGCCAGTGCAGCCGACATGCCCAGCTACACCTTCGTTGAAGCCGGCTGGACCCAGCTGCAGATCGAAGACGATTTCCTCGACAAGGGCGATGGCGGTTACGTCCGCGGCTCGCTTGCGATCGCTCCGACGGCCTATGTGTTCGGCGGCTACTCGGAGGTCAGCAAGACCTGGCGCGCTTCCACCATCGATGCGGAATTGACCGTCGACGAGGTGGAGATCGGCATCGGCTATCGCATGGACGTCGCCGATCGCCTCGACTTCACCGCCGACATCGCCTACGTGCGCCTGGGCGTGGAATCCGATCTGCGTATCGGAACGTCTCGCGAGACCATCCGCGACCACGTCAACCTGTGGCGCGGTACCGCCGGCCTGCGCGGCAAGCCGTCGCCGAAGACCGAAGCGTGGATCAAGGCAGGCTATGCGGATGGCGAGGATCTGGACGACAACTTCTTCGGTGTGCTCGGTGGCCAGATCAACCTGACCCGCATGTGGGGTCTGGTCGGCGAAGTCGAGAAGTACAGCGATACGACCCAGTTCCAGGTGGGTGTGCGCGCGAGCTTCTGATCCAATCCCGCTGTTGTCACGGAACGGGCCCTTCGGGGCCCGTCCTGGTCGATAGCTAAGCCAGAAACGGACGCGTCAGCTCACCCGGCAAGCGGACATTCACCGCATTACAAAGCGGACCTAGACCGCAGCAACAGACGCAGGTCATCGCCGATCCGGCGCGTCTCGATCGTCTGCAGATGCAGACGCTGCGCCATCGTGTCGATGCCCAGGCCGTCGAACAGCGGACGGCCCCGCTCACCCAGCAGCACCGGGGCGACGTAGAGCAGCAGTTCGTCGACGAGGCCCGCGCGCAGGAACGCGCCCGAGAGCGTCGCGCCTGCTTCGACCTGGACCTCGTTGATGCCGCCCTCGCCGAGCGCCGCCAGCACCGCGTGCAGGTCGAGCTGGCCGTCGGCGCCGCGTGGCATCGAGACACGCGGTGCATCGAAGCCATGCGGGACCTTGGTGTCGTGCGCATGCACGTAAAGCGTGGGCGCCGCGCCATCGCGGACGTTACCGCGCGCGATCGTCGCCAGACCCGCGTCGAGCACCACGCGCAGCGGTGTCGCGACCGGCGCGCTTTCTTCGAGACGCACGGTCAACTGCGGATCGTCGGCCAGCACCGTGCCGCTGCCGGTCATCAGCGCGCCTGCGCGCGCGCGCCAGCGCATCACGTCCGCGCGCGAGGCTTCGCCGCTGATCCATTTCGAATCGCCGTTCGCCATCGCCGTGCGTCCGTCGATGCTGCAGGCGAGCTTGATCCGCAGCCACGGCCGACCGCGCTCGATGCGCGACAGGAAGCCGCGATTGAGCGCACGCGCCTGCGTTTCCATCAGGCCGGATTCGACCTCGATACCCGCCGCGCGCAGCCGATCGAAGCCGGCGCCGTCGACCTGCGGGAACGGATCCCGCATCGCGGCGACCACCCGCGACACCCCGGCCGCGATCAGCGCGTCGGCACACGGCCCGGTGCTGCCGGTATGCGCGCAGGGCTCCAGGGTCACGTACGCCGTCGCGCCGCGCGCACGGTCGCCGGCCGCCTGCAGCGCGACCACTTCCGCGTGCGGGCCGCCTTTCTGCACGTGGAAACCTTCGCCGACGACTTCGCCGCCGGCAACGAGCACACAACCGACCATCGGATTGGGACGCGTGGTCCAGGCGCCGCGCTCGGCGAGGCGCAGCGCCTGCGCCATGAAACGGTGGTCGTCGGCGGTGAAGTCGGACATGGAATTCTCCAGACAACGTGTTCGATCACGATCGGGAAGGACGCCTGGACAGCGTCCGCGTGCAGCAAGATCACCTCGCGCCCGATGCCGCTACTCAGCGCCTGCGCGGGCCCTTGCCGGCCGGCGCCGTCTCGCCTTCGAGCAACGGCAGCTGGCCATCGCCCGGCAGATCACGTTCGAGCCGGTCGAGCTCCTCGCGGAAATCGGCGACGTCCTCGAACGAGCGGTACACCGACGCGAACCGCACGAAGCCGACGTGGTCGAGCTTGCGCAGTTCAGCGATGACGAACTCGCCGACCCGGCGCGAGGACACCTCGCGTTCGGCGGTCATGCGCAGGTGATGCACGACCGCACGCACCGTCGCTTCGATCTGCTCTTCCGACACCGGGCGCTTGTGCAGCGCGCGGTCCATGCTCAGGCGCAGCTTGCGCGCATCGAACGGCTCACGCCGCCCGTCGCCCTTGATGATCGTCGGCAGCTTGAGCTCGATCGTCTCCAGCGTGCTGAAACGTTCCCCGCACGCTTCGCACTCGCGGCGGCGACGGATCGTCGCGCCGTCCTCGGACACGCGCGAATCGATCACGCGGGTGTCGGTGTGCTGGCAGAAAGGGCAATGCATCTATCGGACCGCTTCTCGTTGCATCAGCTCTTGAAGGGTGGCGTCTGCATACCCCGGACCACCTGCACCGTCAGGCTGGGGTGCATCGCTATCCAACGCCGGTGCCATCGCTCGCAGGCGAAGGTGTACCAGGAACGCTGATGCGAGCAAAAGGCCATCCAGCGTGGCGATCCGCGCCGCGAGGGATGGCAAAAAAATGAGGGTCGGAGGGCCGATTCGCAACTGCTGGACGAGCCCCGCCCAACTCATGACCGCAAGAGGCGCCACCGCGAGCACACCTAGTGCGAGCCCCACCCACCACAGCCCATGCGCACGCCGCAGATAACTGGAATTCCCCCGCCAGAATCGAAGCGAGAGATATGCCCAGCTGGCGATGCCGACCAAGCCGGCAAGCGGCCAGACTGTCACCAGCGCGGCGAAGAACCATGTATCGAAATCACCGAAATCGTTCAGGGCCAAGACAAAGCTGGCACCGAACGCCAGGAAGCCGAACAGCGCTGTGAGGATGCTCAGGGGCGCGAAGGCCCCGACCACAATGGAAAGGAGCCTGTAGACATCGCCCGTCTTGTCGCCAGACCAACTCATTCGACTAAACGTACACCGGATACTTCGCGCACTGCGCGGCGACCTTGTCGCGCACGGTGGCGATGACGGCCTCGTCCTTCGGTGCATCGAGCACGTCGCAGATCCAGTGGGCGAGATCGGTGCAGTCCTGCTCGACGTAACCACGCGTGGTCACCGCCGGCGTGCCCAGGCGCAGGCCCGAGGTCACGAAGGGCTTGCGCGGATCGTTGGGCACCGAGTTCTTGTTGACGGTGATGTGGGCGCGGCCGAGGGCTTCTTCCGCGTCCTTGCCGCTGACGTCCTTGCCGATCATGTCGACCAGCATCAGATGGTTCTCGGTGCCGCCCGAGACGATCTTGTAGCCGCGCTCGATGATGACCTTGGCCATCGCCTGCGCATTCTTGACAACCTGCTGCTGGTAGGTCTTGAACGCGGGCTCCAGCGCTTCCTTGAACGCGACCGCCTTGCCGGCGATCACGTGCATCAGCGGGCCGCCCTGGATGCCGGGGAACACGATCGACTGCAGCTTCTTGGCGATCTCGTCGAACTGCTCGCCGGCTCCCTGCTGGCTGGACACGATGATGCCGCCGCGCGGACCGCGCAGGGTCTTGTGCGTGGTCGAGGTGACCACGTGCGCGTGCGGCACCGGCGTCGGGTACACGCCCGCCGCGACGAGGCCGGCGACGTGCGCCATGTCGACGAACAGGTATGCGCCCACCTTGTCGGCGATGGCGCGGAAGCGCGCCCAGTCGACGATCTGCGAATACGCGGAGAAGCCGGCGACGACCATCTTCGGCTTGTGTTCGACCGCAAGGCGCTCGACCTCGTCGTAATCGATCAGGCCGGCGTCGTCGACGCCGTACTGCACCGCGTTGAAAAGCTTGCCCGATGCATTGACCTTGGCGCCGTGGGTCAGATGACCGCCGTGCGCCAGCGACATGCCCAGGATCGTGTCGCCCGGCTGCAGCAGCGCGAAGTAGACGGCCTGGTTGGCCTGCGAGCCCGAGTGCGGCTGCACGTTCGCGTAATCGGCATCGAACAGCTGCTTGAGACGGTCGATCGCGAGCTGCTCGGCGATGTCGACGTACTCGCAGCCGCCGTAATAGCGCTTGCCCGGATAGCCTTCGGCGTACTTGTTGGTCAGCTGGCTGCCCTGCGCCTCCATGACCAGCGCGCTGCAGTAGTTCTCCGAGGCGATCAGCTCGACGTGGTCTTCCTGGCGGCGGACCTCGTTCGCGATGGCCTGGGCGAGTTCGGGGTCAAAGCTTTCGAGACGGGCGGCGCGCTGGAACATCGAGGGCTCCGGAACAGTGAACGGCGAGGCCGGCCATTGTAGCGCCGGCCCGCCCGGCACGCGGCCTCACCGGGCGCGAGCCGTTATAATCGTCGCCATCCTTTCCTCACCCGACGCCGCCCGACCGGGCCCCGGCGCGGGCCGGCACAACCGGAGCCCCCATGTCGCAATACATCTACACCATGAATCGCGTGTCCAAGGTGGTCCCGCCGAAGCGGCAGATCATCAAGGACATCTCGCTGTCGTTCTTCCCGGGCGCGAAGATCGGCCTGCTGGGCCTCAACGGCGCCGGCAAGTCGACGGTGCTCAAGATCATGGCCGGCGTCGACACCGATTTCGAAGGCGAGGCCCGTCCGCAGGCCGGCACCAAGGTCGGCTATCTGGCGCAGGAGCCGCAGCTCGATCCCGAGATGACGGTCCGCGAGGCGGTCGAGGAAGGCGTGGGCGAAGTGCTGCAGGCCCAGGCCGCCCTGGACAAGGTCTACGACGCCTACGCCGAGGAAGGCGCCGATTTCGACGCGCTGGCCAAGGAACAGGAGCGCCTGGAGGCGATCCTCGCCGCGGGCGATGCGCACACGCTGGAAAACCAGCTCGACGTGGCCGCCGATGCGCTGCGCCTGCCGCCGTGGGACGCCAAGGTCGGCAACCTGTCGGGCGGCGAGAAGCGCCGCGTCGCGCTGTGCCGCCTGCTGCTGCAGAAGCCGGACATGCTGCTGCTCGACGAACCGACCAACCATCTCGACGCCGAGTCGGTGGAGTGGCTGGAGCAGTTCCTCGCGCGCTACACCGGCACCGTCGTCGCGGTCACCCATGACCGTTACTTCCTCGACAACGCCGCCGAGTGGATCCTCGAACTCGACCGCGGCCGCGGCATTCCGTGGAAGGGCAACTACACCGAGTGGCTGGTGCAGAAGGACGAGCGCCTGAAGCAGGAAGACAACCAGGAGAAGTCCCGCCAGAAGGCGATCCAGAAGGAACTGGAATGGTCGCGCCAGAACGCCAAGGGCGGCCGGTCCAAGGGCAAGGCGCGCCTGGGCCGTCTGGAAGAGCTGCAGTCGCAGGAATACCAGAAGCGCAACGAGACCAACGAGATCTTCATCCCGCCGGGCGAGCGCCTGGGCAACTCGGTGATGGAGTTCAAGAACGTCAGCAAGAAGTTCGGCGACCGCCTGCTGATCGACGATCTGTCGATGATCATTCCGCCGGGCGCGATCGTCGGCATCATCGGCCCCAACGGCGCCGGCAAGTCCACGCTGTTCAAGATGATCACCGGGCAGGAGAAGCCCGATTCCGGCGAGATCGTCGTCGGCCCGACCGTGCAGCTGTCCTACGTCGACCAGAGCCGCGACGCGCTGGAGGGCAACCACAACGTCTTCCAGGAAATCGCCGGCGGCCTCGACATCCTCAACATCAACGGCATCGAGATCCAGTCGCGCGCCTACATCGGCCGCTTCAACTTCAAGGGCCAGGACCAGCAGAAGCTGGTGGGCACGCTGTCGGGTGGTGAGCGCGGTCGCCTGCACATGGCCAAGACCCTGCTGCAGGGTGGCAACGTGCTGCTGCTCGACGAACCGTCGAACGACCTGGACATCGAAACCCTGCGTGCGCTCGAGGACGCGTTGCTTGAGTTCCCCGGCAACACGTTCGTGATCTCGCACGACCGCTGGTTCCTCGACCGTATCGCCACCCACATCATCGCGTTCGAAGGCGACAGCCACGTCGAGTTCTTCCAGGGCAACTACCGCGAGTACGAGGAAGACAAGCGCCGCCGCATGGGCGACGACGCGGGTCCGAAGCGTCTGCGGTTCAAGGCGCTGAAGTAATCGTCGTGGGTCGGGATCCGCGCAGGTACGCGCGGACCCGATGCCTGGCGGACGTGAGCCCCTCTCCCCGCGGGAGAGGGGTTGGGGTAAGGGCAGCGCAGACAACCGGGAGCCCCGCATGACCATCCAGACCTTGGCAGAACTCGAAGGCCTCAAGCGCGCCGGTGCACTCGTCGCGCGCATCCTGACGACGATGCGCGAGCAGGCACTGGCCGGCACGACGCCGCGCGCACTCGACGCCATCGGCGCCGACATGCTGCGCGACGCCGGTGCACAGTCCGCGCCGGTGCTGACCTACGGCTTCCCGGCTGCGACCTGCATCAGCGTCAACCGCGTCGTCGCGCACGGCATCCCCAATGCGACGCCGCTGCAAGAAGGCGATCTGGTCAACATCGACGTTTCCGCCGAGCTCGACGGGTTCTTCGCCGACACCGGCGCGAGCTTCGTCGTCGGCACCGCGAGCGCCGCGCAGCAGCGTCTGCTCGATGCGACGCGCGAAGCGCGCGATGCCGCCATCGCCCAGCTGCGTGCGGGCGAACTGCTCTCCAGCATCGGCCGCACCATCGAAACCGTTGCCGCGCGCCGCGGTTTCCGCATCATCCGCAACCTGCAGAGCCACGGCGTCGGCCGGGCACTGCACGAATCGCCCGGTTCGATTCCCGGCTATTTTGATCCCCGCGACACCCGCCGCCTGCACGACGGCATGGTGATCACGGTCGAGCCGTTCCTCGCGACCCACGCCACGCGCACCGAAGACCTGGACGACGGCTGGTCGCTGATCTGCCCCAAGGGCTTCGGGGCGCAGTTCGAACACACGGTCGTCGTCACCCACGGCGCGCCGATCATCGTCACCTGAGAGCCGTTCCATGACGCACACCTTCATGCAGGCGCTGCGTGCGCGCTGGCAGTCCGCCGACACGCTCGTCTGCGTCGGCCTCGACCCCGAGCCGGCGAAGTTTCCCGCACGATTCGCCGCTGATGCCGACGCGGTATTCGCGTTCTGCCGCGACATCGCCGATGCGACCGCCGAGTACGCCTGCGCGTTCAAGCCGCAGATCGCGCACTTCGCCGCACTGGGCGCCGAAGACGCGCTGCAGCGACTGATCGCGCATCTGCATGTTGCGCACCCGGGCGTGCCGGTGATCCTCGATGCCAAGCGCGGCGACATCGGCAGCACCGCACAGCGCTACGTCGCCGAGGCCTTCGCGCGTTTCGACGCCGATGCGGTGACGGTGAATCCCTACCTCGGTCGCGATTCGGTGCAGCCTTTCCTCGACCGCAGCGACAAGGGCGTCGTGATCCTGTGCCGCACCTCGAATCCGGGCGCGGCCGATCTGCAGGACCTGCCGGTCGCGCATGCCGGCGCCACGCGTCCGCTGTACCAGCACGTCGCCGAGACCATCGCGCGGGACTGGAACGTCCACGGCAACGTCTCGCTGGTCGTCGGTGCGACCTGGCCCGAACAGTTGCGCGAAGTCCGCGCGATCGTCGGCGACATGCCGTTCCTGGTGCCGGGCGTCGGCGCGCAGGGCGGCGATGTCGAAGCGGTGGTCACGCACGCGAAGACCGCCGACGGCACCGGCCTGATGGTCAGTTCCTCACGCGCGATCCTCTACGCGTCGAACGGCGACGACTACGCGGACGCGGCGGCGCGCGAGGCGCGCACGTTGCGGGATGCGATCAACCGGTTTCGTTGAGCGCGCACAAGCTCCAGACGAACCTGCAGGTCAGAGCCCCTCTCCCCCGGGGAGAGGGGTTGGGGTGAGGGCGGCTTTATCTTGCGCGTGCGGTGGAGACCTTCTGTGATGTCCTGCCCTCACCCGACGCGCTCCGCGCGCCGACCTCTCCCAGAGGGAGAGGTGCCCCATCTTCTGGTTTCGTTGGCTTGCGCCAAAAGCCTCAGCGCGCAACCTCGATAAACACCGGATTCGAGTAGAACCACAGGTCCTGCCACGGATCCTCGCCGGCGGCGTCCGGCGTCGGCTCGATCTGCGCGTTCGACGTGCCGCGCACGCGCACGAACCCACGTGTTTCCGGCGCCGGCAACGTGAGATCGAATGCGATGCGGTTGCCGGTCTGCTGCCACTGCGCGGCGCGCACAGTGTGGACGCTCATGTCCAGCGTGCCGTCGGCGGACGCCTGTCCGGCGATCACGTCGATGTGGTCGATCGCATTGCGGTCGCCGTTGAAATTGGCGCCGTCCGGCACCGTGACCGACACGCGCACCGTCATCTGCGCACCGGCAGCGGCCTGCAACGTGCCGCCCATCGTGGCCGGCGCCGTGCCATCGGTGTCGACCTGCAGGTCGAGCGTGTCGATCAGGTCGCCGGTCACCGCGAACATGCGGCCCTGGCGCAGGCCGTCGAAGATGTCCGCGCCGTCGTGGCGCGCCAGCACGTAGGTCTTGCTGTACTGCCCCGGCCAGAAGTCCGCGCCGCCCATGTCGATGTTGCGATGCGAATCCGACGTCGAGGTGATCCAGAAACGTCGGCCCTCGGCGAGCAGCGTGTCCCACACGCCGCCGAGTTGCGCTGTCATCTGGTCGAAGCCGCCCCAGGTCTTCGCCGCATCGTTGCGGTACAGCCCGCGATGGCGGCGGTCGGCTTGATGGCCGGGCGCGCCTTCCATGCCGACGAGGACGTCCGGCGCCGCGTCCTGCCAGGTGCGCAGTTCCTGCGGATCGACCTTGCCCCAGACGCCGATCCCGGTCGCGGTGCGCGCGGGATGATTGACGAACATCAGCGGCTGCGGCTGCTGCGCCTGCATGTGGCGCAGCGCGGCGAGCATCGCCTCCGGCGTGTCGCGCGCGTCGTCGTCCACTTCGCGGCGGCTGAAACGCCGCTCCAGGTCGACCAGCATCGTGTTCTCGTGCGCGCCTGGCGCCATGATCAGCGAGGCGTGTTCGCCGGCCGGAACGTCGAACTCCATGCCGTGGAACTGCAGGACCTCCGGCACATCGTTGCGCGCCTGCTGCAGCGCCGGCCACGCCGAGTCGTGCGTCACCGCCGAATGGTTCGGGCCGCCGTGATCGGTGTGCACCATCCACACCAGACCGTGCCGACGTGCTTCCTCGGCATTGCGCGTACGCGAGTACGGCGAATCGCCGCCGCGGATCGGCGTCGGCGGTGAGGTGGACGTGTCCCAGTCGACACTCCACTCGCTGTGGACGTGATGATCGCCGGCGCGCCAGGCGCGGCCATCGTCGCGATCGGTGGCCGAGGCGGTGCCCATCAGGGCCAGCAACAGGAGAGAACAGGACGCGCGGCGCGCGTGCCGGGAAGAAGCAGGGTGGAGGGTCATGCAGAATCCGGACGATGGAGGAACACGGCGCGGTACGCCGCAACCGCGTATTCCATCGCAGCCCCATGTCATCCCGATGAAACCCGCGCGGGTTTCGTGCGCGATGATCAGGCCGCTGTGTCGGCCGGCAGTCCGAACACCTGGCGCAGATAGGTCAGATAGCCCGGGTCATCGCACATGCTCTTGCCGGGCGAATCGCTGAGCTTGGCCACGGGCTGACCGTTGCAGCGGACCATCTTGATGACGATGCTGAGCGGCGTCGGCCCGAGATCATTGGTCAGATGCGTGCCGACGCCGAAGGCCAGTTTGCAGCGGCCGCGGAAGTAGGCGTGCAGGCGTTTGACCTTGTCGATGTCGAGGCCGTCGCTGAAGACCAGGATCTTGCTCGACGGATCGACGCGGTTGTCGGCGAAGTGCGCGAGCATCCGGTCGCCCCAGACGAAGGGATCGCCCGAGTCGTGGCGCACGCCGTCGAAGAGCTTGCAGAAGTACATGTCGAAATCGCGCAGGAATGGATCCAGCCCGACGACATCCGACAACGCGATGCCGAGATCGCCGCGGTATTCATGCGCCCACGAATCCAGTGCCACGACCTGCGAATCGCGCAGCCGCGGCCCCAGCGCCTGGAACGCCTGCAGGTACTCGTGCGCCATCGTGCCGTGCGGCGTCATGCCATGGATGCGCGCGAAGTGGACGTTGCTGGTACCAACGAACTGGTCGCCCAGCGCATCGCGCAGCAGCGGCAGCATGTGCCCGTGCCAGTGCTGCGAATAGCGGCGGCGCGTGCCGTAGTCGGCGATCCGGCAATCCTCGTAACCGGCGACGTCGCGCAGCAGCGCGGCCTTGGCCTGCAGACGCCGCTCGCCCTCGGCGAAATCGGCCTGCGTGGTGTTGCGGAACCAGACCTCGTTGATGATCGCCAGCAGCGGCACCTCGAACAGGATCGTGTGCAGCCACGGGCCGGTGATGTCGAGCGCGATCTCGCCCGGCACATCGGTGGAGGCCCGCAGATCGATGTACTTGCGGTCGAGATGGAACAGGCCGAGGAAGTCGGCGAAGTCCGGCTTCACGAACCGCAGCGCGCGCACGTAGGCCAGCTCGTCGGCAGTGAAGCGCAGCGCGCACAGCGCATCGATCTCCGCATCGATTTCTTCGATGCACTGCGCCAGATCGATGCCGGGCGTGCGGCACTTGAAGCGGTACTGCACGACCGCGCCGGGATGCTGGTGCAGCACCGCCTGCATCATCGTGAACTTGTAGAGATCGGTGTCGAGCAGGGAGGCGATCGCGGCCATCGGTCAGCCTGCCGCCTGCGCGGCGCGGCGCAGCAGCGCGACCGGGAAGCGCGCCCAGATCATCGCCCACACCGCGATGCGCTGCGGCCAGCTGCGATGCGCGGCTTCGAAACGCCGGAAGTACCGCCACAACCCGCGATGCTTGTGCCATTCGACGAACACCGGCCGCGAGCGGCTGGACACGCCGCGCACGTGCAGCACGGCGATGTCGTTGGCCACCGCGACCACCGCGCCCGCCTCCCGCGCGCGCCTGCACAGGTCCAGGTCTTCGGCATGCAGCCGGTAGCCGGTATCGAAACCGTCGATGCGGTCGAACAGCGTGCGCGGCAGCAGCATCAGCGCGCCGGAGACCGCCTGTAATCGCTGCAGCGGCTGCGTGGCATCGCGTGGAACCGCGAGCACGCGCGCCTGCGGGTCGCGCAGCATCGCGACGAAGTCCGGATCGCGACGGCGCGCGGCGGGATCGCGCGCGCCGTCCTCGCCGACGAGTTCGGTGCCCAGCAGGCATGGCGCGGCCAGCGCATCGGCGTGCGAACGCAGGCGCGCGAGCGTCTCGACATCGACCAGACAATCCGGATTGACGAACGCGATCCACGGCGCGTCCCCGTCGCGCGCGCCCTGGTTGCAGGCGACGGCGAAGCCGGGATTGTCGGGATTGCCGATGAAGTGCACGCGCGGATCGAGCGAGGCGTGCCGCTGCACGATGGCCAGCGTGGTGTCGTCGGATGCGTTGTCCACCACGCGGACCTGCGCGACGCGGTCGGCCGCACGCAGGCGCGTCAGACAGGCGTCGATCGTGCTGCCGCTGCGATGGGTGACGACGACGGCAACGATGTCGGACGTGGCGGAGTGTGCAGCGGTCACTTTGGCAGCGTGTCTTCGGTGGACGCGACATTGTCCGCTGCGCCGGGTGCAGCGTGTGTGGTGCCGTCGTCGCCCGGGTGGGACACGGCAACCGGTGATGCGTCATCGACCGCATCAGCCACGTCGTCCGCATCGAACAGTTGCTGCTGCGCCGGCGCGTTCTCCAGCGCATCGAAGCCGCGCTGCAGCGCGACGCGCGTCGCGTACAGCGGGTCCTGCATCAGGAAGGTCGCCAGCCGCGAATGCCACGCCGGCCAGCGCACCGCGAGCGCATCCATGTCGCCGTCGGCCGGCCCGCCTTCGCCGCCGCGCGCGACAAATGCGGTCTCGCACAGCGCATTGCGCCAGCCCAGGCCGGCCATGCGCAGCGACAGGTCGATCAGGGCGGCGTACCAGGAGCGGTAGCTCGACGCATCGAGACCGCCGGCCTTGCGCCGCGCATTGCCGCGCAGCAGCACCGCGTGGCCGATCGCAGCCGGCAGTTCGGGATACAGCGGCGGCAGCGCTTGGCAGGCACGCGCGAGACGCGCGGGCGCATCGGGCACCGGATTGATCTCGCCGATCCGCGGCCAGGCCGCGGACTCGCCGGCGTTGCACCACGGCGTCGCGGTCGCGATCGAGGCATCGCGCGCGAAGCAGGCCGCGAGCGCGTTGGCCCAGCCTGGCGCGGGAATCGCATCGGGTGCGAGCACGACGACGTCGGCATCGCCGCAGGCGCGCAGCACGTCGTCGAGGTGCGCGACCTCGCCGATCGAACGCTGGCGGCAGGTGTAATCGGCCTGCAGCGGCGTGCGGGCGAGCCAGCGCTGCACGATCTCCGCGCCACGCGGCCCGATGCGCGCATCGTCGGCCAGCCAGATCCGCGTGCCCGCCGGCGTGCCGGCATCGAGCGCGGCCAGGCACGCGTCGAGCGCGTCGTCGTCGTGCCCGACCGGCAGCAGGATCACCGGCAACTCAGGCATGCGCAGCATCTCCGCGCATCGCGGCCCTTAGTCCTGCGGACGCTGCAGCGGCTGCAGCGCGCGGAAACGGCGCCCGTATTCGTCGGTCAGCTGACGCGCCTCGAGCGGATTGCGCACGATGGTCGGCGTCAGCAACACGATGACTTCGCTGCGTTCGGTGCGCGATGTCTGCGAGCCGAACAGACTGCCGATCACCGGGATACGGCTCAGGCCCGGCAGGCCACCCGAGGTGCGGCCGACCTGGTCACTGATCAGTCCGGCCAGCATCACCGTATCGCCCGCCTGCACCGCAGCCTCGGTCTTGAGCCGGCGTGTGTCGATGCGCACGTTGCCCTGCGAATCGGCAGTGTTCTGCGGCTGCGGCGAACTCACTTCCTGCACGATGTCGAGGAAGACCATGCCGTCGCGGGTGACGCGCGGCCGCACCTTGAGGATCGTGCCGGTCTCGATGTACTGGACCTGCGTGTACTGGCTGTCCCCGAGAATCGGATTCACGCTGCTCGACGAGATCGGAATGCTCGCGCCGACATTGAACTCCGCCATGGCGTTGTTGCGCACGAACACCGATGGCGACTGCAGGATCTGCACGTCCGTCACTTCATCCAGCGCGCGGATCACTGCCGCCGCGTCGTTCTTGACCAGCGACCATGCGAGCCCCGAACCCGAGACACCGCCGATGCTCGCACCGAGGGTGCTCCAGCTGGTCGGCCCCGCGAGACCCTGCCCTGCACCTGGCGGACCGAACGGGCCGAAGCCGTTGTCGGTCATGCCCTTCTCGATGAACCAGTTGACGCCGTATTCCAGCGCGCCGGTCAGCGCGACCTCCACCACCTGCGCCTCGATATGCACCTGCGCCGGCATCACGTCGAGCCGTTCGACCACATCGCGGATCGAGCGCCAAGCAGCGGGCGTCGTCCGCACCAGCAGCGTGTTCGTTTCGTCGACTGCGGACACCCCGACGCGATCGCCTTCGACTTCCAGCGTCACGCTGCTCGGCCCGTCCTGCTGCTCACTGAGTTGCATCTGGCCGATATTGGCGCTTCCACCACCACTGCCACCGCGGCCCATGCCCGAGCCGCCACCGCGATTGTTGCTGCCGAGCCCGGAACCGCTGCCACTGCCGCTGTCCAGACCGGACGAACCATCCGTGCCGCCGGTGCGCAGGGTGTTGCCGGTCAAGCCCGGCATCAGCGACGCCGCATCCTGGCCGCCACTGCTGCCGCTGCCGCCGCCGAAGACTTCCGACAGGCGCTGCGCGAGTTCGCGAGCCTTGATGAACTTGAGTTCGTAGGAGAACAGCTTCGGGTCCTGGCCCGCGTTGTCGATGCGCTCGAGCCACTGCTGGATCTCGCCGAGGTAATCGGCCTGCGGGGTGATCACCAGCACCGCGTTCGCGCCCTCCAGCGGCATGAAGCGGAACATACCCGAGACCGGCGATTCGCTGTCCTGGCCGAACACCTTTTCCAGATCGGCGACGACCTGGGTGGCCTTGCCCGACTGCAGCGGGAACACGCCGACCGACATGCCCGACAGCCAGTCGACATCGAAGATCTCGATCGTGCGCAGGTAGTTGTCGAGTTCGGAGCGGCTGCCGGAAATCGTAATGACGTTGCGCGCGTTGTCGGCGGAGACGATCGCGTTCGGCCGCGCATACGGCTCGAGCACCTTCTCCATTTCGGTCGCGGAGATGTAGCGCAGCGGCACGGTGCGGACCTCGAAACCGCGCGCGGCGCCGGTGCTGCCGGTGCGCGGCGCGACGGTGCCGGTGGCGAGCGCGGTGTCGGCGGCGACGATGTTGTAGCGACCGTCGCTGTAGATCATGCGGGCGTTGTTCCAGCCCAGCACCATCTCCAGCAGGCTCAGCGCCTGCGCCGCGCTCACCGGCTGCGGCGTCGCCAGGGTCACCGTGCCCTGCACTTCCGGCGCGATGACGTAGTTCTGGCCGAGCATGTCGCCGAGGATCGCCTTGGCGACGGCGTGCACCGATTCGCCTTCGAAATTGAACGAGGCCTGCCCGCTGGTCGCGCCCAGCGTGGGCGGCGCGGCGGACGCGGCGCGCTGGTTGAGCACGGTGCCGCTGCCGCGGCGGATCTGCGGCTGCGGACGTTCGTCATCGCCGAGCAGGGGCTGGGTGCGTACGCCCGTCGCCGATGCGGTGTCGGCGGAGGAGGTGCCCGCCTCCGCACCCTGGCGCAGGTCGGCATCGCGGCGCATCGACGCGGTCGGCGCGGTGGCGCAGCCGGCGAGCAGTGCGATGCCGGTACCGAGGGCGATCGCCCGGAGATGGAAGGCTGGCGTCTGGGAAGGCTTCATCGACGGGAGTCTAGTCCTGGGCGGAATTGGGTTGCTGTTGCTGCTGGCGCAGACGTGCGCGCCGTTCTTCGATCCGGCGACGGATCGCTTCGACCTGGGCCTCGGACGGGCCGGCGGCCGGCGCGGCTTCCGGCGTGACACCGCCGCTCGCGTCGACGGGCGTCGTCTGCGGCGCAGCCGCGCCGCGTGGCTGTCCGTTGCCGCCAAGCTCCGAGGCGCGGGCCGATGCGGTGGCACGTCCTGTCGTGGCGCCCGGACTGCCGGTGGCCGGGGGCGGCGGGCGCGAGGCGGCCTGCGCCGGCGATTGACCATCCGGCGGCGGTGTCGGCGTCATCGGTGTCGGCGGCTGTCCGCCATTGCCGTCGAACACGCGCAGTTCCAGCGTGCGCGGGCCTTCGGGCGTGGTGAACACCACGCTGCGGGCATCCACCGAATCGAGCAGCCAGTTCGAGGCCTCAGGCGGACCTTCGCCGACCTTGAGCCGGATCGATTCGCCGCCGCCATTGGGCTGCAGGATCGCCATCGCGAAGTCGGGCGTGCGCAGCACGCTGGTCAGCACGTAGTCGAAGCCCGTGCCGGCCCCCTCGCCTTCGTCCTGCGGATCGATGAAGAAGGGATGCGGACGGCGGTCGCCGGAGAACAGCGGCCGCGCGGCGACTTCGTCGAAGCTCGACAGCGGCGGTGCGGGCGCGGCGTCGCCGGGCGCGGGGCCGATCGGCGCGGCGACCACGCCGTCGTCCTCCAGCGTGCCGATGCGGCTGCCGAGTCCGGCCAGCGACAGCAGCGCGAACAGCAGCGCCCAGCCGCCGACCGCGGCGACCAGCCAGGTGCGCGCGTTGGTGGCATCAATCCGCATCGGCGCCTCCGTTGGCGGCGGCCGGGCGTGCACGCGCGGCGGCATTGGCCGCCGGCGTCGCACCGGGCGCCGGCAGCACGTAGCCGGACAGATCGAAACTCACGTCGACACCGCCACTGGTCGCACCGGCCGCGAGCGTGTGCCGCTGGCTGAGGATGTTGAGGTTGTCGATGAACAGCCGCGGCGTGCCGGTCTCCAGCGAGTGCAGCACCGCCGCCAGCTCGGCATTGCCGCAGCGCAGGCGCACCTGCACGGTCGCGCGCGGGTACTTGTCGCTGCGCTGGCCGGCGATCGGCGAGCGGTTGCTGATCGCGCAGCTGCGATTGCCGGGGCTCGCCTCGAGCACGGCGCTCTCCAGCCGCTGCACCAGCGCCGCGGTCGCGAGTTCCACGCCGGCCTGCGGCATGAAGCCGGGCGTGTCGTCCATCGACGCGCGCGCGCGTTCGAGTTCGGCGCGCACCTGCGGCGCCTGCTCGAGTTCACGGCGGATGCGCAGCTCGCGTTCCTGCAGCGTGTCGATACGCGTGCCGAGTTCGCGCATGGGCTGGGTCCACCACGGATGGATCAGCAGCAGGTATCCCAGCAACAGCACGCCCAGCAGCAGCGCGAGCGCCAGCCAGCGGTCGCGGGCCGACACGGGCCTATCGGGCATCGTCCGCACGCACGGGCTCCTGTGGTGGAGTGGACGTGGACGCCGGCGCAGTCGCGGGCGGTACGAGTTCGGCGGTCAGGGTGAAACGGTCGGAGCGCGTGCGCGGATCATTCTGTAGCGCGCCGGCGAGCGCGGGTGCGCGCCACAGCGTGGAGCCCGACAGCTGTCCGACCAGCGCCGAGGCTTCGGTGCTCAGGCCGATCAGCAGCACACGGTCGCCCTCGATCGCGGCCTTCTCCAGCGACGTGGAATCCGGCAGCCGGCGCGCGAGTTCATCGAGCACCGCGACCGTCAGCGGCCGCGCGGCGCGCTGCGCCTGCAGGAAGGCCATGCCTTCGCGCAGATCGGTCAGTTGCTGGCGCTGCGCGGATGCCGCGCGCGCACGGGTGGCTTCGGCGGCGACGCGTGCTTCGAGTGCATCGGCGGCGGCGCTGCGGTTCTCGCGCATCTGCCACAGGCCGAACGCGGTCAGCAGCACCGCGATCGCGAGGAGCATCACCTGCACGCGACGCTGTGGATCCTCGCGTCGCCGACGACGCGCGTCGTCGATCAGGTTGACGCCCAACGGGCCGGCGTCGCCGGCGAGATCGATACCGGCCAGCATCGGCGCCAGCGGGCCGAGGGCGGCGAGTTGCGCGTCGATCGCGGTGCGCGGCACCACCACCAGTTCCACGTCGATCTGGCCATCGCCGCGCCGGCCGAGCACGCGATGGTCGTAACGCACATCGGCGGCGGCGAACGGCGTCTGCCGGTCGATCTCGAACCCCAGTACATCGTGCAGCCGATCGCCGGCGGCTTCGGGCAGCGTCAGGCGCCGACGCAGGCCGGTGCGTGCGGGCAGCAGCAGCCAGCGCGGCAGATCGATCGTGCGCGGCGCGAGCAGCGCGGCCAGCGGATCGCCATCGGTGTCGTCGAACGAGGCGCGCGGCACGTGCGCGAGGTCGCGCACGCCGTCGGCGTCCTGCAGGCGCAGGACGATGTCGCCGCCGTCGCCGACCAGCAGCAGGCGACGGCTGGCGAGGCCGAACAGTTCGCGCACGCGCGCCGGCAGCCACGCCGACAGCGACGCGCCCCACCACGACAGGAACGTCCTGGCACGCGCCGACGTGCGGCCGTCCAGGCGCCAGGCGCGGCGGCCGGGCACGGTCTCGCCCGGAGTTGCGGGTGTCGCGGACATCATCGTGGTGACGCTCCTTCCTCCCAACGCAGCACGGTGTAGGCCGTGCCCGGTACGGCGCCAGCGCCGGTTCTGACGACTGCCCGCAGCCGCGCGGTCCGCCCCTCCGGAAGCCGCGCCTGGCTCTCGATACTATACGTGCCGCTGCCACTGCCCAGCAGTGCACCGGCGAGTTGCGCAACGGTCGCGTCGCGGGCCGCGAGGATCGGATCGGCGTCGACCCCCATCGCCTGCAGCACCGGCGCGGCGGCGAACTGCGGATCGGGCGACGGCAGGCGGCTGTAGATCGTCAGATACGGCGCGACCGCCTCGTACAGCTCGGGCGTCATGCCGAGCACCTGCTCGACCTCGGCGACGCTTTCGAATGGCGCATTCTTGGCGCCGTAGGGCCGCCCCGCGCTGGCGTAATCCGCGGCTTCCGCGCCGCCGGTGACCTGCACGAAATCGTCGCCATCGCGCCAGTCGACGATCGCACCAGCGACCTGCACCGCAACGCTCTGCTCGGCGCCGGTGGTCTGCAGCAGCGCGGCGAGCAGCAGGCCGTCGGCGGCATTGAGATCGACCTTGCCGGTTTCGTCGACGATCTCGAGTGCCACGTCGATGTCGTGGAACCGCCAGGCATAGGGACGTCCGTCCGGCTGCCACTGCAGCGCGGGGTCCTCCATCGCCAGCCGGGTCAATGCGTATTCCAGGCCCGCGCGCGCGGCCTGGTCGCCGGCAACGCCGCGGCTGAGCACGCGGCCCTGCTGCTGTTCGATGCGCGCGGTCAGCGCGAACGCCCCGACCAGCGCCGCCAGCAGCGTGATCAGCCACAGCACCAGCAGCAGCGCCGCCCCGCGATGCGTGCGCGCGTTCATGGCATCGCCACCGGCGCGGCCTGCCCGGTGCCCTGTGGCAGCGTGACGACGAGTGTCGGCCAGGCGCCGTCACGCTCGGTCTCGATCTGCACCTCGACCTGCAACGGCAGCGCGGCCGGGCCCCAGCGCTCCTGCCACTCGCCGAGTGCGCCGGCGTCGTCGAAGCCGCGATAACGCATGCGCAGCTCGACCAGATCGTCGACCAGCGGCTCGGGCGGGCGCGGACTCGGCGGTTCGATCGTGCGGCCGGTCATCACCATGCCGAAGGCGACCGTCAGACGTTGGGCACCGCGCACCTCGTCGACCGCGATGTCGTGTAGATGCGGCCCGCCCTGCCCGAGATAATTCGGCAGATCGGCGACGAAGCGCAGGCGCTGCGGTTCGCCGATGAACTGCGAGATCTCGCCGGTGTTCTCGTCGGTCTGGAACGCGATCTGCTGCGCGGACGCGATGCGCCGACGCAGGAAGCCTTCGACCGCGCGCATGCGTTCGGTGCGCTGCGACAGCGCCTCGCCGCGATCGACGGTCGCGGTCGCGGCGCGCAATGTGGTCAGCGCCAGGGCCAGTCCGGCTGCGAGCAGCACCGTCGCCAGCAGCACTTCGATCAACGTGAATCCGCGCGCATGCCTCATGGCATCGGCGCTCCGAGTACATCCGGTTCGCGCAGCCGCAGCGTGTGGACCTGCAGACGCTCGCGCGGACCGCGTTCGCCCCAGTCGACGGCGAGCGCGATCTCGAACAGCTGCTGGCCGCTCGGATCGAGCAACGCGGGCGGCATCGCCGGATCGACGTAGGGCGCGATTTCCAGCGTCCAGCGATAGCGTCCGTTCTCGAATTCGCCGGTGGTGCTGCCCGGCAGCACCGGAATCTCGATGCCGAGGCCATCGAGCAGCGACTGCGCATGCAGCGCCGCGCGTCCCGAATCGGCCGCCCAGCGCACCTGGCGCGTGCCGTTCGACAAGGTGCCCAGCAGCAGCATCAGCGCGATGCCCAGCACCGCGAATGCCACGATGACTTCGATCAGGGTGTAACCGCGCTGGCCGCGACGACTCATTCGGTCGCGTTCGCGCGGGACAGACGCACTTCGCCGGTCAGCCAGGCCACGTCGACCTGCCACGCGGCATCGCGCAGCAACACGCGTACGCGGCCGCCGGTGGCCGCGCCATCGGCGAAGAACAGGATCGCGCCTTCGCTGTCGCTCGATTGCAGCTCGCGCGCGCCGGTGAACTCGACCGCGAGCGGCTCGGGAATCGTGCCGTGGCGACCGTTCGGCGCCTGCCACGTGCGCGCCTGCGGATCGATCACGAAGCGCTGCGGCGCACCGGTCGAAATCGCCTGTGCCCGCGTGTAGCGCAACTGCGCCGCGATGGTCTTGCTCGTCGACTGCAGCGCGATGCGATCGAACCCGCCACTCATGGCCGCCGCCGCCAGCACGCCGGTCACGGCGATCAGGCCGACGACCAGCAGCACTTCGAGCAGCGAGAAACCGCGGACCCTGGCGATGCGATGCGACATCTGGCGCGGCGACGTTCCGGAGCGGGAGCAGCCCCGGAATCTAGCATCATCGGCGCCGCTTTCCACGGCGCGCGAAGTGCTTATTCGTAGCGGATATCGGCGTTCACACTGTCGCCGCCCGGCTTGCGATCAGCGCCGTAGCTGACGATGTCGAACGGCTGGCTGTTGCCTGGCGCCGCGAACTCGTAGGGCGTGTTCCAGGGATCGCGCAGTTCGGCGTCCTTGGCGTACGGGCCGAGCCAGCCGCTGGCGCCGCCAGGCTGGGTGACGAGATCGCCGAGTGAATTGGGCAGCGTGCCGGTGTCCATCTCGTACTGGTGCACCTTCTCGGCCAGCGTCTGCACCTGCGCCTTGGCGAGATTCACGCGCGCGCGGTCGCCGCCGCCGAGGATGCGAGTCGCGGCAAACGCCACGATGCCGCCGATCAGGACGACGACGAGGATGATCTCGATCAGGCTGAAGCCGCCCTGCGCGCTGCGCGGGCTGCCGAGGGGACGCGATCTGCGGATGTGCTGCATCGACACTGCCTCGTTCAAGAATCTGGATCGCATTGTATGACGCTGCGCAGCTGAACCTAGCCGATGACGCTGGTCAGGTCGTAGATCGGCACCAGCACCGCGAGGATCACCACCATCACAACGAGCGCGAGCAGCATCGTGATCGCCGGCACCAGGGCGGCGAGCATGCGGTCGAGCGACGTGCCGGTCTGCTGATCGAAGGTGTCCGCGGTCTTGAGCAGCATCGTGTCGAGCGCGCCGGATTCCTCGCCGACCTGGATCATCTGGATCGCGAGCCGGGGAAACCGCTTGGTGCGCCCCAGCGCCGTCGACAGGCCGACGCCGTTCTTGACCTCGGATTCGGCCGCTTCCACGTCCGCCGACAATGCGAGGTTGCCCAGCACCTTGCGGCCGATCCCGAGCGCGGCGATCAGCGGCACCCCGTTGCGCAGCAGCGTGCCGAGCGTGCGGGCAATGCGCGCGGTCTCGATGCGCGCGACCAGTGGCCCGAAAATCCGCCGCTGCAGCAGCCAGCTGTCGAAGCGCAACCGGAAGCGCGCATCGCGCAGCTTCAGCACGAAGGCGTAGATCCCGATCACCGGCACCGCCAGCATCAGGAGCCACCAGTCGCGCACGAACTCGCCCAGACCGAGCACGATCTTCGTGAACACGGGCAGCTCGGCATCGAGGCTGTCGTACATCGCCGCGAACTGCGGCACCACGTAGCCGAGCAGGAACATCAACGACGCGCCGACCATGACGATCAGGATCGCCGGGTAGATCAACGCGTTGACCACGCGACCGCGCAACAGGCGCGCGCTCTCGAGGTAATCGGCGAGGCGCTGCAGCGTGTCTTCGAGACTGCCGCCGGCTTCACCGGCGCGCACCATGTTCACGTACAGCCGCGAGAACGTGCCGTGCTGGCGCTCGAGCGCCGTCGACAGCGACACACCGCCACGCACCGCATCGCGCAGCTCGGTGATCGTGCGCTTGGCTTCAGGTTCTTCGGGCAGATCGAGCAGGATGGTCAGCGCACGATCCAGCGGCTGCCCCGCATTGAGCAGCGTCGCAAGCTGCTGGGTGAACTGCACCAGCCGCTGGCCCGAGAACGGCTTGGGCTTGAACAGGGCCTTCCAGTCCTCGACCGCCCGCGCCTCGCTCGCCGGCCGCGCCTCGATCGGCAGATGCCCCTGCTCCTGCAGACGCAGCGCGACCTCGGCTTCGCTGCCGGCATCCATCGTGCCGTCGAGCGTTTCGCCGCGGGTGTTGAGGGCTTTGTAGCGGTAGAGGGTCATGGGAACGGATTTCTCACGGCGCGTTGACCATTGCCACGTCCGGATCCGTCGAGAACAGGATCCGCATCTCGCTGGCACCGCCTGGCCAGGTGAACGCCATCTGGGCAAACACCGGCAATGGCATTGGCGGCTCGTTGGCGTCTGTTTCGTACCACCCGGCGTACCGCTCATCTGCGCCCGGCACAGCGAGCGGAATCGTCGCGGCACACAGGCTGCGCCCACAGCCGAATCCGGATATCTCGAGACCATGGCGGCCGAGCGATGTGCGTAGCCAGTCGCCGAACAACTGGTGCAGATCTCTTGCGTCGGGATCGGTCAGGCCATCGTTCTCGAACGCACGGACCGCATCTGTCCAAGCCTGCCCATTGTTGATGATTCCGAATGTATCGGACATCAGCGCGCCGTCCTGCAGCAACCGTGATTCCACGGAATCACGCGATCGCGGCGAGGCCTGTGCCTGACGTGTGGACACGCCGTCAGCCCGGAGTTGCCCCGTTGCGCGTGCGCCACCGGTCTGCGGCGCAGTCGCATTGATCGACACATCTCGATCCGTCAGATCAGCGCGCTCTTCGACGTTTCCGTTCGCGACGCGGGCATCGGCATCTGCGACTCGTCCATCCACATCCCGGTCGCCGCCACAGGCCGCGACCATCACCGCCGTCGCGCACACCAGTCCTGCCAGCCTCATGGGCTGCCTTCCGGGCGTATCCGTCGGTGCAGGCGACATCTTCCCGCGCCCTCCGTCACCCGCAGCACTTCCACGATCATCGTCTCGCCGACCTCGGCTTCGCTGCCGGCACCCATCGGGCCATCGAGCGTTTCGCCGCGGGCGTTGAGGGCTCTGTCGCGGTAGAGGGTCATGCGCCGGAGACCCGATCGATCAGCACGTGCATCGCACGCGCGCCCGGAACGCTCCGCGTCACGCGATATCCGAGTGCCGGCAGATCGAGCCCGGCCAGCAGCGACTCGCCGCGCCCGAGCAACACGGGCGCCACGGCGAGGTGCAGCCGATCGATCGTGCCGGCCTGCAGAAACTGGCGGATCGTCGCGGCGCCACCACCGATCCGCACGTCCGCGCCGCCCGCGGCATCGCGTGCCAGCGCCAGTGCCGCTTCGGGACCGTCGGTGACGAAGTGGAACGTGGTGCCGCCCGCCATCGCCAGCGGTGCGCGCGCATGGTGCGAAAGAACGAAGACATCGCAGTGGTACGGCGGCTCGTCGCCCCACCAGCCGCGCCAGCCGTCGTCCGGCCAGGCGCCGCGCGAGGGGCTGAACATGTTGCGGCCGAGAATCCACGCGCCGATGCCGTCGAAGCCGCGCGCGGCGAAGTCGTCATCGACGCCGGACTCGCCGACCTGTTGGCCGAGCACGTGCCGCTGGAAGGCGCGTGTCGGGCGGAACCAGTCGTGCAACGCGATGCCGCCGGCGCCCAGTGGATCGTCGAGCGACTGACCGGGGCCGGCCGCGAACCCGTCGATGGAGATGGCGAAGCTGTCGACCCGGACCTCGGCCATCACGCGTCCTCCGTCACCCGCAGCACTTCCTCGATCGTCGTCTCGCCGGCCAGCGCCTTGAGGATGCCGTCTTCGTACATCGTGCGCATGCCTGATTCGCGGGCGAGCTGTTCGAGTTCGCCCATGCCTGCATGGCGCATCACCGCGCGGCGCAGCGTGTCGTTCATGACGAGGAACTCGACGATCGTGGTGCGGCCGAGATAGCCGGTCGGCGCACCGGCCGACGGGCCCGGGCGATACAGCACGATCTCGCCGTCCGGCTGGAAGCGGCGCAGTTCGAAGCGTTCGATCTCCTCGGGCGATGCCGCATAACGCACGCGATGCGTCGGCTCGAGCTTGCGCACGAGGCGCTGGGCGAGGATGCCGTTGACGGTCGAGGTCAGCAGGTAATCCTCGACGCCCATGTCGAGCATGCGGGTGATGCCGCCGGCGGCGTTGTTGGTGTGCAGCGTGCTGAGCACCAGATGGCCGGTCAATGCGGACTGGATCGCGATGCGTGCGGTTTCAAGATCGCGCATTTCGCCGATCATGATGATGTCCGGATCCTGGCGGACGATCGAGCGCAGCGCATGCGCGAAATCCAGACCGATCTGCGGCTTGGCCTGAATCTGGTTGATGCCTTCGATCTGGTATTCGACCGGATCCTCGACGGTGATGATCTTCACGTCCGGCGTGTTGAGCTGCGACAGCGCGGTGTAGAGCGTCGTCGTCTTGCCCGAACCGGTCGGGCCGGTGACCAGCAGGATGCCATGCGGCTGGTCGAGCACCTTGTTGAACTGCGGCAGGAACTCGTCGGTGAAGCCGAGCTTGTAGAAGTCGAAGACCACGGTCTCGCGATCGAGCAGACGCATCACCACGCTCTCGCCGTGCGCGGTCGGCATCGTCGACACGCGCAGGTCGAGCTCCTTGCCTTGCACGCGCAGCATGATGCGACCGTCCTGCGGCAGGCGGCGTTCGGCGATGTTGAGCCGCGCCATGATCTTGATGCGGCTGATCACCGCCGCGGTGAGGTTCACCGGCGGACTTTCGCCGTCGATCAGCACGCCGTCGACGCGGTAGCGCACTTTGAGCCGGCTCTCGAACGGCTCGATGTGGATGTCGGACGCGCGCAGTTCCACGGCGCGCTGGATGACGAGGTTCACCAGCCGAATCACCGGCGCCTCGGATGCGAGATCGCGCAGGTGCTCGACGTCGTCGACGTCGCCGCCGCCTTCGCCATCGGCCGATTCGATGATCGTGCCCATCGCGCTGCGGCCCTGGCCATACCAGCGCTCGATCAGATCGTCGATCTCCGAGCGCAGGCCGACCGCGGGCGCGATGTCGCAACCGGTCGCCAGCCGCACAGCGTCAAGCGCGTAGTCGTCCTGCGGATCGGACATCCACACGTGCAGACGACCACGGCTTTCGCCGATCGGCAGCACGTGGAACTGGCGCAGGAACCGCACCGACAACGGCTGGGCGCCGTCGACGAGTTCCGGCGGCTCCTCGGGAACGGATTTGGCGCCGAGCAGTTGCAGGCCGAGTTCGGCGGCGCAGGCTTCGGCATGGTCGCGTTCCGACACCAGCCCCAGCCGTCCGAGCAGGGTCAGCAGGCTGCCGCCGGCTTCGGCGTGCAGGCGCTGGGCGCGCGCCAGATCGACGTCCTTGAGCCGGCCGCTGGCACGCAGGCGCGCGACGATGCGCGCCTCGGGCGTGTCGGGCGTCGCTGTGGAATCCTCGAGCACCGCATTCACTGCACGGCCATCCCATCGATTACGGATCGGCCGACTTTAGCAGTTCGACGGCGCCCGGCGCCGCCGCGGATCAGCCCTGCGGAAGCGGGTCGGTCGCGGCCTCGGCGCCGCGCTGGAGGTCCGCCGGCGGCGGATCCTCGCGGCGCATCTCGTCGGCGCTGGGCTTGCGGTCGCGGCTGCTCGGCGCGGGTACGTAATAGCCGACGCGTTCGAAGAATCGGCGGTAGAAGCCGGTGTCCTGCACGGTGCTGCTGGCGGTGCGCACCAGCGAGTCCTCGCGGCTGCCGACCGGCAGCGACAGCGAGCCGATGCCGCCGACGCCGACGCTGGCAGAGTTGGAACTCTTGCGCATCACGTAACGGTCGAGCAGCGCGCTGACGAACAGCAGCGAGCGGTCGCTGCCGCGCGACACGCAGGACACGCGCACCGACAGCTGCGTGTGCACATCGTCCTCGGGCTGGAAGTTCTTGGATGCTTCCACCGCCTCGTCGCTGGACTTGGCCACCGCGTAGCCCTGACCGAGGAGCGCCAGACGCGCGGCGCTGCAGACCTGCGCCGGCGGCAGCTCGTAGGTGCGCGAGTAGGTCTCGTCAGAATCGAAGGATTCCCCCATGAACGGCGCGTCCTCGCGCGCGTTGCGCCCGCATGCGGCCAGCACGAACACGGCGACGGCGATGGCGGTCAAACGCGGCAGGGAGCGGACGGATTGCATCGGGACAGATCGGAAGCCGGGACCGCGGCATGATACCGGCGTCGCCGCGCGCCCATCCCGACGCGGTCTGCACGGTTCATCGTGCAGCCGGATGCCCCGCGGCTTCAGTGCGCGGTGGGCGGCGCCTCGGGCGGCGCATTGCGCGTGCGGCGCTCGGCTTCGAGCCAGTCCAGATGCTCGGTCAGCGTGCGGCCCTCGGCCTGCGCCTCGGCGCTCGCGGCGGCATCGAGCGCCTTGGACACCGACAGGCGCGTGGCGATGCCGTTCGCGTGGCGCGAGGCGGCGGTGTGCCGCAGCATCGCCAGCAACATCGCTGCGCTGTGCGTCGTCGCCACCGGTTCGCCGCGCAGCACGAGCGTCCACTCGCCCTCGTGATAGGTCGCGCCGGCGAGCACGCGATCGTCGGGACCCTTGAGCTGTGCGTGGATCTGCGGTGCGCCTGCGCTGCCGTCGCTGCGACGCGGTGCATTGCGACGCCGGGCGTCGCGGCGGGACTTGGACGAGATGGACATCGGACTGCGGTCGTACGGAAGGCTGGCGCGACAGTATCCCAGATCGGCGCGCGGCCGCTGACCGCTCCATCACGGTGGCGCTGCTGGAATGCACGCCCCCGACCTCGAAGGATCCGCATGGTCCAGGTGCCGCCTCCCGTCCGCGCGCTGCGCACGCACGCCCGTTGCGCGGCGGCCAGTACCGGCTGTCGCTGCGCGCCGCAGGGCGCGAGGCCCGCGGCGCACGAGGCGGCGGCATGAGTGCGACGGAGGCGCCGACGAAGGCGCCGGTGCAGTCGACGGACGTGAACACGTCGACGGTCTACACCGGACGCATCGGCGCGATCGATCTGGCCCGCGGCTTCGCGGTCTGCCTGATGATCCTCAGTCACGGCACCAACGGTCTGATGCCGCTCGACGATTTTCCCGCGTGGGGCCAGGTGCCGGTCCACGCGATCACCAAGTTCTCCTCGTCGTTGTTCGTGATCGTGTTCGGCATCGCGCTCGCGGTCGCCTTCGTCCCCAAGACCACCGCGCCCGACTGGCCACAGCGACGCAATCGGCTGCTGTGGCGCGGTCTGCTGGTGCTGTTCTGGTACAAGGTCCTGACCGTCGTGGAGATGTATGGCCGCCACGACACCGCCGCAATCGTCGACACGCTGCTGTACCGCGATTTCCCGTCGTTCGTCGAAATCCTCGGCTTCTATGCGATCGCCCTGCTGTGGATTCCCTGGCTGCTGCCGCTGTGGGCGAAGACGCCGGCAGTGCTGCGCTGGTTGAGCCCGGTTCCGGTCGCCTTCGCATCGTGGTGGCTGCTGCACCATTTCGATTTCTGGGGCGTGCCGCAGTTGCAGGCACTGATCAACGAACACCCCGATTACTACACCTGGGGCCAGCTCGCGCGCGGTCCGCTGATCCTCGTCGGCCTGTTGATCGGTGGCGTGCTGCTGCAGGCCTACCGCGAGCCGCGGACGCGCTGGGCGCTGGCAGGTGCACTGGCGCTGGTGTCCGCGGCGCTGTTCGCCTGGTTCGCGATCCGCGCCGGCGATCTGCGCCCACTGCTGGTCGAGATCGCGCGCAATGCCGGCAAGCACCCGCCGCAGTTGATGTTCATGCTCTTCAGCACAGGTGGCGCGTTCGCGTTGCTGGCGCTCGCGGTCGCGGGTGGCGAACGGCTGGCGAAATGGCTGCGACCGATCGCCGTCATCGGCAGCGACGCGCTGATGGCCTTCATCGTGCACATCAGCGTGATCTTCCTGTTGCTGCGCGAAGCGTTGGGTCTGTACCAGGCGGTGACTTACGAGCGTGCGTTGTTGCTGACGCTCTTGTTGCTGGCTGCGACCGCGACGTGGATCTGGCTGTGGGGCACGATGAAGCGGGCTTTGAAGCGCGCGCCCGACACGGAAGTTCAGCGCAAGTGAAGCGACGCGGCACCAGGCTTCCGAGCCCATGCTGAGACGCCTGCGTCTGCTGTGTATCGTCGCTTCGCTCGCGCTTTCCTCGATGAGCGGCGCGGCGCTGTCGCAGCCGGCCATACCTCCTGCCAAAGCGATGGTGCCGGTGAAACCCGGTATTGCGAAGACGGCACTGGCGGCATCGCCGCCTGTGGCCAGGCCTTCCTGGTCAGCCGAGCTCGACCGTCGCGTACGCGACATCGATGCGCGCTTCGCCGGCGAGCTGGGCGTGCACGTGCAGCGGCTCGGCGACGGCGCGCAGTACGACTTCCGTGGCGACGAGATCTGGTATCTCGCGTCCGGCGTCAAGGTGCCGATCGCGATCGCGGTGCTGCGCGAGATCGAACAGGGCTGGCTGACGCTCGACACGCCGATCACGCTGCTCGACAGCGATTTCGTCGATGGCGCCGGCCGCACCAACGCGCATCGCGCCGGCGACCGGCTGACCATCGGCTGGCTCATCGAGCAGATGATCGTCCACAGCGATAACACCGCAAGCGACGTACTGATCCGCACCGTCGGCCTCGGCCAGGTCAACGCGGTCGCGTCGGAACTGATCGCGCGCGACGTGCGCATCACGACCTTGGCCGATGTGCGTCGCCTCGCCTACGGCATGTTCCATCCCGGCGCCGCGGCGCTCACCTCGCAGGACATGCTGGCGCTGCAGCGCGCCGGCAGCAGCCAGGCGCGCGTGCGCGCGCTCGCGCAACGGCTCGGCGTGACACCCGCCGATTTCCTGCTGCCCGATCTCGACAGTGCGTTCGAGTCCTATTACGCCACCCACGTCAACAGCGCCACGCTGCGCGACTACGGCCACATGCTGGCGGCGCTGCAAGCGGGGCGCGCACTGGACCCCGACCGCACGCGCTATCTGCTCGAAGTGATGGCCCGTGCGCAGACCGGCAAGCAGCGCATCCGCGCGGGTCTGCCGTCGACAGCGCGCTTCGCACACAAGACTGGTACCCAGTACCGGCGCGTTTGCGATTCCGGTATCGCCAGCCTGCCGGCACGCGAAGGCACCGCACCAGTGGAGGTGGTCATCACCGCCTGCGCCCGCGGCGCCGGCACCGCCGCCAGCGAACGCGCATTGCGCGAGCTCGGCGCAGCGATCACCGCATCGGGCGTGCTGAATCCCGTCTCTTCGCTCGAACCTGCCCGATGACGACACGACCGCACGCCCGCCGCACGCAGCGGTTCTTCTCCGTCCTGCTGGCCGTTGCCCTGCTGCCGGCCTGCCGCGGTGGCGAAACACCGCCAGCCACCGACGATCCCGCCGCGCAGTCCGCCGTCGATGCGGCGCTGCAGGCCGATGCGCCGTGGGTCGCCGCGCTCGGTACACGGGTCGCCGCACTCGATGACGCGATGCCCGGACGTTTCGGCGTCTACGTGCGGCATTACGGTGCACAGCCGGGCACGCTGGACCGCGGTGACGATCGCGCGTGGTATCTGTCGTCCACGATCAAGATCCCGGTCGCGATCGCGGTGCTCGAACAGGTCGACGCCGGCACGCTGTCGCTCGACGAGACGTTGACGCTCGCGCAGACCGATTTCGTCGACGGCTCCGGCGACATGCTCGAACATAAGCCTGGCGAGACTTTCAGCATCGCCACGCTGCTGGAAAAATCGCTGCGCGACAGCGACAGCACCGCGACCGACATGCTGATCCGCAAAGTCGGCGAAGACCATCTCAACGCCCGCATTCGCGACTGGACCGGCGGCGGCTTCGGACCGATCACGACGATCCTGCAGGTGCGCTATGACGCCTACGGCCCGGTGCATCCGGGCGTCGCGCAGCTCGACAACATGGCGATCGTGCGCCTGCGCAATGCGGACGCCGGCGAGCCGCGTCTGCAGGCGTTGGCGCAGGCACTCGGCGTGTCGCGCGCGGATCTCGATGCCGACACGCTCGAATCCGTGTTCGATGCCTACTACCGCAGCGATCGCAACACCGCGACCCTGCCCGCGTTCGCCACCTTGCTCGACCGTCTGGCAGCTGGCGAACTGCTGTCCGCCGACAGCACCCGCCGCGTGCTCGACCACATGCGCGCCATCAGCACCGGCGACCGCCGCATCAGCGCGGGCCTGCCACCCGATACCGACTTCGCGCAGAAGACCGGCACGCAGTTGCGACGCGCGTGCAACGTCGGCGTGATCGATCCCGAACGCGCCCGCAAAGGCGCCACGCTGGTGCTCGCATGCGCGGAGGATTTCGACGACATCGCGCAGGCTGAAACCGCGTTCCAGGGTCTGGGACGTGCACTGGCCGAGACGGTGCTGGATCCGGAAGGCGGTTGACAGTCCGTCGTGCAGGCGCGCCTGCGCCGGAGTGCTTCATCGCTGCGCCCCTACCGACATCCGCGACGGATATCTCGCAAAGCGCCCATAAAAAAGCCGGCGGATGCAGCCATCCGCCGGCCAGACATTACGGTCCACCCGACCCGCGCGAACGCGGGCCGGGCCTTGAATCAGACCGGCGGCAGGGAGAAACGCGCCTGCAGCGTGACGTTCGAGTACGCGCGAACGCCCGTCAGCTTGATGTAGTACGTCCCTGCGGTCGGGGCATTGATGCGGATCGTTTCCGCATTGCCCGGGCGCGAGGAGTTCCACGTACCCGTTGCCGCCGGCGCCTCGCCGAGGCTGACGTGCAGCGAGACGTCGCCGCTGCCACCCGTGGTGGTGATGCTGAGCGGACCGGTGACACCCGACGGCACGTCGATGCTGTAGAGCGTCTCGGCGCCGGCAGCGCCGGAGAGCGAACGCACCGGTGTCGCGTTGACGATGGGCGTCGCCGGCGGTGCGCAGTCGACCTCGCAGGGCGGCTCGATCGCCTTCAGAACGGCCGCACCTGCATTGACGATGCCAGGCCCGATCGGACGGTTGGCCACCGGTGCGACTGCAAACGGCGTCGCGGTCTGCTTGATGATGTCAAGCACTTCCGTAGGCGTCAGCAGCGGAAGGTCCGCGGCAAGGCGCGCACTCTGCATCAGCGCAACGACACCGGCCACGTGCGGGGATGCCTGCGATGTACCGGCAGAACCAGACGCATAGGTCGGCGAAATGTTGGCAACCGGCGTCGGCGTCGTGGTGCTCGGATTCTTCGCCTGCCAGATGAAGCCGTCGTAGATCTGCGCGCCGCTGCCGGCATCGTTCGCGAACACGCCGCCACCCGGTGCCGAGATGTCGATCCCGGCGCCGTAGTTCGAGTAGTACGCACGCGCACTGGTCACGCCGTTCGACGCAACCGCGATCGCACCCGGGCAATTGGCCGGCGAGAAGTTGGCGACGTCGCCATTGCTGTTGCCCGCAGCGATGACGACCGTTGCACCCAACGCGTTTGCCTGCGCGATCGCAGCTGCTTCAGCAGAAGAACAGGGACCGGATCCACCGAGGCTCAGATTGATCACCTGTGCGGGGTTCTGGTTCGCAGGCACGCCTGCGACCGTACCGCCGGCCGCCCAGATGATCGCGTCGACGATGTCGGCCTCGGCGCCGCCACAATGGCCCAGCACGCGCACCGGCAGATGCTTCGCGCCATAGGCGACGCCGGTCAGGCTGACGCCGTTGTCGGTGAGCTGCGCACCGGCGCTACCGGCCACATGTGTACCGTGCCACGAGCTGTTGCGCTGCTGGCAGGTTTCCGCTCCCGGATAATTGATCGTCCAATCGCCCAGATCCCAGCCGCCAGGCGCGCGACCGGCGGTCGCACGGCCCGACGTCGTAGCGTTGGTGATGAAGTCGTAGCCCGCGTCGGCCAGCGAGGTATCGATGTCGGGATGCGCAGTGATGCCGGTGTCGAGCACGGCAATGGTGATGCCCTCGCCGTCCGAGAGATCCCACGCCGCCGGGACATTGGCGCCGCCACGGTTCGGACCACCGTCGAAAGTCGTGCCGCCGTCCGGCGCGCGCATATGCCACTGGTATTCCTGGAAGTCCGGGTCATTCGGCACGTAAGCCGGCTGCACCGAGGCGATCTGGCGGACGCGGTCGACGCTGACCGACTTCACGTTCGGATCCGCGGCGATCTGGCGGACCAGCGCATCGGCTTCGACCGCGTCGAGACCGCTGGCCAGGTTGACCAGCTCGTGGCCGGTCGCGAGCTTGCGCTGATAGCTGACGTTGGAGGCCTTGCTCGCGCCGCGCACGAGGCCCGAACGCACCAGCGCGCCCTGGACGTTCGTGACGACCGCGGCCTGGTTGCTCTTCTCGCGGGCTCCGTCGCGGTACTCGATGATCAGGCGCTTCACAGGCTGCGCGTCGACGCGCCCTTCGATGTTGTCGGTGGAGACGTTGCCGGCGGCGCGCGAGGTCTTGCCCGCGTTGACGCCGCCAACGGTCAGTGCCGCTGCAACTGCGACCGCAAGCGTGCACGGAATGATGCCCTTCTTCATTGGAACCCTCTCTCTGCAGAAATGATGAAATGCGACGACTGATCCGCGCAGCGTAGGTCCGCTGCACCCCTGTCGCCGAGTCCCGGACCGCCTTCGCGGCCCGGTTGCCCCGCCCGTCTCCATCGCGTCACCGTTGTGCAACGGCGACGCGACGGTCAGTCCTTACCAGCCGAAACCGGCACCCACACCGACCGACTTCTCGTCACCGCTGAACGCACCACCGACGGTCACCGTCGCGCGCTCACTGATCGCACGCTGATAGCCGACCGACAACGCGCTCTCGCCACCCTGGAAACCGACACCGACGCCGACGCGATTCTCGGTGCGGATGCCCGCGGCGCTGGTCGCCATGTTGAGCATTGCCGCGCCCATCGCGCCTTGGCGGTCGATGCGGCGATCGGTGTCGTAGAAGCGACGATCGACGTCACCCTTGAAGGTGTCGAAGTTGTCGTTCCACGCGGCGAACTTCTGGTCGGTGTAGGCGTTGGATGTCGCGACGGCCTGGGTCCGCGCGGCATCCACCTGACCCACGTTCGCCGCATCCGTCGCCTGCGTACCCGCTGCCACGTTGGTGATCTGGCGCTGGTTGCCCGCGCTGCCTACCGACACCGTATTCGCGCGATCGGCCGTCGAACCCTGACCCAGTGCCACCGCCCCTTGGGCGGTCACGCTCGCGCCTTGGCCGACCGCAGTGCCGGACGCCGCCGTCACCGACGCGCCCTCGCCCACTGCCACCGCATTCGTCGCGTTCGCCGAGATGTTGGTGTTGGCACCGACTGCCGTGCTGCCGTCCGCATTGACGCGCGCGTTGCCACCGATCGCAGTGTCGTTCGGACCGTGGGCATACGCATTGCCGCCGACGGCCACGCCGTTCTGGCCATTGGCCGCGGCGTTGGAACCGACTGCGACTGCGTTCGTCCCCGCGCCGACACTGGCGTCATCGGTGCCGGTGCCGTCACCGCCGACCGCGACGCGATCATTGGTGCCGTCGCCGGCTTCGATCACCGTTTCGACCGCGCCGACGCGCTGCTTCAGCTGGGTGATTTCAGTGTTGAGCGCACCGAAGGTCGCCTCGATACCGGCGTAGTTGCTGCCCTGGATCGAGTAGCTCGGTGTCGAGATCGTCCCGAAGGCCGTGTCCACCATCGAACCACCGCCCAGCGCGTCCGCAACACTCTGCAGACCGGCGTTGAGGCTTTCACCCGCGCCGTCGGAGATCCGACGAAGCTGGGCCAGGTTCACCGCATCGGTGTCTTCGGTGCCTTCGGCCACGTTGACGATCTGGCGCTCGCTGCCGCTCGCACCCACCGACACCGTGTTCGCGCGATCCGCCACGGCGCCCTGACCCAGCGCCACGCTGTTGTCCGCGCTGGCGACTGCGGTCTGGCCGACCGCAGTGCTGTTGAGGCCCGAGGCTGCAGCCTGGCGACCCAGCGCCGTGCTGTTGTCGCCGGTGGCAGCCGCCTGATTGCCGACTGCCGTGGACAGTGCGCCCGTGGCATCCGAGTCCCAGCCGATCGCAGTTGCGCCGCGGCCGCTGGAGATCGCGAGCGCGCCGATCGCCGTCGAATGGAAGCCCGACGCGTTGGCCGCCTGACCAAACGCCGCGGATTCTTCATCGCTGGCCGATGCGCCCTGACCGACCGCCGTCGTCCGCAGCGCGGACGCCGTCGCCGCGCGGCCTAGTGCCGTGCTGTTCTCGCCGGTGGCGGAGGCGGAGTTGCCCAACGCGGTGGACAGCGCGCCGGAAGCCGTCGAATCCCAACCGATCGCGGTCGCACCGCGGCCGCTGGACTCGGCCAGCGCGCCGATGGCGGTCGAATGGAAGCCCGATGCATTGGCCGCCTGGCCGAATGCCGCAGCCTCCTCATCGCTTGCGGATGCGCCCTGGCCCACGGCCGTCGAACGAACTCCGGTGGCGCTGGAATTCGCACCGACCGCGACCGTGTTCTCTGCGGACGCTTCCGCCAGTTCACCCGCGGCAACCGAATTCACACCGCTTGCGGTTGCGCCGACACCCGCTTCACCTTCGGCAGGGCTTGCAGCGAAGTAGCGATTGCCTTCGGCGTCCACGTTCGCGATGGCGCCTTGCAGCTGATCGAGGTTGACCGCATCGGTCCCTACCGTCGCAGACGCGACATTGGTGATCTGCCGCTCATTACCGGCGCTGCCAACCGAAACGCTGTCGGCACGATCGGCCAGAGAGCCTGCGCCCAACGCGACGCTGTTGCCAGCGAAGCTTCTGGCATCGCGGCCGATCGCAGTGCCGTCCTGCGCCAGCACGACGCTGTTACTGCCGACACTGGTCGCGCCCACGGCGACCGCATTGACGTTGTAGCCGACCGCCGTCGCATCGTCCTGTGGCGCGAACGCCTGGCTGCCGAGTGCGGTGGCGCGGTTGCCACTCGCCACCGCGTTGTAGCCGAACGCCGAAGCGAACTGGGCGCCGTCTGCGTCGAAGATGTTCAACGCGCTCGCACCCGAGCCGAACGCGGAGCCCGTGGCACCAGCGCGGCTGAAGTAGCCCACCGTGGTGCCGTCCGTCCCACGCGACTCGGCGAACTCGCCGATGGCCACCGAACGCGCACCGGCCGCACCACTCAGATGGCCGATCGCCACGCTCGCTGCGCCGGTCGCAGATGCACCAGCGCCGACAGCGACACTGTTCGTGCCGCTTGCGACGGCGTCATCGCTGCCGTCCTGCGCGCCGTCAGCCTTGAAGTAGCGTGCGTTTCCTGTCACCGCATCGCTGACTTCGGTGAGCTGATCCAGATTGACCGCATCGGTGCCCACCGTACCGGCTGCGACATTGGTGATCTGACGCTCGTCGCCCACATCGCCTACCGACACCGTGTTCGCTCGGTTGGTGAACGCGTTGGCACCGATCGCGACGCTGTTGGCTGCAGTCGCATAGGCGCTCAGACCGAGCGCCATCGAGTTCACGCCAGTTGCATACGAATCACGACCCACCGCGGTGGCGCCGATGGCCGTGGCCCATGCGAACTGACCCACTGCCGTGGTGTTGTCCGCCGTCGCCCATGCCGTGCCGCCGAGAGCGGTGCTGTTGAGATTGGTCGCACGCGACGCCGTGCCCAACGCCACGCTGTTCGCGCCACTGGCAGTCGACGTGTTGCCCACCGCCGTCGCATTTGTGCCGCTCGCCGTTGCCTGGATACCGACTGCCGTGGTCCGCGTGTTCGATGCCGTCGCGCTGTAACCCAATGCCGTTGCGAAATCACCGCTGGCGGTGCTGAAGCCACCGTTGGCCGTCGACGCCAGACCGCTCGCGGTGCTTGTGTAACCCGTTGCAGTTGACTGCGTATTGGTTGCCGAAGCGCGTGCACCGGTCGCGGTGGCGTAAGCACCGGACGCAGTCGCACCCGCGCCGAAGGCCGACGCGCCATCCGCATTGGCGGTGGTCTGCACGGTCACGGTCGCACCCTGTGCATCGACGAACTCCAGCGTGCCGCCGACAGCGGTCGCAGAGTTGGCAGTTGCGGAGGCGCCGTAACCCGATGCCGTCGCGAACTGGCCATCCGCCTGCGCCCCAGCGCCATACGCCGACGCGCCCAGACCGAAGGCATTGGCGCCTTCACCGGATGCAGTTGCGAAATCGCCCTCGGCGTAGGCACCGACATCACCATCGGGGTCGCCCGTGCCGGTGGCCGCGAAGTACTTGTTGTACTGCGTGGCCTCTTCCAGCTGATCGACATTGACCGCATCGGTGCCCTGTGTGCCCGCGGCCACGTTGCTGATCTGGCGCTCTGCACCGGACTCACCCACCGACACGCTGTTCGCACGATCTGCGACGGATCCGGCACCCAGCGCGACGCTGTTCTCCGCGCTGGCGTACGCGCCGTAACCGAATGCCGACGCGTTGTCAGCCTCTGCCCACGACGCCGCACCCACTGCAGTCGAGTTCTCGCCATCGGCGCTGCTGATCCAGCCCAGCGCGGTGGCGTAATCGTTGATCGCCCAGGCGCCGGAACCGAAAGCGGAGGCGCCATCGCCGGACGCACGGACCGGAATGAATCCGAACGCCGTGCCGCCGACCGCAACGCTTTCGAGACCCGTGGCTTCACTGTACTCGCCGACGGCGACGCTGCTGACGCCCGAGGCCTGTGCAGCGATACCGACTGCAGTGGCGTAGTCGGCGCCTGCTTCGGCACCGTAGCCGAGCGCAGTCGCGCCGAAGCCCGAAGCAGCGGAGTAGCTGCCGTAAGCCGATGTCGCATTCTCGGAGGCATTACTGCGGAAGCCGGTTGCCGTCGCCTGCTGACCGGACGCTGCGGCTTCGGTACCGACGGCCGAGGCGTAGGCGCCGGTCGCCTGCGCGCTGCTGCCGACGGCCGCTGCGCCAATTTCACTGGCATACGCCGAGCTGCCGACCGCGACGCTCAACTCACCGGCGGCCTCGCTGTAAGAACCCATTGCCAGCGCGTTGGTCGTGCTGGCCAGCGCGTTGAAGCCGACGGCGGTGGCGTAGTCGGCCTGCGCCATCGCGCCACTGCCCAGCGCCGATGCGCCTTCGCCGAACGCATCGCTCGAAGCACCGATGGCCGTGGCGTAATCGCCATCGGCGTAGGCGTTCGAACCTGCAGCCGTGGCGTCCTCTCCATTGACCAGCGCTTCGCCGTCACCGCTTGCGCGGAAGTACTGGTTGTAGGCAGTGGCTTCTGCCAGCTGACCGACGTTTACAGCATCCGTCGTTTCCGTACCGGCGGCGACGTTGGTGATCTGGCGCTCGCTGCCCGCCGAACCCACCGACACGCTGTCGTCCCGATCCGCAACCGAATCCGCGCCCAGCGCCACGCTGTTCACCGCGGACGCCTCGGCGAAGTTGCCGAGTGCCGTGCTGTTCTCACCCGATGCAACCGCCGCACCGCCGAGTGCGGTAGCAAAGTCGCCTGATGCCTCCGCGGCCGCGATGCCGAAGAACGCACCACCCACTGCAACGCTGTTGTAACCGGTCGCTGTCGCGGCCTGGCCGACCGCGGTGCTGTACGCACCCGATGCGGTGCTGTCCGCACCCAGCGCCACGCTGCTGCCACCGGACGCGTTGCTAGCGTTGCCGAAGGCCGAACTGTTTGCCCCCGTCGCGGCCGCACTGCCACCCACGGCCGTCGCGTAGATACCTGACGCTTCCGCGCGGAAGCCGAAGGCTGCGGCTTCTTCGGCACTGGCGATGCTCTCTGCACCGACTGCGGTCGCGACTTCACCAGATGCGTCTGCGAAGAAGCCAACCGCCGTCGCTTCGACGCCGGACGCTTCCGCCAATGCGCCGCTGGCCAACGCGCCGTCGCCACTGGCGACCGCGCCTGCGCCGGTCGCGGTCGACAGTTCGCCGCTCGCCAGACTCTCGGCGCCCAGCGCCACGGCGTACTCGCCGTTGGCCTCTGCCGTCGCGCCGATCGCGATCGCATTGGCCGCCGATGCTGTGGCGTTGAAGCCGATCGCTGTGGCGAGATCGGCGCCCGCGAACGCACCGCTGCCGAATGCGGAAGCACCATCACCAAGTGCATTGCTGGCATCGCCTGCCGCGGTCGCGTTGAGGCCGTCAGCGAAGGCGCCGACATCGTCCGCCGGATTTTCGTTGTTGCCGGTTGCGGCGAAGTACTTGTTGTACTGCGTCGCGGTTTCCAGCTGGTCCAGGTTCACCGCATCGGTGCCCTCGGTACCGGCAGCGACATTGGTGATCTGACGCTCGCTGCCGACATCGCCGACTGACACGGTATTCGCGCGCGTCGCGGTGGAGTTGGCACCCAACGCAACGCTGTTCGCACCACGCGCGGTGGAGTAGTAGCCCAGCGCGAGGCTGTCCTCGCCGCTGGCCCAGGACTCGCTGCCGATCGCGGTGGCATTGGTGCCTGCTGCATAGGCGAAGTAGCCGACCGTCGTGCTGCCGTCGCCCTCCGCCGCGCTGAGGGTGCCGAGTGCCGTGCTGTTGTTGCCCGACGCCACGGTGCCCGCACCGAACGCTGCAGCGTTGTCACCCGACGCGGAGGTCGACACCAGGAGGCCAAAGCCGGGGATCAGATCGGCAGGTCCGCCAACCGCGACGCTGCTGGCGCCGCTGGCGGTCGCCTGCGAGCCGACCGCCGTCGCGAAATCGGCAGATGCCGTCGACACGGCACCCAATGCCAGCGACTGGTCGCCGATCGCGCTGGCACCCACGCCGACTGCCGCAGAAGCAAAGCCCGATGCTTCTGCACTCGCGCCGACGGCCGTCGCGGCCACGCCTGCGCTGGTCGCGGATGTCTCGACAGGTGCGCCACCGAGCGTCAGCAGGGGATTGCCCTCCTCGTCGACGGCATTGCCGCCGATCGCGACGCTCGCAGGACCGTCGGCCTGCGCGCCGGCGCCGAACGCCGCACTGTTCTGACCGAATGCAGTCGCGTTGAACCCGACGGCGGTCGAGTTCATCGACTGCGCGGTCGCGCCGCTGCCGAACGCCGACGCCCCTTCGGCATTGGCGCTGCTGGAGGCACCGATTGCCGTGCTGTAGTCGCCTTCGGCGTAAGCGTCCGAGCCGGATGCCGTGGAATCCGCGCCGAGCGCGTATGCCTCGCCCTCGCCTGTTGCGCGGAAGTACTTGCTGTTGGCGGTTGCCTCATCCAACTGACCTAGATTCACCGCGTCCGTCGCTTCCGTACCGGCCGCGACGTTCGTGATCTGGCGCTCGTTGTCGACGCTGCCGACCGACACGCTGTTCTCGCGATCCGCGATCGAATCCGCGCCAAGTGCGACGCTGTTCACCGCGGACGCCTCGGCGAAGTTGCCGAGTGCCGTGCTGTTCTCACCCGATGCAACCGCAGCACCGCCGAGTGCGGTAGCAAAGTCGCCGGATGCCTCCGCAGCCGCGAGGCCGAAGAACGCACCGCCCACCGCCACGCTGTTGTAACCGGTCGCCGTCGCCGACTGGCCGACCGCCGTGCTGTAGTCACCCGATGCGGTGCTGTCTGCGCCCAATGCAACACTGCTCGAGCCGGAGGCCGCGCTCGCATTGCCGAATGCCGAACTGTTGAGGCCGGACGCTGCCGCGCCGCCACCGACTGCCGTGGCGTAGTCGTCGGTGGCCTGTGCGCCGTACCCGAACGCTGCCGACTCGGCACCGCTCGCGGCACTCTCGGCGCCGACCGATGTCGCGGTCTCGCCGGTCGCGGCAGCCGCATACCCCACAGCGACCGACTCGATGCTGCTCGCTTCGGACAGGCCGCCCACGGCGACGCTGCCTTCGCCGCTCGCGCTGGCGTTCATGCCGATTGCGGTGGATGCCGCTTCGATCGCGAAGGCGCCACTGCCGAATGCCGATGCCCCGTCAGCGCCTGCGTACGCGCTTTCGCCCGCTGCCGTGGCGTACTCGCCATCGGCGGCCGCGGCGTTGTCGTTGTCGACGCCGCCGGTCGCGGTGAAGTATTTGCTGGTTTCTTCCGCGACGTCAGCCACGGCTTCCAGCTGCGCAAGATTCACGGCGTCGGTCGCCTGTGTACCCGCAGCGACGTTGACGATCTGACGTTGACTGGTCGCTGTACCCACCGACACAGTGTTCGCCCGGTTGGCGAGCGCATCAGCGCCGAGGGCTACGCTGTTAGCCGCGGACGCATAAGCGCCCAGTCCGAGCGCAGTCGCATTTGCGCCCGTCGCATAGGAGTCCTGGCCCAGCGCAGTCGTGCCTGCACCGGTCGCCCATGCAAATTCACCGACCGCAGTCGCGTTGGCACCGGTCGCCCAGGCGAACTCGCCAAGTGCCGTCGCGTTCGCCGCGGTTGCACGCGAGCCGCTACCGACTGCAGTCGCGTAGAGGCCCGTTGCACTGGCGCCCGCACCGACCGCCACGCTGTTCGCGCCGGTCGCCGCACTTTCCGTACCGACCGCGGTAGAGAAATCGCCCGTTGCATTAGCCACCGCACCGAAGGCCGACGCCTGCGCGCCGGTTGCAGCCGCACCCACACCTGCCGCCGTCGAGGCGAAGCCGGACGCGTCGGCGCTCGCGCCCAACGCGGTGCCCCCTACACCCGCGCTCGCTGCGCCGGTTTCAATCGGGTTGCCATCCGCATCGATCAGCAGCGGATTGCCGTTCTCATCAACAGCCTGACCGCCAACTGCGACGCTTCCCGCGCCGTCCGCCTGTGCCAGGGCGCCGAGCGCGACGCTGTTCTGGCCTTGCGCGGAGGCGTTGTAACCAACGGCCGTCGCGTAGTCGGCCTGTGCGGCCGCGCCGCTGCCGACTGCCGAGGCACCGACGCCATATGCATCGCTCGATGCACCCAAGGCGGTGCCGTAATCACCATCTGCAAACGCATTTGAGCCGACTGCCGTGGCGTCATCGCCAGACGCAAACGCCTGGCCGTCACCCGTTGCCTGAACGTAGTCGAGCTGTGCCGTGGCCTCTTCCAGTTGGCCCAGGTTGACCGCATCGTTTGCCTCGGTGCCCGCCGCGACATTGGTGATCTGACGCTGATTGTCGGACGTGCCCACAGACACGCTGTTCTCGCGGTCGGCGATCGACAGGGCACCCAGCGCGACGCTGTTCTCAGCGCCTGCATAGGCGCCGTAGCCCAGCGCAGTCGCGCCCAGTGCATCCACTTCGGACAGCGTACCGACAGCAGTCGCGAAATCCGCGAGTGCTCCCGCGCCTGCACCCAGTGCGGCAGACCGGTAGCCGACTGCCTCCGCGGCAAACCCGTTCGCGATACCGCCGAGCGCCGTGCTCTCGTCCGCCGAGGCGATGCTGTTCTGACCAACAGCCGTGCTGGCTAGGCCCGACGCCGTGCTGTCCGAACCGACGGCGACGCTGGCGTCGCCTGAAGCAGTGCTGGCGTTACCGAACGCGGAGCTGTTGAGACCGCTAGCCGTCGCGTAGCCGCCTACGGCCGAAGCGAAATCACCCGCCGCAGAAGACTGCAGACCGAATGCCGATGACTGTGCGCCCGATGCGGCGCTTTCTGCGCCGACCGCGGTCGCACCATCACCGGACGCATCCGCGATGTAGCCGGTCGCCGTCGACTCGACGCCCGACGCCTGCGCGCCGGCACCGGTCGCCGTGCTGCCGAGGCCATTCGCACTGGCACCCGCGCCGGTCGCGGTGGCCTGGGAAGCCAATGCGCTGCTGCCATAGCCGACTGCCGTCGCATCGATGCCAGTCGCAGTCGCGCCGCTGCCCAGTGCAGTGGTCTGATCTCCCAGCGCCTGGGCGTTCGAGCCGACTGCAGCGGAATAATCGCCTTCGGCCGTGGCGCCCGAACCGACGGCAAGCGCTTCCTCGCCTTCGGCGATCGCGGCGGCATCGCCTGTCGCTTCGACGTAAAGGGCGGTTTCGCCCGCGACATCGGCGACCGCTTGAAGCTGCGCCACGTTCACGGCGTCGCTCGCCTGCGTACCGGCGGCCACGTTGGTGATCTGGCGCTGGGCATCCGCGGTGCCGACCGAGACGGTATTCGCACGATCGGCAACCGAGTTGTGGCCGAGCGCCACGCTGCCGTTGGCACTGGCGACCGCACCGCGACCCAGCGCGGTCGAACGCACCGCCTCGGCGCTGGCCGAGGTGCCGAGCGCGACCGAACCGTCGCCGGACGCGGTGCTGTTGGTACCGACGGCCGTCGATACGCCGCCGAGCGCCTGGCTGCCGCGACCGAGTGCGACAGCGGAATTGCCGCCTGCAATCGCAGCGGTGCCGATCGCGGTCGAGTTGAGGCCCGATGCATTCGAGAGCGCGCCGAAGGCGGCTGCATTGGTGTCGACCGCATTGGCACCGCGACCGACCGCCGAGCTGTTGGTGGCCGTGGCGTTGCTGCCGGTGCCCAGAGCCGTGGTGTTGATTTCCGATGCAGTGCTGTTGACGCCGACCGCTGCGGCATTGGTGCCGCTGGCCGTGGCGTTGCGACCGAGTGCGGTCGAAGCGTTACCGGTCGACTGGGCGTTGTTGCCGACTGCCGTGGCGTTGTCGCCGGTGGCATTGGCGCGCGCGCCGACTGCCGTGGCACGCAGTCCGCTGGCGACGGCGGCACGACCGAATGCGGTCGATGCAGCCCCGGTCGCCTGGGCGCCCACACCGCACGCCGTGCTGTCCGCCCCGACTGCCGTACCGATCGGATTGCCGTTGGCGTCCAGACAGACCGCTTGCGCCAGGGCCATGGGTGAGGCCATGCCGAACAGCATCAGGCTCAGGGCGATTGCAAGCGCGGAACGGCCGGGCGCGGCGGCGCCACCGCCGTCGGATGCGCCGGCGCTGTCGCTGGATGCCAGCTCGGAGGCGACCACGACCTGGCCCAGCGACTTGTTCCATACCTTGCGATAGATGCGATTCATTTCGAGCCCCTCGAAGTGCTTGGTTTGATTGGAATTTCGGCGAAAAAAAAGCCGCAGCGTCGTCGAGCGACCGCTGCGGCTTCCGGGTGTCTCAGGCGTTGGCCGTTCCGTGCTCCGGAAGCGGCTCTGCAGCGCGGGAACGCGCTACATGAAGGCGGGATGTACGCAACTTGAATCTTCCCCAAACGCCAAACTGTGACCCGATACTCCTCCCGGGCAATCCGTGCCGTCAAGCGTTGCGGCGCGGATTCGACAGTCCGGCATCGAATATGCCTAAGGGCCTAGCCACTTACGTCAGAATCGAATATTCCGGATTAGATTCCAGCCACATCCAACTGATTTTTATAGGATTTGGCTATTCAGTTAGACGCACTGAAACGTCAGAGAATTCTGAAAAAACCGCGTCATGACGGGCTTGCGGACGCCTGCGAGGCCCCGAACGCAGATCGGGCCGGGAGACTGTTCCGTCTCCCGGCCCGACCGGTTTTTGCGAAAAGTGACGCAGTGCGTCACGTCATCCGAGATGCCGCCTCGCGTTCCGGAACATCCGCAGCCACGGGCTGTCTTCCGGCCAATCGGCCGGCGCCCAGCTCAGGTTGGCCGTGCGCGGGGTGCGCTCTGGGTGCGGCATCAGGATCGTCGCCCGGCCGTCGAGCGACGCGAGGCCGGCGATGGCATCCTGGGAGCCGTTCGGATTCGCCGGGTAGCCCATGGCCTGCCCGTTGCCGTCGACGTAGCGCAAGGCCACGGTCGCTGCGATCCGGTCGGCATCGTCGTCGAACTGCACGCGACCTTCGCCGTGGGCGATCGCCACCGGAATCCGCGAACCGGCCATGCCGGTGAAGAACAGCGACGGCGATTCTTCGACCTCGAGCAGGCCGAAGCGCGCCTCGAACTGCTCGCTGCGATTGCGCAGCAGGCGCGGCCAGTGCTGGGCGCCGGGGATGATCGGCTTGAGCTGCGACAGCATCTGGCAGCCGTTGCAGACACCGAGCGAGAACGTATCGCCGCGCGCGAAGAAGCGTTCGAACGCCGCACGCAGCTCGGCGGTCTCCAGGACCGACGTCGCCCAACCGCGGCCCGCGCCGAGCACGTCACCGTAGCTGAAACCGCCGCAGGCCACGAGGCCCTGCATCGTTGCCAGATCCACCCGGCCGGCGATCAGGTCGCTCATGTGCACGTCGACCGCGGTGAAACCGGCGCGATCGAAGGCCGAGGCCATTTCGATCTGACCATTGACGCCCTGCTCGCGCAGCACCGCGACCTTCGGTCGTGCGCCGGTCGAGATGTACGGCGCCGCGACATCCTCCGACGGGTCGAAGGTCAGGACCGGACGCATCGCCGGCGCATCGAAGCGGCGCGCGTTTGCGCGCTCTTCCTCGGCGCACTCCGGGTTGTCGCGCAACGCCTGCATCGCATGCGTCACCGACCACCAGGCGTCGAACAGCGTTTCCCACTTCCACTCGGCCAGCACGTCCTCGCCGTCGAGCACGCGGATCGCATTGGCGGTCGTCGGGCGGGCGATGCGCTGGGCGCATTCGATCAGGCCGTGACGCGCGACGAGATCGGCGAATTCGGCGCGGTCCTCGGCGGAGATCTGCACCACCGCGCCCAGCTCTTCCGAGAACAGTGTGCGCAGCGCGTCGCGGCTGCGGTCGTCTCCCCAGCCTTCGAGATCGATGTCGAGGCCGAGATGCGCGGTGAACGCCATTTCGCAGAGCGCGGCGAACGCGCCGCCGTCGGAGCGGTCGTGATAGGCCATCAGCAGACCGGCCTCACGCGCTTCGCAGATCAGTTCGAAGAACGCTTTCAGGCGCTCGGGTTCGTCGACATCCGGCACCGCGCCGCCGAAGCCTTCGAAACACTGCGACAGCACCGAACCACCGAGACGCTGCTTGCCGGCGCCCAGGCCGATCAGCCACAGCTCGGTATCGGGCTCGCGGCTGAGCAGCGGGGTAAGCTGCGTGCGCACGTCCGGCACCGGCGCGAACGCGGTGACCACCAGTGAGACCGGCGAGACGACCTTGTGCGCGGCGCCGTCGGCCTGCCACTGCGCCTGCATCGACAGCGAATCCTTGCCGACCGGAATCGACAGGTCGATCTCGGGGCACAGCTCCATCGCGACCGCATGCACGGCGTCGAACAGGCGCGCGTCCTCGCCGGCGTGTCCGGCCGCGGCCATCCAGTTCGCCGACAGCTTGACCCGGTGCAGGGTCTCGACCGGCGCGGCGCACAGATTGGTGATCGCCTCGCCCACGGCCATGCGCGCGGCGGCGGCGGAATCGATCAGCGCCAGCGGGCTGCGCTCGCCGATCGCCATCGCCTCGCCCGTGAAGCCTTCGAACCCGGACAGCGTGATCGCGCAATCGGCGACCGGCAGCTGCCACGGGCCGACCATCTGGTCGCGTGCGGTCAGGCCGCCGACGCTGCGGTCGCCGATCGTGACCAGGAAGGACTTCGACGCGACGGTCGGATGCGCGAGCACGCGCAGACCGGCTTCGTGCAGATCGACGGCGCGGCTGTTGAGCGCCGGCCAGCGATGCGGCGTGGTGCGCGCGGTGTCGCGATGCATCTTCGGCGGCTTGCCGAACAGCACGTCCATCGGCAGATCGATGGGCCAGTCATGGCCGCTGCCGATCGTCTCGGGTGTCGCACCATGGCCGACCGTCAGATGTTCTTCGGCCGTCGCCACGCCGACGATCGCGACCGGGCAGCGCTCGCGCGCACAGATCGCTTCGAATTCCTCGACGCGGTCCTGCGGAATGCCGAGGACGTAGCGTTCCTGCGATTCGTTGCACCACAGCTGCATCGGCGACAGCGACGGATCGTCGCTGGGCACGCGGTCGAGATCGATGATGCCGCCGACGTCGGAGTCGTGCAGCAGTTCGGGAATCGCGTTCGACAGACCACCCGCGCCGACGTCGTGGAACCACAGGATCGGGTTGCGCTCGCCCAGCGCCACGCAGCGGTCGATGACCTCCTGCACGCGGCGCTCCATCTCCGGGTTGTCGCGCTGCACGGAGGCGAAATCGAGATCCTCGGCGCTTTCGCCCGAGGCCACCGAACTCGCCGCGCCGCCGCCCAGCCCGATCAGCATCGCCGGACCGCCGAGCACGACCACCGCATCACCCGCCGACAGCGTCTTCTTCTCGACCATCGCGCGATCGATCGCGCCCAGGCCGCCGGCCAGCATGATCGGCTTGTCGTAGCCGCGCACCAGACCGTCGTCGCCTTCGGGCAGTTCGAAACTGCGGAAGTACCCGAGCAGGTTCGGGCGGCCGAACTCGTTGTTGAACGCGGCGCCGCCGAGCGGGCCGTCGAGCATGATCTCCAGCGCCGGCGCCATGCGCGGATTCAGCGCGCGCGGCGCTTCCCACGGCTGCGGCAGCGTCGGAATGCGCAGGTGCGAGACCGAGAAACCGGTCAGGCCGGCCTTGGGCTTGCCGCCGCGGCCGGTCGCGCCCTCGTCGCGGATTTCGCCGCCGGCCCCGGTGGCCGCGCCCGCGAACGGCGAGATCGCGGTCGGATGGTTGTGGGTCTCGACCTTGATGCAGAACGCGCTGTCGATCAGCGGCTCGCTGCGGTACTCGAACGACACCGGATCGGGCCGGAAGCGGCGCGCCGGATAGCCTTCGACGACCGCGGCGTTGTCGCTGTAGGCCGACAGCGTGTGCTCGGGCGTGCTCGCGTGCGTGTGGCGGATCATGCCGAACAGCGATTGCGCGCGACCGTTGCGCTGCATGTCCTCGCCGTCGATGGTCCACGACGCGTTGAAGATCTTGTGTCGGCAATGCTCGGAGTTCGCCTGCGCGAACATCATCAGCTCGACGTCGGCCGGGTCGCGACCCAGCGCGCCGAAGCGCTCGCGCAGGTAGGCGATCTCGTCGTCGGCCAGTGCCAGGCCGAGGCGGCGGTTGGCGGCGTCGAGATCGTCGAGCGCGATGCGTTCGAGCGCGCCGCGCGCGGGCGCCGCGAACAGCGCATCGGCGGCGTCCACGTCGCCCAGCAGCGACTGCGTCATCGGGTCGTGCAGCAGCTTCGAGACCGCCGCCTGCGTGGCCGCGTCGTCCGGCCAGCCGGTCAGATCCAGACGCAGGCCGCGTTCGACGCGATGCACCGGCAGGCCGGCGCCGCGCAGCAGCTCGGTCGACTTGCTGGCCCACGGCGAAATCGTGCCCAGCCGGGGCGAGACGACGCGCGAAACCGCGCCACCGACGCGCGCCGGTGCGGGACCGGCATCGACCTCGAGGATGCGTCGCAGCGTGGCGTCGTCGGGCGACTGCCCGGCCTCGGCTTCGACGAAGTAGACATGCCAGGCACCGGCGACGGAAAGCGCGGGCGACACCGACTGCAGACGTGCTTCAAGCCGTTCGCGGCGGAACGGCGACAGGGCCTGCTGGCCCTCGAGGACGATCATGTCCGGGGAAACCGTATTTCAGGGCCGGTCATTGTAGCCAATGGCCGCGCCCGCCGCCCCAACGATCGCTGTGCGCGGGGCGTGTTGCCTCAGCGGCTGCCGCCCGCGGCCTCGCCATCGAGGCGCTGCAGCGCTTCGAGCAGCTGGTCCGGCGGCATGTAGCCCGGCATCTGGGTGCCGTCGGCGGCGATGATCATCGGCGTACCGGTCAGGCCGGCGCGCTGGCCGAGCGCGTAATGCGCGGCGACCGGGTTCTCGCAGGCTTTCGAATCGACACGGCGGCCGGCCTTGGCATCGGTGAGCGCTTTCTTGCGGTCGGCCGCGCACCAGACCGATTCCATCAGGCGGAAATCATCGCTACCCGGGCCCATGCGCGGGTACGCGAGGTACTCGATCGCGATGCCGCGCTTGTTGTACTCGGCGATCTCCTCGTGCAGGCGACGGCAGTAGCCGCACTCGACGTCGGTGAAGACCGAGACCGTGTACTTCGGATTGGCCGGCGCGAAGATGATGCGCTGGTCTTCCGGCACCTCTGACAACAGGCGCTGGCGCAGCTTCGACAGGCCGGCCTGGCTCAGGTCACGCTTCTCGCGCGCATCGAACAGGCTGCCCTGCAGCACGTAGCGGCCGTCGTTGCTGACGTAGAGCACCTGGCCGGAGACCACGACTTCCTGGAAGCCCGGCAGCGCGGCATCGGAGACGCTCTCGATGGACACGCGCGGATTGATCGACAGGATCGCGTCGCGGGCCTCGGCAGCGGGCGAGCCTGCCGGCGCTTCGATCGCGGCCGGTGCCGGCGTGGCGGGCGTCGCGGCCGCGGCGGTGTCGGACGCACCCGGGTTCTGGGCACAGGCGGACAGGCTGAAGGCGCCGAGCAGCGCGAACACGTATCGCTTCATCGAATCTGACGACCAAGAGCGGGGGCGATCCCGGGGGCGGCCATTCTGGCATGAAGGGATGGGGCGGGCTTCGGGCGGCTTGAAGCGGGGCTGGGGGCGTTCATGGTGGGGGCGGGTGGTGGCTTGGCGGGCCAGGCCTGGTGATGGACGCCCCGGTGTGTCGCGTTCGACCGCCCAGCAACGTGGAGTCGTTCTGCTTCGTAGGATGGGTAGAGCGAGGCGAACCCCATCGCTCGTGGTTCGCGTGGCGGGTTCGCTGCGATCTGCAGCCCTCACCCCAACCCCTCTCCCAGGGGAGAGGGGCTTTGACATCCGGCGTCTTGGCGAACGACGTCTCTGATCTGGTGCGGGCCATCTACGCGCGAACTGCGTGCAACCGAAGTAGCACGCTCAGTCAGCCACCTGATCGACTCGCAAGAACAAGCGTTGTATCCGCACGGTCTTGATCGAACTGCCGCAGGCCATTCGCTTCACCGCACGCCCGGCCCGGCGAAGCACGCCGGGCGTTCGGCGCACCCGCGCGGTCGGAATCGGAGATCTATCGGCTTTTCGTTTCATCGCACGCCCGGCCCGGCGAAGCACGCCGGGCGTTCGGCGCACCCGCGCGGCAGTGCCGCGCAAACGGGTGCACCTCACCCCCTCGGATGATGCGTGGCGTGCAGCCGCTTGAGCTGTTCGCGCGCGACCAGCGTGTAGATCTGCGTCGTCGACAACGAGCTGTGGCCCAGCAGCATCTGCAGCGCGCGCAGGTCGGCACCGTGGTTGAGCAGATGGGTGGCGAAGCTGTGCCGCAGGCCATGTGGGCTGATACGCGCGGGATCGATGCCGGCCGCGGCGGCGTGGCGTTTCACGAGCACCCAGAACTGCTGCCGGCTCATCGCCGTGCGGCGCGCGGTCAGGAACAACGGCGTGTCACCGGCGGCATCGCGGGCCGGGCCCTTGCCGCCGGCGAGCGTCGGACGTGCGTCGTCGAGGTAACGCTGCAGCCAGTGCTGCGCCTCCTCGCCCAGCGGCACGAGACGCGTGCGCTCGCCCTTGCCGGTCACGCGCAGCGCGCCCTGGCGCAGGTTGACGCCGTTGGCCGGCAGGCCGACCAGTTCGCTGACGCGCAGCCCGCAGGCATACATCAGTTCGAGCATCGTGCGGTCGCGCAGACCGTCGACGCTGGCGGTGTCCGGCACGCCGAGCAACGCGTCGATCTCGGACTCGCCCAGCGCCTTCGGCAGTGAGCGCGGCAGCTTGGGTGGATCGAGCAACGCGGTGGGATCGTCGACGCGTCCATGCCGGCGCTGACGATGCGCGAAGAACGCGCGCAGCGCGGACAGCAGGCGGGCATTGCTGCGCGGCGACCAGCCGTGACGGGTGCGCCAGGCGAGATGTTCGAACAGGGCCACGCGGTCCGCGTGCGCGATGCCTCCATCGCGTCCGTCGCGCCAGCGCGCGAGCCCTTCGAGATCGCGCCGGTACGCGGCCGCGGTCTGGTTCGCGATGCCGTGCTCGGCCCAGAACGCATCGAGGAATCCTTCGATGTCGCGGCGGTCCTCGTCGCGCAGCGGTGGCAGTGCGACCGCAAGGGCGCGGCGTTCGGCAGGCGTGGTCGTGGTGCTGCGGCTGGACATCGACGACAGCTTAGACGCTCGACGCTGCCGCTATGCTTCGGCGATGCCCGACGCCTCGACGCCCCCCATCTCCCCGTCCCGCCCGTGGATCGGCTGGCGCCTGCTGGCGCTGGTCTACGACCTGTGGCCGGCGCTCGCCCTGTGGCTGCTGCTGTCGGCGGCGTTCACGGCCGCCTTCACCTTTCTGGACCATCACGATGCGCACGAGAACATCGCGCCGCTGAGCGGCCTGCAGCTCACCTTGTGGGCCGCGTGCTGGCTGGTGACCGGTCTGTATGCCGTCGTCAGCTGGCGCAATGGCGGGCAGACGCTGGGGATGCGGCCGTGGCGTTTGCGCGTGCGCGCGATGGACGGCGGGCGGGCGTCGACGCGGTCGCTGTGGGTGCGCTTCGTTGTGGCGACACTCTCGCTGCTCGCCGGAGGACTTGGATTCTGGTGGGCGTGGGTCGATCGCGAGCGGCTGACCTGGCACGACCGGGCGAGCGGGACGCGGATGGTGCGGGAAGCGAAGCAGGGGTTTGGAGGCGGTTGATTCGTCGCGCTTGAGCCGGGGATCTACAACCAGGCTGCCAAGTGGGGCCCGGGAAGTCAGGGTGTCGCGTTCACGCCTGTCGTCATCCCGGCGCACGCCCGGATCCAGTGACGTGCATCACCCACGACGTCGTCTGCGTTCTCACCGCAAAGGCGACATCGTTTTCAGCAGCCGACTGAAGAAGTGCCGGACGCGTGGCGCGCGCAGAGCCCAGTCACTGGATCCCGGCCTGCGCCGGGATGACGGCGTTCGGGCTGGTCGGGGCAGCCATCAGCCGTTGAGTCTCGTCCGGCCTTACGACGCATTCGGCGCCGCGCGCGCCGCACGTCGACGTTCTACTGGCGGTCTGCTTCATCGCCCGCCTGGCCTCGCGAAGCACGCGAGGCGCTCGCTGCCGCGCGCCGCATGTCGAAATATTATCGGCGATCTGCTTCATCGCCCGTCCGGCCCGGCGAAGCACGCCGGGCGTTCGCCGCACCCGCGCGGCAGTGCCGCGCAAGCGGGTGCGCCTCACCCACTCCGGCGACGGAAGAGGGTCCAGGAAATGATCAGCATCACGACAGGCGGCACGAGATAGGCCAGCCGGTAGTCGATGCGGTACACGGCGGCGAGTTTCACGATCTGGGTCTGGCCGAGCCAGAAGCCCAGGGCGAAGACCACGCCGATGAAGAGACGCTTGCCGGCGTTGCCGCTGCGCAAGGAACCGAACGCGAACGGGATCGCGGCCAGGCACAGCGCCAGCACGTTGAGCGGATAGAACCAGCGGCCCCAGTAATGCTCTTCGAATTCGCTGGCGTCGAGCTGGTTGCGGTGCCGGTACTCGATGCCCGCACGCAGTTCGCTCGCCGGCATGTAGCGCGGGCGCCAGATGTTGCTGGCACTGGCGGCGAGCGTGGTGGCGTCGAGTTGCGACTCCCAGTGTTCCTCCAGCGCCTCGGTGCGGGTCACCGCGCGCGGTTCGAACCAGGTGCGCTGGACGTTGCGCAGCAGCCAGCCGTCGACGCCGTGTTCGGCCGTCTTGGCGTGCGCCACCGATTCCAGACGGCCGTCGCTGGCGAACTCGAACAGGCGCACGTCCTGCAGCTGGATCCGGGCGCCGGCGCCGTCGCTGATCTCGGTGCCGTTCTGCGCGTTGAGGAAGGTGTCGCCTTCGCGTGCCCACAGGCCGGAATAACGGCCGACGATCATGTCGCTCGAACGTGCGGCCGACTTCATGCTGTCGGCGTTGCGCTGGGCCATCGGGCCGAGGGTTTCGCCGTTGAGCACCATCACCGCGGTCAACACCAGCAGCGGCAGTGCGACCGACACGCTCAGGCGGGTGCGCGACAGGCCCACGGCGCGCATCGCGATGAGTTCCGAGGTCGCCGCGAGCTGCCCCAGACCCATCAGCGAACCGATGACGGCCGCCGTCGGGAACATCACGTAGGCGCGACGCGGCAGCGTCTGCAGGATGTAGGTCAGGGCGCCGAAATAGGTGTAGTCGCCCTGCCCCACGGCGCCGATCTCGCTGACACCCGCCATGAGCGCGTCGAGACCGACCAGCACCACCCAGGTCGCCATCACCATCACGGTGACGACCTTGGCGACGTACAGATCATGGATGCGCAACAGGGTCTTCATTTCGCGCGCCTCCACTTGGGCGCGGTCACCCGGCCATCGGTGAAGTACATCCACGCCGCGAAGCCGAGCAGCGGCAGCACTAGCCACCACAGGCCCAGCAGCACCGGAATGCGCCCCTCGGCGACCCAGTCCTTGCCGAGCATCATCAGGTTCATGCCCATCACGTAGGCGAGGAAGCCGGTCATCATCCGGCCGTAGCGCGCCTGCCGCGGCGGGCTGCGGGCCAGCGGCACCGCCAGCAGCGCGAACGCCAGCGTCAGCAGCACCGGCGCGAGGCGATAGTGCAGTTCGGCATGCGCTCCGGGGCGCGCGTCGCCGAACAGCGAGAACGTCGGCTGCAGCTCGGGATCATCGCCATCGGCGCGCGACTCCACCGCCGGCAGGCGCAATTCGTTGCTGGCGTAGCGCATCAACCGGTAGTCGAGGCCGGCATCGAGCGGACCTTCGACACGGAAGCCCTCATCGAGGCGAAGGAAGCGCTCGGTGCCGTCGATGCTCAGTGCGCCGGTCAGCGACGTGGTGACGTCCATGCGGCCCTCGTCCTGGCGATAGACGAACACGCGGCCGAGCTTGCTGCCGTCGTCCGACATCGCGTTGACGTAGACCACGCCGCCACCGCCGGGGAACTCGACGAAGCGGCCGGCCTCCAGACCGGTCACCAGCAGGCTGCGCTGTCCGGCCTCGATCATCTGCTGCGAGTAGTCGCGCGCCCACGGGCCCAGCCACAGCGAGCAGGCGCCGATCACCAGCAGCATCGGCCCGACCACCAGCGACAGCGGCCGCAGCAGGCGTCGCGGCCCGATGCCCACCGAGGTCAGCACCGGCATTTCCGAATCGCGGTACAGACGGCCGAAGCCCAGCATCAGGCCGAGCATCAGGCCCAGCGGCAGGATCAGCGGCATGTAGCTGATCACCGACAGGCCCAACTGGGCCAGCATCAGCTTGGCCGGCACCCGGCCGCGGGCGATGTCGCTCAGCACGTCCGCGAACACGCCGCCCAGGCTCACGATCAGCAGCACCACGAGGGCGGCGAACGTGGACTGGGCCAACTCGCGGGACAGGTATCGGTCGAGCTTCGACATCGTGTGCGGGGGCTTTGCTTTAGACTTGGGGGTTCGTCCAGCCGCGCCACCACGGCGCTTCTGCAGCGGCAAGCCTGACTGGGCGCCGCGCGCTGGACCGTGAAGTGTACCGATCACCCCATGGAATCTGGTTGATGACCCTCGAATTCACCCTGAACCAAGCGTCCCCCGCCACCCTGTCCAGCGACTGCCTCGTCATTGGCGTCTTCGCTGACGGCCCGCTGGCCGGCGCTGCTGCCGCGATCGACACCGCCAGCGGCGGTCGTCTGTCCACCCTTGCCACGCGTGGCGATCTGTCCGGCAAGGCCGGTCGTACCAGCCTGCTGCACGACCTGCCGGGCGTCACCGCGCCGCGCGTGCTGGCGATCGGTCTGGGCGAGCGCGCCAAGTTCGGCGTGCCGCAATACCTCAAGGCGGTTGCCGATGCCGTGCGCGCGCTGCGCGACGGCAACAGCACGAGCGCTGCGATCGCGCTGGCTGACCTCGACGTCGCCGGCCGCGACACCGCGTGGAAGATCCGCCAGGCAGTGGTCGCCGCCGACCATGCCGCGTATCGCTACGTGGCCACGCTGGGCGCCAAGAACAAGAAGCGCGAGCCCGACACGCTGACCGCGATCGCGATCGTCGGTGACGACGCCGATGCGCTGGCGCAGGGCAAGGCGATCGCCGCGGGCGTGAAGTTCGCCCGCGAGCTCGGCAACCTGCCGCCGAACATCTGCAACCCGGCGTATCTCGGCGAGCAGGCGCAGACCTTCGCGTCGCGCTTCGACAAGGCCTCGTGCGAAGTCCTCGACGAAACCCAGATGGAAGCGCTGGGCATGGGCTCGCTGCTCGCCGTGGCGCGCGGTTCGGCCAACCGTCCGCATCTGGTCGTGCTGAGCTGGAAGAACGGCGGTGACGCCAAGCCCTTCGTGCTGGTCGGCAAGGGCATCACCTTCGATACCGGCGGCGTCAACCTCAAGACGCAGGGCGGCATCGAGGAAATGAAGTTCGACATGTGCGGCGCGGCGACGGTCATGGGCACGTTCGTGTCCGCGGTCGGCCTTGATCTGCCGATCAACCTGCACGTGATCGTGCCGGCGGTGGAGAACGGCATCGACGGCGATGCGTATCGCCCGTCGGACGTCATCACCAGCATGTCGGGCAAGACCATCGAAGTCGGCAACACCGACGCCGAAGGCCGCCTGATCCTGTGCGACGCGCTGACCTACGCCGAACGTTTCGAGCCGGCCGCACTGGTCGACGTGGCGACCTTGACCGGCGCCTGCATGATCGCGCTGGGCACGCAGGCCACCGGCCTGATGAGCAAGCACGACGATCTGGCCGCCGAACTGCTGGCCGCCGGCGAGCACGTGTTCGACCGCGCCTGGCGTCTGCCGTTGTGGGACGAATACCAGTCGATGCTCGATTCCAACTTCGCCGACGTCTACAACATCGGCGGTCGCTGGGGCGGCGCGATCACCGCGGGCTGCTTCCTGTCGCGCTTCACCGAAGGTCAGCGCTGGGCGCATCTCGACATCGCCGGCAGTGCCAGCGGCAGCGGCAAGATGGCCTATGCCACCGGCCGCCCGGTCGGTCTGCTGAGCCAGTGGCTCATGGACCAGGTCGACTGACCGGTCCGGGCCTTGCGGGGATGCGGCGTCGCGCCGCGTCTCCGGTTCCGGCCCGACCGCCACCGCCATGGCCCGCGCCGACTTCTACCTGATCGCCAAGCCGCGCTTCCGCGAGGAACCGCTGCGCCTGGTGTGCGAACTGGTCCGCAAATCCTATGCGGCCGAACTCTGGACGCTGATCCTCGCCCGCGACGCCGAACAGGCCGAAGCGCTCGACGATCTGCTGTGGGACATGGGCGAGGACGCCTACATCCCGCACCAGATCGCCGGCATGGACGAGGAGGACGACGACACCCCGGTCCTCATCGCCACGCCCGACTTCGACGCGCCGATGCGCGCGCTGGTCATCAATCTGCGCGACGAAGTGGCGCCGCCGGGTTTCGAGCGCGTGCTCGAAGTGGTGCCGGCCGACGACTCGGCCCGCGAACCGCTGCGCGAGCGCTGGAAGCAGTACAAGGCCGCCGGCCTCGATCTCGCCAAGCACGACATGTGAGACGCGGTAACGGGTGATTGGTGATTGGTGATTCGAAAGAGCACTGGGCCGATCGCTTGATGCCGCTTCGCGTTTCCAATCCCGAATTACGAATCACCCATCACGGCCCTCCCCATGTCCCTCGCCCAAAGCTACGACCCCGGTACCTTCGAAGCCCGCCTGTACGCGGAATGGGAGAAGAGCGGCGTCTTCCAGCCGCAGGGAGACGGCCCGGCCTACACGATCCTGCTGCCGCCGCCGAACGTCACCGGCACGCTGCACATGGGTCACGCCTTCCAGCACACGCTGCAGGACGCGCTGACCCGCTATCACCGCATGCTGGGGCATCGCACGCTGTGGCAGATGGGCACCGACCACGCCGGCATCGCGACCGAGATGGTGGTCTCGCGCAACCTCGCGCTCGAAGGCAAGGGCGAAACCCGCGACTCGCTGGGCCGTGACGGCTTCATCGAGAAGGTGTGGGAGTGGAAGGGCCAGTCCGGCGACACGATCGAACGCCAGATGCGTCGCCTCGGCGCGTCGGGTGACTGGTCGCGCAAGACCTTCACCATGGATCCGCTGCCCTCGCAGGCGGTCGTCGAAGCCTTCGTGCGCCTGCACGAGGAAGGCCTGATCTATCGCGGCCAGCGCCTGGTCAACTGGGACCCGGTGCTCAAGACCGCGATCTCGGATCTGGAAGTCGTCAGCGAAGAAGAAGACGGTTCGCTGTGGTCGATCCGCTATCCGCTCGCCGATGGCGCCAGTTACGAACACGTCGAAGTCGATGCCGACGGCAACGAGACGCTGCGCGAGACGCGCGACTATCTCGTCGTCGCGACGACGCGCCCGGAAACCATGCTCGGCGACACCGCGGCGATGGTGCATCCGGACGACGCGCGCTATGCGCACCTGATCGGCCAGTCGGTCGTGCTGCCACTGACCGGTCGCATCATCCCGGTCATCGGCGACGGCTACGTCGACCGCGCGTTCGGCACCGGCGTGGTCAAGGTCACGCCCGCGCACGACTTCAACGATTACCAGGTCGGCCAGCGCCACGACCTGCCGATGATCAACCTGTTCACGCCGGACGCCGCGGTCAACGAGAACGCACCCGAGCAGTACCGCGGTCTCGATCGCTTCGACGCGCGCAAGGCCGTGCTCGCCGATCTGGAAGCCGGCGGTTTCCTCGTCGATACCAAGCCGCACAAGTTGCAGGTCCCGCGCGGCGACCGCACCGGCCAGGTCATCGAGCCGTATCTGACCGACCAGTGGTTCGTCGCGATGGACGGCTTCGCAAAGCGCGGCATGGATCTCGTCCAGAGCGGCGACGTGAAGTTCGTCCCACCGAACTGGACCAGCACCTATCGCCACTGGATGGAGAACATCCAGGACTGGTGCATCAGCCGCCAGCTGTGGTGGGGCCACCGCATTCCGGCGTGGTACGACGCTGACGGACGCGCCTACGTCGGCCGCGATGAAGCCGAGGCGCGTGCACGCAACGGACTCGGCGCCGATGTCGTGCTGACCCAGGACACCGACGTGCTCGAGACCTGGTTCTCGTCGGGCCTGTGGCCGATCAACACGATGGGCTGGCCGGACAAGGCGGCGATGGCCGAGCGCGGCTTCGACCACTTCGTGCCGTCGAGCGTGCTCGTCACCGGGTTCGACATCATCTTCTTCTGGGTCGCCCGGATGATCATGCTGACCGATCACCTGACCGGCCAGGTGCCGTTCCGTGATGTCTACATGACCGGCCTGGTGCGCGACCGCGACGGCCAGAAGATGTCGAAGTCGAAGGGCAACGTGCTCGATCCGCTCGACATCATCGACGGCATCAGCATCGAAGACCTGGTTGCCAAGCGCACCACCGGGCTGATGAAGCCCAAGGACGCGCCGAAGATCGAGAAGGCGACGCGCAAGGAATTCCCGGACGGCATCATCGCCCACGGCGCCGACCCGCTGCGCTTCACGATGGCCGCGCTGGCCGGTCCGGGCCGCGACATCAAGTTCGATCTCGGCCGCGCCGAGGGCTACAAGAATTTCTGCAACAAGCTGTGGAACGCGACGCGTTTCGTGCTGATGAACACCGAAGGCTTCAGCGCCGAGGGTGCGCCCGAGCCGACGACCGACGCCGAGAAGTGGATCCTCGCGCGCCTGGCGACGACCGCCGATGACGCGCGCGCACACTTCACCAGCTACCGCTTCGACCTGCTCGCGCAGACGCTGTACGAGTTCGCATGGAACGACTTCTGCGACTGGTTCGTCGAGCTCGCCAAGCCGGCGCTGCTCGGCGACGACGCCGCAGCTGCGGACAGCACCCGTCACACGCTGCTGCACGTGCTCGAATCGCTGCTGCGTCTGCTGCATCCGCTGATCCCGTTCGTCACCGAGGAACTGTGGCGCCAGGTCGCACCGCGCGTCGGCATCACGGACGCGACGATTTCGCTGCGGCCCTACCCGGCGCCCGACCGCGACCTGATCACGCATTGCGCGCAGGCCACAACCGACGTCGAATGGCTCAAGCAGATGGTCACCGCGCTGCGCCGCGTGCGCAGCGAATTGGGCGTGTCGCCGGGCAAGCAGGTGCCGTTGCTGGTGCAGGTCGGCAGCGACGCCTCGCGCGCGCGGCTACAGTGCTTCGATTCGCAGCTGAAGTTCCTCAACCGGCTCGAGCGCATCGACAGCGTCGACGGCGACCCGCCGCCGGCCGCGACCGGTCTGGTCGGTGACGTGAAGCTGTTCGTGCCGCTGGAAGGCCTGGTCGATCTGGACGCCGAGCGCGCGCGCCTCGACAAGGAAATCGCCCGCGTGCTGTCGGAGAAGGAAAAGAGCGCCGCGAAGATCGCGAAGTTCAGCGACAAGGTGCCGGCGGCCGTCGTCGACCAGGAACGTCAGCGCCTCGTCGACTGGACCGCGCAGCACGACGCCCTCGCCGCGCAGCGCGCGCGGCTCTGAGGCATCACGCCGGCGCACGCACGCGCCGGCGTTCGACTGCTGGACATGTGGCCGCGCAGCGCGCGTCCTGACGAAGCGTTGCCGGCCGGCCGCCTACAATCGGCCTCCCCCACGCACGTCGATCACATGTCCAGTTCCGATCGCACTCCCCATGTCGTCATCGTCGGCGGCGGTTTCGCCGGCCTCTGGGCCACGCGTGCGCTGGCACGCGATCCGGTGCGCATCACCCTCGTCGATCGCGGCAACCATCATCTGTTCCAGCCGCTGCTCTACCAGGTGGCGACCGCAGGCCTGTCGGCGCCGGACATCGCCGCGCCGCTGCGGCACATCCTGCGCAGCCAGGACAACGTCGAGGTGCGTCTGGCCGAAGTGCAGGGCATCGACACCGCCGCGAAGACGCTCGCGCTCGCCGAGGGCACCGCCCTCGCCTTCGACACGCTGGTGCTCGCCGCCGGCGCGACCCATGCCTACTTCGGCAACGACCACTGGGCCGCGTATGCGCCGGGGCTGAAGACGCTCGACGATGCGCTGCTGCTGCGGCGCAAGCTGCTGCTCGCCTTCGAGCGCGCCGAGGCCGAAACGGACCCCGAGAAGCGCGCCGCGTGGCTCAGCTTCGCCGTCGTCGGCGGTGGCCCGACCGGCGTCGAACTCGCCGGCACACTGGCCGAGATCGCCCGTCACACGCTGCGCAGCGAGTTCCGCAACATCGATCCGGCGCTGGCAAAGGTGCGCCTGGTCGAAGCCGGACCGCGCGTGGTGTCGTCGTTCCCGGACGATCTGTCGGACAAGGCGCGTCGCCAGCTGCAGAAGCTCGGAGTCGAGGTGCAGACCGGCACGCCGGTCGCCGACATCGATGCCGACGGTTACCGCCTCGGCGATCAGCGCGTCGCCGCGAAGACGGTGATCTGGGCCGCGGGCGTTGCGGCGTCGCCGCTCGGCGCCCTGCTCGATGCGCCGCGCGACCGTGCGGGGCGCGTGCAGGTCGATCCCGATCTGCGCGTGCCGGGCCACCCCGACATCTACGTCGCCGGCGATCTCGCCGCGATCCAGAGCGCGGGCCAGCCTGTGCCGGGCGTCGCGCCGGCCGCCAAGCAGATGGGCCGGCACGTCGCGGCCGGCATCCGCGCGCGTCTGCGTGGGCAGACGACGACGCCGTTCGCCTACCGCGACTTCGGCAACCTCGCGACGATCGGGCGCATGGCCGCGGTCGTCCATTTCGGCCGGCTGAAACTGTCGGGCGCGCTCGCCTGGTGGTTCTGGCTGATCGCCCACGTGTTCTTCCTGATCGGCTTCCGCAACCGCGTGGTCGTGCTGCTCAACTGGACCATGGCGTACTGGAGCTACCAGCGCGCGGCGCGGATCATCTTCGGCCCGCCCGTCGATGCCGAGCCGGTCACACCGCCGGATCGTGAAGGACCCGATGCCCCGCGCATCGGCTAGCATGGCCGCGCGCCCACCCACGCCGGATCTGCAGCCGGGCTGAGTCGCTCCCTCCCACGTTCCGGCGTTCCCGCGCATGCTCGAAATCTCGACCCACAACTTCTGGATCGCGCTCGCGGTCACCACCGCGGCCGGCCTGGCGACCGGGCTCGGCAGCCTGCTGGTGCTGTTCTCCAAGCAGCCCAACGCGCGCCTGCTGTCCTTCGGTCTGGCGTTCGCCGCCGGCGCGATGGTCTACGTGTCGCTGACCGAGATCCTCGACAAGTCGATCCTCGCCTTCACCAATGCCTACGGCGCGCAGCTCGGCTTCACCTGGGGCACGCTGTCGTTCCTCGGCGGCGTGCTCTTCATCGTCTCGATCGATCGACTGGTGCCCAACCCGCACGAGCGACTGGAAGTCGACGATCCCTACTTTCGCGAGCACAACACCAGTTACATCAAGCGCGTCGGCCTGCTGACCGCGGTCGCGATCACCGCGCACAATTTCCCCGAAGGCCTGGCGACGTTCTTCGCCACGCTGGAAAACCCGGGCGTCGGCCTGCCGCTCGCATTCGCGATCGCGATCCACAACATCCCCGAAGGCATCGCGATCGCGGTGCCGGTGTACTTCGCCACCAACAACAAGCTCTACGCCTTCATCGCCTGCCTGCTGTCGGGCCTGGCCGAACCGATCGGCGCGCTGATCGGCTATGCGGTACTGCGGCCGTTCCTATCCGAACCGGTGTTCGGCATCGTCTTCGGCCTGATCGCCGGCGTCATGGTGTTCCTCGCTCTCGACGAACTGCTGCCCGCCGCCAAGCGCTACGCCAAGGGACACGAGACGGTCTACGGCCTCGTCTCCGGCATGGCCGCACTGGCGATCAGCCTGGTGCTGTTCAAGTGGTGAGTGCGCGCCGCGCCTGGCGCGCCTAGACATCGCAAACAGAAACGGCCCGCTTGCGCGGGCCGTTTCGGATGTCGCATTCGAGCCGGGGATCAGGCCGCGAACAGCGCCTTCATCTTCTTCAGCGCGTTGGCTTCGACCTGGCGGATGCGTTCGGCGGACACGCCGTACTCGTCAGCCAGTTCCTGCAACGTCACCTTGTGCTCGTCGTCGAGCCAGCGGCGGCTGATGATGTCGCGCGAACGGGCATCCAGCGTGGCCATGCCTTCGCGCAGCAGATCCAGCTTGCTGCCCTCGCTGTCGCGACGCTCGTAGGCCTGCGCGGGATCTTCATCCTGCGCGACGAGGTAGGCGACCGGCGCCGGCGGCGCGTTGTCGTCGTCCTCGCCTGCGGGCGCGTCGAAGCCGATGTCGCGACCGGACAGGCGCGACTCCATCTCGAGCACTTCGCGCTCGGACACGTTCAGATCGGCAGCGACCGCACGGACCTCGCTCGCATTGAGCCAGCCCAGACGCTTCTTGCTCTTGCGCAGGTTGAAGAACAGCTTGCGCTGCGCCTTGGTCGTGGCGACCTTCACGATGCGCCAGTTCTTCAGGATGAACTCGTGCATCTCGGCACGGATCCAGTGCACCGCAAAGCTCACCAGGCGCACGCCCACGTCGGGGTCGAAACGCTTGACCGCCTTCATCAGGCCGATGTTGCCTTCTTGGATCAGATCGCCCAGCGGCAGGCCGTAGCCGTTGTAGCCGCGGGCGACGTGCACGACGAAGCGCAGGTGCGAGTGCACCAGTTCGCGCGCGGCGTCGAGATCATCGTCGTCGCGGTAACGCTGCGCGAGTGCCTGCTCGTCTTCGACCGACAGCACCGGGATCTGGTGCACGGCGCCGATGTAGGCATCCAGCGAACCAAGCGGGTTGAGGGTCGGAAGGCTGTTGGCAACCAGGGCGTGGGACATGGTCTGCGTGCTCATGGGGAGGGATGTTAGCAGTCGATACATCTGACTGCTAAGACGCACAGGAGTTCCCGAACGTTCCATTCACAGAACGACGGCGGGATTTTCGTTGACTTCTGTTCACGGTCGAGAATGTGATACTTCCAGGTCGTGCGTTGACGTCGTGGAGCAAGTCTGCGGATCAGGCCGCTAACCTCGCATGAAAACCGCCGCATTCAGGTCCAAGCGGCGGCGCAACGGATCGTCTCGCGCGCCGCATCGAGCTCGGGCGTCTCGACGACGATCCGGGTCCGCCGATCCAACGTGCAGCCCAGGCCCAACTCGAGCAGCGTCGCGTGGGCGGCCCGCAGGCCCGCGCTCAAGGCCGCATCGAGCACCCCTTCGGCACCGGCCGCCTCCAGCAGCAGGGGCGTTGCGCGCGGTGCGAGCAAGGCGGGCCGCGTCGCCGCCTCGCGCAGCACGATCCATTGCAGCAGGAATTCCAGATCGACCAGGCCGCCCCTGCCCTGCTTGAGGTCGAAGCGGTCCCCGACGCTGCGGTCGAGCTCGGCGCGCATGCGCCGGCGCATCGACAGCACGTCTTCGTGCAACTTTGCCGGATCACGCGGCTTCGCCAGGATGTCGCGGCGGACGTCTTCGAACGCGGCCGCCATCTCGTCATGCCCGGCCACGAAGCGTGCACGCACCAGCGCCTGGTGTTCCCAGGTCCAGGCCCGCTCGCGCTGGTACTCGGCGTAGCTGGCCAGCGACGAGACCAGCAGCCCCTTGCCGCCGTCCGGGCGGAGGCGCACGTCGACGTCGTAGAGGCGGCCGCCGCCGGTCACGGTGCCCAGCAGCGCGACGATCTTCTGCCCCAGCCGCGCGGCCCAGCGCTGTGCATCGAGCGGGCGCGCACCGGTGGACTGTGCATCGGCGGGCGCGTCGTAGAGGAACACGAGGTCGAGATCGGAACCGAAGCCGAGTTCCTCGCCGCCGAGGCTGCCGTAGCCGATCACCGCGAACCGCGCATCGGGCAGCGCGCCATGCGTGGATTCGAGATCGCGCATCGCCAGCGCGAGCACGGTGTCCACCACCGCGTCGGCCAGCCACGCGAGCTGGCGCGTGGCGTCCTGTCCGGACTGGCGTCCGTCGAGTGTCGCGAGCGCGATGCGGAAGCTCAGCTGCTGGCGGGTCTCGTTGAGATCCAGCAGGCCGGCTTCGAGATCCGGCTGCCGCAGCGCACGCGCGCAGGACTGGGCCATCTCGCCACGCTGCAGGAGTGGCCCTTCATCGCGCGTGTCGAGCAGTTCGTCGAGCAGCAGCGGATGCGCGGCGAGCCGTTCGGCGAGAAAGGCGCTGCGCGTGACCACGTCGACCAGACGCGCCAGCGCGGCCGGGCGTTCGTCGAGCAAAGCCAGATAACTCGCGCGTCGCAGGATGTTGTGCAGCAGGGCGAGCAGGCGGCGGATCGCCTGCAGCGGACGGTCCGCGGGCGCGGAGGCCTGCAGCAGCACCGGCATCAGCCGGTCCAGCCGCGTGCGCGCGCTGTCGGACAGATCGCGCACGCTCGGCGAACGCGCGAAATCGCGCAGCGCGGCGTCGACTTCGGCGCTGTCGGTAAAGCCGGCGGCGTCGAGCACCGCGCGCTCGCCGCCTTCGGGCAGCGCACGCCAGTAGCCGGCGATATCGTCATCCGTCTCGACCGCCCGCTGCTGGCTGCGCACGGCGAACAGCGCATCGAACTCCTGCGCGACCGACGCGCGCACGGCGCGCAGCGCATCGACGAGCGCGTCCCAGTCGGCGTATCCGAGGCCGCGCGCGATCCGCAGGCGGTCCAGCGGATCGGCGGGCAGCCTGTGCGTCTGTGCATCGCGCAGCATCTGCAGCCGGTTCTCCAGCTGCCGCAGGAATCGATACGCGCGTTGCAGCAAGCCCAGCGTGTCCGTATCGATCTGCGCGTGTGCGTGCAACGCCTCGAGCGTGGGCAACAGGCGCCGGTCGCGCAGCGCCGGCTCGCGGCCGCCGCGGATCAGCTGCAGGGCCTGGGCGAGGAATTCGATCTCGCGGATGCCGCCGTCGCCGCGCTTGATGTCGTCGGACAGTTCCTTGCGCGCGACCTCGGCCGCGATCATCGCCTTCATCTGGCGCAGGCCGTCGAGCGCGCCGTAATCGAGATAGCGGCGATAGATGAAGGGCCGCAGCTGCGACAGGAACCGCTCGCCGGCCTCGATGTCGCCCGCGACCGGCCGCGCCTTCTGCCAGGCGTAACGCTCCCAGTCGCGGCCTTCGTGCTGGAAGTACTGTTCCATCGCCGCGAAGCTCAACGCGATGCGTCCGGCATTGCCGAACGGACGCAGACGCAGATCGACGCGATGGCTGAAACCGTCGGCGGTGTTCTCGTCGAGCAGCTTCGCGAGCTGCTGGCCCAGCCGGGTGAAGTAGTCCTCGGCCGCGAGTGCGCGCGCACCGTCGCTCTCGCCCGCGGTCGCGAAGCCGTAGATCAGATCGATGTCGGAACTGAAATTGAGTTCCCCGCCGCCCAGCTTGCCGAGGCCGAACACGACCAGTCGCACGACATTCCCGTCGGCATCGCGCACCTGGCCGTAGCGCTGGGCGAACTCGGCTTCCAGCGCGTCGAGCGCAAGCGTCAGGCAGGTGTCCGCTAGCGCCGTGCTGCCGGCGAGCGTCGCGTCGACATCGTCGAGACCATGCACATCGCGCCACACCAGCCGCGCCGAAGACGCCGTGCGATAACGACGCAACAATGCCGGCCATTCGCTGCGATTGCCTGCGTCGAGCGTCGGTGACGCGATGCCGTGTTGCGCGTCGTCTTCCAAAAGTTGGGCGAGCACCTCCGGCTGACGCTGCAACACATCGAGCGCGAAATCGCTGGCGAGCGCGACCGGGCGGATGCGCGCGATGGCATCGGCATCGCTGCGGATGGTGTCCGGCAGCCGCGCGATCAGGCGGTCGATCTGGGCGTCGATTTCGGGCGGCAACGATGCGTCAGGCATCCGCGGATTGTCGCATCGCGATGCGGATATCGCGCCCAGACGCGTGGCGTTCCGGGATGCCCCGCAAAAACATCAGGCAAAAAAAAGCCCGCGACCGGTAAACCGGTTGCGGGCCTTGCTCCCTCCCCCACGTCGGGTGCAGGGCGATAGTGAAAGAGTCGTTACCGCTTTGCACGCTGCATTGCAAAACGATACCGGCGGGTTCAAAAAATCGCCCGGAGCGATTTTTGAGGTCACGAAGCGACGGCCCAGCGGGTGGCTGCCATGGATGGCGGCCACAAAAACCTGCCGCCTGCTCAGGGTCTTGGGCCGCGTCGCAGGTCGCGCAGGATCTCGCGCGCGGCGTTGCGTCCGGGCAGACCGGTGACACCGCCGCCCGGGTGCGAGCCCGAGCCGCACAAATACAGACCACCCAGTGCGCCGCGGTAATTCCCTTGCCCGAGCACGGGTCGAGCGCTGAACAGCTGATCCGGGCCCAGCGCGCCGTGGAAGATGTCGCCGCCGATGAGGCCGAGCCGGCGTTCAAGATCCAGGGGCGTCAGTGCGTCATAGCCGAGCACGCTGCGCGCGAAGTTCGGCGCCTGCGCATCCACGGTGTCGATCATCAGTTTCGCCACGGTGTCGCGATGCGCGTCCCAGCCGCCGTCGGCCTCTTCGACCACCGGATTGACGTGCTGGCAGAACAGGCTGGCGACGTGCTGGCCGGGCGGCGCGAGGCTGTCGTCGAGCGTGGACGAGATCACCAGTTCCACGACCGGCGCACGCGCCCAGCCGGGATTGTGTTCGCGCGATTTCGCATCGAAGTACGCGCGCTCGAAATAGCCGAGCGAATCGCCGATCAGAATGCCGCTCTGATGATGCGGTTGCAGCGTCGTGCCCGGCGCTGCGCGGAAATCCGGCAGTTCCGACAGCGCGACATTCATGCGGAACGTGCCGGAGCCGCAGCGGTAGCGGCGGATGCGCGCGGTGGTGTCCTCGTCGAGATGTTCGGACGCGACCAGACGCGTGTAGAGCAGCTTGGGATTGAGGTTGGACGCGATCACGCCTGCGCGCAGTGTGCGCCCGTCGGCGAGTGCGACACCGACCGCGCGACCGCCTTCGACCAGCACCTGCGCGACCTCCGCATCAGTGTCGATCACGACGCCACGCGCGCGGCATTCGGTCGCGATCGCCTCGCTGATCGCGCCCATGCCACCGATCGCGTGGCCCCACACACCGCTCTTGCCGTTGACCTCGCCGAACACGTGGTGCAGCAATACATAGGCCGAGCCCGGCGTGTAAGGACTGGCGAAATTGCCGACGATCGAATCCCAGCCCAGCGCCGCCTTCAGCGGTGCGCACTCGAACCAGTCGTCGAGCAGTTCGCCAGCGGATTTCGAGAACAGATCGAGCAGGTCGCGGCGGCCGCGCATGTCGAGCGATTTCAGCTGCCGCGCGACGGTCAGCGAGTTGAGCCAGTCGGCGAGCACGAAGCGGTCGCTGACGTTGGGCGGCGTGGCGTGCAGCAACGCGCGCAGCACGACGACGACGCGGTCGAGCATCGCGTAGTACTCCGGCAGACGCGCGGCATCGCGTGGCGACCAGCGCGCGAGCTCGGCCGCGCCATCCGGGCCCCCGAGCCGGAATGCACGGCCGTCCGGCAACGGCAGAAAATTCGAGTACGGCCGCTCGACCACACGCAGGCCGTGCTGCGCCAGCCGCAGATCCGCGATCACCTTCGGGTTGAGCAGGCTGACGGTGTAGCTCGCGAGCGAGTTGCGAAAGCCGGGATGGAATTCCTCGGTGACGGCCGCGCCCCCGACGACGCCGCGGCGCTCCAGCACGCGCACGCGCAAGCCCGCGCCGGCCAGATACGCCGCGCAGACCAGTCCGTTGTGGCCGCCGCCGACGACCAGCACATCGCAGTCGTCGCGGCGGCCGCTCATGCGTGCCGGGCCAGCGTGGACTGCACGAGATCGGCCAGCGTCGACGCGGCCTGCGGGCGACCGAGCGCGGCGGACGCACGCGCGGCATCGGGCAACACGGTCGGCGATGCGAACGCCTCGGCGAGCAACGTCGACAGATGCTCGGGCGTGAGTTCGGGTTCGGGCACGCACCAGCCGATACCGGCCGCGGCCAGCGTTTCGGCATTGCGGCGCTGCTCGTCGCGTGAGCCGCCCGCGGGAATCGGCACCAGCACCGCAGGACGGCCGACCGTCAGCAGATCCGCGGCCGTGGTCGCGCCGGCGCGGGTGATCACCAGATGCGCATCGCGCAGCCGCGCGCCCATGTCGTCGAAGAACGGACGCACGGTCGCGTCGATGCCGGCCTCGCGCAAGGTGCGTTCGATCTGGTCGGTCGCGTCGCCCTTGTATTGCAGCGAGACCTGCAGACGTTGGCGGATCGATCCGGGCAGTTGCAGAAGCGCCGGCGGCACGACATCGCCGAACACGCGCGCGCTCTGGCTGCCGCCGACGACGAGCAGGCGCAGAGGCGACGTCGCGTCGAGCACCGGATAGTCACCGCGCGCATCGAGGATCGCCTGGCGTACCGGATTACCGGTGTCGACGATGCGCGCGGCGTCGAAGCCGTCGAGACCCGCGGTGGCCGGGAACGACGTCGCCACGCCATCGGCGAAGCGCAGCAGTTTGCGGTTGGCCATGCTCAGGCGCGCGCCCTGCTCGTGCAGCAGCAGCGGCAGCGCACGGCTCTTGGCCGCCAGCGCCGGCGCGAAGCTCGGATAGCCACCGAACCCGACCAGCAGACGCACGCCGCGACGGCGCATGTCGGCGCGTGCCTGCGCCGTCGCCCGCAGGATCGTCAGGCCGGCGGCCAGCTTGCCCGACAGCCCGCCTTCGAGGCTGCGCGCCGGCAATACGAGGTGGTCGAGTCCCGCCAGTGCCTGCGTATACGCGGCGCCGCGGCGCTCGGTGTAGATCACCACCGGATGTCCGCGGCGCTGCAGCTCGCGCGCCAGCGCCTCGGCCGGGAACAGATGTCCGCCGGTGCCGCCTGCGGCGCAGGCGATGGTGGGGAGCGTTGCGGGAGACACGTGCGACATGGACAACCTGGGGGATCACGACAGCGCACGACTATAGCCAGTGCGCCCGGCGCGTTCACGCCCGCGCGCGGCGCTCAGTCGTCCAGGGTGCGGGTCATGAAGGTGCTGAAGGGATCGTCGACGTAATCGCCGAACGGACCGCAGGGCGCGAAGCCGTGGCGCGCGTACAGCGCATGCGCCGGGGCGAACGCGGCGGCGGTGCCGGTTTCCAGGCTCAGCCGCCGCCAGCCCTGCGCGCGGGCCTTGGCCATCAGGTGCGCGAGCATCGCGGCGGCCACGCCCTGGCGCAGATGCGCGGCGTCGGTGCGCATCGACTTGAGTTCGCCATGCCCGTCGCCGAGATCCTTCAGCGCGCCGCAGCCCGCCAGCGCATCGCCGCGCCAGGCGCCCCAGAACGACACGCCCGGCGCACGCAGGCCGGACAGATCCAGCGCGTGGATGCTTTCGGGCGGCGAGTGCAGGGCCATCGCATCGAGATGCGCCTGCAGCAGCGCGATGACGCGTGGATCGTCGAGGCCACCGGCGCGGATCTCCAGCATCGGCGCGGGCGCCTGCAACCAGGCCAGCTTGCGCGCACGCGGCTGGCGCTTGAGTTGCCACTCGGCGCGCGACGCACTGGCGCGATCGGGATAGACGCGGCTGGCGAGGATGCACACCGGCGGGTTGCCGCGCGTGTACTTCGCGCCGCGGCCTGCCGCGTGGGCCTTGAACCGCGCGTCGAGATCATTGGTGATGCCGGCATACCAGCTGCCGTTGCGGCATTCGAGCAGATACAGGTGCCAGGGCGACGGTGCGGTCATCGCACCGATTATCCACACGCGCGCGGCGCTGTCAGCGGTCGAGTCGATCGAACGAGAACAGCGCCGCCAGCGGATGTTTGCGCCGCTCGATCAGCGCCCGCAGCAGACCCGCGCCCAGCATCGAATAGGTGATGCCGTTGCCGCCGTAGGCCATCGCGAAATGCACGCGCTTGCCGGTCGCGGCATGCGGGCCGAAGAACGGCAGACCGTCGTCGGTTTCGGCGAAGGTGCCGGCCCAGGAGAACGTGGGCGTCAGGTCGAGATCCGGACGGATCTTCGCGATCTGTTTCATCAGCACGCGCGCCTTCTTCTCCACCCGCGCATCGCGCCGCGCGGGCACGTCGACATCGTCGTCCTCGCCGCCGATCAGCAGGCGCCGGTCGCCGGTGGTGCGCATGTAGAGATAGGGCCGCGCGGTTTCCCAGACGAGGGTGTGGGTGAGCGGACCCAGCTCGGCTTCGGCGATCGGATCGGTGACGAAGGCATAGCTGCTGCGGTTGCGCGCGACCTGCTTGGGCAGCCAGTGCTGGCTGGCATAGCCGGCTGCGATCACGACGTGGCGGGCGCGAATGCGCGCGCCGTTGTCGGTCGTCGCGACGACATCGCGCGGACGCGCATCGAGGCGCAGGATCGCGGTGCGGTCGAACACCTGCGCGCCGCGTTTCACCAGTCGCGCGAGCAGCCGGGACGCGAAGCGGTAGGGATCGACCTGCGCCGCCTGCTTGCTGCGCAGCGCAGCGGGCGCGTCGATCATGTATTCGGCTTTCAGCGGTTCCGGTTCCAGATACTCGATGTCGAAGCCGTGGCGTTTACGCGCCTCGTATTCCTCGCGCAGGCTGGCGACGTCGCGCTTGCGGCTGGCGTAGTAGAGGCTGTCGGCGCGTTCGAAATCCACATCGCGCAGGCCGCGTGCGACCTCGCCCAGCATGTCGATCGATTCGCCGCAGGCGCGATACGCCAGCGCGGCATCGGCCTCGCCGTAACGCTTGGCCAGATCCACCAGATGGGTGTCGATCTCGTACTGCAGCAGCGCCGTGCTCGCGGCCGTGCTGCCCCAGGCGATGTCGCGCTGCTCGACGACGACGACCGAATGCCCGTGCGTGGCGAGTTCGTCTGCGATCAGTGCGCCGGTGATGCCGCCGCCGACGACCAGCACGTCGCAGGCCACGTCGGCTTCGAGCCGCGGGAATGCGTGCATCAGCCCGTTGCGCACGGCCCAGAAGGGATAACCGCTCTTGAGGTCCATGCGCGCGCATCGATGGGAGGTGCGGCAGTCTGGACGCGCGCGCGTGAACGCATCGCTGACGGCGTCCGACGACAGCCGCGGCCGGCGCCCGCTAGACTGCGCGCCCCTGCCCGACCCGTGCCGCGATGTCCGTCGTTCCCGCCCCCGCCTCCACCGCCCTGCCGTCCACGGAGTGGGACGTCATCGTGCTCGGTGCCGGTGCGGCCGGCCTGATGGCGGCGATCGCGGCCGGGCAACGCGGGCGCCGCGTGCTGGTGCTCGACCACGCGAACAAGGTCGGCAAGAAGATCCTGATGTCGGGTGGCGGCCACTGCAATTTCACCAACACCGGCACCACGCCGGCGCAGTACCTGTCGGACAACCCGCACTTCTGCAAGTCGGCGCTGGCGCGCTACACGCCGCAGGATTTCATCGAACTGGTCGACCGTCACGGCATCGCCTGGCACGAGAAGGAGCTGGGCCAGCTGTTCTGCGATGGCTCCTCGAAGCAGATCGTGCAGTTGCTGCTCGACGAGGCCGATGCCGTCGGCGTGCAGGTGCGCACGCACTGCACGGTGCAGCAGCCGCGACGCATCGACGACGGCTACGCGATCGACACCGCGGCCGGGCGTCTGCGCTGCACCTCGCTGATCGTCGCGACCGGCGGGCTGTCGATTCCGAGCATGGGCGCGACCGGTTTCGGCTACGACCTCGCGCGTGCCTTCGGCCACACGCTGGTCCCGACGCGCGCCGGCCTGGTCCCGCTGACGCTCAGTGGCAAACACCAGGAACGGCTGGACGAACTGTCCGGCGTCGCGCTGGATGTCGAAGCCGGCTGCAACGGCGCGTCCTTCCGCAACCGCATGCTGGTCACGCACCGCGGTGTCAGCGGCCCGGCGATCCTGCAGATCTCGTCCTACTGGCAGCCCGGCGACGATCTGCGCCTGGATCTGCTGCCCGGCCGCGATGCGCTGGCGTGGCTGCAGACGCAGCAGGCCGAACGCCCCGGCACCGAACTGAAGAACGTGCTGGCCGAACTGATGCCACGCCGCTTCGCCCAGCGCCTGTGCGAGATCTGGCTACCGAACCGGCCGATGAAACAGTTCACGCCCCCGCAGCTGCAGGACACCGCCGCATTGCTGCAGGCCTGGCCGCTGGTCGCCAGCGGCACCGAAGGCTACCGCACCGCGGAAGTCACGCTGGGCGGCGTGGATACCGGCCGCGTGTCGTCGCGCACGATGGAATCGCAGCACGCGCCCGGGCTGTACTTCATCGGCGAAGTGCTCGACGTCACCGGCTGGCTCGGCGGCTACAACTTCCAGTGGGCCTGGGCCTCGGGCATGGCGGCGGGCAGCGTGGCCTGACAGCATTTCTGTGGCAGCGCGCTTGCGCGCGATGCTGCGGGACCGGAAAGGCCCCCTCGCGCGCAAGCGCGCTCCCACAGGGTTGATGTATCCGCTCAGGCCGCCTGCGCGTCGGCGCGCGCACGGCGCGTCCGCACCGCATCGGCCAGACGATCGAGCGTGCGCACCGTCGTGTCCCAGTCGATGCAGCCGTCGGTGATGCTCTGGCCGTAGACCAGCGGCGTGCCCGGCACCAGCGCCTGCTTGCCCGCCACGAGATGGCTCTCGATCATCGCGCCGACGATGCGGCGCTCGCCGCCTTCGAGCTGGCGCGCGATGTCGTCGATCACCTTCGGCTGGTTGTCCGGATTCTTGCTGCTGTTGGCGTGGCTGGCGTCGATCATCAACGCCGCGCGCTGGCCCTGCGCCTGCAGCACGCCGGACGCCGCCTCGACGTGCGTCGCATCGTAGTTCGGCACCGCGCCGCCGCGCAGGATCACGTGGCAATCCGGATTGCCGGACGTCGAGGCCACCGCGCAGCGCCCGTCCTTGCCGACGGCGAGGAAATGGTGCGGGTGCGAGGCTGCGCCGACCGCGTCCACCGCGATGCGCACGTCACCGCCGGTGCCGTTCTTGAAGCCGACTGGACACGACAGGCCCGACGCCATCTCGCGATGCACTTGGCTCTCGGTCGTGCGCGCGCCGATCGCGCCCCAGGCAACCAGATCGGCGAGGTACTGCGGGCTGATGATGTCGAGAAATTCGACGCCGGCCGGCAGGCCCAGCGCATTGACCTCGCGCAGCAGGCCGCGTGCCAGACGCAGGCCCTTGTCGATGTGGAAGCTGCCGTCGAGATCGGGATCGTTGATCAGGCCTTTCCAGCCGATCGTCGTGCGCGGCTTCTCGAAGTACACGCGCATCACCAGTTCCAGCGCATCGCCGTGCGTGTCGCGCAGCGCGCGCAGGCGATGCGCGTACTCCATCGCCGCGATCGGATCGTGGATCGAGCATGGGCCGACGACGACGATCAGACGGTCGTCCTCGCCGTGGAGGATCGCGTGGCAGGCGGCGCGGGCGTCGGCGACGGTCGTCGACATCGCGTCACTGCAGGGTAGTTCGGCGAGCAGCGTGGCGGGCGGGGTCAGCGGTTGCAGGTCGCGGATGCGGAGGTCGTCGGTGTGCGGGGGCATGGTCGATCTCGGAAACGGAAAGGCTGGAAACGAAAAAAGCCGCCAGGGTCTCTGGCGGCTTCCGGGAAAACGTGCGACCTGGTGTCAGGGCGCGCGCGGACCGTCCGCCGCCTGTGGCGTCGGAAACGCATACCAATAGAAAAAGCGGGCGGGGCGCGAGGTCATGGCGTCATTGATACCACGGCATTCCGCGCGGTGCGACGGTTGCAGTCGCGACCATCGCGGCCCGCCGCCGTCATTCGGGCAACAGCGGCGGCCGCGATTCGTACCAGTCGCGCGCACCGGCGATGTGCAGCTTGCGGTCGCCGCCCTGCAGCTCGACGCCCATGCCCAGCACGCCCCAGCGCGCGTACAGATCGCCATCCGGCGTGCCGTCGGCGATGCGCAGCCGCGCCTGCATGTCGATGCGGTCGTTGCTGGCCTGCACGCGGTCGAACACCAGCTCGTTGCCGCGCAGCCGCAGATCGCCGGTCGCGTGCGCTTCGCCGGAATCGATCAGATTGCCGATCCAGCGCGGGAACACGCTGCGCTCGGCGAACAGCCCCAACAGCACGCTGACATCACGCATGTCGACGCGGCCGCGGCCGCTGACCTCGAAAGGCTCGCGCCAGTCCAGCGTGCCGTTCTCCAGCGCGAGCCGTGCCCACCAAGGCGCGTCGTCGCCACCCGACCCGTCGAGCCGTACGCCGTCGAGACGCAGCGCCATCGTATCGATCCTGTAACGCCGTCCGACCCGCTGCATGCGCGACAGGCGACTGTCGAGATCGACATTGCCCGACAGCTGCGACGGTCCCAGCGCCACGCGCACATCCTGCCCGCGCACGCGCATGCGCCCGCCGATCATCTCGCCGCCGTTGTCCAGTCGGATGTCGCCGCTGGCATGCCCGCTGCCGCCGACCAGACGCGCACTGTCGCCGGGCAGATAGCGGTTGTAGCTGCGCAGGTCCGGCACCTGCGCATCGTCGAAACGCAGGCGCGCATCGAGGCGCTCGTGGAACTCGGCAAGCGCGCCGGTGGAACTCAGATCGAGACGAAGATCGCGACCGCGCAGATCGATCCGGTCCGGCGCCGATTCCGGCGCGAGCGTGAAGCGGTCGAGGACGATGCCGATCGTCGTGCGCTGGCCGGCCTGCGCGTCGTCGCGCATCCGCATGCGCGCGTGCGCGTTGCCACTGAAACGGTTGTCGAGCACACGCGCGGTCAGCGCGGCATCGTCGAGATCGATGCGGCTGCCGGGCTGCAGCTGCCCGTCGTGCAGGCGCACGTCGGCATCGAGATCGGCGCGACCGTCGAAGGCCAGCCAGTCGATGTCGCGCAGGATCACGTCGATCCAGCGCAGCGGCACCGCCGGCCATTGCGTCTCGACCGTCCCGCCCAGCGCGCGCACCGGTCGCAGCCAGTCATCGGGACCGATGCGGCGATCGGCGACACGCAGGTCGGCGCGCAGCCACGGCGTGCCCGACGCCGGCGCGGTCACGCGCGCGGCCACGAGAATCGCGTCGGACGAGGTGCGCAAGGCCACGCCCAGCGGATGCCGCAACGGTGTGCCATCTGCGGCGCTGGAATACACCGGCGCCGACCAGTCGAGCTGGCTGCCGGGCATCAGCACGCCGCGTTCGAGCGTCAGATCGGCACGCAGATGGCCGACGAAACCGGCGGTGCCGATCGGCAGGGCGTCGTCGTTGCGCGCGACCAGATCGATCCCCGGCGCCGGCCCGTCGACGCGCATGCGCGCATCGAGCAGCACGAGTTTCTCTTCGCCCTGCGCCTGCTCACGGATGTGGGCGGGGATCGCGATCTCGAAATCGAGCATGCCCTCGCGCAGCACGGTCACGTCGCTGATCTGCAGGGTCGCGTCCGGCATCTTCAGTGTGGACGGACCGACTTCCATCGCGCCGCCCTGCAGCGTCTTCTCGAACGCGAAGCGCGCCTCGCCGTGCCCGGTCACGCGCGCGTCGTAGAAATCCAGCCGCAGCAGGCTCGGCGTGGTGATCGCGGCGAAGCGGATCGTCCACGGCGACTTGCCGGGACGCACCGTGCTCGGCAGATCGTGTGGCGTGCGCGCGACGTGGACCGACACGTTCTGCGCGCGGATCCTGCCGAACGTGACCTGGCGCCCGAGCAGCGGCAGGATCCGGATGCGCCCGTTGGCGCGCGGACTGGCGACCGTCCACACGTTCGTGCGCGCATGACCGCCCATGACGATGCCGCGTGCGTGGATGTGCCCGGGATACAGACTCATCGCCCAGTCCCAGCGCGCATGGAAGCGCTCGGGCTTGCGGTTGATGATGTCCGCGCCGAACGTGCTGTTGAGGAACACGTTCGCGGCGACGAGATACAGCAGATACAGCACGCACGCGACGAGCGCCGCACGACGCAGGCCGCTGCGGTGCACGCGCCACCACGGATCGGGAGAAGTCGCCGGCATGTCGTGAGCATGGCCGATCACCGGTGACGGCTGCCTGCACGCGACACGGTGGAGCCCTTACACACGGCACGGATACGGGGCAAAAAAAACCCCGCCTCGCGGCGGGGTTCTTCGTGCAACGGTACAGCGGATGGGGCTGGATCAGAAATCCATGCCGCCCATGCCGCCCATGCCGCCGCCGCCCGGCATCGCCGGCTCTTCCTTCTTCGGCAGCTCGGCGACCATCGCTTCGGTCGTGATCATCAGACCGGCGATCGAGGCCGCGTTCTGCAGGGCCGAACGGGTGACCTTGGTCGGATCCAGGATGCCGAACGCGATCATGTCGCCGTATTCCCCGGTCGCGGCGTTGTAGCCGAAGTTGCCGCTGCCGTCCTTGACGGCGTTGAGCACGACGCTCGGCTCTTCACCGCAGTTGGTGACGATCTCGCGCAGCGGGGCTTCCATCGCACGCAGGGCGATCACGATGCCGTGGTTCTGGTCTTCGTTCGCACCCTTCAGACCGTGGATGGCCTGCAGCGCGCGCACCAGGGCCACGCCGCCGCCCGGGACCACGCCTTCTTCGACCGCTGCGCGCGTGGCGTGCAGGGCGTCTTCGACGCGGGCCTTCTTTTCCTTCATCTCGATCTCGGTCGACGCGCCGACCTTGATCACCGCAACGCCGCCGGCCAGCTTGGCCACGCGCTCCTGCAGCTTCTCGCGGTCGTAGTCGGACGAGGTGTCCTCGATCTGCGCCTTGATCTGCTTGATGCGGGCTTCGATACCACCGGTCTCGCCGGCGCCGTCGATGATCGTGGTGTTCTCCTTCGAGACCTGGATCTTCTTGGCGCGGCCGAGGTCGGCGATCGTCGCCTTCTCGAGCGTCAGGCCGACTTCCTCGGAGATCACGGTGCCGCCGGTCAGGGTGGCCATGTCTTCGAGCATCGCCTTGCGACGGTCGCCGAAGCCCGGCGCCTTGACGGCGCAGACCTTGACGATGCCGCGGATCGTGTTGACGACCAGCGTCGCCAGCGCTTCGCCTTCGACTTCCTCGGCGACGATCAGCAGCGGCTTGCCGGCCTTGGCCACGCCTTCGAGGACGGGCAGCAGGTCACGGACGTTCGAGATCTTCTTGTCGTACAGCAGGATGAAGGGGTCATCCAGCTCGGCCGACATCGACTGCTGGTTGTTGACGAAGTACGGCGACAGGTAGCCGCGGTCGAACTGCATGCCCTCGACGACGTCGAGTTCGTTGTCCAGGCCCGAGCCTTCTTCAACGGTGATCACGCCTTCCTTGCCGACCTTCTTCATCGCGTCGGCGATGATCGTGCCGATCGACTCGTCCGAGTTAGCGGAGATCGTGCCGACCTGCGCGATCGCCTTGTCGTCGGCCGTCGGCTTGGACAGGTTCTTCAGCTCGGCGACGGCGGCCTTGACGGCCTGGTCGATACCGCGCTTGAGGTCCATCGGGTTCATGCCGGCCGCAACGGCCTTCGAACCTTCGCGGATCAGCGCCTGCGCCAGCACGGTCGCGGTGGTGGTGCCGTCACCGGCGTTGTCGGAGGTCTTGGACGCGACTTCCTTGACCATCTGCGCGCCCATGTTCTCGAACTTGTCGGCCAGCTCGATCTCCTTGGCGACGGACACGCCGTCCTTGGTGATCGTCGGCGCGCCGAAGCTCTTCTCGAGCACGACGTTGCGGCCCTTCGGGCCCAGGGTTGCCTTGACGGCATTGGCAAGAATGTTCACACCACGCACCATCTTGGAACGTGCGTCTTCGCCGAAGCGGATTTCCTTCGCAGCCATTGCGGTATTACCTCAGAAATGAAAGGGGATTGAAGGGCGGGCGGTGCCCGCCAAGGGTCGATCGCGGGATCGCGCGGACGCGGTGCGTCCGCCGCGGATCAGCCGACGATCGCGAGGACGTCGTCTTCCTTGACGATCTTGTATTCGATGCCGTCGGCCTTGTAGGCGCTGCCGGCGTACTGGCCGTAGATCACGATGTCGCCGACCTTGACCTTCGGCGCGCGCACGCTGCCGTTGTCCAGGGCCTTGCCTTCGCCGACGGCGACGACTTCACCCTTGGTGGGCTTTTCCTTCGCGTTGTCCGGAATCAGGATGCCGCCGGCGCTCTTCTCCTCGGCCTCGACAGGCTTGACCACGATGCGGTCGTAAAGCGGCTTCAGGTTGCTCATTACAGCCTCGCTAAGTAATTGATTGGAAAGAAATCGGTCGCCAATTCTAGCACTCGCACATGGCGACTGCCAGAAACCGCGGCGCACGCACCCGGCAGAACCGGGACCGGACGGGAGATGGGCACGGGGAATCGGAATGCAAGGGCGGCCGAGGAAAAATGTCCGCCTGCCGATGCGCCTGTGCCCGCCGCAACCGACAGGCACGCAGTCATGCACGGCCGCCGCGCGGCCGGGAGGCCTGCGGGAGTGCAGATGTATCCATGAGGCCGCCCCACCGGCGCGACGCCGGCGCAGGGCGAGCGGCGTCAATCCGTCGTCAGCGGAAGCGCCACGCGGCGAGCAGCATCGTCTCGCCGTCGTTGGGCTGCTTGATGCTCGCGTTGGAGATGTGTCGGGCCAGCAGCGAGAACCGCTCCCAGCGCCAGCCGACGGTGCTGACGAACTGCGGATTGCCTGACAGCGCGCTCGTGCGGCCGGCCTGCACACCGACGCCAAAACCGGCGACGAAGCCGTTGTCGCGCTCGTAGCGGGCGCCGCCGTGGAACACACCGGCGTCTTCGGACAGATCGAAGCGCGTGTTGTCGCGGCCGCGCACGTAGACCGCGCCGACGTCCCAGCGCAGCACACCATTCTGCGTGCGGCGCCATTCCGGCAGCCAGGCCACGCTGGCGACGAAGGTGGTTTCGTTTTCCCGCGTCGCGGACGCGCCGACGGCGATGTCGACGGGCGCGCTCTGGGCGGCGGCGGGCAGGGTGGCGCAGGCCAGGAGGGCTGCAGCAAGGAGAGAGAGGATCGGGCGCATCGAACTCTGTAGGAATCGCTAGGCGATTCGGCTGGTCTGGGGAAGGTCAGTAATTATACCGACCGGTTCAGTAATGCGTGCGACATCTTTCTCCCACTGGCGGGATGCTGCGTCCGCACGGCGGCGCGCCAGCGTGGGCGGCGGCGCGTGGAGACGCCGTGCACGGCCCGCGTGGCGTCGCATTCGGAGGCCTCTGCCGTCGCGCCCGGACGCAGGCCTGCGTCCGGCCGCGTCTCGATCGGCATCGCCGCTGCGCTCGTGCCGCTCGCCGAGCGGGATGACAGGCGCTGAACCCGCGTTCGGGCATCGGCCATGGCGGCCTGCGATACTGGCGCGATGCGTGCGCCCTCCTCCGATGTCATGTCCGGCCGCGATCGCCGGCCCCGTTCCTTCACCGCGTGGCTGATGGCCTCGGTGCTGCTGTTCGCCGGGCTGCCGGCGTGGGCACAGGGCATCGGCTTCGACGACGTGCTACCGGTCGACGAAGCGCTGCAGGTCTCGGCCGAGGCCGTCGCACCGGGCCGGATCGAGATCCGCTGGACCATCGCCGACGGCTATTACCTGTATCGCCATCGCATGGGCGCTCGGGTCGAGAGCGGCTTCAAGACCAATCCGCTGCAGTTGCCGGCCGGCCACAAGCACACCGACGAATTCTTCGGCGAGGTCGAGACCTATCGCGGCCGGGTCACCGGCGTGCTGACCGGCGCGGCGGCCGACGGCGTCGAGACGCTGCAGGTCGAAGTGAAATACCAGGGCTGCGCGGATGCGGGCATCTGCTATCCGCCGCAGACGCGCGTGCTGCAGGTCGCATTGCCGGGCGGCACTGCGGGTGCCGCACGCGCGCCGGCCGCGAGCGATGCCGGCTTCGCCGCGTTCGGCCAGGCCCTCGGCGGCAACAGTGCCGGCCGCACGCCGACGCTCACCGGTGCGAACGATGCGCTGCCGCCGGAACGTGCGTTCGCGTTCGAGGCCATCGCGGGCGACGGCGACACGATCCTGCTGCGCTTCACCCCGGCCAAGGGTTACTACCTCTATCGCGACCGCAACCGCTTCGAAGTCCGCGGCGCCGACGGCATCCGCGCCGGCGCGCCGCGCTGGCCGAAGGGGCAAGCGCATCACGACGCGCACTTCGGCGACGTCACCGTCTATTTCGACCAGGTCGACGTCCCGCTGCCGCTGGTGCGCACGACGGCCGAGGCTGCGCAGGTCGAGGTCGTCGCGACGTTCCAGGGCTGCCAGGACGAAGGCATCTGCTATCCGCCGATGACCCGCACCGTGCGCGTCGCCTTGCCGGCGGGCCGTGTGCAGACGGTGGCCGACGCCGCGGCTGCGTTGGGGGGCGCTGCATCGACTGGCGACGCCGCCACGACGGACGCGACCGACACTGCGGCCGACACCTCCACATTTGAAAGCCCGTCGCCTGTTGCAACCGGAGACACCGACGCGTCGACCGCGTCGACTGCAGACGCAGAGACTTCCAATGCCAGCGCCGACAACGCAGCGCGCACGCGCCCGCCTGCCGCCGCGTCGATTGGCCTGTTCGCCGCCCTCGGCCTGGCCCTGCTCGGCGGCGTGCTGTTGAACCTGATGCCCTGCGTGCTGCCGATCCTGTCGCTGAAGGTGCTGGGCATCGCGAAGAGTGGCGGCAGTCGCGCGGCCGCACGCGCGCATGCGCTCTGGTACACGGCCGGCGTGCTGGTCGCGTTCGCGCTGGTCGGCCTGCTCGCGATCGCCCTGCGCGCCGCCGGCCAGGCGATGGGCTGGGGCTTCCAGTTGCAGCAGCCCTGGTTCGTCGCGGCGCTCGCCTATCTGATGTTCGCGGTGGGCCTGAGTCTGTCGGGTGTCTTCAGCCTCGGTGGGCGTATCGGCAACGTCGGCCACGCGCTGGCGGGACGCACCGGCCCGGTCGGCGATTTCTTCACCGGCGTGCTGGCCTGCGTGGTCGCCAGCCCCTGTATCGCGCCCTTCATGGGCGGCGCGCTGGCCTATGCCTTCACCGCGTCGACGCCGATGGCGCTGGCGGTGTTCCTGATGCTGGGCCTGGGACTCGCCCTGCCGTTCCTGCTGATCGGCTTGGTGCCGGCACTGGCCGACCGCCTCCCCAAGCCCGGCGCGTGGATGGAGACGCTCAAGCAGGTGCTGGCGTTCCCGATGTATCTCACCGCGCTGTGGCTGGCCTGGGTGCTCGGCAAGCAGCGCGGCGTGGATGCGATGGCGCTGCTGGTCGCAGGCATGACCGTGCTCGCGCTGGCGTTGTGGTGGTTCGAACGGCGCCGCTGGACCGGCCACGCCCTGCATCGCGGACTCGCGCTGGCGCTCGCGCTGCTGGCCCTGCTGCCGGTGATCGCGGTCGGCCGGCTGACGACGCCGTCGACGGCGAACACCACGGCCAGCGAAAGCGGCACGCACGTCGCCTACTCCGCGCAGCGCCTGGCCGCCTTGCGCGCCGCCGGCACGCCGGTGTTCGTCAACATGACCGCCGACTGGTGCGTGACCTGCAAGGCCAACGAGCGCCGGGTGCTGTCGGGCGCCACGTTCAAGACCGCGATGGCCGATGCCGGCGCGACCTACATGGTCGGCGACTGGACCAATGTGGATCCGGAGATCGGCGCCTTTCTCGAGGCGCATGGCGCGGTCGGCGTGCCGTTGTACGTGGTGTATCCGGCCGGCGGCGGTGACGGCGTCGTGCTGCCGGCGCTGCTCAGCGATGCGATCGTCGTCGACGCGCTCGGCCGCACGGGCTCACTGCAATGAAGGTCGGGCCGCTGACCGTCGTCGCGATCGCGGTCGTCGCCGGCGGTCTCGGGGTGCTCGCCAGTCTGTTCGTCGGCGGTCCGGGGCCGCTGCTCGGCACCGAGGCCGGACAACGTCTGTATGCCGATACGCTCAGTGCGACCGCGCCGGCGCCGCCCGACGGCGTGACCGTCGCGCGCCGCGGCGACGTCATCACGTCGTTCGAAGTCGCCGGTCTGGACGGACCGACGCTGCAGGTGCCGGCCGCCTACGCCGGTCGACCGGTGCTGGTGAACCTCTGGGCGAGCTGGTGCGGGCCCTGCATTGAGGAAATGCCCGAACTGGACCGCTTCGCCCGCGAACAGGGTGAGACCGGCGTACAGGTACTCGGCATCGCACTCGACGATGCCGAGGCCGTGCGGGCATTTCTCGCGCGGATTCCAGTTACCTATGCCATCGCGCTCGATGCGCCCGGCCCGGCCGATGCCGGCGTGCGCCTGGGCAATCCACGCGGCGTGCTGCCCTACACGGTGCTGCTCTCGCCGGACGGGCGGTTGCTCAAGCAACGGATCGGCCCGTTCGCCCACGGCGAGATCGACGGCTGGGTCGCGCCCTGACGCGTAAAATTCAAACGGACGTTTAAAATCGCCAAACGTCTGCGAACTGGACACCATCGGGGACATCCCGCAGACTTCGCGCACCTGCCGCACCGCGTTCCCGATGGCCTCGATCCTCGTCCTGCACGGCCCCAACCTCAACCTGCTCGGCACCCGCGAGCCGGCGGTCTACGGGCACGCGACGCTGGCCGACATCGACGCCGCGCTGCAGACGACCGCGCAGGCCGCCGGCCATACCCTGGAGAGCCTGCAGTCGAACGCCGAGCACGTCCTGGTCGACCGGGTGCAGGCCGCCCGGAGCGACGGCACCGCGCTGATCCTGCTCAATCCGGCCGCGTTCACCCACACCTCGGTGGCCCTGCGCGATGCGCTGGCCGCGATCGACCTGCCGTTCTACGAGATCCACCTGTCGAACCCGCACCGCCGCGAGCCGTTCCGCCACACCAGCTATTTCAGTGATCTCGCCGTCGGCGTGGTCTGCGGCTTCGGCGCCGACAGCTACCGCTACGCGCTCGACGCCGCGATCGCCCGGCTGCGCGCCGGCTGACCCGATTCCCATCATCCCGTTCCGTATTCGCGCGGCTGCGCGACCCACGCAAAGAGAGAGGCCCGCATGGACCTGAGAAAGATCAAGAAGCTCATCGACCTGCTCGAAGAGTCCAACCTGACCGAGATCGAGATCAAGGAAGGCGAGGAGTCCGTGCGCCTGTCGCGCAACTCGGGCAATGCCGCCCCGATGATGTACGCCCCCGCGCCGGCCGCGGCCGCGCCGCGCGCGGCCGAGCCGGTGATGCCGATGAGCTCGCCGGTCGATGCCGCCACCGGCGGCACGCCGAAGGCCGCAGGCGACGATCTGCCCGCAGGCCAGGTGACCAAATCGCCGATGGTCGGCACGTACTACGCCTCGCCCGCACCGGACAAGCCGGCCTTCGTGACCGTGGGCCAGCAGGTCAAGGCCGGCGACACGCTGGGCATCATCGAAGCGATGAAGATGTTCAACCCGATCGAGGCCGAGACCTCGGGCACGGTCGTCGCGATCCTGTGCGAGAGCGGCCAGCCGGTCGAATTCGACCAGCCGCTGTTCGTGATCGGCTGAGGCCGCCGCGATGCTGGAAAAAGTCGTCATCGCCAATCGCGGTGAGATCGCGCTGCGCATCCTGCGCGCGTGTCACACCCTCGGCATCCGCACGGTCGCGGTGCACTCCACCGTCGACCGCAATCTCAAGCACGTGGCGATGGCCGACGAGTCGGTCTGCATCGGCCCGCCGCCGTCCGCGCAGAGCTATCTCGACATGCCGGCGATCATCGCCGCGGCCGAGGTCACCGACGCCCAGGCGATCCATCCCGGCTACGGCTTCCTCAGCGAGAACGCCGATTTCGCCGAACGCGTCGAACAGTCGGGTTTCATCTTCATCGGGCCCAAGGCCGAGACCATCCGCCTGATGGGCGACAAGGTCGAGGCGATCCGCGCGATGAAGGAAGCCGGCGTACCCTGCGTGCCCGGTTCCGGCGGCCCGCTCGGCGACGATGCGGCGACCAACGTCAAGATCGCCCGCGAGATCGGCTACCCGATCATCGTCAAGGCGGCCGGTGGCGGCGGCGGACGCGGCATGCGCGTGGTCCACACCGAAGCCGCGCTGGTCAACGCGATCGCGACGACCAAGCAGGAAGCCAAGGCCGCGTTCTCGAACGACATGGTCTACATGGAGAAGTTCCTCGAGAACCCGCGCCATGTGGAGATCCAGGTGCTGGCCGACGGCCAGGGCGGCGCGATCCATCTGGGCGAGCGCGACTGCTCGATGCAGCGTCGCCACCAGAAGGTCGTCGAGGAAGCGCCGGCGCCGGGCATCACCCCAGAAGCGCGCGCGGAGATCGGCAAGGTCTGCGTGGATGCCTGCATCCGCATCGGCTATCGCGGCGCGGGCACGTTCGAATTCCTCTACGAGAACGGTCGCTTCTACTTCATCGAAATGAACACCCGCATCCAGGTCGAGCATCCGGTGACCGAACTGGTGACCGGCATCGATCTGGTGCGCGAGCAGTTGATGATCGCCTCGGGCCACAAGCTGTCGATCAAGCAGGAAGACGTGGTGCTGACTGGCCACGCGATCGAGTGCCGCATCAACGCCGAGGATCCGGAGACCTTCCTGCCCTCGCCCGGCACGATCCGTCACTTCCACGCGCCCGGCGGCCCTGGCGTGCGCGTCGACACGCACGTCTACGAAGGCTATGCGGTGCCGCCGAACTACGACTCGATGATCGGCAAGCTGATCGTGCACGGCGCCGACCGCGAGCAGGCGATCTGCCGCATGCGCGTGGCCCTGTCGGAAATGGTCGTCGACGGCATCAAGACCAACATCCCGCTGCAGCAGCGGATCATGCGCGACCAGGGCTTCGCCGCCGGTGGGCAGAACATCCACTACCTCGAGAAGCGCCTCGCCGAGCGCAAGAACAAGACGCTGGCCATCGGCTGAGTCGGCATCCGGGCGTCGCAGTCGCGGCGCCCGGCGGCGTCAGCCTTCGCGATCGGGAAACGCGCGGCGCAAGGCCGCGTCCAGCCGGATCGGCCGCGCCCAGCGGTCGAAACTCGACACCAGTCCGCGCCGCACGCGGGTGAAGGTTTCCGTGCCGCGGCCCGCCTCCAGTCTTGCGAGCACCTCGCTCCAGCCGCCGGCCGGATCGAGCCGCCATTCGCCGACGATCTCCCGGCACGTCCGCCCCAGCGCACGCGCCGTCGCGCAGGCCAGATAGACGTCTGCCGGTCGCGCGCCGGCATCCAGCAGTTCGGTCACGAACGCGCGCGGCGCGCCCTGGTAGCGCACCAGCTCGTCGACGAAGGCGCCGCGATAGCGCCCGGCGTACGTGTTGACGTCCGCCAGCCAGGTATCCAGCCAGTCGTCACCGCTCGCCGCCGTCCAGATCGCGACTGCCGCCGGTGCGTCCGCGACCGCCAACGGCGCATCGGTCGCGTCCTGCGCCATCGCCGGCAGGGCGATACCGGTCAGCAACGCGGCGATCAGGGCGGAGCGGATGTACATCGAAGGTCCTCGGCTGGCCGGACGGGCGCACCGCGCGCGTTGTCCGGCATGAGCGTTGCCACGCGCCGCCTCGCGACGTGCCTGCGACACGCGGTGGACGACGATACCCCACGCCCGCAATCCAAGGACAGCCGTCATGACCGCATCCCGCCCGCAGAACCGCTCGACCCGATTGTGGCGCTGGGGCATCGGGATCGGCGTGGTCGCCGTGCTGCTGGGCGCGTGGTGGCTGGCCCTGGACCGCTTCGCTGCACGGATCGGACTGGACGCCGAAAACACGATGCGCGAACTGCCCCGTAACGCGGACAACCGCCTGCTGGCGGACTGAAGGGAGTTCGAACCGCGCCGGCACGCGGCGCGGTACTCAGCGCGCGGCGATGACCAGCGTGCCGGGACGTCCGCCCTGTTGCCACCAGTCGCCGGTGCCGGTCACACGCAGCGCGATCGCGCCCTTGCGCATCGCCAAATCGTTGCCGACCTGCCCGTTCGCCACGTAGGCACCGATCACGTCGCGCGGATCCTCCACGCCACTGAAGCTCGCCGCGCCCGCATCGATGCGTAGCGCGTCACCGCCATGGGCCTTGACGCTGACCCGCACCGGCAAGGTCCGCCCGTCGGCGCAGCGGAGTTCGCCGGTGCCGCGCGCGGCGCGGTGATGCATCGACCAGTTGCCGGCGGTGAACACCAGTTCGCAGGTCATCGGCTCGGCGGCGACACCGCTTGCAGGCGCGCCAGTGAACAGCGCGCACGCGGACAGGACCGCGACGAGCGGACCGTGGGTTCGGCGGAAACGGAGATGGCGGCGCATGGGCCAACGCTAGCAGAAGGTCCGGACGGACACACGCCGCAGTCGATGACTGCGGCGTGGCGGATGGCTGAATGCGGCGGGCCGCCGCGATGTGGCGCCGGACTCAGCGCCAGCGGCGATCGCGCGAGCGGTCCTGGCGCGGATCGTAGTACTGCACGGTGCAGCGGCCGCGACGGTCGCAGGTCTCGCGGCGCACCTGCTGCTGGTTGCGCCAGCCGTGGGCGGGCGCATGACGCGGCGGGCCGTTGCGGTAGTGACGTGCGTCGTAGCGCGCATCGTAGCGCGGCGCCGTGCGGTAGTAGACCGGTCGACCACGGTTGTCGTAGGACACGCGCAGCTGATTGTCGTAGTCGCCGCGGTAGTACGGCTGGTTGCCGCGCAGCACCACATCGGCGACATCGACGATGACCTGCACCAGGTCGTCGCTGGACTGGGCGTGCGCCGGCGCCGGCGCGAGTGCGGCGGCCGACAGACCTGCGGCGAGCAGGCCGGGCGCGAGCCATCGGGTCAGGGGATTGGTGATCATGGCGTCTCTCCGGTGGGCCGCCACCGCAGCGGCCATGGGTCCAACATGGCGCCCCGGGAATGAACAGGCATGCAATTTCGCGGCCTGCGGCCCCACACACGCGGACGCGTAAAGAGACGGTTCAAACTGTAAACGTTTCCCGACGATGGAAGCGTTTACGCGGCGATTGCGGGGTCTCGCCGATCAATCTTCGCGAGACGCTGATGCGCGCGCGGCGAGCATCGCTACCGCTTCGGGCAACGCTTCGGGTTCGGCGACCACGCACATCCGCGCATCGAGTGCCGCGTCGATGTACGCGTCCGTTTCATGCGCCCAGGTCGTGCGATACGGCATGTGCACGCCCCAGCCGCCGAGCGCGAGCACCGGTGCGATGTCGGAGCGCAGCGAATTGCCGATCATCAGGAATTGCCCGGCGTCGATGTCGAACTCGGCCAGCAGACGCGCATAGGTCTGCGGATCCTTCTCGCTGACGATCTCGATGCGCCGGAACAGATCCGACAGGCCCGAATCGCGCACCTTGGCTTCCTGGTGGAACAGGTCGCCTTTGGTGATCAGCACGACGTCGAAATCCGCGGCCACGGCTTCGACCGCCTGGCGGATGCCGGGCAGCAGTTCCACCGGATGCCGCAGCAGCCCCTTGGCCATCTCGACGATGCGATGCAGATCGAGCGCGGCGATGCGGCCACCGGTGATCTGCGTCGCCGATTCGATCATCGACAGCGTCATGCCTTTCACGCCGTAGCCGAACACCGCGATGTTGGCCGTCTCGACCGCATACAGCGCATCGAGCACGCGCACATCGGCGAGATCCACGTAGCGGCCGACGATGCGCTCGAACTCGGCCTGCGCGTCATCGAAATAATCCTGGCTGCGCCAGAGCGTGTCGTCGGCGTCGAAGCCGATCATGCGGATTCCGGTCATGCGCCAATTATGCGCTGCCCGCGTGACACGTCACCGCGACGCGGGCACAAAAAAGGGCGGCCCGAAGGCCGCCCTCTGTTACGCGATGATCTGAGTCGATCAGGTCACGCGCGTGCCGGAATCACTCCTCGGCAGCGCCCGCACCAGCGGCCTGACGGTTCACGAAGTCGCGATACTCTTCCGGCGTGATGAAGCCATCGCCGTCGGCATCGACCTCGCTGAAGACCTGTGCGAGGCCTTCGAGGCCTGCAGCCTCGGCCTGGCTGAGCTTGCCGTCACCATCGGTATCGAGATCCGCCCAGGTCACCTGACCCTGCTGGGCCTGCGGCGCTTCGGCCGTGGCGTCCTGCGCGTAGTCCTGCGTGGTCGTGGTCGCCGCATCCGTGGTCGGCGGCGCCTGCGTGGTGGAGGCGGTCGGGTCCTGCGCGAACGCCATCGGCATGGCCAAGGCAACACCCAGGGCGATCATCGCGGTCAGCGGCTTGCGTGCATTCTTCATGAGCGTCTACTCCGTATTTCAGAACTTGGGTTTGTTGCGCGGGGTGGTGAGTCGTCCTCGTCGTGGATACCGCACGGGATCCACCTTGCAGGCAGGCGAATGAACGCTTCGGGCGCCACGAACACCACCGCTTACGAACGCTTAACCACAGCGTGGATCGCGCGCTTTAGGCCGTCCGTTCACGACGCGTGAGCGCGTACGGACGAAACGCTTGATTACGGCGTTCGTGCGCGCGATGCATCGACGCGTTCCGACGGCTGCGTTGCGCCGGATGCACTGAATCGAACACAACGTTTACGAGCCGATGCTCGACCACGCGTCAAACGGTCTCCACGAACCGGTATGCGACACTCGGGTTTACCCCGATTGCGCCCTGGAGATACGCATGACACGCACGCGACCCCTCGTTCTGACCACCCTCGCCGCTTCGCTGTTGTGGCTCTCGGGCTGCGACGGCAATGCCGCCAACGGCACCGCGACGCAGGACACGGCAGCGCCGCAGGCAGCGACCTCCGACGCGACCGCGACCGCAGCGCCCGCCGCCGATGCGATCGAAGGCCTGCCGTTCGCGAGCACCGCAATCGCCAGCTTCAACGAGCCGTGGGCGATCGGCTTCCTGCCCGATGGCAGCGTGCTGATCACCGAGAAGAGCGGCGTGCTCAAGCACGTGACGTTGCCCGGCGGCGAAGCCCGCGAGATTTCCGGCGTGCCGGCCGTCGCCAACGCAGGCCAGGGCGGCCTGGGCGACATCAAGCCGCATCCGCAGTTCGCGGAGAACGGCATCGTCTACCTGAGCTACGCGGAGGACGGCGAAGGCGGTCGCGGCGCAGCGGTCGCACGTGCGCGTCTGGATCTCGACGCGGGCGCGCTGCAGGACGTCTCGGTGATCTGGCGCCAGGTGCCCAAGGTCGACGGCAACGGTCATTACGGCCATCGCATCGCATTCGATGGCGACGGCAAGCTGTGGATCTCCTCGGGCGAGCGGCAGAAGTTCGATCCCTCGCAGAGCATGCAGTCCAACCTCGGCAAGATCGTGCGCCTCAACGACGACGGCAGCGTGCCGGACGAAAATCCGTTCGCCGGCAAGGGCGAGGTCGCGTCGCAGGTCTGGTCGCTCGGCCATCGCAATCCGCTCGGTCTCGCGTTCGACACGCAGGGCCGTCTGTGGAACAGCGAGATGGGCCCGGCCGGCGGCGACGAGCTCAACCTGGTCAAGCGCGGTGCGAATTACGGTTACCCGACCGTCTCCAACGGCGACCACTACGACGGCCGTCCGATTCCCGACCACGACACGCGCCCGGAATTCGAGAAGCCGGCGATCACCTGGACGCCGGTGATCTCGCCATCGAGCCTCGCGTTCTACAGCGGCACGCTGTTCCCGGAGTGGACCGGCAACGCCTTCATCGGCGGCCTGTCGGGCCAGACGCTGGTGCGCATCGAGATCGACGGCGACAGCGCGCGCGAAGCCGAGCGTTTCGCAATGGGCGGTCGCATCCGCGACGTCGCGCAGGGCCCGGACGGCGCGCTGTACGTGATCGAGGACGGCAAGGACGGCCGCCTGATCCGGCTGGCACCGCGCGAGGGCTGATCGCCCACGCGTCGCATCGAAGGCCGCGGGGAACCGCGGCCTTTTTCGTTCCGGGGTTTCAGATTTCCGGTCGTTCGATCGGATTGCCCAGCGCCGCGCGATACCGCACGTACAGCGCCTGCACCTTGTCGATGTAGGCGCGCGTCTCGGCATACGGCGGTACGCCGTCGAACCGCGTCACAGTGCCGATGCCGGCGTTGTAGGCCGCGAGCGCGAGCGTGCGGTCGCCGTTGTAGCGGCGCAGCAGACCACGCAGATGCCGTGCGCCGGCACGGATCGATTCGGCCGGCGCGTCCGGATCCACGACGCCGTAATCGGCGATGACATCCGGCATCAGCTGCATCACGCCGCGCGCGCCCTTGGGCGACAACGCGGTCGCGTCGAAGCCGCTTTCCGCGTGCGCGATCGCGCGCAGCCAGGCTTCGTCGAGTCCATAGGTCTTCGCATTCGCCGCGAACAGCGCCGAGTGCGGTTTGAGCTGCGGCGCGCCGACATTGCCCAGGCCTTCGTGCGCGGGTTCGCCGGGCGGCGTCTGCGCGGTGAAGCGCAGGTACTCGCGTGATCCCGGCAGCCGGCGCGTGCCGTAGACCATCATGCCGTCCTGCTCGCGCTCGTACAGCACGCCGCTGAAGACGCCCATCGAACCCCAGAGATTCGGCGTCTGCACCGCGTCGTCGGCGATCTCGCGCGCTTCGCATTTCGAGCCCGGCTCGGGCGCGGTCGACAGGCTCACGGTGCCGCCCTTGACGCAGCGCCAGACGGTGCGCGCTTCGACCGGCGCGGCGGCCACGAGTGCGGCGGCGAGCACGGTGGCCGACCACCGGTGCGACATGGGCGGGAACTGGGGCATGACGGCACCGGAAGCGGGTCGCGGCTGTATACGCCGCATGGCGTGCACATTGTGTCGGAACGCGTGTGCGGCCATGATCGTCGCCCGCCGAACGAGCCCTCCCCCGATGCCGCACTGGTCGTCGCTGATCCGGGAAATCCCGGACTTCCCCAAACCCGGCATCGTGTTCAAGGACATCACGCCGGTCCTCGCCGATGCACGCGGATTCGCCGACGCGATCGACGCGATGGCCGCGCCGTGGCGCGACGCGGTGCCCGATGCCTTCATCGGCATCGAGTCGCGCGGCTTCATCTTCGCCGCCGCGCTCGCGCATGCTCTGGGCGCGGGCTTCGTGCCGGTGCGCAAGCCGGGCAAGCTGCCGGCACGCACACTGGCCCACGACTACGCACTCGAATACGGCAGCGACCGGCTGGAAATGCACGCCGATGCACTGCCGCCGGGCGCACGCGTGGTGCTGGTCGACGACGTCCTCGCCACCGGCGGCACGCTGCGCGCGGCGTTGTCGCTCGCACGCCAGCAGGGTGCGCGCGTCGTCGGCGCCGCGGTACTGGTCGAACTGCCCGAACTCAACGGCCGCGCACGCTGGGACAGCGACGCGCCGCTGCACGTCGCCCTGCAGGGCTGATTTTCCGACGCGCTGACGCGTTCGCAGGCAGGCTGGCGGCAGGTCCGTCAGGAGCCCGAAATGCGCATCGAACATCTGGTCCTCGGCCCCAACGACTGGGTGCCGAACCATCCATCGATCGCGGTGCGCGTCTATCGCGGCCTGCGCTCGGCCGACGGCCATGTGCCGGATGCATCGGCGTTCGAGCGCATGTTCGCGTCGCACGGCTGGCCGCCGGACTGGCGCGGCGGTGTCTACGACGATCACCACTACCATTCGACGGCGCACGAAGTGCTGGGCGTGTACACCGGTCACGCGCGACTGGAAATCGGTGGACCCGGCGGCAATGTCGTCACGCTCGAAGCAGGCGACGCACTGCTGTTGCCGGTCGGCACCGGCCATCGCTGCATCGATGCCGACACTGCGTTCCGCGTGGTCGGCGCCTATCCCGAGGGACAGGACTGGGATCTTCAGCGCGCCGCGCCGGATGCGGCGACGCGCGCGCGCATCCATGCGCTGCCGGCGCCGCCGCGCGATCCCGTCGACGGCGCGCCGTTCTAGCGCAGTGCGTCAGGGCGTTGCAGGCGCCGGCGGCGCGCCGCGCTTGGCCTGTTCCAGCAGCGCCGCGAAGCGCGCCTGCCGCAGCTGATCGCCGAGCGTCGTGCACTGCGGACCGACCGGGCGCGACGCGAGCTGCGTGCGCATCGTGCCGGCGACCTGGTCGAACTGCGCATCGACGGCCTGCACCGTCGCGGCGAATTCGGGCGAATCGGGCTTGCTGCCCTTCGCGGCGACGTAGTCGGGATTGTTGAGGCGGAACTGGGTCACGCCGGTGTCGAGCGCCTGCGCGCCGGCCGGATCCTTGGCACAGAACTCGCGGAACACCTCGATCTGGCGATCGAAGACGTGCGCGCCCATGTAGGCGGCCTGCGCATCGGTGGGCGGGGCCTGGGCGAAGGCGGGGGCGCCGACGGCGGCAAGGGACAGCGCGAGACAGGCGGTGCGCAGGATCGGCATGACGGACTCCGGAACAGACTGGGGGAAGCGCGGACGATAGCGCTGCGATGTGAGTTTTCCGTCAGTCGTCGTCGATGTCCGCGTCGGGATCGGCATCGTCGTCCACCGGATCGGCATCGTCCGGCGGTGCGGGTTCGAGCAGGGTGTAGTCGTCGACATCGCGGCTGCGGATGCGCTTCGAGACCGGATAGGCCTCGAGCGCCGGCTGCGGTGTCCCGGCGATCCGCGCGGGATCGGGCGCCGGATCGGACAGCCAGTCGAGAATGTTCGAGGCCGGCAGGAACAGCGGCCCGTCGGGCGACAGGGGCCGCGGAATCGCGGTGTTCGGCATCGTCAGCAACGCGAACGAGGCCAGCGGCGGCGGCTCGCGTTCCCACAGATCCCAGACGCCGGCCGCGAACAGCAGCTCGCCGCTGCGCGACTGGATGAAGTGCGGCACGGGCCGCGCGCCGCTGCGGTCCCATTTGTAATAGCCGTTCATCGGCACGACGCATCGCCGCGATGCCCACGGCCGTGCGTAGATGCGACTGGTCGGTGCGCGATTCAGGCGCGCGGTGATCGTGCTGTACGCGGTTTCCGGCAGCTTCGACCAGCGCGGCACCAGCCCCCAGCGCAGCGTGTCCACCACCACCTCGCCGTCGTGCAGGACCAGCACGAGCGCGTCGCCGTTGGACGCGATGTTGTAGCGCGGCCGCGCGTCCGACAGCGCGGCCCTGATGTCGGGCGCCAGCGCGGCCGGCACGGTATCGGCGGCGACGGCCTGCACGAACCTACGCATCGACGGTCTCTGGATACACGATGTGGCGCGCGTGATGCGACATGCGACCAGCCTGCGACGCGACGCGTGAAGCAGGCGCGGATTTCACGCGTGCATGGCGCGTCCGCGGCCACGGTGGACGCACCACCCGCACCGAGACGACGCCATGCAGATGCCGAACCCTTCGCGACCGCCGACGCCGCCGGATGACGTACCCGGCAGCATGCCGCACCCGATGCACGATCCGATGCCGGACCAGCCGGTCGATCCACCGCTGCCGACGCCCGGCGACCCGGAGCGGGACCCGCAGCCGATGCAGGACCCGCCCGCACCCAACCAGCCGCAGGATCCGCCGCAGTAGTCCTGAGCGCGCACGGAACAGCGCACGCGAGACTGCGTGTCGCTGTCGAACGTCGGTCGCGCGTCTGATGCGCGCGTGCCACCGGCGGATCCGCGCGGCGGCCTGATACCCCAAGGCGGTCGTACGCGTCAGAGCGCGACGGTGGATACCGTGTCGTCGCCGCCCGACTGCGCGGCCATCGACGCAGCGGGGGCGTACATGCGTTCGTGCTCGTAGCCACCATCGGCGCCGAAGATGCGCAGCGTCGCGCCGCGCGCGAGCGTCAGCGGATTGGCGGCGAGGGTGTCGAACGCCGAGGCATGCGTGGCGTGGTGCGAGGGTGAGGCGTCGCCGGCCGCGGCGAGTTCCCAGTCGAAGGTGGCGGCGTTGTGCCGCAGGGTGAAACTGATCGGAGGCATTGCAGGGTGTCCATCGACGGTGAGGAGGCCGCCGGGCACCGGAGCATCCTCACACGCGCGGCATGATGGCCTCGTGTGCGCGGCCCGCAGGCTGCGCAGCGAACGCGATGCACATGCCGGACCGGTTGCGCCGGGCGGGCCTTGGTCCCGCATTCACCGAGGCAGCACATGCGCTGCGCGATAAGCCCGGACACCGGCGCACCGCCGGCGGAGACGCCCATGCACGCTGCATTCGAGAGTCTGTTTTCGCTGAGCATGCCGTGGTGGGAGTTCGTGCTGCGCGCGGTGCTGGTGTACGTGGTCGTCCTGGTGTTGATGCGCCTGACCGGCAAACGCACGGTCGGCCAGCTCACCCCGTTCGATCTGCTGGTCGTCGTGCTGCTGGGCAATGCGGTGCAGAACTCGCTGATCGGTGAGGACACCTCGCTGCTGGGCGGTCTGATTCTCGCCGCGACGCTGTTGGGATTGAACTCGCTGGTCGGCCGGTTGTCGGCGCACAACCGCCGCTTCGACCGGTTCATCGAAGGCTCGCCGGTGATCCTGGCGCGTCGCGGCGAAGTGTTCCGCGCGCAGCTCGCGCGCCAGGCGATCAGCGAGCAGGATTTCGCGATCGCGCGCCGCGCCGCCGGTTACGCGACGCTGGGCGAGATCGAACTGGCAGTGCTCGAGACGTCGGGCGAGATCACCTTCATCCCGCGCAGGGACGGCGCGCACGCGACACGCTGAGTGGTCGTTCGCACGCGAGCCACGCGTCTGCATGCACGCTGCATCCATGCGTCCCCTGCCCCATCGTTTCTATGCCCGCGATGCGGATGTCGTCGCACCCGAGCTGCTCAACAAGGTGCTCGTCACTGCCGATGGACGCCGCGCGCGCATCGTCGAAGTGGAGGCCTATCGCGGCGGCGACGATCCGGCGGCGCACTCGTTCCGCGGGCCGACACCACGCAATGCGGTGATGTTCGGCGCGGCCGGGCATCTGTACGTCTATTTCATCTACGGCATGCATTGGGCGATCAATGCCGTCTGCGGACAGCGGTCCGGGCATGGCGTGCTGATCCGCGCGGCGGAACCGCTTGCGGGCCTGGACACCATGGCCGAGGCGCGGCGTACGACGACGCCGACATTGCTCGCGTCAGGCCCGGGACGCCTGGCGCAGGCACTGGGCGTGACACGCGAGGATGGCGGGCTCGACATCACCCGACGCACGTCGCGCATCTGGATCGGCGACGACGGCACCCCGCCGCCACCGGCACCCTCGATCACGACCCGCATCGGCATCCGCCGTGCGATCGACGTGCCGTGGCGCTTCTGCGTACCGGGCAATCCCCATGTCTCGAAGCATCGCGGACCACCGAAGGCCCGACGCACGCGGACGCATTAGTCCAGCGCGCGCAGCGCCTGGGTGACGGCCGCCGCATCGGTCGGACGCACGACGCGGGCGAGTTCCACGCCATCGCGCATCACGATCAGCGTGGGCCACAACTTCACCGAGAAGCTGCGCCCGAGCGGACGGCCCTTGCCGTCCTCGACCTTCAGATGTGCGATGGACTCACGACCGGCGAGCGCGGAGGCGATCGCCGGTTGCGCGGCCTGGCAATAGCCGCACCAGTCGGTCCCGAATTCGATCACCAGCGGCCCATGCATCGCGTCGACGTCATCGCGCGTCGGTGCCGCTTCGCGGTAGCCGCTCGTGGCCGTCATCAGGACAGCGAACGCTGGATGTCTTCGAGCGGCGCGTTGGTCAGATCCTTGGCGAGATCGCCGACCAGACGCTGCTGGGTCTCCTTGTGCAGCAGCGGACGCACGCGGCCCAGCGTCTTGGCATCGGCGATCAGCACCAGATGCGCGTACTTGTTCTTCAGCGCGCCGTCGTTGAGGCCCTTGGCCAGCTGCTTGGCGAACGTGGCCTCGTCGAGCTGCGAGGCGCTGGATTCCGACGGCATCGAACCGGACGGACCTTCGTCGTCCAGATTCATGCCTTCCAGCAGCGCTTCCTGCTTCAGGGCCAGGTTGCGTTCGTCACCGGTGTTGCTGAACACGCGGGCCGAGCCGCCATCCGCCACTACGATCAGGGCGCCCTGCGGAATCTTCATCGTCATCTTCGCCTCCACTTTGTTGGTCTGCGCCGTCATCCGGCTGCGGCCAGCGTAGGCAGGCAAATGTGAGCAGCGCGGCATGGGGGCGTTCGCGGTGCCGCGTTGCGTTCAGGGCCGAAAGGGCTGCAAACCTGTTATGTAATAATCTAACGATTGACGGCTTCCGGTTCCGCTGTGTCCTCCAACGTCCTGTCCGCCGCGCCGACGGCACGCCTGTCCTCGATCGATCTGCTCCGCGGCACCGTGATGGTGCTGATGCTGCTCGACCATGTGCGCGAGACCTTCTTCCTGCACGTGCAGATGGGCGACCCGGTCGACGTGGCCACTGCCTCGCCTGCCCTGTTCTTCTGCCGCCTGCTGGCGCATCTGTGCGCACCGGTGTTCGTGTTCCTGACCGGCCTCTCGGCTTGGCTCTACGCGAGCCGTCAGCCCGACGGCCGGCGCGCGGCCTCGGCCTTCCTGTTCAAGCGCGGCCTGTTTCTGGTCGTGCTCGAACTGACCCTGGTCAACTTCGCGTGGACCTTCGAACTGCCGCCGCAGACGCTGTACCTGCAGGTGATCTGGGCGATCGGGCTGAGCATGCTGGCGCTGTCCGCGCTGCTGTGGCTGCCGCGTGCAGGTCTGATTGCGCTGGCGATCGCGATCATCGCCGGCCACAACCTGCTCGATGGCCTGCGGCTGGAGGCCGACCATCCGTTGCACACGCTGTGGGCGGTGCTGCACCAGCGCGACTGGCTGCAGATCGGCGACGCAATGCGTGCGCGCACCTCGTATCCGCTGCTGCCGTGGATCGGCGTCATCGCGCTGGGCTGGGCGGCCGGCCCGTGGTTCGCACGCGAGGCATCGGCCGCGCGCCGGCATGGGCTGTTGCTGTGGAGCGGGCTCGGCGCCCTCGGCGGCTTCCTGATGCTGCGCATGGCGAACGTCTACGGCGACGCGGCCTGGACACTGCAGGCCGACACCGCGCGCACGCTGATGGCGTTCTTCAATGTCACCAAGTACCCGCCGTCGCTGCAGTTCGTGCTGCTCACCCTCGGCGTCGGCCTGTTGCTGCTGCGGCTCTACGAATCGCCCGCACTCGCGCGCCGCCTCCAACCGCTGTCCGCACTGGGCGCCGCGCCGATGTTCTTCTATCTGCTGCACCTGTACGTGCTGAAGCTGCTGTACCTGGCCGCACTGGCGCTGTGGGGCACCAACCAGGGCGCGGTGTTCGGCTTCGACAGCGTGGCGACGCTGGTGGCGATCTCGATCGCGCTGGCGGTGGTGCTGCAGCCGCCAACGGCCGCGTTCGCGCGGCTCAAGGCGCGCCGACGCGACATCGCGTGGCTGCGTTACCTGTGACGCTCAGGCTCGAGGCGCCGGCACGCGGGCTCGGTCAGCGCCAGGGCTGACGGCCTTCGGTCCACGATTCGCCGCGGATGCGGCCTGATGGATACGGACCGTGGATGTCATTGAAGCCCGCGCCGAAGCCGTCGAAGTAACCGCCGGCGCCGTAGCCGCCATAACCGCCATGGCCACCGTACGGGCCGAAGCCGCGGCCGTAGTAGCCGGGGCCGTCGAACTGGGCGACGCGCAGGTTGAGCTGCATCGTGTTGATGTTGCCGGCGTCGCTGACGGTTTCCTTGCACAGGCTGATGTCGGCGGCGTTGAAGTTGCTGTTGCCGCCACGCGAGGAATAGCCGATGCCGGTGGTGACGCTGCCGGTGACGGTGCGTTCGCTGCCGTCCGGCCCGGTCGGGCAACCGCCGCGACGCACCAGTTCGTCGCCGTAGCGGCCGCGATACGCGGGCGTGTCGGTGCGCGGGCCGGTGTACTCGCCGCCGCCGAAGGCCGCTTCGCCGGTGAACATCGGCTGCGACGGCAGGCTCAGGTCGACGCGATCGTCCTCCGCCGCGTACGCCATGCAGGGCGCGACGAGCAGGGAGATCCACAACACTGGGGTGATCCGCATGGCGAGGCCTGTTCCGGTTTCGTGGGCGGGCAGCGTCGGCCCGGAGTTCGACGCTAGCACTGCGCGCTTGAATCGGTGCTGGCTGCGCTCAGGCCAATGCGGCCGCGTCGACGACCCGGCAGCCGCGCACGGCAGCCAGTGCGTGCTCGATGAGGGCGTCGGCGATGCGCGCCGCGGGACTGATGCGCCAGCGCTTCGGCAACACCGGCCCCAGCGCACCGAGCACGACCGCGGCGGCGCGTTCTGCAGGCCGCGCCTCGTTGCGATCGCCGCCGATAAGACCCGGACGCACGAACGTCAGCGACGGCCAGCCCTGCGCCTGCAGCGTGGCTTCGAGTTCGCCCTTGACCCGGTTGTAGAAGAACCGCGACTGCGCATCGGCGCCCATCGCCGAGGTCAGCGCGAAGGCCTGCGCCCCATGACGACGCGCGAGCGCGGCGGTCGCCAGCGGGTAGTCGTGGTCGACGCGGCGGAACGCTTCGCGCGAGCCGGCTACGCGCATCGTCGTGCCGAGCGTGCAGATCACCGCATCGACCGACCACAGCGCGGCATCGTCGGGCAATGCATCGAAATCGACGACCGGCGCCTGCAGCCGTGCATCGCGACGTGGCAACGGGCGCCGCACCGGCGCGATCACGCGCGTGACACGTGGATCCGCCAGCAGCCTGTCCAGCACATGGTTGCCGACGAGGCCGGTGGCACCGACCAGTAAAACGCGCGCGCCGTCAGCCGACATGACGCATCCACACGCAGTCGATCGCGTCGAGCGCGATGTGCACCAGCAGGCCGATGCCGAACAGGCGCGTGCGCCTGGGCACCGTCAGGCCAGCGTAGACCGCGATCGCCGGCGCGGTGTGCAGCGGATGGAAGCCGATGCTGCAACGCCCCGGCGCATAGATCGGATCGGCCAGCAGATGGTCGATGTCGATGATCCAGCCGAGCATCAGCAGCGCCCAGGCCCGGCCGAACCGTTCGCGCCAGAACAGCCAGGCCAGCAGCGCCGGCACGGCGGCATGCAGCAGCAGGTGGAGGATGGCGCGGACACCCATGGGCGACGACCGGTTCGACGGAGGCCGCACAGCTTAGACCCGCGTGCGGTGACGATCACGCCAGCCGCGGCGCTGCACGACTCAAGCAATTGGGAACGCGGCCGTTACACTTTCCGAAGCTCCCATTCCGGGAAACAGGGTGTCTCCGGCGCAAACGATGATGCGAATGCGGGGTTGGCGGGCGATGGCCATGTCCATCGCGGGGGGATTACTGGTGTGCATGCTGGCGGCCTGCGGGCAGCCCGGCGCGGCTGCGCCCGTGGTCACCGGCGCGCCCGCGCTCGTCTCCGACGCCCAGCACGAATGCGTGCACGTGCATCGCCCGGGCCGGCAGGTGCTGCAGTTGCCGGCGCCCGAGGCTGGCTGGTCCGGTCATCCGCAGGCCGTGGTGGTGCTCAATGCGCTGTCGGGCGAAGTCGACATCCGCCACGGCCAGCGCGACCGCTGCGGCACACTGGCCGATGCCCGCACGCTCGATTCGCGCTTCCGCGCCGGCGTCGGCACGGTGCTGGTGCCCGATGCCGGCGACACCGCACCGATCGAGATCGAATACGACGCCAATCCCCTGCCGCTGTGGCGGCCGATCGTGCAGCTGGGCGAACCGGCGCCGGTGCAGCGCGCGGATATCGGCCGCTTCGCGATCCGCGTCGCGTCGCTGGCGGTGGTGTTGACGCTGGTGATGTCGGCGCTGCTGAGTTTCGTCGCCACGCGCGAGCGCGCGTTCCTGACCTACGCCACCACGGTGAGCGTCTTCGCGATCTGGGTGGCGCTGCTGTCGGGCATGTGGGCGTGGCCGCGTCCGTGGCTGCCGATCGCCGGCTTCGCGGTGGAGGCGATGGTGGGGCTCGCGGTCGCGCTGGTCGGCGTGACCACGCTCGCGCTGGTGCGGCAATCCTGGTTGCGACGTCGCCTGCCCCAGGTCGAGCTCGGCGTGCGCTGGGCCGCGTGGGCGCTGGTCATCGCCGGACTGTGCGCGCCGCTGCTGCCGCTGGTCGTACTGGCGGCGATGTCGGTGGCGACGGAAGTCGGCTTCTATCTGTTGGCGCTGGTCTTCGCCGGCGTTGCGATCACGGCGTTGGCACGGCGACGCGGCGGCGGCGCCTCGCTGCTGGCCGGTGTGCTGCCGTTCCTGGCAGTCGCCGCACTGGAGGCCTTCGCGCCGATGACGCTCGCGCTGTGGAAGGTCGAAGCTTTCATGCTGTCGGGCGGCTGGCTCGCGCTGACCTGCAGCATGGTGCTGACCCTGCGCCTGGGCGTGCTGCGCCAGCAACGCGACGAGATGACCCGACTGGCGCAGACCGATCCGCTGACCGGCCTGCCGAACCGCCGCGCGGCGCTGGCGCAGCTCGAGCGCAGCATCGCGGGCGCACGCGCCAGCGGTGCGCCACTGACGGTCGCCTTCATCGACCTGGATCATTTCAAGCGCATCAACGATCTCTACGGCCACGAATGCGGCGATCGCGTACTGCGCCACGTCGCGCACGCGCTGCGTGGCGCGTTCCGCAGCGCGGACCACGTCGCGCGCATGGGCGGCGAGGAGTTCCTGGTGATCCTGCCCGGCGCCGATCCCGATCACGCCCGCATGCGGGTCGATACCCTGCGCGCGATGCTGTCGAGCACCGGCGTCGTGCTCGACACGCCCGGCATGCAGGTCACGCTCAGTGCCGGCATCAGCGCGCTGCGCGCCGACGATGCCGGCGGCGATGCGCTGCTGCAGCGTGCCGACACCGCGATGTACGCGGCCAAGCACGCGGGCCGCGACCGGACCGAACTCGAAGCGCCGCGGCCGGCCCTGGTCGACTGACCGCCACCGCGCCTGCGCCGGTCATTCCGCGAACGTGATCTCCACCGACGCCGCGCTGCGCCTGGCCTCGCCATGGAAGACTGCCTCGATGTTGTTGCCGTCCGGATCGAGCACGAACGCGGCGTAGTAGCCCGGGTGATACGGGCGCTCGCCCGGCGCGCCATGGTTAAGCCCGCCGGCACCCAGCGCCGCGGTATGGAAGGCGTCGACCATCGCCCGGTCGCGCGCCTGGAACGCCAGATGATGGCGCCCGGTCGGCACGCCTGCGGCGGCCTCGCTGTCAGGGGTGGAGACGAACAGCTCGTCGGCCCAGAAGAAGCCCGGACCTTCGCCGCCGATCGGCACATCGAGCACATCGAGGACCGCCTGGTAGAAGCGACGGCTGGCGGCGAGATCGGCCACGACGAGCTGCAGATGATCGATCAGCCGGCCGCGGTGCAACTGCTGGATTTCCATGTCGAAAGGCCTCGAGAGACGGGAAACCGATCTTGCACCCGCCACGTGACGGCCGGGGCGATGCCGCGAACCCCCCGCCCAACGTCCCCGAACGGGTCGCCATATGTGCGGAAACGCACATGGGTTTTCACCGGATTTCCACCGCCGTGATGCGAGCTTCGCGAACCTTAATCCTGTAGTCGGAGTCGTTCCATGGCGCACCACAGTCCCGGCGGTCTCATCCTGCTCGTCGAGGACAACCGCAACATTTCCGAACCCGTGGGCGAGTTCCTCGAAAGCCGCGGCTTCGAGGTCGATTACGCGGCCGACGGACTCGATGCGGTGAACCTCGCAACCGAGATCCAGTTCGACGTCATCGTGCTCGATCTCATGCTGCCGCGACTGGGCGGACTGGAAGTCTGTCGCCGCCTTCGTACCGAACATCGCAGCACCACGCCGATCCTGATGCTCACCGCGCGCGATTCGCTGGAAGAGAAGATCGAAGGCCTGGAAGCCGGTGCCGACGACTATCTGACCAAGCCGTTCGACATCAAGGAACTCGAGGCGCGCGTGCGTGCATTGATCCGCCGTGACCGTCGCGAGATCGGTGCCAGCGTGCTGCAGATCGCCGACCTCGTGCTCGACCCGGCTTCGTTGCGCGTGCAGCGCGGAGGCCGCGAGCTTAACCTCGCGCCGATCGCGCTGAAGATCCTGACCATCCTGATGCGCGAAGCGCCGCGCGTGGTCAGCCGCCGCGAGATCGAACAGGAAATATGGGGCCTGACGCTGCCCGATTCCGACACGCTGCGCAGCCATCTCTACAACCTGCGCAAGGCGGTCGATCGCGACCAGGACGTGCAGTTGCTGCACACCATCACCGGTGCGGGTTACCGCGTCGCGGATCTGGACAAGGCCGTCGCCTGATCCGTATCGCGTGACGCTCCGGCACCGGAGCGTCACGCCGTGTCACGAGCGGGCGTGTGGGACGCCGCTTATTCTTCTTCTTCGCTGCTGCCGGGCGTCTGACGCTGCGGCTGCTGACGCGTCGCATCGTCCTGACGATCGTTGCCCTGCTGACCCTGGTTGTTCGGGGACTGCGGCGTCTGGTGCTGATTGCTCATGGGAGGCTCCAACGGCGGGAATCGCCGTACGCGCACCCTCCGCCGGTGCGCGTGAGTCGATCGAGACGAACAGGCATTCAGTCCGCACGCGGCCTGCGCCGTTGCCATCGATACAGGCAGCTGTCTGCGAACTGCGTTCGATTGCCACGTCCGCTTCACCGTGGCGGGCGCGTGATATCAGCGCCCCATCGGAGACATCGCCATGCTGCAGGACTTCCCGCTCTACAGTGATCTCCCCGCGCGCGACGTCGCGCGTGCGCGCCGCTTCTACGAAGACACACTGGGGCTGCATGCCAGAGAGGAAAACGCGGGCGGCGCGACCTATCGCTTCGCAGGCGGCACCGCGTGCTTCCTGTATCCGACGCCGAACGCCGGCACGTCTAAGGCCAGCCAGGCGTTCTGGCAGGTCCGCGACATCCACTCGGTGAAGCGTGCACTCGAAGCACGCGGCGTCGTGTTCGAACGCTACGACCTCGACGACGACGACGGTGCGTGGGACGACGGGGTGTTCACCGGCGGCGGCGCGAAGGCCGCGTGGTTCAAGGACAGCGAGGGCAACATCCTCGCGCTGATCGAACCCGTCTGAGCGTCAGTCCCGCGCGGCGATCAGTGGCGACTGCGGCGGCGCCGCGTCCACCATGCGAATGCAGCGCCGGCGAGCAGGCTGCCAAGCGCCATCGACAGCAAACCGCCGATGCCGCGGGTCGCGTCGATGAGCACCGGCATCGGCGCGACCGCATCGACGACGCGCACCGCGGCAATCAAACCGACACCGGCGGCGAGCGCGTAGAGGGGCACGCGCGCCTGCGGCCATGCGCGCACCAGCAGGGCGGCAACGAGAAACGCGGGCAGCCACGCCGCCAGCACGACGCCGGCATAGGCCGGGCCGAAACCCGCGAGATCCTGCAGCGTGGTCGCGCCACGCACCTGCAGCGGAATGTCGACATCCAGCGCCACCAGTGCCTGCAGATTGAACTGCGTCTGCACCACGCTGCCCCACGCGGTGGCGAGCAGCAGGGCGGCGAGGAACGCGGCGATGCGCCGGCCCCATCCAGCGGTGCGGGTCGTACGGGACATCGTCATCGGCAAGGGTCATGCAGCATCATGTGACGCGATGATGCCGCAGTCGCGGCGCCGAATGTGGAGTGTGCATGTCGATCGCGTCCCCCTGCCCGCCGTTGTCGCAAGTGACATGCAGGCCGTTCGCGCGCGTCGGCATCGCCTGCATCGCGCTGCTGTCGATGCTGCTGTCCGGGACCGCCGTCGGCGATACGCGCGATTACCGCGTGGAGACCGTCGCCGGCGGCCTCGACCATCCGTGGTCGCTCGCCTTTCTGCCCGACGGTCGCATGCTGGTGACCGAACGCGCAGGTCGACTGCGCGTCATCGAGCGCGGCCGCAATGGCGTATTCGCATTGCGCGACGCGCCGGTCGACGGCGTGCCGCCGGTGCTGGCGATGGGGCAGGCCGGGCTGTTCGACGTCATGGTCGATCCCGGCTTCGCGAACAATGGCCTCGTCTATCTGTCGTTCGCGCACGGCACCGCGGACGCGAACCACCTGCGCATCGTGCGCGCGCGCTTCGACGGCACGCGCCTCCACGGGGTCACGCCGGTCTTCACTTCGCAACCGGCCAAGCGCGCCGGCCAGCATTTCGGCGGCCGCATGGCGCTGCTCGCCGATGGCACGCTGGTCACCGCGATGGGCGACGGCAATCTCGAGCGCACCGATGCGCAGCGTCTGCACACGCATCTGGGCAAAACCATCCGCGTGCACACCGACGGCCGCGTGCCGCGCGACAATCCCTTCGTCGGCCGGGACGGTGCGCTGCCGGAAATCTATACGACCGGCCATCGCAATCCGCAGGCGATGGTGCGCGTCGGCAACCTGCTGTATTCGAACGAGCACGGCGCCAAGGGCGGCGACGAACTCAACGCGATCACCGCCGGCGCGAACTACGGCTGGCCGATCACCACCGACGGCGTCGACTACACCGGCGCGCGCGTGACGCCCTATCGCACCTGGCCCGGCATCACCGCGCCGCTGACGCACTGGACGCCGTCGATCGCACCCTCGGGCATGGCCTGGTACGACGGCGCCCTGTTCCCCGCCTGGCGCGGCAGCCTGTTCGTCTCGGCGCTGGCCGAACGCAGCGTGCGACGCGTGCCGATGGCCGGTGGCTCACCGGGCGCGCAGGAGATCCTGTTCACCGAACTCGGCGAGCGCATCCGCGATGTCCGCAGCGGGCCGGACGGCGCGCTGTATCTGCTGACCGACAGCGCGAGCGGGCGCGTGCTGCGGATCGTGCCTGCGCAATGACGGCGCCCGCGTCTGCGACTCATTGCGCAGGCGGCGGCCCGACATGGAACGGGAAGTTCGCGTACGCCGCATGACCCTGGCCGTCGCGCACTTCGACGAACAGCCGGTAGGCGCCTGGCATCGTGGGCGCTGAGAAACGCAGCGTGCCGTTCGCATGTTCGGCCAGCCGCAACGGCACCTGCGGCGGCAAGGTTTCCGGATCGCCCCCGATCGACGTCGCTTGGCTCTCCTCGCGCACGATCCAGCGGTAGTCGAGCGGATCGCCGTCGGGATCGGTCGCGACCACCTGCGCGCGATGTTCGGCATCGGGCATCAGCACCACGCTGTCGGTGGCGACACGCGCGTCGATGCGCAGCGGTGAGATCGCCGGCGCACGGTTCGCCGGCCAGTGCCCGGTCCACAGCTGCTGCATCGCATCGACACCCGGCGTGGATTCACCGCCGGGCAGGAACAGGCCGTACCAGGTCGGCGTGCGTTCCTGCTTCTGCCCCCACAGGAACACATAGGACCCGAGTCCCTGCGCGGCATCGGCCTCGATGATGCGCGTGTAGCGATCGACCAGCAGCGCCGCCTTGCGCGATGCGTCGTCTTCGACCGGCGCACCCCAGGACGTCAGCGGGCTTTCCCAGTGACCGGTCGGGCCCCATTCGGTGACGACGTAGGGCCCGGCCCAGCGCGCCGCCTCGAGCTTGCGCGGCAGATCGACGATGTCGCCGTAGAGCTGCACGCCGATCAGGTCCAGCGACGGCGCGCGCGTACGCAGCAGGTCCGCGAGCGCGGGGTCGAATCCCGCCAGCGGCGTCATCACCGGATGGTTCGGATCTTCGGCATGGATCGCCCGCGTGATCGCCTCGACCGCATCCCAGACCCGCGGATCGCGGCCTTCGAGATTCAGTTCGTTGCCGACCACCCACATCAGCACTGCGGGATGATCCTTGTAGGCGCGCACCTGCTCGAGCAGACGCGTTTGCTGCGCCGCGAGCGCAGCGGCATCGTCGAAGTCGAAGCCGTGCCGCTCCTTGCCGACGTGCAGACCCATCGCGACCATGAGCCCGTTGCGCTGCGCCCGATCGAGCATCGCGCGCACCTGCGCGGCATCGTCCGCGGTGTGCCAGGTCCGGAACGAATTCGCGCCGCGCGCGGCGAGCGCTTCCTGGTCGCCGTCCTGCAGCCCGGCGCCGCGGATGCGGAACGGCGTGCCGTCGACCTGCAGCTGATGGCCGTCCGCCGTTGCGACGATGCGGACGACCGCCGGGCCATCGTCAGCGGTCACGGTCAGGCTGCTCACGCACAGCACCAGCACTGCGATCGCGCGCAATGTGTAGCGAGACATCACTCCGTTCATCGCGGACTCCAGCGCGCGGACGGGCGCAATCGCGCCACTCTAACGGCGGAACCGCGCATGCCCGAGCCGCAGCGCAGCATGCGCCTCCCGATCAGAGCGGAGCGGAATGACCCGGCGAAGACCTCAGACCTTCGGCAGCGACACCGACACCCGCGTGCCTTCGCCGAGTGCAGACTGCACGTCGATGCGCGCGCCCAGCACGTCGGCGGCCTGACGCACGATCCACAGGCCGATGCCGAGACCTTCGGATGCGGCGTCGGCCTGGTGGAATGCGGTGAAGTAATCCTCGACACGGGTGGCGTCCATGCCGATGCCGGTATCTGCGACGACGATCTCGATGGCGTCGTCGTTCGCGCGGCACTCGACCGTCACACGACCGCCATCGGGCGTGTACTTGATCGCGTTCGACACGAGATTGCCGAGCAGCGTTTCGAGCAGGCCGGCATTGGTGCTGGCGATGCACGGCGACGGGTCGACCACCAGTTCGATGCGCTTGCGGCGCGCGGCGCGATTCCACGCACGGCCCACTTCGCCCAGCACCGGCGCCAGGTCGGTCGGGCGCAGCTCCGGCGCCGCAGCGCCGCCCTTGCCGGTGGCGCCGGCGATCATGTCGCCGAACTTCTGGTTGATGTAGGCGAGATCGTGCTCGGCGCTCTCCAACCGGGCTTCGCGTTCTTCGCCATTGGCGACGCGCGCCTTGGTCAGCGCGTACAGCGCGGCGCGCAGCGGCCCCTTGAGATCGTGACCCGCGGTCGCGAGCACGCGGGCGCGGTGCTGGTTCAGCGCCTGCGCCTCGATCAGCATGCGCCGCAGTTCGAGCTGCGCCATCACCTGCCGCGCGAGCGCCTGCAGGGTATCGATCTGCGTCGCCGTGAGTTCGCGCGGCACGGTGTCGAGCACGCAGACCGTGCCGAGCGGCAGGCCGTCGGGCGTCTTCAGCAGCGCGCCCGCATAGAACCGCAGGCCCGGATCACCGGTCACCAGCGGATTGCTGGCGAAGCGCGCATCGGTAGTGGTGTTGGGGACTTCGAGAAAATCGTGTTCGAGGATCGCGTGCGCACAGATCGACGTGTCGAGCGGCGTCTCGCGCACGCCCAAGCCGATTTCGGACTTGAACCACTGGCGATCGGCATCGATCAGGTTGACCACCGAAATCGGCGTGCCACAGACGGCCGCGGCGATCCGGGTGATGTCGTCGAACACCGTCTCGGCCGGCGTATCGAGGATCCCGTAGCTGCGCAACGCGGACAGGCGCCGGGACTCGGCGTGGGCGGGCAACTTGGCGGCGGCCTGATGCATGGTGCACTCCGAGGGGGTGGCGGATTCTGCCACGTCCGGCAGGGACGGCATGTGGTGCCGGTATTCCGCGGTGCGGATCGCGGCACTGCACGACGCCACGACGACCCGGCCCGGCTACGATCGCCCGGACCGCCCCAGGCCCGGAGTCCACATGCCCGTCGTCCGTTCCGTCGTTCGCGCCGTGTCGCCGACCCGGGCGCCCGGTCGATGAGCGCCCTGCTCGCCACCTGCCACTGCGGCGCGATCGAGATCGCCGTCGACGTCGCGCCCACCGAGGTCACCGAGTGCAACTGCTCGCTGTGCCGCCGCTACGGCGTGGTGTGGGCCTACTTCGAAGCCGACCAGCTCACCCTCCCCGATGCGACGCTGACCGGAACCTACGCCTGGAACGGGCGCCACGTCGACTTCCACCGCTGCCGGACCTGCGGCTGCGTGACCCACTGGATGCCGCGCGCCGACGGCCGGACCCGGCGCGGACTCAACGCACGCCTGTTGCCGCCCGAGGTAATGACTGCCGCGCGCCTGCGGCACAAGGACGGCGCCGGCAGCGGCGACTATCTCGATTGAGCCCGGCGCGCGCGGCATCGGCGACGTTTGAGCCGCAGCTGTCGGCGGCGAAGGACGCGTGCATCAGCGACCTGCCGAATGCAGCGTCCCGCGCTACGCTACGCACATGACGCAGACCACCCTCGATCAACTCAACGACCTGGTCGCCGAGGGCCGGTTGCGCAGCGCGCTCGAGACGCTGAACCTGCTCTCGGGGTGCCGCTTCACCGCTTTCTTCCGCTTCAGTGATCCGGATCTGCGCAACCTCGTGCTCATCGACCGGCAGGATCCCTACGCCCCGACGATGCAGGCGGCCCCGATCGACCAGACCTACTGCGTGTTCGTGCAGCAGTCGCGCGATGCCTTCGTGGTCACCGACGCTTCGGGTGATCTGCGACTGGAAGGGCATCCCAAGCGTCCCGTGGTCCGCACCTACGTCGGTTTTCCGGTGGCTTCGGGCGACGTGGTGTTCGGCACGGTCTGCCATTTCGATTACGAAGTGGTCGAGGTCGCGCCGGAGGTCGTCGCGCTGACCCGCGCCTTCGCCGCCTCGTTCGAACCGCTCGGCGCGATGGCCGGCCTGCAGCATCTGCTGGATCGCCGGCTCGAATCGTTGCGGCTGATGAGCCACGAGATCCTGCTGGCGTCCACCACGCGCAGCGAGGCACTCGAGGCCTTCGAGGAATACGCGCAGCCGCTGCGCCAGGAAGCCGGCCGCCTGCTCGACCCCGACGTGGCCGCCGCGTTCCACGCCGACATCGACGCGCTCGCCACGCACTTCCTGTCGCTGGACGGCTCCGCCGCCACCCCGCCGCATCCGCCGCTTCCGATCGGCGCGGCGCCCGATCTGCAGCCCGCCGTCTAGATGCCCGGAATCGGACCGCTGCTGCGGATGTGAGGAGCGCCGTCCGGGCCAGCTGCTAGGTTTCCCGATTGACCGGGAGAACATCTTGACCACTCGCGACACCGCGACTTCGGTGCTGGACGACCTGGACGGAGAGCTCGTCCGCATGGCCGACACTGGCGCCCCCGAGCTGTCCCGCCTGGCCGCATTCGCGAATGTGGCGGACGCCCTGCAGTTCATGATCGTGCCGGTGGACCGGCCCTGGTTCTTCGGCGCGCTGCAGATGCTCGTCGAACGTCACCACCTGCCCGTCAAACGCCTGGACGCAGCGGCCGCGCATTGAGCGGACGTCTGGCAACGCCATGCGCCTTCACATAGGATTCACGCCACAGGATGAGTCGCCCGGGGAGGGCGTCGTGGCCACCGGCGAACGCTTCTTCAGCCAGTCGGGCAATCTCGCCGATCTCGCGGTCGCCTCGGTGACCAGCACGTCGCTCCGCCATGCCTTCGACGATCTGCTCGACGGTCTCAAGCGCAGCCTCGACGTCGCGCATGCGCAGCTGACCTTCGATCCGCAGGTCTCGGCCTGGTTCGCGCTCGAAGGCGCGCCCGAACTGGCGCCGGTCGACGACGGCTCGCCGGATCTCACCGTCGTCTGCCGCCAGGTCATCGCGCACAGCACGCCGATCGAGGTCACCGATCTCGCGGCGCATCCGGTATTCGCCGACGAACCGTTCGTCACCCGCGCCGGGTACCGCTTCTACAGCGGCCTGCCGCTGCTTTCGGATTCCGGTCGCGCGCTCGGCGCGCTGTGCGTGCTCGACACCCGACCGCGCGTGCTCGACGCCGACGAACGCGCCCTGCTGCAGGGCGCGGTGCGCCAAGCCAGCATCCAGCTCGAACTGCGACGGGCGCTCGAGAGTGCGCGTCGCGCCAACCGTTATCGCTCGCGCCTCAACGTGCTCGCCACGCGCGGCTTCCGCGGGCCGCTGACCACCATCACCACCGTACTCGGCGAACTGGCGGGTTTCACGCACTCCGCCGAAGAAAAAGAGTTACTGGAACTGGCGCTGGACGCGGCGCGCACCCTGGAAACCGACTTCCGCCAGGTCGCCGAAGCCACTGCGGAAGACGCCGACCAGGACCTGCAACCCAGCGCGCCGGTCGCGCTGTCGCAGGTGTTCAACGATCTCGCGCACTCCATGGCGTTGCCGATGCGCGTGCACGGCACCCGGCTCGAAGTCGAGGCGACGGACGTCGTGCTGCACACCAATGCGCCCCTGCTGCTGCGCACGCTGTGCAGCCTCGTCCGCGTGGCGCTGGAGCGACGCGCGACGCTGGTGTACGTGCAATGCAGTCGCGACGCCGACGGCCTGCTGCTCTCGGTGCGCGCCCGCGGCGGTGGCGATCGCAGCGGCATGAACGACCGCGACGCGCGCGGCGTTGCCGAGGATCTCGCCGGCCTCAATCCCAACGGCTCGCTGGGCCTCGGCACCAGTATCGCCAAGCGCAGCTGTGACGTGCTGGGCTACAGGCTGTCGGTGGAGACCGCGCTCGACATCGGCAGCGACTACAGCATCCGCATTCCGGCGACGCAGATCGTCGACTGAAGTTCCTGCGACACGACGTCGCTCGCGGCGTCAGTCCTCGCGCCGTGACGCGGCGGGCCCGCGTGGCAGATGCGGCGACACCTTCGCCTGGAGCAGACGCACCAGCGCCGGCGCCATGAAATCGAAGTCGTCCGGTATCTGCAGACAGATCACCCGCGCATGCCGCAGATGCGCCCGGAACCGTTCGCCCAGGCGCGCGCGATGCACACGCTCCATGACGAAGATCGTATCGGCCCAGGCCAGCAGTTCCGGTGTCACCGGCACTTCGGCATCCGGACTCAGGCCGGCCGATGCGGTCTCGATCCCGGGCCAGTCCGCAAACACCTGTTCGGCGGTCGGGCTGCGCAGCCGGTTGCGGCTGCAGACGAACAGGACGTGCCGGGTCAAGGTACGTCCATTCCGGGGCGGGCTTGTGCACCGGCCTGCGTCTGCCGGCGGCGCACCCAGGTCATGATCTCGCGGAAGGTCGCGGTCCAGTAGCGGTCGCGGTGCGCAGCGAGATGATCGAGCAGTTGCGCATGCGCCTCGCTCGACACGGCAAGGTGCTCGGCGCCGATCCCGTGGAAGGTCAGATTCATCATCGTGCCGCGGCGCGCGGCCGCGTCGACCAGCGCGATCAATGCCTCGCCATCGAGACCGACCGGCGCCTCCACCGGTACCGCCTGCGGGTCGAGAGTGCGCATGTCGGGCACGATAGCGCCGCCCATCACCTTGATGCCCACGAAGTCCGCGGCGAGTCCCGCCACGTAATCGCCATCGCGCGCCACGGTGTCGCCGCAGGGCACGGTGAACGTCCGCGCCGTGGCGCCGTCGATCGCCTGCAGCATCGTCGATGCCAGCCGCACCTGTTCCTGCATCTGCGCGACGGTCATCGCGTCGAGATCGTGCTGCGGCGTCACCCATGTGCGCTCCGGCTTCGACGCCGCGCACTGGTGGAACAGGCTGTGGTTGCCGAGCTCGTGCCCGTTGCGCGCCGCCGCGCGCCACGCGTCCATGCGCGTACGCACCGTGTCGGATGACAGCGTGAGGTAGAAGCTGGCCTTCAATCCCCGGCGATCGAGTGCGGGAATCGCCGTGTCGAGCTGCGAATCCAGCGCATCGTCGTAGGCGAGACTCACCGCGGCCCGCTGGCCATAGGGCCACGCGAACGCAGCCGGCTCCGCTGCCGCGGCCGCGCACGACGCCACGGCCAATAGCAGCGCGACTGCAGACCGGCGTGTCACGGCGCCTGATCCGCACGCACGAAGTTTGTCACGTAGACGGGCGATCCGTCCTTGGACGTCATGCCCATCCGCGGGTCGACGAAGCTGTTGTGGAACCAGAACACTTGGATCGGCTTCATCCGGAGCTCCCTGCAGGACGTGTACGCGCAGCGTAGTCCGGTCGCGCGCGCCGTGCATGCGGGACCTGCATCGCGCAGTCCGGCGCACGTCGTGATCGCTGTCGCGCACGGCGTGGCGGCAGTCGTCGCTGACGCTATCCCGGCGCAGACCGGTTCGGGCGCTCGCTCCCGCGTGCCGCGCGTTCGACGCGGTGCGCTGACCGATCGAGCGCGTTCCGTGGCACGGGTCAGCGCGCCGCAACCGTCAGGACTGCAGGCTCATCGGCTTCTCGCCGCCCGGCGGCAGTCCGAACAGGCGCCTGGTCCAGTTGAGGAACGCGCCGTAGGGACGCCCCGACACCAGCATGATCGCCGTCGCACCCAGCACGCCGAGCAGCAGACCACGACCCGACGCACCGCTGATCGCGATGATCGCCGCGTAGATCGGCACCTGGAACGACACCAGCGCCAGGCTGTCCCAGGCGGTGCGCGACAGGCGGGACGGGCCGGCGCGTCGCATCAGCCAGTCACGCCACACGCCGTAGGGTCGCGCCACCGGAATCATCAAGGCCGCGCCGAGCAGACGGGCATGCAGCACTTCGTCCCAGGACATGCCGGAGACGAAGCGTTCGTTGAGTGCACCGGTCACGGTGAAGAACAGCACCAGCGCAGTGGTGTCGGCGAGGAACGCGCGCGTGCGCGTCGGTTGCGTGGGGGTCATGGGAGACGGCCGTGCAGATCGTGGCAGGAACCGGCGCCGGCGGACTGTGGCAGCCGTGCGCCGCGTCCGGTGCCGCGGCGTTGCAGTGTGACATCGGGTGGACGCCATCCCGTTTCACGTCGACGCCTTGCGCATGCCGAAGCCGGTATTCGCAGCGGAATCCGCAGCGTCCGCGCAGCCCAGCTGCCTGCAACCGTGACATACCGTGCACGCGCCCGCTCTACAGTTGCGCATCCCTCCGGATGCACAGCCCATGCCCATCAACGACGCCACGACCGCCGCGCTGCAGGACCTCGACGTCAGCCTGTGCAACTACGGCGATTCCGAGGGCGACCGCCTGAAGAAGATCGCCGCACTCGCGAACATGGCGGTGCGCCTGCGCGAGAGCGCGCCGGCGGACGAGCGCGACTGGATCAACCAGGCACTGCACGCGCTGGCGACCAAGCATCGTGTGCCCGACGAGTGCGTCCTGCCGCATCCGGACTGATCCACGGCCTCGGGCGCGACGCACGCATCGCCCCCTGGACTGCATGAACTCCGAGACAAGCGTCGATCGACGCGCAAAGTGCGCCAGCGCGCACATCGGCGCGCAGCCCGGTCGTAGGATGGAGTGCGTCCGCGGTGCATCCTGCGTGCGGCGCTCCTTCCGCTGGAACCTGGCATGTATCTCGAGAAATTCTTCGGCGCTGCGCCGTCCCCGCATCCCTGCAGCGGCTGTGGCGGTGACGACACGCTCGATTTCGAAGTCCGCATGGCGTTCCAGCCGATCGTCGATGCGCGCGACCGCTCGATCTTCGGATACGAAGCGCTGGTCCGCACCGGAGACGGCGGCGGCGCGGCCGAAGTCATCGCGCGGGTCACGCCGGCGCAGCTCTACCGCTTCGACCAGACCTGCCGGGTGAAGGCCATCGAAACCGCGGCGCGGCTCGGTCTGCAGCAGCGGTTGTCGATCAATTTCTTTCCCAATGCGGTCTACGAGCCGGCGACCTGCATCCGCCTGACGCTGACCGCGGCGCAGATGTTCGGCTTCCCCACCGACCGGTTGATCTTCGAGACCGCGGAATCGGAGCAGGTCCGCGACCACGCGCATCTCACGCGGATCTTCCGCGACTACCGCAATCGCGGCTTTCTCACCGCGATCGACGACTTCGGCGCCGGCTACGCGGGCCTGAACCTGCTGGCGGATTTCCAGCCCGATCTGATCAAGCTCGACATCGCGCTGATCCGCAATGTCGACACCGACCCGGTGCGCACCTCGATCGCCCGCGGCCTCGTGCAGATCGCCGATGCGATCGGCTGCACGCTGCTCGCGGAAGGCGTGGAGACCGAGGCCGAATACCGGTGTCTGCGCGCGCTCGGCGTGCCGCTGTTCCAGGGCTACCTGTTCGGCAAACCGCAACTGGAACGCCTCGACACCGTGCCCGACGCGCTCTGGGACCAGCTGGAGCGACCGCCGGGCACCTGAACGCCTTCAGGCGGAATCGACGGCGGTCGCGTCACCGGGCGCGTCGTCGCGCGTCGACGCGACCTGCCGGGCGGCCTCGATCGCGGCGACCTCGGCCACCTGCGGCGTCCCGAAGCTGTCGCCTGCCAGCACCGTGTCGATGGGCGCAGCCGATCCGGCCACGTGCAGTTCGCCTTGCGCGGTCCACTTCCCGGGCTTGTCGGCCGTGGGCGTGACCCGTGCGGTGATGGCGTAACGGCCTTCTGTGTCCATGGCGTGCGCTCGGCCGGAGTGGCGGGCCTGCAGCGTACGCGGGCGCCCTGCAGCGTCGCCTTCACCCGCGCGACCCGTCCTGACCTGCGTCGGGCGAGCATTCAGATTGCGGTGCCGTCATGACGGAATACCCACAAACCCCGGTGCTAGAGTCGGCCACCGCCTCGCGAGCCCCTGTCGTGCAACTTGCCCAGCCGCGTGACCCTGCCACCTTGCGCGCCTATGAAGCGCTGCTGCAGGCCACGCCCGATCTCCTCTACGTGTTCGACCTGCAGCACCGGTTCGTCTACGCGAACGATGCGCTGCTGGCGATGTGGGGCATGCGCTGGGAAGACGCGGCCGGCAAGACCTGCCTGGAGATCGGCTACGAGCCCTGGCACGCGGCGATGCACGACGAAGAGATCGACCGCGTCATCGCCACCCGCGCACCGATCCGCGGCGACGTGCCCTTCCAGCACCACGCGAAAGGCACGCGGATCTACGACTACATCTTCACGCCGGTGATCGGCGCCGATGGCGAGGTCGAGGCGGTCGCCGGCAGCACCCGCGATGTGACCGACCGGCGCGTGCACGAGGAACACCTCGAACTGCTGGTCAACGAGCTGAACCACCGGGTCAAGAACACCCTGTCCACCGTGCAGTCGCTGGTGCGCCAGACCCTGGGCACCGCGCAGGATCTCGACGACGGTGGCACGCGCATCGAATCGCGCCTGTTCGCACTGTCGCGGGCGCACGATGTGCTCACGCGCGAGAACTGGCACAGCGCCGACATCCAGGACATCGTCGAAGGCGCCATCGCACCCTACGAGGCGGAAGTGGGCCAGCGCTTCGAATTGTCGGGCCCGCCCTGCCGCGTGAATCCGCAGCGCGCGCTCGCTCTCGCCATGGCGCTGCACGAGCTGGCGACCAATGCGGTGAAATACGGCGCGCTGTCGCGCGACGAGGGCGAGGTGCACATCCACTGGGACTGCACGCATCCGGGCGAAGGCGCCGCGATGGAGTTCACCTGGCGCGAATGCGGCGGGCCCGTCGTGCAGACACCGACGCGCCGCGGCTTCGGCTCGCGACTGCTCGAACGCGGCCTGCGCAACGATCTGGGCGGCGACGTCGAGCTTGCCTACGCGCCCGAGGGCGTCGTGTTCCGCGCCACCGCGCCGCTCGAATCCGCACCGACCGATACACTGACGGAAGCCGAACTGGAAACGGAAGCCCGATGATCGGCACCGATGCCGCGATCCTCATCGTCGAGGACGAATCGATTCTGGCGATGCTGCTGGAGGATTTTCTCGGCGATCTGGGCTACGCGCCGCCGGCGGTGGCGTCCAACGTCGCCCAGGCGCTGCGTATCATCGATGCCCGCGACTTCGACTTCGCGATACTCGACATCAACCTCGGCGGCGAACAGAGTTTTCCGATCGCCGATGCACTCGACGCACGCGGCGTTCCCTACATCTTCATGACCGGCTATGGCGCTGCCGGCGTGCCCGAGCGGCTGCGCGACCACTACATCCTGCAGAAGCCCTACGGCGCCGATGCGCTGCAGAAGGCCCTCGCGAGCGGCGGCCGGATGGTCGACGCCGCGCGTGCACGCAAGTCGGGCGCTGGCGCCTGACGCGAACGTGCCGCGCTAGTCCGGGTAATCCGCTAGACGCGCACCGTCGATCGACACGATGCGATCGAGCCGCACAGGCCTGCCGCTGTCGAGCAGCACGTATTCGCCATCGGGCCGGGTGACGATGTCACCGATGCGCGCCTGCACGCGCTCGATCGCATCGGCGGCATCGCGGACCTCCAGCGTCACCACAGAACGCCGCGTTGCCGCGGCCTCCAGCAGATCGTGGAAGTCGCAGCTGATCGGGCGGTAGGGCGTGTCGTCCATGCGATGTCTCCGCGACCGGACTCAGTGGCCGCCCTGACGTTCTTCCGCGCGATCGCCGGCCTCGTCGCTCGACAGCTTCGACGGCGCCTCCTTCCCGGGCGTTTGCGGAGGCGCCTTGTCCTGCTGCGACTTCTTCATGCTGTCCGGTGTCTGCGGAATGCTCATGGCGGATCTCCGTGGTGGGTCGGATCACCCTGCGCCCGGGCGGATCAGCCAGCTGTGATGCGCTAGGGAATCAGCCTCTGCGCGCGCAGCTTCGCGAACAGATCGAAGAACGCATCATCACTGGGCTGGTAGTCCAGAAAGCCCATACGGCGGCTCTTGGACATGTCGGTGACGACTTCCAGCGGCCGGCCCAGATCGGCATCGGTATGCCAGGGCGAGATCAGGCGCTGGATGTCGGCTTCGATCAGACCGTGGGCGACCGCGAGCTGCGTCCACGCGTCGGCATCGTCCGCCATCTGCATTTCCAGCGGCTGCACCGTGCCGTCGAACGGCGCGGGTTCGAGTTCGAACCACTCGGCAATGCGGCCCCACATCCAGCGCCATCGGAACACATCGCCGTTGACCACGTTGAAGGCTTCATCGGCCGCGGCCGGCGTGGTCGCGGCCCACAGCAGATGCTTCGCTAACTGGCGTGCATCGGTCATGTCGGTCAGGCCTTCCCACTGCGCGGTCGAACCCGGGAAGCGGAACGGCCGGCCGGTCGACTTGCACAGCGAGGCGTAGACGGCGAGCGTCGTGCCCATGTTCATCGCATTGCCGACGGCCGCGCCGATCACCGTGTGCGGGCGATGCACGCTCCAGTGGAAGCCGTCGCGCGCAGCGGCGGCGAACACTTCGTCTTCCTGCGCGTAATAGAAATTCTCGATGTCGAGCCGCGGCTGTTCCTCGCGGAACGGCGTCTGCGGCAGCGCGCCTTTTGCGTACGCTTCGAACGGACCGAGGTAATGCTTCAGCCCGGTCACCAGCGCGACGTGCCGCACCGAACCCGCCGGCTGCAGCGCATCGAGCAGGTTGCGCACCATCGCCGCATTGACGCGGATGTTCTCCGCCTCGCTCGCCTGCCGCGACCACGTGGTGATGAACACATGGCTGGGCGCGAGACCGGCCAGCGCTGCGCGCGTGCCCTGCGCATCGGACAGATCCGCCGCCACGCCCTGCACGCCCGCCGGCAATGCCTCCGGCCGTCGCGCCAGTCCATGCACGTCCCAGCCCGCTGCCAGCAGCTGTTTCGCCAGCGCGCTGCCCACGATGCCCGTCGCGCCCACCACGAGTGCCTGCTGCGTCATCTGTCCTACCTTGCGTTGCATGTCCGGCGCCATGTCTTACGCGTCCTCGTCTTCTTCGACGGTCCACAGACTCTCCGGCAGCGCGTCGAGACGGGCCTTGGGAATCGGTGCGCCACTGCGATCGGACAGACCGTAGCTGCCGTCCTCGATCTTCTGCAGTGCGCGCGTCACGGCCGCGAGGCGCGCGGTGTTGTGCTCGATCAGCGCGGCGTTGTTGTCGCGCAGGTTGGTCTTCTGCGCGTCGTCGCCCGAGCCCTGCGGTTCGTCGATCGAATCGGCCTGCAGCTCGGCTTCTTCAGCTGCGGAGGCCTGATTGTCCGCCCCCAGCTCGTCGCGCAGGGCCAGCAGTCGCGCCTTCTGTGCGGCGATGTAATCGGCTGATAACGCGGCGGTGTCGTGGGCCATGGGGGAGTCCGCTCGATGCAAAGTGAGCGCAGACCCTAGGCCACGCGGCGCCTGATGCGCGTGAGCGTCGGCGCCGTGCGTCAGGCGGCGCCCACCTCGCCCGAGACCAGACGCCCCTCGTGGAACGTCGCGCGACGCGGTGAACAGCGCGCCACCACCTCGGCCGAGCAGCTGGCCTCTGCCAGCACGAAGGCCGCCGCATCACCGGCCCTGGGCCAGGCGCGCGCGCCGGCATCGTCCAAGGGCAGCACATCGCCGGTCGCGATCCGCAACGCACGCGACAGACTGCGCTCGTCGCTGCCCGCGTAGAGCTGCGCGTACAGATTCGCCTTGTCGATCATGTCGCCGGTGCCGAAGGGCGACCAGTGATCGATGACGCTGTCGGTGCCCGACATCACCCGCACGCCCATCTCGCGCAGCGCCTGCAGCGGCATCACCGAGCGGCCGATCGGCACGGTCGAGGCCACGTCGATCCCCTGCGCCGCCATCCGTCCGCCGAGTTCCGCCAGTTCGCCTGCGTCCAATGTCGCCAGCGCGAAGGCGTGACTGAAAGTCACGCGCGAGCGGAGCGCCGCATTGGCCTCGACCGTCTCGACCATGTAACGCAGGGCCGCGACGCCCGACGCGCCGGACTCGTGCAGATGGATGTCGACGCCCTTGTCGTGGTCCAGCGCGATCTGGAACATCGCGTCGAGCGAGGCTTCCATCGCACCGTCCACATTGGTGGGATCCAGCCCGCCCACGTGCGTGACGCCCAGCGCCATCGATTCGCGCATCAGGCCGTCCACCTTCGAATGCAGCAGGCCGTGCTGTGGAAACGCGACGATCTCGCACTCGAACGATGCCTGGCGCTCGGCCAGCGCGCGCTTCAGATGTTCCAGGCTCCGCAGTCCGCTGACCGGATCGATATTGCAGTGGCTGCGCGCCGTCGTGGTGCCGTTCGACAGCAGCAGCGCGATCAACGCTTCGGCGCGTGCCTGCGAGGTCGGCAGCAACTGCGGCAGCAGCGTTTCCTCGTACGCGATCATGTCCATGATCGTCTTGCCCTTGCGCGGACGCGGCGCCTGCCACGGACCGCCGTAGAAGGTCTTGTCGAGATGGATGTGCATGTCGCGCATCGGCGGCAGCGCCAGCAGTCCCTGCGCGCTGTAGCGCGGCAGGTTGCCCGCGGGTGCGTCGTGGATCGCGACGATGCGGCCGCCTGCGATCTCGAGCGTCTGCAGCGCGGTCTCGGTGCCGACCACCACGCCGCCGTCGCGCGCGAAACCGGTTTCCAGACGCACGTCGGTCAGCAGGTAGTGGTCGTGGTCGTGGTCGTGGACGATGCCTGTCACACCTGCGGTGTCCGGTGCTCGCGCCTGCGCGTGCACGGGCAGAAATCCCAGGGCTGCGCCCGCCGTCATGATGCCGCCGCTGCGGCGCAGGAACTCTCTGCGGTTGGTCATCGGGTCCGATCCCGTGTCAGTTATCAGGACTGTAGAGCGGCACGCGGATATTCAGAAATTAAATATCTGGATACTTTGCATGCATGAACCAGATGATCGATCCACGCCTGCTACGCGCGTTCATCGCCGTCATCGATGGCGGCGGCTTCACCCGCGCGGCCGAGCACTTGAACATGACCCAGTCCACCATCAGCCAGCAGATCGCACGGCTCGAGGACCAGCTTGGCCAGGCGCTGATCGACCGCGAGGCGCGCCCGGTCCGCATGACCGTCGCCGGCGAGCGGCTGTCCGGCTATGCGCGTCGCATTCTCGCGCTGCAGGACGAAGCCACGCTCGCGCTGGGCGATCGGTCCGGCACGGTGCCCGTGCGCATCGGCCTGGCGGACGACATCCTGACGCCCGACATGGCCCGGCTGTTCGCCACCTTCGCGGCTGCCCATCGCCACATCCGTCTCGATGTCACCACCGGCCTCAGCCGGAGCCTGACCGCGCGCTATCGCGACGGAGAGTTCGACATCGTCGTGGTCAAGGAATCCGCGCCGGCGCCCGACTGTCGCGTGAGCTTCGCCGAGCCGATCGCATGGTTCGAAGCCACCGCGGCGGGCACATGGCCGGATCCGTTGCCGCTGGTGACGTTTCCGCCGGGCGGTCTGTATCGCGAGCAGATGTTCGCGCGCGCGGACGCCGACGGGCGGCGCTGGTATGTCGCGTTTTCCGGCAGCAGCCTGCAGAACGTGACCACTGCGGTCGAAGCCGGGCTGGGCATCTCGTTGTTGCCGGTGCGTGTGGCGACAGGCCAGCGGATGCAGCGCTGCCGGCTCTTCGGCGCCGAGCAGGCCATGGTCGTCTCGATGTACGCGTGGGAAGCGCAGGGTCCGTACGGACCGCTGGTCGCGGACATGCACGGCGTGCTGGAGTCCCGCTGAGCGGCGAAGCGCAGTTCCGGCGTTTTCGACGGCCGCGTCCGGAATCCACCGTTCGCCGCATACGCGATCGAATTCCCGGAAGCAGGTTTGCCCCGGTTGACCGACGTTGACGGCGTTCGGCGCACCGGCCGCGCTGGATCGGGCGCCACGACGGTCTCTGCTTCGACCGGGAAAACACCGCTCAGGCCCGTCGTACCGCCGTTTCCCTGCCCCGCCCGCAGCTCCGCCCGTCATCGGGCGCTCACAGTTCACAGACAAATCGGAAAAGTGCTGTAAGGTGCACCCACTGTTCAAAGCGGGATCACGGTACATCGTGGCTCCGATGCGGTTGATCACAGGTTCCAGGGCCGGCAACGGCCTCTCCAGACGATCCGCTCCATCGCTTCGCGTTACCCCTTGCTCGATACAGTCCCGGCACCGCACTTGCGGGCCGTGTTTCCAATCACTGATCCAAGGAGTAACACCATGTCTGATCGTCAGAACGGCGTCGTCAAGTGGTTCAACGATGCAAAGGGCTTCGGCTTCATCACCCCGCAGAGCGGCGACGACCTGTTCGTCCACTTCCGTTCGATCCAGGGCAGCGGCTTCAAGTCGCTCCAGGAAGGCCAGAAGGTCTCGTTCAAGGTCGCGCAGGGCCAGAAGGGCCTGCAGGCTGAAGAAGTCCAGGCCGAGTAAGTTCTACTCGACCTGTGCCGCGCAAGCGGCGCTGAAGAACCCGGGCGGAAACGTCCGGGTTTTTTTGTGGCCGCTCTCCGGCGCCGCGCGCCCACTTCGATGACCCCGCGCGCACGATCTGCCAGACTGCGTGCCCTTCGCGATCACCGGCACCGCACGCGTCCATGCGCCTGAACAAGCACATCAGCGATACCGGCGCCTGCTCGCGGCGCGAAGCCGACCGCCTCATCGGCGAAGGCCGGGTCTCGGTCAACGGCATGCGCGCACGCGTCGGCGCGGAAGTGGGCGAAGGCGACACCGTCATGATCGACGGCCAGGCGCTTCTGCAGCGGACCACCGCGCCGGGCAAGCGGCGACACGTGTACATCGCGCTGCACAAGCCGGTCGGCATCACCTGCACCACGGAAGCGTCGGTGAAGGGCAATATCGTCGACTTCGTCGACCATCGCGAACGCATCTTCCCGATCGGCCGGCTCGACAAGGATTCCGAGGGCCTGATCCTGCTGACCAGCAACGGCGACATCGTCAACGCGATCCTGCGCGCCGAGAACAAGCTGGAGAAGGAGTATCTGGTCACCGTGAACCATGCGGTGAGCCAGGAGGTGCTGCGCGGCATGTCGCGCGGGGTGCCGATCCACGGCCAGACCACCCTGCCCTGCCGCACCAGCCCGCTGGGCAAGTTCGGCTTCCGCATCATCTTGGTCCAGGGCCTCAACCGGCAGATCCGCCTGATGGCCGCGCACTTCAAGCTACGCGTGAAACAGCTGATCCGCGTGCGCATCGGCCCGGTCAAGCTGGCGCATCTCAAGCCTGGCCAGTGGCGCAACCTCACCGACGCCGAACTGCGCGGCCTGCTACCCGGCCAGGCGGAATTCTGATGCGCGACGACCTCACCATCGCCGTTGGCGAGCTCTACCAGGCCATCCGCCACGAACACTGGCAGGGCAAGACCTACCGCCAGTTCTGGACCTGGTTCAACGACCGCTGCATCGAGATCGTCGGCATGGCGGAGACGGCGGATCTCGACGCACTCGGCACCGCCCTGCTCGATGTGCGCGATGCGATCGAGGCCGGCGGCTACATGGTGGGTTCGGACCGGCTGGACGAGACGATCGACCCGGAGATGTGAGTCTGCTCGACGCGTCCTGCGTCAATCGCCGACCGGTGCATAGCCACTCGACTGCAGCACGCCATCCAGATCATCCAGACGCAGCATCGCGCGCAGGGCGAGATCGCGATCGGGTGCGCGCGTCACGTATCCGTGCCAGATGCGCTGACCGATCCAGTACCCCAGATCCTGCGGCCGGTCCGGCGTCGCCGCATTCCAGAACCAGCGCGTGCCGGCCGCCACGGCTTCGGCATCGGGCGCATCGCCTTGCCAGTGCGCGCGCATGACGGCGCGATCGTGATGGAAGGCGGCCATCAGGTCGGCCTCGCGCGCCATGGCCCAGGCGTCGTCCGCGCCCGAGGGGTCTTCGCCGCGCACCAGCGCACCGAGATAGTTCGCCGCGCCTTCGCGCAGCGCCCACGCCAGCAGATCGCGACGCAGAGGCGCATCGTCCGGCCATTCGGGCTGCGGTACATGCGCGAATTCGTGGGCGAGCAATGCACGAAAGCCCGGTCGCCAGTCCGGCGTCGCGCAGACCCGCTCCACCGCCACCGCGATCGTCGGTCCGGGCAGACGCATGCCGGACGAGCTGTCGGCGCCCGCCAGGACATGGATCGGTGGCACGACGAAATCGGGAAACACGTGGGCGTACGCAGCCGCGATGGCCTGCGCATCCAGCGCGGCCTCGCGTCGTGCCGCCTCGCTGCCGCAGCGCGCGAGCGCCATGCGCCAGCGTTGCGGCTGCGCGGCGACGGCGTCGGCCAGACGAGACGCGCCGCCGATCGCGTCCCTGTCGAACGCGTGCAAGGCCGGGCTGCCAGGATCCAGATAGCCACGCTGCAGCGCGGCGGCATCGGGCGCCGGATGCGATGCGTGCATCACTGCAGCGAACCGGTCGACGTCATCCATCGACAGCACGGTGTCCGGTGACGCGGGCGCGCTCGCGCAACCTGCGGTGATGAGGCCGCACAGCGCGAGCCACATGACGCGCGCACACCGGGCGCTCCATGTGTCGATGCAGTCGGATGCCGAGCCCATCTGCGTGGTCATGCCTGCGCCGCGCTATGTCGATCGTGCAACGGAGTGTGCGCGCGGGAGACCATCTGCGCGAGCGGACCGCGTTGCCATCCGTCAGGGTGTCTTCCGGACGACGCGGTGCGCGCGACTTCCCACTACCTTGCAATCTTTACGCACTGCAGGCGCATGTCCATGAGAACAGCTCGACGCGTGGCCCTCGCCGCATTGCTGACGGCGTGCGCCGCGGCGAGCGCGCAGACGCCGGATGCAGAGCGCGACGTGCGCGCTGCCGATACCGCGTTCTGGCGCGCGTACAACGCCTGCGACATGACGGCGATCGGCGCGCTGCTCACTGCCGACATCGAGTTCTATCACGACAGAACCGGCCTCACGACCACGCGCGCCGGCGTCGTCGACTCGCTGCGCAACGGTCCCTGCGCGACACCCGACATGCGACTGCGTCGCGAGGTCATCGAGGACAGTCTCGCGTTCCATCCACTGGCTGACGGCTACGCGATCCTGTCGGGGCAACATCGCTTCCACGTGCGCAACGGCGATGCACCCGAGCGTGTGGATGGACAGGCCGGTTTCACCACGCTCTGGCAGAGCCGCGACGGCCATTGGCGGATGCACCGCGTGTTGAGTTATGCGCACGGGCCGGTGGCGTATGAGCCGCCGTCGGCGATCCAGTTGCCGGCGGCGACGCTCGCCCGCTACGCCGGACGCTACAACTCGGCGCGCATCGGCGGGATTGCCGTCGTCGTCGAGGGCGACCACCTGAGGCTGACCGCCGGCGATTTCGTCGTGGCGTTGTATCCGGAGTCGGCGACGCGCTTCTTCGCAATGGAACGCGACCTGCGTTTCGAGTTCGACACCAGCGGGACGTCAACGCCGCGCGCGCTGGCCGTCTACGAGAACGGCGCGCTGACCGAGCGCGCCACGCGCGAGCGCGCCACGCGCGAGCGCTGAGCGCGTCGGACGCGACACGATCACACGATCGGCGGCGGCTCCACCGGCGGTCGCTCGCCCGGCAGCGGACGCAGGTTTTCGGCCTCGCTTTCGCGCTTGTCGATGATCTCGCTGGCCAGCTTGTCCGCGGCCACCCGGTGCTGCAGCGATTTGCACAGCGCGATGCCGGCGTGGGTCAGACGCACACCGTCTTCGTGCTCTTCGACGAGCGCGCCTTCGAGCAGGCGCCGGGTCATCTCGGTCTCGACCGGCGTCGGATCGTTCGCCTCGCTGATCTGCTGCAGGACGTCGAGAAGCGCGAGGTCTTCCAACGGAATCGGGTCGATCATGGACGTGTCCGTCGGCTCAGAGGCCGGCAGTATGCGCCCGCACGCCGGCGAGCGGACGCCCGTTGCCGATCTGCCCGGAACCTATTCAGCGCCTGGCCCGGTCCGGATGTCGCCACGCGCGCACGTCCGCGCACGCCTCCATGACGGCGATCCGATCCTGCAATCGCGCCAACCGCGCGCTACGGCGCCGGGCGTGTCGCGTTCCAGTTGAACAGGAAGTTGCGGTGCTCGGCCCAGGTCTGCCCGCTGGCGGTCGCGCCGGCCAGGCACACCGCCGTGTGGTACGGGCCGGCGCCGTCCGTCGTGCGGAAACTCGCGCACAGCCGGCCACGGTCCTGCTTCCAGCGCCCGGCTTCGATCGCGCTGCCGTAGAAGCTGCCGCTGACCGTGCCGTCGGCCGCGAGCGACAGCTGCATCGGCTGCGTATAGACCTCGCCGGGCTTGCTGGACAGGTCGACGACCCAGGCGCCGTCCAGACCGGTACCGGCGGCGGACGCCGGCACCGCAGTCAGGCTCACGAGTACGCACAACACGAATCGACGCATGACGGTGTCCTCGATGCGGAAGGCCGGCCCGGCTCGACGCGATCCACGCCCGGCGTTTCCGCGGATCCTACGCCTGCCTAGGCCGCGCGGGCGACTGCCCAGGCGTCCGGCTTCGGCGCCCAGTCGCCCTCGCCCAGCACCGCTTCGACTAGGTGTTCGAGCGGATACCCCAACGTGTCGACCGCGGCGGCGCTGCCGGCATCGTCGCTGTCGGCGATCGCGGCGAACGCGCGGAAGGCGGCGTCGTCTTCGCGCGCCGCGAGTGCTGTGATCGCGCGCGCAAGATCGTAGGCCAGCTCGACACCCTCGCCCGCGGTGTGGAATGCGGCGCCGGACCAGAACGCCTGGATCGTCGTCGCGTTCCACCAGTCCGCATGGCGCGCGGCCATTTCGTCGGGGCGATACAGCGCCAGACGCGGATCGGCGAGTCGCGGCAGCAGGGTGCGCTCCACGTTCACCGCGAAGCCCTCGTGCAACCAGTCCGGCATCGGCAGATGCGCCAGCAGCGCATGCGTGAGTTCGTGGACGACCACCGCCTCCAGTTCGTCCAGCCCGTCGTGCCAGCTGGCGAAATGTCCGTAGCCGGCATTGATGAAGACGCCGCTCGACATCGGCACCGTCTCGCCCTCGCCCTGGTATTGCGACAGATAGGCGTAGTAGTCGTCCTGGCTGGCGAACACCACGACGACGTGACGGCCGTAGCCGGTCTCACAGGCCAAAGGCCCGAGGCTGCTGCGGATCGCCCGCAAGGCCTGCGTGCAACTGCGCAGCACCAGCGCGGACGCGCGCGCCGACTGTGCCGACAGCAACAGGAAATCCGTCGTACCCGTCTGCCGATAGCCCGCGGGCAACGCCGTGGCGAGCACGTCGAGCCAGTGCGCCGCCGCGGCATCGTAGTAGCCGTGCAGCAGTGTCTCGTCCGCGTCCTCGGGCAGCGCGGCGTCCATCGCCTGCCAGTCCGGCACGGGCAGCGCCATGTCGGCGCGCCAGTGCATCTGCACCGGCATCCGCGCGTGCGCGTCGCGCGTGTCCGGCGCCTCGTGCGCCTCAGGTGTCTTCTTTCCGAACAGCCAAGCGAGCATCCTGCTCCTCCCCGATTCCGTTGCGCATCGTCGCATGACGCGACGTGCATCTGCATCGCGCCCCGGATCGGACGGACACGCCAGGCACCGCGGCCGATCCGGTCAGCCGGATGCGGCACGCGCCCCGGGCACCGCCGGTGAGAGTTGAGGCCCAAAAAAAAAATGCCGCACACCCGAAGGTGCGCGGCATTTCGATCCAGGCTTGAATCCGCGATGCGCTGCGCGTCGGGCGCGTGGCCCGATCCGCGGCGCTCGGGACTTACTGCGTCGTCACCAGATTGGTGGTCACGACGTCGGTCACGCCTTCGATCTCACGCGCAATGCGCGTCGCTTCGGTGACCTGCGAGGCCTGCTCGACCTGGCCCGTCAGCGTCACGACGCCATTGACGGTTTCCACGTCGATCTTCAGACCGGACACGTCGGAATCGGCCAGCAGCGAGGACTTCACCTTGGTGGTGATCCAGGTGTCGGAGCCCGGCTGGTCGGATTCCATGCCGGTGTTCATGCCGTTCGCCGAACCGTCCATCGGCGCGTCGGTGCGCGCAGCGCCCGTTGCGGCCGTGTCGGGCGTCGTTGCCGGCGGCGTGGTCTGCATCGCAGGATCGGTGGCAGGCGTCATGGCGGCATCGTCCGCAGTGCGGTCGTTCGAACAACCGACGGCGAGTGCAAGGACCGAGGACATCGCAATGGCGAGCGGAATACGGGTGATATTGGAAGTCATCTGAAGCTCCAGCGTCTGGGTGTGCCGGAGAGTGTCAACGGTGGGTGTCATCGGTCGCGTGACGGAATGACCCGGATTTCAGAATCCGGGTTTACGTTTGTGACACGCCCGCGAAGACGAGCCCGCAGCGCTGCGCAAACCAAAGCGCGCCGCATCGATGCGCTGATCGAACGTTAAAGCGAGGAGTTCCGGCGTGGCGTTCACTGCGCCGTGCAAACGGTCACTGGGCTGCGCACCACGATGGACCGGACGCGACCGGTCCATCGCAACGGGCGATCACTCGCCCTGACGCACGCCCTGCGCGGCGCGCTCGATCGCATCGGCGACCACGCCCGGCCGGGTGTAGAACAGCGCGTGGCTGGCCGACACGCGGGTGATGTCGGCGCCGATGCGTTCGGCCATGTGGACGAGCATGGCCTGGTCGAACGCCTTGTCCTCGGTCGCGATCACCGCCCAGCTGGGCTTGCTGCGCCACGCGGACTGCGTCAGCGGCGTGGCGAACGCGGCCATGTGGATCGGCACCTGCGAGTCGCGCAGGAACGCCGCGTCGGCGTCGGTGGTGTCGTGCGCGAAGCCGGCCTTGAACTGCGCGGGCTTCACGATGCCGAAGCCGTCGGCAGCGGTGTCGATGACGAATTCCGGCGTCGGCGCGAAACCGGCGTACTGCTGCGCGGTGGTCTCGCCGGCGTCGGGCGCCAGCGCGGAGACGTACACCAGCGCGGTCACCTTGTCGTGCACGCCGGCCTCGGTGATCACCGTGCCGCCCCAGGAGTGGCCGACGAGCACGGTCGGTCCATCCTGGCGATCGAGGACGCGGCGCGTGGCCGCGACGTCGTCTTCCAGCGAGGTCAGCGGGTTCTGCACGATCGACACGCGGTAGCCGCGTGCGGTGAGCAACTCGTACACCGGGCGCCAGCCCGAACCGTCGGCGAACGCGCCGTGCACCAGCACGACATTCTTCGCATGGGCCGGGGTGGTCGGCGTGGCCGCATCACTCGCGTGCGCGCCGGACACGGCGCTGGCGGTCAGGGCGGCAGCAAGCACGGCGGTCTTGAACATGGACATGGCAGGTCTCCGGTCGGAATGGGATGGCGGTCTGGGTGCGGCGGGATGTGTCGTTCGGCAGGGCTACTTTTCCACAACCGCTGGACTTTGGGGAATTTAAAGTCCACATAATTTGACAATTCGTACCGATCTGCTGGCGATCGCCCGCCGCCGCGGCTGACTGTCCGCGGCATCCGGCGCGGGTCAGGCGGTGGGGACCGTGCCGCCGTCGATCGTGATCTCGCTGCCCGACATCGCCGCCGCGCGTGGCGAGATCAGGAATGCGATCAGATCCGCGACCTCTGCGGGCATCGCCGGCCGCCCCAGCGGAATGCCGCCCAGCGCATCCATGACCATTTGCCGTGCGCCCGCGAGATCGGTGTCCGCGCCGGCGGCGATGGTGCCGAGGAAATCGGTCGCGGCTTCGGTCTCCACCCAGCCCGGCGAGACGCGCAGCACGCGCACGCCTTGCGGTGTCACCTCTTTCGACAGCGCCTTGCTGTAAGTCGACAGCGCGGCCTTCGCCGCGGCGTAGGCGATGGTGGAATCGTGCAGCGGCAAGCGGTGCTGGATCGAGGTCACGTGCACGATCACGCCCGCGCCGCGCTGAAGCATCTCCGGCAGCACCGCACGGTCCGTGCGCACGGCCGCCATCAGATTGAGATCCAGCGCCTTGGCCCATTCCGCATCGTCGAGTTTCGCAAAGCCGCCCGCGGGCGCCGACGATCCGCCGACGACATTGACCAGTGCATCCACACCGCCGAGATGGTCGCGCGCCCCGGCCACCGCGCGCGCGGCGCCTTCGGGCGTGGCGAGATCGACCGCGAGGTAGTGCACGCCGTCCACGGCCGTGTCGGGGATGGACCGGGCCGTCGCCACGACGCGGGCGCCCAGGCTGGCCAGCAATGCGGAGACCGCGGCGCCCACGCCCCGCGTGCCGCCCGTGATCAGCACGCGTGTGCCAGAGAGTCGGAGATCGAAGCTCATGACGCGATCTCCAGCGAGGCGATCCGGCCGCGGGCCAGGGTGAAGGTGTAGCGCAGGTCGATCGGGCTGCCCGGGAACGCGCCGGACACGTTGCAGGTCACGATGTACGCGCGACCGTCCTGGGCCACGGTGTGCGGCCGCGCGGTGAAGTCGTACTTCGCCTGCGTCGCCGACTTCCAGTCCGCGATCTGCGCGGGACCGCGATGGGTATGGCCTTCGTCGAGCACCACGCCGTCGTCGTCGAAGCAGCGTCCGACCGCCTGCGCGTTCTGGCGGTCGGCTTCGAAATAGGCGGCGATCGGTTCGGGGAGATCGAGGGTATGCATGACGCGCTCCTGTCGGGTGGAGGGGTCATGCTGCGCCGCGTGGATCGTGCCGTGAATCGCCTATTATCGAATCGGCTTATGTCCAAAACGGTGCACAGTGCGCGGATCCGAATTCGCTGAACTCCGGGCCTTCGCGGCCGTCGTCGACCGGTCCAGCTTCGCGCGGGCCGCCGATCATCTGGGCCTGTCCCGCTCGGTCCTGAGCCAGATCATCCGGCAGCTCGAGGAACGCCTCGGCGTGCGCCTGCTCAACCGCACCACGCGCAGCGTGTCGCCGACGGAAGCCGGCAGGCGCCTGCACACGCGCATCGCGCCGATGCTCCGCGACGTGGACGAGGCGGTGGCCGAGGCCATGGGGTCGAACGCACGCGCCGCCGGCACGCTGCGCATCAACACCTTCAGCATGGCGGCCGAGACCCTCATCGCGCCGCGTCTCGGGCGGTTCGGCCGGGCGCATCCGGACGTGGTGCTCGACATCGTCATCAGCGACGGGCTCAGCGACATCGCCGCCGAGGGCTTCGACGCCGGCATCCGCGTGGGCGGTCGACTGGAGAAGGATGTCGTCGCGGTGCGGCTGACGCCGGATGTGCAGCTGATGGCCGTCGCCAGCCCCGATTACCTGGCGCGTCACGGCACACCCGCCACCCCGTCGGACCTGCAGCGTCACGCATGCATCAGGTTCCGGTTTCCCGGCAGCGGCAGGATCGCCGGCTGGGAGTTCGCGAAGGCCGGAAAGCGGGTCGAGTTCCACGGCGACGGGCCGGTGATCGCGAACCACCAGAGCATCATTTCCGCCGCAGCCGTGGCGGGCCTCGGCATCCTCTACACCTACCACGACGACTGCGTCGCCCAGGCATTGCAGGACGGCCGGCTGACACGCGTACTCGCCGACTGGTCGCCGACGGTGCCGGGGCTGTATCTGTATTACGCCAACCGGCGGCACATGCGCCCCGCGCTGCGCGCCTTCATCGACTGTCTGCTGGATCGGGATCTCGAGCCCGCTGCGTCCCCGGCTGCTGTCGACTGACGATGCCGGATGCAGGACGCCAACCGACCTCTCGCGCGCTCCCGCACAGCGCATCGAACGGTGCTGGCACAGTCCTCAGGGCGTTGCCGGCGCCATCAGCAGCGACTCGTGCGCGAGTACGATCCGCCAGCCCTCGGGGAGCCGCTTCCAGATCGACGTGGCGAACACGCGCGCATCCGCTTTCGCGCCAGCCGGCGTCGTGCTGGTGACCTCCAGCGTCTGCAGCGTCGCCACCACGTCCGCATTGATCGGCGTGATCTGAGGCGGTGACGGCGCGCGGTACACCGCATCGGATTTGCCGTGGTCCCACCAGTCCAGCTGTGCGTCGCGAATGGCCTGCCAGCCGCGCAGCGTGATGTCGTCGAACACCAGCACGGTGTCCGGCTGTCTGGCGTACATCCGCATGAAGCGGTCCGTGTCGTGGGCATTGGCGGCCGCCAGCATCTCGTCGAGCAAGGGCAGAAGTTCAACCTGCACAGTCGTCGTGGACGGCGCCGACGGCGCGGCCACCGCCAGACTCGACCACGCACACAGGACGACGAGACACGTTGCCCCGGCCACCCGGCGCAAGGTCGACCGCAGGCCGTGCCGCGGCGCACCCGCCCGGCGCGATTCGCCCGCTTGGCTCACTCCGGACCCGACACCCATTTCCGACTCCTCACGCGCTGCGCGTCCTGAAAGACTTCAAGCGCTGCAAACATCGAAACGCTCTCGACTCCATACGTCAGCAGCGGCCTGATCCGGCCGCTACTGACGCGAAGGGCGCTCGACGCCGCACGTGCGCCGTCGGACTCAGGCGCCCAGCAGTTCCACGTCGAACTTCAGAGTGGCATTAGGCGGAATGACGCCACCGGCCCCGCGTGCGCCGTAGCCGAGGCTGGCCGGAATGATCAGCGTGCGCTGGCCGCCTTCCTTCATGCCCTGCACGCCTTCGTCCCAGCCCTTGATGACCATGCCGCCACCCAGCGGAAAGATGAAAGGCTCATCGCGATCCTTGCTCGAATCGAACTTCGCGCCCTGCACGCCGTTCTCGAACAGCCAGCCCGTGTAGTGCACGGTCACGTTGCGGCCGGGCTGCGCTTCTGCGCCCGTGCCGACGACGGTGTCTTCGTACTGCAGGCCGGACGGCGTGGTGATGGAGGTCATGGGGGGATCCTTGTCGAATGCGGAAACGGGGCGCGCAGTTTAGCGGGCGGGTCGGCGTCCGACACTCGGAGATGGATTCTCACCCGCATTCCGATCAGAACCTGACACCGGCACCTCCACTGCAGTAGCACCCATCAAACGCTCGATTTCCTCGCGTTCCGAAAGGGGACGCTGAAAGCCTGCCGGATACACAGGCTCAAAGCTGCCGCACTTCAGCAAGAAGATGCCCGTGGATCCTTGAGCAGCATTCGTGATAGCCCCCAGCTCGTAGTGCCACATCGTCCAAAGTGGCACGACAATGCGCGACGGAAGCGCCGCCCCCTTCGAGCGCAGCACGTCCTCGACCTCCAGATGGAACCGGATCTGGTTCTTCAAGCCCGGCCCGGTCCTGGCATTGCGATCCGCGACCGGTCGCCCCCGCGCGTTGACCATGCTCACTTGCTTCACCGTGGCCGCAACAATGCAGTCCGCTTCCTCCACCATCTCCGCCAGTGGCTTAGGTGGAACGGACGTGCCCGCAGCAGGGCCTGAGAGAATCAGGCAGATCAGAATGAGTAGATGTTTCACGAGCAGATTTCCATGGCAAAGCACTTCTGGCCTGAGTCGCGGTGGGAATAGCCAAAGTCAGATCGCCGCGAACCCAAAGAAAGTGAACTTGACACCGTTATCCCCGCCTGCGTCCACCGCTCTACCTCAGAAGTGAACTGCCCTCCTGATTCGAACTCGCGCTCAGGGCGGAGCAGCCGCTCCGGGCCACTCAGGTAGCGGCACCTCGCGGGCGCGCATCACGCCGTCGCGCACCATCCGATACACGTCCTCGATCAGGATGCCCTCGGAACACCAGACCTGACCGCGCGCGATGCGCAGATGTGGCAGCGTTCCGGCCTCGTACGAAACGCGCATGCTCGTCGGCAGGTCCGACTCACGCGCGATGGGCTGGAGAAATCGCAGCGCCTTGAGTTCCGGCGACGGCGGACCGTCCGGGTCGAATCGGATATCGCCACATGACGCCCACTGTTTGTCGGCAGTCCGATGCATCGGGATTGCCTGGTACTTGTGCAACCAGGGCGTGTCGCCCATCGCGACGAACAGCAGCGCGTAATGGAACCGGCCGAACGGCGGAAATCCGTAATGGTCGGCCACGGCGAACTCGAGCGTCGTGCCCGCTTGCGCGCCGACAACGTTCTGCACCACGCGATATCGGGCCTTGAACAGCTCATCCATCGTGATGCAGGTGAGTTCCCCGGTCTCGGATGCGGCCGCCCGGCATGGATCCGGCATCGGACGAATCGAAATGCGCTCTCCGACGAATACGGCGGTGTCGACGTCCCGCGCCGACACGTCGGGCGTGGCGGTGGAGCAGACGAAGGCGGTGAACAGCGTCAGAAGACACTTGGTTCGCACGGCGGAATCCCTCCTGATGTGCAGCGACGACCTTACCGTTTACCTGCACGCGCCCACACGCGCATCAGTTTTCAGGCACGCCGCTCGCGCGGTGTGCCGGCAGGCCCGCTGCCGCGCTTGGCTGCTCGCTCTGAACGATCAACGCTTCGTCGAGCAGGTAACCGTAAAACTGCAACCGCCTGCGGAACTCGGCGCCGGCCCAACCGATCACCCAAAGGATCGCGGCCATGATCGCGAAGAACGACATCCAGCCGGGCAAGGCCAGCAGGTCGCGCCAGTTGCGCAGCACGACGAACAGCGACAACAGCAGTGGCAGCAGCCCGAGCCGCTCGACACCACCGATCAGCATGATCAGCCGCGACCCCAGGCGTTCGTACGCCATCCGCGCAGCACGCGCCTGCGCGTCCAACTCGCCTTTGGGATAGGCGGCAAGCCGTGTCGCCAACGCACGGAACTCGCCGACATCGTGGTCGACTTGTGCGATCAGCCCCTGCCGATGCTTGCGGAACTCGCGCCACAGCACGAAGACGTTGCGCACGAAGCCGGGGGCGAATCCGATCACCATGACGATCAGCCCGGCCTTCGACATCCAGACCATCCATTGCGCCGGTGCGAACCACTCGATCAACAGCGAGGGCAGCAAGCCCAGCACGGCTCCCACAACGCCAATCAGCGTCCAAGGGCGAATCCACTGCGGCGTGTTGAGCGTCGCGACCGGCCCCTCGGGCATAGCCTCGATCTGGGCGTCCAGCAATGCGAATGTCAGGGGCGCCTGCTCCATGGCCTCGTCTCGCTCTTCAGTTAAAACAACCAAACTAAGGGAACTTTACCCCGTTATCCACGGTTATCTGCGCGCTACGGCCCAGATAACTCGAGGTAAGTGAACCTGACCCCACTGCCCGGTGGGCTCAGGGAGTGGCTGCCACCTAAGAAATGAGTGCCTTAAACTGCTGATACAGCAACGTCTCGCCGTATCCGTACATGAGCGCCGATCGCTGCTTGATCAACTCGGCAAGATCGGCGTCGTCTAGCACAAGAATGAAGCCACGCTGGTCGTTGGCAGTGTCCTTACAGCGCTTCAGCAGCAACGCTTTGTTCTCGACCGACCTGACTACAAGGATGCCGAGCTTTCCCCTGGAGGGTGAGAATCGACCAGCCAGTTGGTCAACTTCAGGATTCCCGATCTCCTTGCCGTAATTTTTTGCATTCAACAAAGACATGTGAGGCAGGATGACTTCTAGCAACCCAGCTGAAGAACCCATCCTTGGCATCGTTCACATACGTAATATCGATGCGCTTTCTGCCTTCATGGATCTTGTCCTGCTTTACCGGGAAGGCTAGTGCCGGATAGAGCAGCGCAGAGAGCAGCTTTTCGATGGCATTCTCGTAATTTGTCGCATCCTTCGCACCAGTGGCAAGTGAGGTAACGTCCTTCAGCAGGCCGTCGAGGTTAGGTGCTGGAACATTCTCAATCTCCGCGAGCGCGCTATGGTCAAGAGGCCGCGATGGCGTTGCGATTTTTGTCTCTCGGTAGTTCGTCAAAGCTTGGGGATGTTCGCCTGTTAGCTTGGCGGAAACCAACTTATCCGCTCCGTACAGGTCATAGAGATCGGTCTTGTATACCTTCTTGACGCCCTTGTTCTTTTTGCTTTGGAGAACGTGCACCAAAGACGAATTGATATCTTTGTGGTGCTGCTGAAGAACAGGCATCAAGAAGTGTCGGTAATACTCTTGGTGCCCGTAGGTCTGCCTCACACGCGCAATGATCTTCGGGATCAAGATAAGCGATCCATGCTTTGTAATTGGCAGATCAATTAGATGGCTTTCCCACTTCTCGTCGCGCGTGTTCCACACTGGGCCTGAATCAGCCCCCGAAGTAAGCGGAATCCCGTAATAAACGCAAGCTTGCTGCGTGTACTGAATCAATGGTCCACGAATGATATTGCAAACGGCATCTGACAACATGTCGGGACCTACGCCGTCCACGAACAAGATCGTGTCTTCGAGGTCGTGGAGCACGCCCGTCTCTGCTGCTCTGCTCTTGACTAGAGACTCCCAAATTTTCTCGGCGGATACCGCGCCTAATGCGCTTCCGCGAGACCTACCTTTTGAGTAGCCTATGTGGAACTCGTTCCTCTCGTTGAGACAAGCGAGTAGCTGTTTTGCCCGATCGTGATCACCCCTCCGGATTGCTGTCAGGACGGACTCAAAATAGCTTTGCAGAAGAGACACGCAGTGGTGTCCCCAGTCTGTCTGCAATGAACGCAATGCAGCCGGGTCAACAAAGACCGGAATATCCTTATCGATGTGGACATCGAGAAAATCGAGCGTTCCCTGATTTCGACCCAACTTGAAATATCGAGATACGAGCATTCCTTGTCCCCTAGTCGGCTCTAAATCTAATTAATTTAGTGGTAACAGTCTCGGCCCGTGCGGCTATTTATCGCGACGCTGCAAGTCATCCACACAGACTTCGACACATGCCACGCTGTCGAACAATCGCCCGTGACAACTTCGGATACCTGCAACTGAAACGCGACATCAGATGCGATGCGTGCGGTAAAAAAAGTGGGGCCAGGTTCACTTCTGAACGACTGACCCCATTGCTGATTCCACGTTGCTACGGGCTAACTCACCCGCACTTGCTGTACCCGCAGTTCAAACAAGTCGCACACCCATCCATCAGCACCAGCGCCTTCGTACTGCACTTGTGGCACATGGTTGCGGATGGCGGGAAGCTCGCGCCGTCGCCGGTGATTTCGATGTCTTCGGGGTGATCGTCGGAGCTGCTAGGCGCGCGCGGCGCGCCGCTCACGTCACTGTTTTTTTTTGAGCCTTCGCGCTGGGCGATCTGCTTGCGCTTCTCGGCGATCAGGGCTTTCTGCGCCTCACTCATTTCCGGGTCGTGCATCATCCCGATGGACTTCAGATGGTCCTCGACGATCATGCCGAGCTCGGCGACCAGCGACGGCATGTACACGCCACCGGCCTTGAAGTAGCCGCCCTTGGGATCGAACACGGCGCGCATTTCCTCGACCAGGAAGGTCACGTCGCCGCCCTTGCGGAACACGGCGGACATGATGCGCGTCAGCGCGACGATCCACTGGAAGTGGTCCATCGACTTGGAGTTGATGAAGATCTCGAACGGACGTCGCTGTTCGTGCTCGGAGCCGGCGTTGAGCACGATGTCGTTGATGGTCACGTACATGGCGTGTTCGACCAACGGCGACTTGATCTTGTAGGTGCTGCCGATCAGGACGTCCGGGCGCTCGATGCGCTCGTGCATGTGGATGACGTCAGCCTTGGGCAGTTCCGCCTCGACGATCTCGCGCGGGACGGACGTGCCTTCGACGGGTTTGTCTTCCGGTTTGACGACGGCGTATCCGGTGATCTTGCGGTCGATCTTGACGGCCATGGCGGGTGTCCTGGGTGGGGCGGTTGTCGGTGCGGCTTGGGACGCGTTTGGCGGCGATGGGTATCGGTCGCGACGGATGTTCTGGAGGATGGGTGGCGCCTGGTTCGGGATTGGGACGTCGTCGTTCCCTCACCCCAACCCCTATCCCTGGGGGAGAGGGGCTCTGAAACTGGGCGGGTGGAGATTGGGACGTCGTTCTTCCCTCACCCCAACCCCTCTCCCGGAGGGAGAGGGGCTTTGAAGCGGATGGATCAGGCCTTCTTCGACGCGCGCTTGGTGGCGCCCTTCTTGGCGGCGACCGAACGCTTGGCGGTCTTGACCGTCTTCTTCGCGACGCCCTTGCGGGCGGCGACGCTGCGCTTGGCGGTCGCGGTCTTGGCGGCGGCCTTCTTGGCGACCTTCTTCACCGCTTTCTTGACGGTCTTCTTGGTCGCGTTGACCTTGCGGGTGGTCGCGGCCTTCTTGGCGGCGGTCTTGCGGGTCGCCGACTTCTGGGTGGCGGCCTTCTTCGCCGGTGCCTTCTTGGCGACCGACTTCTTGGCGACTGCCTTCTTGGCCGGCGCCTTCTTCGCGGTGGCCTTCTTCGCCGTCGTCTTCTTGGCGGTCTTCTTGGTCGCCTTCTTCGCGGCGGTCTTGCCGGCGCCCTTGCGCTTGAGCGCGGCGATCTCGGACGAGGCGGCGCTCTTGGCGGCGGCGAGCTTCTTCTTCACCGCGGTCACGCGCTTGCTGACGGCCTTGCTCGCGGTTTCGGCGCGCTTGGTCGCGGCCTTGCGCACCTTGGTGACGCGCTTGGTGACGGTCTTCTCTGCATCCTGCGCGCTCTTCTTCGCGGATTTCGCGACGGCGTTCGCGCGTTTTTTGACCTCTGCGACGATTTCCTTCGCCTTCTCGGCGACGTCTTCGGCGGCGTGCGTCAGGGTATCGGCAACCCCGTTTCCGTTACTCATTATCGGTGTCCTCGTCAGTGAACTTTACGGAGCACTTCGTCCGCGGCGGAAATGTAGCGCGAAGCCGGTGCACAGGGGAGCAGCAATTGCGGAGACGACGGTGATGCCACTGCACAGCGTGTTGCCGTTTCCGCGCCGGCGTTGCCGCCGACGCGTCGGGGCAACACTCAGAACTTGCCGTAATACCCTTCTTTCAACGCGTCGAACAGATTGGCGGCGGTGTGCATTTCGCCGTCGTATTCGATCTGCTCGTTACCCGCGACTTCCAGCACCTCGCCGCCTTCCAGCTCGAAGCGGTAGGTGGTGTTGGCCAGATCCGCTTCCTTCACCAGCACGCCCTGGAACGCGGCGGGGTTGAAGCGGAACGTGGTGCAGCCCTTGAGGCCGCGCTGGTGCGCGTAGCGGTAGATGTCCTTGAAGTCCTCGTACGGGTAGTCCGTCGGGACGTTCGCGGTCTTGGAGATCGAGCTGTCCACCCAGATCTGCGCGGCGGCCTGCACGTCGACGTGCGCCTTGGGGGTGATGTCGTCGGCGGCGATGAAGTAGTCCGGCAGCTGCGCGTCGGCATCGTCCGAGTACGGCATGGCCTTCGGATTGACGAGTTCGCGATAGGCCAGCAGCTCGAACGAGAAGACGTCCACCTTTTCCTTGGACTTCTTGCCTTCGCGGATCACGTTGCGGCTGTAGTGATGCGCGAACGACGGCTCGATGCCGTTGGAGGCGTTGTTGGCCAGCGACAGCGAGATGGTGCCGGTGGGCGCGATCGAGCTGTGGTGGGTGAAGCGCGCGCCGGCTTCGGCCAGCTGCTCGACGAGATCGGGCGCCACCTCGGCGATCTTCTGCATGTAGCGCGAGTATTTCGCGTGCAGCACCTTGCCGGGAATCTCCTGGCCGAGCTTCCAGCCGTCCTGCGCCATTTCCGGGCGCTTGCGCAGCATGGCGGCGGTGACTTCGAAGCGCTCTTCCATGATCGGCGCGGGGCCTTTTTCCTGCGCCAGGGTCAGACCCGTTTCCCAGCCGGCGACGGCCATCTCGCGTGCGATGCGCTCGGTGAACTCGCAGGAATCAGGCTCGCCGTACTTCATCTGCAGCATGGTCAGCGTGCTGCCGAGACCGAGGAAGCCCATGCCGTGGCGGCGCTTGCGCAGGATCTCGTCGCGCTGCTTCTGCAGCGGCAGGCCGTTGACCTCGACCACGTTGTCGAGCATGCGGGTGAACACACGCACGACTTCCTTGTATTCCTCCCAGTCGAAACGCGCGCGCTCGGTGAAGGGCTCGCGCACGAACTTGGTGAGGTTGACCGAGCCGAGCAGGCAGGCGCCGTAGGGTGGCAGCGGCTGTTCGCCGCAGGGATTGGTCGCGCGGATCGTCTCGCACCACCAGTTGTTGTTCATCTCGTTGACGCGGTCGATGAGGATGAACCCCGGCTCGGCGTAGTCGTACGTCGAGACCATGATCATGTCCCACAGGTGCCGCGCGCGGACCTTGCCGTAGACCTTGCAGGCGACGAGGCCGTCGTCGCGGGACACGTAGCCCCTGGTCTGCGGCCATTCGCGCCAGATCACCTGCTCGGCGTCGGCGAGATCGAAGTCGCCGGTTTCCTTCTCGTTGATCGGAAACACCAGCGGCCAGTCGGCGTCGGTGTCGACGGCGTCCATGAACCCGTCGGTGATCAGCAGCGAGAGATTGAACTGGCGCAGGCGGCCGTCTTCGCGCTTGGCGCGGATGAAGTCGCGCACGTCGGGATGGCTGACGTCGAAGGTGCCCATCTGCGCGCCGCGGCGACCACCGGCGGACGAGACGGTGAAACACATCTTGTCGTAGATATCCATGAAGGACATCGGGCCGGAGGTGTACGCGCCGGCGCCGGCGACGAACGCGCCCTTGGGCCGCAGCGTCGAGAACTCGTAGCCGATGCCGCAACCGGCCTTCAGCGTGAGGCCGGCCTCATGGACCTTCTCGAGGATGCCGTCCATCGAATCGACGATCGTGCCCGACACGGTGCAGTTGATCGTGCTGGTCGCGGGCTTGTGTTCGAGTGCGCCGGCGTTGGAGGTGATGCGGCCGGCGGGAATCGCGCCGCGGCGCAGTGCCCACAGGAAGCGCTCGTGCCAGTGGCGCTGCTTCTCGACGGTGGTCTCGGCTTCGGCGAGCGCCTTCGCCACGCGCTGGTAGGTGCCGTCGATGTCGGCATCCACGGCCACGCCCTGCTTGGTCTTGAGGCGGTACTTCTTGTCCCAGATGTCGTCCGACGCGGGCTGCATCGGAATTTCCGGACCGGGATCGGACTTCACCGCCGCGAGGCGAACCGTGCTCATGCTGCTGTGCGCTCCTGGAATCGCGCCGGTGTGGACCGGTCGCCTGTCGTGTACGTGTTGCGGACGCGAGCGGACCGTCGGCGCATCAGGCGCCGTCGATCCGTGCGGAATTCAAAACAGTGGTGCGGGTGCAGGCGCAGTGCCGGTTGCGGCCGGGCGCCGTCGTCTCCCTGGCGTTCGAACCCATCGCGTGCATCCCCTTTGCTGCGAAGTGTCGCTGACCGTTGAAAGCCCCATGTGTTGGGAATTTCCAACGCCGACACCCAATATGTAGTGGCGGCAACGGGGGTCCACGCTACGCCCGGACTCCGATCGGTGTCAACCGGAAATCCGGGCGACCGGCGATTGTCGGCAGGACCTATGACAGATGTCGCCGCGGGTATTGCGGCGCATCATCTGAATGCGGCTTTCAACACCGATTCAAACGCTGCGGGCCACACTGCTGGCCCCGCAGACGGTGCTTCGAGACCGTCTTCGACCCGTTTTCCACGCTCCGGCGTCGATCATCCGACGCACTGCCGACAGGGGACGCTCCATGCGCGCCAAGACCACACTTCTCGCCCTGACCTGCGCCGCCGCGTTCGGCGGATTCGCCGCGACCGCGATCCGCGACGTGGTGCAGCAACCCGCGGGCGCCACACCGGCGACGGTTGCCGCAGTGCCGACGATGGCCGCCCTGCCGGCCGCGGTCGACGGCGCGCCGCTGCCGTCGCTGGCACCGATGCTCAAGACGGTGACGCCGTCGGTGGTGTCGGTGCATGCCAAGCAGCGCGTGCGCGTGAGTCCGTTCGGGAACGATCCCTTCTTCCGCCGCATGTTTCCCGAGCTCGACCAGGAGCGGATGAACGAGTCGCTGGGCTCGGGCGTGATCGTCGATGCGCAGCAGGGTTACGTGCTGACCAACCACCACGTGATCGAAGGCGCGGACGACGTGTCGGTGACGCTGTCCGACGGCCGCACGGTGGAAGCAGAATTCATCGGCTCCGACGTCGACACCGACGTGGCGCTGATGCGGATCAAGGCCGACAACCTCACCGCGATTCCGCTGGCGCAGGACGCGAACCTGCAGGTCGGCGATTTCGTCGTCGCGGTGGGCAATCCGTTCGGCTTCGGGCAGACGGTGACCTCGGGCATCATTTCGGCGGTGGGCCGCAGCAACGTGCCGGGCGTGGGGTTCCAGAACTTCATCCAGACCGATGCGTCGATCAATCCAGGCAATTCCGGCGGCGCGCTGGTGAACCTGCGCGGCCAGCTGGTCGGCATCAACACCGCGAGCTTCAACACGCGCGGCAGCATGGCCGGCAACATCGGCCTGGGCTTCGCGATTCCGATCGGCCTGGCCCGCAACGTGATGATGCAGCTGGCGACGACCGGCAGCGTGCAGCGCGGCACGCTGGGCATCGACACGCAGACGGTGGATGCGCGCATCGCGCAGGGCCTCGGTCTCGACACGCCACGCGGCGCGGTGATCACGCGCGTCTACGGCGGTTCGCCCGCAGCGCGCGCGGGCCTGCGCACCGGCGACGTGGTGGTGGCCGCGAACGGCGAGCGCATCGACAACAGCGAATCGCTGCGCAACTTCCAGGGCCTGCAGGCACTCGATACGCCGGTGACGCTGGACGTGTTGCGCGACGGCCGCACGGTGAAGATCGATACGCGTCTGACCGCACTGCCGCGCGATGGCGCGAGCGTGGATGCGCGTCTGGCCGGCGCGATGTTCGCCGACCTGCCCGAAGCCCTGCGTCGCCAGAACCAGCGCGCCGGCGGCGTGCTGGTGGAGGCGGTGGACGCCGGCAGCCGCGCGTTCCAGAGCGGCCTGCGCGAAGGCGATCTGATCCTCGCGGCGAACAGCGGCCAGTTCCGTGATCTCGCGGGTTTCCGCGACTCGCTGGCCGACCGTCCGTCCGATCTGGTGCTGCGCATTTCACGTCGCGGACGCATCGCCGACGTGATCATGCGCTGACCCAATCCCCCCGTGCCGCGCGCTCTGCGTGGCACCGTCCAACTGACAGGAGCACGACCATGAGCCCCACTTCGACCGACGCGGTGAAGACCCATCTTGGCGAGGCAGGTTCGCACCTTGCCCAGGCCGCCCGCGATGCAGGCGCCGCGGTCAAGAACGCCGCCAGCGTGGCCGGTGACGAGCTCAAGCTCGGCCGTGCGACCGTGAAGTCCGACCTCGCCGATTCCGCGATCGCCGGCGTCGCCGCGTTCGAGGAAGGTGGCACCGCCGCCAAGGAACAGTACGACGTGCTGCTCGACAAGGGCCGCGATCTGGTCGAGAGCGCTGCGGACCTGATCCGCGAGCGTCCGATCGCTGCGTTCGGCACCGCGTTCGCGGCCGGCTGGATCATCGCCAAGCTCGCGCGCAGCAAGTAAGCGCGGCGTTTCGTGACCGAGCGCGTGACCGGGGAAGACCCGCGCGAGGAACCCGCCGGCAGCGCACATCGTGCGCCCGGCGAAGCACCGCACCTCGACGAAAGCATCCGCCGCATCCGTGCGGCGGCCACTGAAACCTTCAGCTCCGGCCTCGACAGCGGCCGCGCCCTGCGCAAGCTGGTCGCGGCCGACATGGCGTTGTCGCGCAGTGCCCTCGGGCGTGCGCTGGCGTGGTCGGCTGTATCCGTCGTCTTCGGCGCATCGGCGTGGCTGCTCGCGATGGGCGCCGCGATTGCATTGCTGCAGTCGTGGGGTCTGTCGTGGCTGGCGTCGATCTCGATCGCCACGTTGATCAGTCTGGTCGTCACCGCGATCGCCGCGTGGCGCGTGTCGGTGTTCTTCGACTATGCCGGCATGCATGCGACGCGACGCCAGTTGTCGCGCCTGGGCATGTTCTCCGAAGCCGGACACGGCGATGACGACGACGAGGACGACACGTCCTTGCCCGCGCGTGCATCCGACAAGGCGAAGGCGTCATGAATTTCGAAGGCCTCAAGAACCGCGTCGAGCGCGCGGAATCACTGGTGGACGGCCGGGTGGTGCAGACCACCGACCGCTACCGCGCCCTGAGTTCGAGCTGGCGCGAAGCCTGGACGCCGCCGCGTATTCTCATCGCCGGTCTGGTGATGGGCTTCGCGACCGGTCATCTCGAGCCGCGACGCGCCTTGACCAAGCTCGGCAAGCTGGGCGGCCCGAAGTCGATCCAGTTGATCAGTGCCCTGTCGGGCCTGCTGACGTCGGTGCAGGCCACCGTGGCCGCGGCGACCGCGGAGAAAGCGGCCGAAACCGCGGACGACGCGGCGCAGACGGCCGACGCCGCTGCGGACAATGTCGCAGCCAAGACGGACGGCACGGCGGACACGCAGGCGGCCGCGGCTGCAGGCGCCGCCGCAGCGGCGCAGGTGGTGTCCGCGGGCGCCACGCAGACCCAGCGTGCAACGCCATCGGGTGCCACGCCCGAGGCGGGCACGTCGGCACCGCGCACGGATCGCGGACGTCCCGATCCGGTGCTGTCGGAGCAGCCGCGTCCCGCGGAAGCGGCGACCGAGTTGTCGGAATCCGGGCGCTGAGCGCCCGATTCCCGGACCGCCAATGAGCACACCCATCAGTCCCCCGCCGGAGGACGACGCGCCGTTGCCGGCGCCGACACCGGTCACCCCGCGCCCGCGTGCATCGACCGCCGTCATCGTGCTGACCACGCTTGCGGTGCTGGCGACGCTGTGGGCGGCGCAGACGGTGATCCTGCCGATCCTGCTGGCGGTGTTCTTCGCACTGGTCGGCAATCCGGTGCTGCGCGCGCTGCGCCGGCTGTGGATTCCGCGCTTCGTCGGTGCCCTGCTGGTGCTGACACTCGGCATCGCCGGCGCCGGCGCACTCGGGCTCCAGCTCTACGGACCGGCCAGCGAATGGGTGCAGCAGGCACCGAAAACCCTGCGCACGCTCGCGCCGCGCCTCAAGGCGATGACGCAGCCGGTGCACCAGGCCAGCCAGGCCGCCGAATCCTTCGCGCGCGCCACCGAGGACCGCCCGCAGCGCCGCGTGCAGCTCGTGCAGATCCAGGACAACAGTTCGTGGCGCACGATTGTCGCGACGCCGAAGATGCTGGCGTCGGTGCTCGCCGTCGTGCTGCTGACGTTCTTCTTCATGGTCTACGGCGAGAACCTGCAGCGGAACGCGATCGCGATGCTGCCCGATCGCCAGCGCCGCAAGCTGACCGTCGACATCATGCAGTCCATCGAACACGAGATCTCGCGTTACGTGTTGACGATCTCGATCATCAACACGCTGCTGGGCGCGGTGTTCGCCGGCGTGCTGTTCTGGATGCAGCTGCCGCTGCAGGACGCCCTGCTGTGGGGCACGGTGGTCGCACTGCTGAACTTCGCGCCCTATGTCGGCCCGCTGATCGGCGTGCTGCTGATGCTGCTGGTGGGCTTCGTCAGCTACGACGGCACCTGGCCGAACGCGGCCTGGGCGCCGGTGATTCCGGCGGCGGTGTATCTGTTGCTGCACACGATCGAAGGCCAGTTCGTGACCCCGATCGTGCTCGGCCGCCGCATGGCGATCTCGCCGCTGATGCTGATCCTTGCGCTGATGCTGTTCGGCTGGATGTGGGGCATCGTCGGCCTGCTGCTGGCCGTGCCGCTGATCGTCTGCGTGAAGCTGGTGCTGGCGCGCGTGGAAGGCTTCGAAGGCTGGGCGCGCCTGCTCGCCTGACCCGTGCCGGCGCTGCCGGCACGGGCCCGATCCTCACCAGCTGAAACCGGCGCCTGCCGACACGCTGCTCTCGCCGCCGGCGACGGCGCCGCCGAACGAGATGCTCGCGCGATTACCGATCGCACGCTGGTAACCGACGGCGATCGCCTGCTCGCCGCCCTGCCCGCCGACGCCGACGCCCACGCGGTTGCGTCCGGCGAGGCCTGCCGTGTTGAGCGCCATGCCTGCATACGCACCGCTCATCGCCCCCATGCGATCGATGCGGCGATCCTGGTGCCGCAGGCGCTCGTCGACCTCGCCGCGCAGCGCCGAGAAATTGTCTTCCCAGGCGGCGAAGCGACTGTCGGTGTAGGCGTTGGCGCTCTGCAGCGTGCGCGCATCGCCTGCGTTCACCTGCGCCACATTGGCCGCATCCGTATTGCGGACGCCCTCGGCGACGTTGGTCACGCGGCGCTTCTGATCCGCATTGCCGACCGACACCGTATTCGCCTCGTCGGCGACCGCGCCCTGGCCGAGAGCAACTGCGCCCGCGGCGCTCGCGCGCGCCCCCTGTCCCACCGCCGTCCCCGAGGCCGCCTCGACGCGCGCGTCGGCACCGACCGCGACTGCATTGGATGCATTGGCCGTGATCGAGGCGTTGCTGCCGACCGCGGTACTGCCCTCGGCCTCGACGATCGCGCCATGTCCGACCGCAGTGTCGTTGCCGTCGACCGCGACGCTGCCGTTGCCGACGGCCAGGCCGTCGCCGCGGCCGGATGGCGGCGCAGTGCCGCTGCCACCGCCGCCGGTTTCCAGCGCGCCGATGCGGCCGTCGAGTCCGGCGATGACACCGTCGAGCGCACCCAGTGCGTCGCCGACGTTGCCGTAGAAGCGGCCCTGGACGGTGAACACACTGCCGATCAGGCGGCCACCGGCATCGACGACGGTGCCGCCGCCGAACGCGGTCGCCACCGATTGCATCGCCGCGTGCACCTGCGCGCCGTTGACCGCATCGCGGCTCGACGCGTCGATCGCACCCGCAGCGACATTGCCCAGGCGCGTGCCGCCCTCGCCCGCCAGCGTGACGCTGTCACGCTGCGCGTCGTCGTAGGCCACCGCATTCGCGGCCACGCCTTCGATGTCGCCGATGCGGTCCTCGATGCCGTCGACGCGGCCTTCGACCACGCCCACGCGCTGGTTGGTCTCGAACAGCTGGTGGCCGGTCACCGCATCGGTGCTGTCGGCCGCGAGCTCGCCGTCGGCGAGGTTGGTCAGCAGCGTGCCCTGCGCGCCGGCGAACGTGACCCGGCCGCGGCTCGCATCGTCGTAACCGATCGCGCTGTCGGCGACTTCGCCCACGCGCGCGGCGACGGCGCTGAGCTGGTCGAAGTTGACCGCATCAGTGCCCTGCGTGCCGGCGGCGAGGTTGACCAGTTGCCGTTCCGCGCCGGCGGCGCCGATCGACACCGTGTTCGCACGATCGGCGAACGCGCCGGCGCCGAGCGCCACGCTGCCGAACGCGGTCGACCACGCGTCGACGCCCAGCGCCAGACTGCCTTCGCCATCGGCCTGGCTGCGGAAGCCCAGTGCCACGCTCTGCACGCCATACGCGCGTGCGACCTGGCCGAGCGCGGTGGCGCTGTCGGCGAACGCGCCGGCGCTGCCACCGACCGCCAGCGTGCGCAATGCACCGGCCGCCGCGCTGTGGCCGATCGCGGTCGAATGATCGGACGCCGCCGTCGCCATCACGCCGACCGCCGTCGTCGAATTTCCCTGCGCGCTGCCGGAGATCGACACCGATTCCTCGCCGCCGGCGTAGGCGCCTGCGCCGATCGCGGTCGACGCGTACTCCAGTGCACGCGCGCCGGCGCCCACCGCGGTGCTCTCGCGGCCGGAGGCGATGGTCGAGAACTCTTCCATCTCCCAGGTTTCGCCGTTCATCACGTAGTACTGGCCACCGATGGCGGTGGCGCTGTCGGCCGAGGCCTGCGCGCCGGCGCCGAATGCGCTGGCGTAGTCGGCCGACGCCGCGCTGTTGAAGCCGATCGCGGTCGTGTGCTTCTCGTATGCGAACGCGCCGCTGCCGAACGCGGACGCGCCGATCGACGCGGCGAGCGCACCGGACCCGGCGGCCGTACCGTAGTCGCCCATCACGGTCGCAGGCTGCTGGTTGTCCGGGCCGCCGGTCGCTTCGAAGAATTCGGCGTACCGCGTCGCATCGCGCAGCTGGCCGAGGTTCACCGCGTCGGTGTCCTCCGTGCCGGCAGCGACGTTGACCAGCTGGCGCTCCGCACCGCCGGCGCCGATGGAGACGGTGAAGTCGCGATCGGCGACGGCGTTGGCACCGAGCGCGACACTGCCGGTCGCGATCGAGAACGCATCGGCGCCGAGCGCCATGCCGCCCTCGCCGACCACCAGACTCCGGAAGCCCAGCGCCACGCTCTGCGTGCCATAGGCCTGGGCCACCTGGCCGAGCGCGGTGGCGCTGTCGCCGAACGCCGCACTGCTGCCGCCGACTGCCAGCGTGCGCATCGCACCGGTCGTGGCGCCCTTGCCGATCGCGGTCGAATGGTCGGCGCCCGCCGTCGCCATGACACCGACCGCGGTCGTCGAATCGCCGCGCGCACTGCCGCCGATCGACACCGACTCCTCGCCGGCGGCATAGGCGCCCGCGCCGATCGCCGTCGACTGGTACGCCAGCGCGCGTGCACCGGCGCCCACGGCCACGCTCTCGCGGCCCGATGCGATGGTCGCAAAGGCTTCCATTTCCCAGGTCTCGCCATTCATCACGTAGAGCTGGCCGCCGATGGCGGTCGCACTGTCGGCGGCGGCCTGCGCGCCAGCGCCGAACGCGCTGGCGTAGTCGGCCGATGCCGCGCTGTCGAAGCCGACCGCGGTCGTGTGCATCGCCTGCGCCACAGCGCCGCTGCCGAACGCCGATGCACCGGGTGCGTTCGCGATCGCGCCCGAGCCGGCGGCTGTCGCGAGTGCGCCGGTGGCGGAGGCACCGGGATCGCCGTCGGCCTGGAAATGCGGATCTACACCGGCTTGCGGGGCGTCGTCGGCCTCGGCGTCGGCGCTCGCCTCGTCGGGCTCGGACGGCGTCGCTGCAGCGGCAGGCAGTCGCGTCGCATCCGTTGCGGTCTCGGAAGTCTGCGCGCGCGCCTGCGGCAGGACGGCAACAAGTGCGGCAATGGCGAGCGCCAGGGTCGTACGGGTCATGAAGGGTCTTCTCTCGGAGGGACACGGTGGCGGCGGAACGGGCATTCCACCTGCGTCGCCGCGCTGTGCGGCACGCCCGATCCTTGGCGCACGGCGCCGGAGAAGACCATTCCTGACGCGTTACCGATCCATTACATCTCCATTTTTCCGTTTGCGTTCAAAGGTCTGCGGCGCCGCGTGGCGGCAGCGCGGGCGAAGTCTGCAACGCGGCCGGGATGGCCCGCTCGCCGGCCAGACGCTTCGCATCCTGCAGCGCGATCGACCAGGCATCGACCTGTCCGATCGCATGCAGCAGCCGGGTCTGCAGCAACGCCAGGTCGAAATCCTGGCGCGCCCAGGGCGCGATGCGGCCGACCAGCGCCGTCGCCTCGGCCCGGTCGTCGTGCGCCAGCAGCCAGGTCGTACCGGCGTAGACGGCCTGCGCGACCTCTTCGGGCACGCCGTCCTGCTCGGCGCGCGCCACCGCGACGCGGTAGGCGTGGCCGGCATCGGCATCGCGGTCCTGCGCCTGCGCGGTCATCGCCACCAGCAGCCAGTCCCAGGCATACCCGGTGTCGTCGGAAGCCGGACGCGGGGCGTCGTCGGCGCGCAGCGGGAGGTCGGCTTCCAGCGCCGCCTGGTGCCGCATCCAGCGCACCCGGAACAACCGTTCCGCCCGCGCCTCGGGATTCCACCGGGCCAGTACGCGGTCGGCGATCCGGACGGCCGCCGCGGGATCGCCGCGGCGCCAGGCCATCTCGATCCGCAGGGCATCGGCGCGATGCAGATCGCTGTTGAGCGTCGGGCCGGCCGCGTCGGCGCCCAGCATCGATTCGGCAGCGGCGAACGCGCCCTGCCGGACCATCGCCTCGGCGCGGCCCAGGGCGATGTTGGTCAGCTGGCTCGGATCGGAAATGCGCGCGCGCAGCGCCCAGGCCTGCTCGATGCTCGCGCGGGCGTCGTCGGGCTGCAGCAGCAACAGCTGCGTTTCGGCCAGTGCCACCGACATCGACACCAGTTCGTAGATCGCGCCGAAGCGGCGGAACTCGCCGAGCGTGCGGGCGATGTATTCCGCCGCCTGCGCCGGGCGGCCACGCACCTTTTCCAGAAACCCCAGGCTCGCATCGACCCGGGCGACGGCTAATGGATCGCCGGTGCGCACGGCCAGGATCCGCGCCTGGCCCAGATCCTCCAGCGCACCGTCGTAATGGCCGAGCAGCGAGCGGACCATGCCGCGGCCGTTGAGCGCATCGCCGCGGAGCACGATGTCGCCCGCAGGGCCGACCAGCGTCAGTACTTCGGTGTAGTCGCGCTCGGCGGCGACGCGATGATCGAGCCGGCGGTCGATCCCGGCCCGCAGCAGCAACACCTGGGCGCGGAACAGCGGCGTGTCGGCGGCCTCGATCCGCAGCAGCCGCTCGACCTCGTCGCGGACCTTCGGGTACAGACCGGCGCGAAAATCGACCTGCGCCAGACGCAACCGCAGGCCCGGATCGTTGCGCTGCGCGGGCGGCGCCTCGGCCAGGATGCGCCGGGCCGCGTCCAGCTCGTTGCTCAGCAACGCGGCCTGCGCGCGCTGCAACCGTTCGCTGAGGCCCGCATCGACGTCCGGCCCGGTGGCATCCCGGCCCAGCGCCGCCAGCAGGCGGCCGCAGGCCTGATCGGCCGCGCGCACCAGATCGGCGTGCTCGCCGTAGGCGTGCCGTGACGCATCGTCGCGACCTTCGGCGGTGATCTCGACCCGCCAGCCCGAGCCGCGCCGCATCGCCCGGCTGTGCACCACCCAGTCGCCGGCGACTTCGTCGCGCAGGCGCGCGGGTTCGATGCGTTCGCCGTCGTGCGCATGCATCAGCGACAGCACGCTTTCGCTGGCGGCCACCGGCAGACCGGCGCGGCGCAGGCGATCGCCGATGAAATCCATCAGGCCCAGTCGCGCCCAGGCGATGTCGGCGGTCTGGTCGAGTTCGGTGGGCAGCACGATGAACGCGCCGGCACCCGGCTGCGGCGCGGCATCCGGGCGCGGCCGGGCGGTCGTCCACCACCACGCCGCAGCCGCCAGCAGTGCCAGCGAGACCAGCACTGCGATAGCGGACAACAGGCGTCCGCGGCGCGCAGGCGCGGTCGGCACGGGCTCGCCGACCGGCGATGCAGGCGCCGCGACATCGGACGCCGGCGCGGGCGGCGCGACCTGCGCCACCGCCACCGGCGTCACCTCGGCCACCCAGCGGAACCCGAAACTCGGCACCGTGCGGATGACGCGCTGCTCCTGGCCGTCGTCGCCGACCGCGCGTCGCGCACGCAGGATGATCTGGCTCAGCTGCGCGTCGGAGACGTTGTCGCGGGCGAAGATCGCCATCGCCAGTTCGTCGCGCGAGACCGCGCGCTCGCGATGTTCGAGCAGATACTGCAGACAGGCGAACACACGCGCCGGCACCACGACCACGACGCCGTCACGGCGCAGTTCGCGTGCATCGAAGTCGAGCAGGGACTCGGAGAATCGGTAGGCGTTCGGCATCGGAATCGGAGATGGCGAGCCGCCCTTTGCCACCGCGGCCGGCCGGTGACGGCTTCAGCGCGTCCAGTATGACCCAAGGTGGTCGCCGTGCCCGCGGCGGCTTCGGTCCGTGAACCCGTGCCGGAGGCGCGTTGCGGCCACTCGTTACAATGGGCCCATGACGTTCCCCATCCGCGCCATCACCCTCGATCTCGACGACACCCTCTGGCCGTTCGCGCCGATCGGGGCGCGGGTCGAGCAGACGCTCGATGCGTTCCTGCGCACGCACAGCCCCGCGACCGCGGACATGTATCCGATCGAGAAGATGCGCGATCTGCGCGCGCGGGTGTTCGCCGAGAACGCGCATCTGATGCACGACCTGTCCGCGCTGCGGCAGCTGACCATCGAACACGCGCTGCGCGACAGCGGCGGCGATCTGGGCCTGCTGGATGCCGCGTACGAGGTGTTCTACGCCGAACGCAACAAGGTCGAGTACTACCCCGACAGCCTCGCTGCGCTCGAACGCATCGCCGCGCGGGTGCCGGTGGCGGCGGTGACGAACGGCAACGCGGATCTCGATCGCGTGGGCATCGGCCATCTGTTCGCCTTCACCCTCGGCTCGCGCGAGCACGGCGTCGCCAAGCCGGACGCGAGCATCTTCCACGCCGCCTGCGATCGACTGGGGTGCGCGCATGGCGACGTGCTGCACGTCGGCGACCACATCGAGATGGACGTCGCCGGCGCCGCGCGCGCGGGCCTGCGCACCTGCTGGATCAATCGCGAGGACCGGCGCTGGGAACATCCGACGCTGACGCCCGATCTCGAATTCGACACGCTCACCGCGCTCGCCGACTGGCTCGATGCCATGCCGACCACCGCCGACCGCACCTGACCCTGGCGTTCCCATGACCGACACCACGACCGACCTCTTCGCCACCGCTTCGCAGGACGCGCGCCCGCTGCACATCGTCGCGCGCGACGGCTACGCGGCCTGGCGCGACACGCAGCCGGCCCTCGTGCAGGCCTGGCTCGATGCGCAGGCCTTTGATGCGGCGCCCGGTACGTTGGCGCTGCTGCCGGGTGACGGCGGCCTCGACGGCGCGGTGATCGGCATCGGCGATGCGCGCGATCCGGACAGCTACGCGCATGCGGTCTACGGCCTGCCGGAAGGCGACTGGCGCGTGGCCGGTGCGCACGATGCGGCGACGCTGCAGCTGGGCTGGGGCCTCGGCGCGTACCGCTTCACCCGCTACAAGACGACCGCACGCAAGCCCGCGCGACTGGCCGTGGACGCGGCCGATGCCGAGACCGTCGACGTCATCGCCGCGACCACGCGCGTGCGCGATCTGGTCAATACGCCGACCGAGCACATGGGCCCGGAGCAGATGGAAGCGGTGGTGCGCGAGATCGCGCAGGCGCATGGCGCGACCTTCGACAGCATCGTCGGCGACGCACTGCTCGAGCAGAATTTTCCGGCGATCCACGCAGTCGGCCGCGCCTCGCATCGCGCGCCGCGCCTGCTGCATCTGAGCTGGGGCGACGCCGCGCATCCGCACATCGCGATCGTCGGCAAGGGCGTGTGTTTCGACACCGGCGGCCTCGACCTCAAGCCGGCCGACGGCATGCGCAACATGAAGAAGGACATGGGTGGCGCGGCGCACGCGATCGCGCTGGCCGAGCTGGTGATGGCGCGCAAGCTGCCGCTGCGCATCACCCTGCTGGTGCCGGCGGTCGAGAACGCGATCGGCCCGGATGCATTCCGACCCGGCGAAGTCATCGCCACGCGCAAGGGCATCAGCGTCGAGATCGACAACACCGATGCCGAAGGCCGCCTGGTGCTGTGCGATGCGCTGACCTTCGCCGGCGAGCAGTCGCCGGACACGATCCTCGATTTCGCCACGCTCACCGGCGCGGCGCGCATCGCGCTGGGCCCGGACCTGCCGGCGCTGTTCTCCAACAACGATGCGCTGGCGAACGCCTGGATCGCCGGCGGCGAGGCGACGCGCGATCCGGTGTGGCGCATGCCGTTGTGGCGGCCGTACCTGCGTTACCTCACCAGCGGCATCGCCGATCTCGCCAATGCCGGCTCACGCATGGCCGGCGCGGTCACCGCGGCGCTGTATCTCGAACGCTTCGTGCCGGCGGAGACGCCGTGGGCGCATCTCGATACCTACGCCTGGAACGACAGCAGCCGCGCGGGCCATCCGCAGGGCGGCGAGGCGCTGGGCCTGCGCGCAGCGTGGGCCTTGCTGAAGTCGCGCGTCTGAGGCTGCGTCAGCGCAGCCAGCCGCGACGCGCGGCGCCGCGGGCGAACAGCCACATCGACGCGACCACCAGGATCAGCAGCAGTGGCAGGCCCAGCCCGCGCAGGCCGGTCAGCGCCCAGACCGGGGTCAGCGCGTAGCTGGCGACCATCTGCACGACGATCGCAATGAACGACACCCGCAGCGCGGGTTCCGCCCAGCGACGCGCGAACAGCAGCGCGATCGAACCGGCCGTGCCGGCCAGCGTCGCCAGACCGAACACGCCGTAGATCCACATCGGCATCGCCGCGTTGATCTGCTGCTGGTCGAGCGGCAGCGCCGCGCGCTGTTCGGGCGACATCGACACCTGCAGCGCGAACACCAGCAGGCCGAACAGGTTCCACAGCAGCGCGGTCAGCGCGACCACGCGGGCGCCCAGCGGCATGGGGGTCTGCATCGGTCGGTCCTCGGTGTGCGCGGCGGTGGCATAGCGTAGCAGCGGCGGCGCATGCGCCTGCCGGCCGTCCGCCGCCTGAAGCGGACGCGCCGCGCGCGAGCGCGAGGTTCCCGCGGGCGTCGCCGACAGGCGAAAATGGCGGCTTCGCCGGGGAACGCCCGGTCCTTCGCCCGGTCCCCGATGAACGCTTCGACGCCGCTGTCCCCCGACGAGATCCGCAGCCTGTTCGCACAGGCGATGTCGCGCATGTATCGCGACGAGGTGCCGCTGTACGGCACGCTGATGGAACTGGTGTTGGAGGTGAACGCCGCGACGCTGGCGCGCGATCCGTCGCTGGCCGCGCGCCTGCAGCGCAGCGATGCGCTCGACCGGCTGGACGCGGAGCGCCACGGCGCGATCCGCGTCGGCACGCCGCGCGAGCTCGCGACGCTGCGTCGCCTGTTCGCGGTGATGGGCATGCTTCCGGTCGGCTACTACGACCTCGCCGTCGCCGGCGTGCCGGTGCACGCGACCGCGTTCCGTCCGGTCGACGCCGCGGCGCTCGCGCGCAATCCGTTCCGGGTGTTCACGTCCCTGCTGCGGCTCGAACTGATCGAGGATGCCGCGCTGCGCGACGACGCCGCCGCGATTCTCGAAGCGCGCGAGATCTTCACCCCGCGCGCGCTCGCGTTGATCGAACGCTTCGAGCAGGCCGGTGGCCTCACCGCCGACGAAGCCGCCGAGTTCGTTGCGCAAGCGCTGGAAACCTTCCGCTGGCACAGCGAAGCCACCGTGTCGCACGCGACCTACCAGGCGCTGCTGTCCGCGCATCGCCTGATCGCCGACGTGGTCTGCTTCCGCGGCCCGCACATCAACCATCTGACCCCGCGCACGCTCGACATCGACGCTGCGCAGGACGCGATGCAGGCACGCGGTATCGACGCCAAGGCGGTCATCGAAGGCCCGCCACGCCGTCGCTGCCCGATCCTGCTGCGCCAGACCAGCTTCAAGGCGCTGCGGGAGCCGGTGCTGTTCCCCGCCGGCGACAGCGCCGACGCCGGCACGCACACCGCGCGCTTCGGCGAGATCGAACAGCGTGGCCTCGCGCTGACGCCGAAGGGCCGCGCCCTGTACGACAGCCTGCTGGCGCGTGCACGCGAGGCAGGCGGCGCCGGCAGCACCGGCGACTACGGCACACGCCTGGCCGTGGCCTTCGGCGATTTCCCGGATGACGACGACACCCTGCGTCGCGAAGGCCTCGGCTATTACCGCTATGCGCTGACCGATGCGGGGCGTGCGGATCCGTCGGCTGTCGCGCGCGGCAGCGTCGATGATGCGATCAGTGCGGGACTCGTGACCGCAGACCCGGTGGTCTACGAGGACTTCCTGCCGGTCAGCGCGGCCGGTATCTTCCAGTCGAACCTCGGCGGCGGGGAACAGCGCGCGTTTGCGGCGCAGTCGAACCGCGATGCGTTCGAGGCGGCGCTCGGTGCGCAGGTGCACGACGAGTTCGAGATCTATGCGCGGATCGAGCGGGAGTCGCTGGTGGCGGTGGGGCTGGCCAGGTAATTCTCAGCCGTCGTTCCGGCGGAAGCGGAAGTACTCTCGAGCAGCCGGACGCTGCTCATCCAGCGTGTTGGACTTCGAAAAGATCGGAAAAGCCCCTGGATTCCGGCTTTCGCCGGAATGACGGCATGAAAGGTTCGTGGTGACGCCGCCTACAACCACCCCTTCTGCCGCGCCAGCCGGTACGCCTCGATCCGGTTGCCGACGCCCAGCTTCCCGATCGCTTCCGACAGGTAATTGCGCACGGTGCCGTGCGAGAGCTTCAGCTGCGCGGCGATCTCGCTGGCGCTCATGCCCTGCCCGGCGAGTCGCAGCGTCTGTCGTTCGCGCTCGCTCAACGGGTCGGGCTCGCTCCAGGCTTCCAGTGCGAGTTGGGGATCGATCGCGCGGCCGCCGTCGTGGACGCGGCGCAGGGCATCGGCGAGTTGTTCGGCCGGTGCGTCCTTCAGCAGATACCCGCCGACGCCGGCATCCAGCGCGCGGCGCAGGAAACCCGCGCGGGCGAAGGTGGTGACGATCACCACGCGGACCGGGAGTTCGTGGCGCTGGATGCGCTGCGCGAGTTCGAGACCGGTGAGGCCGGGCATCTCGATGTCGGTGACGAGGATGTCGGGCGACAGGCGCTGCAGTTCGCGCCAGGCCGATTCGCCGTCGCCGACGCTGCCGACCACCGACAGATCGTCTTCGAGATTCAGCAGCGCCGTCAGCGCGCCGCGCAGCATCGACTGGTCCTCGGCGATGAGGATGCGGAGCGGTGCTTCGGACGTGGGCATGCGCGACATGGCAGTGACGGTAGCAGCTGGACGACGGTCGAAAGGAACGGAGATGCGTGCGGTGTGGATCAGCCGGTCGCGCCGAGCGGAATGCGCGCATCGATCCGGGTGCCGTCGGCGCCGCTGTCGATGCGCAACTGCCCGCCCAGTGCCTCGATGCGCTCGCGCATACCCGACAGACCATTGCCGGGCACCATCGCGCCCCCACGGCCGTCGTCGCTGACCTGCAGCCGGATCGCGTCGCCTTCGCGCGAGAACTGCGCCTGCGCGGTGTGCGCATGCGCGTGCCGCTGCAGATTGGTCACCGATTCGCGCAACGTCATCGCCAGCGCCGTCTCCACGGCGGGCGACAGGCCGGCGCCGGCGACGTCGGCATCGAGGCTGTAGCCGAACGCCACGCCGTCGGTCTCGAGCAGCAGGCGCGCGGACGCGAGTTCGGCTGCGAGCCCCGCGGCGCGGATGCCGCTGACGGCCTGCCGCACCTGGGTCAGCGCATCGCGGGCGATGCCGCCGACCTCGCCGATCTCGCGCTGGGCGCCGGCGGGATCGCGTTCGACGAGCCGCGCGGCGAGATCGGCCTTCAGCGCGACCATCGACAGCGTGTGGCCGAGCAGATCGTGCAGATCACGGCCGATGCGTTCGCGCTCACCGACGGCAGCCAGCCGGCGCACTTCGTCGTGCGACAGGCGCAGCGCGGCGTCCTGCCGGTTCTTCAGCCGCTCCACGTGCACCAGCAGGCCGATCATCACCGTCGTCACCGGCATCCAGGCCAGCGCCGCCCATGGATAGCCGAGCACGCGCGCCCAGGTCATCAGTACCGCGTTGAACACGATCAGCGCGAGCACGTAACGCCACACCGACGTGCGCGACAACGCGCCGAGGAACACACAGCCGAATACGAAGTAGCTGAGACTCGACACGTACCAGGGCAACAGCGTGAAGCACAGCGCGATCATGCCGAGCGCGCACCACGGCGAACGGCGCGCCGGCAACAGCAGCGCACCCGCGTACAGGGCGATGAAGACCGGGTACGACAGCAGGGTGATCAGCAGCCAGCGCAGGTCGTAGCCCTGCGGCGAGAACATCGGCACGACGAACACCCACACCGACCACAGCACGTGGATGCCTTCGCTCCACGCCGGCCGTCCGTGACGCAGCGCGCAGCCGATGATCGAATCCGGCGCAGGGCGCAGGCCGGCGAAGGTGCGCAGCGGTGCCGGGCTCGGGAGCGTGTCCATGTCGCGCAGCCTAGTCATCTCGGGTGTCCGCCAGAAGGGGCGGCTGCGCTGCGCCGTGCCGACCCGCCTGCATCTCAGTGCAGCTCCACGTCGTCGAGTGCGAAGGCGAACGGGCCTTCGGGCTGACCGGCGGTCCATGCGATGCCGCGTACCTGCGACAGATCCGCGCCGGCGAATCCGTCGAGCGGCAGTCGCACTTCGGTCCAGCCGCTGCCGGCCTCGAAGCTCTGCATCGCCGGCATCGCGTTTGGCGATGCGCCGGAGAACAGCAGGGCGCTGTAGCGGCGCCCGTCGCCGCGCACGCGGAACACGAGTGTCTTGCGCGACGACAGATCCGCGGGCTGCATCGCCTGCGCGGCCGGGAAGAAGATCACGCCCGACCACGGAAACGCGAAGCCCGGTCTGATCTCGCCGGTGACCGACAGCGCGCCGGCCGAACCGTGCGCGCCGCCGTCGATGCGCGCGTGCGCAACGGTGGAGGCGCCACCTGCCATCTGGTCGGTAGTCGGCGCCCAGCTGCCGAAACGGGCGTCGAGTCCGATGTCGAAATCGCTGATGCGGGTGTCGTCCGGCACCGCGCCAGCGACCGCCGCAGCCGCAGGCCGCGTGCGTTCGACGCGCGCCCCGTTCTTCCACACGGTGTCGATGCGCCGCGTCGCGGTGATGTCCTTGAGCGGGTTGCCGTCGACCAGCACGAGATCGGCGCGTAGACCCGGCGCGATGCGACCGCGGTCGGCGATGCCGAAGCGCGCAGCCGGGGCGGACGTCGCCGCGACCAGTGCCTGCTGTGGCGTCAGCCCGGCCTGCACCAGCAATGCGAGTTCGCCGTGCAGGCTCGCGCCCTGGGCGGTGCCGGAATTGGGGGCATCGCTGCCGGCGAGGATCGTCACGCCCGCCGCGTGCAGGCGTCGCACGCTGTCGATCGCATCGGTGAGGCGCTCCAGCTTCGGTGCGGTGGACATGCGCGCGCCGAGGCTGTCGCGCTGCTCCGCTGTGAGCCACGGCGACAGGGCGGGATCGGCCGCGAGCTGACCGCCTGCATCGGTGCCCGCCACCGAGGCGATCACCACCAGGGTCGGCACGACGAACACGTCGCGACGCGCGACCTCGGCGACGAAGGCGTCGTCGACCACGCCATCGTCGGTGACGTGCACGAAGCCGTCGATGCCGGCATCCAGCACCGCGCGGGCACTGTCCTGCGTGGACACGTGGGCGACGGCGATGCGCGTGTGCGCATGCGCGGCATCGACGACGGCGCGCACCTGCGCGGCGGTCAGGGTAGGCAACCTGCGCGTGCCGCCGTAGCCGCTGAGATCCTCGACGATCAGCTTGATGAAGTCGTCGCCTTCGGCCACGCGGGCGGCGATGAAGGCCGGGATGTCTGTGTCCGCATCGACGGTCGGCACCGGGAATCCGAACTGCGTGCCGTGCCCGCCGGGCGCGGTGATCGCATAGCCCGCAGCCCACAGGTCGGCCTGCGTCGCCGGCGCGGTGGACTCACGTTGTGCGCGCAGCGCCGGCAGGCGCTCCGGCATGCCGTGCATGTCGAACGCGGTGGTGACGCCGAAGCGCAGCATGTCCTGCTGCGCGTTGCCCCAGGCGTGCACGTGGGCGTCGATGAGACCAGGCAACAGCGTCTTGCCGTCAGCATCCACCACGGCGACGCCGTCCGGCACTGCGACATCGGCGCCGACCGCTTCGATCAGTCCGTCGCGTACGAGTACCGTGCCGCGTTCGATGACGTCGACGCCATCGAAGATGCGGGCGTTGCGGATGGCGAGCCGGCCTTCCGTCACTGGCGCCGCGGTCGAATCCGTCCCCTGTTCGCGCCCGGCGACGGCCACGGCGGCGCCGAGCACCGCCACCAGTGCCACCACCGCCGCGACGCCGGGCCAGCGACGCTGGCCCTGTCGATCCGTCTGTGTCATTGCGTTCTCCCCGAAAGTGAAGCGGATGATCTCAGACCGCACGCGCCAGGCGGCGCAGCGCGAGCACGCAGCAGGCGACGGTCACGACGATCAGTACCAGCAGGTGCAGCCACAGCGGCGCCGTGCCTGCCTGGCCGGTCACGCCGAGCGCGATCTGCGCCAGGTGCCAGGCCGGCCACACCGGTGCGAGCGTCGCGAACACGCCGGGCAGCATCGACAGCGGCAGCCACAGGCCGGACAGGAAGGCCATCGGCAGGAACAGCAGGTTGACCCACGCCGGCGCCGCATTCGCGCTGGCGATACTGCCGAGCAGCAGGCCGATCGCGCAGAACGGCAGCGCCCCGAGCACGGTCACCGTCCACAGCAAGGCCCATTGCCCCGCCGTCATGGACACGCCACCGAACACCACCGCCAGCGCCGCGAGTTCCAGCACGATGACCAGGGCGAACAGCATCGCGATCAGCAGACGCGAGACCAGCCAGGCACTCGGCGGCGCCGGCAATGCCCGACGCAGGGCGAAGAAGCCGCGTTCGCGGTCGATCGCGAGCGTCACCGCGAAGCCGAACAGGCCTGCGCCCATCGCGCCGAACACGCCGTAGGTCGCGAGCAGATAGCGCGCCGCTTCGCCGCTGCCGCGCCCGCCGAGCAGCAGGCCGAACATCACGTAGAACAGCGCCGGGAACAGCAGCGTCGGAATGATGTACATCGGCTCGCGCAGCAGCCGCAGCAGTTCGCAGCGCGTGTCGAGCAGATAGCAGCGCCAGAGGTTGACGCGTGTGCCGGTGTCGAGTGTCGTATCCATCACGCGGCCTCCTGGTTCGCGGCGGACGTCTCGTCCGGCACCGTCATCGCGACGAAGGCCTCGGCGAGACCGGCGCGCTGGACTTCGAGATCACCGAGTTGCGGATCCGCATCCAGCAAGCGACGCAGCACGGATTCCGCCTGCTCGGCCATCACCACCAGCTGCCCGTCGACGACATCGGCCGAGCGCACGCCGGGCCACGTCGCGACGACATCGGCTGCCACGACGCTCGTGCAGCGGATGCGCCGCTGCGCGACCTGCGCACGCACCGCGCCGACGCTGCCGTCGGCGCGCACGCGGCCCGCATCGAGCACCACGACGCGATCGGCCAGCGCTTCGGCTTCTTCCAGATAATGCGTGGTCAGCAGAATGCCGACGCCGTCGGCGACCAGGCTGCGGATCGCGCGCCACACCTGCTGGCGCGCGCCGATGTCGAGCCCGGTGGTCGGTTCGTCGAGAAACAGCAGCTTCGGTCGCCCGCACAGCGCGAGCGCGAACTGCACGCGGCGTTGCTGCCCGCCCGACAGCCGGCCGTAGCGCCGGTCGAGCAAGCCGTCGAGCCCGCCCAGTGCGACGCAGTCGGCGACGCTGCGTGGTTGCGGATACCAGCTGCGCGTCAGCGCGAGCAGCTCATCGATCCGCAGGCGTTCGGGCAACTGCGCCTGCTGCAGCATCACGCCGATGTGGCGGCGCGCATCGAGATCGGACGGATGCCGGCCGAACAGCATGACCTCGCCTGCATCGGCCGGCTGCAGGCCGAGCAGGATTTCGATCGCGGTCGTTTTGCCGGCGCCGTTGACGCCCAGCAGCGCGGTCACCTGGCCGGCAGGCAACGCGAGGTCCACGCCGTCGAGCGCCTGCACCGTGCCGCGACGGCGACGCACGCCCCGCAGGCGGGCCAGCGGCGCCGCGGTGAAGGGGTCTGTACTGGACGGGACTGGACGCATCTCGGTTCCTCCGGATTGCAGCCAGTCTCACGGGATGCGCGCCCTGCGGTCAGTCGCAGGCGTCATCCACTGCAGATGACACTCGTCAGGTGACCGGCGCACCGGATGCGCGCAGACTCGGTCCGACCCGCCACCGCGGGTGCCCCGCCCGGCGCCCTGCCGGAAACTGACTTCCGGCAGGTTGGATCGCCCGACCCCCGCGGTCACACTCGCGCCTGTCGTCACGTCCTGCTTGCCATGGAACCCATGAATACCAAGGCCGACCTGCTCAACGAACTCCGCATCGACCGCAAGGCGCCGCCCGAGCCGCCGCGTCGTCGCGGCCTGTGGATCGCGATCGCGGTCGTCGTGCTGCTGCTCCTGCTGGTCGCCGGCTGGGCACTGTTCGGACGCGATGGCGGCGTCGAGGTGCGCACCGCGCCGGTGGTCGCGATCACCGCCGGCGGTGCGAATGCATCGGTACTCGACGCCACCGGCTACGTCGTCGCGCGTCGCACCGCGACCGTGTCGTCGAAGATCACCGGCCGCGTGCGCGAGGTGCTGATCGAGGAGGGCCAGCGCGTCGAGGCCGGCGACATCATGGCGACGCTCGATCCGATCGACGCCGACGCGCAACGCAATCTGTCGGCCTCGCAGCTCGCCGCCGCGCGCAGCCAGACCGGCAGCGTGCAGGCGCAACTGGCCCAGGCCGAGGCCGATGCGGCGCGTCTGCAGTCGCTGGTGGCGCAGCAGCTGGTCTCGCGCTCGCAGTTCGACCAGGCCGTCGCCCAGCGCGACGCGTTGCGCGCGCAGCTGGTCACCGCGCAGCGCAATGCGCAGGTCGCCTCCGATTCGCTGGCGATCGCCGATCTCGGCGTCGACAACACCGTCGTGCGCGCACCGTTCGGCGGTGTGGTCACTGCCAAGGCCGCGCAGCCGGGCGAGATCGTCTCGCCGCTGTCGGCCGGTGGCGGCTTCACCCGCACCGGCATCGGCACGATCGTCGACATGGATTCGCTCGAAGTCGAGGTCGACGTCGGCGAGGCCTTCATCGGTCGCGTGCAGCCGAAGATGCCGGTCGAGGCGACGCTCAATGCGTATCCCGACTGGAAGATTCCCGCCGAGGTCATCGCGATCATTCCGGCCGCCGACCGCGGCAAGGCGACGGTCAAGGTGCGCATCGCGATCAAGCAGAAGGACGCGCGCATCGTGCCGGACATGGGCGTGCGCGTGAGCTTCCTCGAGGCGCCGAAGGCCGCCGATGCGCAGCAGCCCAGCGGCGTGCGCGTGCCCGGTGCGGCGATCGTGCAGCGCGATGGCGCCGACGTCGCCTTCGTGCTCGGCGAGGACAACACGGTGACGCAGCAGGCGCTGAAGACCGGCATTGCACTCGGCGACGACCGCCAGGTGCTGTCGGGCGTCAACGCCGGCGACACCGTCGTGCTCGATCCGCCCGAAACGCTGGCCGACGGCGCGAAGGTGCGCATGGCCGCCAGCGACGCCGACACGCGCTGATCGCGCCCCACATCCAACGAGCAGCATCCAACCCGGAGTGCGCCATGTCGTCCCTCGTCAGCATCCGCAACCTGCACAAGACCTACCAGCGCGGCCCGGAGAAGGTCGACGTGCTGCACGGCATCGATCTTGACATTCCGCAGGGCGATTTCGTCGCGCTGATGGGCCCGTCGGGTTCGGGCAAGACCACGCTGCTGAATCTGATCGGTGGCCTGGACACGCCGACCTCGGGCGAGATCGAGATCGAAGGCGAGCGCATCGACCGCATGAGCGCGGGCCAGCTGTCGAACTGGCGCAGCCGCCACGTCGGCTTCGTGTTCCAGTTCTACAACCTGATGCCGATGCTCAACGCGCAGAAGAACGTGGAACTGCCGCTGCTGCTGACCGCGCTCGGCGCCGCGCAACGCAAGCGCAATGCGGAGATCGCGCTGACCCTGGTCGGCCTGGCGGAGCGCCGCACCCACAAGCCCAACGAACTGTCCGGCGGCCAGCAGCAGCGCGTGGCGATCGCCCGCGCGATCGTGTCCGACCCGACGTTCCTGATCTGCGACGAACCCACCGGCGATCTCGACCGGCAGAGCGCGGAAGAGATTCTCGGCCTGCTGCAGGAACTCAACCGCGAGCACGGCAAGACCATCGTCATGGTCACCCACGATCCGAAGGCCGCCGAGTACGCGACCCACACGATCCATCTCGACAAGGGCGAGCTGGTCGACACGCCCGTCGGCGCGCACTGACCCACGCTTCCCCGGAGACCACACGATGAAATACCTGTCGCTGGTGTGGGCCCAGCTGTTCCGCAGCAAGACGCGGACACTGCTGACGCTGCTGTCGGTGGTCGCGGCGTTCCTGCTGTTCGGCATGCTCGATTCGGTGCGCGTGGCCTTCAATGCCGGGGGCAGCGTCGACGGCGCGAACCGGCTGATCGTCGCCTCGCGGCTGTCGATCACGCAGTCGCTGCCGGTGCGCCTGCAGTCGCAGATCGAATCGATTCCCGGCGTGCGCAAGGTGACGTACGCCATGTGGTTCGGCGGCATCTACCAGGACCAGCGCAATTTCTTTCCGAACTTCTCCGTCGCGCCGAACTTCTTCGACGTCTACGGCGAATACGACGTGCCGCCCGACCAGCTGCAGGCGTTCCGCGACACGCGCACCGGCGCGGCCGTGGGCGAAGCGCTGGCCAACAAGTTCGGCTGGAAGATCGGCGACACGATTCCGATGCAGGCGACGATCTTTCCGCGCGGCGGCAGCAACGACTGGCCGCTGGAGCTCAAGGCGATCTTCCGCGCCAAGGACCGCAGCAATGTCGGCGCCGAAAACCAGTTGATGATGAACTGGAAGTACTTCGACGAATCCAACGACTACATCAAGAACCAGGTCAGCTGGTTCACCGTGCAGCTGTCCAACGCCGACCAGGCCTCGCGCGTGGCGCAGGCGATCGATGCGATCTCGGCGAACTCCGATCACGAAACAAAGTCGCAGACCGAATCGGCGTTCCAGCAGGCGTTCGCCAAGCAGTTCGCCGACATCGGCCTGATCGTCACCGCGATCATGGGCGCGGTGTTCTTCACCCTGCTGCTGCTGACCGGCAACACGATGGCGCAGGCCGTGCGCGAGCGCATTCCCGAACTCGCGACGCTGAAGACGCTCGGCTTCACCGACGGCACCGTGCTGGTACTGGTGATGGTGGAATCGGTGCTGCTGGTGGTGATCGGCGGACTCGTCGGTCTGGGCCTCGCCTCGGCGATCATGCCGGGCGTGAGCGCGGCGAGCGGCGGCGTGATCGCGCTGCCCACGGTCCCGGCGCAGACGTGGTTGATCGGGCTGGGCCTGATGATCGGCATCGGCATCATCGTCGGCGTGCTGCCGGCGCTGCGCGCGCAACGGCTGAAGATCGTCGACGCGCTGGCGGGGCGCTGACGTCATGGCCCATCGCTTTTCCTTCCGCTGCACGACGAACCGGATCGGACCGACATGAAAAGCCCGTGGCTCTGGAACCTGCTGTCGATCGTCGCGCTCGTCGTCGGGCTCGCGGTGTGGGTGCTGCTGCCGTGGTACGGCGTGCTGACGATCGCGGTCGCCATCGCGCTGTGGCTGGTGCTCACGCGCGGCGGCCGCTTGGCGTTGGCGGCGGCGCGCATCGGCATCAGCAGCCTGCCGCAGCGCTGGGGCGCCTCGTCGGTGATCGTGGTCGGCATCGCCGGCGTGGTCGGTGTGCTTGTGGCGATGCTGGCGATGGGCGAAGGCTTCAAGGCCACGCTCAACAGCACCGGCGACGAGACCTCGGCGATCGTGCTGCGCGGTGGTTCGCAGGCCGAAACCAATTCGGTGATCACGCGTGACCAGGTGCCGCTGATCGGCACGCTGGCCGGCATCGCGCGCGATGCGCAGGGCCGCCCGCTGCTGTCGCCCGAACTGTCGCAGGTGGTCAACCTGCCGTCGAAGGCCGACGGCACCGACGTCAATGCGCAGTTCCGCGGCGTCGGCGAACTCGCCTGGGCCGTGCACGACAAGGTGCAGGTGATCGAAGGCCGCAAGTTCGCGCCGGGCCTGCGTGAGATCGTCGTCGGCCAGGGCGCGCGCAGCCAGTTCCGCGGACTCGACGTCGGCAAGACGCTGAACCTCGGCAACCAGCAGTGGACCGTGGTCGGCGTGTTCGCCTCCGGCGATGCGCACGATTCGGAATTGTGGACCGACGGCGAAACGTTGGCGTCCACCTACAACCGCGGCGCCTACCAGTCGATCACCGTGCGCACCGACGGCACCGCCGGTTTCACCGCGTTCAAGGCCGCGATGGATGCCGACCAGCGCCTGAAACTCGACGTCTCCACGACGCGTGCCTACTACGGCAAGCAGTCCGGTCAGCTCGCCACGCTGATCAACGTGCTGGGCACGGTGATCGGCGCGATCATGGCGGTCGGCGCGGTGTTCGGCGCGCTCAACACGATGTATGCCGCCGTCGCCGGCCGCGCACGCGAGATCGCGACGATGCGCGCGATCGGCTTCCGCGGCCTGCCGGTGGTCGTCGCGGTGATGCTGGAGACGATGCTGCTGGCGTTGCTCGGCGGCCTGCTCGGCGGCCTGCTCGCGTGGAGCATCTTCAACGGCTACAGCGTCAGCACGCTGGGCAGCAACTTCAGCCAGGTGGTGTTCCAGTTCAAGGTGTCGCCGGAACTGCTGTGGAACGGGCTGAAGTGGGCGCTGGGCATCGGCCTCGTCGGCGGCCTGTTCCCGGCCCTGCGCGCGGCGCGCCTGCCGGTCACCGCGGCGCTGCGCGCGACATGAGTGCCGCATCGCCAGACACGTTGTCGAACGCCGACATCGCACGCGAGATCCAGTCGCTGCAGAAGCGCGCGTTCGAACGCTACGAGGACGCCGCACTGCGCGCCGAAGCCGATCCCGCACGCGCCGAGGTCATCTACGCCCAGGCCGAGCGCGACACCGCCCCTTGGATCGCACGCGCGACCGCACTCAACGACGAACGCGTCGCGCGCTATCAGCGCCGCGCGAAACGTTGGCGCACTGCGGCGCTGGTGATCGGTGTGGTCGGTGCGGTGTGCGTGGTGTGGATGATGTCGCGCGCGGGTTGATCAGAACGCACGCCAGACTCGATTAGCAACTTGCGCCCTCGTAATTTCAAGACACCATCAGTTCGCCACCCTTTCGATCCCGTTATTCCGGCGAAGGCCGGGTTTTCAACCGCCGCAGTGTGGGTCATCCAGTGACTTTCCGGCCGTAACGCCAACATCCAAGACACTGGATTCCCGCTTCCGCGGGAATGACGACAGTGAGATGAAAGCGCGCTTGAGCGTCGAAGACGCCGTTGAGTCGAGTGAGTTAGACCCCGCGATCCAGCAACCCGTCCGCGAGCGCCTGCGCCACGTCGTCCGCGGTGTCGATATCCTGCGCCAGCGACGGCGCCTGCAGCCGGAACAGGTCCTCTTCCGGCAACGCTGCCAGCAGCGACCCGAATCCCCGGTCGCCTTCCAGCGCATCCACCTGCGCGAACAGCGTATGCGACAGCACTGCCGGTGCGCCGGGGCGTTCTCCGTGCATCACCGCTGCGCAGCCCGAGCGCACGCTGCGTGCGCCGTCCAGCAGCGCGCGCAGATGCAGGGCATTGAGCGCAGGCTGATCGATGCCGGTCACCAGCACCGGGCCGCGATGTGCCTGCAGCGCGCACGATGCGGCGACGAGGCTCGCGGACAGGCCTTCGCGCCAGTCCGGCACCTCGTGCAGTTCGACGAAGCCGTGTGGCGACGGTGCGAGTTCGGCCGCCACCGCGTCGTGATACGCGCCGAGCATCACCACGAGCCGGCAGGGATGGGTTTCCGCGACCAGCCGCACAACGCGCGCGACCAGGCTTTCGCCGTCGCGGCGCAACAGCTGCTTGGGCCTGCCCAGGCGCGTGCTGCCGCCGGCGGCCAGCACGATTGCGGCATGCGCGGTGGTCACCGGAAACGTCCAGCGTGACAGATCGACATCGCCGCACTGTGCCAGAAGGCCGGTGCATCGGCCGGCTCACGCCGATGAACGGCGACCGTCTGTCATGCAGCTGTCATCGCAGTGCGATAGCGGCGCCTGGCGTCGCGTCGATAGTCTGCGCGGCCGCCTCGCCTCCGCCCGCTGCCATGCTCCGCCTCGCCGCCCTCCTCGTCGCCTGTCTGCTCGTCGCCGGCTTCTCGTCGTGGCCGGGCATGGCGAATTCGCTGGCGTCGAAGCTGGTCGCACCGCCCGGTGCATCACCCTTGCTGCAGACCGATCGCGTCGAGGCCGCATTCGCGCGATTGCCGAACCGCAGCGGACACGTCGCCACGAGCGCTGGTGTTTCGATGTTCTGGCGTGCGCTCGATCCCGGCGATTACGGCATGGACTACGCGTGGACGCGGCCGGCGGATGATCCGCACGGCGTCGACTTCTCGCTCGATTTCCACGCGCCGTCTGCGCCGTCCGCCCCACCGCGCGGCACCGTCGTGCTGCTGCACGGCTGGATGATGGATGGCGGTTCGCTGCTGCCGTGGTCGATCGCGCTGGCCGAAGCCGGCTATCGCACGATCACCTTGGACCTGCGCAACCACGGCCGCTCCGGCCATGCGCCATCGGGCTACGGCACGCGCGAGGCCGGCGACGTCGTCGATGCGGTCGCCGCATTACGCGCGCAAGGCGAGATCGCCGGCCCGCTGCACGTGTTCGGTGTGTCCTACGGCGCGGCGACCGCGCTGTTCGCGGCCGCCGATCCACGCCTGCAGGCCGAACGCGTGGTCGCGCTGGAGTCCTTCGACAACGCCGGCGCCGCGATCCGCGACATGGTCCCGCACATGCTCGACGAAGACGGCGGCAGCTGGCACGCGCAACTCACGCGCCGCTGGTTGCGCTGGCGCATCGATGCGTCCGTTCTGGACGCGGCGATCGCGCGCGCGGGCGACACGCTGTCATTGCCGCTCGACGGCGTCGACGTCGGCGCCGCCCTCGCCCACGCGCCGGGCTGCGTGCTGCTGGTGCACGGCGATGCGGATCGCCATGTGCCGGTCGCACATGGCCGCGCACTCGCGGCGGCCGTGCCCGGTGCACGCTATCTGGAACTCGCCGGCGAAGACCACCTCAGCCTGCCGATGCGGCTCGACCGCCTCGCGCCGACCGTCGTCGACTGGTTCGACGCACCGGCCTGTCCGCAGACCGCGCTCGCTGCACGCTAGAAAAACGGTGGGAGCGCGCTCGCGCGCGATGAGCCTTGCCGGCGACGTGCAATCACGCGCAAGCGCGCTCCCACACCAGCAGGTCGTCCCTGTTAGGCCTGCTGCGCGACGATCCGCCGACGCGATTGCAGATAGCCGTCGACCGCGAACACCACCAGCCCGACCCAGATGAAGCCGAAGCCGACCGCGCGGTCGATGCCGAAGGCTTCGCCGAAGAAGAACACGCCCAGCAGCAGCTGCAGCGTGGGACCGATGTACTGCAGCAGGCCGACCACGGTCAGCGGCACGCGGCGCACCGCATAGGCGAAACAGATCAGCGGGATCGCGGTCAGCGCGCCGCCGAGCACCAGCAGCACGTCGGTGAGTCCACCCCAGCGCAGCGAGAAGAAACCGCCGCCGCCCTGGGTCTCGAACCACACCAGTGCGAGCAGCGCAGGACCGAACACGAACAGGTTCTCGACGCCGAGTCCCTGCACCGCTTCGACCGCGGCGAACTTGCGGATCAGTCCATACAGCGCGAACGAGGTCGCCAGACACAGCGCGATCCACGGAAAACTGCCGTAGTTGAAGGTCAGCCACGCGACGCCGCCGCCGGCCAGCGCGACCGCGATCCACTGCGGCAGCGACAGCCGTTCGCGCAGGAACACCACGCCGATGACGACGTTGAGCAGCGGATTGATGAAGTAGCCCAGGCTCGCCTCGACCACGTGGCCGCTGTTGACGGCCCACACGTAGAGCGCCCAGTTGGCCGCGATCAGACAGCCCGACATCGCGAGCATGCCGGCGAGCTTCGGTTGCGCGAGGATTTCGCGCAGCCAGCCGCGGCCCTGGCGGATGGTCAGAAACGCGGCGACGAGAATCGCGCACCAGATCGAGCGGTGCAGCACGATCTGCAGCGACGGCACGTGACGCAGCAGATACCAGTACAGCGGCATCAGGCCCCAGATCACGAACGCCGCGACCGCGATCCACAATCCGCGACGGCTCTGCGCGGCGTCGATCATGGGTCTTCTCCGGCGACCGCTGCGGCCGGCGTCGGCACGACCTTCTTCGCACGCGCGCGACCGAGCGTGATCGCGACCACCGCGACCAGGATCACCGCCATCGCACCGAGATCGTTGACATGGAAGCGCTCCGACGCGAGCCAGGCGCCGAGCAGCACCGCGATCGCCGGATTGACGTAGGCATAGCTGCCGGCGAGCGTCGGGCGCACGTTGTGCAGCAGCCAGACGTAGGCGGTGAAGCCGATGATCGAACCGAAGGACGCGAGATACGCGACCGACAGCGTGCCCTTGAGCGTCGGCAGCTCATGGAAGCGTTCGCCGATCAGCAGGCCCACCGCGAGGATGATCACGCCGCCGGCGAGCATCTGCGCCGCCGCCGCCATGAACGGTGACGGCAGATCCCGGCCGCGGCTCCACACCGAACCGAAAGCCCAGGCCAGCGGCGCGATCAGCAAGGCGATCAGACCGGTCGGCGTCGCGGTCAGCGAACTGCCGGCGTTGAGCCACAGCACGCCGGCGAAGCCGACCGCGAGACCGGCCCATTCGATACGCGAGGGACGATCGCCGCGGATCGCCGCGAACAATGCGATCCAGATCGGCGCCGACGCGACCGCCACCGCGGCCAGACCCGACGACACGCTCTGTTCGGCGATGCAGACCATGCCGTTGCCCAGACCGAGCAGCAGCACGCCCATTGCGAGCAGGGTCTTCCACTGGTTGCGCGTCGGCGCCGGCACACCGCGCAGCCGCAGCGCGGCGTACATCAGGCCACCGGCGACGATGAAGCGCATGCCCGCCATCAACAGCGGCGGATAGCCGCCTTCGAGCGCGAACCGGATCGCCAGATAGGTCGACCCCCAGACGAGATAGACGGCCGCCAGCGCCAGCGCGATGGCCAGGACCGAGGCGGGACGCGACACCGGCGCGACGCTCATGGGGGTTCCGGAGACAGGAGGAGAAGCCGCGAATGCGGAGCGGAATTCTACGCCCGCGGCCCGTTGCACGGCTGGAATGATGGTGTTGCAGCGGTGCGGTGGCGCGAGAACGTAAGCGGATGCCGGGATTCCCAGCACCGTCGTTCCGGCGAACGCCGGAATCCAGTGACGTTGCCTCCGCCCAAGCGCCTGAAGTCGCTGGATTCCGGCGTTCGCCGGAATGACGGTATCGGGGTGCCGAAATCCGTGCGGACGCCCCGACAAAGACGCCCCGAAAAAAAAGCCGCCGCGGTCACCCGCGACGGCTTCGTTCGCACACCTGCCAGCGGCTCAGCGCGCCCAGCGGCCCGGCGCGGTGGACTCCGGCAGCACCGTCGCCGACAGATCGCGGTCGGCGTTGAGCAGGCGCACCGCATCGGCCAGGATCGCCGCCGATTCGCGCAGCAGCGGATCGGGACGCTCTTCGGCCGCCTTCTCCAGACGGTTCTGCTGGGCGATCGCACGCTCGTTGGCCTGCAGGCCGTCGTCGTCCGAATCCTCGGCCAGCGGATCGAGTTCCAGACCCAGCGCGCGACGTTCTTCCTGACGCACCTGACGCTTCTCGGTCTGGCGATCCCGCTCGGCGCGACGCTCGGCCTCGTTGAGCGACACGAACTTCTTCTCGCGCTCGGCGCGGAATTCAGCGATGTCCTCGGCCCACCAGACGAATTCCTTGTCCGTCGCCACACGCGTCTCGTGCAGCTGTTCGAGGCGCGGCAGCAGCGGCGCGAAATCGCCGTACTGGGTATGCGGCACGGCGGCGATGCGCGTCCACGGCAGGGCGTTGTCGTAGGTGCTCTCGCCGAACTCGGTCGCATCGACCGTCACCGGGAAATGGATGTCCGGCTCGACGCCCTTGTTCTGGGTGCTGCTGCCGCCGGGCAGGAAGAACTGCGCGATGGTCAGCTTCACCTGGCCGAAGCGCTTGGTCTCGTTCGCTGGCCAGCGGTCGAGGTCGACCAGATTCTGCACCGTGCCCTTGCCGAAGGTGGTCTCGCCGATGATCAGGCCGCGGCCGTAATCCTGGATCGCACCGGCGACGATCTCCGACGCCGACGCCGAACCGCGGTTGATCAGCACCGCCAGCGGACCGTCCCAGGCCACGCCCGGTTCGCGATCGCCCTGCACGCCGACGCGGCCGCCGGATTCGCGCACCTGCACCACCGGCCCCTGGTCGATGAAGAGACCGGTCAGCTCGACCGCCTCGTTGAGCGAACCGCCGCCGTTGTTGCGCAGGTCGAGCACCACACCGTCGACCTTCTGGGTCTTGAACGCTTCGAGCAGGCGCGCGACGTCGCGCGTCGCCGATGCGTACTCGCCATCGCGGTTCCGGCGACCTTCGAAGTCCTGGTAGAACGCCGGCAGCTTGATCACGCCGATCTGCTTCTCGCGGCCGCCTTCGGTATCGGCCGGCAACGTCAGCGTCTCGGCCTTGGCCGCCTGCTCTTCCAGACGCACGCGCGCACGGGTCAGCGTGATGCGCACCGGCTCGCTGTCGAGCGTGGCTTCGGCCGGAATGACGTCCAGGCGCACTTGGGTGTCCTTCGGGCCCTTGATCTTGTCGACCACGTCGTCGATGCGCCAGCCGATCACGTCTTCCATCGGGCCGTTGGTGCCCTGGCCGACGCCGACGATGCGATCGCCCGGCTTGAAGCGGTTGCTGATCGCGGCGGGACCGCCCGCGATGACCTCGCGGATCACCACCACGTCGTCCTGCTTCTGCAGCTGCGCGCCGATGCCTTCGAGCGACAGCGACATGCTCTGGTTGAACAGACGCGCCGCACGCGGGTTGAAGTAGTCGGTGTGCGGATCGATCGAGCCGGTGTAGGCGTTGAGGAAACTGCTGAAGGCGTCCTCGTTGTTGAGCGCGGCGACCGTGTTCGCGGTGTTGAGGTAGCGACGGTCGAGCGTCTTGCGGATCTCGTCGTCGGCCTTGCCGGCGAGCTTCAGGCGCAGCCAGTCGTTGCGCACCGACTGGCGCCACAGCGCGTCGAGCTCGGCCGAATCCGCGGCCCACGGCGCGTCCTCGCGGTCGTACTCCCAGCGGTCATTGCCGCTGAAATCGAAGATGTCCTGCTTGAGCAGTTCACGCGCGCCGGTGATGCGCTCGTTGACGCGCTGCTTGTACAGCGCGAAGACCTCGAGGGCCGGGGCCACGTCGCCGTCGCGGACGGCCGCGCCCATGCCCGCGCGCAGCGGCTCGAAGCGGGCGATGTCCTGCTGGGTGAAGAACAGCTTGCCGGCGTCGAGATTCTCGAAATAGCGGTCGAAGATCTCGCCCGACAGCGTGCCGTCGAGCGCGCGCGGCCGGTAGGCGTAGCGGCTGTCGGACAGCAATCCGTAGACCAGCTTCGACGCGGCCACCTGGTCGGCGTTCGGCGTCATCGGCACATCGGCGATGGCGTCAGGCCTGGCCATCAGCGCGAGCGGCACCGCCAGCGCGAGGGCGATCAGGGAGCCGGAAACGACGCGGGAAGCTTTCATGCAGGGTCCTGGATTGCGGATGCGGTCATCATGCGACATGCCTTCGAGCGTGTCGCGTGAACTGACGCGTCGACAGTGCCGAAAGTTGCACGTTGCATGCAATCGACTGTACGGAAACAGGATGAATCGACGCTGCGTTCATCGCGGCGTCAGTCGCGGGCGCCCGGCGCCCGCGCCGGGCTCAGGCGGCGACGCCGGCGTCCATCGCCTGCTGGTCGGCGTGATATGACGAGCGCACCAGCGGGCCGGAGGCGACGTGGCTGAAACCCAGCGCCATGCCGTAGTCCTCGAGCGCGCGGAACTCGTCCGGCGTCCAGTAACGCAGCACCGGGTGGTGGTGCGCGCTCGGCTGCAGGTACTGGCCGATGGTGACCATGTCGACATCGTGCGCGCGCAGGTCGCGCAGCGTGCCCTGCACCTGTTCCATGGTTTCGCCGAGGCCGAGCATGATGCCGGACTTGGTCGGCACGCCCGGATGCTGGGCCTTGAACTTCTTCAGCAGGTCGAGCGACCACTGGTAGTCCGCGCCCGGGCGCACGTTGCGGTAGAGATCGGGCACCGTCTCGACGTTGTGGTTGAACACGTCCGGCGGATCGGTCTTGAGGATCTCCAGCGCGCGCTCCATGCGGCCCTTGCCGCGGAAGTCGGGCGTCAGCACCTCGATACGGATGTGCGGCGACTGCTTGCGCACTTCGCGGATGCAGTCGACGAAATGCTGGGCACCGCCGTCGCGCAGGTCGTCGCGGTCGACCGACGTGATCACGACGTACTTCAGGCCCATGTCGGCGACGGTGTTCGCGAGGTTCAGCGGCTCGCTGGCATCCGGCGGCTTGGGCCGGCCGTGGGCGACGTCGCAGAACGAGCAGCGGCGGGTGCAGACCTCGCCGAGGATCATGAAGGTCGCGGTGCCGTGGCCGAAGCATTCGTGGATGTTCGGGCAGCTGGCTTCCTCGCAGACCGTGACCAGACGGTTCTCGCGCAGCTTCGACTTCAGCGCGGCGACCGCGCCGTTGGACGGAATGCGCACACGGATCCACGACGGCTTGCGCAGCACGGGCGCATCGGCGAACTGCACCGGCGAGCGCGCGATCTTGTCGCCCGCCACCTGCTTGACGCCGGTCTGCAGCGACGCCGGCGGCGGCGTGGACACCACCTGCAGCGGGATCGATTTGTCGACGGAAGAGGACATGGCGGCCAGGACTGCGGTCGGAGGGTCATTGTAGGCCCCTGCCCCGGCACTGTCTTGCCGGCTGCCGGGGACGCTGCGTGTCATTCAGCGGGCTGAAGCGCCGGCGGCGGGCCTTCGGACAGCGACAGCCCGAACTGCGCGGCCAGATTCTCGAGCAGCATCGGTGCCACGGCACCGGGCGAGGACGGACCGCCCAGATCGGCCAGCGACACCACCTGCAGGCCTGCATAGCCGCAGGGATTGATGCGCTGGAAGGGTTCCAGATCCATCGCGACGTTGAATGCGAGGCCGTGGAAGGTGCAGCCACGGCGCACGCGGATGCCGAGCGCGGCGATCTTGGCGTCGTTGACGTAAACGCCCGGCGCGCCGTCGCGGCGCACGGCCTCGATGTTCCAGTCGCCCAGCGTGTCGATGATCGACTGCTCGATCTTGCAGACGTACTCGCGCACGCCGATCTTGAGCCGCGGCAGGTTCAGCAGCGGATAGACCACCAGCTGGCCGGGACCGTGATAGGTCACCTGGCCGCCGCGATCGACCTGCACCACCGGGATGTCGCCGGCCGCGAGCACGTGTTCGGGCTTGCCGGCCTGGCCGAGCGTGAACACCGGAGCGTGTTCGACCACCCACAGCTCGTCGCCGCCCTCGGCGCCGCGCGCATCGGTGAAGCGCTGCATCGCGCGCCAGACCGGTTCGTAGGGCTGCCGGCCGAGCTGGCGGACGATCGCCGGGCTGCTCACAGCACGCGCTCCATGACCCGCGCGCAGCCGAGTCCACCCGCGGGCACCGGCGCGCCGTGCAGGAAATCGCGCATCGCTGCCGCAACGCGATCGCTGCGGGCGCCCTCCAGCAGGGCCAGCGCGGTGGCGTCGGTGTCGAGCCCGTCGAAGGCCGGCGCCTCGCCGTCCAGCGACGCCTCGCTCCAGGCCATGTGCCAGCCGGGCAACAGCGGGGCGGTGCGTTCGGCGCGGACCATCAGGCGTACCTCGCAATGGCGTGGATCGGCGGCGATGCGTGCGTACAGCGCATCCACCGCGGCGGCCGGGCCTTCGAGCAGCTGCATGAACAGCCCGTCCTGCCACAGCAGCATGCCGCCGATGCCGTGACGCGCGTTGTAGGCGCGGCTGCGCAGCAGCAGACGCACCATGTCCGGCACGGTGAATTCGTACAGCTGGCCGCTGCGATAGAGCAGCTGGCGGATCATGTGCGGCGTCCCGTTCGAAGCGTTACAGCGTCCACTTCACTTCGGGATGGTCGCGCAGGGCCGCGTGCGCGGCGTCGTACTGCGCGCGCGTCTCGGCGCGGAAGCTGAGCTTGATCGACACGTACTTGCCGCCGCTCGACTCGCGCGCGGTGACGGTTTCGTGGAGCACGGCGATACCGGCGGCGGCCAGCAGGCGCGGGATCTCGGCGTCGAGCCCGGCGTCCGCCGGTCCCATCGCGGTGATCTCGAACACGCCAGGAAACTGGAAGCCGTGGTCGGGGTTGTCGGAGGAGATATCCATCGCGGGATTATCGGGGCAGAGGTCGCCGAACCCAAGCGGTGGCGACCGTTCGACGACGCGAAGTCCTGCCCAGCATTGCGGGAAAGGGTTGGGTGGGGGCGAACAGTCAGGTCGGCGCTCGCGAGTCATCGCGCGACCGGCTCGTGAGGCACAGTTGTCCACTCAACCGGAACGTTCGGCCCCCATCCCGGCCGCCCCCCGCAAACGGGGGAAGGAGACACACACGCGGCTCCAATGAAGCCGCGAAGCACCCGCGCTTAGGCGTTCCACCACATCAGGAACTCGTGCCACAGGCGCTTGAAGAAGCCGGCTTCTTCCACCGCTTCCAGCGCGACCAGCGGACGCTCGGCGATGACCTTGCCGTCGAGCTCGACGCGCACGGTGCCGATGGCCTGGCCCTTTTCGATCGGGGCTTCCAGCGTCTGCGGGATGTCCATCGACGGCTTGAGCTGCGCGTACTTGCCGCGCGGCATCGAGACCAGCATCGGCTCGGCGACGCCCAGCTGCACTTCGTTGGTCTTGCCCTTCCAGACCTTCTGCGTGGCGACGGCCTTGCCGGCGTCGTAGACGGCGTGGGTTTCGAAGAACCGGAAGCCCCAGTTGAGCAGCGCCAGCGAATCGGTGGCGCGCTGCGCCTCGCTGGTCGAGCCCATCACCACCGAGACCAGACGCTGGTCGCCGCGCAGGGCCGACGCCATCAGGCAATAGCCGGCGCCGCTGTGGTGACCGGTCTTGATGCCGTCGACGCTGTCGTCGCGCCACAGCAGGCGGTTGCGGTTGTGCTGGGTGATCGGCCCGACGGTGAATTCCTTGATCTTGTTGTGCGCGTATTCCTCGGGGAAGTCGCGCACCATCGCGCGGCCGAGGATCGCCAGATCGCGCGCGGTCGAGTAGTGCTCCGGGCCGGACAGACCGGTCGCATTCTCGAAGTGGCTGTTCTTCATGCCGATGCGCGCGGCGTAGGCGTTCATCAGCTGGGCGAAGGCTTCCTCGCTGCCGGCGACGTGCTCGGCGAGTGCGATCGCGGCATCGTTGCCGGACTGCACGACCATGCCGATTTCCATGTCCAGCAGCGGCGCGGTCTGGTTGACCGGGAAGCCGCTGTAGCTGCCGTCGGTGCCGGCGCCGCCCTTGCGCCAGGCGTTCTCGCTCATCAGCACCTGGTCGTCGGGCTTGATCTTGCCGGCCGCGAGCTCGGCGGCGATCACGTAGCTGGTCATCACCTTGGTGATGCTGGCCGGCTCGACGCGCTGGTCTTCGTTCTCGCCCGCCAGGATCTGGCCGGTGGCGTAATCCATGACCACCCAGGCGGTGCCGGTGATGGTCGGCGGGGGCGGCGTCGGCAGGTCGTCGCTGAGCGCAGGCGCGGCGGCGGCAGGCGCGGCAGGCCGGGGCGCGGGCTGCGGCGTGGGCGCGGGATCCTGCGCGACGGCGATGCCCACCGTGGCGGTGGCCAGCGCGGCCAGCAACATGCGCGAAACGACTACGGACACTTTCATGTAATGCACAACTCCGGGGAACCGGCCGCGTCGACCGGCGGTTGATGGAAAGGATTCAATCGCGGACGACGGTGGGCGCGCCGAAGCCGAGGCCGGCGACGCGCGAGGACACTTCGGCGACCTGCGTGGCTTCGACCGGACCCACGCGCAGGCGCCAGACCGGCTTGCCGGCGGCGGTGCCGTCCTGCAGCTGGGCTGCGGCGATCCCGGCGCCACGCAACGTGGCGAGCGCGCGTTCGGCGTTGGCGCGGGCGCCGAAGGCGGCGACCTGCAGGGTCACGCCGCCCAGGGCGGCAGCGGCCGTGCGGACCGGCGCTGGCGTCGGCGTCGGCGCGGTCACCGCAGCCACGGCAACCGGGGCGGCGCCCGTGGCTGCCGGCGTGGCTGCAGGCTGCGGATGCAGCGGCACTTGGCGGCCGTTCTCGAGCTTGATCCCGCGCGAGGCGAGCCAGGCGTCGAAATCGTCGGCGGTCATGACCTTGCCGTTCTGGTACATGTTGAAGCGGCCGTTCGACGCATCGCCCTGCGGCGCGGGCGCGGGACGCTCGCCGGCCTGGGCGCTGGCGATCGGCAGCGCTTCGACGATGGCGTCCATCGCACTGCCGGCGGCCGAGGTCGTGGCGGCGGCGGCGGTGGCGCGGGGCACAGGTGCAGCCGTAGGAGGGGGCGCGCTGGCGACGGCATCGTAATCGTTGCGGGCGTTCTCGCCCGGGCTCAGCGCGCGCACTTCGACGCGGCCGGTGCCGGCGGGATGGATGCCGATCTTCACCGCGGCGGCGTAGCTCAGATCGACGACGCGACCTTCGTGAAACGGGCCGCGATCGTTGACACGCACGATCACCGACTTGCCGTTGTCGAGATTGGTCACCCGCGCGAAGCTCGGCAGCGGCAGCGACTTGTGCGCGGCGGTGAACGCGTACATGTCGTAGACCTCGCGGTTCGAGGTCAGGCGGCCGTGGAACTTGGCGCCGTAATAGGACGCGGTGCCGGTCTCGGCGAACTCGCTGTGATCGTCGAGCACGCGGTAGCTCTTGCCCAGCACCTGGTAGGGGCTGCGGTTGCCGACCGGCGAACGCGGCAGGTCGACGACCTCCGGTTCCGGAATCGCGTCGACGTTGGGCAGGTAGTCGGGGAGGCTGTCGGGCACGCCCGGGCGGTACAGGCCCCCGGCGGTGTAATGGCCACGCGTGTTCGGGTCTTCCTGCGCAGGCGCGTAGGGCGAGACACGGTTCTGGCCGGATGCCGGCCGGTGTGCGCTGCCGCCGTGCGCTGCCGGTGCCGACACCGTGCTGCCGGCGGCCGGTGTGGCGCCGCGCTTGGCGTTGCCCGCGCAGCCCGCGAGCAGGGCCACCGCCGCCAGCGGCAGCAGCCATCGGATCACGGACCGACCCCGGCCCGGATCGCCTGCGCGAGCTGGTGCACCGACAGCGAATACATCGGCGAGCGGTTGTAGCGGGTGATCACGTAGAAGTTGCGGTACGCCAGCCAGTACTCCATGCCGGCCTCGCCATCGAGCGACAGCAGCGTGGCGCCTTCCGCGGTCGGCTGACCGGGCGCCGGCGTGTAGCCGCGCCTGGCCAGATCGGCCAGCGGGTACACCGGATCCCAGTTCTCCGGCTTGAAGTCGGCTGCCGAGGCAGCGCGCTGCGCGCGGGCCACGACCGGGCCACCACGCTGCCAGCCGTGTACGACGAAGTAGTTGGCGATCGACGCGAACACGTCGGGCTTGTGGGTCAGCAGGTCGCGGCGGCCATCGCCGTCGCCGTCCTTCGCCCACAGGCGATAGCTCGACGGCATGAACTGGCCCATGCCCATCGCACCGGCATAGCTGCCCTTGAGCTCACCGATGTCGAGCTGCGGCTCGGCCTTCTCCAACGCGAACAGCTGCGCGAGTTCGCCCGCGAAGAACGGCGCGCGCGGCGCGTAGTCGAACGACAGCGTGTATAGCGCGTCGATCACCTTCCAGTTGCCGGTGATGCGGCCGTAGCTGGTTTCCACACCGATGATCGCGACGATGTACTCGGCCGGCACGCCGGTCTCGGCAGCCACGCGATCGAGCGCGGCGCGGTTTTCGCGGTAGAACGCCACGCCACCGTTGATGCGCGCGTCGTTGATGAAGATCGGGCGGTAGTCGCGCCACGGACGCACGGCTTCGGCCGGGCGGCTGATCGCGGTGAGGATCGCCTGCTGCACCTGCGCCTTCGCCAGCACGCTGCGCACGTGCGCCGGATCGGCGCCGTAGGTCTGCACGGTGTAGTCGACGAAGTTCTCGACACGTTGCGCGCGCGGAATCGCCGGATCGGTGACCGAGGTCGGCGCGACCGGGCGTTCGGGCGGCTGCGGCACCGGCGCCAGCAGGGCACCTTCGGTGCGCGCAGGCTCGGGCAACGGCGTCACCGCACCGTAGTCCTCGGCATGACCATCGGACGGATTGACGGGGGTCGCACACGCTGCCAATGCGAACGGCAGCGCGGCCACGGCGAGTCGGAAAAAAGGGCGTCGGCTCATCGGCGGCGAGGTTAGCACGCACCTGCGCGCGGCACGCAGCGTTGCGCGGGCGCAGTCAGGGCCGGTAAGGATTGAGACGTCGCTCAGCGACGCCGCGTCGCACTCGCCTGCACGGCCATCACCACGCCGAAGCCGGCCAATAGCGAGACCGCCGCGGTGCCGCCGAAACTCAGCAGCGGCATCGGCACGCCGACCACCGGCAGCAGGCCGGAGATCATGCCGCCGTTGACGATGACGTAGACGAACAGCGCGAGGCCCAGGCTGCCGACCAGCAAGCGCGAGAATCCATCGCGCGCCTCGCTTGCGATCCACAGACACCGGCCCACGATGAACAGGTAAAGGCCCAGCACGACGCTCACACCGAGCCAGCCGAACTCCTCGCTCAGCACCGCGAAGATGAAGTCGGTGGTGTGCTCGGGCACGTAGTTGAGATGCGACTGCGAACCGTCACCCCAGCCCTGCCCCGAAAAGCCACCCGAACCGATCGCGATCTTCGACTGGATGATGTTCCAGCCGGTGCCCAGCGGATCGGATTCGGGATCGAGGAAGGTCAGGATGCGATCCTTCTGGTACTGCTGGAAATACCAGAACCATGCCGCCGGGGCGGCCACCGCGAATGCCGCCGCGCCGCCGATGAACCACCACCACGACAGCCCGGCCAGATACAGCGCGAACACCCCGCCCGAGGCCACCAGCACCGCGGTGCCCAGATCGGGTTGCAGCAGGATCAGGCCGGTCGGCAGACCGATGATCGCCGCGGCGATCGCGATCGTGCCCAGCCGCGGCGGTGTGGGCTGCTGGCCCAGCCACCAGGCGGCCATCATCGGCAGCGACAGCTTCATCAGCTCGGCCGGCTGCACGTAGAACACGCCGAGGTTGAGCCAGTGCTGGCCGCTGCGGCCGGTGCCCATGAACAGCACGGCGATCAACGGCAACAGCGAGGCGACATACGCCGCCGGTGTGAAACGACGCAGCTGCACGGCGGGAATCCGCGACAGCAGCCACATCGCACCGAGTCCGACGACGAAGCGGCTGCCCTGCGAGGCGACCATCGCAACGTTCTGGTTGGTCGCGCTGTGCAGCACGGCGAGGCCGATGCACATCAGCGCGACCAGCGCGGCGAGCAGCGGCCAGTCCAGCGTGCGGGTGAACCGCTGCAGCATTTCCAGCAGCCAGCGCAGGATCACGTTCATGGCGTGGGCTCCGTCGGCGGTGCGCCCGTCGCAGGCGCAGGTACCGTCGTCAGCGTCACGCCCGGGAACTTGCCGTTGGCATCGCGCGGCGCGGTGCGCACGCCGGCGACGACCGCTTCGAACGAGGGCTCGGGCGCGAGCTCGGCCTCGGGTACGACCGCGGCCACGGCGGCCGGTGCGCCGGTGGCGGCGTCGATCTCGACTTCGGGCATCTTGCCGAGCAGCCAGGCATCGAAGATGCGGCGCGCGATCGGCGCGGCGGTGCTGCCGCCGTAGCCGCCGTGTTCGACGGTGATCGCGAGCGCGATCGTCGGGTTCTCGGCCGGCGCGTAGCCGACGAACAGCGCCTGGTGGCGCAGGTGATACGGCAGGCTGCGCGGATCCATGCTCGCGCTGCCGCGGCGGCTGACGCGCTGCGCGGTGCCGGTCTTGCCGGCCATGCGGTACTCGGCGCCGATCGCCATGCGCGTGCCGGTGCCGCGGCCGTGGATCGTGGTGACCATGCCCTCCTGCACCGCACGCAGATGCGCCGGGTTGTCGGTGATCGACGTCGCGGCCGGGCGCGGCACCAGGCGCCACGGCGCGTCGAATCCGTCGCGGCGTTCGTTGGCCAGATGCAGGGTGTTGAGCTGCCCGCCGTTGGCGATCGCCGCGGTCCCGCGCGCGAGCTGCAGCGCGGTCGCGATCCAGTAGCCCTGGCCGATGCCGGCGATCACGGTCTCGCCGGCGTACCAGGGTTCGCGCGAGCGCGAGGCCTTGAAGCGCGGCGACGGCACGACACCGGCGTTCTCGCCGAGCAGATCGATGCCCGTCGGCTGGCCGAAGCCGTAGCGCGTCATGTACTCGTCGAAGCGCTCGATGCCCATCTCGTAGGCGAGCTGGTAGTAGTAGTAGTTCACCGAACGCGCGATCGAATCGCGCAGGTCGGTCCAGCCGGCCCCGCGCGCGGCATCGCGATAGCCGCGGCGCTGGCCGGGGATGAAGAACTCGCCGGTCGAGAACACGCGCGATTCGGGCGTGCGCAGGCCGCTGTCGACACCGGCCAGTGCGACCAGCGGCTTGATCGTCGAGCCGGGCGGGCCGCCGCCGAGCACGTTGCGGTTGAACAGCGGACGCGCCGGATCGTCCATCAGGCTGCGGTAGTCGTCGTGCGAGATGCCGTTGACGAACAGATTGGGATCGAAGCTCGGCAGGCTGACCATGCCGAGGATGTTGCCGGTGGCCGGTTCCACCGCGACGGCCGAGCCGTGCAGACCCCCGAAGGCCAGCACCATCGCCTGCTGCAGGTCGGCGTCCACGCTCAGGCGCAGATCCGCGCCGGCCGTCGCGGGCAGCAGGCCCAGCCGGCGCAGCGCGCGGCCCTCGACATTCGTCTCGACCTGCTCGTAGCCGATCTTGCCGCGCAGGGCCTCGTCGTAATACCGCTCCAGGCCCGTACGCCCGGTCTGCGGATACAGCAGATGCGCCTGGCCGTAGCGCGCGACGTCGCTCTCGTCGGTGCGGCCCACGTAGCCGACCACGTGCGCGAACAGATCGCCGTAGGGGTAGTAGCGGTTGAGATACGGCACCACTTCGACGCCGGGGAAACGCCAGCGGTCGAGCGCGAAGCGCGCCATCTCGTCCTCGCTGATGCGCAGCTTGAGCGTGACCGCGCGGAAGCTGCGCTGCGCTTTGCGCTCGCGATCGAAGCGCGCGATGTCGTCCGGCGACAGCGCGATGATCCGCGACAGCTCGCTGATCAACCGGCGCGTGTCGCCGGCTTCTTCGGGCGTGACTTCGAGGCGATACGCCTGCTCGTTCTCGGCGAGGATGCGGCCCTTGCGGTCGAGGATCAGCCCGCGCCCCGGCACCACCGGCCGTGGCTTGATGCGGTTGGCCTCCGAGCGCTTGGCGTAGATGTCGTGGTCGATGACCTGCAGCTTGAAATACCAGCCGGCCAGCACGCCCAGCGCGAGCACCACGGCGCCGAATCCGATGATCGCGCGCGTGCGGAACGCCGCCGCTTCCGTGGCGTTGTTGCGGATGTCGGGACGGCGACCGCGTCTGGCCATGCGTCAGGCCTCCGCTACGACTTGCGCCCGAAGCGCAGTGCGTCCATGACCAGGTACAGCGGCGCCCACAGCAGCATGCCGATCAGCGGCGCCAGCCAGTACGTCCACGGCAGCTGCGGCACGCCGAGCGCGACGTGGATCGCCGCGCTGATGATGCGGTCGTTGAGCAGCAGGCCGCCGATCGCCAGCGCCTGCTGCGCGACCGGGAAGAAACGCAGCTGCGAGCGGAAGCGCTGCAGGATGAAGGCCATCATGACCAGCCGTAGCGCCTGCTCGCCGAGCAGCCCGCCGAAGGCGAGATCGGCGATCAGGCCCATCGAGAACGCGAAGCCCAGACCGGCGCGATCGGGATCCTCGATCACCCAGTAGGCGACCACCAGCGCCAGCCAGAACGGCCGGAACGGCTGCAGGCCCGGCGGCAACGGCAGCAGGCCGAGCAGCAGCGCGACGAACAGGCTGGCCGGCAGGATCCAGGGATTGCGGCGACGGCTCATCGCTGCGGCGCCTGCGCGGGCGGCGTCGCGGGCGGTGTCTGCGGCGGCGTTTGCGTCGCCGGCGCCGGCGGTGTGTCGGCAGGGGGCGTGTCGCCGGTGTCGGGCGTTGTCGCTTCGGTCCCGTCGGCGGGCGCAGCCGCGGCATCGGCCTCGGCCTGCGCACGCGCGGCCGCTTCGCGCTCGGCAGCGGCGGCTTCGAGATCGGCCGTCGTCACCGGCACCACGACGTCGCGCAGCAGCAGCACGTCGCGACCGCGGTCGAGCTGCGCGGCCGGCGTCAGATCGCCGACCAGGAACGCGCGGCTGTCGTCGGGTTGCAGTTCGGTGATCGTGCCGACCGGAAACCCCGGTGGAAACCGCCCCCCGAGGCCCGAGGTCACCAGCGTGTCGCCAACTTCGACATCGGCCGACAGCGGCACGTTGCGCAGCGCCAGATGGTCGGCGCGGCCGCTGCCGTAGGCGACCAGGCGCACGCCGTTGCGGGCGATGATCACCGGCACCGCGTGTTCGAGATCGGTCACCAGCAGCACGGTCGAGGTCAGCGGCGTGACCGTGATGACCTGGCCGAGCAGGCCGCCGGCATCGATGACGCTCTGGCCGACACGCACGCCGTTGCGGCTGCCGGCATCGAGCAGCAGGCGCTGGCGCGTGGGGTCCTGGTCGACATCGAGGATCGGCGCCAGCTGCACGTCGAGACTGCCCTGCTCCACCGCGCCGAGCAGCGCGCGCAGCCGCGCGTTTTCCACTGCTTCGACGCGCAGGCGCGCCTGGCCGGCGTTGAGCACCAGCAGTTCGTTGCGCAGGCGGCGGTTGTCGGCCGACAGTTGCGTCCGCGTGGCGGCATCGTTGCGCATGCTGTCGCCCAGACGCGACGGCAGACCGGCCAGCCACCACAGCGGCTGCATCGCCACGCTGGCCTGCTGGCGGAACTGCGACAGCCAACCGCCCTGGTGATCACTGACCACCAGCGCACACGACAGCGCGAGATAGGCGAGCAGACGCAGCGTGCCGGCGACATCGCCGGGCCGGGGCGCGGGAGAGCTGGCGTAGGAGGACATCAGGGGCGGTCGCTCGGCGTCATCTCGGACGTGGGCTCAACAGTCGAAGGCCGCATTGTCGTCGCCCCGGCGCACGCCGGGGCCCATCTCGATCGTGAGAACAGGCCCTGCCGCACGTCGACACCGGCGGGACCGCGGAGCTTGCGAACGCACGGGAGCCGCTGCGCTGGAGGACATCGACGATCGGGTGGCGACCAGAACTTCGCGCCGATCGCCGGTCCCGATGCCATCAGTCCGCGAAGAACTCGTTGCCGTGCAGGTCCAGCAGCTCCAGCGCACGACCGCCACCGCGGGCGACGCAGGTCAACGGATCCTCGGCGACCTGCACGTGCAGGCCGGTGGCCTCGCTGATCAGGCGGTCGAGGTCGCGCAGCAGCGCGCCACCACCGGTCAGCACGATGCCGCGCTCGGCGACGTCGGCGCACAGTTCCGGCGGCGTCTGTTCGAGCGCCTGCTTCACCGCCTCGACGATGCCCGACAGCGGCTCGCGCAGCGCGTCGAGCACTTCGTTGGAACTGATCGTGACGATCTTCGGCACGCCCTCGGCGAGGTGACGACCGGAGACTTCCATCTCCATGACGTGTTCCTGCGGATACGCGCAGCCGATCTCGAGCTTGATGCGCTCGGCGGTGGATTCGCCGATCAGCATGCCGTGGTTGCGGCGCACGTAATTGATGATCGACTCGTCGAAGCGGTCGCCGCCGATGCGGGCCGACTGCGAGTAGACGATGCCGTTGAGCGCGATCACCGCGACTTCCGTGGTGCCGCCGCCGATGTCGACGACCATCGAACCGCGCGCCTCGGTGACCGGCAGGCCGGCGCCGATCGCGGCCGCCATCGGCTCCTCGATCAGTGACACGTCACGCGCACCGGCTTCCAGCGCGGAATCCTTGATGGCGCGCTTCTCCACCTGGGTGGAGCCGGCCGGCACGCAGATCAGCACGCGCGGGCTCGGACGCAGAAAACGCGACTTGTGCACCTTCTTGATGAAGTACTTCAGCATCTCCTCGGTGTAGGTGAAATCGGCGATGACGCCGTCTTTCATCGGGCGATGCGTGGTGATGTTGCCGGGCGTGCGGCCGAGCATCTGCTTGGCCTCGGTGCCGACGGCGGCGACGACCTTCTGGCCGGCGCTGCGGTCCTGGCGCACGGCGACGACCGACGGCTCGTTGAGCACGATGCCCTGGCCGCGGACGAAGATGAGGGTATTTGCGGTGCCCAAGTCGATGGACAGGTCATTGGAGAAGAGACCGCGGAACTTCTTGAACATCGGGAGAGGGCGTCCGGCAGGGAGGCGAAACGAAGCGGATTAGCCTAGCAAAAAAGCGGCCTCCCCGCGGCCCCGGGGCACCCCCAGTTGCGCGCCCGGTAGGCCGCTGTTCCGGGTCCTGGCGGCGCGCCGCAGCGGCCTCCGCGCTGGCCTCGCGCCCCCTGCGCCGGTACCCTGTGCGGCCTTTCCGCGCGAGCTTCCGCCCGATGTCTGCACTGATCTGCGGCTCCCTGGCCTACGACACCATCATGGTGTTCCCCGACCAGTTCAAGAACCACATCCTGCCGGACAAGGTGCACATCCTGAACGTGTCGTTCCTGGTGCCGCGGATGCGGCGCGAGTTCGGCGGCTGCGCCGGCAACATCGCCTACAACCTGAAGCTGCTCGGCGGCGACCCGATCCCGATGGGCACCGTGGGCCAGGACTTCGGCCCCTACCGCGAGTGGTTCGAAGAACACGGCATCAACCTGTCGCAGGTCCGCGAGATCCCCGACCTGTTCACGCCGCAGGCGTTCATCACCACCGATCTGGACAACAACCAGATCACCGCCTTCCACCCGGGCGCGATGATGCGCAGCCACGAGAACCACGTGAAAGACGTGCCGGGCGTGACCATCGGCCTCGTCGGCCCCGACGGCCGCGAAGGCATGCTGCAGAACGCGCAGGAATTCTTCGACGGCAAGATTCCCTTCATCTTCGACCCCGGCCAGGCGATGCCGTTGTTCAACGGCGAAGAGCTGCGCAACTTCATCGAGCTGGCCGACTACGTCGTCGTCAACGACTACGAGTCCAACCTGCTCCAGGAACGCACCGGGTGGGACGAAAAGACCATCGCCGGCAAGGTGAAGGCCTACATCTGCACCCGCGGCCCCAAGGGCGTCGTCATCCACGCCGAAGGCCAGACCCACGACATCCCGCCCGCCCACGAGCGCCGCGTGACCGATCCCACCGGCTGCGGCGACGCCTTCCGCGCCGGCCTGCTGTTCGGCATCGAAAAGGGCTGCGACTGGCTGACCATCGGCCGCATCGGCAACCTGATGGGCGCATTGAAAGTCGAACACCCCGGCACGCAGAACCAGCGCTTCGATTACGCCGAGTTCTCACTGCAGTTCCGGCAGCAGTTCGGGTATGCGTTGGAGAGCAAGACGACCGTTTGATTCAAGCTGCATTGCGAAGAATCAAACAAGGGCGCCTCGTCGGGGCGCCCTTTTTCTTGCTTGAAGTTGGTCGCGATGGATGACGGGGCTCGCTGCGTTCCACCAGATCCGTCTGACTCTAGTTCCGATCGCCGACCACCTGCGTTACACCTCGATTTCGTCCGATAACACGGCTCATCGGCTCTTGCCTGATAACACAGCCTCTTCTCAATCACGACGGCCGACCGCATGCGGGAAGCCATTGACTCCCTTAAAAAACTACCACCTTTGCGACTAACTCATGTCCGACGCATACTCGACGCAACACCCCGCATCCGGGGTCGAATACTAGTTAGGTCGCTAGGAGACATCGTGGAACCTGAAGAGAAGATCCAGAAGCTGCGAGAGTACAAAGCCCAGCTAGGCCATTGGCAACGTGATCATGATGCTGAGACGCGTTCCTGGATCAACGAGAACACCGCTTGGGTTCGACGCGAGGTGATCGAAGCCGATTGCTTCTACACAATGACCATCTCACCTCCGCCGGCAGTAGGTGGGCTCGTCATGAGAAATGTCGACCCCTTCGCCATGATGTTCAACCCGCCGTATCTCATGAATCTCACGAGCCACGTCGTTGACATGATTGACAAAACAATCGGTGCTTTAAAGGCGCCGCAGGCCAAGCCAAGATCTGTTGCGGCGGTTGCAGCACCGGATCCGGTTCAAAAGGGCTATGCATTCATCGCAATGCCTATTGATCCCGCGGATGCGCAGCTTGAAGACGTACTTGATGCAATAAAAGAGGCTGCAACGCGCTGCGGAATTAACGCAGAGCGAGTTGACGAACCGCACTCGAACGAGCGCATCACCGACAGAATTCTTGAGTCAATACGCAAGGCAGAGTACGTGATCGTTGACCTAACAGGTTCGCGACCAAACGTCTTCTATGAAGCTGGCTATGCTCAAGGTCTTCGCAAAACCCCAATTTATATCGCTCGGGACGGCACTCGCCTAGAGTTCGATCTGAAAGATTATCCAGTAATCTTCTTCAAGAACATGAAGGAATTGAAAGACTCGCTGGAGCGTCGATTGCGCGGCCTAGCTGAGGCGCGCGCAACCTAACAAATCATTCAAGCCGACTCCGCTTCGCGGCGCGGCTTAATTCTGGCGTTAGGGCATATGAGAATTCTCCGCCAGCTTCTGTTCGTTGAGATTTCCGGACTGCTTTCTCTGCTGATTGTTGCTGTCGGGATGTCCGTTTATGGGGCAATTGACTCAACACGCTATGCAGACTCGCTGCTGTCTCCTGCAGAATCGGCCAAGCTAATGTTCGGTTACACCCTAATCATCGGTTTCTTGCCAGTTTTTTTCATCGGCTCTCCCGGTTACCTACTCTTGCTTCGCAAGCATCTCGCTCGCTGGCCGCATGCGCTTAGTCTAGGCGTACTTCCTGGATTTCTCGTTCTTGCTTTTGAGCCATCTCTGGGCTTCTGGGCAATCATTTGCGGCTCGTTTGTAGCGCTTTTGACTCATGTCATGTGCAGTCACCTGGGCACTAAAATTTCTTTCAATCCGACGCCGCTTCGCGGCGCGGATTAAATCAAACATTAGGTGGCACAAGATGATTCGCACTTCTGGGGAAAGTGAAAGCGAGCAGAAAGTCATTGATGACATTGCCAACTTTGGGTGGCACTGCGTCAATATCCATCCCGAGGGGGAGCACGTCGGCTATGCGTTCACTGTTGGCCTCTTTAAAACCTATGGGCACCCGGAGCTCATCATCTTCGGACTCTCTGCCAAGGTCGCTCATCAGATGCTCAGTATCGCTGCGGACGCTGCGAAATCCGGAGCACCCATCGATCTCACGAAACCAACGGACGCTCTTCTTAACGACTACATGTGCTGCTTCGTAGAGGTGCCACTCTCCCAGTACTACGAGCATGTTGGCTTCTGTCGGTGGTACTACCATGGCAACGGCTTTCCGCTTTACCAGGTTGTTTGGCCATCTCTCGACGGAATGTATCCTTGGCATGATCATGCCAGCTCAAACTTTCAGGCTGCGCAGCCGGTTATTGGGGCTGTTTCGGGTGGCACCTAACAATTCATTCAAGCCGATGCCGCTTCGCGGCACGGCTTAATTCAAGCGTTAGGCGGCGGAGGAAGGAATGCTAGCTCTTGTGGATTTCTTCTTGTCGCTTGGCGAGCTATTTCTGTCGTGGCGGCTCTACATCGGCCTCGCCCTTACTGCTGTCATTTGCTGGCTCGTCGTAACGCTGTTGCCGGGATTTGCTGAATGGTTCGTTGCAATCCCTGTCGTTGTAGCCGGCGCCTTTCTCAGTTTCCGCTGGCAAATCCGCGCGGACGATACTAGCGTTTCAAAATCCTAGTGGCAGCTGGCGCAACCTTGGCCGTCGCCTAACCAATCATGCAAGCCGACGCCACTTCGTGGCGCGGCTTAATTCAATCGTTAGGCTCTGCAATGAAGGTTTATGACAACTGCCCAAAGCCGGGTCGGATTTGGTCAATAGAGGTTCCGTCGCGGATCGGCAGGGCACGTCTCTGTCGCACCATCGCGGCTATTCCTGGCGCGCGGGTAGCTCAAGCCCCGGGATTGCTCTCTTGGCTGCGAGACAAGCCTTTTTGCCGCTTTGAGTTGGGCGGCCGCAATTTCGTCGTTGAGGCAACATGGCCGGCGGGTGATCGCTTCGAGATCAGGCCAGACCCGGCGGGCTGCGCTGAAGAGCTACTCGTTGTTCGGGAAGCTCTGCTTGCTCGTTAGACCGGAGTAACGGGGTCAGGTTCACTTATCGACTCTTTGCCAGCCTGCTCCAACTAGCGCATTGATGCCGGAGGGTCTGCTTCAATACGATCACGGAACCGCTATTTGGGCGCGACGCAGCAGGCTGATTGCCTTTAGACGATGCGAGAGACGCGCGAGCTGCTAAAGGAAATATGAAATGTCGTTCGAACCGATGACGTCCTCCCACACGACTTGCCTCAAGCGGCAGCCCACATGAAGCAACCCAGGCCATCCCCCCTGTCGGAGTGCCTGAAGGCACCATCCAGCTCTGCGGGCCGATTGACTGGTTTTCTACGTCGCTTCAGGTCAGCGGAGACGATCTCGATCCTGAGCAGATCACGCGCCTGCTCGAACATGCGCCGACGCGCGCGCAGCGCTGCGGCGTGCCGCTGCGCAGGCCAGACGGAACAGGGCGCGCGCCGCCTCGGTTCGGCCGATGGGCTCGCGACCTGAAGCCATCCCAGACGGACGAGTGGGACATCTCGGAGGTGATCAGACTTCTGTTCGAAGGGCTCCCCCTCGACCTGGCTGTCTGGGATCAAGTCGCTGCGCTCGGGCGGACCCGGCTGACTTTCGGCCTCAACATGCCGACTTCCAACCGCGAGTTCGAACTGGAACCCGACCTCATGCGATTTCTTGCGGACCGACGCGTTTCGGTCTGGTTCGACATCTACTGCGAGCAGGAAGAGGCGTGACGGGTGATCTACGGACCTGCCTACCTCCGCCAATTTCCGGTGCCGGATTCACTTGAGTCACCGACTCAACGAAGAAGGGCCTGCAATCGCAGGCCCTCCTGAGTTCCACCTGCAAGACGCGCCAATCGCGTCAGAAGCCGAGCTGCGACAGGTACGTCGCCGCCTGTTCGTCGCTGAGTACGCCCTCGTCGCGCGCGGCCTCGATGCCGTCGCGTGCAGCCTCCGGCCAGCCGTTGTAGGCGTGGCTGGTGGCCATGTTCTCCACGAACACATCCAGCATGCCGTCTTCCTGAAGCTGGCGGACGATTTCGGCGCGATAGGTATCGCTGGTGTCCTTGAACAGGTTGCCCGTCATCGCGGGGTCACCCGTCGGCAGGTTCTCGTAGTCGCGCACGGCTTGGTCACGCTCTTCGGCGTTCTCGCCGAACAGTTCCGGCGCGGCTTCGCGCGCGATCTCGGCTGCGCTCGGGAACGAGTCCTCGACCATCTGGCGCGTGTTGGCGTCGAATGTGCCCTCGCTGTTCGACGGCCGGTTGTTGTAATGGTCTGCAAAGCGCTGGAAGAACGTCGCGTCGTCCGCGCGTGCTGCGGTCAGGAACGCATGCGCGTCGTTGGCGCCGATGCCGTTTGCCTGCAGGACCGCGACGGTGCCGGCGGCTTCGGGCGGCGACCAGAACACCTCCGGGAAGTCCTTCGCCAGCGTCTGGATCTGCGCAGGCGACAGATCGAGGCCGTCGCGCAGGATGTTCGCGGTCTCCGAGGCTTCGTTGCCCAGGATCTCCGCGATGGACGCATCGATGCCGGCGTCGCGATAGAACTGTTCGGCGAGATCGGTACGCGCGTTGATGTCCTGGCGGTACTGCACCAGCGCGACGCCGCCGGTGGCGATCATCATCACGCCGACGCCCACCGGGCCACCCCAAGCGCCGATGGTGCCGTTGGCGGCGAGCACGGTCATGATCGCGCCGCCCGCACCGGCGGCGTTGAACAGCACGCCGGGCACGCTGCCCTGGCTCCACTGGTCGATCGCGCCTGCGGCGTAGTAGGCGGTGTTGAGCACGCCGACGAACTTCGCGGTGAACTGGCCGGCCCACGATGCGCCGGTGCCCCACTGCGCTGCGCGGCCTTCGGCGTTGATGGCGCCGATCGTCGATGCGAACGCGGTCGCGTCCTGCGCCAGTCCGACCGAGTAGGCCAGCGTGCCGATCGCGTTCTGCGCATTCGGGTTGTCGATCGTGGTCTGCGCCGAGGTGAGGAACGCCGCGCCGGACATGCCCAGCGCCAGCGTGCGGAACGCCATCGCGGCCGGGCCGGAGCTGAACTGCGTATCGCGCAGCGCGGTGAGGTCGCGCTGCGCGTCACTGAAGGACTGCACCGACTCGAATGCCTGGCCCGGGCTGAGACGCGCGCCCGGATCGGACAGCGTGTCCGACAGACTGCGCAGACGCGCCACACCGGCGTCGATCTCGGTCTGCGGAATGCCGAACAGGCGCGCACCGTTGCGCTCGAGATCGCCGATCGCCGCGTTCGCGCGCGACACGCTCGCGGGATCGTTCGGATTCATCGCGCCGATCGCCGGCATCAGCTGGCTGTTGACGTAGGCGTTGGCGAGGTTCTTGAGGAAATCGCTGCCCTTCTGGCCTTCGTCGGCGAGGAAGGTGGCAAGGTTGCCGGCCTGCGGTCCTGCGAGCAGCGTGGGATCGAGCGACAACGCGAATGACAGGCTGCCCTGCGTGGTCTCGTCGCCCGCGATGCCGCTCAGGATCGCATCGATGCCCTGCCCGGCGCTGGCGAGTTCCGGCGGCAGGTCGTGGAGCGCGGCCATGCTGTCGAGCAGTGTGCCGCCATCGGTTGCGATCTGCGCCTGCAGTTCCTCCAGCCGCGCCTGCCACTCCGGCCCCTTGCCGGCGACGTAAGCATCGATCGCCTGCTGGCGCTGCTCGGGCGACAGGTTGTCGCCGGTGTCGTTGAGCACGGTGAGCAGTTCTTCGGTGTGCTCGGCGTAGGCCTCGACGGTGCTGTTGAGATCCGCTTGCAGGGTGTACGTGCCTTGGGCGGCAGCGCGCAACGCGGCGCCGGCCTCGTCGGGCTTGCCGGCTGCTTCCAGCCTGCCGGCCAGCGCGATCGACAGCTCGGGCGATGCGCCATTGGCGACCGCATTGCGAAGGATGCCGGTATTGGGATCGATGAAGAAGCCGCTCCATTTCTCGACCTGCGGCAGGAAGGCTTCGGCCACCTGGTCGGCGACAGCACCTGCGCCCGGGGCATCGCCCATCGCGCCGACTGCGCGAGACAGATCGGTGTAGGCACCGGAGCCGGCATAGACGCCTTCGACGCCGGCGATGCGTTCGATCGTCGGCATGCTGCGCTCGACCAGCGCGGCCGCCATCTCCGGCGGCAGCGTATCGGTGAGATCCGAGAGCCGCTGCGCGGCTTGCTCGGCGAACAGGGGATTGGTGGTTGCATCCCGGTCGTCGACGCCCTCGAAGGGCTCACCCACCCATTCGGCGGCCGCCTCGAGACGCGCCTGCACGGACGGCTGCTGCAACAGCTCGGTCACCACGGCGGGCGACTCGCTGGCCAGCGACTGGCCGAGCACGGTGAGGCGGTCGCCCGGCGTAACGCTGCTGCCGAAGACATCGGTCTGCGCCAGGACATCGGCGCGGTGTTCGGTGGCGAAGGTATCGATCGACTGCGACAGCGCCTGTTGCGCGGCAGGATCATCGGCGTGCCGCGCGAGCAGGGTGTCGCGCATCGAGGCGATGGTCTGCTGGCTGGTCGGCGCGCCGGGGATGCGCGCGTCCACGCCGTTGACGACCGGCGCGAGTTCAGCGGTGACGGCCGCATCCAGCGCACTGCGCGCAGACGGTGTGGTGGCGAGCGGTCCGGGCAGGCGCGCCGATTCCGCCAGAGCCTGCTGGTAATCCGCCAGCGCCGCATCGGTACGTTCGGCAGCGCTCAGCTGCGGGCCTGCGGGCTCCGCGTCGACCGGGATCGCGAGTTCCTGGCCAGCCTCCAGTTCCGCGTTCGGATCGAGCCGATTCGCCTCGGCAAGGTCTTGAAGCTGCAGATTGCGCGCAGCGGCGATGCTGGCGAGCGTTTCGCCGTTGTTGACGGTATAGGTCATGGGAGGCGCAGTCCTTCGGGCATTTGGGCGGAATGAAACCGCGTCCCGGCCGCCGCGTCAGCCCCGGGCCGGCCCTAGGTGCGCGTGCTGCCCACGCCGACCGCCATTTCTTTTGATCGCAACATGGGCTTGCGAACCCGGACACGAACAGGGCGCCTCCCGGCGCCCTGTCAGGTGCTGCAACTTGGAACGCCACATCAACGCAGATTGACGAACCCGTCCGCATCCACGTTGCCGTTCGCAATCCGGCTGCGCATGTCCGCGGTGCTCAGGCCGGTATCGAGCTGGAAGTGCGGCCGGTCGACGAAGGTCGTCCAGTTGCCGCCCCATTCCAGACCCATGTCGGTGCCGATGCGGCCGATGGCGTCCCAGTCGGGACTCCAGTTGATGCTGCCGTTCGGGCGCACTTCGACGACGTCGAAGGCGGTGGCGAAGTTGTGGTTGCTGTAGCCACCGCGCGCATTGGTGACGATGTCGCCCGGCGTGGTGCGGCCCTGGGCGTACAAAGCATCCTGCTCGGCGTAGGTACGGAAGCCCTGGGTCACGCGCAGCGTGATGCCCAGTTCCTGTTCGACGCGATTGACGAACTCGGCCGCCTGGCCGCGCAGTTCGGGATGCAGGCCGGCGATGCGCGCGTTGCTGGGGCCGTCGGTGACCCGGGCGACCTCACCCGGCGCGACCGGTTCGGTGGCCGGCGGCTTCTCGACCGCGGGCGCGCCATTGAGCTGGGCCCAGGTGTTCGGGCCGACCACACCGTCGACCTCGATGCCACGGCTCGACTGGTAGCTGCGCACAGCACCCTCGGTGCGGGCGCCGAAGATACCGTCGGCCGTCCCGGGGCTGAAGCCCGCGGCCGCCAGACGGGTCTGCAGATCAGTGACGGCCGGTCCACGGTCGTTGCGTTCCAGCGTCGGCGTGGCCGAAGCCGGTGCGTTCTGCTGCACCGGCGCGGTGCCATCGGTGCGCGCGCCGCCGTTGAACGGCGTGCCCAGCAGGCCCTGCGCCTGCGCGTCGGCCACGGCCGTGCGCGCGGCGGACACGTCGGTGTTGTAGGTATTCGCCAGGCCCTTGTAGGCGCCCCACGGCGACAGGTTGGTGCCGTTGTTGGAGAGTTCGAACGCGACGCGGGCATTGGTCTGCGGGTCGAACAGTTGTTCGTTCGAGCTCAGACCGAAGGCTTCGCGGCGCTCCGGCCCCATCGCACCGATCATGTTGATCTGGGTCAGGCCGTAGGACTTGTCGCCGGTGGCGGCGTTGCCGTTGAACGCGGCCGGATCGCCTGTGGATTCGCGCATTGCGATGGCGACCATACTGACCAGGTTCTCGCCGCGGAAGCCCGCTTCGTGGAACAGCTGGGCGAGCTGGGTGCGATCCAGCGGGCCGCCGGTGTAGGTGCCCTGGGTCGCGTTCGCCGGCGCCGCGCCATTGACCGGCGCCGTGTCGCTGCTCAACGGCTTGGTGCCGGCGGGCAATGCGATGGACTGGTCGGGATAGATGACGTCTGGATTGTTCACCTGCGGATTCGCCGCCAGCAGACCTTCGAGGCTGACGCCATGGGCCTTGGCGATCTCCGAGAGCGTGTCCCCGCGCTGCGCGGTATAGGACGGCGTGGCCTCGCCCGGCGGCGGCAGGTCCTGCAGACGGTTGGTGGTTTCGGACGACGAGACGGCGTTGACGCTCACGGCAGGCTCCTGGATCGGTCGGGCACGCATTCCCGGATGTCTGCAGTGTCCAAGCGTCTGCGCCCGCGCGACAGATGGGGGGTGCCCCAGCGTGCATGGGTCACAGTTCGCGGCCCAAGGCACGCCGCGCGGCCGTCGCAGGGCTGAAGCCCTCCCCCGTGCACGGGAGGGTTGGGTGGGGGCGCCCTTCCGATGCGGGGAGATCGAGCCCTGGCGCGGGCGTGGCGAGCGGTGCTTTATTGCGCGAGCTGAGGGTGTGCCCCCATCCCGTCCTTCCCCGCGCGCGGGGAAAGGGGCGGACAGCCGCGGGCGTGAAAGCAGCCCCATCCTCACCACGCCGCGATCCTCTTCCCGATTGAATGCGCGGATGCCGCGACGCCGACCTGCCGACACCCCCGCCCGTCCACGCGATCTGACCCGCGGTGCGATCGGCCCCACGCTGTTCGCGTTCGCGCTCCCGATTCTGGGCGGCAACGTCATGCAGTCGCTCAACGGCTCGGTCAATGCGGTCTGGATCGGGCGCTTCCTCGGTGAGGGCGCGCTGGCGGCGATCGCCAACGCCAACAACATCCTGTTCCTGCTGCTGGGCGCGGTGTTCGGTGTGGGCATGGCAGCGACAATCCTGGTGGCGCAGGCGATCGGTCGCGAGGATCTGCCGGGCGCCAAGCGCGTGATCGGTACCAGCGCGACGTTCTTTCTCACCGCATCGGTGCTCGTCGCGCTGGTCGGCCTGCCGCTGTCGCGCCACGTGCTGCTGTGGATGGGCACGCCCGCCGATGCGCTGCCGCATGCGGATGCCTATCTGAAACTGATCTTCCTCGCGGTGCCGTTTTTGTACGCGTTCGCGTTCCTGTCGGCGATCCTGCGAGGCGCCGGCGATGCGCGCACGCCGTTCCTGTTCCTGCTGCTGGTGGTCGCACTCGACATCGTGCTGGTGCCGATGCTGATGCTCGGCGTCGGGCCGCTGCCGGCAATGGGCATGGCCGGCGCGGCACTGGCCAGCCTGGTCGCGAATGCGCTCGGCCTGACCGCCCTTCTCGCTTGGCTGCGGCATCGGAAACACCGCTTGTGGATCCATCGCACCGAGCGGCATCTCTACAGACCGGACTGGACCATCGTGCGTGCGCTGCTCGCCAAGGGCCTGCCGATGGGCCTGCAGATGGTGATGCTGTCGGCGGCGATGATCGCGATGATCTCCATGGTCAACGCGCACGGCGTCGACACCACCGCGGGCTACGGCGCCGCGCTGCAGTTGTGGACCTATGTGCAGATGCCGGCGATGGCGATCGGCGCTGCGTGTTCGACGATGGCGGCGCAGAACGTCGGCGCCGGGCACTGGGACCGCGTGTCCCGCATCGCCGCCACCGGCGTGGGCTTCAACGTGCTGATGACCGGCGGGCTGATCGCGCTGTTGCTGCTGCTCGACCGCGCCGCGCTGTCGCTGTTCCTCGGCGATGCCAGCGTCGCACTGGGGACCGCGCGCCATCTCAACCGCATCGCGATCTGGTCGTTCCTGTTCTTCGGCGTGACCTTCGTGCTGTTCGGCGTCGTGCGCTCCACCGGCGCGGTCATGCCGCCGCTGGTGATCCTCGCGGTCACGCTGTGGGGCGTGCGCGTGCCGTTCGCGACGCTGCTGCAGCCGACCCTCGGCGTGGATGCGATCTGGTGGAGTTTCCCGGCCAGTGCGCTGCTCGCGATGCTGCTGTCGATCGGGTACTACCGCTGGGGCGGCTGGCGGCGCGCCCGCATGCTCGATGGCGCGCGCGAGCCGGTGGCGATGCCGGCCGAAGTGCCGGCGCAACCGCCGGCGCCACTGGCGAGTCTCGATCCGCACGACACACAGGACGGGCGTCGCCGCGCGCTGTGAGGATGCGGCAACCGGCCCGCGCCTGAACCCGTGGACCGCGCTGCATTGACCTGCCTGCGTCGCGACGGCATCTAGGACGTTCGAACGCGGTGTTCCGCGTGCACCCGGACAGCCCCATGCGCATTGCACTTCTGCTGATGCTGTTGATCGCTACCGCGACGTCGCCTGCGTTCGCGCAGCAGTTGCGCAATCCGGCCGATCCGCCGCCGCGTGCTGCGCCCGTGTTGCGTCAGGCGGAACCCTCGCCGCGCCTGCCCACGCATGTCGGCGCGAACGCGGCGCGCGATGCCGCGCACGAGCGCTGCGTGCAGGCGGCCTCGCGCGCGATCCAGCCGATCAGCGACGCCCGCGTGGCGAGCGCACAGCGGCGCGCCGCGGCGATCGAAACCCAGCGCGCTGCACGCGGTGGCGATGCGCGCGATCCCACGGATCAGAGCGGCCTGCGCGCGCAGCGCGATGCGCAGCAGCGGATGGCGACGCGGGAGCGGAATGCGGCGGGTCAACGGTTGTCGGTGGCGCAGGCGAATTGCCGCTAAGGCGTCGGCTTTGCGCTGATGCCTGTCCTCGTCAAAACCTGTCGTGATCCCGGCGAACGCCGGAGGTGCTCTTCAACAGCCGAATGGCTGGTCATCCAGTGATTTCGGCTCTGCGTTGTGTCTGCCTGATCGCTTTGAAGACTGGAAAGCGTAAGTCGCTGGATTCCGGCTTTCGCCGGAATGACGGCAGCTAATTTCCGGGGCTCCACGAAGACCTCTGCCCTCGTCATTCCAGCGTTCGCTGGATGACGGAATGGCAGATCGGCGCGCACTTCAGCTGCTGATGCCCGGCGAGCCTTGCGATGACGCCGATTTCCGGTTCATCCCCACTTCGGCATCTTCGCCCGGTCCAGCCCCGCGACTTCGAACACCGCCGTCCGGGTACCGCCCGCCTTCACCGGGAACTCGATCGACACCGTCTTCGCGCCGTCGAGCAGGCGCCACAGCGCGCGTTCGTCGTCGATGAACATGGCGATGGCTTCATCGGTCTGGGGGCGGTTGGCGGCCATGCGGCGGGGTTCGCCGTCGTCGACGCGCACGTTGACGCGGCAGCTGGGGTAACAGTCGAAGTCGCCGGTCTGCAGTACGAGGTAACTGCTGCGGCCCCAGGACGGGTGGTCGCGGAAGATCAGCTGCACGCGTTTCGCACCGGTGCCGTCGACATCGATGTTGTCTTTGGCGTAGATCGCCGCCGACAGCTGTTCGCCGCCTTCGACGTTGGCGGTGTTGTAAGTCCACAGCGCCTGGGTGCGCGCGGTTTCGCGCACCGCCTCGCCCTTGGCCGCGACGTCGTCGAATTTCGCGCGCACGCGCTCCGCGGCGGCGGTGTCGGGATAGCGGGCGAGCAACACGTCGGCCTGCGCTTTCGCCAGCGCCCAGTTCTCGACCGCGACGGCGGCTTCGAAGTCGCGCTCGCCGGCCTCGGCCTGCGTTTCCGCAGCGGCGGCCTGGGCCTGCGCCTGGGCGGCGGCCTGGGCTTCGCGGTCCTGACAGGCGGTCAACGGCAGCAGCGTGGCGAGCAGTGCAGTGGCGAGCAGGTGTCGGGATGTCATGCGGGCGTTCCTCGTTCGATCAGCCAGTGCACCGCGTCGGCGACGTCGCGCGGTTGCTCCATCAGGGTCATGTGGCCGCTGCGGTCGAGCAGGACCTGACGCGCCTGCGGCATGCGTTGAGCGTACAGGGCCATCGCACTCGGATCGATCACCGCATCGTGTGCGCCCCAGATCAGCACGGCGGGTTGCCGGATGTCGCCGGCCGCATCGCCGGGCGCGAAGCGTTCGTCGCTACGGCCGATGCGATCGAGCACCGATTGTTCGAACGCGGCCTCTTTGCGGCGATGACGCACGAATGCGATCGCACCCGGCCAAGGCAACGGCGGCCGTGCGCTGCGCTCGTGGAACAGCACCGACAGGTACTGCTCCATCGACGCGGTGTCCTCGATGCCGAAGGGATTGCGGCCGTCGAGCACGGCAAGCCCGAAGGCGTTGTCCTCGAAGTGCACGCCGGCTGCATCGAGCAGACCGACGCGCGCGACGCGGTCGGGATACTTCGCGGCGACCAGTGCGGCGATGCCACCGCCCATCGAATGCCCCAGCAGCACCACCGGGCCTGCATCGAGATGGCGCAGGAACGCGGCGACGTGCGCGGCTTCGGCGACGAAGCCATGGTCTGCATCTGCGATGCGTTCGCTGTCGCCCCAGCCCGGCAGATCGGGCATCACGAGACGGAAGCGTGCATCGAGTTCGGGCACCAGCCGGTACCAGTTCTCCTTGCTGCCGGTGTAGCCGTGCAGCATCACCAGCGTCGGCGCGGATGCATCAAGACCCGCGCGTTCGGTCCAGCACCAGCGCAGGCCGTCGATGCGCGCGCGATGCACGGTCAGCCGCAGGCGTCGACGCTGGCGCCCGTACTCGGCGCGGATGAGTTGCCGCGGTTCGCGGAACAACACCCAGGCGAATGCGGCGATGCCGATGGCCGCAACGCACGCGGCCGCCACGAGGGCGGCCGCGAACGGATGGCTCAATGCCTGCATCGCCTCAGTTGGCGGGTGCCGGCGCCGCCGGATCGGCAGGCGCGGCCGCATCGGCCGCAGGCGACTTGGCCGGTGCCGGAGCGGGTGCCGGTGCGGGCTTCGCCTCGTTGATCAGCTTCTCCACCGAACCGGTCGTGATCGGGTGATAGCCCGGACGCGCGGTCGCGAAGATCTGCTTCGCCAGCGCGAGACCCGGCTCGGTCTGCACCAGCGCGGTGTAGATCGGCATGATCAGCTTGCGACGGCCGACGCGCGCAGTGAACTCGGCCAACGCCTCGTTCGCCTGCGTATAGCCGCTGCGCACCGCCAGCGGATACCAGCGCATTGCGATCTCTCCGTTCTCCGTGCCGGTGAACGTGTAGGCCTCGTCGAGCTGGGCCAGTTGTTCGACAGTCAGCGTCGGCGGCAGGCTTTCGAGGAAGTGCAGCCACTCCTGGGTCGACCACGCGTCGGTGATCTGACGCGGCGGCAGCTGCGCGCTGCCCAGCCACGCCAGACGCGCCGAATCGACGATGCCGAAGTTGCGCGACATCACCTGCGGCGCGTAGCCCGGAATGCCCGGCGCGTAGACCCATTCCTGGATCTCGGCGTCGGTCACGGTGTCGGGGAACTTGTCGAACAGGTGCTCCTTGGCGTAGGCGAGGAACTGCTCGGTGGTGATGCTCTGGAACGCGAAGTGGTCGAAGTAGCCGCGCAGGAACGCGTCGAAATTCTCGCGGCCGAAGCGCTGCTCGAGGAACTGCAGGAACCACGCGCCCTTGTCGTAGGACACCGCGCTCAGCGCGTCGTCGGCATCGAGTGCGACGTCCGGCTTCACCGCCAGCGCTTGCGTGGCTTCGGGCATCGACGCGATGTTCTCGCGCAGGGAGTTACGCGCGATCACGTACTCCATGTCGCTGACTTCCTTGCCGTACAGCGACTCGACGATGCGGTTCTCGACGTAGCTGGTGAAGCCTTCGTTGAGCCAGCCGTGCTTGGCGCTGGAGAACGTCACCAGGTTGCCCGACCAGCTGTGCGCGAGCTCGTGCGCGATCAGCGAGACCAGCGACTTGTCGCCGACGATGACGGTCGGGGTGATGAACGACAGACGCGGATTCTCCATGCCGCCGTAGGGGAACGACGGCGGCAGGATCAGCAGGTCGTAACGCTCCCAGCGATACGGACCGTAAAGCTGCTCGGTGGTCGCGATCATCTTTTCGGTATCGGCGAATTCCGCCACCGCGCGATCGATCATCGCCGGCTCGGCCCAGACGCCGCTGCGTTTCGAGATTTCCTTGAACACCAGGTCGCCGGCGGCGATCGCCATCAGATACGACGGAATCTTCTGCGGCATCTTGAAGCTGTAGTCGCCGTCGCGCTGCGCGGCCGGATCGTTGTCGGCGCTCATCAGCACCATGACGTCCGGACGTGCGGTGACGTGCGCGGTGTAGGTGTAGCGGATCGCCGGCGTGTCCTGCAGCGGCACCCACGAACGCGCGTGGATCTGCTGCGACTGGCTGAACATGAAGGGCAGCTGCTTGCCTTCGGTCATCTCCGGCGTGAGCCACTGCAGGCCCGACGCATCCGGCGAGGTCATGTAGGTCACGCGCACCTTGGCGTTCCGCGCGGGCGTTTCGATGGTGAGCTTGCTGCCCAGCGTCGCATCGGCCTGCGCCAGCGCGTACTGCAGCGGCTGCCACTGGCCGCCGGCGGCTTCGCCTTCGACCTTGGAGATCGTCAGATCGCGCGTGTCGAGCACCAGCTGCGTGGCGGACTGATCCTTCCACTGCAGCGTGTAAGTCGCGGTGCCGGCGATGGTCTTCGCATCGAAGTCCAGCGCGATGTCGAGCGCCAGGTCTTCGGTGACGACCTTGTCGGGCTCGGCGTAGGAATGCTCGTCGCGGTCGACGGCGGCGGGCGCAGGACCGGTCGCGGTGGTCACGGCGGTCTGGTCTCCGGATTCGCGCTGGCAACCAACGGCCAGCAGGGCGAGCAGCAGTGCCGGCAGGAACCGGCGGACATCCAGCTTCGATCGCATAAGGGGTTTGGCAACGGACAGGGATGCACAGTCTAGCGCGGGGGGATGGCGGGCCTGTGGAGTGTGCGGAATCGCACACTTGTGCGGCTCTGGCTCTGGCTCTGGCTCTGGCTTCCAGCTTTTGATTCGAATCGAGCCGTAGAGCGAGCCGAGCACCGGAGCCTGGCGTGGCCGAAGAGCAGCCCGTGTCTGAGCGCAGCGAGTTTGGGCTGCGTGCCGCGTCAGGCGAGGCGCGCAGGGCACCGATGCGGCTCCATCGCATCGGCTCGCGTCCAGCGAAGGGACCTTTTGGTTCCTTTTGGGTCCATCCAAAAGGGACTCGCACGCGCAGCGGGAGAAAGCTCTGCACTTGCTTGCGCTTCGTCGCTCGTCGCTTTGCGACCTTGATATTCGAAGCAGAAGATTTAATCGCAGAAGCTAAGATCAAGTACAGGGCTTCCGCGCTGTCGCGCGGCTTACTTTTGTCTTGGCAAAAGTAAGCAAAACCGTCTTCGCCGGACGCGATCCGCCGCGATACAGCCGCGGCGGTCCCCTGCGCTTCTCGGGCGACGGGGCACGCAGCCCAAACTCGCTGCGCTCAGACATGGGCTGCTCTTCGACCCCGCCGCCCTGCGATGCTCGGCTCGCTTTACGGCTCGATTGAAATCAAGGGCACAAAGCCAAAGCCGAAGCCAAAAAAACCAGAGCCGAGGCGAAAAGAAAGATCAGAATGGATGACCGGACATGCGTCCGTTGAAAGCCCAGCGTTCGCTGGGATGACGGACGTGAGGCTTCGTGCGCGACGGGCTGCGGCAACGGGCTGTGCGAGCAGTGCGGCGGACACAACGTCAAAACCCTGATTACCCCTAAAGCAGAAGGCCCGCTTTCGCGGGCCTTCGAAAAGAAGCAGAGCAGAGCGCGCCTCACACAACCGCCAACTGCCGTGCCTGCGCGCGGGTGCCGGTGTAGCCGTTCGCGCCGTAGGTGCCGGTCGATTCCGTGCGGCCCATGTGCCGCAACGCCCAGTCGACTTCGCGGCGACGGCGCGACAGCAGCACGCTGTTGGCCTGGTTGAGGATGCGCAGGGCGGCGATGCGGTCGGCGACGGAGAGATCCGGCGGGGCGGCTTCGGCCTGACGCAGCGCGCGGACCTTGGCTTCGGTGGAGGCCAGCAGGGCGACGACGTCGTTGTCGAGCAGCGCCTGGCGTTCGGCCTGCAGCGCGCCTTCGAGGGCGTCGAGGGCGCCGGACTGGACGACGGTGCTCATCGCGCGCCCTCCAGCTGGCGTTCCAGGCCCAGCATGCGGGTGGCGATGGTCGGAGCGTCGATGGCGTAGCTGCCGTCGGCGATCGCCGCCTTCAGTGCGTTCACGCGGGCCATGTCGATGCCCGCCGGTGCGGTGCCCAGTTCGCGTCCCATGGCCTGCAGTCCTTCGGCGTCGCCGGTCAGGATGACGCGGTCGACCGCCGCGGTCGCCGCGACGGGTTCGTTGCGCGGGGCACCGCTGCGGCCGACAGACGACAGTGCGGTGGCTTCCGCCGCGCGGACCGCCGGGGGCGGTGCGTCGATCCTGTGGGTCATCGGGAGGCTCCTCGTTCTCGGTACGAACACGATAACGGCCACCCTCGGCGGAACTTGAGGCCCCGCGCGATGCGAAGTTGTGATGACACGTTCAGCTTCCGGAGACGGCGCTCAGAGGACAACCTCGACCACGCCGCTCTCCGGCGTCAGCCGACCGCGGATCACCTTGTTCGAGCCGCTGTTCTGTACGGCGACCCGCTCGCCGACCCGCGCCGAGCCCAGCGCGACACCGGGCACACGCACCTCCACGCCGCCTGCGCGCGAGACCAGCACGACCGGATCGCCGCGCCTGACCGGCTGCCCGGCCTGCACGTCGTTGCCGGTCAGCACGCTGCCGGCACCGAGACCGCGGGCCGGGATGCGGCCGGCGAGTTCGGCGGGATCGCTGAAGACCGCGCCGTCGAGATGCCCGACCTCGCGGCGCTGCACGCTCAGCTTCGCCGGATCGATCGGCTCGCCCGCGCGGACCGGGCCGGTGACGACGACCACATCGGCCTCGCGGCGCAGCGTGACCGGGACGTACAGACGCCAGCCGGGCGCATCGCCGCAACGGACCTGGGCGATGCGTGAGCTGGTGGCGACGGCTTCGAGCGGCTGGCTGCAGGCGGCCAGACGCAGGCGCGAGTCGAGGCGAGCTTCGCCGGTGGCCTCGGGGCCGCCGATGGCCTGCAGCGCAGCGGCACGGATGGCGTCGAGCGGCTGCATGGCGGATTCGGCGGAAACGGGTGACGCGCAGGCCAGCCACAGGGCGGCGAGCAGGCAGACGGATCGGAATCGGGCGCGCGGAGTGTCCATGCGCGGGAGCGGTGCAAGGGATGTGCCGGAGCTGGTCGTCTCGCCCGCATCTGCCGTCTTCCGGCGCAGGTAGGAGGCGCCGCTCAACAGCGCGCATCGCTGGTCATCCAGTGACGTGGTCTGTAGCGCTGAGTGACTGCATTGCCTGATGGCTGAACGCCGAGGCGCTGGATCCCGGCCTGCGCCGGGATGACGGGAGAAGAACACGGGGAACGCCGGTTGCACCTACCCCGGATGCGTCATGGCAATCGCGCGCAGACCATGGCCGCGACAGAAACCCGACACCGCCGGCCCGGACATCGAAGCACCCGCCCGCTCCAACCCGCCACGCCTCGGCAAGCCCGTCGCACCGCCTCTGGCACGCGGCTTGCCTGATCGGAACGACACCCCGCCCATTGGAGGGCAGCATGGCCGACTTCCTAGGCATCCACGGCACCGCGCTCGCAGTCCGCGAGCAGCGTCTGCAGTTGCTGGCCGCCAACATCGCCAACGCCGACACGCCGCATTACAAGGCGCAGGACCTCGATTTCAACGGGGCCCTCAATGCCGCACTGGCGGCGCAGCGCGGCGGGCCGCTGGAACAGGGCAATGCGATCTCCACCGCGGCAACGAACGCGCATTTCCTCCGGCCGAGCAGCCAGCCCAGCCTCGACGGCAACACCGTCGACGGCGACCGGGAGAACGCGGCGTTCGCGCAGGCCTCGCTCGAGTACCGCGCCTCGCTGTCATTCGTCGAGGCCAAGGTGCGCGGCATGTTGACCGCGATCACCGGCCAGTAAGGACCGCACCCATGAGCAATCTGCCGATCTTCGACGTCGCCGGTTCGGCGATGAACGCCCAGTCGGTGCGACTGAGCACCGTCGCCTCGAACATGGCCAACGCCGATTCGGTGTCGGGCGATCCCAACGCCGTCTACCGCGCCAAGCAACCGGTCTTCACCACCGAGCAGGTCGGGAACAATCCGGCGCTGCAGGGCGTGCGCGCCACCCAGGTGCTCGACAGCCAGGCGCAGCCGATCAAGCGCTACGAGCCGGGCCATCCGCTGGCCGACGGCAACGGCTACGTCTACGCGCCGGACATCGATCCGGTGGCGCAGATGGTCGACCTCATTTCCGCCTCGCGCAGCTACCAGGCGAACGTCGAGGTCTTCAACAGCGCGAAGGAAACCGCGCTGGCCACGTTGAACATGGGCCGCTGACGGCCCGCCCCTCCGAGACCGCCACCATGGCCACCGTCGACACCAGTACCCTCGCAGGCCTCGGCCTCACGAAACAGCAGAAGCCGGCCGAGACCTCGACCGGCGCGCTGGGCCAGGCGAACTTCCTGCGCCTGATGACCGAGCAGCTGAAGAACCAGGATCCGCTCAAGCCGCTCGACAGCCAGCAGTTCCTCGGCCAGCTGGCGCAGTTCTCCACCGTGCAGGGCATCGACCAGATGCAGACGGCGATGGGCTCGATGGCGAGCGTCATGGAGTCCGACCAGACCCTGCGTGCAGCGAGCCTCGTCGGCCACGACGCGCTGGTGGAAACCTCGAAGGTGCAGCTGGCGGCCGGCGCGCCGCTCAGCGGCGAAATCCAGGCGACCCGCGCCGGCGCGCAGACGATCGAGATCGTCGATTCGGGCGGCACCACCGTTCGGCGCATGACCGTGCAGGCCTCGGCCGCCGGTGCGACCGCGTTCGACTGGGACGGGCTGACCGACACCGGCGTGCCGGCCTCGGGCGGCACCTACACGATCAAGGCGGTCGCGGGCAGCGCCGCCGACGGTGCCGGCACGGGCGAAGCCCTGTCGGTGCGCGTGAAGGCGAAGGTGGAGAGCGTCTCCATCGAGGCCAGCGGCCTGACGTTGAACATGGCCGGCATCGGCAGCCACTCGCTCGCCGCCGTCCGCCGCATCGGCTGACCGCCGCTCCCGCCTCTTCCTCCTTACCCGTACCCGACTCCTCCGGAGAATCCCGATGAGCTTCCGTATTTCCCTGAGCGGCATGAACACCGCCTCGTCCGATCTGAGCGTCACCTCGCACAACATCGCCAACGCCAACACCATCGGCTTCAAGCAGAGCCGCGCCGAGTTCGGCGACGTCTTCGCGGTCTCGCCCTACGGCCTGGCCAAGAACGCCGTCGGCGCCGGTTCGCGCCTGCAGCGCGTGGCCCAGCAGTTCAACCAGGGCAACATCGACTTCACCGGCCAGGCGCTGGACATGGGCGTGTCGGGCCAGGGCTTCTTCACCCTGTCCAACAACGGCCAGACGGTCTACTCGCGCGCCGGCAACTTCACCACCGACAACAACGGCTTCGTGGTGAACCCCTCGGGCCAGCGCCTGCAGGTCTACGCGCCCACCGGCGACGGCCGCAGCTTCAACACCGGCAAGCTCAACGACCTGCAGCTGGCGACCGGCGATGCCCCGCCGAAGGTCAGCACCAAGGTCAACGTGGGCGTAACCCTGCCGGGCAACGCGACCGCGCCCACCAACACCCCGTTCGACGCGACCGACCCGACCACCTACACCCACACCACGTCGGTGACGGTCTACGACTCGCTGGGCGCCTCGCACTCGCAGTCGCTGTACTTCACCAAGACCGCCAACGACAACGAGTGGACGGTGCAGACCCAGATCGACGGCGTGAACGTCGGCGGTCCGCAGACCCTGCAGTACTCCGACACCGGTGCGCTGATCTCGCCGGCCGGCGGCAACATCGCCCTGCCCGCCCACACGCCGCCGGGCGGCGCCGGCCCGATGACGCTGTCGCTGGAACTGGGCAACTCCGTGCAGTACGGCCAGAAGTTCGCCGTGTCGGAGCTGACCCAGGACGGCTACGCCACCGGCAGCCTGTCGGGCATCACGGTCTCGGCCGAGGGCGTGGTCCAGGCCAGCTACAGCAACGGCGTCTCCAAGCCGCTCGGCCAGGTCGCGCTGACGATGTTCGCCAACCCGCAGGGCCTGCAGCAAGCAGGCGACAACGCGTTCTCCGAGACCTTCGAATCCGGCCAGCCGCTGCGCGGCGCCGCCGGCACCTCGCAGTTCGGCCTGGTCCAGGGCGGCGCGCTGGAAGCGTCCAACGTCGACCTGACCGAACAGCTGGTCAGCATGATCACCGCCCAGCGCAACTTCCAGGCGAATGCGCAGATGATCCAGACGCAGGACCAGATCACGCAGACGGTGATCAATCTGCGTTGATGAGGGGCTGACACCTCGCCTCGATCGAGCGAGACGGCGGCAAGGCCATCGATCTGCCCCTTCCCCCGCCTGCGGGGGAAGGCCGGGATGGGGGCGAAGGTCCAGATCGCGGGACGGAAGTCTCGCGCGCCGAATCATGCGCACTCACCGGCTTTTACCGACGGCCCACCGTCCGTTCCTACCCAACCCTCCCCACGCAAGCGGGGGGAGGGCTCAGCGCATGCGCACGTCGCGACTCTCCAGCCAGGCATCGATCACCCGGCAGACGCCGTCCGGATTCTGCAGAACATCGTGATTCCAGAACCGGAGCACGTGGAATCCCCGCCGTCGCAGGAACGCATCTCGAACGGCGTCGGTTCGCGAGCCGCCGTGTTGACCGCCGTCCACTTCGATCACCAGTGCGGGCACCAGGCAGGCGAAGTCGACCACGAACGGACCGATCGGATGCTGCCGCCGGAAGCGGACGCCGCAGCGTTGCCGGCCTCGCAGATGACGCCACAGCGCCTGCTCGGCAGGCGTGAGCGCTCGGCGTAGGCGTCGGGCGAGGTGCTGGCGTTGGCCGGTGCGCATGTCCTTCTGATCCCGATGGTCCGGGCTGAAGTTCGCTCGGGCCGTCTCGGCCCGCCAGCAGACCAGCGATCGCGCGCGCGTGGGGTTTGCCCCCACCCAACCCTCCCCCGCACGCGGGAGAGGGCTTTGAACCGCCCCGCGGCACAGCCCTTGCACGTCCACTTCCATGGACAAAGCCCTCTACATCGCGATGACCGGCGCCAGCGCCTCGCTGCGCGCGCAGGCGAACGTCGCCCATAACCTCGCCAACGTCGACACCGTCGGCTTCCGCGCCACCCTGAGCGCCACGACTGCGATGCCGGTCACAGGCGACGGTTTGTCGTCGCGGGTGGCCACGGCCGAGCGCGTGGTCGGGGTGAGCAATGCAACCGGTGCACTCAGCACGACGGGCAGCCCGCTGGATGTCGCGCTCAATGCCGATCGCTGGTTCGCGGTGCAGGATCCGACCGGCGGCACGGCCTATACCCGCGCGGGCGATCTGCGGGTCAGCCAGAACGGTCTGCTGACCACCGGCACCGGACTGCAGCTGCTCGATGCGGGCGGCCAGCCGATGGCGATTCCGCCCAATGACGGGATGGAGATCGGCGCCGACGGCACCGTGTCGGTGATTCCGCAGGGTTCGCCGCGTTCGTCGATGACCCAGGTCGGCCGGCTGCAGGTGGTCGAGACCACGACCGCCGATCTCGTGCGCGGCGAAGACGGCCTGCTGCGCGCGAGCGCGGCCCGTCCGGCGCCGGTGCCGGCCGCAGGCGCGGTGCTGCAGAACGGTGTGCTGGAGAGCAGCAACGTGGATGCGACGGGTGCGCTGGTGTCGATGATCCAGCTCTCGCGCCAGTTCGAGATGCAGGTACGCGTCTTGCAGGCCGGTGACGAGTCCGCGCGTTCGTCCAATTCACTGCTGTCCTCGCGCTGATCCCACTTTCAGGAATAGACCGCCATGACCACACAGGCACTCTGGATCGCCAAGACCGGCCTCGACGCGCAGCAGACGCGCATGGCGGTCATTTCCAACAACCTCGCCAACGTCAACACCACCGGCTTCAAGCGCGACCGCGCGAACTTCGAAGACCTGCTGTACCAGGTGCAGCGCCAGCCCGGCGGCGCGTCCTCGGAACAGACCACGCTGCCCAGCGGCATGGCGACCGGTACCGGCGTGCGCGTGGCGACGACGGCCAAGTCCTTCGTGCAGGGCAACCTGTCGCAGACCGGCAATGCGCTGGACGTGGCGATCAACGGCCGCGGCTTCTTCGAGGTGCTGATGCCCGACGGCAGCAGCGCCTACACCCGCGACGGCGCGTTCCAGATGAACGCCGAAGGCGAGATGGTCACCAACGAGGGCTACCCGGTGCAGCCCGGCATCCAGATTCCGGAGGGCACGCAGAGCATCACCGTCGCCTCCGACGGCACGATCAGCGTCAAGCAGGCCGGCTCGAACGAATCGACCCAGATCGGCGCGCTCACCCTGACCGACTTCGTCAATCCGACCGGCCTGCAGTCGCTGGGCGGCAATCTCTACACCGAAACCACCGCCTCGGGCCCGGCCCAGACCGGCGCGCCGGGCGAGAGCGGCGCGGGCCTGCTGATCCAGGGCTCGCTGGAAAGCTCCAACGTCAACACCGTCGAGGAACTGGTGTCGATGATCGAGACGCAGCGCGCGTACGAGACCAACGCCAAGGCGATCTCGACCGTCGACCAGATGCTCGGCTACCTCAACAACAACCTGTGATCGCGACCATGCGCCTGCTGCTTCCCACTCTCGTGCTCGCTGCGCTGCCGTTGTCGGGCTGCGCGAGCTTCGTCGGCGACGTGGTGCCGTTCCCGCAGCATCCGGCCGCGGCGACGGCGGCCTACGGTCCCCGTGCGGCGTACGTGCAGCCGGTATCGGGCGATGGCGGCGGCTCGATCTTCGCCGGCGCCACCGACGGCAGCGGCAATCCGGGCATCCGCCTGTTCCAGGACAACAAGGCGCGCGAAGTCGGCGACCTGCTGACCGTCGTGCTGGTCGAGAGCACCAGCGCGCGCAGCAACGCGCAGACCGGCATCAGCAAGAATTCGACGATCGGCATGGGCGCGCCCACGCTGTTCGGCCAGAACGTCACGCTCAACGGCCGCAACGTGCTCGAAGCCGAAGTGGAAGCCAAGCGCGGCTTCAACGGCCAGGGCAATTCGACGCAGAGCAATGCGCTCGCCGGCAACATCACCGTCACCGTCATCGAGCGTCTGCCCAACGGCAACCTGCGCGTCGCCGGCGAGAAGCAGGTGCGCCTCAACCAGGGCGACGAGCTGGTGCAGGTGCAGGGCATCGTGCGTCCGTCCGACGTCGGCCCCGACAACCGCGTGACCTCCGACCGCGTCGGCGACGCCCGCATCGTCTACGGCGGCCGCGGCGCGATGGCGCGCTCGAACGCGATGGGCTGGCTCGGTCGCTTCTTCAATTCCGCCGCTGCGCCCTATTGAGGCCTGCCGACATGTCTTCCGTTTCCCCGACTTTCCTCTCGCGCGCCGTCACGTTCTTCGCCGCGCTGCTGGGCACCGTGGTGCTCGCACTGCCTGCCGCGCCGGTGCACGCCGAACGCGTCAAGGACCTGGCGCAGGTCGCCGGCGTGCGTGGCAATCCGCTGGTCGGCTATGGCCTCGTCGTCGGTCTCGACGGCAGCGGTGACCGCACCTCGCAGACGCCCTTCACCGTGCAGAGTCTCAAGACGATGCTCGACCAGCTGGGCGTGACGATTCCGCCGGGCGTGAACCCGCAGCTCAAGAACGTCGCCGCGGTTGCGATCCAGGCCGAACTGCCGCCGTACGCGAAGCCGGGCCAGACGATCGACGTCACCGTGTCGTCGATCGGCAACGCCGGTTCACTACGTGGCGGCGCGCTGTTGATGGCACCGCTGCGCGGCGCCGACGGGCAGATCTACGCGATCGCGCAGGGCACGCTGGTCGTCAGCGGTTTCGGCGCGGCAGGCCGCGACGGCTCGCGCATCTCGGTCAACGCCCCCAACGGCGGCAGCATCCCCAACGGCGCGATCGTCGAACGCGCGGTGCCGGGCAATGCCCAGAGCGCCGACGGCACGGTGACGCTCAACCTGCACCAGTTCGACTACACCACCGCCTCGCGCATCGTCGAAGCGGTGAACCGCAACTTCGGCATCGGCACCGCGCAGGCGATCGATGGCGTGACCATCGAGATCACGCCGCCGGCGATGGATCGCATCGGCTTTCTCGCCCAGCTCGAATCGCTGGACGTGAGCCCGGGCACCGCCGCGGCCAAGGTCGTCGTCAATGCGCGCACCGGCACCGTCGTCATGGGTGGCATGGTCGCGGTGTTGCCGGCGGCGGTGTCGCACGGCTCACTCACCGTTTCGGTGGTCGAGGGCGCAGCGATCAGCCAGCCCGAAGCGTTCTCGCGCGGCGGCCAGACGGTCGTGGTACCGCAATCGACGGTCAGCGCGACCGCCGACGGCGGCAAGATGTTCATGTTCCAGGGCGGCACGTCGCTGGAATCGATCGTGCGCGCGGTCAACGCCGTGGGCGCGGCGCCGGGCGATCTGGTCGCGATTCTCGAAGCGCTCAAGCGCGCCGGCGCCCTGCGCGCCGAGCTCGAGATCATCTGACGCCGCCATGCGCATCGCTGCCGCCACCGCCCTGCCGCTCGATGCCGCTGCGACACCGTCGCAGCCGCGCATTCGCGAAGCCGCGCGCGAACTGGAAACCCAGTTCGCGCACATGCTGGTGAAGTCGATGCGCAGCACCACGTCGGGCGATCCGCTCGGCGGCGACAACAGCACCTACCGCGACATGTACGACCAGCAGCTCGCGCGCGAGATCACCAAGGGCAAGGGCCTCGGCCTGGCCTCGCAGATCGAGCGCCAGCTGCAGCGCAGCACCGGCGAAGCCGTCGACGAGGTGCCGCTGGATACGCGTCTTCCCGGCACCACCGGCGCCCCTGCACTGCCGCTCGCGCAGCCGCCCGCGGGCATGACGCTGGGCCTGCGCCCGGCAGGTGCACTCTCGAACCCCGGCGGCAGCGGGATGCCGACTGCCGCGCCCGGCGGCACGCTGTCGCTCGCGTCCACGCGCAGCGGCGTCTCGCTGCAGGCACTGCCGATGCCGGCGATGCCCGCACCGCCGCCCGACAGCGGCTTCGATACCGGCATCACGCTCGATGCCAGCAGTCCCGAAGCTTTCGTGCAGTCGATCTGGCCGCACGCGCAGAAGGCCGCGGCCGAACTCGGCGTGCCGGCGAAGGCGCTCGTCGCGCAGGCTGCGCTCGAGACCGGCTGGGGCCGCCGCCTGGCCGGCGAGAAGGGCGTGAATTCGAACAACCTGTTCGGCATCAAGGCCGGCAGCCGCTGGTCGGGCGAGAGCGTCCGGACCGGCACCCACGAATACGTCAACGGCGTGCGCCAGACCGAGCAGGCGCGCTTTCGCGCCTACGGCTCGCCCGCCGAAAGCTTCGCCGACTACACGCGCCTGATCGGCAACGACCGCTACGCCGCCGCGCGCGGCACCGGCGAGGACGTGCACCGGTTCGCGACCGCGCTGCAGCGCGCCGGCTACGCCACCGATCCGCGCTACGCCGCCAAGCTCACCGCCATCGCCAACGGCCCGACGATCACCAACGCGATCGCCGGCATGGAACAGCGCGGCCTGCCCGCCTACGACACCGGCGTGCGCTACGCCGGTGCGATGCCCGCGCCCGGCACACGTCTTGCAGCGCAGTCGACGGGCGAATCCGATGTCGCCCTGCTCGCCTCGCTCGGCAACCGCAGGTCGACCGGGCCGCGTTTCTAAGGACCGTCCATGACCGGCATGCTCTCCACTGGCAGTTCCGCCCTCCTAGCGTTCCAGCGCGCGCTGGGCACGATCAGCCACAACGTCGCGAACTCCACCACCGAGGGCTACAGCCGCCAGCGTGTGGACATGGCCGCCCGCGCGGGCACGCCGCAGGCCGGTGGCGGCTATATCGGCCAGGGCGTCGATGTCGCGCGCCTCCAGCGTCTTGCCGACGGCCTGGTGTTCGGCCGCCAGATCGACAGCAGTGGCGAGGTCGGTCGACTGGCCAGCCTGTCGTCGATGGCGACGCGCGTGGACAGTCTGTTCTCCGACGGCTCGACCGGTCTGTCGCAGCCCTTCAATGCATTCTTCAATGCCAGTCGCGGCGTCGCCGCCGATCCCACGTCCACGACGGCGCGCAGCGCGCTGCTGGCCGCGGCGCAGGCGCTGACCACGCGCTGGAATTCGCTCGACACGCAACTCTCGACGATCGAAGCCGAAACCAATGCCAGCCTGACCGGCAAGATCGGCGACGCCAACCAGCTGATGCGCGAGATCGCCGATCTCAACAAGGCCATCGCCGCGAGCGGCCCGTCGGCCACGCCGGACATGCTCGATGCGCGCGACCTGCGCGTGGGCAAGCTCGCCAACCTCACCGGCGCCAGCGTCATCAAGGCCGACGACGGCTCGCTCAACGTGTTCACCCTCGGCGGCCAGCCGCTGGTGCTCGGCGCCAGGGCGTCGACGCTGACCACGCTGCAGGATCCGTATCAGCCCGACCGCATGCAGCTGGGCCTCGATACCGGCAACGGCACGCCGGTGCGGCTGGCCGACAGCAACGTCTCCGGATCGCTCGGCGGCCTGCTCGAATTCCGCGGCCGCGTGCTCGACCCGGCGCGCAACGAGCTGGGCCGGCTCGCCACCGTCTTCGCCACCGAGTTCAACGCCGCGCAGCGCGCGGGCGTGGACTACAACGGCGATGTCGGCACCGACCTCTTCACCTTCTCGCCGCCGCGCATCTCGGGCAACGCGGCGAACACCGGCTCGGCCGCGTTCCAGACCGGCATCGCCGATGCGGGCGCGCTGAAGGGCCAGGACCTGACCCTGCGCTTCGACGGCAGCAACTGGACCGCGCAGCGCAGCGACGGCGCGCCGGTCGCGATGAGCGGCAGCGGCACCGCGGCCGACCCCTTCGTCGTCGACGGCGTGTCGCTGGTGATGAGCGGCAGCGCGGCCGCCGGCGATCGTTTCGCGTTGCGCCCGACCGCCGATGCGGCCGGCAGTCTGAAACTCGCGTTCAACGATCCGGCGAAGATCGCCGCGGCCGGCGCGATGACCTCGACCAGCGATCTGGGCAATCTGGGCAATGCGCGCGTCGCCTCGACCAGCGTGACCAGTGCCGCGGCGTTCGCGGGCTTCAACGGCGCGACCATCGAATTCCTCGACAGCACCCAGTACACGGTCGACGGCGCCGGTCCGTTCACGTGGACACCGGGCAGCCCGATCAGCGATCCCGACGGTGCGTGGTCCATCACGCTCGCCGGCACGCCGTCGCCCGGCGACGGCTTCACGCTTGGCCGCACGCCCGCGCGTTCGTCGAGCAACGCCAATGCACTCGCGTTCTCCGGCCTCGATACCGCGGGCACGCTCAACGGCGGCACGGTCTCGCTGACCGTCGGCCTGAGCGAACTCGTCGCCAAGGCCGGCGTCGAAGCGCGTCATGCTTCGCTCGGCCTCGAAGCGCAGCAGGCGATCGATGCGCAGGTCACCGCCGAGCGCGAATCGGTCAGCGGCGTGAACCTCGACGAGGAAGCCACCAATCTCATGAAGTACCAGCAGGCCTACCAGGCGGCGGCGCAGGTTCTCAAGACCGCCGACACGCTGTTCCAGACCCTGCTGGTCTCGGTCAGTCGATAAGGGCCTGCCATGACACTCCGCCTGTCCACCGCCGGCATCCACCAGCAGGGCCTGTCGGCGCTGCTGCGCCAGCAGTCGAACGTCGCACGCGCGCAGCTCGAACTGACCACGCAGCAGAAACTGATCAACGGCGCCGACGATCCATCGGGCATGGCGAATGCCAAGCGGCTCGAACACGCGCTGTCGACGCTCGAACAGCAGGACAAGGATTCAGCCCTGGTCGAACACCGCCTGCGCACGCAGGAGCAGGCGCTGACCGATGTCGGCACGCAGCTCGATCGTGCGCGGCAGCTGACGGTGCAGGCCGGCAACGGCGCGCTGTCGGATGCCGACCGCGCCTCGATCGCCGGCGAACTGCGGCAGATCAAGGAGGCGATCACCGCGATCGGCAATCGCGACGACGGCACCGGCAATCGCCTGTTCGCGGGCTCGCGCGATGGCGTGTCGCCGTTCGTCGTCGATGCCAACGGCGGCGTCAGCTACATCGGCGACGACGGCCGCAACCAGGTCGAAGTTGCACCCGGCCTGCGCGTCGGCGATACAGATCCCGGCAGCGACCTGTTCCTGCGCATCCGCACCGGCGACGGCCTGAGCCGCACGACCGCGGGCGCCGGCAACACCGGCAGCGGCGTGATCGGCAGTGGCGCGGTCACCAACACCGCGACCTGGGCCGGCCGCAGTCTGACCGTGCACTTCACCGCGCCCGATGCCTACGAGCTCCGCGACGATGCCGGCGGTGTGGTCGCCAGCGGGCCGTACGTCGCAGGCGCGTCGATCAACGCCGCCGGCATCCAGATGACGCTCAGCGGCGCGCCCGCGGCGGGCGACACCTTTACGATCGCGAAGGCGCCGACGCAGGACGTATTCGCGACGATCGACACCCTGGCCGCTGCCCTCGATGCGCCGGCGATCACCGCCGCAGAGAAAGCCACGCGCCAGAACGCGATCCAGGCCGCACTGGGCGACATCAGCAGCGCGCAGGATCATTTCCTGTCCGCACGCAGCGACACCGGCACGCGCCTGGCCGCACTCGACGACGCGAAGGACGGTCGCGGTGCATATGGGCTTGGCCTGGAAACGATGCTGTCGAACCTGCGCGACGTCGATCCGACGGAAGCCGCGAGTCGTCTCGCACTGCAGTCGACCGCACTCGAAGCCGCGCAACGCACGCTGATCAAGGTGCAGCAGATGTCGATCTTCGATCTGCTGTAACGGGACGTCAGCCCTCACCCCAACCCCTCTCCCAAGGGGAGAGGGGCTACGAAGCAAACGCTCGCGATATCCGAGCCCCTCTCCCTCAGGGAGAGGGGTTGGGGTGAGGGCTGACGCTCAAGCGAACCCGACTTCCCGCCCCAATTCGTCGCGAGCCACAGGCATCGCCACGATGGGTTTCGCTGCGCTCTACCCATCCTACGAAGCATCGACGCACGCGCGTCTGGGTCCAAGCGAACACGCGCGTGTCAGCTAGACGACGCCTGCCTAGCATCTTCCCCATCCCGACAACAGCCTTTCCCGCCGATCGCCGAAAATATTTCGCGATCCGCCCTAAAGGATCCCCCGGGGGTGCCGTTATCCATGTCAGCAGCGGCGAGGGCCAATCCCGGCCAACACCCTGCGGAACCGGCAAAGGCCCACTCGTCGCCGCCGGACCTACCCTCCAGGAGAGCTTCCATGTCCCAAGTCATCAACACCAACGTGATGTCGCTCAACGCCCAGCGCAACCTGAGCGCGTCCGGTGCCGACCTCGCCACCTCGCTGCAGCGCCTGTCCTCGGGCCTGCGCATCAACAGCGCCAAGGACGACGCCGCCGGCCTCGCCATCTCGCAGCGCTTCACCACGCAGATCCGCGGCCTCGACCAGGCAGCCCGCAACGCCAACGACGGCATCTCGCTGGCCCAGACCGCCGAAGGCGCGCTGAGCTCGATCGGCGACAACCTGCAGCGCATCCGCGAGCTGGCCGTGCAGAGCCGCAACGCGACCAACTCGACCAGCGACCGCGCCGCGCTCGACGCCGAAGCCCAGCAGCTGAAGGCCGAGATCAACCGCGTCTCCGAGCAGACCAACTTCAACGGCGTGAAGCTGCTCGACGGTTCGTTCCAGGCCCAGTCCTTCCAGGTCGGCGCGAACCAGGGCGAGACGATCGACATCTCGTCGATCGCCAATGCCTCGACCGCCGCACTCGGCAGCTGGACCGGTGTCGGCACCACGACCTACACCCAGACGCAGACCGCTGCGATCACCGATCCGGAAGCTGCGACCTCGGTCAGCGTCAATGGTGTCGCAATCAGCATCGGCGCTCTGGCCGACCGCACGGGTGCCGAAGCGTTGACCGCGTTCGCCGCGGCGTTCGATGCCGCGAAGGCGCTGCCCGCCAACGCAACCGCGCTCGCCAATGTCACGTTTGACGGCGACAGCGGCGAAGTCGTGTCGACCGATCAGACGCTGACGATCGCCGGCGCGACCAACCTGACCGGTCTGGCCACGGCCAACGGCACCGGCACCACCGTTCCGGGCGCTGCCGCCACCGGTTTTGCTTCGCTGACGCTGACGACCGTCGAAGGCGCCGACAACGCGATGCTGGCGATGGATGCGGCGCTCGACGCCGTCAACACCGCCCGCGCCGAGCTGGGTGCGATCCAGAACCGCTTCACCTCGGTCGTGTCGAACCTGTCGGTCAACTCCGAGAACCTGTCGGCTGCCCGCAGCCGCATCCAGGACGCGGACTTCGCCAAGGAATCGGCGCAGCTGACGCGTAACCAGATCCTGCAGCAGGCCGGTACCGCGATGCTGGCGCAGGCCAACCAGAGCTCGCAGAACGTCCTCAGCCTGATCCGCTGATGCAATACCGGGGCGTGGCACCTGCCACGCCCCGTTCCAGTGCGGCTTCGCAGGCGAGGCCGTACTGGAACGGGCACATACCGTCGATCGAACCCACCTGCCACTTGCCACTACAGGGCCCGACATGACCGCAGACTTCCCCATCGCCACGCAGCAGCCCGGTCGTCCGGCGTGCGCAGGCATGGCGCAGTCCAGGGCGGTGCACTGATGGCACTGGGCGTCGTGGGCTCGGGCATCGACCCGACGACGACCGCGAAGCAACTCGTGGCGTCGGAACGCGCACCGGCCGATGCGCGGTTCGCGAAGACCGAAACCAAGATCAAGGCCGAAGTGTCGGCGATCGGTTCGCTGCGCTCGGCGATGTCGAACCTGCAGTCCGCACTGCGCACGCTGTCGGGCACGCAAACGTCGATGGCGCGCACGGTCGGACTGTCGGCGAACACCGCGTTCGCGGCGACCGCTTCCGGCGGCGCACCGACCGGGCAGTACCAGGTCGAAGTGCTCGCGCTCGCCAGTGCGCAGAAGCAGTCGTCTGCCGCACTCGCCAGCGACAAGACCGTCGTCGGGACGGGCACGCTGGCGATCGGCGCCGGCGAGCACCAGTTCTCGATCGAGCTCGCCGACGGCAAGAACACGCTCGCCGACCTGCGCGATGCGATCAATACGGCCGCCGCCGGCAAGGGCGTGCAGGCCGCGATCATCACCGGCGACGACGGCGCACACCTGGTGCTGACCGCGCTCGACAGCGGCACGTCCAAGGCGATCACGCTCGACGCCAGTGGTGGCGACGGCGATCTGCAGGCACTCGTCTCCGGCATGTCGGAGATCGCGCCCGCGCAGGACGCACTGGTCAAGGTCGACGGCATCACGCGGACCAGTGCCTCGAACACCCTCACCGATCTCGTGCCCGGCGTCAGCTTCACGCTGAAGAAGGCGGCGCCCGGCGAGCCGGTACAGATGACGGTCTCCAACGATTCAGCCGCGCAGCTGTCAGGCGTCAAGGCCTTCGTCGAGAAGTTCAATGCCGCGTTGTATGCCGTCGCTTCTGCGACCAACTACAACGCGACGACCAAGGTCGCGGCCGCACTCAACGGCGATGCGATGGTGCGTGGCATGTCGCGCGAACTGCGCGACATGATCGGTGGCGACGTGATCGCGCTGAAGGAACTCGGCATCACCATCGGCAAGGACGGCACGCTGACCTTGAACGAAGCCAACTTCAATGCCGGCCTCGCCAAGGATCCCACGGCGGTCGGCACGATCTTCGGCGCCGGAGACGCGTCGCTGGGCACCCGGATGGGCACCAGCATGACCGCGATCCTCGACAGCAATGGCCCGCTCAAGACGCGCGACGAAAGCCTGACCCAACGCACCAAGGTATTGACCCAGCAGCGCGACGCGCTCGACCGGCGCATGTCGCTGGCCGAGGCGCGCTACAAGGCGCAGTTCATCGCGCTGGACACGCTGGTGACCAAGCTCCAGAGCAGCAGCAACTTCCTGACCCAGCAACTCTCGTCCTCGACGAGTGCCTCGTGAGAATGAACATGCACGCGCGCAATCTCGCCAACCAGTACAAGCAGACCGGCGCCGCCAGTGCGGCGCTCGACGCCAGCCCGCACCAGCTGATCGCGATCATGCTGTCGACCGCGCGCGAGCGCATCCGTCTGGCGCTGGCCTGCCTGGAACGTGGCGACGTGCCGCGCAAGGCGCATGCGATCACCGACGCCTGCGCGATCATCGGCGGCCTCAACAGCTCGCTGAATCTCGAAGCCGGCGGCGAGATCGCCGATGGCCTCTCGGCGCTGTACGACTACTGCCAGCGTCGCCTGCTCGAAGCCAACCTCAACAACGATGCCTCGCCGCTGCGCGAGATCGATGACATCCTCGGCGACATCGAAGGCGCCTGGCGCCAGATCGCACCCAAGGACTGAATGATGGCCGCCCAGCTGCCCGCGCTCGACCGTGTGCCCGACCTGCCGGTCGTGGATGTCCGCGCGGCGATCGCCGCCGAAGACTGGGACACCGCCGCGGCACTGCTCGACTCGCATCACGGCGAGATCGTGTTCGCGCTGGCCAAAGTCGATCTGAAGGTCGTCGCGCGTCAGCCCTGGCTGGATCTGCTGGCCGCGCACGGCGTATTGATCGAAGAACTGCGCGTCGCCCGCGACGCGGCTTCTGAAGAACTCGCGCGCCTGGGTCACGGGCGCCGCGGCGCCAACGCCTGGCTGCGGGCACTCGCATGAGCGCCGTCGATCTGCCGACGCTGACGCCGGAACAGGCCCACGAGGCACTGTTCGGCGACATCCTCACCCTGCACGAAACGCGCTCGGCGACCTTCCTGCCCGGCGCGCTGGACGACGCCAGCCGCGAGCGTCTGGCCCTGCAGGGCGAAGCCCTGCTGCGCGGCCTCGCGGTCATCGATGACGGCGCGCCGCGGGTCGACGATCCCGAACAGCCGGCCGATCCGGCCCTGTTGCGGCTCGAAGCCAAGCTCGACGTGCTGACCCTGCTGATGACCGGTTTCGCCGCCGCGCAGGGCGCGATCGATGCGCCGGTCGGCCTGGTGTGGTCGGCGCGGGGTGCCGAGGTGCAGGTACGCGGCGCGTTCGCGGTCGGCACCGAAGGCACGTTCCGCATGTCGGCCAGCGACTGGTTGCCGACGCCACTGATGGTGCCGGCGATGGTCATCGCCAGCGCCGCCGGTGACGGCGAGGTCACGCGCGTCTGGTTGCGCTTCGGACCGCTGTCGCCCTCGTTCTCCGATGCACTGGAACGCCACGTGTTCCGCATCCATCGCCGCGAGGTCGCGGAGATTCGCCGACGTTGATCGCACTCCGCACGTGATGTCCAGCCTGTCGCACGGTCCTGATCTTCGTTAAGGTACAGACCGGGGGACACAAGGAGTGGGGTCACGGACGTGATTCGGGTACTGATTTGCGACGACCATGCGCTGGTGCGCGCGGGCGTGCGCCGTCTGCTCGAGGCAATGGACGGCGTCGAAGTGGTGGGAGAGTCCGGCAACGCCGACGACGCGGTCATGCGCGCGCGTCAGACGCTGCCCGACATCGTGGTCCTCGACCTCTCGTTGAAGGGCCGCAGCGGCTTCGATGCGCTGGCCGAACTGCGGCTGGCGGTTCCCGAAAGCCAGGTCGTGATCCTGTCGATGCACGAGGACGTGCTGCACGTCCGCGAAGCGCTGTCGCGCGGCGCCCTGTGTTACGTGGTCAAGGACGCGCCGCCGGCGGAACTCGAGATCGCCCTGCGCGCCGCGTCCAACGGCCGTACTTTCCTCAGCCCGCAGGTGTCCGCGCCGCAGTTGCGCAGTTACCGCGCCGAGCGGGCGCCGGGCGATGTCGAAAGCCTGCCGCGCCGCCAGCGCGAAATCCTCAACGCACTCGGCGCTGGCCGCAGCACCAAGCAGATCGCCGCCGATCTGGCGATCAGCATCAAGACGGTGGAAACCCATCGCTCGCGGATGATGGAAGCGCTCGGGTGCCGGAATGCCGGCGAACTGCTGCGCATCGCGATGCGACATCACGACCGGCCCTGAGCGCACCGCAGCGCGCTCGCAGGATGGGCAGAGCGCAGCAAGGCCCATTGCGTGGCGCCAGATCGGTGGCGTCGGAAACGCGTCGTCACCATCCATCGTGTTGATCCACGCAAGTCGACGTTCCGGGCCGTCTTGAACGGTGTTTCGACGGGTGTCGCTGCGCGCGACCCGGCCTCCGAGCGGGGGCTGCGTAGGCCACCCCTACAACCGGATCCCGCGGCATGCGTCTTGCCAGAGGCGTCGGTCGGTCCGCACTCCACGCAAACGACGTCGAAAACCCGACTTGTGATCGCGATCACACGTGACGCGCCGCGTCATTCCGCGTCACTTCACATGGTTTTCACGTCATTTTCACGACACAAAGTCAGGGCGGCCCCTACACACCTACAGGTACGCCCTGAACAGGCGACAGGTTTGCCCCGATTCGTGCGCCGACATCCCGACTTCACGATATCTCCACTGGCTGACGGGGTGTCGGCCGAGGGGATTCGAAGTGATGAAGGGCACTCTTCGCGCCGGGATGGCGCAAGGCGTCAATCTGACGCCGCAACTCCTCCAGTCCATCCGCCTGCTGCAGCTGACCTCGCAGCAGCTGGCGACCGAACTCCAGCAGACCCTCGAGCGCAATCCGCTGCTCGAGCAGGACGAGCCGGAGCTGGACACCGAGACCCCCGAATCCGATATCGCCGGCTTCGAAGCCGCGGCCTGGGACGAACTGCCCGAGCCGGCTTTTCTGTCGGGCCTGGGCAGCAACGGCACCGCTGGCGGTTTCGATGACGACGCCACCGCGCGCATCGCCGATGGCGAGTCCACCGACATGCGCCAGCGCCTGCTCGCGCGCCTCGCGCTGGAATGGGCCGTCAAGGATCTGCCGCTGGCCGCGTTCTGGCTCGACCGCTGCGACGACAACGGCTATCTCGAGCAGTCGCTCGTCGAGCTGCTGGCCGAAGGCGAAACCGAATTCCCCGGTCGCGCCGACGACCTGTCCATCGCACGCCAGCGCCTGCTGCACGGCGAATGGCCGGGCATGGCCGCGAGCGACCCGACCGAATGCCTGTCCGCGCAGCTGCGCGTGCTCGCCCCCTCCGACGCCCGTTCGCTGGCGCTGCGCATCCTCGCCGACCACGTCGACCTGCTGGCCGCGCATGACGATGCCGCCCTCGCCGCCGCGCTGTCGGTCGAGGTGTCCGCGGTGCGCGATGCCGTCGCCCTGATCCTGTCGCTGCGCGCGCATCCGGTCGAAGCACCGGCGTCGGTCGAGGACAGAAACATCATTCCCGACGTCGTCACCTGGCACGCCGGTGGCGCCTGGCGCGTCGCGCTGGGCCGTCACACCACGCCGCGCGTGCGCATCAGCGCGCATTGCGAGCGGGCGCTGGCCGGCAGCGACCACAGTGTGCTGCGCGGCCTGCTCGACGAAGCCCGCTGGCTGGTCCGCGGCCTGGCGATGCGCAACGACACCCTGTTCCGCACCGCGCAGCTGCTGGTCGAGCGCCAGCGCGGCTTCCTCGAACAGGGCGACGAGGCGATCCTGCCGCTGACCCTGCGCGAAGTCGCCGATGCGATCGGCGTGCACGAGTCCACCGTCTCGCGCATCGTCGCCGGCAAGTACATCCAGACCCCGCGCGGCACGATCGAACTCAAGCGCCTGTTCGCGGTGCGCCTGGAAGGCGCCGACGTGTCGGGCAGCGCGGTCCGCGCGATGGTCAAGCGCCTGATCGACGACGAGCCGCGCCATGCGCCGCTGGCCGACGACGTCATCGCCGGCATCCTCGCCCGCCAGGGCGTGCGCATCGCCCGTCGCACCGTTGCCAAGTACCGCGACCAGCTGTCGATCGGTCCCGCCAAGGCCCGCCATTCCAACCGCCCCGCCGTCGCCCTGCAGGTCGCTGCCTGATGAACACCGCCCGCATCCTCGTGATCGAACAGGACATGGAGCGCGCCGAGCGCGTCGCCACGCTGCTCGAGTTCATGGAGTACACGCCGCGCATCGTCGCCGGCCTCGAGGACCTGGACCTGACCCGTGCGCGCGCCGAGGACTGGCTGGCCGTGGTCGTGGGCGACATCGACGCCGCCGAACTCGCCGGCTTCACCGCGTGGCTGTCGAAGCAGTCGCTGCATCCGCCGGTGCTGGAACTTCCCGGCCACGCGCCCGACGCCGCGTGGCGTTCGCGCCTGCACCGCCAGTCGGTGTGGTCGCTCGATTTTCCGCTGCGCCGCAGCCAGCTGCAGGACTGCCTGCAGCGCGCGGCGATCAACCACGCCGAAGCGCAGGCGCGCGCCGCGCGTCCGCAGAGCGGCCCGACCGGCCACAGCGCCGCGGCCGTCGCGCTCAACCGCATGATCGACCAGGTCGCGCCGCACGACACCACCGTGCTGATCCTGGGCGAATCCGGCACCGGCAAGGAAGTCGCCGCGCGCGCCGTGCACGAGCGCTCCGCCCGTCGCGAGAAGCCCTTCGTCGCCGTCAACTGCGGCGCCATTCCGGCCGATCTGCTGGAGAGCGAACTGTTCGGTCACGAGAAGGGCGCGTTCACCGGTGCGCTCACCCAGCGCAAGGGCCGCTTCGAGATGGCCGAAGGCGGCACGCTGCTGCTCGACGAGATCGGCGACATGAGCCTGCCGATGCAGGTCAAGCTGCTGCGCGTGCTACAGGAGCGTTGCTTCGAGCGCGTCGGCGGCACCGGCACCATCAAGTGCAACGTGCGCGTGATCGCCGCGACCCATCGCGATCTGGAATCGCGCATCGAGAACGGCCAGTTCCGCGAGGACCTGTTCTACCGCCTCAACGTGTTTCCGATCGAACTGCCGGCGCTGCGCGAACGCACCGAGGATCTGCCGGCGCTGATCGCGGCGATCTCACGCCAGCAGGCCGAACAGGGCCGCGGCCAGGTCACGCTGTCGGCCGATGCCGTCGCCACGCTGCAGAAGCACCGCTGGCCGGGCAACGTGCGCGAGCTGTCGAACCTGCTCGAGCGCCTGGCCGTGCTGCATCCGGCCGGCACCGTGCGCGCCATGGACCTGCCGCCGCGCTACCGCGCCGCGCTGCCCACCGGCGAACTGCTCGACGACGCACCGGTGCTGCGCCAGATCGCCGAACCGCAGACGCCGATCGCCCGTCTCGTCGCCGCGCCGCCGCCGGCACTGCCGACCGCGGGCGACGACCTGCCGAGCGCGTCGTTCGATGCGCTGCCCAGCGAAGGCATCGACCTGCGCGATCACATCGCCGCCATCGAACTGCAGCTGATCCGCGCCGCACTCGCGCAGGCCAACGGCGTCGTCGCACACGCCGCACCCTTGCTGGGCCTGCGTCGCACGACGCTGGTCGAGAAGCTGCGCAAGTACGGCATCGATCGCGAAGCCGACACCACCACGGCGGCTGCGGCAGGTTTCTGACGAGCCGCTGGCACGGGAATTGCCTGAACAGCTTAGAGCCGCTGCGAAGCCATCCCGATGACCGACGCCATTTCTTCGATCCTCAGCCAGATCCGTGCGCACGAAACCCGCGCGCGTGGCGATGTCGGCAACAGCAATGCGATCGACACCGGTCTCGGCAACGCCCAGCTGGGCCGCGTCGACAGCGGGACCAAGGCGCCGGGATTCGGTGAGCTGCTGTCGGGCGCGATCGACAAGGTCAGCCAGACCCAGGCCCACAGCAGTGCGATGCAGACCGCGTTCGAACTCGGCGATCCGCGCGCGGATCTCGCCCGCACGATGGTCGCGATGCAGCAGTCGTCGGTCGCGTTCCGCGCCACGGTCGAGGTCCGCAACCGCCTCGTCCAGTCCTACCAGGACGTCATGAACATGCCGGTGTAAGTGCGATACGCCTGACCGCTCCGCCCCGCTCTTCCACCTTCGTTTCCGACTGCCGAATCCTCGCCCATGAGCGCCGTCCCCGTTCCCAACTCAGGACTTCCGAAGGCCGCTGCCGCGCTGCGCGACCTCGGCCGTTTCCAGGACATTCCGGTCGTGCGCCAGGCGGGTCTGTTCCTGCTGGTCGCGGCGACGATCGCACTGGGCCTGTGGCTGTTCGTCTGGACCCAGAAGCCGGACTTCGTGATGGTCTCCGCCGGCCTCGACGCCAAGTCGACCAGCCAGGCCGCCGACACGCTGCGCAGCGCGCAGATTCCGGTGCGTCTCGACGCGGCGACCGGCGGCCTGTCGGTGCCCGCCGACCAGGCCGGTGCCGCGCGCATGGCGCTGGCCTCGGCCGGTCTGACCGCTGCCGGCCCGGCCGGTTTCGAATCGTTGCAGGGCGACCAGGGCTTCGGCACCAGCCAGTTCGTCGAGAACGCACGCTACCAGCACGCGATGGAGATCGAACTCGCACGCACCATTTCCAACCTGCGCCCGGTGCGCGAAGCGCGCGTGCATCTTGCGATTCCCAAGCCGTCCGCCTTCACCCGCCAGAACGAGCCGGCCAGCGCGTCGGTCGTGCTGCAGCTGCATTCGGGCCAGGCGCTGGAGCAGAGCCAGATCGACGCGGTCGAGCGCCTGGTCGCGTCCAGCGTGCCGGACCTCTCGCCCGAGCGCGTGACCGTGGTCGACCAGTTCGGCCGGCTGCTCTCCAGCCCGGATCCCGACAGCGCCGAGGCGATCACCGGCAAGCAGTTCGAACAGCAGCGCCGCCAGGAAGCGCTGTACGTGCAGCGCATCGTGGAACTGCTGGCGCCGATGACCGGCCCGGGCCGCGTCAGCGCCAAGGTCAGCGTGGACATGGACTTCGCGACCACCGAACAGGCCAGCGAAACCTACGGCCCGCAGGCGGCGATCGTACGCAGCGAGCAGCTGTCGGAAAGCGGCAACCTCGGCGCGGCCGCGCCCGCGCAGGGCGTTCCGGGCGCCGTCGCCAACACGCCCAACGCCGCCAACACCACCGATCCGGCGAACCCGCAGGCGCAGACCGCGCAGGCGACGGCCACCGGCCCGGGCAGCCGCAGCTCGACGCGCAACTACGAGATCGACCGCACCCTCACCCATACCCGCCAGGCCGTGCCGCGCATCCGTCGCGTCACCGCCGCGGTGCTGGTCGACAACGTCGCCGGCGCACCCGGCGCCGACGGTGCGGCCGGCGAAGCGCGTCCGCTCAACGAAGCCGAGATCACCCGCATCGAAACCCTGGTGCAGCAGGCGATCGGCTTCGATGCGCAGCGCGGCGATGCGGTGTCGGTGGTCAACGCACCGTTCGCCCGCGAGACGATCGAAACGCCGGCCGGCCCACCGATCTGGCAGGACCCGCAGATGCTGCAGATCGCGCGCATGGTGCTCGGCGGCCTCGCCGTGCTGCTGGTGATCGTGTTCGTGCTGCGTCCCGCCTTCCGCCAGCTGATCGGCACGCGGCAGCGCGCGGGCGGCAACGAACTCGTGCCCGCGGGCGCAGTCGCCGGCAGCAACAACCTCGGCACCGTGACCGCCGAAGTCGTCGACGACGACGACGTGCCGGTCAAGCTCTCGCCCGCCTATTCCCCGAAGCCGGCCCTGCCGCCGGCGCCGGGCTTCGACCAGAACCTGCAGACCGCGCGCGACGCGGCGAGCGCCGACCCCAAGCGCGTGGCCCAGGTCGTGCGCGAGATGGTGGCTTCCGATGGCTGATGCACCCGACTCCCTGAGCGGCACCCAGCGCGCCGCCGTCGTGCTGCTCTCGCTGGGCGAGGCGCAGGCCGCCGAAGTCCTGCGCCACATGGACGCCAAGGACGTGCAGAAACTCGGCGTGGCGATGGCGACCGTCGGCGACATCTCGCACCGCACCGTCGAGCGCGTGATCGGCGAGTTCGCCGACGTCATCACCCAACCGGCCAAGATCGGCGACGGCGCCGACGAATACGTGCGCGCGGTGCTGATGCAGGCACTCGGCGAAGAACGCGCCAGCGGCGTCATCGACCGCATCCTGACCGGCCAGAACACGCCCGGCCTCGACGCGCTGAAGTGGATGGAACCCAAAGCGATCGCCGATCTCGTGCGTCACGAGCATCCGCAGATCATCGCCATCGTGCTCGCGCATCTCGACGGCGACCAGGGCGCCGAAGTGCTCAAGTGCCTGCCCGAAGCGCTGCGCGGCGACGTGCTGATGCGCGTGGCCACGCTCGACACCATTCCCGCGCACGCACTCACCGAACTCAACGACGTGATGGCGCGCCAGTTCTCCGGCACCCAGACCGCGAAGCCCGCGGTCGTCGGCGGCGCCAAGGTCGCGGCCAGCATTCTCAACTTCATGGACGCGGGCAGCGACGAAGCGCTGCTGCAGTCGATCAGCGAGGCCGACGGCGCGCTGGGCGACGAGATCCGCGATCTGATGTTCACCTTCGACAATCTGGCGACGATGGAAGACCGCACGATGCAGGCGATCCTGCGCGAGGTGTCGTCCGACACGCTGGCGCTCGCGCTGCGCGGCGCCGATCCGCGCGTGCGCACCAAGGTCACCGGCAACATGTCGCAGCGTGCGGCCGAGATCCTGATCGACGACATGGAGTCGCGCGGCCCGGTGCGCCTGGCCGAAGTGGAAGCCGCGCAGAAGGAAATCCTCGCGCAGGTGCGCAAGATGGCCGAGTCCGGTGACATCACGCTGCAGACCCGTTCGGAGGACTTCGTCTGAACGCCGTCGCGATCAACATGGACAACGCCGAGCGCTGGATCGCGCCGGGCTTCGGCGAAGCGCCGCGCGCCGTGCCGCGCGCCGCCGACGTGCCGCGCCCGCCGACCGCCGCCGAGATCGAAGCGCTGCGCGAAGCCGCGCAGCAGGACGGCCACGCCGCCGGTTATGCCGCCGGTCTCGCTGCGGGCGAAGCGGAAATCCAACGCCGCATCGCGCAGCTGCAGGGCGTGCTCGACGGCTTCACCCGTCCGCTCGCGCGGCTGGACGGCGAAGTCACCGATGCGCTGTCGGACCTCGCCGTGCGCATCGCCGGCGCGCTGGTCGGTCGCGCCTATGCCGCCGATCCCACCCTGCTCGCCGATCTGGTGCGCGAAGCGCTCGACGCGGTCGGCAGCGCCACGCGCGAGATCGAACTGCGTCTGCAGCCCGATGACTTCAACGTGCTCGCGCCGCATCTGTCCGGTCTCGCCGGCGTGCGCGTGACGCCGGATCCGTCGCTCGGCCGCGGCGAACTGCGTCTGCACAGCGAAGGCGTGCGCATCGACGGCACCGTCGCTGCGCGCATGCAGGCGGTGCTCGACACGCTGCAGGCCGACGAAGGCGACGCGCCATGATGATGAGCCCGGCGATGCAGGCGACGGCGATCGCCGCGCACGACGACACGCTCGCCGGCTGGCACGGCGCGCGCAGTCTGCGCCTGGCCGAACGGCTGCGCGGCGCGGCGCCCGATGTCGAACATCGCGGCCTGGTGCGCGAAGGCGTGCTGCGTCGCGCGGTCGGGCTGACGCTCGAAGCCTCCGGTTGCACGGCGCCGCTGGGTTCGCGCTGCCGCGTCGCCACGTCCGGCGACCGCTGGGTCGATACCGAAGTCGTCGGTTTCTCCGGCGACCGCACCTTCCTGATGCCCACCGGCGATCTGCAGGGCCTGCTGCCGAATGCGCGCGTGCTCAGCACGCGGCGCAAGGGCGAGGTCGCGGTCGGCGAAGGCCTGCTCGGCCGCGTCATCGACAACGATGGCGAACCGCTGGACGGCAAGGGTCCGATCCGCGCCGAGAGCTACGTGTCGCTCGCCGGCACGCCGATCAATCCGCTGTCGCGCCAGCCGATCGAGGAGTCGCTCGACGTCGGCGTGCGCGCGATCAACGCGATGCTGCCGATCGGTCGCGGCCAGCGCGTCGGCCTGTTCGCCGGCTCGGGCGTCGGTAAATCCACGCTGCTGGGCATGATGACCCGCTTCACCCAGGCCGACGTCATCGTCGTCGGCCTGATCGGCGAACGTGGCCGCGAAGTGCGCGATTTCGTCGAGGCCACACTCGGCGAGGAAGGCCTGCGCCGCGCCGTCGTCGTCGCCGCACCCGCCGACCGGCCGCCGCTCGCGCGCCTGCACGGTGCGTTGCGCGCGACCGCGATCGCCGAGTGGTATCGCGACCAGGGTCTCGACGTGCTGCTGCTGATGGATTCGCTGACGCGATTCGCCCAGGCGCAGCGTGAGATCGGCCTGTCGGTCGGCGAGCCGCCGACCACGCGCGGCTATCCGCCGAGCGTGTTCGCCAAGTTGCCTGCCCTCGTCGAACGCGCCGGCATGGGCGCCGATGGGCACGGTTCGATCACCGCGTTCTACACAGTGCTCACCGAGGGCGACGACCAGCAGGAACCGATCGCCGACGCCTCGCGCGCGATCCTCGACGGCCACATCGTGCTGACGCGTCGCATCGCCGAGTCCGGCCAGTACCCGGCGATCGACATCGAACAATCGGTCAGCCGCGTGATGCAGGACATCACCGACGCACCGTGGCGCGAGCGCATCCGCAAGCTCAAGCGCCTGATGGCGGCGCACGGCGCGCAGCGCGATCTCATTGCGATCGGTGCCTACCAGCGCGGCAGCGATCCGGTCGTCGACGAAGCCCTGCAGCGCTGGCCCGCGATCCAGCATTTCCTCGGCCAGGACGTGCGCGAGTCCGCCGACGTGCCGGCCAGCCGCGACGCACTCGCGCGCCTGCTCGACGACGCCGCCGGTCAACCCTTTCCGCTCAACCCGACCCACGGGACCTGATCACCATGCGTTCGCAACGACTCGACCCGCTGATCAAGGTGGTGCAACAGCGCCAGGACGAGGCCGCGCGCCGCGTCGCCGAGCGCGAGAAAGTGGTGCGCGAGCAGCAGGACCGTCTCGAAGCGCTGCGCCGCTACGCCGACGAATACGCCGCGTCGCCCGGCTCGGTCAGCATCTCGCCGGCACTGCTGGTCAACCGCATGGCGTTCCGCGAGAGGCTCAATGCCGCGGTCGTGCAACAGGCCGGCATCGTCGACCACAGCCGCCAGGTCAGTGACGTCGAACGCGCGCGCCTGATGCTCGCCAGCCGCGAAACGCTGGTGCTGGAAAAACTCGCCGACAGTTATCGCGCGCAGGAAGCCAAGGTCGAACAGGCCAAGGCCCAGCGCGAGCTCGACGAGATCGGCGGCCGCCGTCCGCGCAACGCCGCAACCGCGGAGGACGTGGCATGAACGGCTCGTCGCCCCTGCATCTCTTCGCCGCGACACCGGCGGTCGCCGCGACTGCAACGCCCGCACGTACCGGCGTCGCGCCGGACGCGATCGGCACCGATTTCGCACGCGTCGCGGCCGATCTCGCAGCCGCCCTGCAGATGGGCGGTGATGCGCCGACCACGCGCCCCGTTCCCGTCGACCCGAATGCCCCCATGAACCCGATGCTGACCGCCGGCGGCCCGTCGCCGCTCGTGCAACCCGGTGTGCCGACGACGCGACACGCGACGCCGATCGAAGCGCGGCTCGATACGCGTCTGGTCGTGCCGGCGGAGGGCGCGGCGATCGATCCCGCGTTGCGCACGTTGTCCGCCGACGCCGCCGCGCTGCTGCCGACACTGCCGGCGGCCGGCGAGCGCGACACCGCCGTCACCGCATCGCCCGACGACGCGCTGTCGCAGCAGATGTTCGCGCTGCTGTCGGGGCTCGCGCCGCCGACCGCGCCCGCTGCGCCGACGCCTGCAACCGACGCCGCCGATCTGCTCGCCGGTATGCGCACGCCCGCAGCCCCCGCACTGGTTCCGCTGCCCGCACAGGCAATGCCGGTCACGATCCCAGCGCCCGGCGCGATGCCCGATGCGGGCGCAGACGCAGCTGCAGGTGCGATCGACCTGGCGTCGCTGGTGTCCGAACTGCCGGCGATGCCGCGCGCGGCCGAAACCGCGGCCGTCGCTGCACCGATCGCCGCTGCGACGGCCGCGCAGATCGCGCTGGCCGCATCGCAGGAGGTCGATCGCGACGACGCCGTCGCGATCGAGGGTCTCGAGTCGCTGCCGCCCGGCGTGCCGCTCGCCGTGCACGGGTCGAGCCGCGGCCCGAGCGCGCCGTCGACGGTGATGCCGCCGGTGCAGATGCCCGCCGATCCCGACGCCGGTTTCGACGACGCCCTCGGCGCCCGCGTGGCCTGGGCCGCGGAGCAGAAACTCGGCCATGCCGAAATCCGCCTCAATCCCGAGCACCTGGGCCGCATCGATCTGAAGATCCAGCTCGACGGCACCCGCGTGTCGGCCGAATTCGCCAGTGCCAACGCCGATGTGCGCCACGCGCTGGAAGCCACGCTGCCGAAACTGCGCGAGATGCTCGGTCAACATGGCCTGCAGCTGGGCCAGGCCGATGTCGGCCAGCGGCAGCAGAACGCACCGCAGTCGCAGGGGCAGACTGCCTCGGGCTTCGGCGGTACCGGCTTCGGCGATGAGGGCGCGAGCGCGAACGTCGCGACATCGACGCCTGCGCCGGTGCTGCAGAATCGCGGGCTGCTGGACGAGTACGCCTGAGACGTATCGCCCGATGCGTGATCGCACGGACTGACGATTTGCCCCCACCCAACCCTCCCCCGCATCGCGGGGGAGGGCTCGCGTTTCCTGTGATCGCAGACGGCAACCCCTTCCCCCGCTTGCGGGGGAAGGTGGGGATAGGGGCAATCAATCGGATCGCGGGTCGCTGATCCGGGCGAGATCTGCGACAGACGTCATTCCTGTCGACTTTCCGGCACAGGCCTCGACACCCCATCGCCAACACCCCGGCACACGCCTTGCATCCGGTGGGTATCCATCCCCGGAGTCGCCCCGTGTCCGCTGCCCCTGCCCAACCGTCCGCCCCCAAGAAGAAGAGCAAGCTGCCGCTGATCATCGGCGCGGTCGTGCTGCTGGCCGGTGGCGCCGGCGGTGGCTGGTGGTGGACCCAGCACAACGCGCCGGCGCATGCGCCCGAAGGCGAGGCGGCGGCTGCGGCGACCCCGGCCAAGGCCGCGGCGACCTACTTCGCGCTCGATCCCTCCTTCGTCGTCAATCTCGCCGATGCCGACGCCACGCGCTTCCTGCAGGCCGACGTGCAAGTGATGACGCGCGATGCCAAGACGCACGCGGCCATCGAGGCGCAGGCGCCGGCGATCCGCAACCGTCTGCTGCTGCTGTTCGGCCAGCAGACCGCCGCGCAGCTCGGCCAGCGCAGCGGCAAGGAACGCCTGCAGGAGCAGGGCCTGGCCGAAGTGCGCAAGCTGCTGCGCGAGGAAGGCCAGCCGGACAAGGCCGAGGCCGTCATCTTCACCAGTCTGGTCGTGCAGTGATGAGCAACGAGCTGCTGTCGCAGGACGAGATCGACGCGCTGCTGCACGGCGTCGACAGCGGCGCGGTGGGCACCGACGCGCCCGCCGCGCCGGGCGAAGTGCGCCCCTACGATTTCGCCCGCCAGGGCCGCGTGGTGCGGGGCCGCCTGCCGGGCCTGGACGCGGTCAACGAACGCTTCGCGCTGGCCTTCAAGGTCGGCCTGTTCAACCTGCTGCGGCGCTCGTGCGAACTCACGATCCGCGGCGTCGACGTGGTGCGCTTCGACGAGTACATGCACTCGCTGCCGCAGCCGGCGAACCTCAACGTGATCCAGGCGCGGCCGCTGCGCGGCAACGCGCTGGTGGTGTTCGAGCCGCGGCTGGTGTTCACCGTGGTCGACAACTTCTTCGGCGGCGGCGGGCGCTTCCCGGCCAAGGTCGCCGAGCGCGAGTTCACGCCGACCGAGCAGCGCATCGTGCAGCTGATGCTGCGCCAGGTGTTCGCCGACATGACGACCGCCTGGCTGCCCGTGCAGGCGCTGGAATTCGCCCACACCGCCACCGAGAGCAATCCGCTGCAGGTCGAACTGATCGATCCGCGTGACCACATCGTCATCAGCCGTTTCAGCATCGCGCTCGACGGCGGCGGCGGCGATCTGCACGTCGCCCTGCCCTACAAGATGCTCGAACCACTGCGCGACCACCTCGAGGCCACCGGTCCGCGTCGCCAGCGCAGCGATTCCGACGAGACCTGGGCGCGGCACCTGCGCGCGGGCGTCGAAGCCGCCGCGCTGGAGTGCAGCGTGTCGCTGGCGCACCGCCAGATCAGCCTGCGTGAGCTGTCGCGACTGAAAGTCGGCGACGTGATCCCGATCGAGCTGGCACGCCCCGTGCAGATGGAGGTCGAGTCGACGCCGATGTTCGAAGGCGAGTTCGGCACCCACAACGGCTTCAACGCATTGAAGGTCACCCAGCTGAAGTTTCCGCAGGTGATCCCGTCCAACGATTCCCACGAGTTCCAGGCCGCGACCCCATGAGCACCGACACCGCCACCACCGCCGCGTTCGATCCGCTGACCGCCGAGGCCGCTGCCGCGCCCGCGGGCGATCTGAATCTCGACGTCATCCTCGACGTGCCGGTGCAGCTTTCGCTCGAGGTCGGCCGCACCCGCATGCCGATCCGCAACCTGCTGCAGCTCACCCCGGGCGCCGTGGTCGAACTGGAACGTGCGGCCGGCGAGCCGCTCGACGTCTACGTCAACGGCACGCTGATCGCGCACGGCGAAGTCGTCGTCGTCAACGACCGCTTCGGCGTGCGCCTGACCGACGTGGTCAGTCCGGCCGAGCGCATCAAGCGCCTGAAGTGACCGCGATGACCAGCACCCTCGCCGCCCACGCCACGCTCGCCGCGGCGCAGGCACCGGTCGCGATCGGCGGTGCGTCCGCAGCCGATGCGGCCGTCGAAACGCCCGCAGCACCCGCGACCGCATTCGGCGTCGATGCCTTCGTCGTCGACATGCCCGGCCCTGCCGCGCCCGCCGTCGCGCAGCCGCTCGGCCGTCCGTCGACGGAGAAGACCGCGCAGGTCGCGCTTCCCGGCAGCGCCACGTCCGCCGCCCCGGCCAGCAGCGCCGGCAGCATCGGTGGCGCGGTCCTTGCACTGGTCCTCGTCGTGGGCCTGATCGTGGCGCTGGGCTGGTTCGCCCGGCGCATGCCGGGCATCGGCGGCGCCAGCAATCCGGCGCTCCGCGTGCTCGGTTCGCTGTCGCTCGGCCCGCGCGAACGCGTGGTGGTGGTCGCCGTCGGCGACACCCAGTTGCTCGTGGGCACCGGCGCGACCGGCACCCGCGTGCTGCACACGCTCGACACGCCCCTGCCGGTGCCCGACGCGAAGCCGACGCCGGTCTTCGCCCAGGTGCTCGCCCAACAGTTCGGAAAGAAGAAGCCGTGACCAGCTGCTCCACGTTCCGCATCCGCATCGCCACGCTATTGCTCGCCGCGCTGCTGCCGTTCGCCGGCAGTGCGCTCGCGCAGACCGCGCCGTCGCCCGTGCCGGCACCGATCGCCGCGCCCGCGATTCCCGACAGCGGCGCGCCCGGCTTCGCCGATCTCGCCACGCAGTCGATGCCGGCGGTGACCGTCGGCCAGGTCGGCGGCGAGACCGTCAGCATGCCGCTGCAGGTGCTGGCGCTGATGACCGGCATCACCCTGCTGCCGGCCGCGCTGCTGGGCATGACCGCCTTCACCCGCATCATCATCGTGCTGGGCCTGCTGCGGCAGGCACTGGGCACCGGCCAGACGCCGAGCAACCAGGTGCTGCTGGCGCTGGCGCTGTTCCTCACCTTCATGGTGATGACGCCGGTGTTCGACGCCGCGTGGAGCGCGGGCATCGCGCCCTATCTCGACGGCACCCTGGATTTCCGCAGCGCCTGGGCCGCGGCCAGCGACCCGTTCCGCGGCTTCATGCTGGCGCAGGTGCGCGAAACCGATCTGATGACGTTCGCCGGCCTGTCCAACAGCGGCCCCTACGCGAGCCCGCAGGACGTTCCCTTCGGCGTACTCGCCGCGTCGTTCCTGACCAGCGAACTCAAGACCGCGTTCGAGATCGCGTTCCTGATCTTCATCCCGTTCGTGATCATCGATCTCGTCGTCGCCAGCGTGCTGATGTCGATGGGCATGATGATGATGTCGCCGATGCTGATCTCGGCCCCGTTCAAGATCCTGCTGTTCGTGCTGGTCGACGGCTGGGTGCTGGTCGTCGGCTCGCTCGCCGCCAGCTTCAACGCGGTCTGATGCCATGACCCCGGAAACCGCCCTCACCGAAATCTCCCGCGGGATGCAGATGGCGCTGGTCCTCGGCGGCCCGCCGCTGGTCGCAGTGCTGGCGATCGGCGTGATCGTCGGCATCCTGCAGGCGGCCACGCAGATCAACGAGCCGACGATCGCGTTCGTGCTCAAGGCGATCACGCTGGTGGCGACATTCGCGCTAGTCGGACATTTCCTGATGGGCCGGATGGTGGCGTTCACGACGGAGTTGTTCCATCGGATTCCGCATCTGATCGGGTGAGGCGCTGATCTGCGATTGATGGTTCGAAGATCAAACGCACGGGCGCGAGCCTGGTGTCATGTGCTGCAACCAGAGCCCACGCCCACTTCGCAGTGAAGCCGCTTCTGCTTCTCCATGGACACAGACGGCCAGCTGCGCGAGCACACCCGGAGGGCGCTGCCCATGGATGGGCGGCGTTTTCCGACCGAGGCAGGATGCCGAGTCGGAAAATCCCGGTGCGCTACAAGCCGCGGGCTGTGGACGTGTCGGGGAGGCGCTTTTCTTTGGTTCCGTTTCTTTTGGGGCCAACCAAAAGAAATGAACTCGGCCGCGTCAGCGGACGAAAGCATTTGATCTTGCAAATCTGCCGAGCACCGCCGAGCGCGGAACGCTTATGAGGTTGGCAACACGCCTGCGAGCACTTGCCCTCACCCGACGCGCCATGCGCGTCGACCTCTCCCGAAGGGAGAGGTGTTGAATCAAAAGCCAAAGCCAAGCCACAGCTAAATTCCAGCAGCGTGAAGCCGGCACGCACCCCGGCACAAATCCTGCATCCCGCCATCACGGCCCTCCCGCCGCGATCGCCCGGACCGCTCGACCCGCAATGGACACCGTCACCCTCACCACCTCGACCGGCGTCGACATGTTCGCGATGCTCGCGGCCGTGCTGTGGCATGCGATCCGCATCGGCGCGGCGTTGCAGGTGTTGCCGGCGATCGGCGGGCGGACGATGCCGGTGCGGGCGCGGCTGATTCTGGTGATCGCGCTGGCGGCGACGATGAGCACGGTGCTGCCGGCGCCACCGCCGATGGCGGTGGATTCGGCGACGGTGCTCGGCGTGCTGCGCGAGTTCACGATCGGCATCGCGATCGGGCTGGTGCTGCGCATGGCCTTCGAGGCCGGGCAGCTCGCCGGTGAACTGGTGTCGCAGGGCATGGGCCTGTCGTTCGCGACCATGGCCGATCCGCTCAGCGGTGCGTCGTCGCCGGTGCTGTCGCAGTGGTTCTTTCTCGTCTTCTCGCTGCTGTTCTTCACCCTCGACGGGCATCTGGCGCTGATCGGGCTGCTGCACGACAGCTACGCAAGCCTGCCGATCGGCCAGGCGTTGCCGGATCTGCAGGCGCTGCTGTCGGCGGTGCCCGCGTTCTTCGCGACCGCGCTGCGCGCCGGTGTGCTGCTGGCCCTGCCGGTGGTGATGGCGCTCCTGTCGGTCAACATCGCGTTCGGCGTGCTGTCGCGCGCCGCGGCGCAGCTCAATCCGATGGCGATCGGTCTGCCGGTCTCGCTGCTCACCGGTCTGATCCTGCTGATGCTGCTGATGCGCCAGCTGCTGGCGCCGGTGCAGGCGCTGTTCGACCAGGCCTTCCTCGCCGCGCGCGGCTTGATCGGCTGAGGCCCGGGCGATGAGCGAGACGGACCAGGAGGACAAGACCGAACTTCCCACCGAAAAACGGCTTCGGGAAGCGCGGGAAAAAGGCAACGTGCCGCGTTCGCGCGAGCTGGCCAACGTGGCCGTGCTCGGCTGCGCGGTGCTGGCGCTCAAGGCGACCGCCGGCAGCATCGGCGCGACCAGCATGGACTGGATGCGCGGCGCGCTGACCATCGATGCGTCGATGCTGGGCACCCAGGATCGTCTGCTGCCGCACGCGGCCGGCCTGTTCGGGCAGCTGCTGCTGGCGATGACGCCGCTGTTCGTCGCCGCGCTGCTGGCCTGCGCGATCGCGCCGGCGGCGATGGGCAGCCTGCGCTTCGCCGGGCAGTCGCTACAGCCCGACTTCAAGCGCCTCAATCCCAAGACCGGCCTGGGCCGCATCTACGGCAAGGAAGGCGCCGCCGAACTCGTGCGCTCGCTGCTGCGCGTGATCCTGATCGGCGGCGTCGGCATGCTGATGGTCTACCACGCGTTCTCGTCGTTGCTGTCGATGCCGCTGGCGTCGCTGGAGCAGTCGGTCGCGGGCGGCATCGACACCGCGATGAACGCCCTGCTGGCGATGGTCGGCGCGCTGGGCGTGCTGGCGCTGATCGACGTGCCCTGGCAGCACATCCAGTACCGCAACAAGTTGAAGATGACCAAGCAGGAAATCCGCGACGAGTACAAGGAAAGCGAAGGCAATCCCGAACTCAAGGCGCGCGTGCGCCAGGTGCAGGCGCAGATGTCGCGCGGGCGGATGATGGACGCCGTGCCGCAGGCCGACGTGATCCTGGTCAACCCGACCCACTACGCGGTCGCGCTGAAGTACAAGGCCGACGGCGACATGCGCGCACCGGTCGTCGTGGCCAAGGGCGTCGACGAACTGGCGCTGGCGATCCGCGCGATCGCCGACCAGCACCGCATCGCGATCGTCGAGGCCCCGCCGCTGGCACGGTCCTTGTACAGGCAGGCACAGGTCGATCAGGAAATCCCGGTGAAGCTCTACGCCGCCGTCGCACAAGTGCTGTCCTATGTGTACCAGCTCCGCGCCTGGGCGCCCGGCCGTGGGCCGATGCCGTCGCTGGCCGAGCTCGACGCCGGTCCCGAAGGCGCGGTCGATTACGACCCGACGGCCGGCAACGGCGTCAACGGACCGGCGCGATGAGCGCACAACCGGGACGGGTCTCCGTCGGCGGCGCGTTCGGCGCGATCAAGGCCGGTGCCGCGGCGCCGGTCGTCGTGCTGGCGCTGCTGGCGATGATCATCATTCCGCTGGCGCCGCCGGTGCTGGACGCGCTGTTCACCATCAACATCGCGCTGTCGCTGGTGGTGATGCTGGCCGTTGTCTACGTGCGCAAGCCGCTGGACTTCTCGATCTTTCCCAGCGTGCTGCTGCTGGTCACGCTGCTGCGTCTGGCGCTCAACGTCGCCTCCACCCGCGTGGTGCTGCTGCACGGCCACGAGGGCCCGGGCGCGGCCGGCAAGGTCATCGAGTCCTTCGCCCACTTCGTGATCGGCGGCAGCTTCGCGGTCGGCATCATCGTGTTCGCGATCCTGACCATCGTGAACTTCGTCGTCGTCACCAAGGGCGCAGGCCGCATCTCGGAAGTCTCGGCGCGCTTCATCCTCGACGCGTTGCCCGGCAAGCAGATGGCGATCGACGCCGACCTCAACGCCGGCGTGCTGACCCGCGAGGAAGCCAAGCTGCGCCGTCAGGAAGTCCGCGACGAAGCCGACTTCTACGGCTCGATGGACGGCGCCTCGAAGTTCGTCCGCGGCGATGCAATCGCCGGCATCCTGATCCTGGTCATCAACATGGTCGGCGGCGTGCTGATCGGCGTGCTCTCGCACGACATGAGCTTCGGCGAAGCCATGCGCACCTACACGCTGCTCACCATCGGCGACGGCCTGGTCGCGCAGCTGCCGGCGCTGCTGGTCGCCACCGCGGTCGCGATGCTCGTCACCCGCTCGACCGGCGAGCAGGAGATGGGCGAGGCGGTGTCGAAGCAGGTCTTCGGCCACCAGCGCGCGCTCACCGTCGCGGCCGTGCTGATGGGCCTGATCGGCATCATCCCGGGCATGCCGAACCTGCCGTTCCTGATCCTGGCCGGCATCCTCGGGTTCGTCGCGTGGAAGCTGCGCGGCGCGCCCGAAGCCGAAGCGCAGGCCAAGCGCGAGGCCGAGGCCGTCGCCGCGACCACTGCCGCCTCGCCACTGGCCGAACTGAGCTGGGACGAGATCCGCCCGGTCGAGCCGCTGGCGCTGGAAGTCGGCTACAAACTGATCGCCCTGGTAGACAAGGCCCAGGGCGGCGAGCTGCTGGCGCGCCTCAAAGGCGTGCGCCGCAAGCTCACCCAGGACATCGGTTTCCTGATTCCCGCCGTGCACGTGCGCGACAACCTCGAACTGGCACCCGGCGCGTACCGCGTGATGGTGCACGGCGTGCCGGTCGCCGGCGGCGAGGTCCATCCCGACCGCGAACTCGCGCTCGATCCGGGCCGCGTGTTCGGCCCGCTCGATGGCATTCCCGGCAAGGACCCGGCCTTCGGTCTCGACGCGACGTGGATCCTGCCGAGCCAGCGCGCGCATGCCGAATCGCTCGGCTACACCGTCGTCGACGCGGCCACGGTCGTCGCGACGCATCTCTCGCATCTGGTACGCGAGCGCAGCGCCGAACTGCTGGGCCACGACGAAGTGCAGCAGCTGCTGTCCACGCTGTCGAAGGCGACGCCGAAGCTCGTCGAAGACCTGACGCCGAAGCTGCTGCCGCTGTCGGTGGTGGTGAAGGTACTGCAGTCGCTGCTGGCCGATCGTGTGCCGGTGCGGCAGATCCGCCAGATCGTCGAAACCCTGCTCGAGCACGGCGTGCACACGCAGGACCCGGCGCAGCTCACCGCCGCGGTGCGCGTGGCGCTGGGCCGTTTCATCGTGCAGGAACTCAACGGCATGGCCGAGGAGTTCCCCGTCTACACCCTGGCGCCGCAGCTGGAACGGGTATTGCAGGACTCGGTCAACGGCCAGGGCGCAGCGCTCGAACCGGGACTCGCCGAGCGTCTGCATCAGAACTTGAGCGAGTGCGTCACCCGCCAGGAGAGCCGCGGAGAACCCGCCGTGCTGCTCGTTCCCGGTGGGGTCCGCGCCTCGGTGGCGCGGCTGGTGCGGCACAGCGTTCCGTCGCTGTCCGTACTCGCCTACGCCGAGGTTCCCGAAGACAAGCGTCTGCGTCTGGTCGGCGCCGTGGGATGACCCGCGGCTCCATTGCCCGCCACTGACACGGTCGGCGCGCCGGAAACCCGGCAGCCGCGGAGAGGACCATGAAGATCAAGAGTTTCATCGCCCCGGACATGCGCACCGCGCTGCGGAAGATCCGCGAAGCGCTGGGCCCCGATGCGGTGATCCTGTCGACCCGCGGCGTCGCCGAGGGCATCGAGGTGGTCGCCTCCCTGGGCTACGACGAGGCCGCGCTGGCCCGTGTGCTGCGCGCAGCCGAAGCCGACGAGACGCCGGTCGCCGATGCCGGAATCCCGACGCCTGCAGCGCCTGTCGTGGCACCCGCGCCGGTCGCGCCTGCGCGCACCGTGTTCGAACGCACCATCGTCGATCCCGCCGCCGCGTTCGCCGCGGCGCTGGGACACGGCCGTCAGCCTGCGCCTGTCGACGCGCCGATTGCCGCACCCGTCGCCGCACCCGCCGACACCGCCGCACTGCGTGACCGCGCGCGTGCCCGCCTCAAGGACAGCGACGGCCCCACGCTGGCCGAACTCACTTCGGCGATCCGCCCGGCCGCCGCCGTGGCGCAGGTCGCGCGCAGCCTGCCGCTGCAGCCGGCCTCGCCGACGCGCGCGACCTTCGCCGCCGCCAACGCCGAACTGCGCGCGGACGACACCCATGCACTCGATGCGCTCATCGCCGACGAGGCGCCGTCGTTCGCGGCGATGCTGACCACGCGCATGCCGCAGACGCCGCAGCCGATGGCGATCGAAGAATCCGTTGCAATCGAAGCGCCTTTCGAAGCCCCACGTCCCGCGGTCGCCACCGCACCGGCGCTGTCGCTGGTGCCGGCGCCGGAACTCGAAGCGCCCGCGATCACCGCGATGCGCGACGAGATGGCGCGCATGCGCCAGCTGATGGAAACCCAGATGGCGCAGTTCGAGCGCGAGCGTCTGCGCGGTTCGCCGGCGCGCGCCGCCGCGTTCGATGCGCTGCGTGCGTTCGGTTGCGAAGACGCGCTGGCGCAGTCGGTCGCCGCCCAGCTCGATCCGGCGCTGCCGGTCGATGCGATCCAGGGCCCGATGCTCGACGCGCTGGCGCGCACGCTCGAGGTCAGCGCCTGCGAGCCGATCGACGACGGCGGCGTGATCGCGCTCGTCGGTCCGACCGGCGCCGGCAAGACCACCACCGCGGCCAAGCTGGCCGCACGGTTCGCCGCCCGCCATCGCGCTCGCGACGTCGCCCTGATCACCACCGATTGCGAACGTCCCGGCGCGCACGAGCAGCTGCAGGCGCACGGCCGCAAGCTCGGCATCACCGTTTGCGAAGCGCGCGGCATGTCCGGCCTGCAGCAGGCGCTGACCCAGCTGGCCGACTATCCGCTGGTGCTGGTCGACACGACCGGCTACGCGCCCAACGATCGCGCCCTGTTCAACCAGATCCTGTGGCTGCGCACCGCGCGCAAGGTCCGCAGCCTGCTGGTGCTGTCGGCCAACGGCAATCCGCAGGACATGCACGAGGTCATCCGCCGCTACCGGCCGTGTTCGCCGGAAGGCCTGATCCTGACCAAGCTCGACGAGACCGGCTATCTGGGTTCGGCGCTGTCGGTCACCGTGCGCAACGGGCTGCCGATCGCCTACACCGCCGACGGCCAGAACGCCGATGCCGACATCGAATCGGGCAACCGCCTGCGCATCGCCCAGGCGATGGCTGCCGGCCGCCACGCACCCGTCGCCGACACCGCCGCCACCGATGCGTTCGAGACCCGTCATGCCGTCTGATGCCGCACCCGCTACCGCCGCACCCCGCGTGATCGCCGTCGCCAGCGGCAAGGGCGGCGTCGGCAAGACCACGACCTCGGTGAACCTCGCCGCGGCGATGGTCAACGCCGGCCAGCGCACGCTGCTGCTCGACACCGATCTGGGCCTGGCCAACGTCGACGTGATGCTGGGCCTGTCGCCGCGCTTCACCCTGGCCGACGTGTTCGCCGGCCGCTGCGAGCTCGCCGACACCATCCTCGAAGGCCCGAACGGGCTCATGGTGGTGCCGGCCGCCTCCGGCAAGCAGCACATGGCGCAGCTCTCCCCGCAGGAACACGTGGGCCTGGTGCACGCGTTCTCCGAACTCGACCGTTCGATCGACACGATGATCGTCGACAACGCCGCCGGCATCGCCGATGGCGTGCTGACGTTCTGCCAGGCCGCGCAGGACGTGATCGTCGTGGTCTGCGACGAACCCGCATCGATCACCGACGCCTATGCGCTGATCAAGGTGCTCAACCGCGACCGCGGCGTGCAGCGCGTGCAGGTGCTGTGCAACCAGGTGCAGGACGCGAGCGAGGGCCCGGCGCTGTTCGAGAAGCTGCAGCGGGTGACCGCGCGTTTCCTCGACGTCACCCTCAACCATCTGGGTTCAATCCCGCGCGACGAGTGGCTGCGCCGCGCCGTGCAGCGGCAGGAAGCCGTCGTCGACGCGTTCCCGTCGGCGCCGTCAGCGGTCGCCTATCGCGGGATCGCCCGTCGCGCACGCAGCTGGCAGTCGCCGGCGGTCGCGCGCGGCCATGTCGAATTCTTCGTCGACCGGCTGGTCGCCTCGGGCGCCCAGTCCACCGGAGGCCTGCCCGCATGAACGCCACCGCCACCGCCTGCTACCGCGCGACCCAGACCGGCTCGCCGGCGGACATCGTCGAGCGTCATGGCGAGCTGGTGCGCCGCATCGCCCACCACCTCGCCGCGCGGCTGCCGCCCAGCGTCGAGATCGAGGACCTCGTGCAGGCCGGCATGCTGGGCCTGATCGACGCGGCGCGGAACTACCAGTCCGATCCCGGTGCGACCTTCGAGACCTATGCATCGATCCGCATCCGCGGCGCGATGATCGACGAGATGCGGCGCGGCGACTGGACGCCGCGTTCGGTGCACCGCGGCTATCGCGACATGATCGCCGCCGTGCGCAGCGTCGAGCAGGAGACCGGCCGCAGCGCGGTGCCGGCACAGATCGCCGCGCACATGGAGATCACCCTCGACGAGTACCACCGTCTGGTCGAGGACGCCGCCCGCGGCCAGCTGACCAGCTTCGACGCGCATCTGGAAGAACACGACGGCGAGGCCCGCCTCGCGGTCCGCGATTCGGCCAGCCCCGCACGCGCGTTCGAGGACGACGCCTTCCGCGCCGCCCTGGTCGAGGCCATCGAAGGCCTGCCCGAACGCGAAGCGCTGGTGCTGTCGCTGTACTACGAGCAGGAACTCAACCTGCGCGAGATCGGCGCCGTGCTGTCGGTCAGCGAATCGCGCGTGTCGCAGATCCACGGCCAGGCCATGGTCCGCCTGCGCGCCCGCCTGTCGGACTGGAAGCGGGATCCGGACAGGTTCGACGACGGGCGCGACTGAGTTTGCCGTCAGCCGATGACGCGTGAGGGTGTGAGGACGTCAGTCCTTGTTCCCGGCTCGACCTCAAAGCTTGAGCGGACCGACGCCGTCCCGCCGCTTGCGGACGCAGGCTGGATCCATCCGCCGCGCGTGATCCGCCCCGCGGCCCGTCTCTTGCATCCCCTCTCCCCGTGACCCCCGCCGACGGAAATCCGTCGCCCCGGAGGCCCGATGCCGGGGCGTGCCCGTGTGCATATCCCCTCTTCAGAAATCCCCAACGCGACCGTTAACGACTCCATGGACAAGCTCAGCGTCATCGGTGTGATCCTCGCGCTCGTCGCGCTGCTGATCGGCAGCGTGCTGAAAGGTGCGGGTCTGTCCAGCCTGTGGTCGCCGGCCGCGTTCGTCATCGTGATCTGCGGCACCGTCGCCTCGATCCTGCTGCAGACCAGTCTGGTGACCTTCAAGCGGGCCATGAAGATCACGAAATGGGTGTTCAAGCCGCCGTCCCAGGACCGCGCGGCGATTCTCGCCAGCCTCGTCGAGTGGGCCAACACCGCGCGCAAGCAGGGTCTGCTGGGCCTGGAGTCGCAGGTCGCCGAGCAGCAGGACGCGTTCACCAGGAAGGGCCTGCAGATGGTCGTCGACGGCATCGCGCCCGATTCGATCCGCGCCGTGCTCGAAACCGACATGCACCACCAGAGCCAGGGCGACCTGGCCGCGGCCAAGGTGTTCGAGGGCATGGGCATCTACGCGCCCACGCTGGGCATCATCGGCGCGGTGCTGGGCTTGATCGCGGTGATGAAGAACCTCGCCGATCCGAGCAAGCTCGGTGGCGGTATCGCCGCGGCGTTCACCGCGACGATCTACGGCATCGGCGCGGCCAACCTGTTTTTGCTGCCGATGGCCAACAAGCTCAAGGCGCTGATCAATGCGCAGACCGAAGAACGCGAGATGATCGTCGAGGGGCTGATCGCGATCGCCCAGGGCGAGAACCCGCGCAACATCGAATCGCGCCTGGCCGGCTACGTGCACTGACCCATGGCCAGGAAGCACGTCCACGAAGAACACGCCAACCATGAAGCCTGGGCCATCCCCTACGGCGACCTGGTGACGCTGCTGCTCGCGTTCTTCGTGGTCATGTACGCGATCTCCTCGGTCAACGAAGGCAAGTACCGCGCGGTCTCCGACTCGCTCAACGCGGCCTTCGGTGGACCGCCGCGCTCGATGAGCCCGCTGCAGCTGGGCAAGACCCAGCGCCTGGGCTCGTCCTACGACCGGCCGTCGCTGATGACCGCCGCCGCCAAGAACGGCCCGGCGCCGGCGAGTTCGATGATCCAGCAGCGTCTGCAGCAGGCCATCGACATGCCGCGCTACGCGACCGGTCCCCAATCGCAGGCCCAGGGCGGCCAGTTCGACGGCACCGGCCGTGGCGAGCGCGAGGGCGAAGGCGAGCTGGTCTCGCTGGGCCGCGACCTGCAGGCCGCGCTGTCGGATCTGGTGCAGAAGAACCTGGTCACGCTGCGCCGCGGACACAACTATCTGGAAGTCGAGATCCAGAGCGACATCCTGTTCTCCAGCGGCGTCGCCGCGCCCAGCACGACTGCGAGCGCCACGATCCGCAAGGTCGCCGCGGTGCTGCGCGACGTGCCCAATGCGATGCGCGTGGAGGGCTACACCGACGACCAGCCGATCCGCACGGCCGCGTTCCCGTCGAACTGGGAACTGTCGACCGCACGCGCGGCCAGCGTCGTCCACATCCTCGCGGCCGAGGGCATCGCCCAGCCGCGACTGGGCGTGGTGGGCTATGGCGAATTCCAGCCGATCGCGGACAATGCGACCGTGGAAGGTCGCAATGCCAATCGCCGCGTCATGCTCGTGATCCTCGCCGCGCCGCAGGGGCCCGACGCCGTGCCGCAGTCCGCGGCCACGGTCGCGGTGGCCGCCGCGCCGACCGACGCCGCCGATCCCGCGGCAGGGGCGTACTGACGTGCGGGTGTGGGCTATCGCGAACCAGAAGGGCGGCGTCGGCAAGACGACGACCACGCTGTGCCTGGCGCGCAACCTCGCCGGGGACGCGCGCGTACTGGTGGTCGATCTCGATCCGCACGCCTCGATGACCCGCGCCTTCGGCGTGCCGCGCCAGCCGCCGCCGATCGGCACCCACGAAGTCTTCGTCGCGCAGACGCCGTCGCTCGACGGCCTGTCGCGCACCACCGCCATCGAACGTCTGCGTCTGGTCGCCGCGCAGCCGGCGCTGGCCACGCTGGAGCGTCGCAGTGCGACCCAGCCGGGCCTGGGCATGGCGCTGCAGCGCGCGCTTGCCGGCGTGTCGGCCCTCTACGACCACGTGCTGCTGGACTGCCCGCCGACGCTGAGCCTGCTGATGGTCAATGCGCTGGCCGCCGCGGACTGCCTCGTCGTACCGACCCAGACCGATCCGCTGGCGCTGCACGGCCTGGCCGACATGCTGCGCACCGCCGACATGGTCGAGCGTTCGCGCAAGCGGCCGCTGGTGCGCGCGATCCTGCCGACGCTCTACGACGGCCGCACCGGCAGCGGCCGCCAGAGTCTCGAACATCTGTACGCGGGCTACGAAGGCCTGGTGTGGTCGAACGCGATTCCGGTCGACACCCGTCTGCGCGATGCGCGCAGCATCGCCGGCAACGCGCCGCTCACCGGCCGCGGCGCCGAGGCCTACCGCGACGCGCTGGCGTGGCTGCACACGCGCATCGCCGCGGCGGTGCCCGACGTGGTCGTCGAAGCGGCATGAGTACACCGCCCAACGACGAAGCGATGTCCGACTACGTCGAGGCCCTGCTCGACGCGACCCGTGCCGAAGAAGACCCGCTGACCGGCCTGCCGAACCGCGCCGGCCTGCTGCGTGCGCTCGATACGCGCCGCGCCGAGCAGGTGCCGACCGCGGTCGCGGTGCTCGGGCTCGACAACTTCCGCTCCATCAGCGTGACGCTGGGTCCGGGCATGGCCGACACCATGCTGCAGGTCGTCGCCGCGCGCCTGCTCGCGCGCTTGCCGGTCGACGCGTTCCTGGCGCGCCTGGACGGCGACGAGTTCGCGATCGCGCTGTCGGTCAACGGGCAGAAGCCGCGCGCGACCGAAGCGTTGCTCAACGCGATCCTGCTCGACCTCGCCCAGCCCTGCGAAGTCGACATGCACCGCGTGCATCTCGACGCCTGTGTCGGCGTGCTGCTCGATGCGGCCGACGACGACGCCAGTCCCGGACCGCTGATTCCCGGCACGCCCGACGACGACGGCGCGACCGACAGTCTGGAACTGGTCGCGCGCGCGCAGCTCGCGATGCACTACGCCAAGCGCAGCCGCGGGCAGATGCTGCGCCGCTTCGAGCCGAGCATGCGCACCGAGGCGATCGACCGCCGCCGGCTCGACCTGGAACTGCGACGCGCCGCCAGCGAGCAGGAATTCGAACTGCACTACCAGCCGCAGATCGATCTGGAGACCGGCCGCCCGACCGGCGCCGAAGCGCTGCTGCGCTGGCGCCATCCCGAGCGCGGCCTGCTGATGCCGGTGAGCTTCATCGAAGCGCTGGCGATGAGCGGCATCGCCGCGACCGTGGGCTGGTGGATTCTCGACCGCGCCTGCCGCGACGCGGCCACGTGGCCCAAGGTCGACGGCCACGCGATGACGGTCAGCGTGAACCTGTTTCCGTCGCAGTTCGGCCACGAGGATTTCCTGCACGAGGTCGATTCGGCGCTGCGCGGCAGCGGCCTGCCGCCATCGTCGCTGGAACTCGAACTCACCGAGACCATCGCGCTGCGCGACGACGGCGCCGCCGCCGCGACGCTGCAGGCGCTGCGCCAGCGTGGCGTCAAGGCCGCCTACGACGACTTCGGCACCGGTTACGCCTCGCTGTCGATGCTGCATCACCTCGCCGTCGACCGGGTCAAGATCGATCGCAGCTTCGTGCGCGACGTGATGGACGATCGCGGCGACGCGGCGATCGTGCGCTCGATCCTGCTGATTGCGCGCAACTTCGACATGCAGGTCACCGCCGAAGGCGTGGAATCGGCGCCGCAGGCGGATTTCCTGCGCAAGCTCGGCTGCGACGAGGTGCAGGGTTTCTACTACTCGCAGGCGCTGCCGCTGGCCGACTTCGGCCAATGGCTGGCCGGCTACGAACGCCGACGCGCGACCATCGCCAGGATCGAATGACCTCATGACGCAGCGCGCGCCCGACTGGATGGACCGCATCGACGCCGAACGGCGCGCGCTCGCCCGCGATCTGCACGACGACCTCGGCCAGATCCTCAGCGCACTGCGCATGAGCGCACGCACGTTGTCGCAGGCGCTGGGCGATGACCCGCGCGAAACCCTCGCCGACGACGTCGTCGTGCTCGCCGAGGCGGCACTGGCGCGCGTGCGCGCGGTATCGCACGGCCTGCATCCACCGGCGCTCGCGAGCCACGGCCTGCCGGCCGCGCTGCAGGGACTCGCCGACGGCGTGCCGCGCGGCGAAGTGGACGTGCGCTTCGACGCCGATGTCGCGCTGCCACGCGCGCTGCCGGGCGCCGAGATCGCCGCCTACCGCATCGCGCAGGAAGCACTGGCCAACGCGCTGCGCCACGCCGGCGCGCGCTGCGTGCGGCTCGATCTGTTCCGGCAGGACGACGTGCTCGTCCTGTCGATCGCCGACGACGGCCGCGGCCACGATCTCGCCGCCGCGCCGGGCTTCGGTCGCACGGCGATGCGCGAGCGCGCGGCGCTGGCGCGACTGCGGTTCGACGAAACGTCATCGCCCTCGGGCACGCGCATCGTGCTGCAGCTGCCGCTGGATGCCGCATCCGGCTGAGCGCGGACGCGACGCGTTGCTATCATCCCGCCTCTTCCCATCGCGCAAGGAGTCACCGTGCATCTGGTCGTAGCGTGGGAGCGCGGTGACGAGGTCGAACGCCTGCAGGCGGAGATCGCCACGCGCGGTCTGGACTGGCGGGTCAGCTGGTTGCCGCTCGGCGACGGTGCGACCGGTTCGGCCGCCGATCTCGATCCCGATGCCCTGGTGTGCACCGCCGACAGCGGCTGGAGCCGCTGCCGCCTGCTGCTCGACGAAGTGCGCGTGCGCCACCCGCACGCGGTGCGCGTCGTGCTGATGGAGGCCGGCGACAACGCGCGCGCGGTCGATGCGCTCGAGCATGCGCATCGCGTGCTGCCCGAACCGCTGGACGCGCAGACCGTCATCGACGCGGTCAAGGGCGTGCTCGACCTGCAGCACCTGCTCGACGACGCACAGCTCAAGCGCGCGATCGAACGCATCGGTGCATTGCCGTCGGCGCCGAAGCAGTACCTCGCGCTGACCCGCCTGCTGCGCGATCCCGATGCCGGCACGCATGCGATCACCGCGATCATCGCCCAGGATCCGGCACTGGCCGCGCGCGTGCTGCGCCTGAGCAATTCCGCGTACTACGCGATCGGCCGCGAGATCGGCGACCTGCGCACCGCGGTCGTGCGCCTGGGCCAGGACGCGCTGCGCCGGCTGGTGCTGGCCAGCGAAGTCTTCGCCTCCGGTCCGGACATGGACAGCATGCGCGAGCGCGCATTGCGCACGTCGTGGCTGGCCGGCCAGATCCTGCCCGGCAGCGGCGCCGGCGTGGCCGCGACCGCGGGCCTGCTCGCCGACGTCGGCCGTCTGCTGCCGCCCGACAGTCTCGGCGACGTGCCGCCCAGCATCGCCGGCGCGTATCTGCTGGGCCTGTGGGGACTGCCGACACCGATCGTCGAAGCCGTTGCCTATCACCAGCATCCGACCCGCATGTCGGGCGCGTTCTGGATCACCGGCGCGGTGCACGTGGCCTCGGCGCTGGTCAACGGCACCGAAGTCGATCACGACTATCTGCAGCGCGTCGGTGCCCTGCACCTGATGCCGCAATGGCGCGCACTGGCGGCGGCGTCGCCGGCGGATGGGGGAACTTCGGCAGACTGAAAAGGCGTTTGCGATCCCGCTGAAATCGGGACCGCACCCCGGCATCGCAGCAATCGCAATGCCGCCGTCGCCCCGGCGACAGCTGGGGCGACGGTCAACGAGATGCAGCAGCTTCTGCCCGAGAAGCGGGGCTACGACATCAGGCCTTGTAACCGTCGTGGATCGCGACGATGCCGCCGCTCAGATTGCGGTACCTGCAGCGCGCGAAACCGGCCGTTTCCATCATGCCCTTGAGTGCGTCCTGCGGCGGATGCTTGCGGATCGACTCCGACAGGTACTGGTAGCTGTCGCTGTCGCGCGCGAACAGCTTGCCCAGCCGCGGCATGATCTGGAAGGAATGGAAGTCGTAGATCGGCTTGAACCAGTCCGCCTTCACTTCCGAGAACTCCAGCACGCGCGCCTGGCCGCCAACTTTCAGCACGCGCAGCATCTCGCGCAGCGCGGCGTCCTTGTCGGTCACGTTGCGCAGGCCGAAGGCGATCGTCACCAGATCGAAGCTGGCATCCGGGAACGGCAGCGTCTCGGCATTGCACTGCACGTACTCGAAGCCGCGCACGTTGCCGCGGTCGGTCATGCGGTCGCGGCCGACGCGCAGCATCGACGCATTGATGTCGCCGAGCACCAGCTCGCCGGAGTCGCCGACACGGGGTTTGAGCAGCGCGGCGATGTCGCCGGTGCCGCCGGCCAGATCGAGCACGCGGTCGCCGGTGCGCACCTGCGCGGTCGCGGCGAAGTAGCGCTTCCACACCCGGTGGATGCCGAGGCTCATCAGGTCGTTCATCAGGTCGTAGTTGCCTGCGACCGAGGAGAACACCTCGCCGACCAGCTTCTGCTTCTCCCCGGTGGGGACGTCGCGGAAACCGAAATGGGTGGTGCCGGGCTTGCTGGATTCGTCGCTCATGGCCCGATTATCCCTCATCCGCGACCGGCGCGATCCGCAGCTTGCCCACGCGGCGCCGTTCCAGCGATTCGACCTGCAGCTGCCAGGCGCCCACGGTCACGGTGTCGCCCTCGACCGGCATGCGGTCGAGCAGGTGCAGCACCAGGCCCGACAGGGTGACGTAGGTCGCCTCGCGCGGCAGCACGATGCCCGTCGTCTGCTCCAGATCCTGCAGCGACATCGAGCCGTCGACCAGCCAGATGCCGTCGTCGCCGCGGCTCGCCGCGTAGTCGGCGTCCTGGGTGTCGACCAGATCGCCGGCGATCGTCGCCAGCAGATCGTTCGCGGTGACCATGCCTTCCAGGCTGCCGTATTCGTCGACGACCACCGCCAGCGGAATCGGATGCGCGCGGATCTGCTCCAGCACGCGCAGCGTCGACGTGCCCTCCGGCACGACCAGCGGTTCGCGCACGAAATCGGTGACGTTCAGCGCGCGCCCCTGCAGCACGCTCGACAGCAGATCACCGCTCTGCACGATGCCCAGCATCTGGTCGAGTTCGCCGTCGCAGACCAGCAGGCGCGTATGCGGCGATTCGATCAGGCGCGCAGTCGCGTGCTCGATGCCGCGCGTCGCGTCGATCCACTCGATGTCGCTGCGCACCGTCATCACGCTCGACACCGGGCGCTCGGCAAGGGTGAGCACGCTGCGGATCATGTCGTGTTCGGCGGCTTCGAGCCGTTCCTCGCCCTCGCCTTGCGGCACCTCGATCGCACCGTCCTCGACGTGCGCGGTCGGGCGCGTGCCGAGCAGTCGCAACACCGCATCGGCGGTGCGCTGGCGGAACGGCAGCTGCTGCGCGTGCCGCTCGCGATTGAAACGCGACCACTGGTTGAAGGCTTCCACCAGGATCGAGAACGCGATCGCCGCGTACAAATAGCCCTTCGGAATCTTGAAGCCCAGGCCTTCGGCGACCAGGCTGAAGCCGATCATCAGCAGGAAGCCCAGGCACAGCACGACGACGGTCGGATGCTTGTTGACGAAGTTCGTCAGCGGCTTGCTGGCGAGCAGCATCACCGCCATCGCGATGGTGACCGCCGCGTACATCACGCCGAGGTGCTCGACCATGCCGACCGCGGTGATCACCGAGTCGAGCGAGAACACCGCGTCGAGCACGACGATCTGGGTCAGCACGACACCGAACGAGGCGTAGACGCGCTTGGTGCTCGTCTGGCTCTGCTGGCCCTCGAGCCGCTCGTGCAGCTCCATCGTCGCCTTGAACAGCAGGAACACGCCGCCGACCAGCAGGATCAGATCGCGCCCGGAGAAGTCGTTGCCCCAGACCGTGAACAATGGCGTGATCAGGCCCGCGATCCACGCCACCAGCGCCAGCAACACCAGCCGCATCAGCAATGCCAGCGACAGGCCGATCACACGGGCCTTGTCGCGCTGCTCCGGCGGCAGCTTGTCGGCGAGAATCGCGATGAACACCAGGTTGTCGATGCCGAGAATGATCTCGAGGACTACCAGGGTCGCCAGCCCCATCCAGATCGTGGGGTCGGACAGCCATTCCATAGGTGTTCTTGCATCGCGCTTTTGGGGGCCACGGATTCTGCCACGCGCTCGTTAAGAAGTTGCCGCGGCGTCTCACGCTCGACCGCGACGGGCGCGACAGGCAGACTCGCGGGCCCGATGTTCCGATGACCGCCTGCATGATCGCCACGCCCGACTACCGCGCCCTGCTCGACACCGCCATCGCCGAAGCCCGGCAGGGCCTCGCCGAAGGCGGCATCCCGATCGGCGCGGCGCTGTATCACCAGGACGGCCGCCTGCTCGGCTGCGGCCACAACCGCCGCGTGCAGGAAAGCGACCCGTCGATCCACGGCGAGACCGATGCCTTCCGCAAGGCCGGGCGTCAGCGCTCCTATCGCGACACGATCATGGTCACCACACTCGCGCCGTGCTGGTACTGCAGTGGCCTCGTGCGCCAGTTCGGCATCGGCACCGTCGTCGTCGGCGAGTCGCAGACCTTCCAGGGCGGCATCGACTGGCTGCGCGAGGCCGGCGTCGAGGTGATCGACATGCAGAGCCAGGAGTGCGTGGACCTGCTCGGCGGCTTCATCGCCGCGCACCCGGACGTCTGGAACGAGGACATCGGCGAGGACTGAGCGCCGCCCGCCTGCGCTAGACTGCGCGCCTTCGCGTCACCCGCCCCTGCCCTTCGATGACGACCACGCCACCATAGCCGCCGCTTCCGCGCCGCCCATCGGGCGACGCCGCGCTATCCCATGCACCGTCATCCTGCCGGACACCGCTGCGTGTCCGGCCCCGTCAGGGCTTTTCCATGCATTCCAAGATTCCGCTGCGCCAGCAATGGCTCGGCAACATCCGCGGCGACGTGCTCGCCGGACTCGTCGTCGCGCTCGCACTGATTCCCGAAGCGATCGCGTTCTCGATCATCGCCGGCGTCGATCCACGCGTGGGTCTCTACGCCTCGTTCTCGATGGCCGTGGTCACCGCGATCGTCGGCGGCCGACCCGCGATGATCTCCGCCGCCACCGGCGCGATGGCGCTGGTGATGGTCACGCTGGTGCGGGATCACGGCCTGCAGTACCTGCTGGTCGCGACCCTGCTCGCCGGCGCGTTCCAGATCCTCGCCGGCGTGCTCAAACTCGCATCGCTGATGCGCTTCGTGTCGCGCTCGGTGATCACCGGTTTCGTCAACGCGCTGGCGATCCTGATCTTCGCCGCGCAGCTGCCGGAGCTGATCGGCATGCCGTGGACGGTGTACGCACTGTGCGCGGCGGCGCTGGCGATCATCTACGGCCTGCCGCGCCTCACCCGCGCGGTGCCGTCGCCGCTGGTCGCGATCGTCGCGATGACGGTGCTCGTCGCCGCAATGGGCATCGACGTGCGCACCGTGTCCGACATGGGCGCGCTGCCCGACAGCCTGCCGGTGTTCCTGCTGCCCGACGTGCCGTGGACGCTGGAGACGCTGCGTATCGTGCTGCCGGTGTCGGCGACGCTCGCGGTGGTCGGCCTGCTCGAATCACTGCTGACCGCGCGCATCGTCGACGACATGACCGACACGCCCAGCGACAAGCACCGCGAATGCGTGGGCCAGGGCGCGGCCAACATCGCCACCGGTTTCCTCGGCGGCATGGCCGGCTGCGCGATGATCGGCCAGTCGGTGATCAACGTGAAATCCGGTGGCCGCGGGCGGCTGTCGTCGCTGGTCGCCGGCACCGTGCTGCTGGCCCTGGTGGTGTTCGCCGGGCCGTGGGTCGGCATGATTCCGATGGCCGCACTGGTCGCGGTGATGATCATGGTGTCGATCGGCACCTTCAGCTGGCAGTCGCTGCGGGACCTGCGCCGGCATCCGCCCGGATCGAGCGTCGTGATGCTCAGCACCGTCGTCGTGACCGTGGCCACGCACGATCTCGCCAAGGGCGTGCTGACCGGCGTGCTGCTGTCGGCGCTGTTCTTCGCCCGGCGCGTCGGCCGGTTGCTCGATGTCGAGGACGTGCTCGACGCCGATGGCACGCGTCGCTACACCGTGCGCGGCCAGGTGTTCTTCGCGTCTGCCAACGCGTTCGGCGATGCCTTCGATCTGCTGGAACCGGTCCCGCGCGTCGTGATCGATCTGACACACGCGCACTTCTGGGATCTCAGCGCGATCGGCGCTCTCGATTCCGTGGTGATGAAGCTGCGCGCACGCGGCGTCGACGTCGAGGTGCTCGGCCTCAATGCCGCGAGCGCGACACTGGTCGAACGGCTCGGCGTGCACGACAAGCCGGGGGCGCGTCCCGCTGCCGGGCACTGAGCCCGATGCGGTCCGTCAGCATCGTCGGATGCGTCCGGCGATACTGCGGTCACCTCAGACGCCGCGCCCGCCGTCCACGTTCATCACCAGTCCGGTGACCTGCTTCGACAGCGACGAGGCGAGATAGAGCGCCGCTTCGGCGATGTCGTCGGGCTGGATCAGCGAGCCCATCGGGATATTCCCGGCGAACAACTTCTTGGCGTCTTCCAGCGAGGTCTTGGCCGGGTCCAGGAAGCCGCCGAGCATCGGCGTTTCCGCCGCGCCCGGATTGATGACGTTGACCCGGATGTGGCTCGACGCCAGCTCCAGCGCGAGCGACTGGCTGAGCGCGATCGTCGCGGCCTTGGACGCGCAATAGGCGTTCTGGCCCGGCTTGGGACGCACGCCGACGATGGAACCGATGTTGACGATCGTGCCGCCGCCCGCCTGTTTCATGTGCGGCACGACGTGCTTGCAGGCCAGGAAGATCGACTTGGCATTGACGCCGAGGATGCGGTCCCAGTGGCGCTCGTCCAGATCCTCGATCGCGGTGTAGACCTGCGGCACGCCGGCGCAGTTCACCAGCACGTCGATCGCACCGAAGCGCGACACCGTGGCGTCCACCAGCGCGCGGATGCTGGCTTCCGAGGCGACATCGGCCTGCACCGCATGCGCATCCCCGCCGAGCGTCGCGGCCACTGCCTCCGCGGCCTCGCCGTTGAGATCGGCGACGATCACGCGCGCGCCCTGGTCGTGGAATAGCGCGGCGATGGCATGGCCGAGCCCCGATGCGGCGCCGGTCACGATGGCGGTCTTGCCCTGCAGCAGTTGATGACGACTCACGGCGTGCTCCTCGCGACGCATCGCACCCGAATCACCGCCTCCCGGGGCGGTCTCGATCACGGGACGGGTCAGCTGGTTCATGTGTGGAAGTTGATCGCGTGGTACTCGACGTAATCGGCCAGGCCGAGTTCGCCGTTCTCCGTGCCGATGCCGCTCTGCTTCACACCGCCGAACGGCATGTAGCGACGCCCGAGGCGCGACTGCGCGTTCTTGTTGATGTAGGTCATGCCCGCTTCGATGCGCCGCGCCATGCCGACCGCACGCTCGAAATTCGTGCTCCAGATGCTGGAGCCCAGGCCGTACTCGCTGTCGTTGGCCATCGCGATGACGTCGTCCTCGCTGTCGTACGGGATCACCGGCACGACGGGGCCGAACTGTTCGCAGGTGACGATTTCCTGGTCCGGCGTCGGATGCTTCACCAGCACCGGGCGCAGGTAGTAACCGTCCTGCCAGGTGTCGGGATCGACCGGTTCGCCGAGTTCCACGACCGTCGCACTGCTGTCCTTCGCCCGGGCCACGAGGTCCTGCACGTAGCGGTACTGCGCCGCGTTGTTGACCGGACCGAACGTGGTGCGCGGATCGAGCGGATGGCCGATGCGGAACTTCGCGACCTGCGCGCTGAACTTCTCGAAGAAGGTGTCGTAGATCGCGCGCGGGACGTAGATGCGCTTGACCGCGAAGCAGAACTGACCCGAACGATGGAAGGTTCCGGCGACCAGGGTCGGCATCTGCGCATCGAGATCCATGTCGTCGAGCACGATCGCCGGATCGTTGCCGCCCAGCTCGAACTGCACGCTCTTGATGGTATCGGCGGCACTTTTCATGATCGCCGTCGCCGCCTTGCCGCCGCCGGTGAACGAGATCTTGCGCACCAGCGGATGCGCGACCAGCGCCGAGCCGGTGTCGCTGCCACCGTGCAGCACGTTGATGACGCCCGGCGGGAACAGTGCGGCCGCGCGCTTGAGCAGCGTGCCCACGCCGAGCGGCGTGGTCGGCGGTGTCTTGATGACGATGGTGTTGCCGCAGACCAGTGCGGGCGCGAGCTTGCGGATCATCAGCACGATCGGCGCGTTCCACGGCACGAAGCCCGCGATCACGCCGACCGGCTTCTTCTCGACCGTCACCCAGCTGGTGTCGTCCTCGACGCGTTTGACCTGCAGGAACACGCGGGCGGCATCGACATTGTCGCGGGTGGCGAATGCGGAGCCGGCGATCTCCATGCGGATTTCCTGCGGCAGCAGGCCGGACTCGGCAACGACGATCGGCACCAGTTCGTCGACCATCGATTCGAGCAGATCGGCGACCGCGAGCACGCGCTCGATGCGCGATTCCAACGGGGTCGCCGCCCAGCCCGGAAACGCGCGATGCGCGGCCTGCACGGCGAGATCGACATGGTTCGCATCGGCCTGCGCAGCGCGGCCGACGACATCGGCGAAGCGGCCCGGATCGCGGACCTCGAGATAGTCGCTGGTCTCGACATCCTGGTTGTCGATCAGCAGTTGAAGCGTGGGGATATGCATGGGTGTGTCTCCTGCGACCGGCCCGCTCACTTGTGGAAGTTGATGGCGTGGTACTCCACGTATTCGGACAGGCCCACTTCCGAACTCTCGCGGCCGATGCCGCTCTGCTTCACGCCGCCGAACGGACTGTTCTTCTGGCCGATGCGCGACGTGCCGGCGTTGTTGATGAAGGTCATGCCGGCCTCGATGCGACTGGCGATCGCGACGGCCTGATCCGCATCGCGCGACCAGACACTGGACGCCAGACCCAGCTCGCTGTCGTTGGCGAGACGGATGGCCTCTTCCACATCGTCGAAGGCGACGATCGGAATGATCGGACCGAACTGCTCGTTGACCACGACCTCAAGATCCGGCGCCGCGTGCTTCACCACGGCCGGCAGCAGGTAGTAGCCGTCGTCCCAGGTGCTGGCGTCGAGCTTGCTGCCCAGTTCGATCAGCTCGGCGCCGGCGGCGCGGGTGCGCTCGGCCAGACCCTGCAGATACTCGAACTGGGCGCGGTTGTTGACCGGGCCGAAGGTCGCGCCCTCGGCGAGGGGGTGCCCGACCTTGAACCTGTCGACCTCGGCGATGAACTTCTCGAAGAACGCGTCGTAGATCGGCCGCTGTACGTAGATCCGCTTGACCGCGAAGCAGAACTGGCCCGAGCGCCGGAACACGCCGCCGACGATCTTCGGGATCACGTCGTCGAGGTTGGCATCGGCCAGCACGATCGCTGGATCGTTGCCGCCGAGTTCGAACTGCACGCCCTTGATGCTGTCCGCTGCGGCTTTCATGATCGCCTTCGCGACTGCGCCACCACCGGTGAACGACACCTTGCGCACCAGCGGATGCGTGGTCAGCGCCGTGCCGACCTCGGCGCCGCCGTGCACGACGTTGATGACGCCGGGCGGGAACAGCGCGGCGATCTTCTTCAGCAGCGCCGACAGGCCGAGGGCTGCCGTCGGCGCGGGCTTGAGGACCAGCGTGTTGCCGCAGACCAGCGCGGGCGCGAGCTTGCGCATGGTCAGGATGATCGGCGCGTTCCACGGAATGATGCCGGCGATCACGCCGATCGAGCGCTTCTCGACGCTGACCCAGCTGGCCTCGTCCTCGACCTGCAGCGGCTTCAGGAATTCCGTGGCGAGATCGACGTTGTCGCGGATGATCGCGGCCGACATGCCGGCTTCGGCCTTGTTGGTCGGCACCAGCATGCCGGACTCGCGCGCCATCAGTTCGGCCACGCCCGGGCCTTCGGCCGCGAGCAGATCGGCGGCCTGCGTCAGCAGCGCCTGGCGCTGCGACAGCGGCGTGTCGCGCCAGCCCGCGTACGCGCGATGCGCAGCCTGCACGGCCTGGTCGACATGCGCAGCGGTGCCCTGTGCGAGCAGGCCGACGATGTCGGCGGTGCGGCCGGGATCGCGGACTTCGAGATAGTCGTCGGTCGCGACGTCCTGGTTGTCGATGAGCAGGTGGGTCTTGTGCATGGGAACTCCTTCAGAGCAGTACGGCGTCGCCGGCGGACCGGCGAAGGGGGGAGGAACGCCGGGTCAGTCGACGGTGCGTTCGGTGCCGACATCGGGCACGAACGAAAGATCGGAGATCTGCTGGCGCAGCTCGGGCGTCAGGTCGATGTCCAGCGCGCCGAGATAGCCGTCGAGCTGTTCGACGGTTTCGGCGCCGATGATCGGCGCGGTCACGGCCGGGTGCGACATCGCCCAGGCCACTGCCAGCGAAGGCGGATGGACGCCGTGCTCGGCCGCGAACGCGGTGAAGCGGTCGGCCACTTCGTAGTTCATGCGGTCGGCATAGCGCTGCGAGTAACGCGCCTCGTTGAGGCGGCCGGTTTCGGGCTTGCGATCCACGCCGTACAGGCCGGTCAGCAGACCACTGGCGAGCGGGCTGTAGACGATCACACCCAGCTGCTCCGACTCGGCCAGCGGAAACAGCTCGACTTCGGCCTGGCGCTTGACCAGGTTGTACATCGGCTGGACCAGCTCGAAGCGCGCCAGTGATTCGCGCTCCGAGATGCCCAGCGCCTTGGCGATGCGCCAGGCGGCCCAGTTGCTGACCGCCGGGTAGAGGATCTTGCCCTGCCGCTGCAGGTCGTCGAACGCGCGCAGCGATTCCTCGACCGGCGTCAGCGGGTCGTAGTGGTGCATGAAGTAGAAGTCGATGCGGTCGGTCTGCAGCCGGCGCAGGCTCTGCTCCACCTCGCGCATGATGTGATGACGCGAGAGGCCGCGATCGTTCACGCCCGGCCCCATCGGGCGGCAGACCTTCGACACCAGCACGATGTCGTCGCGCGACTTCGTTTCGGCGATGCAGGCGCCGAGGATCGTTTCCGACCGGCCGCCTGCGTAGGAGTTCGCGCAGTCGAAGAAATTGATGCCGGCCTCGCGGCAGCGCGCGAACATGGCCTTCGATGCGTCGGCGTCGGAATAGGAGCCGAACGACATCGTGCCGAAGCACAGCTGCGAAACGCGGACACCGGTGCGGCCGATCGTGCGGTGGTTCATGACGTTGGATCCAGATTGCGGATGAAGTGCGGCATGCGTGTCATCGGACACGCTCGATCGCCAGGGCCACGCCCTGGCCGACACCGACGCACATCGTGGCCAGGGCCCGATCGCCCTGCTGCACTTCGAGCTGATGCAACGCGGTCAATACGAGGCGCGCACCGCTCATGCCGAGCGGGTGGCCCAGTGCGATCGCGCCGCCGTTCGGATTGACCTGGGGTGCGTCGTCGGCGAGCCCGAGTGTGCGCAGTACCGCCAGGCTCTGACTGGCGAAGGCCTCGTTGAGTTCCACGACATCGAAGTCCGCCACGGACATCTGCAGGCGCGCGCAGAGCCTGCGGACGGCAGGCACCGGCCCGATGCCCATGACACGCGGGGCGACGCCGGCGCTGGCCATGCCCAGCACGCGACCGCGCGGCGTCAGGCCATGGGCCCGCACCGCGCCCGCCGAGGCGAGGATCATCGCGGCTGCGCCGTCGTTGATGCCCGATGCGTTGCCTGCGGTCACGCTGCAGTCGGGGCCGTTGACCGGCCTGAGCTTCTGCAAGGCCTCGAGCGTGGTGTCGGCCCGCGGATGCTCGTCGCGATCGACGATCGTCGTGCCCTTGCGCGTGTCGACCTCTACCGGAACGATCTCGTCGGCGAAGAATCCGGCCGCCTGCGCACGCGCGGCCCGCTGCTGGCTGCGCAGCGCGAACGCATCCTGGTCCGCGCGCGACACGCCATGATCGGCGGCCACGTTGTCGCCGGTCTGCGGCATCGTCTCGGTGCCGTGCAACGCGGTGAGCGCCGGATTCACGAACCGCCAGCCCATCGTCGTGTCTTCCAGCACCTGGGTGCGCCCGAACGCGGTCTCGGCCTTGCCCATGACGAACGGGGCACGCGACATCGATTCCACGCCGCCGGCGATCGCCAGTTCGAGTTCGCCGCTGGCGATCGCGCGGAACGCGGCGCCCACGGCGTCCATGCCCGACGCGCAGAGACGATTGACGGTGACGCCCGGCACTTCGACCGGCAGTCCGGCCAGCAACGCGGCCATCCGTGCGACGTTGCGGTTGTCCTCGCCGGACTGGTTCGCGCAGCCGAGGAACACCTCATCGAGCCGCGACCAGTCGACCTGCGGGTTGCGCTGCATCAGGGCCCGCAGCGGCAGTGCAGCCAGGTCGTCGGCACGCACCGGCGCCAGGCCACCGCCGTAGCGGCCGATCGGCGTGCGCACCGCATCGCAGATGAAAACCTCATGCATCACGTGCGTACCTCGTTCCGGTTGGGATCGCGCCGACGTGCATCACAGCGTCCGGACCCAGCGCACGACTTCCTCGACGACGCGTTCCGGTTGCTCGGGGATCAATGCGTGGCTCGCGCGCTCGATGCATGCGATCGAGACACGCGGGCCGAGTTCGTCACGCAATTCTTCCCGCTTGTCGGCGGGCTTGAACGGATCGTCCGCGGCCTGCAGGTCGAGCAACGGCACGTCACCCGCGGCCCACCAGTCGCCCTGCGGTGTGGCCTTGTGCGCGGCGAACTGGCTGTCGCGCACGTATTCGTGCCAGCCGGTCAGCCAGACGGTCGCATCGTTGCCCGGCGCGAAGAACGTCGACTGCAGATGCTGCAGACGCTCCGCATCGCCGACTGTCGGGTCGACGATGCGTTGGATGCTGGCCGTCAGCTGCGCCGGATAGCGCTTGGCCGCTGCAGCCGCGATCACCACTCCGCGCACCTGCTTCGGATGCACGCTGGCAGTCATGCGCGCGACCCAGTTGCCGAAGGCATGGCCGACGATCACCGCCGGTCCCTGCGACAGCTCGGCGATCACGAAGGCGATGTCGTCGGCGTAGTCGCGCAACGTCAGATCGAGCATCGGCCCATGGCTGCGCCCCAGCCCGCGCGGTTGTGGTCGCAGGACCGAAAACCCGTGTCCGGCGAGCCCGGCGGCCACGGTGTCGTAATCCTCCGAATCGCGCCCGAGTGAGGGCAGCAGCACGATCGAGGGACCGGCACCTTCGACGATCACGTCGAGCTGGACGTCGCCGCGCACCAGCAGGCGGCGGTGTCGGGCGCCGGGCGCGCCACGGAAGGCAGGGTGGTTCATCGACACGTGGATTCCATTGAACGGCAGGGCTTGCAGAACGCCATGCGCCCGGCACCCGGGCGCATGGTTCGGTGCGGCGACGCGCGTCGCCGCGCCATCAGTGACGCAGGTCGTTGTGCTGGCTTTCCTTGGCGAAATACACGCAGCCGGCGCAGATCAGGCTGGTGACCAGCAACAGCATCGACACGGCGAACGTGCCGCCGAACTCGGCCTTCAGCGCGGTGGCGATCATCGGCGTGAAGCCGGCACCGATCAGCGCCGCCCCCTGGTAGCCCAGCGACGCGCCGGTGTAGCGGGTGCGCAGCTTGAACTTCTCGGTCAGGAATGCGACCAGCGGCGCGTACATCGCCGCCTGCGCGATCGTGCCCACGCCGACGGCCAGCATCAGCGCCCACAGCTCGCCGGTGTTGATCAGGTTGAGCATCGGGAAGGCCCAGGCCGCCGACAGCAATGCGCCGCCCATGACCACCGGACGCCGGCCCACCTTGTCGGCCAGCACCGCCATCACCACGACCAGCACGATCAGCTCGGCCGAACCGACGACCTGGATCAGCAGCACGTCGCTGCGGTCGAAGCCGACGCTGATCGCATGCGACAGACCGAACAGCAGCATCACCGCCTGGATCACGAACGCGCCCAGACCCGCACCCATCGCGCTGAACAGCGGACCCGGCGCGCGCATCAACTCGACGAACGGCACCTTGGCGACGCCCTGCTCGCTCTTCTTGGCTTCGGCGAACAGCGGGCTTTCCGACACGCTGGTGCGGATGTAATAGCCGATCACGAGCAGGAACACGCTGAGCAGGAACGGCACGCGCCAGCCCCAGCTCTCGAACTGCTCGGGCGGCAGCTGGGTCATGATCGCCAGCACGCCGGTCGACAGCAGCACGCCGGTCGGCGCACCGATCTGGGCGAAGCTGCCCCAGAACGCCCGGTTCTTCGCGCCGGCATGCTCGACGACCATCAGGGCCGCGCCGCCCCACTCGCCACCGATGGCGATGCCCTGCACCAGCCGGCACAGCACCAGCAGGATCGGCGCGAGGATGCCGACGCTGTGGTAGGTGGGCAGCAGGCCGATCAGGGTGCTCGAACCGCCCATCAGGATCAGCGTCAGCAGCAGCATCTTCTTGCGGCCGACCTTGTCGCCGTAGTGGCCGAACACGGCCGCACCGAGCGGGCGGGCGATATAGCCCACGGCCAGCGTCGCGAACGCCGCCAGCGTGCCGGCGGTGGCACTGTTTTCCGGGAAGAACAGCTTGCCGAACACCAGCGCGGCGGCGGTGCCGTAGAGCAGGAAGTCGTAGAACTCGATCGTCGTGCCGATCCAGCTGGAGATGGCGACCCGGCGGATGGTCTTCGTATCGGAAGCCTGGTGTGCCTGGGGCGCTGCGTCGTGACTCATGCGATGTCTCCTGGAGCGAAGAATGCCAGCGCGCACGGCGGCGCGGATGTGCCGTCGGTACCGGCAGCGGAAGAGGGGCTCGGATCAGAACGCATGGCGGAAGCCCAGCTGCAGCGCCTGCGGATTGAAGCCCGGCTCGGTCAGCGGTGTGCCCGCGACCGCGGAGCCGTTGAGCGTGAAGCGGGCCGCGTTGCGGTTGTCGATGTGTGCAACGCCGGCGTAGATCACCGTCTGCGGACGCAGGAAGCGCTGATACAGCAGGCCGACCTGGCTGGCGTCGTTGTTTGCGGGCAGACGGTCCGACAGGACGCTGTAACCCAGCGACAGGGTGTCGACCGGCGTCATGCGGTAGAGCACCGACGTCGAGTAGGTGTCGGCCTCGCGGCTGGCGTTGCTGGTGGTGACGTGGTGGTAGCCACCGAACACCTTGAAGCGGCCGAAGTCGTAACTGCCGCCCGCCAGCGTGTAGTCGGTTTCGACCGTCGCCGTGCCCAGATCCTTGACGTGCTCGTGGGTCACACCGAGACCGACCGGGCCTTTCTCGTATTCGGCCGCGACATGCCAGCTGTTGGTGCGGTTGCCGTTGAACAGGCGTTCGCCGAGGCCGTAATGCGCCTGCAGCGTCACCGCGCCGGCGATCTTCGGGGTGAAGTACGACACCAGACGGCTGTAGCGGGGATTGAACGGCGCCAGATTCAACAGACCCGACGACTGCGTGGTCGCGTCCATGGCGTCGTACTTGCCCAGCATGATGAACTGCGGCGTGTTCTGACGACCCACGCGCAGCATGCCGTAGTCCTCGCTGACCAGTGACACCCAGGCCTGGCGGTTGAACACCCGGTGGCGGTCCGCCTTGCGGGCGTGGGTCAGATCCAGCCCCATCTCATAGGTGTACTGGACCGACAGGTCATCGGTGATGGCCTTGCCACCGCGCAGGCCGAGCCGGCTGGCGCGCGCGCCGTTGGAATCGACGCGTGTGCGTGTGCCGTTGCCGTAGTCGCCCGTGGTCACGAAGACGTCGACGATGCCGTACAGGCCGATCGGCTTGAGCGGCGCTTTCGCGGCGGGCGTCGCAGCGGCGGGGGCCGCCGCAGGCGCGGGCGCGGGCTCCGGCGGCGTCTGCGGCTGCTGCGCGGCGGCCGATGCACTCAGCACCATGCCGGCGCAGATCGTCACGCTCGCTATCGTCTGTCTCATTCGCACATCCCCTTCAATCTGGTTGTCGTGTTCGGATGGGCATCCGTGCGGGCAGTGGTTCCAGCGCGTCCGCCGCGTCGCGAGGCAGGGGGTTCCATCGCGTTGCGGACAGGCGTGCACGGCTCGCCGTCCGGGCTGCGAGGCCTGGCGGAGGTGTCGGAACAACGGGTGCGGTCGGGGCGTCCTGCACCCGGCCTTTCGGTCGAACGACGGGGCGTCAGGGCACCGGCATGCGCCGGTGGAACCATCGGGTGGCCGGCGTGGTATCGACGGCGTGGACGTCGTCGGATCGCGTCATGGCAATCGGGATCCGTCGATCGAGACCCGGCCGCGTACGCGGCATGGCGACTTGCTGGACACGCTGCATTCCACACCTCCCTCGTCGTGGCGCGAGACGGTGTGGCGCAGGCCATGGCGTCTCGACGTAACGGAGTCTATCGGTGGGTTTTTGGCCGGCGCACGGAGTCCGCGGACAATCCAGCTATGCCATGCGAGACATGGCGGCCTTGCTCCGATGATTGTTGCAGCACAGCATTTTTCCCGGTTGTTGTGTCGCTGCCGCTCTCGCAGGACACGCGGCGCGTGCACCGCGACACGGATGCAGAACGCAAGGTGTCGTCTTGGCGCGACCCGGGTGCGGGCGTACGCTGCACAACCTCGAAACACACGTAGGCCGCATGCCGGCTTGCGTCTCCATCAGGATCGGCGATGCAAGCGGCCAAACCCACCGAGTTCGACATCGGCATCGCGTCCGACCTGCATCGCTGGCGCGCATTCGTCGCGATCGCCGAGCTGGGCAGCATCACCCGCGCGGCCCTGTTCCTCGACAGCAACCAGTCGTTGCTCAGCCGCCAGCTCAACGCACTGGAGCGCGACTGCGGCGCACGCCTGTTCACCCGCACCGGCCGTGGCGTGCAGTTGTCGGAGCTGGGCGCGCATGTCTTTCCGCGGGTCAAGGCGCTGCTGGCGGATGCGGCGCTGCTCGATGCCGACATTCGTGGCGAGGCGCTCGCACCGACCGGCCGGGTCACGCTGGGGCTGCTGCCGTCGATCTCGCAGACGATCACCGCACCCTTGTTCGCCGCGCTGCGCGAGTGCTTCGCCAGCGTCAGCCTGAAGATCCTCGAAGGCTCCGGTGGCCAGGTCGAAGAGTGGCTGGCCGATGCGCGCATCGACATCGCCATCCTCTACCGCTACGGCATGTCCGCCCACGAGATGGAGCAGTCGCTCGCCGTCGTCGACAGCTATCTCATCGGCCCGCGCCGCGATGCGCTCACGCGCAACAAGACCGTGGCCTTCGACCGTCTCGACGGCCTGCCGCTGGTGCTGCCGAGCGCGCCGAACGGGCTGCGGCGTGCGCTCGACAGCATCGCCCGGCAGCGCGACATCGCACTGTCGCCGGCGATCGAGGCGGACTCGTTGCCGTTGCAGAAATCGCTCACCGCGCGCGACGGGCTCTACACCGTGCTGCCGATCCACGCGGTGTGGCACGAACTGGAAGACGGTTCGCTGCAGGCGGCCCGGATCACCGACCCGCCCGTGCAGCGCACGATCTCGATGGCGATGGCGCGCTCGAAGAATCCGGGCCGCGCAGTCGCCGCGGTCGCGTCGCAGATCGAGGCCATCGTGCGTGAGATGGCCGAGACCGGCATCTGGCATCGCGAGCGTCCGCAAGCGTCCACCGGCGCATAGCTGGCTTGCAGGCCGCGGGCTGGATCGTCGAGCGCGTGCGGGCTAGGGTCGTCGCTCCGCGACGTGTCGATGTCGCCGCTGCCCGGAGTCACGATGCCCCGCATTCCCCTGCCCGCCCCCGACGACATGTCGACCGCGCAACGCGCGGTGTACGACCGCATCGTGTCCGGGCCGCGCGGGAAGATCCAGGGCCCGCTGCGGGCCGCACTGCACAATCCCGAGCTCGCCGACCGCTGGCAGGCGCTCGGTGCGCTGCTGCGCTACGACACCTCGCTGACGCCGCGCCAGTCGGAGCTGGCGATCCTGGTCACCGGACGCGCCTGCAACTCGCCGTTCGAATGGTATGCGCATCGACTGGAGAGCGAACGCATCGGGCTGGAAACGCCGGTGATCGAGTCTCTGCTCGCGCGTGAAGTGCCGGACGGTCTGATCGAAGAGGAAGCCGTCGTCGTCGCGTTCGCCGCGGAACTCAATGCGCACCGTTCGGTCTCCGACGCAGTGTATGCACGTGCGCTCGCAATGCTGGGCACCGTGGCCGTGGTCGAACTGACCGCGCTGGTGGGCTACTACACGATGGTCGCGATGACGCTCAACGCACACGAGATTCCCCTGCCCGAAGGCGTCACGCCCGCGTTCGACCTGCCACAGGCGACGCTGCGATGAGCACGGGCTGGGACTGCCATGCGCACGTGTTCGGCCCATACGCGGCGTTTCCGCTGGCCGGCGCGCGCAGCTATACCCCGCCCGAAGCACCGCTCGACGCCTACCTCGCCCTGCTGCAGCGGCTCGATCTCGCACGCGGCGTCCTGGTGCACGCCAGCGCCTACGGGCCCGACCACGCGCTGCTGCTGCATGTGCTCGAGGCGGCACCGCACCTGCGCGGCGTGATGGTCGTGCGCGCCGAAGAACAGCGCGATCTGTCCGGGTTGCGCGCGCGCGGCGTGCGCGGCCTGCGTTTCAGCCATCGCAGCGGCGCCGGCAACTTCGCCGGCAGCGCCGGTCTGGATGATCTGGTCGCGCTGGCACCCGCGATGGCCGACGCCGGCCTGCACGCCGAACTGTGGACCGACACGGCCGTGCTGCCCGGCATCGACGCGACACTGCGCGCGTTGCCGGTCACCGTGGTGATCGATCACATGGGCGGCTTCGAGGTCGAGGCCGGCATCGATGCGCCCGGCTTCGCCACGCTGCGTGCACTGCTCGACGACGGCCATGCCTGGATCAAGCTGTGCGCCTACCGCAACCTGCCGGGCACCGAGATCGCGCGCGGGCAGCCTTTTCACCAGGTGCTGCTCGACACCAATCCCGCGCAACTGCTGTGGGGCAGCGACTGGCCGCATCTGCGCGTCGATCCGGCGCCCGATGCGGCAGACCTGCTGGCCCTGTTCCGCGACTGGACACCGGACGCGCTCGCGCAGCGGATCCTCGTCGACAACCCGGCCGCGCTGTACGACTGAGGGCGTGGCGCGGCGTGACGCCGTGTTGCGCGAATCCGCAAAGCTGCTCTGCGGGCACCCGCATCGTGGGGCATCGATCGCCTGCCTAGACTCGGACGTCTTCACCGGCACGGGCTGCAGACGCCACATGGACGATTACACCCAGCTCCAGGTCGACATCGCCGACCACGTCGCGACCCTGACCCTCGATGCGCCGCCGGTCAACGCGCTGACGCGCACGCTCAACGACGAACTCACGCTGGCGCTGGACCGGATCTCGGAACGCGACGACGTCCGCGTGGTGCTGCTGACCGCGACGGGCAAGGTGTTCTGCGCCGGCGCCGATCTCAAGGGGCGCGCCGAGGTCATCAAGGGTCCCGGCGACCTGCCGGCGCACGCGCGCCGCACCCGCGAGTGCTTCCATGCGATCCGCGAATGCGCCAAGCCCGTCGTCGTCGCGATCAACGGCCCCGCGCTGGGTTCGGGTCTGGCGATGGTCGCATCGGCCGACATCCTGGTCGCGTCGGAGCGTGCCTCGCTGGGCCTGCCCGAAGTCGACGTGGGCCTGCTCGGCGGCTGTCGCCATGCGATGCGCCTGTTCGGACACTCGCGTCTGCGCCGCATGGCCCTGACCGGACATCGCGTCGACGGCGCGGAGCTGTACCGGCTGGGCATCGTCGAGGCCTGCACCGCGCACGATGCATTGCTGCCGACGGCCCTGGAGATCGCCCGCAGCATCGCCGCCAAGAGTCCGGTGTCGACGCGCATGGGCAAGCACACGATGAACGTCATCGAGGACATGAGCCTGCGTGACGGGTACCGCTACGAGCAGGACATGACCGCGGCGATCGGGCGCACGGACGATGCACGCGAGGCGCAGGCCGCGTTCCGCGAGAAGCGCGCGCCGGTGTTCACCGGCCGCTGATGCACCCGCGCCGCCGTGGCCGCGATGTGTCGCGGACGGCATGCCAGCCTTGCGCATCTGGCGCGTAGGCAGCCGCGGCCCACCTTTCTACAGTCCACCGGACACCCGCCGGAGATCGCCCGCCCCATGACGCCCGACCAACGCCCGCTGTCGCACCTCAAGGTGCTGGATCTGAGCCGCATCCTGGCCGCGCCGTGGACCGGGCAGATCCTGGCCGACCTGGGCGCGGACGTGATCAAGGTCGAGCGCCCCGGCAGCGGCGACGACACGCGCACCTGGGGCCCGCCGTTCCTCAAGGACGCCGAGGGCCACGACACCCGCGAGGCCGGCTATTACCTGGCGGTCAATGCCGGCAAGCGCTCGATCACGATCCGCATCGACACGCCCGAAGGCCAGCAGCTGGTGCGCGAACTCGCACAGAACGCCGATGTGGTGCTGGAGAACTACAAGGTCGGCACGCTGAAGCGCTACGGCCTCGACGCCGATGCGCTGCGCGCGATCAATCCGCGGCTGATCTTCTGCTCGGTCACTGGCTTCGGCCAGACGGGCCCCCGCCGCGACCAGCCCGCCTACGACTTCCTGATCCAGGCGATGGGCGGGCTGATGAGCGTCACCGGCGAGCGCGACGACCGTTCCGGCGGTGGTCCGCAGAAGGTCGGCATCCCGATCGTCGACCTGATGACCGGCATGTACGCCGCCGTCGCCGTGCTCGCCGCCGTCGCCAAACGCGACCGCAGCGGCGAAGGCGAGACGATCGACATCAGCATGCTCGACGTGCAGGTCGCGACGCTCGCTAACCAGGCGATGAACCACCTGGTGTCGGGCGACACCCCGCAACGTAATGGCAACGCCCATCCCAACATCCAGCCGCAGGACGTCTACGCCTGCAGCGACGGCGACGTGATCCTGGTCGTCGGCAACGACCGCCAGTACGTCAAGCTCTGCGATGTGCTCGGCCATCCCGAATGGGCCGAGGGCGACTACGCCAGCAATGCGGGCCGCGTGCGCAACATCGGCGCGCTGTCGGCGCTGCTGCGCGACGCCTTCGCGAACTGGACGCGCGCCGATCTGGTGGCCGCGCTCGATGCGGTCGGCGTGCCCTGCGGCGCGATCAACACGGTGCCCGAAGTGCTGGCTGATCCCCAGGTCGTCGCACGCGGCATGCTGCAGCACGCCGCGCATCCGGCCGGTGTCGAGGTGCCGCTGATCGGCACACCGATGCGCTTCACCGACGCCGCGCTCAGGCCGCGCACCGCGCCGCCGTTGCTCGGACAGCACAGCGACGAGATCCTCGCCACGCTCGGCTACAGTCCCGAGCGCATCGCGGCGCTGCGCGCCACCGGAGTCGTCTGATGAAACTGCACTGGTCGCCGAAGTCGCCGTTCGTCCGCAAGGTCTTGGTCTGCGCGCATGAGTTGGGCTGCGTGGAGGCGATCACGCTCGAGCGCTCGGTCGCCGCGATGCGGGTGCCCAATGAGCGGCTGATGCAGGACAACCCGCTGTCGAAGATTCCGACGCTCGTACTCGAGCACGGCGGACGCCTGTTCGACTCGCGCGTGATCTGCGAGTACCTCGACGATCGCTTCGACGGACAGCTGTTTCCGCGGGCGCCGGGCCTGCGGTGGGATGCATTGCGCTGGCAGGCCTTCGGCGATGGTGCCCTCGACCTGCTGGTGCTGTGGCGCAACGAGCGCGAGCGTGATGTGCCGTCCGATCCTCTGTGCGATGCGTTCGTCCTGAAGACGAATGCAGTGATCGCGCAGCTGGAACGCGAGGCTCCGGCACTGGCCGGCGCACCGTTCGCAGTCGGACACATCGCGATCGGCTGCGCGCTCGGCTACCTCGACTACCGGTTCGCGGCGCGCGAGTGGCGCGCCTCCGCCCCGGCACTCGCGGACTGGTTCGCCGACGTGTCCGCACGGCCGTCCTTTGCCGCCACGGTGCCTGCCGATGGCTGACACGCACGGCAACGCCCTGCCCCTGCATCGGGCGGTCATCGTCATCGGCGCAGGCACGATGGGCGGCGGCATCGCCGAAGTCGCTGCGACCGCCGGCCACCGCGTACTGCTGCGCGATGCCGATGCGGACTCGCTGGCGCGCGGCATCGCCCGTATCCACGCCGGCCTCGACAAGCGCGTCGCCCGCGGCAAGCTCGACGCCGCCACGCGCGATGCGATCGTGTCGCGCATCCACGCCGATGACGGCAGCGCCGGGACCGCCGATGTTGGACTGGTGATCGAGGCGATCGTCGAGAACCTCGACACCAAGGTCGCCGCGCTGACGCCGTACGCCGAATCCCTGCCCGCCGACGCGATCCTCGCCACCAACACCTCGTCGCTGTCGGTGACCGCGCTCGCCGCGCGCCTGCCCCACCCGACGCGTGTGGCGGGGCTGCACTTCTTCAACCCGGCGACCGTGCTGCCGCTGGTGGAAGTCGTCGCCGGCCCGGCGACGGCACCGGCGGTCGTCGACACACTTGTCGCGACCGCACGTGCGTGGAAGAAATCGCCGGTGGTATGCCGCTCGACACCGGGCTTCATCGTCAACCGCATCGCGCGTCCGTTCTACGGCGAGACGCTGCGGCTGCTGCAGGAATGCGCAGCGACGCCGGCCACGCTCGATGCGGTGCTGCGCGAATCGGGCGGCTTCCGCATGGGCCCGTGCGAACTGATGGATCTCATCGGCCACGACGTCAATTTCGCGGTCACCTGCTCGGTCTACGACGCCTTCTTCCAGGATCCGCGCTACCGCCCGTCGCTCGTACAGCAGTCGCTGGTCGATGCCGGCTGGCTGGGGCGCAAGTCCGGCCGTGGATTCTTCGACTATCGCGAAGCCGCCGATGCGCCGCGGCCCGACGATGCCACCGGCACGCGGCCGTCGCAGGTACGTATCGAAGGCGACCTGGGCGCGGCGCAGGCGCTGGTCGCGCTGCTCGACGGGCGCGATGGCATCGCGGTCACGCGCGGTGACGGCCCCGGCCTGCTGCGGGTCGATGGGCTCGCCCTCGCCCTGACCGACGGGCGCACCGCGACCACGCGTTCGCTCGAAGCGGGCGAGCCCGTGGCGGTCTTCGATCTCGCGCTGGACTACGCCGCCGCCACCCGGATCGCGCTCGCGTTTCCGACACATGTCGACACACGGGCGCGCGACGCGGCCGTCGGGCTGTTCGAGGCACTCGGCAAGCGCGTCTCGGTGCTCGACGACGCGCCCGGTCTGGTGGTCGCGCGCACGGTCGCCATGCTCGTCAACGAAGCGGCGGATGGCCTGCAGCAGGGCCTCGCCTCCGCCGACGACATCGACGCGGCGATGACCCGCGGCGTGAACTATCCCCTCGGACCGCTGGCCTGGGCTCGGAAGGACGGCCTGCCCTATTTCGCAGCCGTCCTCACGCATCTGGCTGCGGCGTATGGCGAGGACCGCTACAGGGTGTCGCCGTGGCTGCGTCGTGAGGTCCAGGCGCAACACATCGGGACACGCGCGCATGGCTGAGTTCGTCGCCACCGAAATCCGCGATGCGGTCGCGATCGTGCGCATCGAACGTGCGGCGCGGCGCAATGCGCTGAACCTGCAGGTCAAGACCGAGCTGATCGCGGCGCTGCAGGCGGCGTGCGCTGATCCTGCCGTCGCCGCCATCGTGTTGACCGGAAGTGGTGGCTATTTCGTCGCCGGCACCGACATCGGCGAGATGGCGACGCTGTCCCCGACCGACCACCAACGTCTCGATACCGACCGCGTCTTCCACGTGGTGCGGCAGTCGCCCAAGCCGGTGATCGCGGCGGTCGAAGGCTACGCGCTGGGCGGTGGCTGCGAACTCGCGCTGGCCTGCGATCTGATCGTCGCGGCCGAGGACGCACGTTTCGGCCAGCCCGAGATCCGCGTCGGCATCATGCCGGGCGCGGGCGGCACCCAGCGCCTGCTGCGCGCCGCGGGCCGCTACAAAGCGCTGCTGTGGACGCTGACCGGCGACCACATCCCGGCGGGCGATGCGTACGCGGCCAATCTGGTCTCACGTCTCGTACCGCCCGGCGACGCACTGGAGGAAGCGGTGCGCATCGCCGCGCAGATCGCGACGATGCCGCCACTGGCCGTGCAGGCGATCCGCGAGGCCATGCGCCTCGGCGCCGATGTGCCGCTGGAAACCGCCCTGTCACTGGAACGTCGCCTGTTCGAACGCCTGTTCGACAGCGCCGACCAGCGCGAAGGCATGCAGGCCTTCCTCGACAAGCGCGCGCCGCGCTATATCGGGCGCTGACGCCCGCCTCTCGCGTGCGCGCACCTGCGGTCACCGTGACGTGAAATCGCCGCCGGCGCATTTGAACGATGCATGCCGCCGGCCGTCTTGTTCTGACCCCGGCACCGGCCCAGACTGGCGTCATGTCGAGTCCGCCGCCCTCCACGCCGCCTGCTGCGGTTCCGGATCGGGCCGCACTGCGCGCGCATCGCTACGCACCGCGCGACTGGGCGCCGCACGAGCGACCGATGATGCCGGGCTCGCCGTCGACGCCGCTGCATTCCACGCGGCGTCGCATCGCGTTCGGCATCGTCGGTTTCATCGTCGCGATGACCGGCGGTCTCGGCAACGCGCTGGTCACCGCGAACCTGGTCAACCTACAGGGCGCGCTGGGCGCGTATGCATCGGAGATCGCGTGGCTGCCGGCGGCCTACGTGATGACCAACGTGTCGATGAACATCCTGCTGGTGAAGTTCCGCCAGCAGTTCGGCCTGCGGCTGTTCACCGAGGCGTTCCTGATTCTCTATGCGCTGATCACGCTGGCGCATCTGTTCGTCAACGATCTGGGCTCGGCGATCGCGGTGCGCGCCGGCCATGGCATCGCCGGCGCGGCGCTCAACACGCTGGGCCTGTACTACATGCTGCAGGCGTTTCCGCAGAAGCATCGCCTGCGCGGCCTGGTGATCGGCCTGGGCATCGCGCAGCTCGCGCTGCCGCTGGCACGCGTGTTCTCGACCGATCTGCTCGAGTTCGGCGAATGGCGCGGTCTGTACATGTTCGAACTCGGCCTGGCGCTGGTCGCGCTCGGCGGCGTGCTGCTGCTGAAACTGCCGCCCGGTGATCGCCACAAGGCCTTCGAGCCGCTGGACTTCGTGACCTTCGGCCTGTTCGCGCCCGGCATCGCGCTGCTGACCGCGGTGCTCGCGCAGGGCCGTCTCGCGTGGTGGACCGAAACCGCATGGCTGGGCTGGGCGCTGGCGGGCTCGTTCGTGCTGGTGACGGCGGCGATCGCGATCGAACATTTCCGCGCGCGGCCGCTGCTCAATACGCGCTGGCTCGCGACCGGTTCGATGCTGCGGTTGGCGCTGGCGATCGTGCTGATCCGCATCGTGCTGTCGGAACAGGCGACCGGCGCGGTCGGTTTCCTGCAGGCGCTGGGCCTGGGCAACGAGCAGATGCGCACGCTGTTCGTGATCGTGCTCGTCGGCAGCGTGGCTGGCCTGGCGACGAGCGCGCTCACGATCGATCCGGCGAAGACCTGGCAACCGGTGCTGATCTCGCTGGCGCTGATGATGACCGGCGCGCTGATGGACGCGCAGGCCAGCAACGTGACCCGACCCGAACAGATGTACGTGAGCCAGTTCCTGCTCGCGTTCGGCAGCACGTTCTTCCTCGGGCCGATGCTGATCGCCGGCATCGGCCCGGTGATCAGTCAGCCGCGCAACCTGATCAGTTTCGTCGTGCTGTTCGGCATGACCCAGAACCTGGGCGGACTGCTCGGCTCGGCGCTGCTGGGCACGTTCCAGACGATGCGCGAGAAGTTCCATTCCAGCGTGCTGACCGAGCACCTGACGTTGCTCGATCCGCTGGTCGCCGCGCGCGTGCAGGCCACCGCGAACGGCTACGCCGCCACCATCGCCGATCCCGCGCAACGCAACGCGCTGGCGGTCCGCGCGCTCGGCAGCGCGGCCACGCGCGAGGCCAACGTGCTGGCCTACAACGACGTCTTCCTGCTGATCGCCTTCATCGCGTTCTGCACGCTGGTGTGGATCATCGCGTCGCGGGTCTGGGCGCGTCTTCGCGCCGCGCCGGCAGCGCCCGCATCATCACCTTCTTCTGCCGCCACGGATTCCGCATGAGCGCACCCGCCCCGACACCCCCACCCGAACAGCCGGCCGCGCCGTCGCGTCGCCGTCGCGTGCTGCAGATCGCCGCGTTCGCCGCGGTCGCGCTGGTGGGCGTGTTGCTGGTGCTCTACGCCTGGCGCCTGCCGCCGTTCGGCAGCAGCGTGCAGAGCACCGAGAACGCCACCGTGCGCGGCCGCGTGACGCTGATCGCGCCGCAGGTCTCGGGCTATGTCACCGAGGTCGCGGTGCAGGATTTCGAGGCGGTGACGCGCGGCCAGCTGCTGGTGACGATCGACGACCGCATCTACCGCCAGCGCTTCGAACAGGCGGAAGCCAATCTGCGCGTGCAGCAGGCCGCGCTGGCGAACGCCACGCAGTCGCGCCGCAGCGCCGAAGCCGGCATCGCCCGCAGCGCCGCCGATATCGCCGCGACGCGCGCGCAGTCGAACGTCGCCGCGATCGACCTGCGCCGCATCGAACAGCTCGCCGCGCAGAAACTGATCTCCGAACACGACCGCGATCTCGCCCGCGCCAGCAATGCGCAGGCACGCGCATCCGCCGCGCAGGCGCGCGCATCGCTCGACATTTCCGAACAGGACGCGCGCAGCGTCGACGTCAACCGCGAGAGTCTGGAAGCCGCCGTCGCCAGCGCCGAAGCCGCGGTACGGCTGGCGAAGATCGATCTCGACAACACACGCATCACCGCGCCCGACGACGGCCTGCTCGGCCAGGTCACCGTGCGCCAGGGCGCGCTGGTCAACGCCGGCACGCAGCTGATGGCCGTGGTGCCGGCCGATGTCTGGGTGCTGGCGAACATGAAGGAAACGCAGATGGTCGACATGCGCGTCGGCCAGCCGGCGAGCTTCACCGTCGACGCCCTCGGCGGCGCGCGGCTGACCGGTCGCGTCGAACGTATTTCGCCGGCGACCGGTTCGGAGTTCAGCGTGCTGCCCGCGGACAACGCGACCGGCAACTTCGTCAAGATCGCGCAGCGGATTCCGGTGCGCATTGCGGTGGATCGCGATCAACCGCTGGCGGCGCGGTTGCGGCCCGGCATGTCGGTGGAGGTCAGTGTGGATACGGGCGCGGTGGTGCGGGAAGACGCGGGCGAGGCGCCGGCGTCTCGCGCACGCTGAGGCTATCGCTCTTGCCCGTCATTCCGGCAAAAGCCGGAATCCATTTTTTCGGTGCAGACGGCCCGTAAACGGATTGATGTTCCAGCGAAAGCGGTTCGCTCCAGTGAAAGCGTCTCGAGATACCAAGCAAGATCAAAATGGATTTCAGCTTTCGCTGGAATGACAGGTGCTTGGCGACTTAGCCACGTCGATTCTCAGAAACCCAATGCCGCCTCCAGCACCGGCTTCGCCCACTCCGGCGTCTTCGCCAGCGCGGCCAGATCATCCGCATCCGGCACCACCAGCGCGCCGTCGATCATCTCCAGCAGCAGCACCGGATCGGGCACCACTTTTCCACGCGCAACCTCGACGCTGTTGTCGTAGACCTGCAGCTGCGCGAGCACCGGCATAAGCGCGATCAGGTTTTCGCGGGCGCGCGTCCAGCGCGCGCGGATGCTGGCTTCGGGAATGTCGTGGCCGCCGACCGCGACGCGCGCCCGCACGCGTGCGATGTGCTGCTCGGCCGAGGACAGACCGCAGAACCACATCAGCACGTCGTGGGTGCGCGCGGCCTCGGCGATGCGCGCCGGCACGGTGTTGCCGCCGAGCGTGGTCTCGAATGCATGGCTCTGGCCGTGCGCCAGTGCGACGTCGAGCCGGCGCATGCCTTCCTGCCAGGCTTCCGCATTCGCCTCGGGCATCGAGCAGCCGGTCGCGGCGGCCAGTTCGCGGGCGAAGGTGTCGGGGTTGAACCACGTCATGCCGGCGCGTTCGAGCAGATGGCCACCGACCGAACTCTTGCCGGCGCCGTTGACGCCGGCCAGCACGTAGAGGACCGGACGCGCCACGCTCAGCAGGTCGCGCCGGCCTTGACCTTGCCGCGCAGCCGCGCGGGGCCACGCATCGCGTCGCGCAGGCGTGCGCCGGCATCGTCGGCCTGCAGGGCGGCCAGGCGCGCGTCAAAACGCGTGCGCAGGGTGTCGAGCGCGGAACGCTGGGCCGCGCCGGCGGCGTCGAGTGCCTGCAGGATGGCGCCGTATTCCTCGGCCGACAGGATCACCGCCTCGGGCGTGTTGTGGTTCGTCACCACGACCTTGCCGCCGCGGGCGATGGTCTTCATCACGCCGCGCCAGCCGAGTTTCTTGACGTCGGAGGCCGGCGTGCGCGGCAGCGCATCGAGGGCGTCGAGCTTGAGGGACATCGTCATCGCGGTCGCTCCTGCGGCGGGCATGGGGAAATATACCCCAATTGGCCCATCTGGCCCTTCACGCGGGAGCTGGTGTTGCGGCGCCGCTCAGCGACGGGAGACGCGCAGCACCAGCCACAGCACGAGCGCGAGCAGGTTGACGCCCAGCGCTGCGGTCGATGGCCCGGCCAGTGCGAGCCGGAAGGCCTCCGACGGCAGCGACCAGTCGAGGTCGACCACCACGTTGCGGCCGAAGCGGAACTGCAGCGGCACCGTGGCGCCGGCGTGCCAGGCGTAGCTCAGCCACGGCGTGGCGATGACCGGGATCTGCAGCGCGAGCGCGATCCGCGACAGGCGCTCGCCGAGCGCGTCGCCTTCGAGCAGCAGCACGCCGGCGATCATCGCGAACGTCGACAGCAGCAGACCGATCACCAGCACCAGCACCGCGCCACCGCCGGCGCCGCCGGAGGCCAAGCGCATCAGCGTGCTGGCGAGGCCATAGAAACCACCGGCGATCTGCAGGATCGCGACGAGTCGAAGCAGCACGGACATGGGCGGCGCACCGGACAGGGCGGGCGATTGTGGCGCCCTCGTGCGGCGGGCTCAAGGCGCGGCGGCAGGCTCGGCCACGCGCCACAGCACCGGCCATGCATCGGCGCTCAGACCACCGCACGTCTGCATCTCGGCGTAGTGCGACAGCTGGAACGCCCGCCCATCGAACTGCCACGTCGCTTCGAAGCCGCAGTCGCCGATGCCGCGGCCCTTCGCGAACTGCGCGAGCGTGCCGGTGGCGGCATCCAGCCCGGGGTTCACCAGCAGGTCGAAATCCTCGCTGGGGTTCACGCTGTCGTCGGAGCGCTTCGGCGCCGGCAGGGTCAGCCGCGTCACATCGCTGCCGTCGCGCGCCGCGCGGAACACCAGGCTCGAGCCCTGATAGGCGCCGCTGTAGCAGCTGATGAAGACCAGCGCGTGATCCACATCGAGCGGATGTGCGGCATCGTCGCGCGAGACATCGAACTCGCCGCCGGCCGCGTTGCACTCGTGCGTACGCAGCGCAGCCGCCTGCGTGTCACGCACGCTGCGGGTCAGACGCACGGCATCGGCGTCCGACAACGGCGGCGGTGCCGAAGCGGGTCGCGTCAGAACCGGCAGCGCCGGCGCCGCAGGGATGGCCGCGGGATCGCGCTCGCCGCGTCGTGCCCATGCGCCGGGCGTATCGAGGCGCTGCTGGTGTTCGTCGATGTAGAGCAGCGCTGCGTTGAGGCCCGACAGCGACACGCTGCGATCCTGGTCGTCACCCAGCCGCGTGCCGTCGCGCACCAGATCGAGGAAGCGCGCGATCGCCGCCGGATCCTCGATGCGCAAGACCGCGGACTCACCCGCATCACGCTGCCAGGGCAATGCCGCGATCGCAGGCGCGGCGACGCCGTCGAGTTGCAGCGTCGAGGCGTCCACGTCGGCCCACGGCGCGCTCAGCAGCAGCGCCTGCGTGCCATCGGCGCCGGCATCGCGGGTCAACGACAGCACCAGTCCCGGCGCGGCGTCGGTGACGCCGATCGCGGCGCAGCGGCGGACGTTGTCGCAGGCGACCGTGACGTCGCGGAAGGTCCGGTACACCGGCAGGGCGGGCGTGCCGGCGGGTGACGCCAGTGCGGATGCGTCCACGGATGCCGACGCATCGGTCTCCGGGGTCGACGCGGACCCGGTTGCAGCGGCCGGTGTGTCCGCATCGCGCTGCGTGCACGCGCCCAGCGAGGCCAGCAGCGCCACCAGAAGCACCGACTTGCGAGCAGCGTTCGACATCGCGACGTTTCCAACGAAAGGGCCCGCAATGATGCGGGCCCGGAGTGCGAACGCGGTGAACGCGGAGGCGTCAGAGGATGTAGCGGCTCAGATCCTGGTCCTGCACCAGATCGCCCAGCTGCTGGTCGACGTACGCACGGTCGATGAGCACCGTGCCGCCCTTGTCGGGCGCCTCGAAGCTCAGGGAATCGAGCAGGCGTTCGAGCACGGTGTGCAGACGACGCGCACCGATGTTCTCCTGGCGTTCGTTGACGTGCGCGGCGATCTCCGCGAGGCGATCCACCGCATCCGGCGCGAACGTCAGGCCGACGCCTTCGGTCTTCAGCAACTGCACGTACTGCGTGGTCAGCGCCGCCTTGGGCTCGGTGAGGATGCGGACGAAATCGTCCTTCGTCAGCGCGGTCAGTTCGACGCGGATCGGGAAGCGGCCCTGCATCTCGGGAATCAGGTCGCTGGGCTTGGCGAGGTGAAACGCACCCGAGGCGATGAAGAGGATGTGGTCGGTCTTCACCGAGCCGTACTTGGTGCTGACCGTGCTGCCTTCGACGAGGGGCAGCAGATCGCGCTGCACGCCTTCGCGGCTGACGTCGGCACCGCTCGACCCGCCCTCGCTGCGCTTGGCGACCTTGTCGATCTCATCGATGAAGACGATGCCGTGCTGCTCGCAGGCCTCGATCGCGGCTTCGCGCACGTCGTCCTCGTTGACCAGCTTGCCGGCTTCTTCCTCGACCAGCTGCGGACGCGCAGCGCGGATCGTGAGCTTGCGCTTGTGGGTCTTGCCGCCACCGAGGTTGGCGAACATCTGCCGCAGCTGCTGGCCCATTTCCTCCATGCCCGGCGGCGTCATGATGTCCATGCCCTGCCCGGCGCTGAGTTCGAGTTCGATCTCGCGATCATCCAGATCACCGGCGCGCAGCTGGCGACGCAGCTTCTGCCGCGTCTCCGATTCCTTCGACGACGGCTCGGCGCCGATGTCGACGGTCGCGGTCTGCGCGCCGAAGCCGAACGCCGGCTGCGCGGCTTCGCGCTTGGGCAGCAGCGCATCGAGGATACGGTCCTCGGCGCGGTCCTCGGCCTGCGTGCGCACGCGCACCTTGGCCTGTTCGCGATACAGCTTGACCGCCGTGTCGGCGAGGTCGCGGATGATCTGCTCGACGTCCTTGCCGACGTAGCCGACCTCGGTGAAGCGCGTCGCCTCGACCTTGACGAACGGCGCATTGGCGAGCGTCGCCAGGCGACGCGCGATCTCGGTCTTGCCGACGCCGGTCGGGCCGATCATCAGGATGTTCTTGGGCATGACTTCGTTGCGCAGATCGTCGTCGAGCTGCGCGCGGCGCCAGCGGTTGCGCAGCGCGATCGCGACCGCACGCTTGGCCGCGTTCTGGCCGACGATGTGGCGGTCGAGTTCCTGCACGATCTCGCGCGGGGTCATGGTCGAGGAATTGGCATTCGTCATGGGAATCGGGTGTCCGTAGAAGCGTGGGCGGGTGCGCGCGACCGGCCGGCGCGTGCGACCCGGGGGATCGCCACGCGCCGCCGCAGATCGATCACAGTTCTTCGACCACCACGTTGCGGTTGGTGTAGATGCAGATGTCGCCGGCGATGTTGAGCGCCTCGGTGGCGACCGTGCGGGCATCGAGATCGGTGTGCGCGAGCAGTGCGCGTGCGGCCGACAGGGCGTACGAGCCGCCCGAACCGATCGCGATGATGCCGTCGTCGGGTTCGATGATGTCGCCGTTCCCGCTGATGATCAGCGAGGTCTCGGCGTCGGCGACGGCGAGCAGCGCTTCGAGCTTTCCGTAGCGGCGATCGGTGCGCCAGTCCTTGACCAGCTCGACCGCGGCGCGCACCAGCTGGCCGCCGTGCTGCTGCAACTTGCCTTCGAAGAGTTCGAACAGGGTGAACGCGTCGGCAGCGGCGCCGGCGAATCCGGCGAGCACCTTGCCGCCTTCGCCCAGGCGACGCACCTTGCGCGCGTTGCCTTTCATGATGGTGTGGCCGAGCGTGACCTGGCCGTCGCCGGCGACCACCACCTTGCCGCCCTTGCGGATCGACACGATCGTCGTGGCGTGGAATACGTTGGGATTCTGGCTGGGGTCCATGCGGCCTCCAAGGATCGAATCCACTGGATGGGGCCGTGCCCGCCCGGATCAAGGCACCCCGGATTGCGTTATGGCGTCGCGTCGGCCGCGGGTCCGCGCACGTGGCGATCGAGGCGGCGCCCGGCGCGCACGCCCAGCACCGTTGCGATACCCGACACGACGATCGCCATCGCATTCGCGCTTGCGGCATCGGCGAACGTGAACTGCCCGCCACCGAGGCGCTGCACCACGAGCACGCTCGACACCCAGCCCACCGCCCACAGCACCAGCGCGGCGCGCATGAACGGCTGCCGCGCGGCGAACGCGCCGCCGGTCGACGACAGCAACGCGATCACGCCGGCCTGCACCGCGGTCGACACCGGCGCCACGCCCGACGGCACCGGCGGAAACAGGGACGCGGCCAGCAGGCCGAGCAGCATCTGCAGGGAAACCGAGACGGCCAGGCCGATGACGATGCGCAGGTTCATGGACAACTCCGGGTGCGCCTCAGGATTTGCGGCGCGCGCGCGGATGCGCGGCGTCGTAGACCTTGGCCAGATGCTGGAAATCGAGATGGGTGTAGATCTGCGTGGTCGCGATATCGGCGTGACCCAGCAGTTCCTGCACGCCGCGCAGGTCGCCGGACGATTCCAGCACGTGGCTCGCGAACGAATGGCGCAGCAGATGCGGATGCACGCGCTTGAACAGGCCCTGGCGCTGCGCGAGCAGGCGCAGGCGCAGCTGCACGGCGCGTGCGGAGATCGGTGCGCCACCGCGACCGGGGAACACTGGCGCCGCCGACGTGCCGCCATTCTCGGTGCGCCACTCGGTCAACGCGCGCAGCGCATGGCTGCCGACCGGCACGCTGCGCTGGCGGCTGCCCTTGCCGAGCACGGTCACCAGGCCGCCGTCGAAATCCAGATCGCGCCAGCGCAGGCCGACCAGTTCCGACAGACGCAGGCCCGACGAATAGAACAGTTCCAGCAGCGCGCGATCGCGCAGGCCCAGCGGCGCATCGACCGGCACTTCGACCAGTTGCGTGGCCTCGTCCACATCGAGCACCTGCGGCAGCTTGCGCGGCGCCTTCGGGCCCCGCACGCCGGACGCGGGATTCGCGCCGATGTGGCCGTGCTTGAGCAACCACTGGTAGAAGCTGCGACACGCGGACAGGCGCCGCTGCAGGCTCTTGGGTGACAGGCCGCCGCGATGGCCGGCGGCAACGAAGGCGCGGATGTCCTCGTCGTGCAGCGTGCGCAGGTCGCCGCGCGATTGCGCGTGCGTCCAGTCGACCAGCGCGGTCAGATCGCGCCGGTAGGCGTCGAGCGTGTGCACCGACATCCGCCGTTCGATCTGCAGATGGTCGAGGAACGCGTCGACGTCGGCGTGCATGCGCGTGCGCTCAGGCGGCGGTGTCGAACCGTCGCATCGCGGTGGCGAACGCTTCGCCCATCATGCGCAGGAACAGCGTGCCCATGCCGGGATAGAAGCGGTTGGCGTCGCGGCTGCCGACCGCGACCAGGCCGATGCCGGCCAGCGGCAGCAATGCGCTCGAATGCACTTCGTCGACGCGCGGGCCGTACAGCAGCGACTGCTTGTCCGGATGCAGGCGGCCGCACAGCGGCTCCTCGTCCTTCAGGCAATCGGTGAAGGGCTGCAGCAGACGGTCGTCGCGCGCGACCACCTGCAACCAGTCTTCCTCCAGCCCCGGCACCGGCGCGAACAGCACGATGCGCACCAGATCGCCGTTGAAGTCTTCCGCCAGCGTCGCCGCGAGCGCGCGCACGGTGGAGGCAGGATCGGACTGGCGCATCAATGCCAGCGTGAGCTGATGCGTGCGCACGGCGAGGCGCTCGTTCTCCTGCGAGATCGCGAACAGATCGCGCAGGCGCTTGGACAGTTCGCGGTTCTTGTCGCGCAGCACTTCGAGCTGGTAGCTCGCCAGCGAAGCGGCCGGGCCGTCTTCGCGCGGCACCACCAGGGTCAGCGCCAGATCCGGGAACTGCTGCAGGAAGCTCGGGTGGCGACGCAGCCATGTGGCGACTTCGTGTGCGCCGAGTTTCTCGGTCGTCTCGCTCATCACAATTCCCCTTCGAAAACGAATGCAGCCGGTCCGGCCATCGACAAGGTGACGTCGTCGGCCGGCCAGTCGATGTGCAGGGTGCCGCCGGGCAACGATACGGCGACGCTGCGCCCGGTGCGACCACGACGCGCGAGCACCGCGACCGCGGCGCAGGCGCCGCTGCCGCAGGCCAGCGTCTCGCCGACGCCACGCTCGAACACGCGCAGGCGGATGCGGTCGTCCGCGATCACCTGGGCGAAGCCGACGTTGACCGATTCGGGAAACCACGCCGAGGCCTGCAGCGCGCGCCCGATGCGCTCGACGTCCGCGGACGCGAGGTCGTCGACTTCGATCACCGCATGCGGATTGCCCATCGACGCCGCGCCGAACGCGAGCGTGCCGAGGCCGTCGACCGGCAGCATGTACAGCGGCTGCACCGTGTCGACGCCGGCCATCGGAATCCGGGCCGGCACGAACTCCGGCACGCCCATCGCGATGCGGTAATCCGTGCCTTCGCGCGTGACCGCGTGCAGCCCGGCCGGGCTTTCCAGGACGAACCCGTCACCGCCCACGCCGTCGCGCACCAGCCACGCGGCCACGCAGCGCGCGCCGTTGCCGCATTGCTGCGAGGCCGAGCCGTCGGCGTTCCAGATGCGGTAACGCGCCAGCACGCCGGCGGCGCGCGGGGTCTCGATGGTGAGGATCTGGTCGCAGCCGACGCCAGTGTGGCGATCGGCCAGCGCGCGGCACAGCGCGGCATCGGGCGGCGGCACGTCACCGCGCAGGTCCAGCACGACGAAGTCGTTGCCGGCGCCATGCATCTTGGTGAAGCGCAGCGGGGAGACGGTTCCGGACATCAGCGACGACAGCGGTGCAAACGGGTGTCGCGCAGGCTCACGGCGTTCCGGTGGTCGCCGGCGGCACGTCGCGGATCAGCGGCACCGGCTGCGCGGGCGGCGTACCGGTCGCGTCGTCGGTCGTGCCGTCGTCCGTGGTGTCTTCGTCGGCGTCGTCTTCCCACGCCGCTTCTTCTTCGGCATCGAGCTGTTCCTGGGTCGGAATCGACGACTTGAAGATGTAGCGGCCGCGGTCTTCCGGCGGCACCTGGCGCGGCTGCAGGAGGTCGGCCTTGTTGCCGCAGGCGGACAACAACAGCGTGGCGGCGAGGATTGGCATCAGACGGGTGTGCATGCGCGGAAGTGTAGCCCGGCGCGTGGCGCGCGACATCACCGGCGTTGCTGTTCAGATGACGGCACGATGACAGCGCACCAAGGGTCGGCCCCAGATTGTCCGGGTCTGCCGCCCCACCCAGACTTTGCGGCATCCGCGCCGACAGGACCGCACGATGGGCATTCTCGATGGGCTGGGCAACGCCGCCTCGCAGGCTGGTGGTTTCTTCAAGGGCGCCGGCGAGGTGCTGTGGGAGACCGGCGAAGGCGTGGTCACCCTCGGCGGCAACGCGCTCAAGGCCAGCTACGACCTGAGCCCTGCGGGCCTCGCGGTCGACGGCGTGACCGGGCTGTACGAACAGGCCAGCGGCAACACGCTCGACGCGCCGGACTGGCTGCCGTCGGCCGCGCGCGGCGGCGAGCGCATGGAAGCGGCCGCCGAGGTCGTCTCCACCCTCGCCCGCAATCCGGGCCTGCTGGTCGATGCGGTGGTCGATCCGATCAAGGCCGACTGGCAGGCCGGCAACTACGGTGAAGCGATCGGCCGTGGCGCGACCGAGCTGGTGCTGGCCGTGATCGGCACCAAGGGTGCCGACAAGGCGGCCAAGGGCTCGAAGGTGGCCGACGCCGCGGATACGGCCGCGGACGCTGCACGCGTCGCCGATCGCGCCGACGGTGCCGCCGATGCGGGCCGCACCACGGCGGCGCGGGGCGCCGACGACGCGGATCTGGGCGACATCCTCGCCGACGCCGACACCGGCCGCACGGTCGGCGGCCGTCCGGTGCTGGCGTTCGAATCGATGGACGACTTCAACCTCGCCGCCAATGCCGCGCGTCCCGACACCGTCTACGAGTTCGGCAACTACCGCTGGACCACCGACGACCAGGCGCGCGTGATCCGCGCCGAAGGCCGCGTCGATCTGGAACCCGTCGGCCGCAACGACGCCGGCCTGCAGCGCGAGATCGGCAACGAAGGCCGCGCGACCGACGTCGGCTTCCACATCATCGCCGACCGTCTCGCCGGCCCGACCAACCGTCTGAACGTCGTGCCGGGCAACGGCAAGCCGATCGGCGATGGCCTGCCGAATCTCAACAACGGCGAGTACAAGCGCTTCGAGAACGAGCTGGCGCGACTCGCCGGCGAGGGACACGAGGTGGATATGCGGGTATCGCCCCAATACAATCCGGGCAACACCAGCAACCGTCCCGACACCTTCGTTGCGGAATATCGCGTGGATGGCGGCGACTGGATCGACCAGACCTTCCCCAACAAGTGATGCGACCGCCGAATGGATGATCTCAATGCCGCCTATGCCGACACCGTGCGTGCCGTCGCGGCGAGCGTCCGGGATGTGAACGACGGCGAATGGGGCGCGCGCGACTGGCTGCGCCTCGTGGTCGATTTCGAATCGCTGTCCGAAGACGGCGGCGCCCCGCGCACCAGCAGCATCTCGTTCGCGATCGCGCGCGAAGGCGACGGTCCGCTGGAGAAGGTCGCGTTCCGCCTGTCGCCCGAAGCCAAGGCCGGCTTCGCGCAGATCGGCCGGATCATGCACGCGCAGAAGGGCCAGGACTGGACCACGAGCACGCTGGTCGTCGAACGCGACGGCCAGTACGACTTCCAGTTCGCCTACACCCCGCCCTATCGCCTGTCGGGCAACCTCAACGACACGCGCTACCGCGATTATCTCGAGCGCTACAAGGCCGAGACCGGCGCGCCGTAAGCGCGGTCCTACCGATCAGATGCTCGGCGGCTCCGGCCGCAGCCACAGCCAGGTCGCCACCGCGGCCATGCACGCGATCGGCAACGCGGTCATCCACCAGCGATGCGCCGGAATCCACAGCATCAACGCGAGCAGGATCGCGGCGCACACCGTCATCGTGCCGGTCGCCATCCATTTCGCGCGGCGACTGACCGCGCCATGCGTCTGCCAGTCGCGGATAGACGGGCCGAAGCGCGGATGCGCCAGCAGCCAGTGGTGCAATCGATCCGACCCGCGTGCGGCTGCCCAGGCCGCGATCAGCACGAACACCGTCGTCGGCAGGCCGGGCACGAACACACCCACGATGCCGAGGCCGAGACTGGCGTAGGCCAGCAGCCACCAGGCCCAGCGGAAGCGCGTGCGTCGTTGCATGACGCGCATTCTATGCGCGGCGTCCGTGAGCGCCGGACGCCGCGCCCGGAACGGTCTATTCGACGCGGGTCGCGTCGGGCACGCGCGCCGGATCGCCGGCCGACTGCGGGACGCGGCGGATCTTGGAGATGTCGTAGCCGAGGCCGCGGATGCGCTCCATGTGCGCCGCGTAGTCCGCATCGGAGATCACCGGCGTGCGCGCCATCAGCCACACGTAGTCGCGCTTGCTGCGGCCGACGATGGTTTGCTGGTAGTCCTCGTCGATGTAGACGATCACGTACTCGGCCTTGATCGGCCACACGAACTGCATGCCCCAGATCGCGTTGCCGGTGCCTTCGCGCACGGTGCCGGTCGGGTGCATGGTCTTGATCTTCTCGTCGAAGCCGCCGTCGCGATACCGGAACGTCGTGTCGACCTTGCCGTCCTCGCGCAGCGTGTAGGTCTCGACGGAATCGAAGGCCTCTTTCTCGAGGCGCGTCGGGATCTGCGCGATCACGTACCAGTCGCCCATGAAACGGGGGACGTCGACATGTGCGACCGGGGGAATCTGTTCCTTCACGTTGCCGCCTCCACAGGCCGCGAGCATGCCGGTGGCGATGCCCGCGAAGATCAGGCCAGCGGCAAACCGCCGGTTCGAAGTCGCCATGAAACCCCTCCTGCCGTGAGTACGGCGTCGGTCGCGGTCAGCCCGCGCGTGCAAACCGGTAATGCGCGACCAGCCATTGCTGGCCACGCTCGTATCCGAACAGCTCCGCGCAGGACATCCAGAACATGCGCCAGCGCTGGAACCACAGCTTCGCCCCATCGCGTCCATAGGCCTGCTCGAGCACGCGCATCACCGCATCGCGGTTGCGGTCCTGGTTGGCGAGCCAGTGGTTGGAGGTCTTCTCGTAATGCGTGCCATCGAGCAGCCAGCGCTGTTCGATGCCCAGATCGCCTTGCTGGAAATGCAGCAGCGTGTCCGCCGCCGGCATGAGACCGCCGGTGAAGAAATGCCGGCCCATCCAGTTGTCTTCGCCGGCCGTCTCGTAGGGGTACATCAACGTGCGGTGCGCGAAGATGTGCACGAACAGCTTGCCCCCCGGCCGCAGCCACGTGCCGATGCGTGTCATCAGGATCTGGTAGTTGCGCATGTGCTCGAACATCTCGATCGAGACCACGCGATCGAAGGCACCGGTGTCGAGTTCGAGCTGGTTCACGTCGCAGGTGATCACCCGCACGTTGTTCAGACCACGCGCCTTGCACTGCGCTTCGATGTGCAGGCGCTGCGGGCGCGAGTTCGAGACCGCCGTGATGCGCGCACCCGGGAAGTGCTCGGCCATCCAAAGCGTCAGCGAACCCCATCCACAGCCCAGTTCGAGGATGTCCTGACCATCCGCGAGTTCGGCGCGCGCGCCGTACAGCGCCAGCATCGCGTCTTCGGCTTCGTCGAGCGTCTCGTTGCCGGTCGGGTAGTAGCAGCTGCTGTACTTGAAGCGACGCCCGAGACACAGCGCGAAGAACTCCGGCGGCAGTTCGTAGTGCTGAGTGTTGGCGGCATCGGTGTGGATGGCGACGGGACTGGTGCGCAGCGACTGCAGCAGCGCGTCGAAGCGCGTCGACTGCGCCTCCATGCTGCCTTCGGTTTCCTCGGCCAGACGCTGCGCGCACAGCCGGCGGATGCCCAGACGCAGCGCGGCGTCGGGCACCAGGCCGCGTTCTGCCATGCCGATCAGGCCGGGCGCGGCGGAGTCGCGTTCGAGTTCGGGGCGGGCCACGGCATTCATGCGGAAGGTCCTTCGGGTTCGGAGCGGGCGGATTCGGAACGGGGAAACCACGGGAACAGCATCGGCGTGGTGCGCTGGTACTCGCGGTAGTCATCGCCGCGCGAGCGCAGCGCCTGCTGCTCGGTGTAGGGAATGCCGCTGACGTAGCGCAGGAACAGGTACATCAGCACCGGCCCGACCAGCGCGAGCCACCACAGCGGCGAGCCCGCGGCCAGCACCACGTAGGTCAGCCAGTGCAGCCATTCGAAGAAGTAGTTCGGATGGCGCGAATACCGCCACAGGCCTTCGCGGCAGGTCTTGCCGCGGTTCGCCGGATCGGCGCGGAAATCCGCCAGTTGCCGGTCGGCGACCGCTTCGCCGCCGACACTGATCAGCCACACGGCGATCGCGGCGAGCAGACCGAGCGAGGACACCGGATTGCTCGCGACCGCGAGGAACGGCAGCGCGAACAATGCAACCAGCAGCGCCTGCGCCTGGAAGAACAGGAAGAACTTGCGCTGGTCGCCGTGCCAGTGCTTGCGCAGGTAGGCGTAGCGGCCGTCCTCGTCTTCGCTGCCGACGCGCTTCCACAGATGCCCGGCCAGACGCAGTCCCCACAGCCCGCCGAGCACGGCGAGCAGGATCCGCGGCAGCATCGCGCCATCACCGAGGAGGGCGACGACGATCGCCGCGCCGCCGACACCGCATGCCCAGACCACGTCGACGATGCCCGCGTTGTCGCGCGCTTTCTGCCAGCGCCAGGCGCCGGTCATCGCGATCGCGGCGAGCGCCCAGACCAGCAGCAGCGTCCAGAGCGGACTCATGACGCCACCGCCCGCACGTGGCCCGGCTTGCCGAACAGCAGATGCGACACGCCGATCGAGCGCTCGCGGAACCCGCCCTCGCAATAGGCGAGATAGAACGTCCACATGCGCTCGAAGCGCGTATCGAAGCCCTGCCTGCGCACGTCGGACAACCGCGACAGGAACCGCTCGCGCCAGATCTGCAGCGTGCGCGCATACGAGGGACCGAAGTCATCCTGTTGCAACAGTTGCAGATCGCTGGCCGCGGTCTTGGCCTGCAGCATCGCCGAGATCGACGGGATGAAGCTGCCCGGAAAGATGAAGCGCTTGATGAAGTCCACCGAATCACGCGCCTGCGCGTAGCGGTGGTCTTCGATCGTGATCGCCTGCACCAGCGCGGCGCCGTCCGGCTCGAGCAGGCTGCCGAGCTTGCCGAAATAGGTCTCCAGGTACTGCGCGCCGATCGCTTCGATCATCTCGATCGACACCAGCTTGTCGTAGGTGCCGTCGAGATCGCGGTAGTCCTGCAGCAGCAGCGTCACCCGGTCCTGCAGACCGGCTTCGGCGATCCGCGCACTCGCCAGTGCGTGCTGCTCGCGCGAGATCGTGGTCGTGGTGACGTGGCAGCCGTACTGCTGCGCGGCATGCAGCGCGAACCCGCCCCAGCCGGTGCCGATCTCGATCACCCGATCGCCGGGCCGCAACGCAAGCCGCTCGCAGATGCGATCGAGCTTGCGCGTCGACGCGACCTCCAGCGTGTCGCCCTCGCGCTCGAACAGTGCGGACGAATACATCAGGTCCCGCGAGAGGAACAGCGAAAAGAAATCGTTGCCCAGATCGTAGTGCGCGGCGATGTTGCGACGGCTGCCGTCGCGCGTGTTCCGGCGCAGCGCGTTCCAGCCGCGCATCGCCAGGCCACCGAGGCGCGCGATGCCGGTCTCCATGCCGTCGAGCAGATCGCGGTTGCGCACCAGCAGACGCACCAGGCCGACGAGATCGTCGCAATCCCAATGGCCTTCCATGTAGGACTCGCCCGCACCGACGCTGCCGTTGGCGGCGACCAGGCGGTAGAACGCCGGATCGTGCACCCGCACATGCACCGCACGCAGCTGCGCGTCGCCGAAGGTCTCGCTGCCCAGCGCATCGTCGAGCCGCAGCGCACCGCCCTGCAGCTGGGCGAACTGGGCGACGAGCCGCGTACGCAGCGCGCGTTCGAGTGCGCCGAACGCCCGCGGCGTCACATGGGCGGCGATCTGGTTCATCACAAAGGTTCCTGTTCGGCGCCCGGCAGGCGCGGATGGTCGTGCACCGGGTTGCGCTTGAGCCACAGACGCAGCGCCTGCCAGTGGATCGCCGCGACGACCTGCACGGTCATCAACGGATAGCGCCACAGCACGCGCGCCAGCGAGGCCGCGTCCAAGGGTCGCCGCTGCAGCGTCATGGTGGCGTCGAATTCGCGCACGTCGTCGCGCAACACATCCATGTGGACGTGCAGATCTTCGACCGGCGGCGTCAGCCGCCAGCGATACGCGTGATCCATCGCCATGAACGGCGAGACGTGGAAGCGCTTGGCGAAATCCCACTGCAGGGCGCGGCCGTGACGCTCGGCGTCCGCGGCCGGCAGCACGTAGGCGTGGCGTTCCTTCCACGGCGTGTTGGTGATCTCGGCGACGATGCAGTCGAGCGTCGTGCCGTCGGCGCGGTAGCAGTAGTAGAAGCTCACCGGATTGAAGACGAATCCGAAGTAGCGCAGATGCGTCAGCAGCCGGATCGGACCTTCAGGCCTGCGTCCGAGCGTGGCTTCGACGCGCATGCGCACGGCTTCGGCGAGCGGCACCTCGGTCGGGCCGAGGTAATCCGCGCGGCGGAAGCGGGCAAGCGCGGGGCGCCGGGTCGACCACAGCCAGCGACCCTCGAACACGCGGTCGAGCTCGTCGAGATCCAGCCACAGCTGCGCGACGCGATACGAGAACTCGTGCGGCACCGGACGGTATCGGCGATGGCGCACCACGCCTTCGTACACCGCGCTCTGCAGCGGTGCGATGGGGTCGGCGCGATCGCCGTCGCCGCTCATGCGACCGCACTCACCGGCATCGGCGTGGACTGCGCACGGCCGGCAGCCGCCAGCGGCCCGAGACCGAATGCACGCGCGACCTGCGCCGCGCTGCGGATGCCGTCCTCGTGGAATCCCCAGCCCCAGTACGCACCGGCATACCAGGTGCGGCGCTGGCCCTGGATCTCCTCGCGCCGGCCCTGCGCGGCCACCATTGCCGCGTCGTAGACCGGATGCGCGTAACGCATGCGCGCGATCACCTTCGCCGGATCGATCGCGTCGCTGCGGTTGAGCGTGACCACCAGCGGTTCGGGCGTGTCGAGGCTCTGCAGCTGGTCCATGCAGTAACTCACCGTGCACGCGGCACCGGGCGTCGCCGGCACGTGCGCGTTCCACGCCGCCCAGGCCTTGCGGTCACGCGGCAGCAGACGCGCATCGGTATGCAGCACGGTCTCGTTGGTCTGGTAGCGGATCGCGCCGAGGATGTCGCGCTCGGCGCCGTCGGCATCGTCGAGCAGCGCCAGCGCCTGGTCGCTGTGGCAGGCCAGCACGATCTGGTCGAAGCGCTCGCTGCCCGCGGCGGACGCTACGTGCACACCGGCCGCATCCCGACGCACCGAATCGACCGGGCAGCCGACGCGTTCGGTCACCGACCAGCGCGCGCGGAGGGCATCGATGTAACGCGAGGAGCCGCCGCGCACCACGCGCCATTCCGGACGCCCGGTCAGCTGCAGCATGTGGTGGTTGGCCATGAACTGCACCAGATAACGCGCGGGAAACTCGAGGATGCCCGCGCTCGGCGACGACCACAGCGCCGATGCCATCGGCACCAGATGCAGATCGCGGAACGTGGCGCCGTAGCGGTTGGCCTGCAGGTAGTCGCCGAGCGTCGGCCCGGCATCGTCGCCGTCGAGCAGCGCGGGCGCCTCGCGATAGAAGCGCTTGAGGTCGCGCAACATGCCCCAGAACCGCGGCGACAGCAGATTGCGACGCTGGCAGAACAGGGTGTCGAGCGAGGTCGCGTTGTACTCGAGGCCGTCGGCTTCGTTGTGTACCGAGAAGCTCATCGTCGTCGGCTGCGAGGCGACGTCCAGCGATTCGAACAGGCCACTCAGCAGCGGGTAGTGCTGTGGATTGAACACGATGAAGCCGGTGTCGACCGCGTAGTCGAAGCCGCCCATCTGCACGGCATGCGTGTGCGTGTGTCCGCCGAGGCGCGTGTCGGCTTCGAACAGCGTCACCGCGTGACGCTGCGACAGCCACCACGCAGTGGCGAGCCCGGCGATGCCCGAACCGACGACGGCGATGCGCTGGCTCATCCGCGTGCCTTCTCGTGCACCCAGGCGGGCACCGGCTTGAGGTCACGCACCAGCCCGACCCAGGACATGGCCTTGAGGCCGTACCAGGTCAGATCGATTTCCCACCAGCGGAAGCCCTGGCGCACGGTGCCGGGGAAGAAGTGGTGGTTGTTGTGCCAGCCCTCGCCGAAGGTCAGCAGCGCCAGCCAGATGTTGTTGCGGCTGTCGTCACCGGTCTCGAAGCGCTGGCTGCCGAAGCGATGCGACAGCGAGTTGATCGTCACCGTCGCATGGAAGAGCACGGTGGTGGAGATGAAGAACCCCCAGACGAGCATCTGCCCGCCACTGGTGCCCAGACCGGGGGCCACGCGCTCGAGCAGCGCGCCCAGACCGAACAGAGCGACCGCGAGCACTACCGGCACCAGCGTGTCGAAGCGGTCCAGCCAGCGCAGTTCGGGGAACTTCGCCAGATCCGGAATGCGCGACCAGTCGGTGCGGAAGCCTTCGCGTGTCAGGAACCAGCCCATGTGGCTCCACCAGAAGCCGTGCACGCGCGGCGAATGCGGATCGAGCGCGGTTTCGGTGTGCCGGTGGTGATTGCGATGGTGCGCAGCCCACCACAGCGGCCCGCGCTGCACGCAGGACGCGCCGATCAGTGCGAACACGAACTGGACCACGCGCGAGGTGCGGAAGGTGCGGTGGGAAAAGTAGCGGTGATAGAAGCCGGTCAACGCGAACATGCGGATCGCATACAGCGCGACCGCCACGATCACCGCCATCGGCGAGACCCCAACCCAGAACACCAGCAGACACGCGAGATGCATCGCGATGAACGGTGTCGCGCGCAGCCAGTCGATGCGGTCGTCGCCCTCGCGCGCTTCGCTGCCCTGGGCACCGGTATCGAACCAGCGGCCCAGACTCGCGCGCAATGTGCGGGTACCGGTCGCGCCGCGGCCGGGATCGCTCGACATGGGGAACTCCTGCGGGTGTGACTGACAGGAAATACGCGCAGGCGTGAAAAACGGATGCATGTCGCGCGTCCGCGTTCACGCGCGCGCATCACGTGCGACGGCATTCGCCGCCGCACGCACTGCACTCAGATGCGCAATGCGCCGCTCGCGACGACGGGCCCGGTCGGTGCGCCATGCGGCGCGCCACCCGGCGGCTCCAGCGACACCGCCAGCGTGGCGCCTGCGACCAGTGCCGCATGCAGGTCCGCCGGCACGTCGACGGCGCGCGTGCGGTCGTGCGGCAACAGGCCGAGCGATGCCGGCGCGCCGCCTTCGGGAATCAGCCACAACTCGGCGACACGACCCTCGGCATCGACGTCGGCCGGCAACGGCACGACGAGCACCCGGCCGTGCGCGGCATCCACCGACGCGAGCCACGCGGGCGAACCGTCTTCGTGGGCGAGCGTGGTGACCGGCAAGGCTTCAGCCGCAGGTGCAGGTGCTGGCGCGGGCGTCGGCGTGGTCACGACCGGTCGCTCGCGCGTGTCGTCTTCCACCGGCCCGCGACCGACCAGCACCGCGACGATCGCGACGACCGCCGCCAGCGCCGCGGCGCCGCGCCAGAAACCGGCGCTGTGCCAGAGCCCCGCGGGCGTCGCGGCCACTGGCGTCCAGCCCAGCGCGCTGCGGATCCGCGGCCACACGTGGGCAGGCACGTCGGCGCTCGGGAATTCCGAGAACCATGGTGCGAGCCGCTCGTCCCACTCGGCCACGAGCCGCGCGAACCCAGGATCGCGGGCGATGCGTGCCTCGGCCGAGGCGCGCGCGGGCGCATCGAGCACGCCCAGCACGTATTCGCCGGCGAGCAGGTCCGCGCGCGGCGGCTCGGGGCCGCCGTTGTCGTCGATGTCGAAATCCAGATCGTGCACGTTCATGGCTCCAGGCACGCCCGCAATTGCAGCAGCCCGCGGCGGATCCAGCTCTTGACTGAGCCCAGCGGCGAACCCGCGCGCTGCGCGAGTTCCTCGTAGGTGGCGCCGTCGAAGAACGCGGCGCGGATCAGGCGACGGCGCCGCGGCTCGAGCGTGTCGAAACAGGTCTCCAGCCGCGAGCGGTCACCGGCGCGCTCGGTCGATTCCAGCGGCGTGTCGCCGCCATCGGGCATCGCCTCGATCAGTTCGACCGGCGCGAGCTGGTGCTGCGGACGCGCGCGCAGGCGATCGATCGCGGTGTTGCGCGCGATCGTCGCCAGCCAGGTCGTCGCCGCGGCGCGGGCGGGATCGAACTGCGCGGCCTTGCGCCAGATGCGCACGTAGACATCCTGCAGCGCGTCTTCGGCCTCGTCGCGGTCGTGCAGCACGCGGATGCAGATGCCGAGCAGCCGCGACGCACTGGCGCGATACAACGATTCGAACGCGCGCTGGTCGCCGTCGGCCACCCGCCCCAGCCAGACATCCAGTCCGGGTTCGTCCGCAGTGGCGGTCGCAGTGTGCTGTGGCATCCGGCGCGCGCATCCCGTGTCGTGATGGACCGACATCCTCACCGCGCCCCGCCGTTCGCGCAAGCGCGGGCGCGCGGCGCGCCGACGACGCGGTGGGCGCAGGACGATGGGCGTCAGATGGCGCATCGGCCGTCCAGCGGGTCGGCGAGCGCGGCGGCGACTTCGGTCGCCGCGACGCTGCGCGTAGGCCGGGCGGGAAACACGATGCGCACCTCGCGCGGTCTGCCGCGGGCATCGCGCACGGTGCCGGGCCCGGCGAATTCGCGCAGCCGCCTGTCGTCCAGGCCGTAGCGCAGCTCGATCGGCGGCACCGCGAAGCCGAACCAGGTGTCGACCGACATCCGCAGCGCACGCATGCCGTCGACATCGCCGACCTTGGCCACGCGCACCGGCATGAACGCGAAACGCTCGGGCAACAGGAACGACAGGCGCTGCGGCGCATCGCCCAGCGCGGCCCAGTGCATACGCACCGCGGCATCGAAGCCGGCATCGATCACCGCGTCCTCCGCAGCCGGCAGCGCGGTCGTGCGCGGCGCGGCTTCGCCACGCTGGACGAAGATCTCGCGCTTGCCGTCGCGCGTGCGCACGCCTTCGCGATAGCCATTGCGGGCATCGTGGAAGGCGAAGTCCGGTTGCGTGGCATCGCCGTGCGAACGCACGATCTTGCGCGCGAACGCGGTGCCGTCCGGGCAGCGGTACAGCACCACGCGTCTGTCGGCATCGCCGTCGCGGTCCTGGTAATGCACTTCGCGGTACAGCAGCCGGCCATCGTCGCGTGCCAGCGCCCGCGCGTCTTCGCGCTCGGCGGCGGCCAGCGGAAGCGCTGCGCACAGACAGGCGAGCAGCGCGACGCAGTGCGTGCGCGCATCGGCGGCACGCGCGACAGCGGACGAGGACATGGACGGCTCCCGTGATGAGATTCACGGGACGTACGCCGGCAGTGCGTGGTGCGGATGCAGTCGGTTCAGCGCGCGTCCACGGCCTGCCGTGCGAGCGCGGGATCGTCGGCGAACAGGCCATCGACGCCGGCATCGAGGAACGCGCGCATCTCGGCGATGGCGCCGGGCTCGTTGCGCGCATTGGCGCCGCCGCTGCGCAAGGCGCGCGGGAGATACGGATTTTCGGGACGGAACGTGTAGGGCATGACCTGCAGGCCGGCTGCGTGTGCATCGACGATCAATGTCGTGGCCTCGAAACGGCCGCCGCGTCCGACGTCGCCGACCTGCGACTTGTGCGGCCCGAGCAGCGACGCATAGGCCGCGATCGCGCGCAGCCCGTCCGCGGTGAGCATGTCGCGATAGCGCAGATCGCCGCCGGCGGCGTCGACATCTGCCGGCTTCGCGCGCGGATCGCCGATCAGCTGCAGCAGACGCAGATCGGGCAGCACCGGCACGGCGATGTCGTGCAGCGTGCGCAGGCTGGTCGGCTCGAACGACTGCACGATCAGCGGCACACGCGTGGCCACTGCGTGCTTCGCCAGCACGTCGATCACCGCCTGCTCCATCGGCAGACCGAGGCCGCGGAAGTGCGTCGGATGCTTGATCTCCGGAATCAGGCCGACCGGCCGGCCCGAGTCGCGCACCAGATCGTCGAGCAGCACCAGGATCTCGTGCAGCGTGGGCACCGCGAACTGGCGGTCGTACCAGACGCCGCGCAGCGCCGGCAGCGGTTCGCGTGCGCGCAGCGTCTTTAGCTCGGCCAGGGTGAAGTCCTCGGTGAACCAGCCGGTGACGTCGCTGCCGTCGATGCGCTGGGTGCGCTTGCGATCGGCGAACTGCGGATGCAGCGCGACATCGGTGGTGCCGCCGATCTCGTTCTCGTGGCGCGCGACCAGCACGCCGTCGCGGGTCATCACCAGATCGGGTTCGATGAAGTCCGCGCCGTCTTCCACCGCGCGCCGATATGCCGCGAGCGTGTGTTCGGGCATGCGCGCGCTCGCGCCGCGATGCGCGATCACGCGCGGGGCTTCGACGGCGGGCGTGGCGGCGGAGGCGACGCGATCGGGCAGGGTCATGGCGGCGGTGGCGATCAGCAGCAAAAGCAGGCAGCGCAGGGGGGACATCGGGGCATCGGCCGGTGCGAACGGGGACCTGCGAGCGTGGCAGCCGCGCATGTCAGCATCGCGACGATTGCCGCGCAGACGGTCACGCCCGAGAATGCGCGCATGGACATCTTCAAGGTTTTCACCCTCGAGGCCGCGCACCGGCTGCCGAACGTGCCGCCGGGCCACAAGTGCGCGCGCCTGCATGGGCACTCGTTCCAGGTCGAGGTGCACGTGTCCGGCGAGCCGGGTCCGGAAACCGGCTGGATCATGGACTTCGGCGATCTGAAGGCCGCCTTCGCCCCCCTCTACGCCCAGCTCGACCACCACTATCTCAACGACATTCCCGGTCTCGAGAACCCGACCAGCGAGCGTCTGGCGATCTGGATCTGGGAACGGCTCAAGCCCGCACTGCCCGCGCTGAGCGCGATCGTGATCCGCGAAACCTGCACTTCGGGCTGCCGCTACACCGGCCCCTGAGTCGGCAGCCCACGGGCTGGAAACGGTTTCAAGTCACTGATCCACATACGAAACTGAATGCCTGACGACCGCTCGTCGGCTGTTTGTTGCAATGCAACATGGCTGCGCTATGCTGCACCGCACAAACCCGGCAGACCGCCGGCTCACGCAGGTAACCGCCATGTCCTACCAGCTCAACGAGCAGTTCACGGCCGCGTCGCGTCAGTTCGCCGATGCCGCAGCCCAGTTCAACCGTCTGACCCTCGAGAATGCCGAGACGCTGTTCGGCCTTCACCTGTCGACGCTCAACGACAACGCCCACGCCACGTTCGCCTTCGTCAACGAAGCGATCGAAGTGCGCGACATGGACGGCCTCAAGGCTCTGTGGCCGAAGGGCGCGCAGGTTGCACGCGAGAACGTCGAGCGTCTCGTCAGCGCCGGCCAGGAGACCCTGGGCCGCACGGTGAAGACGCACGAAGCCATCGCCGGCCTCGCCAAGTCGCAGATCGAATCGGCCACCGCCGACGTCCGCGCCGAAGCCGAGAAGGTCGTCAAGGCCACCGCGAAGACCACCAAGCGCTGAACCGCGCTGCGGAGCTCCGGCTCCGTGCTCTGAACTCCGGGCGATCCCTCCCTCGCCCGTAGCCGACCCGGCAGCCCGCACGCTGCCGGGTTTTTTTTATGCGCCGCGCACCGGCCCGGGCGGCAGCACCATGCGCGCCATCAGTCGCGCGCACAGACCGTCGGGATCGTCGGTGCGCCCGGTGTGCACCGGCGACACTTGGATCATCGAACTGCGCCGCGCAGTGAGCCAGTGGAACCGCGCACGCGCCGGCAGCGCGGCGATCGGCCCGCCGTCGGCATCGCCGCGACAGATGCGCACGATCGCGTCGAGATGCCGCTGCAGGGTGTCGATGTCGGCATGCGGATCGAGCGCGTGCAGCCGCACCGGATCCAGCGCGACCGCCGCAACGAGCGTGCGCGCACCCTGGCAGGACACGATGACGCCCGCGTTGATGAACTCCTCGCGTTCGACCCGGGGCACGACCCGGATCACCGCGTAGTCATAGACCCGCTGCATGCGCACGCTGCGCCTCCCCGACGAACGCCGACCGGTGCGCCAGGCGCGTGCAGAAGAACGCGACGTAGGCCGCGCGATGCGCATCGGCATCGGCGAACCGGTCTTCGACGGCCAGCCAGCTGTCGGGCACCAGCGCCACGATGCGGCGGATGTCGTCTTCGGTGATCCGCGCCGACAGCGCCACATCGGCGGCGTCGAGCGCGGTCGCGAACGGCAGCAGCACGTGATCGGAGATGCGCGCGAACGGACCGGTCGCGATGCGCGTCGCGCTGTCCCAGTCGTGGTGGAAATACAGCGCCGCGCCGTGGTCGATCAGCGTCAGCCGGCGGTGCCAGACCAGCAGATTGGTGTTGCGCGCGGTGCGGTCGACGTTGCAGATGAAGGCATCGAACCAGACGATCCGCGACGCGAGATCGGCATCGGGCGGTTCGACCGCGGGATCGAAGTTGATCGCGCCGGGCAGGTAATCGAGCGCGAGATTGCAGCCCGCACTGGCGCGGATCAGGTGCTGGATCTCGGAATCAGGCTCCGTCGCCGCCAGCTCCGGATCGAGATCGATGAAGACGATCTCCGGCATCGGCAGGCCCAGCAGGCGCGCGAACTCGCCGCCGATCAGCTCGGCGACCAGCGCCTTCGCGCCCTGCCCCGCGCCGCGGAACTTCATCACGTACATGCCGTCGTCGTCGGCCTCGACGACCGCCGGCAGCGAGCCGCCTTCGCGCAGCGGCGTGACGTACCGCGTGGCCTCGACACTGCGGATCATGCGTCGAGCTCCGATCGCTTCGGCAGCGACCAGTCGATCTGGGCAATGCCGCGCTTGCGCAGGAAATGGTTGGTCTTGGAGAAATGCCCGCTGCCGAGGAAGCCGCGATACGCCGACAGCGGCGACGGGTGTGTGGTGCGCAGGACGCAGTGGCGGTTGGTGTCGATGACCTTGCCCTTGGCCTGCGCGTAACTGCCCCACAGCAGGAACACCAGATTCTCGCGCTCGCGATTGAGCACGTCGACGATGTGATCGGTGAAGCCTTCCCAGCCCTTGCCCTGATGCGCGCCGGCCTTGCCCTCTTCCACCGTCAGCACCGCATTGAGCAGCAGCACGCCGCGCTGCGCCCACGGCATCAACCAGCCGTGATCAGGGCGCGGCAGGCCGAGATCGCGTTCGAGTTCCTTGTACATGTTGTCCAGCGACGGCGGCACGCGCTGGTCCGGGCGCACCGAGAAACACAGCCCGTGCGCCTGTCCTGGCCCGTGGTACGGGTCCTGGCCGAGGATCACGACCTTGACCGCATCGAACGGCGTCGCGTCGAAGGCGGCGAAGATCTCCGGCCCCGGCGGATAGATCCGCGCACCCGCGGCCTTGCGCTGGCGCAGGAACGCCGACAGTGCCTGCATGTCCTCGCGGCGCAGCCAGTCGCCGACGTGCGCTTTCCAGGAAGGTTCGAGTCTGATGTCGGACATGCGGCGGATCGATTGCGCTAGGCGCCACAGGGTAACGCGGACACTCAGCCGGGCATCGCGGCGAGCCGCAACTGGAACAGCGTCTTGGTCGCCAGCACGCGCTCCTCGGCCGGCTTGACGACGAGATCGTTGGCGCCCGCGCGCAGCAGCGCGACCTGGTTGTCGTGGTTTCCGTCGCCGGTCATCACCAGCACCGGCAGGCGCCGCTTGCCGTAACCGAAGTCGCGGCGCACCGCGCGCAGCAGGTCGTGGCCGCTGAGTTCACCCTTGAGGTACACGTCGGTCAGCAACAGATCGGCGCCCGGTGCGGCCGGTCCGTCGCGATACGCATCCAGATAGGCCAGCGCGTCTTCCGCGCTGAGCACGTGGGTCACGCGCATCTGCTGCGCTTCGAGCATGCGGCGTGTGGCGAGCGCGACCGTGCGGCTGTCTTCGACGTAGAGCACGTGCGCATCGGGAATCGGCGCCGGCTGCACGTAGCCGCGGATGAATTCCGCCAGCGCGCGATGCCCCAGCGCCTTGTCGAAATGATCGGTGACATCCTCGGTGAAACGCCGCGCTTCGAGATGCGACTGCGCATCACCCGAGACCACGATCACCGGCACGTAGCGCTGGCCGGTGGCTTCGCGCACGCGGCGCGCGAGCTGCAGGCCATCGCCATCGGGTAGCGACAGCGCGGTGCTGACCAGGTCGACCGGCGCCGCCTCCAGCGCGACCACGGCTTCGGCCAAGCCGGTGCACTCGACCACGTCGACATCGGCCAGCGCCTGCCGCAGGACGTCGCCGATCAGGCGGCGCACGAGCTTCGAGCCGTCGACGACCATCACCCGGGGCGCGTCGCCGGCCAAATGACGGAGGTCCTGCATGGCTCAGGTGTCGGTGGGCCGCGTCTGGCGCAGGAAATGCCCGGTGACGATGCCACCGCCACACCAGCCCAGCGCAGTCGCGCCGGCCAGCACCGCGACGACGCCCATCGGGCCGAAGCCACGCAACGCGAACGCCGCGCCGTAGCTCGCCGCGAGTTCCGCGAGAGGCGGCTGCAGCGCCAGCCCGGCCAGTGCCAGCAGACCGAGCGCGACCGCGCCGGCGGCCAGCCCGTACCAGGCGCCGAGATACAGGAACGGCCGGCGGATGAAGCCGTCGGTGGCGCCGAGCAGCTGCAGCACGCCGAGTTCGTCGCGGCGCGACTGGATGTCGAGCCGGACCGTGTTGCCGACCACCAGCAATGCGCCGATGCCGAGCAGCGCCGCCAGCACCCAGACCACGCGGCCGCCGAAACGTAGCCAGCCGTCGAGCCGTTCGCGCCATTGCGCGTCGTGCTGGACGAGTTCCGATTCGGGCAGCATGCGCAGCGATTCGGCCAGCAGCATCTCGTCGCCACCCGGGGTGATGATCAGCACGTGCGGCAGCGGGTTCTCGCCGAGCACGTCGATCGTATCGCCGAACTCGCCGCGCTCGCGCAGTTCCGCCAGGCCTTCGTCGGGCGAGCGGTGTACGACACTGCCGACGTCGCCGCGGCTGCGCAGCTCACCGGCCAGCGCTTCGGCACGCGGGCCGTCGACGTCCTGCTTGAGGAACACGCTGATCTCGCGCGAGGCGTCGATGCTGCCGCCCAAGCGGCCGACGTTGTCGAGCACCAGCCACAGGCCGAGCGGCAGCGCGAGTGCGACCGCCATGACGCCGATCGTCAGCGCCGCCGACCACGGCTTCTTGAACAGCCGGCCGAGGCTGGCGAGCACGCTGTAGACGTGGTGGTCGACCCAGGTGCCGACGGGCGAGGGGCCTTTGCGCACAGGTTGGTTGCGGGGCGCCTCAGGCATCGGCGAGGTCCTCCGGCGAAATGTCGTCGGCCAGCGTGCCGTGGTCGAGCACCAGCGTGCGCTTCTTCATGCGCTTGACCAGACCGAGGTCGTGACTGGCGATCAGCACGCTGGTGCCGCGCTCGGGCAGTTCCGCGAACAGCGCCATGATCTCGGCCGACAGCGTGGGATCGAGATTGCCGGTGGGTTCGTCGGCGACCAGCAGCATCGGCTCACCGACGATCGCGCGGGCGATGCCGATGCGCTGCTGCTCACCGGCCGAGAGCTGCGTGGGCAATGCACGCTCGCGCGCGCCCAGTGCCAGCCGCTCCAGCACGCTGCGCACGCGCTTGCCGATCTCCGGCCGGCGCATGCCGCGGAGGATCAGCGGCAACGCGATGTTGTCGAACACGGTGCGGTCGGGCAGCAGGCGGTGATCCTGGAACACGACGCCGATGTCGCGGCGATGCATCGCCACCCTGCGGCCGCGCACCTTGAGCAGATTGCGCTCGCCGAACACCACCGCGCCGCGGCTCGGACGCTCGGCCAGATGGATGAGTTTCAGCAGCGTGCTTTTGCCCGCGCCGGAGTGGCCGGTGACGAACAGCATCTCGCCGGCCGCCACGTCGAAACTCACTTCCGACAGCGCCACGTGGCCGCCCGGATACTGCTTGCTGACGTTGTCGAATCGCAGAACGCTCATGCGCGGCAGTATCGCAGGGAATGTGGACAACAGCGTCATGAGGCGTGCGCCTTCTCCCGTTCGCGGGAGAAGACTCAAGCGCCGGCCTCGTACCAAAAAAAAAGCCCCGCCGAAGCGGGGCTCTCATCACGCAGGCCGAGACCAGCGATCAGCGCTTGTCGTCACCCGAGACCAGACGACGCAGGCCGCGACCGATGCGGCTCAGCAGCGACGGCGCCTTGTCCGGTTTCGCAGCCGGTGCCGGCCGCTGGGTCGGACGCACTTCGCGCGGCCCCTTGCCGCCGTTGCCCTGCGGCTTCTTCGACGTGTCGACCGCAGCCGTCGCGCCGTTCTGGGGCGATGCGCCCTCGGCGCCTTCGATCTTCTTGCCGGCGCGGCGGCGACGACGCTTGCGCGGCGGACGCGATTCGTCGGGCATCGCCTGCGCCACCGAACCGGCGGCATCGATCACCGGCTGCGCACCCGCGACGGCCGGCGCGGCCGCGGCGGTCTCGCCTTCGACGCGCGGCGGACGCGGCTTGCGCGGTCCGCGCTCGCCACGCCCTTCGCCACTGCCCGCCGAACGCGGACCCCGCGAACCGGGCGCACCACGACCGCCGGCACCGGCGCCCGCACCGCGGCCACCGCCGCGCTTGGCGTCTTCGACGGCGCGCGCCTCGCGCACTTCCTTGAAGATCTCGCTGATGCTCTCGCCGTCCTCGGCGTCGAGTTCGACGCCCTCGCGCGGCGCGCGCGGCAGCGCGGTCAGCAGCTCGGAGGTCACCGGCTCGACCGGAATCTTCTGTTCGATGTAGGCCTCGATCTCCGGCAGGCTCTGCGCGTAACGCTCGCAGGCGAAGCTGATCGCATCCCCCTCGGCGCCCAGACGCGCGGTGCGGCCGATGCGGTGGACGTAGTCCTCGGCATCGAACGGCAGATCGTAGTTGAAGACGTGGCTGACGCCGTCGATGTGCAGGCCGCGCGCGGCGACGTCGGTCGCCACCAGCAGTTCGAGCTGGCCGGCCTGGAACTTCTTCAGCAGGCTCTCGCGTTTCTTCTGCGGCACGTCGCCCGACAGCACGCCGACCCGGTAGCCGGCCTTCTCCAGCGCACGCGCCACGCGCTCGATGAACGCCTTGGTGTTGACGAACACCATCGTGCGCGCGCCTTCGCTGCGCGACAGCAGGCCCAGCAGCAGCTGGAGCTTCTCGTCGTCGGCGGGGAAGTACATCACCTGCCGGACCTTGGCGTTGGTGATGAACTCGCTTTCGACGACCAGCTTCTCCGGCTCGTTCATGTGCTCGTACGCGAGTTCCAGCACGCGATGGCTCAGCGTTGCCGAGAACAGCAGCGTCTGGCGCTCGGTGCGGATCGGCATGCGACGCAGCAGAAAGCGGATGTCCTTGATGAAGCCGAGGTCGAACATGCGGTCGGCTTCGTCGAGCACGCACATCTCGCAGGCGTGCAGGCTGACCACCTTGTGCTGCTTGACGTAGTCGATCAGGCGGCCGGGGGTCGCGATGATGACGTCGGCGCCTTCGGTGAGGATCTGGCGCTGCTTGTCGTAGTCGACACCGCCGTAGACCAGGGCGAACTTCAGGCCGAGGTGGCTGCCGAACTTCACCGCGTCCTTGTGGATCTGGATGGCGAGTTCGCGGGTCGGCGCGAGGATCAGCGCGCGCGGGTCTTCCGGCTTGCGGTCGGCCAAGGCCGGCTTCGACAGCAGGCGGTTGATCACCGCGACCAGGAAGGCCAGGGTCTTGCCGGTGCCGGTCTGGGCCTGGCCGGCGACGTCGCGGCCGTTGAGGGCCAGCGGCAGCGTCAGCGCCTGGATCGGCGTGCAGCGGGTGAACCCGGCCTCTTCCAGCCCGGCGAGCAGCGCCGGATGCAGGTCGAAAGACGAGAAGGTGATGTCGGTAAGAGGCTTGTCGCTCATGCGTAGGAAGGTGTCCGGGCGTCGCCGACTTGGAGGGCGCCGCGTGCTTGCGTGGGAGGCAGTCGCGACGGCAGACTGCCTGGGCGCAGGACGCATGGGTCGTCCCGCAGGAGCGCCACCTTGATTCCGGTCGGCGATCCCCCATTTTACATCCATCCCGGCGCCGCTGCTTCGAAGCGCGCCCCAGCCCCCCGGAGCCCCCTGTGACCGACGCCGTCATCCACGCCAGCGATTCCGATTTCGATGCCACCGTGCTGCAGTCCGACGTGCCGGTGCTCGTCGACTTCTGGGCGCCCTGGTGCGGCCCCTGCAAGATGATCGCCCCGGCGCTCGACGAACTGGCGGGCGACTACGCCGGCCGCGCCAAGATCGTGAAGATCGACGTGGACCAGAACCAGGCCACCGCGCTGAAGTACCACGTGCGCTCGATCCCGATGCTGCTGCTGTTCAAGGACGGCCAGGTGCAGGGCACGCAGATCGGCGCCGTCGGCAAGCCGCAGCTGGCCCAGTTGATCGACAAGGCCCTCTGAGGCCCGTTCCGACCCCGCGACAGGCCGTCGGAAGACGCCCTGCCGTCTGAACCGACCGCGCGGCCACCGCTTGCCGCCGGTCGGACGCAGTGCTAGGTTTGCCCTGCTCCGGCGTGTGTACCGCGCGCCGCACCCATCTGGCGTCACTCCCGACTGTCCGTTTTCCTGCCGCCGCCCGTCCCGGGCGCTCGCAACCGAGCGAGGATTTTCCGCTTGTCCGACCACACATCCGATCCCGGCACGCCCGAGGGCGACTCCGCCGTGAAGCGCGTGCGCAAGCCGCGCGTGGCCAAGAAGGCCACCGATACCGCCTCTCCCGATTCCCAGTCCCAGTTGCCGTTGGCGACCCAGGACGCCTCCGCACCCAAGGCACCGCCCGCGAGTGCACCGCCGCCGCAGGCGGCCGCGCCGCAGTCCGAAGCGCCGAGGGCGCCGGGCGAGTCCGCACAGGGCGATGCCCCGCGCGGCAACCCGAACAACCAGGGCCAGAACGGCCAGCAGAACGGCGGCCAGCATCACGCCCAGCAGGGCGGCGAGCCGCGCCAGCACGGCGGCGGCCAGCAGCACCAGAACCGCGGCAACAATGGCGGCGGTGGCAACAACAACGAACAGGGCGGCAACAACCGCCGCGACCGGTTCAAGAACCGACGCGATCGTCCGCGTGGTGGCGGCCGCGATGACGGCCTGCCGCAGGACGGTGGCAACGACCACGTCCAGCGCCTGCCGCCCCCGAATATTCCGGACGGGTTTCCGCAGTACACGCTGAGCGACCTCAAGCGCATGCCGGCGCACAAGCTGCTCGACATCGCCGACCAGCTGTCGATCGAAGGCGTGGCGCGTGCCCGCAAGCAGGACGTGATCTTCGGCCTGCTCAAGGTCCTGACCCGCCACGGCGAGGGCGTCGTCGCCGACGGCGTGCTCGAGATCCTGCCCGACGGCTACGGCTTCCTCCGCGCGGCCGAGGCGAGCTACCTCGCCGGCCCGGACGACGTCTACATCTCGCCCAGCCAGATCCGCCGCTTCAACCTGCGCACCGGTGACCATCTGCTCGGTCGCATCCGCTGGCCGAAGGATGGCGAGCGCTACTTCGCGCTGTCGGTCGTCGACACGATCAACGGCGAGCCGCCGGAAGCCAGCAAGGGCAAGGTGCTGTTCGAGAACCTGACCCCGCTGTTCCCGCGCAAGCGCTTCAAGCTCGAGCGCGGCGACGGCTCAAGCGAGGACATCGCCGGCCGCATCCTCGATCTGATGGCGCCGCAGGGCAAAGGCCAGCGCGCCCTGATCGTCTCGCCGCCGAAGGCGGGCAAGACGATGATGATGCAGCAGGTCGCCAGCGCCATCACCTACAACCATCCCGACGTGCACCTGATCGTGCTGCTGATCGACGAGCGTCCGGAAGAAGTGACCGAGATGCAGCGCACTGTGCGCGGCGAAGTCATCTCGTCGACGTTCGACGAGCCGGCCGCGCGCCACGTGCAGGTCGCCGAAATGGTGATCGAACGCGCCAAGCGCCTGGTCGAGCACAAGAAGGACGTCGTCATCCTGCTCGACTCGATTACCCGCCTCGCCCGCGCCTACAACAACGTCGTGCCGAGCTCGGGCAAGGTCCTGACCGGTGGCGTGGACGCCAACGCGATGCACCGCCCGAAGCGCTTCTTCGGCGCCGCGCGCAACGTCGAGGAAGGCGGTTCGCTGACCATCATCGCCACCGCACTCGTCGACACCGGCAGTGCGATGGACAAGGTGATCTACGAAGAGTTCAAGGGCACCGGCAACTCGGAAGTGCACCTCGATCGCCGCATCACCGAGAAGCGCGTCTACCCGGCGATCAACGTCAACCAGTCGGGCACACGACGCGAGGACTACCTCATCGAGCCGGACCTGCTGCAGCGCATCTGGATCCTGCGCAAGCTCCTCCATCCGATGGACGAGATCGCCGCGATGGAATTCCTGCTCGACAAGATGAAGACCACGAAGTCCAACGACGAGTTCTTCTCGTCGATGAAGCGCTGACCGGTCCGCCGGCTCCCGCAACGAAAAGACCCCGCTCGCGCGGGGTCTTTTCGTTTGGGTTTGTCTCCGCGTTCGAAGCGAAGCGGCGTGCGGCAGGCTCAGCCCGCGTCGCGGATGACGAATGCCGATTGCGCAGTGACGACCTGGCCGCCGGCCTGCTCGGCAGCGAGACATTCCGCCGAGCCGGTTTTCGACGCCTGCATGTTCCTCAGCATGTCGCGCGCCTTGCGCGAGCCCGTGTTCGCCACCTCGAGGGTCACCGGCGTGCTGACACGGGTCGTGATCGCCTGACCATCCACCTGTTCCGGCAGGGTGCGCATGTCGGCGACCCAGTCGCGCGCCATGCGTTCGAAGGGGGCACGCTCGCGCTCGCGGGTGCCTTCCGCGAACTCGACGGCATCCAGGCGCGCGCTGCCGTCGGGCTGCACGGCGTAATGCACCGTCATGTTCGCCCCCAGCCCGCGCCGCGCCGCTTCCACCGGATAACGCGGCGGCGCGGGATACGCCGAGCCATCCGCCAGGCCCGGACCGTGGCTCCGGTATTCGGCGGCCAACTGCATCTGGTCGCCTGCCGCCGGCACCGCGCAGACGCCGAAGACCACGTAGGTCACGCCGCCACGCGGGCGTCCCTCGATCACCGCGGGCTCGAACGCGAGATCGCGCGCACGGGCTTCGACGAAATCGCGAAGACCTTGGGACAGCTTCGGCGACGCTTCGATATCGGTCGGCTGACCGCGTGCGTCGACGACGACCTTGACCATCGTAGGAAACGCCACGACCTCGGCAGCGTCTCGTGCACTCGCCGAAGCCGCGATCGCACCGGCGAGAAGACTGCCCGTCAGCAATATCGGATGTCGCATGGAACCTCCTTGTTCACGCCTTGGGCGTGCAGAAAACGGAATCGACGGGCTCAGCCCTGGAACGGCGTCAACAGCTTGAAGCGCGAGGTTTCCGGCGTCACGCCACCGGCCACCAAGGTGTCGGGACTGAAGCCCGGCGGTGTGGGGGCTGCCCAGACGGGGCGCTGCTGCTGGCCGGGATGGTAGGCACTCCACTGACCGTACGCGGCCGCCCGGTCGTCGCCCAACCTGAAGTCGACGGGCACGCGCACCACCCAGTAATCACGGGTCGTGTCCTCACCCTGCTCGGGCGGGGCGAACGTCCAGTGCTTGAGTGCGTTGTCGATCGCGGTCTTCGACAGGGTGTTGCGGATCATCTGCATCTGTCGCGCATTGCCGAGTGCGGTCAGGTTGACCTGTTCGGCGACGACATCTTCAGCCTTGCCGTCGCGGCCGACCTTCACCAGCAGGTAGACCGTGCCCTTGCCGCCGATCTGCGCGATGTTCATCGGATAGCGCGGCGGACGCAGGTCGGCGCGACGCACGCTGGTGCGATCGGAATCAGAATATTCCTCGCCGAAGTGCGCACTGGCGATGCGCACGTGCATGTTGCCTTCGCCATCGCCGACCGGCGTCGCGACCAGGCGCACGCTCATCTTTGCGCGTGCGAGCACGGGGACGCCATCGACGAGGACCGGTTCGAACCGCAACGCCGGAATCGCGCGCTCGATCAGATCGACGGCATGCGCCGGCAGTTTGTCCGGCTGGTCGAACGCGTGACCAGTGACTTTGCCCTCGCGATCGATGTCGACGTGACCCGTCACCAGCATGGAGGCTTCGACTTCCTGGCGCGCCTGACGCGCGCTCTGGGCATCGGCGACGGGCGTGGCGCCCGCGAGAAACGCGAGGGCGAGCAAAGCGGAGAGCGTGCGGTTCATGGATGCTTCCTGCAGAGGACCGGGTCCCGACTGTGCCGCCTCCACGTGCGCGGGACAAGCCCGGGCAGACCCCGGGTCCTCAGCGCTGCTCGCGCAGGAACCGCGCCATCGACACGCCGTCGCCGCTCTGGGCGGGGGCGAATTCGGCGGCGACGTCGATGAAGCCGCGCATCACCGCGACCTCGCGCGGGGTGCGGTTGAGGGTGTCGCGCAGGTCGGGGTCGGCACCGGCACGCAGCAGCCGACGGGCCAGGCGCAGCTGGCCGTGCAGGCCGGTCAGGTGCAGCGGGCCGAAGCCACGCTGATCCTGCGAATCGAGCGAGACACCTTCGTCGAGAAGCTGTTCCATCGCCGCCAGCACCACGTCCTCGTCGCAGGCGGTACCGGGTTCGGCGCGGGCACCGAGCAGCAGCAGCAACGGGGTGACGCCGCCGGCCGCGGGCGCATCGACCTCGGCGCCGGCCAGCAACAGGGTGTCGAACAATGCGAGCAGACGCGGCCGGTCGCGCGAGGTGAAGCCGTAGAGTGCGGCGCAATGCAGAGGCGTGAGGCCCTGCGCGTCGGTCGCGTGGATGTCGGCGCCGGCGGTCAGCAAACGCGCGGCGAGATCGGGCAGACCGAGCGCTGCGGCGAGCATCAGCACGCTGACTTCGCCCGGCAGCCGCTGGTCGAGCGAGACACCGGAGGTCAGCAAGCGATCGACGACCTCGGCGTGCCGCATGCTGACCGCCGCCGACAGCGGCGTGGCGCCGGACTGCGCGGCGCGCGCGGCATCGGCATCACGCGACAGCAGCAGCTCGACGACGTCGCGATGCCCGCCACCGGCGGCGCGCAGCAGGGCGGTGCAGCCCTGCGCGTCCACGGTGTCGACCGGGAAACCGAGATCCAGCAGGCGGCGCACGGCTTCGGCATCGCCGGCATTCGCGGCGGCCGGCAGATCGGCCGGTTCCAGCGCGCGACGCGGCAGCTTCCAGCCACGCCAGTCGAGCCAGTCGGCGAGATCGCGGCGACCGGCCGACAGGGCGACGCCCAACGGCGTCTGGCCGTCGGCGGCGCAGGCCGCCGGCGAGGCGCCATGCCGCACGAGCACCTTCAGTGCGCCTTCGCGGCCGAGCGCGGCGGCGAGATGCAGCGCGGTCATGCCGCGGGCGTCGCGGGCATCGAGGTCGACGCCGTGACCGACCAGGCGTTCGATCAGCCGCAGCCAGCCCAGCCGGACGGCCAACGACAGCGGCGGATCGCCGGCGGACGACGGCGCGAAGGGATCGGCGCCACGCGCCAGCAGGTCGAGCGCGAGCGTCTCGTACGCGCGTGCGGCCTGGTCGTCATCGCTGCAGGCGGCGAGATAGCGCGCGAGCGTGCCGGCGCCACCGGGCGACGCACCGTGGCGCAGCAGCGCCTGCAGGATCGGCAGATGTTGCGGGGCCGAGGCCAGCAGCGCGCACAGCGGCGGCGCACCGGTGTCGTCGGCCACTTCGACATCGGCGCCCTGCGCGAGCAGCCATTCGATGCGGTCCAGCGACGGCGGCATCTCGGGATCGAGCAGCAGCCCGCCGAGATCGCGCGCGCCGAGCAGTCGCAGCAGCGGGCCCTGATCGTCGAAGCGGCCTTCGCGCAGGCTCGCGCGCAACAACAGAACCGGCGTGCGGTCGCTGGCGACGGCGCCGTCTTCGTCATCGCCGATGCCGATGTTGGCCGGCAGCGGGTAGTCGGGATCGAGCAGACGCACCAGCGTCCAGCGACCGGTCTCGGCGGCGCGGTCGACCGGCTTGCGACCCTCGGCATCGGCCACATCGGCCGGCACGCCGAGTTCGAGCAACCGCTGCAGCAGCGCGGCCGACGGCAGCTCCGCGGTGCAGGCCAGCATCACCGCATTGCGCCCCGCGACGTCGACCGCGGCGACATCGGCGTGTCCGGCCAGCAACGCTTCGAACGCGGACAGGCGACCGGCGCGTGCGGCTTCGAGCAGCGGCGTGCGGCCGTCGTTGTCGCGACCGCGCACGTCGGCGCCGGCGCCGAGCAGCGCGGCGAGAATGTCGTCGTGCCCCTGGAAGGCCGCCATATGCAGCGCGCTGCGACGCAGCGCATCGCGCGCGTCCACACGGGCCTTGTGCTTGAGCAGCAACTGCACGCCGGCGGCGTCGTCCTCGTCGCCGCCGGCCGCGGCCAGCAGCGCGGGCGTGCCGCCCTCGACCTCGGCGCGCGCGCCGCGTTCGAGCAGGAACTTCGCCAGCCGCCAGTTGCCGACCGCGCAGGCCATGCCGAGCGGGGTCAGGCCGTCGTGGTTGCGCGCTTCGAGTTCGGCCGCGGCATCGCGCAGCAGCGCGGCGACGCCGGGATCGGAACTGCGCGCGGCCAGATGCAGCGGCGTATTGCCTTCGTGATCGGTGATCCGCGGATCGGCGCCATTGGCCAGCAGGGTCATCACCGCGTCGGGGCGGCCGTGCCAGCTGTCGCGGGTCGCGGCCAGCAGCGGCGTCATGCCGGCATGCGCGGTGTTGACGTCGACGCCGCGCGCGATCAGTTCGCGCAGCAGACGCAGATCCGGCAGCACCGCGGCCAGTACCGGCAGGCTGCGCTGGTCGCGATCGTCGGCCGCGGGCAGCACGCGCACATCGGCGCCGGCTTCGATCAGCGCCAGTGCGCGATCGACGCGACCGGCCCGCGCGGCGGCGTAGAGCGCGACATCGGGCGCCGCGTCGAGCGGTTCTTCCGACAACGCAACCGCGGGATCGCCCTGCATCTCGACGATCTGGATCGGCAGCGCCGCAGGCGGCGCGAGGCGTTGCAGCACGGCATGCAGGCCCAGCGAGGCGAGCACGGCGATGATCGCCAACCCCGCGCGCGGGCCGATGCCGCCGGCCGGCAGCCAGGCCGGCATCAGGACCAGGGCGACGATCGCCGCGACGCACAGCGCTGCGCCGACGCCGCGCCAGTTGCTGGTCTCGCGCTCCGACAGCGCGCGCCAGTGCGTGCGCAGATCGCCGCCGTCGCGCTCGATCGCGTGCCACAGCGGCCAGGTGCGCCAGAAGCCGATGACCGCGAGGCCGACCGCGACACTCAACGCGAGCGCCGCGCCGAGTTCACCGCCCTGCCGCAACGCGGACAGCGGCCAGGCGACCAGCGCCGCCGTCGCGACCGTGGCACCGCCCCAGGCACCGGCCAGCGACATCAGATCGGTCCGCAGCGTCGCGCCCGCGGGGACGGCGCGCGTGCGCCAGCCGCGGACGACCAGCGCGAATGCAGGCTGTGCGAGCGCGCCGGCGACGGCGGCGAGCGGACCGCCGACGAGCGTCAGCGCAGCCAGCGCGATGCCGGCCAGAAGCACGAGGATCAGGGAACGGGCGAACGCGGACGACGGCCGCTGCGCGGACTCAGGCATCGGTGCCCCAGTCCTCCGTCAGCGGATCGTGGACCAGACGCGGCGGCATCTGCAGATGGAATTTCTGCGTGCGCAGCTTCTCGCGCACCAGCGCGGCATCTTCGCGCGCGAGCTTGCGCTCGGGCGTCAGCGCGACATCGAGCACGAAGCTCAGTTCGCCCAGCTGCGCGCGCACCGGCTCGGGCAGGACGTCGAACGCGTCGCGCTCGGCGAGGTACACGTAGGTGTCCGCCTTGCGCTGGCTTTTGTAGACGTAGGCGTGCATGGCCGAAGAACCGCGGAAACACGCTCGATTGTGCGGCAAAACCCCGGGCTTGGGTATTGCGGCAGCCGAGGAGAACACCGCGTGCGTCGACACCGTGTTCAGTGATAGCCCGCGTCGGCGGCCACCTTGCCGCGGAACACGCGGTACGACCACGCGGTGTACCCCAGGATCAACGGCAGCAGCACCACCAGCCCGGCCAGCACGAAGCCCTGCGACGACGGCGGCGATGCGGCCTCCCAGATGCTCAGCGACGGCGGCACGATGTTCGGCCACATGCCCAGCACCAGGCCGAGGAAGCCGAGCCCGAAGAAGCTCAGCGTCAGCAGGAACGGGCGCGCATCGCGGCCCTCGCGCATCGCGGCGCGCCACAGCCAGATGGCATTGACCAGCGCCAGCACCGGCACCGGCGACAGCCACCAGAAATGCCCGTCCTCGAACCAGCGCGCCATGATCTGCGAGTCCAGAAACGGCAGCCATGCGCTGACCAGTCCCATGAACGCGGCGACCACCAGCACCAGCGGCTGGGTCAGCGTGCGCGCCATCTGCTGCAGGCGGCCCTCGGTCTTGAGGATCAACCAGCCGCTGCCGAGCAGCGCGTAGCCGAACACCACCGCGGCGCCGGTCAGCATCGAGAACGGACTGAACCAGTCCAGCGCGCCGCCGGCGTACTTGCCCTCCTCCAGCGCCATGCCCTCGACCAGCGCGCCGAGGATCACGCCCTGCGCGAATGCGGCCAGCAGCGAACCCATCGCAAACGCGACGCCCCAGAAGCGCTTGCCGCGCTGCGCCTTGAAGCGGAATTCGAACGCGACGCCGCGGAACACCAGTGCGATCAGCATCAGCAGCACCGGCAGATACAGCGCCGACAGCACGATCGCGTAGGCGCGCGGAAACGCCGCCAGCAGACCGGCGCCGCCGAGCACCAGCCAGGTTTCGTTGCCGTCCCAGATCGGCGCGGCGGTGGTCATCATGTGGTCGAGCTGCTCGCTGTCTTCGGCGAACGGCGCCAGCACGCCCAGGCCCAGCACGAAGCCGTCGAGCAGCACGTACATCAGCACGCCGAAGCCGATCACGCCGAACCAGATCACCGGCAGCACGGTCTGCAGGTCGAGGTCCATCAGTCGTCTCCCACCGGGCCGTCGGCCGCCGAGATCGGCCGCATCGGCGTGCGCTCGCCCGCGTCGTGGTCGGGGCCGTCGTCGAAGGGCTGCGGGCCCTTGCGGATCATCTTGAGGATGTAACCACCGCCGGCGCCGAACACCACGGCGTAGGCGATGACAAAGGCGGTGAGCGACACGATCACGCTGGTGCGGTCGATGTCGCTGACCGCATCCGCGGTGCGCAGCAGGCCCTGGATCGCCCAGGGCTGGCGGCCGATCTCGACGACGAACCACCCCGCCAGCACCGCGATGAAGCCGCTCGGCGCCATCAGCCGCCAGGTGTTCAGCAGCCACTTCGATTCGAACAACCAGCGCCGGCGCCACGCCCACAGCGAGACGACGGTGAGCAGCAACATCGCCATGCCGATGCCCACCATGACCCGGAACGCGTAGAACACCGGCGCCACCGGCGGCCGCTCGTCGCGCGGCACCGCGGTCAGCGGCGCGATCGTGCCATCCCAGCTGTGGGTCAGGATCACGCTGCCGAGTCGCGGGATCGCGATCTCGAAATCGTTGCGTTCTTCGTCCACATTCGGCACCGCGAACAGCACCAGCGGCACGCCTTCGCCGGGGGCGCTCTCGTGCCAGTGCGCCTCCATCGCCGCGAGCTTGACCGGCTGCACTTCACCGGTCTTCAGACCATGCAGATCGCCGACGAAGATCTGCAGCGGCACGGTGATCGCCGCGAATGCGACCGAGAGCTTGAGCATCCGCGTCGCCGCATCGACGTGTTCGCCGCGACGCAGATACCAGGCGGCCACGCCGCCGATGACGAAACACGTGGTGATGAACGCCGCCAGCGCCATGTGCGCCAGCCGGTATGGGAACGAGGGATTGAAGATGATCGCCATCCAGTCTGCCGGATGGAACACGCCGTCGATCAGCTCATAGCCCGCCGGCGTGTGCAGCCAGCTGTTGGCCGAGAGGATCCAGAACGTCGAGATCAGCGTGCCCACGGCGACGAGACACGTCGACAGGAAATGCAGCTTCTCAGACACCCGGCCCCAGCCGAACAGCATCACGCCGAGGAAGCTCGCTTCCAGGAAGAACGCGGTCAGCACCTCGTAGCTCAGCAGCGGCCCGAGGATGTTGCCCGCCGCGATGCTCAGCGCCGACCAATTGGTACCGAACTGGAAGCTCATGACGATGCCCGACACCACGCCCATGCCGAACGACACCGCGAAGATCCGCATCCAGAAGAAATACAGCTCGCGCCACACCGGATCGCGCGTGCGCAGCCAGCGGAATTCCAGGAACGCCAGCCAGCTCGACAGGCCGATCGTGAAGGCCGGAAACAACACGTGGAACGAGATCACGAATCCGAACTGGATCCGCGACAGCAGCAGGGCGTCCAAGAAGGGCTCCGGTGGGGCGGCGCGCCACGAGTCTGCGGGCGCGCGCGTGAAAGCGGGATGCGGCATGGTGTCGCGCGACATCGCGTCGCGCCCCGACCATGACCTTCGCCAGAGCGGCCCGGGCAGCGGCGCCCGTTACACTTCGGCTTCTTTTCGCTTCATGGAACCGTCGAATGCGTCGACTGCCGCTGAGCTGGGTGCTCGCCTGCGCCCTCGTGTCTCCCGCCGCCCTGGCGCAACCGTCGCAGCCGCTGACGATGGAGCGGATCATGGCCGATCCGGACTGGATCGGCGCGCCGGTCGAGGGCGCGTGGTGGCGCTGGGATGGCCAGGCGGCGTACTACACCCGCAAGCGCGAAGGCAGCAGCGTCCGCGAAACCTGGCAGCAGCCGCTCGCAGGCGGCGCGTCGACCCGCGTCGAAGACGGCGCCCGCGCCGACCTCGATGCCCAGAACCCGATCACCGATGCCACCGGCACGCGCATGGCGTTCCTCCGCAATGGCGATCTGTTCGTGCGCGATCTGCGCACCGGCGCGCTGACCCAGGTCACCCGCACCGAAGCGCCGGAAGCACAGCCGCAGTGGTCGACGACCGGCGGTCTGGTCTGGCGCGCCGGCAACGACTGGTTCGGCTGGGACGCGCAACGCGGCACCACGCAGCTGGCCAGCCTCAAGGCCGAGGACGATCCGGCCAAGCCGCCGAATGACGACGACCTGCGCGACCGTCAGCTGCGCATGATCGAAACGCTCCGCGTCGAGCGCGACCGCCGCGACGGCCTGCGCACGCAGAACGAGGCCTGGCGCCGCAGCGACGCGACACGCGCGCCCGGCCCGGTGTTTCTCGGCAAGGACGTCACGATCGCCGGCAGCGCGTTGTCGCCGGCGGGCGACCGGCTGATCGTCGTCACCACCGCCAAGAACGGCGATGAAGGGCGCGAGGGCAAGATGCCGCGCTACGTCACCGAATCTGGCTACGAGGAATTCGAGGACGTGCGCACACGCGTCGGCCGCAACGATCCGCTGCCGCACACGCTGTGGCTGGTGGACGTGGCCAGCGGCCAGGCGCGCGAGCTCAAGACCGACACCCTGCCCGGCATCGGCACCGATCCGCTGGCCGATCTGCGCCGCGCGGCGGGCAAGGACGCGCTCAAGGGCAATCGCCCCGTGCGCCTGGAACTCGACGGCCGCGGCGGTGGCGGCGGTGCGATCCGCTGGAGCGACGACGGTCGCAGCGTCGCGCTGTCGATCCACTCGGTCGACAACAAGGACCGCTGGCTCGCCACTGTCGATCTGTCCGGCGCGACGCTGCAGAATCGCGATCGCCTGACCGACGCCGCGTGGATCAACTGGGATTTCAACGAGTTCGGCTGGCTGCCCGACAACCGCACGCTGTGGTTCCTGTCGGAAACCTCCGGCTACTCGCATCTGTATCTCAACGACGGCGGCCGCTCGCGCGCGCTGACCTCGGGCCAGTGGGAAGTGTCGTCGCCGGTGATGTCGCGCGACGGCAGCCGCTTCTTCTTCCTGTGCAACCAGCAGTGGCCGGGTCGTTACGAGGTGTGCAGCGCACATGGCGGCACCGTCAGCGAACTCACGAAGACCGGCGGCATCGAGGACTTCGCGCTGTCGCCCGACGAGACCCGCCTGCTGCTGCGCACCTCCAGCAGTTACACGCCGCCGCAGCTCGCCGTCGCCGATGTCGCCGGCGGTGAAGTCCGCGTGCTCACCGACACCCGCAGTGCCGAGTTCAAGGCGCACGACTGGCTGCAGCCCGAGTACGTACAGATCCCATCCAAGCACGGCGCCGGCACGGTCTGGGGCAAGTTCTACGCGCCGGAGACCTACGAGCCGGGCCGAAAGTATCCGGTCGTGCTGTTCGTGCACGGCGCCGGCTACCTGCAGAACGTCAGCGACCGCTACCCGAACTACTTCCGCGAGCAGATGTTCCACAACCTGCTGGTGCAGCAGGGCTACATCGTGCTGGACCTCGATTTCCGCGCGTCCGCCGGCTACGGCCGCGACTGGCGCACGGCGATCTACCGGCAGATGGGCCATCCGGAACTCGAGGATTACCTCGACGGCATCGACTGGCTGGTCGACAACCACCAGGCCGATCGCGACCGCGTCGGCATCTACGGTGGCAGCTACGGCGGCTTCATGACCTTCATGGCGCTGTTCCGCGAACCCGGCGTATTCAAGGCCGGCGCCGCACTGCGCCCGGTCACCGACTGGTCGCAGTACAACCACGCCTACACCGCCAACATCCTCAATACGCCGGACATCGATCCCGAGGCGTACCTGAAGTCCTCGCCGATGGAATATGCCGACCGCCTGCAGGACAACCTGCTGATCGCGCACGGCATGATCGACGACAACGTGTTCTACAAGGACTCGGTGATGATGGCCCAACGCCTGATCGAGCTGCGCAAGGACAAGTGGGAACTGGCGAGCTACCCGCTCGAGCGCCACGCCTACCAGCATCCGGCCTCGTGGTACGACCAGTACCGCCGTATCTACGAGCTCTTCGAGCGCACGCTGAAATGACCACGTCCGGCCCGTTGCCGGCGGTCGAGCTGCTGCGGCCGTCGCCGTGGAAGATGCTCGCGCTGCTGGCGATTTGCGCCGGGTTCGTGTGGATGGCGGTCGTCATCGGCGAGCGCCACCTGCTGATCGCGTGGCTGTGCGGTGGATTCTTCGGGCTGTGCGCGCTGGTCGCGCTGGTGTCGCTGTTGCCCGGCGCGAACCACCTGCGGCTCGATGCCGATGGCATCGAACTGCGCTCGCTGTTCCGGGTCACGCGCTGGGGCTGGCGCGACGTCGTGCGCTTCGGCCCGACACGCGTCGGCCTGCACACGATGGTCGGCATCGATTTCGCCGACCACGTGGATGCCGCGGCGCGTTTGCGCCGCGTCAATCGCGGACTGACCGGCTTCGATGGCGCCCTGCCCGACACGTTCGGACACAAGGCGTCCGTCCTCGCGGCGAAGCTGGAAACATGGCGCCAGGCACACGCCTAAGCACAGCGCCGCATCGACCGGGATCCATGCCGCCACACCGGCGCCGCCTACAATGCGGGCCATGAATGATTTCCACACCGTCCGCGATTACCTGACCGGCCTGCAGGACCGGATCTGCCATGCGATCGAAGGCGCCGACGGCCGCGCCCGTTTCGTCGAAGACCAGTGGCAGCGGGCAGAAGGCGGCGGGGGTCGCACCCGCATCCTGCGCGACGGCGCGGTGTTCGAGCAGGCCGGCATCGGCTTTTCCGATGTCTCCGGCACGGCCCTGCCCCCGTCGGCCAGTGCCAACCGTCCGGAACTCGCCGGCGCCTCGTGGCGCGCCTGCGGCGTGTCGCTGGTGTTCCATCCCCACAATCCGCACCTGCCGACCACGCACGCCAACGTGCGCCACTTCCGCGCCGTGCGCGACGGCGAGACCGTGGCCTGGTGGTTCGGCGGCGGCTTCGATCTGACCCCGTTCTATCCGGTCGACGAGGATGTGCTGCACTGGCACCGCACCGCGCGCGACCTGTGCGAGCCCTTCGGCGGACAGGCGCGCTACGACGCCCACAAGCAGTGGTGCGACGACTACTTCTTCCTCAAGCACCGCAACGAGACGCGCGGCATCGGCGGGTTGTTCTTCGACGATCTGCATGGCGATTTCGACACCGACTTCGCCTACATGCGCGCTGTCGGCGACGGCTTCCTCGATGCCTATCTGCCGATTGTCGAGCGCCGCACGCACACGCCGTACAGCGAGGCGGAGCGCGAGTTCCAGCTGTATCGCCGCGGGCGCTACGTCGAGTTCAACTTGGTCTACGACCGCGGCACGCTGTTCGGCCTGCAGTCGGGCGGACGCGCCGAATCGATCCTGATGAGCCTGCCGCCGCGCGTGCGCTGGGAATACGGCTTCACCCCGGCGGCCGGCAGTGACGAATCGCGTCTGGCCGGCTACCTGCACCCGCGCGACTGGCTCGCCGAGCTGGCCTGAACACGCCGGATCTGGCCGGTGACCGCATTCGACGACGCCACGCATCCAGCTCCCGAATTGGGCGGCCCGCGCGTGCTGCATGTCGACGATCACCTGCTGGCGTTCGACAAGCCCAGCGGCTTGTTGTCGGTACCCGGTCGCGGCGCGGACAAACAGGACTGCCTCGCGACCCGCGCACTGGCGCAGTGGCCGGACGCACGCGTCGTGCATCGGCTGGATCAGCCGACCTCGGGCGTCATCGTGCTGGTGCGAAACGCAGAGATGCAGCGCGCACTCGGCGATGCGTTCGCCGAACGCCGCGTCGACAAGCGCTATGTCGCGATCGTCGACGGCTGGCCCGACGCCGATGCCGGCACGATCGATCTGCCGCTGCAGGCCGACTGGCCGAACCGGCCGCGGCAACAGGTCGACCGCATCAGCGGCAAGCCCGCGCTGACCCGCTGGCAGGTCCTGTCGCGTACGCAGACTGCAGAGGGCGCGCCCTGCACCCGGCTGGCGCTGATGCCCGAAACCGGTCGCACGCACCAGCTGCGCGTGCATCTGCAGGCGATCGGCCATCCGATCCTCGGCGATGCGCTCTACGCCCCGCCGGAAGCGCACGCACGCGCGGCGCGGCTGCTGCTGCACGCGGAGTCGCTGAGCTTCGAACATCCGGCGACCGGCGCGTCGCTGTGCATCACATGCGCGGTGCCGTTCTGAAACTCAGCACACCCGCGACACCTGCAACAACCATCGCAGCAAATTCCGGACGTAAAAAAGCCCCGCAGGCAGGGGGGGCCTACGGGGCTCGGGGAACCGGGCGCGGGGAGACGCCTGATGGTTCCGGTCGATCACTCCAGGGGAAGGAAGCGATCTGGCGACAGACCTTGCATCTGTCGAGGGACATAAGACCATTCCGTGGATGGATGGATCGTGAAGATTCCGGTTAATTTTCTGTTGGATTCAGGCCGCATTTACTCGCAATCCGCGCAAACACAGCCACCGCCAGAAGCGGCACATTTCCGGCGATAAACGGGCTTCAGTGCGCCTCGTCCCAGTTGTCGCCGATGCCGCTGTCGACGACCAGCGGCACCCGCAGTTCGCCGGCGCGGGTCATCCGGGTCACGACCTCGGCCAGCAGCGTGTCGACGAAATCCAGATCCGCTTCGAACACCAGTTCATCGTGCACCTGCAGGATCATCTTCGCGCGGTCCGCGTGATCGGCGATCCAGCTGTCGATGGTGATCATCGCGCGCTTGATGATGTCGGCCGCGGTGCCCTGCATCGGCGCGTTGATCGCCGCGCGCTCGGCGCCGGCGCGCTGCGAGGGATTGCCCTTCTGGATGAAATCCAGCGTCAGTCGCCGGCCGAACACGGTCTCGACGTAACCGGTCTCGCGCGCCTGCAGCCGGGTGCGGTCCATGAAGTCGCGCACGCCTGGATACCGCGAGAAGTACAGCGCGATGTAGTCCTGCGCCTCGCCGCGACCGATGCCGAGATTGCGCGCCAGACCGAAGGCACTCATGCCGTACATCAGACCGAAGTTGATCGCCTTGGCCGCGCGTCGCTCGTTGCCGGTGACCTCGTCCAGCGGACGGGCGAAGACTTCGGCCGCCGTCGCGCGATGGATGTCGACACCGGATTCGAACGCACGCACCAGACCCGGATCCTCGGACAGGTGGGCCATGATCCGCAGTTCGATCTGCGAGTAGTCGCAGGCGATCAGCTTGCGGCCCGGCGGCGCGACGAAGGCGCGGCGGATGCGGCGGCCGTCGTCGGTGCGGATCGGGATGTTCTGCAGATTCGGATCCGACGACGACAAACGCCCCGTCGCCGCACCCGCCTGGTGGTAACTGGTGTGCACGCGCCCGGTGTCGGGATTGATCATCTCCGGCAGCTTGTCGGTATAGGTGCTGCGCAGCTTCGCGAGTCCGCGGTATTCCAGGATCACCCGCGGCAGTTCGTGCTGGTCGGCGATCGCCTCCAGCGCTTCCTCGTTGGTGCTCGGCTGGCCCTTCGGCGTCTTGACGACCGCCGGCAGCTTCAGCTCGTCGAACAGCAACGCGCCGAGCTGCTTGGGCGAATCGAGATTGAAGGTGCGACCGGCGAGTTCGGTCGCCTTCTGCTGCGCGGCGAGCATGCGCTTGGACAGGTCCGCGCTCTGCCGGCGCAGTTCGTCGGCATCGACGCGCACGCCGTTGGCTTCGATGCGCGCGAGCACCGGCACCAGCGGCATCTCGATATCGGCGTACACGCGCGCCAGGCCCGCATCGGCCTCGATCCGCGGCTTCATGACCCGATGCAGCCGCAAGGTGATGTCGGCGTCCTCGGCGGCGTATTTCGACGCATCGTCGATGGCGACCTGCGAGAACGAGATCTGCTTGGCGCCCTTGCCGGCGACGTCCTCGAACTTGATCGTCTCCATGCCCAGATGACGCTTGGCCAGCGAGTCGAGATCGTGGCGGGCGATGCCGGCATCGAGCACGAAACTTTCGAGCAGCGTGTCGTCGGCGTAGCCGCGCACCTCGACGCCGTGCCGGCGCAGCACGTGGATGTCGTACTTGCCGTGCTGGCCGAGCTTGCGCTTCGCCGGGTCTTCGAGGACGCCGCGCAATGCATCGAGCACCAGCGCGCGATCCAGCTGCGCCGGTGCGCCGGGATAGTCGTGGCCGACGGGAATGTAGGCGGCGCGGCCGGGCTCGATCGCGAAGCTCAGACCGACCAGGCCCGAGCGCATCGCGTCCAGCGCGTCGGTCTCGGTGTCGAACGCGAACGCGTCGGCGGCCTGGAGCTGCGCGACCCAGGCATCGAGCTGTTCGCGTGTCGTCACCGTCTCGTACTCGCCCGACACCGACAGCGCGGGGTCGAGCGTCGACGGCGGCGCGGGCATCGCACCCGCGGCAGTACCTGCGGGCGCCGCGCCCGTCTCGCCGGCGGCGTCGAGATCCTTCAAGGCCTGGCCGAATCCGTAACGCGTGTACAGCACCCGCAGCGCGTCCACCGCGCGCGGGCGCAGGATCAGGGTCTCGGGCCCGCCGTCGAGCGCGACGTCGGTCTTGATCGTCGCCAGCTCGCGGCTCAGCGGCAGCTGGTGCAGCGCCTCACGCAGGTTCTCGCCGATCTTGCCCTTGATGTTGCCGGCGTTCGCGATCACGCCATCCAGCGATTCGTACTCGGTCAGCCACTTCGCCGCGGTCTTGGGCCCGCACTTCGGCACGCCGGGGATGTTGTCGATGCTGTCGCCCATCAGCGCGAGCAGGTCGACGATCTGGTCGGCGCGGACGCCGAACTTCTCGACCACGGCCGCATCGCTGTCCATGCGGCTGCCGCTCATCGTGTTGACCAGGGTCACGCGCGGGCGCACCAGCTGGGCGAAATCCTTGTCGCCGGTGGAGATCGTCACCTCGATGCCGGCGTCGGCGGCCTGCAGCGCCAGGGTGCCGATCACGTCGTCGGCCTCGACACCGACAACGCGCAGAATCGGAAAGCCGAGCGCCTCGACGATCGTGCACATCGGCTCGACCTGCGCACGCAGTTCGTCGGGCATCGGCGGGCGATTGGCCTTGTACTGGTCGTAGAGATCGTCGCGGAAGGTCTTCCCGGGCGCGTCGACGACGAACGCCGCGAAGTCCGGCGCTTCCTTCAGCGTCGCGCGCAGCATGTTGACGATGCCGAACAGCGCGCCGGTGGGTTCACCGTCGGCATTGGTCAGCGGCGGCAGCGCGTGGAACGCGCGATACAGGTACGAGGACCCGTCGATCAGGATGAGGCGTTTCGTCATGCGGGGATTCTAAGGGGTCCGTCGTTCGGGCCGCGTTCGAACCGGAGCCCCGGGTGCGGCTGCGTGGCACGCGGAGCCGTGCCCCAGGGGCACTGACAGAATCCAAACATCGCGTCGCGATAATCCGGCCCATACGGGGAGTCTGTATGCGCATGTCCTGCCAGGGCTGGTCGAACCACCGGCGCCGCACCTGCCGCGGCTTGGCGCCGTGGTGCCGCCGATGACGCGTCCGGACGGCGTGCCGCCCGAGACCGACTGGACAGCAGGCACCGTCTGCCGCAATTGCGGCGCCGCTTGGGGCGAAGGCCCCTACTGCAGCCAATGCGGTCAAAAGAAAGCGCAGCGCCTGCAGCTGGGTGATCTGCGCCGGGAAACCTGGGAGAAGTGGCGGCTGTTCGAATTGTCGGTCGCGCGCACTGCCGGCCGCCTGCTGCTGCGCCCCGGCACCGTGGCTCGCGAATACGTGGCGGGTGCGCGCGTGCGTCATGTGCATCCGCTGAAACTGCTGCTGGTCTGCGTCGCGCTGCTGGTGCTGGTGCTCGATGCGAGCGGTTTCCTGCAAGTGGGTGGCGCCCGGTATCGCGATGCGATGGCGATGATGCAGCGCTACGCCAACTGGAGTTTCACCCTGGGCTTCTTCGCAGTGGTCGCCAGCACGGTGCTGGTGTTCGGGCGGCGTCGTTACAACCTCGTCGAACACATGGTGCTGGCCGCCTATGCATCGGCGGTGATCATCGTGCTGAATCTGGCGAACCAGCTGCCGCTGCTGGCGCTGCGCGACCCCGCGCTGGTGCTGCCCTGGCGCGAGGCTGCCAAGTGGTACATGTACGCGGCCAAGGCGGTGGTACTGGCCCTCGCCTTCCGGCAGTTCTTCGAGCTCGACCTGCGCCGCGAGTGGTGGCGCCTGGCGCTCGCGCTGGTGGTGTTCATCGCGATCGACTGGCTGCTGCGACGCGCCTACGCCCATCTCATCGTTGCGATCGTCTACGCGCAAACGCCCTGAATCCACGCCGCCAGAGGAATGGCCATGTCCAGACGTTTTTTTGACCGCTCGTTCCGTCCGCTGCCTGCGGTGTTGCCGCTGGCCTTGTTGCTGGCCGCCTGCGGGGATCGGGAGGCGACCCCGCCTGCGTCCGCCGCGTCCGGCGGGAGCGACACGCCCGGTCGCGCGGAGCTGGTCGAGCAGCTCGCCTCGACGCTGCAGGCCTGCTCCTACGACGGCCGTCCCGAACTGCTCGATCCGGCGACGCTGACCGGCGACGCGCCGGCCGACTGCCGCTCGATGGTCGAGCAGGTGATGGGCTTTACCGGCCTGCCGCAGAACTTCGTGGTGACCGAAGGTCCGGTCGCGAATGCGGCGGCGGTGATCCTGTTCGACGACCAGAAGATTCCGCAGCGCGTGATCGCGTTCAACCGCAATTTCCTCGGCGAGGTGCGCGCGGCGACGAACGACAATCCCTGGGCGCCGATCAGCATCATGGCGCACGAGATCGGCCACCATCTGTCGGGCCACACGATCACCGGCACCGGCAGCCAGCCGCCGATCGAACTCGAAGCCGACAAGTTCAGCGGCTTCGTGCTGCAGCGCATGGGCGCGAGCCTGGTCGATGCGCGCAGCGCGATGACCTCGCTGGGCGCCGACCACGTGACCGCGACCCATCCCGCGCGCAGCGACCGTCTCGCGGCGATCGGCGACGGCTGGATGGAAGCCTGCAGTCAGGCGGGCCGCGCCGACTGCCAGGGCGGCACCGGCACAGGCACAGGCACGCCGCCGCCGCAGACGACGCCGTCTCCGCGCAGTGCGTCGGTGCGACTGCCGACGCCGTCCGCGCAGACCATTCCGTTCAAGTACGGGCGTTTCGTCGTGGACGAAACCGGACGCCTCGATCCCGAGCTGCTCAAAGGGCTCGATACCGCGCTCTACGATCTCGCGCAGAAACAGGGCATCGAACTGGCGCTGCTGGTCGTCGACGACCTGCATGGCATGACCGCGCAGGACTATGCGTGGGCGATGCTGCGGCAGTTGCGGATCGGCAAGCTGGATCTCGGCAATGGCGGGGTGTTCGTCGTCGCGCCCGGCCAGGGCACCTCTGCGGTGGCATTCGCGCCCGGCATCGCAAAGCAGCTGGAGTTCGCCGATCCGGTGAAGCAGTTCGATCGCTGGATCAACGAATCGTGGCAGCGCGACTGCCAGGATGCGGACGGGTGCGGCATCTCCAGCCGGAGCCTGCTCGGCATCGTCGAGTCGCAGGTGCGTTCGCTGACCAGCAGCGGCGTGCAGTTCCAGATCCGCTTCCAGTCGATCCAGGAGGTGCTGGACTTCTCCGCCGCGCGGTTGGCCGAACGTCGCGCAGGCCGCGAATGGGACGACAAGCGCGACCAGGCGCTGGGATCGCTGACCCGCTTCACGGCCATCGTTACCGATCTGACGCCGCAACCCGAGCAGCTCAAGGTCAACGAGAACGTGGTCCGCGACGGCCGCTGGCGGGCGGTCGTAGTCCGCACGGAAGACGGCAAGGACACCACGCTGTATCTGCAGCCGCAGACCGAACAGCTGATGCCCGGCGGCCGGTTGGAGGTCGGCAAGCGCTACAGCTTCGTCGGCGAGCTGATGTCGACCGGCGCCTTCCACACCGACCAGGGCGTCCTGCAGGGCAATGTGCAGCTCTGGCTTTTCAGCTACGACCCGCTCGACTGACACGACGGTCGTTCGCGAATGCCGCGTCCACGTCGGCATCCACGAGGCGCGCGCATACTGCGACTTCAATCTCCGACACAGGGAAATCCGTCATGACACGTCTCAGAATCGCGCTGCTCGCCGCCTGCCTGACCGGGCTGACCGCATGCGCGACGACTGGCGGTTCCGGCCTGCCCGAAGGCGTGCCCGCCGATGCCGAGCAGGTGACCCGCACCGAGTCCAACGGCGACCAGATCACCGAGTACCGCATCGCCGGCCAGCTGCGCGCGGTGCAGGTCGTGCCCTCGCGCGGTCCGGCGTATTTCCTCTACGACCGCGACGGCGACGGCAGCATCGACGGTGACCGCGACGACGTGCCGCAGACCTATTTCAAGCTGTTCGGCTGGTAAGTCCGTGGGCGAGGTGCTGCGCGTCGCGCTGGTCGGCTACGGACTCGCCGGCCGCGTGTTCCATGCGCCGCTGATCCGGGCGACGCCCGGACTCGCGCTGCACACCGTGGTGTCCAGTGACGCGGGCAAGGTCCACGCAGACCTGCCCGACGCGTGCGTGGTCGGTGATCCGCAGCGCGCCTTCGCCGACCCCGCGATCGATCTGGTCGTCATCGCTTCGCCCAACGCGACACATGCGCCGCTGACCATCGCAGCGTTGCAGGCCGGCAGGCATGTCGTCGTCGACAAACCGTTCGCGATCGATCTGCGCGAAGCACTGGAGGTCGCCGCGGCAGCACGCGCGAGCGGCCGGCTGCTCGGCGTGTTCCACAACCGTCGCTGGGATGCCGATTTCCTCGCGCTGCGCGCGCTGGTCGAGGCCGGCACGCTCGGCGAGATCGCCGAAGTGCATTCGCATTTCGACCGGTTCCGCCCCACCGTGCCCGACCGATGGCGTGAACGCGCAGGTCCGGGCGCCGGACTGTGGCTGGACCTCGGTCCGCATCTGGTCGATCAGGCCCTGCAGTTGTTCGGCGTGCCGGATGCGGTGCAGGCCGATATCGCGATCCAGCGCAGTGGCGCGGAGGTCGATGACTACGTCCATGTGGTGCTGCGCTATCCGCGGCTGCGGGTGATCCTGCATGCCGGCGCGCTGGTGCCGGGCGCGGGCGTGCGCTTCGCCGTGCACGGCACGGGCGGCAGCTGGTTCAAGCACGGGCTCGATCCGCAGGAAGCCGCGTTGCGCGCAGGCGGCGTGCCGGGCGGGGAGAACTGGGGTGTCGATCCAGCACCCGGCCGGCTGCTGCGCGTGGACGCCGACGGCGCGCTGCACGACGCGCCATCGCCGATCCCTGCGGGCGATTACCGCGCGTTCTATGCCGGCATCCGCGATGCGATCCGCGACGGTACCCCGCCGCCGGTCACGCTCGACGAAGCACTCGATGTCATGCGCGTGCTGCAGGCGGGCATCGACAGCGCCGCCGGTGGACGTGTCGTCGTTCCGTAGGACGGGTAGAGCGAAGCGCGCATGCGAAAACGGCGCCCCGGATGCCGGGCCGCCGTTTCGATCTCACACCACGATGCCGCTTACTTCTGCAGCAGCTCACCCACCAGCGCGTCGGCGCCGTAGACCGACTTCAGCGACTCGATGATCGCCGCGCTGTGCACCGACACCGTGCGGTTGAGCTTGGGGTCGTACCAGAAGCTGCCGCCCAGCGAATGGATGTTGCCGTCGAATGCAAGGCCGATGACCTGCGCGTCGCGGTTGATCACCGGGCTGCCGGAGTTGCCGCCGATGATGTCGTTGGTGCTGACGAAGTTGAAACGCGTGTCCCGGGCGATGCGGCCTTCCGCGTCCAGCCAGCGCTTCGGCAGCGCGTACGGCTCGGCGCCGGTGTTGCGCGCGAACACGCCGCCCATCGTCGTGAACGGTTCGATCGCCTTGCCGTTCTCTTCCCAGCCGGCGACGTCGCCGTAGGACAGGCGCAGGGTGAACGTCGCATCGGGATACACCGTGGTGCCGAGCTTCTCGAAGCGCACCTTGGCGATCTGCGTGGCGGCGCGCGATTCGATCGACGCCACCTCCGACTCCTGGCGCTGACGCACCGCGCGCGCCGGCGCATCCACCGCGCGGGCCAGGCGGATGAAGGGATCGTCCGAGGCTTCGATCGCCGCGGCGCCGCCGTTCCACAGACGCTCGCGCTCGGCGACGTCGGCGAGCTTCGAGCCTTCGACGAGCGTCTGTGCGACCTGCGCCGGCGACTGCGTGCCGAGCACGGCCTTCACCAGCGGGTCGTCGGTACCCAGCAGTTCGCGGAACTTGGTCAGCGACCAGGTCAGCTTGGCGATCTCGAACTCAGGATACACCGGCGCCTTGCTCAGCAGCGTCTGGCGCAGACGGCCCTGGCCGGCGTCCTGGAACTCGGGCAGACGTACGTCGTTCGCCTTCGCGCGCTCGGCGCCGCCGCGCACCAGCGTGCGGGCAATGCCGAACAGCCGCGAGTCGAACCCGCGGCCCTGCTCGAGCAGCATGTACGGCACCGCGAGCTGACGCGCGACGACCTGCGCCGCTTCGACCTCGTTCCACGGCGCCGCGTCCACGCCGTCGCGCAGGCGCGCTTCCTCGGCGCGCTTGCCGGCGAACACCTGCGGGTCGAGCAGCGCCTGCAGCTGACCGCGGAACACCTTGTAGCTGTTGTCGGTGAACGTCAGATCGGACTGCGCCTGACGCGTAGCTTCCTCGTTGACGCGGCCATACTGGCCCAGCATCGCGCGGCGTTCGGCCAGCCACAACAGGTTGTTGATCAGGCTGACGTCACGCACGGTTTCCAGCTGGGCGACGGTGAGCTGGCGCTGGGTGCGGCCCGGGTGGCCGGTGACCATGACCAGCTCGCCCGGCTCGGCGCCTTCGGGCTTGAGCGTGAAGTGGTGTTCGACGTTCGCCGGCTTGCCGTCCTCGTAGGCGCGCAGCAGCGCGGCGTCGAGGTTGTAGCGCGGGAAATTGAAATTGTCGGGATCGCCGCCGAAGAAGCCGACCGAATACTCGGGCGTGAACACCAGGCGCACGTCGGAGTAGCGGTGGTAGCGGTAGAGATGCTGCTGGCCGCCGTTGTAGAGCTCGACGACGTCGCAACGCGTCTTCGCGTCATCGTCGCCAACGCATTCCGATTCGATGCGGCTCTTCTCGGCATTGCGCGCATCCACGTAGGCCTGGCCCTGCTTGCCTTCGGCCGCGCTGGCCAGCCGTCCGCTGACGTCGGTGATCGCGCGCAGCACGTTGAGTTCCTCGGCCGGACACTGCAGCTCTTCGCCGCGCGCATCGGCGACGAAACCGTCGTTCTGCAGATCGCGCTGCGGCGAGGACAGACCCTGCACGCAGCCGACGACGCAATGCGCATTCGTCAGCACCAGACCGTCGGGCGACACGAACGAACCCGAACAGCCACCGGCCAGGCGCACCGAAGACTGCATCGCGTGGTCCACCCACGCCTGGTCCGGCGCGAACTGGTACTGCGCCTGCAGCTGCGCCTTGGGCAGGTTGTCGAGTGTCCACATGCCTTCGGCGGCGAATGCGGCGGGCGCCCCTGCGAGGGCGAACAGCCCGCCGACCGTCGCGGCGAAGCGCGTGCGTGTCCGGGGGCGGAATGGGGCGGGCGTGGAAGCGGCGGACGCCATGGAATCTCCAGTCGAAGCGGCCGCATCGCGGCCGAAGGCCGCCCAGCGTACGCGCACGCGTCCCCGCGGGCGTGGCCGGAAGGTCATGGTCGGGCATGCCGGTTTGGTCTACACGCCGCATTCACGTACGATCGGTGCGCGCGCGACACACGGAGGGCTGTCGCCAGTCCTCCGAGGAGCCCGATGCAACACCCCGACCGCCGCAAACCCGATCATCCGGACGCCGCCGCGCTCCGCGCCGGGCTCACGCCTGCGCAGACCAGCGCGATCGCGACACTCGAACAGTTCGGCTGGACCCTGCGCTTCGTGCGCCGTCCGCTGTTCCGCGACCCGGTGCCGGTGCTGTTCGAGAAGAACGGCAGCCGCTGGATCGTCGTCGATGGCGACGGCACGCTCGACGAAAGCCAGAGCTTCGAAATCCGCGACTGACGCCCGACGGCCGACGCCGCCATCGGTTCAGCTGAATGCGCATGACCGTCACGACCGGCCCGCTAGCATCCGGCCGTCTTCCACGACAGGAGCGGCCGATGTCTTCGTTTTCCATCTACCTCGTGGGCATGGCCGTGCTGATCGGCGGACTTGCCTACGGCGCCCACCTCGCCGGCCTTGCGCCGCAATGGATCGCCGTCGGCGTCATCGTGCTGCTGGGCCTGGGCATCGTGAAGGCGGTCTCGCGCACGCGGCGTCCGGATCCGCCGTCCGCCTGATCGACGGGCGGCGGCGTCAAGCCGGCTGCAGGTTCGCATAGGCCAGCACCAGCCATTTGCTGCCGGCATCGTCGAAATTGACCTGCACGCGTGCATGCGCGCCGTCGCCTTCGATGTCGGTCACGGTGCCGCTGCCGAACTTCACGTGGGTGACGTTCTGGCCCAGACGCACGCCCACCGAAGGCGCCAGACTCGCGTGACCGAAGTCGCGCTGGCGCTGCGGGAACGAGGCGCGCGTGGGCTGCGCCTTCGGCCGCACTTCGTGCAGCAGCACCGGCGGGATCTCGCGCAGGAAGCGTGACGGCACGCCGAACATGTCCTGGCCGTGCAGACGCCGCGCTTCGGCGTAGGTCAACACCAGTTTCTGCCGCGCGCGGGTGATGCCCACATAGGCGAGCCGGCGCTCTTCCTCCAGGCGCCCGCTTTCCTCGGCGGTGCGCGCGCTCGGGAACAGGCCTTCCTCCAGACCGACCAGGAACACCAGCGGGAATTCGAGGCCCTTGGCGCTGTGCAGCGTCATCAGCTGCACGCCGTCCTCGCCGGCCTGGGCCTGGCTTTCGCCGGCTTCCAGCGAGGCGTAGGCGAGGAACGCGACCATCTCGGTCAGCTGCGCGCTCTCCTCGTCGTCGCCGCGCACGAAGCGCGAGGCCACCGACACCAGTTCGTCGAGATTCTCGACCCGCGAATCGGCGCTGCCCTTCGATTCGTTGGCGTAGTGCACGCGGAGGTTCGAGCGCGCCAGCACGTGGTCGATCTTGTCCTTCAACGACAGCTCGGCCAGCTCGACCGACAGCTGGTCGATCAGCTGCGCGAACCCGGCCAGCGCGTTGCGCGCGCGGCCGGCGAGCACATTGCCCTGCGCGCTGCGGATCGCCGATTCCCACAACGGAATGCCCTGCGCGCGCGCCTGCTGACGCACCTCGTCGAGCGTGCGCTCGCCGATGCCGCGCGGCGGCGTGTTGACCGCACGCTCGAACGCCGCGTCGTCGTCGCGGTTGGCGACCAGACGCAGATAGGCCAGCGTGTCCTTGATCTCGGCGCGTTCGAAGAAGCGCACGCCGCCGTAGACGCGGTACGGCACCTGTTCGGCGACGAGCTGTTCTTCCATCGCGCGCGACTGCGCATTGCTGCGGTAGAGGATCGCGATGTCGCCGTGCGAGCCGCCATCGCGCACCCACTGCAGCGCGCGCTCGACGACGTAACGCGCCTCGTCGATCTCGTTGTAGGCCGCGTACAGATCGATCGGATCGCCCTCGCCGCTGTCGGTCCACAGCTGCTTGCCGAGGCGCTCGGGGTTGTGCGCGATCACCGCGTTGGCGGCGCCGAGAATGTTGGCGCTCGAGCGGTAGTTCTGTTCGAGACGGATCGTCTCCGCGCCCGGGTAGTCGCGCAGGAAGCGCTGCACGTTCTCGACCTGGGCGCCGCGCCAGCCGTAGATCGCCTGGTCGTCGTCGCCGACCACGAACACCTTGCCGGTGTCGCCGGCGAGCACGCGCACGAAGGCGTACTGGATGGCATTGGTGTCCTGGAATTCGTCGACCAGCAGATGGCCGAAGCGCTGCCGGTAGTGCGCGAGCAGCGCCGGCGTATCGCGCAGCAGTTCATGCGCGCGCAGCAGGATCTCGGCGAAGTCGACCAGGCCTGCGCGGTCGCAGCGTTCCTGGTAGAGCGCGTAGGCCTTGCGCATGACGTCCGACCATTCGTCGGCGCCGTCCTGGATGTGCTGCGGGCGGCGGCCCTCGTCCTTCTGCGCGTTGATCCACCAGGCGATCTGACGCGGCGGGAAGCGCGCATCGTCGAGTTCGAGCTGCTGCACGACGCGCTTGACCAGACGCAGCTGGTCGTCGCTGTCGAGGATCTGGAAGCTCTCGGGCAGCTTCGCGTCCTGCCAGTGCAGGCGCAGCAGGCGATGGGCCAGGCCGTGGAACGTGCCGATCCACATGCCGCGTGCGCCACTGCGCAGCTGCGCGTCGACGCGGTGGCGCATCTCGGCTGCGGCCTTGTTGGTGAAGGTGACGGCGAAGATCCCGTGCGCGGGCACGCCGACGACCTCGTTCAGCCACGCGATCCGGTGGGTGAGCACGCGGGTCTTGCCGCTGCCGGCGCCGGCGAGGACGAGATAGTGGGCATCGGGCGCGGAGACAGCCTGACGCTGGGCGGCATTGAGGCCGTCGATAAGGTGTGACACATCCATCGCCGCATTCTACGCGGTCGCCGTCGCCGGCCCTGCGACGGCTCAGGCCCCGCCCGGGCGATCCAGCAGCGCCAGCACGTCCTCGAACGGCGCCGGGCGGGCGAACAGATAGCCCTGCAGTTCCTCGCAGCCGTGCGCGGCCAGCCAGTTCCACTGCACGTCGGTTTCCACGCCCTCGGCCGTCGTGCACAGGCCCAGCCGCTGCGCCATGCGGATGATCGCGTCGCAGATCGCCTCGTCGTCGGGATCGCGGCCGAGATCCTGCACGAAGGAACGGTCCAGCTTCACCCGGTGCAGCGGCAGGCGCTTGAGGTACGCGAGGCTGGAATAGCCGGTGCCGAAGTCGTCGATCGCGATGCACACGCCGGCGTCGCGCAGCGTCGCCATGTCGCGGATCACGTTGTCCGGGCTGGCCATGACCACGCTCTCGGTGAGCTCGAGCTCGAGAATGCCGGCCGGCAGCTCGAAGTCGCGCAGCACCGACAGCACGTCGTCGACCAGTCCCTGCTGGAACTGCGCGGCCGATACGTTGACCGCGAGCCGCAGATGACCCCAACCGTGCGCGACGAGGATCCGGTGATGCCGCGCGGCCTCGCGCAGCACCCAGCGGCCGATCGGCACGATCAGCCCGCTGTCCTCGCAGACCGCGATGAACGCATCGGGCGTCAGCAGGCCGCGTTCGGGATGCTGCCAACGCAGCAGCGCTTCCATGCCCACGGGCCGGCGCTGCTGGTCGAACTGCAGCTGGAACGCGAGCGCGAACTGCCCCGACTGCACGGCGTCGCGCAATTGCGACACCAGCGCGAGGCGTTCGCTGGCCTGGGTGCCGAATTCGTCCCGATACGCGACCACGCAGTTCCGGCCCTGCTGCTTGGCCTGGTACATCGCCTGGTCGGCATGGCGCAGCAGCAATGCGGGATCGTCGCCGTCGCCCGGGTGGCGGCAGTAGCCGATGCTGGGCGTGATCTGCAGCGACGCGTCGCCGATCTCCATCGGCTGCGACAGCGCCGCGAACACACGTTCGGTCGCGCGGGCGACGGCGTCGCGATCGACGGCGTTCATCACCAGCACGAACTCGTCGCCGCCGAAGCGGCCGACCGTATCGCCCGGCTGCAGCGCCGCACGCAGGCGACGGCCCACGGTGCGGAGCACCTCGTCGCCGCTGGCGTGGCCGAGGCTGTCGTTGATCAGCTTGAAATCGTCGAGATCCACGAACACCAGTCCGACACAGCCGCTGCCGGCGTCGGCGCGGGCCACCGCCTCGGCCAGACATTCCATCACCAGCTCGCGGTTCGGCAGGCCGGTGAGTTCGTCGTGGGTGGCGCGATGCGCGAGCGTGTCTTCCGCGCGGCGCCGTTCGGTGATGTCGTTGAGGATGCCGACGAAATGGGTGAGCGCGCCGTCCTGGTCGCGCACCGGCGCCATGCGCAGTTCATTCCAGAACGGCGAGCCGTCGCGCCGGTAGTTGCGCAGCTGCACGCGGACCTCGTGCGCCTGCGCGATGGCATCGCGGATCGCGGGCAGCGCCGGCTGGTCGCGTTCGGTGCCCTGCAGGAAGCGGCAGTTGCGGCCGATGCTGTCCTCGGCCGAATACCCGGTGATGCGCGAGAAGGCCGGATTCACGTAGACGATCGGCTGATCCTCCGCGCAGGCATCGGCAATGATGATGCCGTTCTCGGTGGCTTCCACCGCGCGCCGCAGCAGGCGCAGGTCGGCCTCGTCGCGGCGACGGCGGGTGACGTCGAGCATGCCGCCCACCGCGCGCACCGGCTGGCCGCCGGCATCGCGCAGGATCATGCCGCGGTCCTCGACCGAGGCGTAGTCGCCGTTCTCGCAGCGCAGGCGGTACTGCGCGTGCCATTCGGTCGCGCCGCTCGCCAGTGCGGCGTCCAGATCGCGCCCGACGCGCGCCTCGTCGTCGGGATGCAGCAGCGCCGACCACTGGTCGATCGTCGCCGCGTGCGTGCGCCAGTCCCAGCCGTACTGCGCGTTGAAGCCCTCGTTCCACCACAGGCGGCCGGTGGCGATGTCCCAGTCCCAGATCGCATCGCTGGTCGCCCGCGCCACCATCTGGAAGCGCGCGTCGCTGCGCTCGCGCTCGGCCTCGACGCGCTCGCGGTCGCTGGTGTCGAGCACCAGCACCAGCCGCGCGGGACGGCCGAGGAACTGCAGGCTGCTCGAGTACACCGTCACCGCGAAGGTGCTGCCGTCGCGACGCCGGTGGCGGAAGCGGCGGCCGATGTGCGGCGCGGGTTCGCGGGCGACCTCGCGGCGGATGGCATCGCCGTCCATGTCGACGACGATCGCGTCGGCCGTCAGCGCGAGGAACTGCTCGAGCGCATACCCGTACTCGGCGATGGCCGCCGCGTTGACGGCGAGCATCTGCAGCGTGTCGCGGTCGTAGACCAGCGACGGCAGCGGATGGTGTTCGTAGAGATAGCGGTACTGCGCCTCGACGTCGCGCATGCGCGCGGTGAGATCGGTGATCGCACCCGCCGAGCGCGCGATGTCGGCGCTCAGTGCGCGCTCGCGACGTGCGCCGACCACCAGCATGCGCAGGCCGAACAGCCACGCCAGCAACAGCAGGCCGGCGCCGGTCGCGAGTGCGATGACGAACGTCCACCAGCCTGCGAGCAGATCGTCGCGCCCCACGCCGACCGTGGCGATCAGCGGATACCGCGACAGGGCGTGGTAGCCGATCAGGCGCCGCGTGCCGTCGAGATCGCTGCGGCCTTCGAGCAGTCCGGTCTCACGCAGATTGACGCCTTGGGTGAACAGGATCGACTGGCGGACATCGGTGCCGACGAAGGCATCCGCCGGGTCCGAGCGGGTGACGATCCGGCCGTTGCGATGCACGAAGGTTGCGGTGCCGCTACGCCCGAGATCGAGTTCGCGCAGCAACGCATGCAGCGGCCGCACCCGCAGGTGGCCGAGCAGCCAGCGCGGCGAGCCGTCGGGCGCGTCGGAGACGGCCAGCGCAAGCGGCAGGACCCACCCCGCACCGTCGCTGGCCGGCAGCGGTTCGCCCGCCTGCAGCCGCGCGCCGTCGGGGCCGGCTGGCGTCGCGAATCCGGGCCGGACATCGACCAGGGCGAGATCCTGCAGGTCCGGATGACGCGACAGCACGCCCTGCACCGTCGCATCGACCCGCGCATCCGTCGTGTCGGGCCCGCGCTGCCGGATCGCGTCCAGATCCGCGCCGATGCCGGTGAAGGCCCGATCGAGATTGCCGAGGGTCAGTTCGAGATTGCGCGCGAGCCCGGCCGACATGTCGCGCACGTAGCGCTCGCCGGCCTCGTGGCGTACGCGCAGATCGTTCCAGGCCACGACCGAGGCCGCCGCGCAGACGCTGGCGACCAGCAGCCCGCCGATCAGCAGCGCACGGTTGCGCCGGCGACGCGCGGGCGCGCCGTCGGATCGGTCTCCATCGCTGTCCCACTGGTCCTGCATCGCAGCCCGACGTCCCCCTGTCACGGCGTCATCGATGCTGCCACAGATGGCCGCGCCCGCGCGGCGCTTAGTGCACGACGTGTTCGCGCTTGGCGGTGCTGTTGGTCATCAGCCGGTCGGTGTAGGCGATGCCGATCGCCGAGAGGATGAAACCGCCGTGGATGATCGTCTGCCACATCACACCGGCCTGGGTGACCTTGGTGCAGACCGGCGCGGCCAGCGACAGGCCCGAGGCGAGCGCCTGCGCGTGGGCGGTGGCGGCGGTAATGAAGTCGGCCGAACCGCAGACCGGCAGGCCCACGTCACCGGCGGCGATGAAGGTCTTGAGCAGGTGGATCGACGAGATGCCGATGATCGCCATCGCCAGCTTGACCTTGAGCACGCTCGCATTGACGTGGCTCAGCCATTCCGGCTGGTCGGGGTGGTTCTGCAGGCCCAGACGCGAGACGAAGGTCTCGTAGCCGCCGACGATCACCATCACCAGCAGGTTGGAGATCATCACCACGTCGATCAGGCCCAGCACCAGCAGCATGATCCCCTGCTCGGTCAGGGTGTTGGCATCGGTCACCAGATGGGTCAGTTCCTTGAGGAACAGGAACACGTAGACGCACTGCGCGACGATCAGGCCCAGGTACAACGGAAGCTGCAGCCAACGCGATCCGAAGATGACGTAGGTGAGCGGGTTCATGCGCGTCGGCGCGACGGGCTGGATCGACATGGCGGGCGTGTGGCCGGGGGTGGGGTGCGCGGAGCGTAGCGAGGGCCCGTGACTTTGCCAATCGCCGGGTCTGGCGGTTCGCGCAGGCCGTCGAACGCCGTCATGGCGCGCTTTGCCGGGAATGCTGCAGGGCAGCGCTCCGGCGTGGCGCCGGGGTCACGGACCCGCTCGGCGCGGGCAGCGAACGGCGCGCGCCAAGCAGGAGATTGACAGCGTTGTCATGCGCTGGGTACAACGCACCCCGCGGTGCCATCCGGCAGCGCGTCCGGATCTGGGAGGGTCGGGAATGTCGTCGACGCGCCTCGCGCGAACGGCGGACGCGGCCTATGCCGCGCCGCCCGCGTACCGGTGGACCGCCATCCGCGCTCAGCGCGCGGCGGCGGCCGGCGTCGTCGAATACGGCGCCTCGGCCCCGGCGCCCGGCCAGGCCTGCGACGGCTCGGCCTGCATCGTGAACCGCAGTTCGCCGCCGGCGAGGATCTCGGCGTGACGCAGGAACGCGCGCTGCAGCGGCTTGCCGTCGAGCGTGACGCTGCCGATGTAGTCGTGGCCCTGATCGAGTCCGTCGGCGACGACAGTGAACTGCCTGCCGTTCGGCAGCTTCAGGGTGGCGCGCGGCAGGAACGGCCGGCCGATCACGTACTCGCCGCTGCCCGGCGCGACCGGATAGAAGCCCAGCGCGGTGAACAGATACCAGGCCGACATCTGACCGAGGTCGTCGTTGCCGGCCAGACCGTCGGGCCGGTCGGCGTACTGCGTGTCCATGATCGTCTTCAGCCGCGCCTGCGTGCGCCAGGGCTGGCCGGCGTAGGCGTAGAGATACGCGACGTGATGGCTGGGCTCGTTGCCGTGGGCGTACCAGCCGATCAGGCCGGTGATGTCTTCCATGTGCTCGAAGATCGACGGATCGACCTCGGCCTCGAAGGCCGCATCGAGCCTGCCGAGCAGCGCGTCGGCGCCGCCGTGCGCGGCGGCCAGGCCGGCGACGTCGTGCGGCACGTACCACGAGTACTGCCAGGCGTTGCCTTCGGTGTAGTCGGTGCCGTAGCCGCTGGCGGTCGGATCGAACGGCGTGCGGAAACTGCCGTCGCGGTTCTTCGCGCGCATGAAGCCGGTGCCGGGATCGAAGGCGTTGCGCCAGTTCGCGGCGCGCGTATCGAAGCGGCGCGCGATGTCGGTGCGGCCCATCGCCTGCGCCATGCGCGCGATCGTCCAGTCGCCATAGGCGTATTCGAGCGTCTTCGACGCGGCCTCGCCCTCCTCGTCGATCGGCACCCAGCCCAGTTCCATGTACTGGCGCAGGCCGTCGTAGGGGCCGTAGGACGCGCTCGCGACCATCGCGTCGAGCGCGGCGTCGGCATCGAAACCGCGGATGCCCTTGAGATACGCGTCGGCGATCACCGGCACCGCGTGGTAACCGATCATCGTCCACGTCTCCTGCCCGTGGAACGACCACACCGGCAGGATGCCGTAGGGACTGCGTCGCCGGTGGGCGAGCAGCGAGTCGACGAAGTCGGCGTTGCGCTTTTCGGGCTGCACGATCGTCAGCAGCGGATGCAGCGCGCGATAGGTGTCCCACAGCGAGAACGTCGAGTAGTGGGTGAAGCCGTCGGCCGTGTGCACGGCCTGGTCCGGCCCGCGATAGCGACTGTCGACATCCATGAAAAGCGTGGGGCCGAGCAGCGTGTGGTACAGCGCGGTATAGGCGCTGCGGCGGTCCGGCTCGGGCGCGTCGATGTCGAGCACCGACAGCGCTTCGGTCCATTCGGCCTTTGCGGCGCTGCGCACGCGGTCGAAATCGAAGTCCGGCACTTCGACATCGAGATTGGCGATCGCGCCGGCTTCGTCGACCGACGAGATCGCAACCTTGACCACGAGCGGCGCATCGAGCTTGCCGAAATCGAAGGTGCCGACCAGTTGCCGGCCTTCGATCTGCGCGCGTTCGCCCGGACTGCGGTCGCCCGGCGGCGCGAAGCCCTTGTAGGCGATGTCGGTCTCGGTGTTGTGGAAGGCGTGTCCGGTCAGCGGACGCGAGAAACGCATCGCGAAGTACAGCTGCCGGCCCGGCGCCCAGCCGCGGGTCTCGCGGAAGCCGGTGATCGTGCCGTCGGGCATCTGTCGCAGCCGCGACCACAGGATCTTGCCGGGGTAGTCGTACATCGACGTGCGCAGGTCGAGCAGCACGCGCGCATCGGTGTCCTCCGGGAAGGTGTAACGGTGCACGCCGGCGCGCGCGCTCGCGGTGAGTTCGGCGCGCACCCGCGCATCGTCGAGGGTGACGGCGTAGTAGCCGGGCCGGGCGATCTCGTCGTCGTGGCGGAAGCGCGAGGCGTAGCCGCTGCCGGGCACGTCGGGATCACCGCGTTCGAGCTTCTCGGGGCCGGTGACCGGCATCAGCAGCACGTCGCCGAGATCGGAATGGCCGGTGCCGGAGAAGTGCGTGTGCGAGAAGCCGACGATGCTGGTGTCGTCGTAGCGGTAGCCGGCCGCCCAGTCGTAGGCCTGCGCGCGCGGCTGGATGCGCGTGTCCGGGCTCAGCTGGACCATGCCGAACGGCACCGTCGCACCGGGATAGGTATGGCCCTCGCCGCCGGTGCCGATGAAGGGATCGACCGACGCGTAGGCCTTCTCGCCCACGTCGCGCGCGTCCGCCAGCGCCGTGCCCGCGCCCAGCAGCGCGCCCATCGCGAATACCGCCTGTGCCATCGCCGCTCCCAGCTTCGCCATCGCGCCCTCGATTGGATCGGTTCAATGGCGGCGAACCTAGCACCGGTGCGCCGGCACCGCATGCTGCGCCGCAGGATGCCGTGGGCCGCTGCAATGGTCACCATGCGCGCGTCTGAACCGGTTCAAATTCCTGGCATGTCTCCGACCCGACGCGTGACCCTGGCCGACATCGCGGCCGCCTGCGGACTGTCCAAGGCGACGGTCTCGATGGTGTTGCGCGACAACCCGCAGGTGCATCCCGACACCCGCGCGCGGGTCCGCGCCGAGCTGGAGCGCCAGGGCTACGTCTATCACCGCGGCGCGGCCAGCCTGCGTCACGGCGGCGCGTCGAATGCAGTGGCGCTGGTCGTCAACGATCTGGCGAATCCGTTCTTCGCCGAGTTCGCCGCGGGCGTCGATGCGGCGCTGGCCGAAGCCGGTCATGTGCTGCTGCTCGGCAGCACCGGCGAGTCGGTCGAGCGCCAGCAGGCCGTGCTGGCCTCGCTGGTCGAGCACGCACCGGCCGCGCTGATCCTCTCGCCCGCCGAGCACAGCAGCGCCGCGCGCCTGCGGAAAGTCTGCGGGCCGCGGCTGCCGGTGCTGCTGTTCAACCGCACACTCGACGACGGCGGCATCGGCGACTGGGACTATCTGGCGCTCGACAACCGCGTCGGTGCGCGCCTGGCGACCGAACACCTGCTCGCGCAGGGACATCGCGCGATCGCGTTCTTCGGCGGCCATCGCGAGTCGAGTTCCTGCGGCGAGCGTCGCGCCGGCTATCGTGAAGCGCTGGCCGATGCGGGCATCGCGCCCGATCCCGCGTGGTTGATCGAATGCGCGCCCACGCGCCTCGAGGCCGCGCGGCAGACGCCGGCGCTGTTCGCGCGCGATCCCGCACCGACCGCGGCGGTCTGCTACAACGACGCCGTCGCGCTGGGCCTGATCGCCGGCCTCACGAGTTGCGGCCGCCGCGCCGGCCACGACTTCGCCGTCACCGGTTTCGACGACATCGCCGAAGCCGCGTTCGCCTCGCCACCGCTGACCACCATCGCCACCGATCCGCGCGCCCGTGGCCTGCAGGCCGCGCGACTCGTGCTCGCGCGCTTGCGCGGTGCGCTGCCCGACCCGCCCCACACCACCATCGCCCCCGTTGCGCTGCAGATCCGTGCCAGCACGGCCGCCGCGCCCGACACCGCATTCCAATCGCCCGCCCGGGCCCGAGGTAGCGCCGCATGAATCCGTCCAGCCGCACGATGTCCAATCCCGCCGCGATCGCGGTGGTCAGCCTGATCTTCTTCACTTGGGGCGGCCTGACCAGTCTCAACGACGTGCTGATCCCGCATCTCAAGGCCGTGTTCTCGATGAACTACACGCAGACGATGCTGATCCAGTTCACGTTCTTCGGTGCGTATTTCCTGATGTCGATGCCGGCCGGCGCCGTCGTCGCGCGGGTGGGCTACAAGGCGGGCATCGTGATCGGCCTGGTGATCGCGGCGATCGGTGCGGCGCTGTTCTACCCGGCCGCGCGCCTGCCGTCGTATCCGGTGTTCCTGACCGCGCTGTTCGTGCTGGCCAGCGGCATCACGTTGCTGCAGGTCGCGGCGAATCCGTACATCAGTCTGCTCGGCCGGCCGGAAACCTCGCACAGCCGCCTCAATCTGGCGCAGGCGCTGAACTCGCTGGGCACGACGGTGTTTCCGCTGCTGATCGGCCCGCTGATCCTGGTCGGGGCGGTGCTCGGCGCCGACGAGATCGCCGCGATGGGCGCGGCCGAACAGATCGCCTACCGCGCCGCTGAAGCACGCTCGGTCGAGATGCCGTATCTGCTGCTGTCCGGCGGCCTGCTGTTGATGGCGGTGTTCGTGCTGCTGATGCGCATTCCGTCGCTGCGCGAATCCACCGAGGCCAGCCCGGCGGTGCACCACACCTATCTCGAAGCGCTGCGCACCCCGCATCTGCGCTGGGGCGTGCTGGGCATCTTCTGCTACGTCGGCGCGGAGGTCGCGATCGGCAGCTTCCTGATCAACTACATGGCCGAGCCCGAGATCGGTGGACTGACCGAAGCGCGCGCCTCGCAATTCCTCGCGTTCTACTGGGGCGGTGCGATGGTCGGCCGCTTCCTCGGCGCGGCGCTGATGACCTTCATCGACGCGCGCAAGCTGCTCGGTTTCGCCGCCGGCATGGTCTGCCTGCTGCTGGTGGTCACGATGAGCACGACCGGTCACGTGGCGATGTGGAGCGCTTTGGCGATCGGCCTGTTCAACTCGATCATGTTCCCGACCATCTTCACCACGGCGATCGAGCGTCTCGGCACGCTGACCAGCAAGGCCTCGAGCCTGCTGGTGATGGCGATCGTCGGCGGTGCGCTGATCCCGCTCGCGCAGGGCGCGCTGGCCGACAACATCGGCATCCAGCATGCGTTCGTCGTCCCGCTGGTCTGCTACGTCTACATCATCTGGTACGGCCTGCGCGGCTCGCGCCTGAGTGGCGCCGCGCTGACCACGGCCGATGTGCCGGCGCCGCGTCCGGGTGCGATGCATTGAGGGTGCAGGCAACGACTGCAGCCACGCGCGACGTCGTCGCCTGCTTCGGCGAGGCGCTGATCGATTTCCGCGCCGAGCACGGCGGCGACGGCACGCGCCGCTTCATCGAACAGCCCGGCGGCGCGCCGGCCAACGTCGCCGTCGGCGTGGCGGCGCTCGGCGGTCGTGCGCGTTTCATCGGCATGCTCGCCCAGGACATGTTCGGCGACGCGCTGCATGCCGCGCTCGCCACGCGCGGCGTCGATGTCTCGCAGGTACGACGTACCGGCGAGGCGCCGACCGCACTGGCCTTCGTCGCCCTGGCCGCGGACGGCGAACGCAGTTTCAGTTTCTACCGGCCGCCGGCTGCGGATCTGCTGTTCCAGGACGACGATTTCGTCGAACACGCCTTCGACGACGTCGCCGTGCTGCACGTGTGCTCGAACAGCATGACCGCGCCCGCGATCGCGGCCACCACGCTGCAGGCGATGGCGCGCGCCGCGCACGCCGGCGCACTGGTGAGTCTGGATCTCAATCTGCGCCCCGCGCTGTGGCCGCGCGGCGTCGATCCCGCGCCGACCCTGTGGCAGGCGCTTGCGGCGGCGCGGCTGATCAAGCTCAGCGCCGAGGAGTTCGCGTTCCTGACCGGCGACGGCGATCTCGCCGGCACGATCGCGCGCCTGTTCGCCGGTGACGCCGCGGTGGTTCTGGTCACCGACGGCGCCGCCCCGATGCGCTGGTGGACACGCACGCGCGCCGGCACGGCCGACACCTTCACCGTCGAGACGATCGACACCACCGCTGCCGGCGATGCTTGCGTCGCCGGCCTGCTGCAGCGCCTGGTCGCACGCGGCATCGATGCCGACGGACTCGCAACCGCATTCGAGGACGACGCGGCGCGCGAGGATCTGCTGCGCCATGCGGCGGCCGCCGGTGCACTCGCGACCACACGCCATGGCGCGTTCGACGCGATGCCCGACGCGGCTGCCGTGCGCGCCCTGCTGGAGACCTCACGATGAGCCTGCCCGCCGCGCCACTGCCCGACTTCACCGCACAAGCCACATTGCGCGCGCACATCGCCGACACGATGGCGTTCTATCACCCGCGCGCGATCGATCCCGACGGCGGCTTCTTCCACTATTTCCGCGACGACGGCAGCGTCTACGATCGCGGCCATCGCCACCTCGTCAGCAGCACGCGCTTCGTCTACGACTACGCGATGGCCGCGGTCGAGTTCGCCGACTCGCGTCATGCCGACGACTGGCGCGCTGGCGCGATGCACGGGCTGCGCTTCCTGCGCGAGGCGCATCGCGATGCCGAGCGTGGCGGCTATGTCTGGACATTGCAGGACGGTGCGGTCAAGGACGACACCCGCCACAGCTACGGCATGGCCTTCGTGCTGCTCGCCTGCGCCAGCGCGCGCAAGGCCGGACTGCCGACGCAGGCGTGGATGGACGAGACCTGGGATCTGCTCGAACGCCACGCCTGGGACGCGGATGCGGGCCTGTACCGCGACGAGGCCGATGCGCAGTGGCGCTACAGCGGCTATCGCGGCCAGAACGCGAACATGCATCTGTGCGAAGCGCTGATCGCTGCACACGAGGCCGGCGGCGACGCGCGCTATCTGCAACGCGCGCTGCAGCTTGCCGATCACATGACGCGCCGCCAGGCGGCGCTGTCGGGCGGCCTGGTCTGGGAGCACTGGCACGCGGACTGGTCGGTCGACTGGGACTACCACCGGGACGATCCCAGGCACCTGTTCCGGCCCTGGGGCTTCCAGCCCGGCCACCAGATCGAATGGGCGAAGCTGCTGCTGTCGCTGCGCGCGCATCTGGGCGATGCCGCGCCGGCGTGGTTGCTGCCGACCGCGCGCCATCTCTACGACACCGCGCTCGCGCACGGCTGGGACGCCGAGCACGGCGGCATCGTGTACGGCTTCGCGCCGGTATCGATGCGCGAGGCATCGCCCGCGCGCGGCGCGGCGCCGCCGGATCTCGCGCAGGCGCCGATGTACTGGTGCGACGACGACAAGTATTTCTGGGTGCAGGCCGAAGCGATCGCCGCGGCCTGGCGCCTGTTCGACGCGACCGGCGACGCGCGGTACCGCGACGACTACCTGCGTCTGTGGGACTACGCGTGGCGGCACTTCGTCGACCACAGCCACGGCGCGTGGTTCCGCATTCTCGACCGGCGCAACGGCAAATACGACGACCTCAAGAGCCCCGCGGGCAAGACCGATTACCACACGATGGGCGCCTGCCACGACGTGCTCGCGGTGATGCGCGGCGCACACACCCGGAGCATCGACGCATGAGCCTTCCCCGATACCGGTTCCGCCGGCGCGCCCCCGCCATCGCATTCGCCGCCTGCGCCGCACTGCTCGCCGGCTGCGCATCGACGGCGCCGGCTGCGCGCACCGTCACCACCCACACCGTCGTGCACGTCGCACCGGACGCGCAACGCCGCCTCGATGCCAACGGCGCGGACGCGGTGATGGCCGAACGCGTCAAGGCCGAGTTCCTGCACGGCTGGCGTGGCTACCGCCAGTACGCCTGGGGGCGCGATGCCCTCAAGCCGCTGTCGAACACCGGCAGCGACTGGTACGGCGAATCGCTGCTGATGACGCCGGTCGACGCGCTCGACACGCTGCTGGTCATGGGCCTGACCGACGAGGCCGACGCCGCGCGCGAGCTGATCGCGACGCAGCTCTCGTTCGACAGGGATCTCGACGTCAAGCATTTCGAGATCGTGATCCGCCTGCTCGGTGGCCTGCTGTCCGGGTACCAGATGACCGGCGATGCACGCCTGCTCGCGCTGGCCGACGACCTCGGCACGCGGCTGCTGCCGGCGTTCGATTCGCCGACCGGCCTGCCCTACGTCACCGTCAACCTGCGCACCGGCGCAACCAGCGGCACCGAGAGCAACCCGGCCGAGTCCGGCACGCTGCTGCTCGAATACGGCACCCTCGCGCGGCTGACCGGCAAGCAGGTGTACTGGGACAAGGCCTGGCGCGCGCTCGAAGCGACCTACGCGATGCGCTCGCCGATCGGCCTGGTCGGCGAACGTTTCGATGTCGACACCGGCCAGTGGACGCAGACCCGCACCCACGTCGGCGCGCGCATCGATTCCTATTACGAATACCTGTGGAAATGCTGGCAGTTGTTCGCCGAACCGCGCTGCAGGGCCATGTGGGACACCCACATTGCCGCGCTGAACACCCACGTCGCCGACGAGGTCGACGGTGCGCTGTGGTACGGCCACGTCGACATGGCGAGCGGTGCGCGCATCGCCCCGCGCTTCGGCGCGCTGGATGCGTTCTTCCCGGGCCTGCTCGCGGTCTCCGGTGATCTCGACCGCGCCGCCCGCCTGCAGCGCTCGGCGTTCTCGATGTGGCAGGCACACGGCATCGAACCGGAAGTCTGGGATTACCGCGCCCGAAAGGTCGTCTCGCCCGGCTACCCGCTGCGGCCGGAGATCGTCGAATCCGCCTGGTACCTGTATCGCCTGACCGGCGACGACGCCTGGCGCGACATGGGCCGCGCGATGTTCGACGACTTCGTCCGCCATACGCGCACCGACAGCGGCTTCGCCGCACTGGCGAACGTGGTGACCAAGGAGAAGAAGGACGACATGGAGAGCTTCGTGCTCGCCGAGACCTTCAAGTACTTCTATCTGCTCTATGCCGACCCGGCGACGCTGGATCCGGCGACGACAGTGCTGACCACGGAAGCACACCCGCTGCGACCCGTCACGGCGCCGCCCTGATCTCGCAGCAGGCTGCTGCGTCGCAGCACGAATTCCCTGTTTTGGCCCGTTACGAATGCGTTTTCGCCCCATCGACCCATGCCCGTTGACAACGCTGTCAACCTGACATCCAATCCGCGCTGAAATACACCGCCCGCATTCCCCCGGACGCGCGGGTACACAACCGAACTGCATGCGAATCCTTGGGAGGGGAGATCCATGAAGCGATTGCACGCCGCGCCGAAGAAGCGGCTTCTCACGTCTGCGTTGTTGTTCGCGCTCGCGCCACCGCTGGCGGCGCAGGTCGCCGAGCCGGCCACCGACGGTCCCGATGCGACCACGCTCGATGCGGTCACCGTGACCGGTATCCGCGGCAGCCTCGAATCGTCGATGAACCTCAAGCGCGATGCCCGCGGCATCGTCGACGGCATCATCGCCGAGGACATCGGCAAGTTCCCCGACACCAACCTCGCCGAATCGCTGCAGCGCATCTCCGGCGTGTCGATCGACCGCAGCGCGATCGGTGAAGGCTCGCGGGTCACCGTGCGCGGCGTCGGCCCGGACTTCAATCTTGTGCTGCTCAACGGCCGCCAGATGCCGGCGTCGAGCAACGGCGACGGCAGCACCGTGTCCAACTCGCGCGCCTACGACTTCGCCAACATCGCCTCGGAAGCGATTTCCGCGGTCGAGGTCTACAAGAGCGGCCGCGCGGAAACCCCGACCGGCGGCATCGGCGCGACGATCAACATCAAGACCGCGCGTCCGCTCGACAACCCGGGCTTCCGGGCCAATGTCGGCATCAAGGGCGTGCACGACACCTCGCTCGACAACCTGCCCGACCAGTTCAAGGGCAGCTCGGTCACGCCGGAAGTCTCGGGCATCTTCAGCACCACCAGCGCCGATGGCCGCTTCGGCATCGCGGTGACCGGCAGCTACCAGGAACGCGACCTGGGCTACAACCAGGTCTCGGTGCCGGGCGGCTGGCGCGGCTTCCGTGGCGACGAGCAGAACTGGGGCACGATCCCGCAGCCCGGCACGCCGGGTTCGGAGAACATCGTCAACCGGCCCGGTCCGGACGATGTCTATTCGGTGCCGCAGAACCTCAACTATTCGGTCACCGGCGTGCAGCGTCAGCGCACCAACGGTCAGGTCGTGCTGCAGTGGGCGCCGACCGACAGCATCACCACGACGCTCGATTACACGTACTCCGAAAACAAGATCCAGCAGCAGCGCAACGACATGTCGGTGTGGTTCAACTACGGCCCGTCGTCGTCGTCGTGGACCGATGGTCCGGTCGCCGCGCCGCTGCTCTACACCGAGATCCTGCCCTTCACCTGCGCGCCCGATTCGGGCGTCTGCCGCGGCGCCGATCTGGCGATGGGCGGCGCGGACATCGCCAACCGCAACGAGAACAAGTCGCTCGGCTTCAACGTCGAGTGGGAAGCGACCGACAACCTCGGCTTCGAGCTCGACGTGCACAAGTCGACCGCAGAGACGAGCCCGGACAGCCCCTACGGTTCCGGCGGCACGCTGGGTACGGCGGCCTTCATCCGCGGCAACACGACCGCCGACTTCAGCGGTGATTTCCCGATCCTGACCGTGCAGTACCCGCCGGGCTACACCGGCCCGCGCGCGTCCGACATGCTGGTCACCGGCTCGGTGTTCCACCGCAGCTACATGAAGTCGGAAATCGAACAGGTCCAGGCCCGCGGTCACTTCAAGTTCGGCGACTACTCGCGCCTCGACTTCGGCGTGGCGGCGACGGAAGCCAACAACCGCACCGCCTACGGCAACGTGCAGCGCGACAACACCTGGGGCGGCGCGGAAGGCAGCGCCGAGGACTATCCGGACAACATCTGGATCCCCGGCAACATGGGCGACTACTTCGACGCGTTTCCGGGCAGCGGCAACCCGGCGTTCACCGACGGCTTCTTCATGTTCGACTTCAAGACCGTGCGTGATCTCGCGGCGCAGTTCGCCGGCGACGAAGCGCTGTATCTCGCGCCTGCGACCTACAACACCGATCGCCGCGTCACCGAGAAGTCGAAGAGCGCCTACATCCAGGTGAGTTCGACCTGGGACATCGGCATCCAGTTGAACGCCGCCGCCGGCGTGCGCTACGAGAAGACCGACGTCACCTCGTCGGCGCTCGTGCCGGTCGCCACCGCGCTGCTGTGGGAATCCAACAATGAGATCGGCATCCAGCGTGACGGCTCCGACTTCACCACGCTCTACGGCGACTACGCGCACTGGCTGCCCAGCATCGACCTCAGCGCCGAGCTGACCGACAGCCTGATCCTGCGCAGCAGCTACAGCCGCACGATCGGTCGACCGGGCTGGGGCGACATCCAGGGCGGACAGACGCTCAACGAACCGGTGCGCATCGACGGCGGCACCGGCCAGCAGGGCAACCCGGGGCTGGAGCCGCTCAAGGCCGACAACTTCGACCTGTCGCTGGAGTGGTACTACGCCGAGGCCAGCTACCTGTCGTTCGGCTACTTCCAGAAGAACATCGACAACTACATCGGCACGACGATCATCCAGGCGACGCCGTTCGACCTGACGACGCCGATCGGCGGCGCGTACTGGAATGCCGCGGTCGCCAATGCCTGCCCGACGACCGATCTGACCTGTATCCGCAACTACATCTTCACCAACTTCAACGGCCAGCCGGGCGTGGTTCGCGGTCCGAACGACGCGGGCGGCAATGCGACGGGCACGATCACCGGCCAGCCGGGCGATCCGATCGCGAACTTCCGCATCACCACGCCGGCCAACACCGGCTCGTCGAAGCTCGACGGTGTCGAACTCAATCTGCAGCACGTGTTCGGCAACAGCGGCTTCGGTCTGGCGGCGAACTACACCTACGTCGATAGTCCCGACCTGAACTACGACAACTACAACCTCGGCGGCCAGTTCGCGCTGGTGGGCCTGAGCGACTCGGCCAATCTGGTGGCGTTCTACGACAAGGGGTCGTGGCAGGCGCGTGCGGCCTACAACTGGCGCGACAAGTTCCTGTCCAGCGGCTTCGACAGCGAACGTCCCAACCCGGTGTACGTCGAGGAATACGGCCAGCTCGACGTCAGCGTGGGCTACAAGGTCACCGACAACCTCACCCTGCAGGCCGAGGCGATCAACGTGACCGACGAGACCCAGCGCACGCACGGACGCAACGCACGCCAGCTGCTGTACGGCACCCAGACCGGCCCGCGCTACATGTTCGGCGTCAGGTACACGTTCTGATTCCGGTGAACGCCCATGCGCCGCGGCTCCGTGCCGCGGCGCTGTTTTTCCACGGCGCCCGCCGCGATCTGCGGGCCGCCAGCACGAGCGCGCCAGGTTGAGCCGCCCGCTGCGTCACGTCGTCATCCTCGGCGGCGGTTCCGCCGGCTGGCTGACCGCGGCCTTGCTGGCCGCCGATCACGACAGCGCATCGCCCACCGGCCTGCGCGTGACCCTGATCGAATCGCCGGACGTGCCGACCATCGGCGTCGGCGAAGGCACCTGGCCGACGATGCGCGACACGCTGCGCCGCGTGGGCGTGTCGGAAACCGACTTCGTGCGCGCCTGCGATGCGACCTTCAAGCAGGGCTCGAAGTTCGCACGCTGGACCCACGATCGCGCCGACGATCACTACCACCATCCCTTCGTGCTGCCGCAGGGCTACCACGATGCGGATCTCGTCGCCGGCTGGATGCGGCATGGCGATGTGCCCTTCGACCGGCTGGTGAGTTTCCAGCCGCAGCTCTGCGATGCCGGCCGCGCGCCCAAGCAGTTCGGCACGCCCGAATACGCCGCCGTCGCCAACTACGCCTACCACCTGGATGCAGCGAAGCTGGGCCTGTTCCTGCGCGCGCACTGCACGCAGCGCCTGGGCGTGCGGCTGGTGTCGGATCATGTCGAAGGCGTGGACGTGCACGACAGCGGCGACATCGCCGCGCTGCGCACCCGCGCGCACGGCGCGATCGACGGCGATCTGTTCGTCGACTGCACCGGCCTGCGTGCGCTGTTGATCGGCCAGCACTACGGCGTCGAGAAGACCGCCTGCGGCGACGTGCTGTTCAACGACCGCGCTCTGGCGCTGCAGGTGCGTTATCCGAATGCCGACACGCCGATCGCCTGCCAGACGATCTCCACCGCGCAGGCCAACGGCTGGATCTGGGATATCGGCCTGTCGGCGCGACGCGGCGTCGGCCACGTGTATTCCAGCGCGCATACCGATGCCGACGCCGTCGAGGCCATGCTGCAACGCTACATCGCCGACACCGGCGGCGCGGACTGCGAGGTCATCGCCCGCCAGTCGCTGTCGTTCGAGCCCGGCTACCGTCGCCGCAGCTGGCACCGCAACTGCGTGGCGATCGGCCTGTCGAGCGGTTTCGTCGAACCACTGGAAGCCTCCTCGCTGGTGCTGGTCGAACTGGCCGCGACGATGCTCAGCGATCAGCTGCCGGCCACGCGCGAGACGATGGACACCGTCGCGGCGCGCTTCAACGACACGTTCGCCTATCGCTGGGCGCGCGTCGTCGAATTCCTGAAGCTGCACTACGTGCTGTCGCACCGCGACGACAGCGCGTACTGGCGCGACCATCGCGACGCTGCGCGCATGCCTGCGCGTCTGGCCGAACTGCTGGCGCTGTGGCGCCATCAGGCGCCGTCGCGCTACGACCTGCCGCGTGTGGACGAGGTGTTTCCCTCGGCCAGCTGGCAGTACATTCTCTACGGCATGGGATTCCGGCCGGACACGCGCGCCACCACACGTCGCGCGTCCGATGCGGGACGCGCGGAAGCGGCGTTCCGCGAAGCGTCCGATCTCGCGCGCAGGATGATTCCGGCGCTGCCCAGCCACCGCGAACTGATCGACCACATCCACACCCGGGGCCTGTCCCCCGTCTAGGCGAGCGTGATGTCCAGGACCGTGCAACTCAACAACGTCGACCACAAGGATCTGCGCGTCGACACCGGCCATGGCGCCGCGCTCGGCGACGCCGTGATGTGGGCGATCACGTTTCCCGCCGAGTTCCGCAACGTGCAGGCGAACTATCCGATCGTGTTCGGCAAGTCCGCCGACGGCGAGTTCCAGCCGCTGGCGCTGTTCGGCTTCACCGATGGACAGAACCTGTTCCTCGACGGCGAGCGCTGGGACGCGACCTACATCCCGCTGACCATCGTGCGCCAGCCGTTCCTGATCGGCCGGTCCGCCGACGAGATGCTGGTGCACATCGATCTCGACCATCCGCGCGTCGGCAGCGCGCGCGGCGAAGCGCTGTTCCTGCCGCACGGCGGCACCAGCGACTATCTCGAACGCGCGAGCTCGATGCTCAACACCATCCACCAGGGCCTGCAGACCAACGCGCCGTTCGTCGCCGCGTTGCTGCAGCACCAGCTGCTCGAACCCTTCGTGCTCGACATCCGCCTCGACGACGGCTCGGACAACCGGCTGTCGGGCTATTACGCGATCGACGAAGACCGCCTGCGCCAGCTCGACGGCGATGCCTTCGCATCGTTGGGCCGCGCCGGTCATCTCGAGCCGATCTACATGATGCTGGCGTCGGTCGCCCGCTTCCGCGACCTGATCGACCGGGTGAACCGTGCCGGCGCTGCAGGTCGATAAGCGCATTCCGGAGATCGTGGGGGTCGATCCCCGCGCGATTCCCGAGGCCGTGCTGCGTTCGGAGACCCCGCTGGTGCTGCGCGGCCTGCTGGCCGACTGGCCGGTCGTGCAGGCGGCGCAGCAATCGCCCGATGCGGTAGCGCAGTATCTGCACCGCTTCGAACGCGTCGACGGGCCGCCCGTGGTCGCGACGGTCGGCCCGCCGGAGATCGACGGCCGCTTCTTCTACGACGACACGTTGCAGGGCTTCAACTTCCGCCGCGAGAATGTGCCCCTGGGTGTCGCGCTCAAGACCCTGCTCAAGTACGCCGTCGATCCGGCGGCGCCGGCGATCTACGTCGGCTCGACGACCATCGACACCTGGCTGCCGGGCTTCCGCGCCGAGAACGATCTGCCGCTGGGCGGGCGCGACGCGCTGGCCAGCATCTGGATCGGCAACCGCACACGCATCGCCGCGCATCAGGACCTGCCCGACAACCTCGCCTGCGTGGTCGCCGGCACGCGGCGCGCGACGCTGTTTCCGCCGCAGCAGCTCGAGAACCTCTACATCGGACCGCTCGACTTCACGCCGGCCGGCCAGGCCGTGAGCCTGGTCGATTTCGCCGACGTGGACCACGCCCGCTTCCCGCGCTTCGCGCAGGCCCAGGCGCAGGCGCAGTGCGCCGATCTCGCGCCCGGCGATGCGCTGTTCATTCCGAGCATGTGGTGGCACCACATGGAAGCGCAGACGCCGTTCAACGTGCTGGTGAACTACTGGTGGCGGCAGGCGCCGGCGTGGGCGAATACGCCGATGGACACGCTGATGCTCGCGATCATGAGCATCCGTGATCTGCCGCCCGCCGAGCGCGCGATCTGGGGCGACGTCTTCCGTCATTACGTCTTCGACTACGACGAGGACACCGTCGCCGGCCACGTGCCCGCGCCCGCCCGTCGCAGCCTGGCACCGCTCGACGAAACACGCGCGCGCGAAATCCGCGCGCGTCTGCTCAAACGCTTGAACCGCTGAGGATCGCACCCGTCATGCACACCCATTCCGACATCGCCGGGCGTCCGGTCAAGCGCGTGGTCATCGCCGGCGGCGGCACCGCCGGCTGGATGGCCGCCGCTGCGATCTCGCGCACGCTCGGCAAGGTGCTCGACATCACCCTGATCGAATCGGAGGAGATCGGCACCGTCGGCGTCGGCGAGGCCACGATCCCGACCCTGATGACCTTCCACCGCCTGCTCGATATCAAGGAGCAGGATTTCATGGCCGCCACCCAGGGCACGATCAAGCTGGGCATCAGCTTCGAGAACTGGCTGGACCAGGGCGTCGACTACATCCATTCCTTCGGCCTGACCGGCACCGACCACTGGACGGCGGGCTTCCAGCATTTCTGGATGAAGGGCCGCGAGCGCGGCCTCGCCGGTGACTACGGCGACTACTGCGTCGAGCTCAAGGCCGCCGAACAGGGCCGTTTCGCGCATCTGCCCAAGCGCCGCCTCAACTACGCCTACCACATGGACGCGAGCCTCTACGCGCGCTTCCTGCGGACCTTCAGCGAAAGCAATGGCGCGAAGCGCGTCGAAGGCAAGATCACCGAAGTGAAGACCGACGACGCGTCGGGGTTCATCACCTCGCTGGTGCTTGCGAACGGCGAGGAGATCGAAGGCGACTTCTTCATCGACTGCACGGGCTTCCGCGCCCTGCTGATCGAGAAGGCACTCGGTGTCGGATTCACCGACTGGTCGCACTGGCTGTTCAACGACAGCGCGCTGGCGACACAGACCACGGCGGTCCGCGACGCGGTGCCCTACACGCGCGCGATCGCCGACACGGCCGGCTGGCAATGGCGGATTCCGCTGCAGCACCGCGTGGGCAACGGGATCGTCTATTCGAGCCGCTACATGGGCGACGACGAAGCGAAGGCACGCTTCCTGTCGAGCATCGAAGGCGAGGTCATCAAGGACCCGTGGCCGGTGCGCTTCCGCCCCGGCCAGCGCGAGCAGTGCTGGCACAAGAACTGCGTGGCGCTGGGACTGGCGGGCAGCTTCATCGAGCCGCTGGAATCGACCACGATCCACCTGATCCAGCGCGGCATCATCCATCTGATGCAGACCTTCCCGCGCGTGGTCTCGCAGCCGGACATCGACCAGTACAACGCGCGCCTGTCGGAAGAGATCCAGCACACGCGCGACTTCGTGATCCTGCATTTCCATCTCAACAACCGCACCGACACGCAGTACTGGATCGACTACCGCGAGATGACGATCCCCGCGACGCTGAAGCACCGCATCGATCTGTTCCGCGAAACCGGCCGCGTCTTCCACGTGCCGACCGAGCTGTTCGCGGAGAACTCGTGGATCCAGGTGATGATGGGCCAGGGCATCTACCCGAAGCATTTCCACCCGTCGGCGGATCTGATGGGCGATGCCGAGCTGTCGCATTTCCTCGGCCAGATCAGCACCGACGTCGAGCGCACGGTGCGCCAGCTGCCGACGCACATGGATTACATGCGCAGTTACGCGCCCGGTGGTGCGCCGCCCGCCTGAGACGGCGGCATCGGGTCAGGCGCGCACGGGTCCGGTCGACTTGCGCACCTGCAGCGCGTACGGCAGTTCCAGCGTTTCGCCGGCGCTGCTGTCGCGGATCGCCTTGAGCAGTTCGAGACCGGCCAGCCGACCCATCTCGCGGCTGGGCTGACGCACGGTGGTCAGCGAGGGATAGATGTGGCGCGCGATCGGCATATCGTCGAACCCGCAGACCGACACGTCCTTCGGCACCGACAGTCCTCGCTCGCAGATCGCGCAGATCGCACCGGCGGCCATGTCGTCGTTGGCGGCGAAGACCGCGGTCGGCGGATCCGGCAGATCGAGCAGGGTGTTGGTCGCGTCGAAACCGGATTCGTAGAAGAACTTGCCGGCGACGACCAGCGCGGCGTCGTAGGCGAGGCCCGCCTGCTTGAGACCATCGCGATACCCCGCCAGGCGCCAGCGGCTGGCACCGTGCGCGGGATGCCCTTTGATGTGGGCGATGCGGCGATGGCCGAGACCGGCCAGATGCAGCACGACATCGCGCGCAGCACTGCGTTCGTCGACGACGGCGCCGATGCGCCGGTTCTGTTCCTGCGCCGACACGCTGGCGAACGGAATGCCCATCTCGTCGAGCCGCGCGAGCAGCTTCGCGTCATCGGTGATCGGCGGTGTCAGCACTACGCCGTCGAGCTGCGACTGCACGATCATCGACTCGACCTTGGCGACGATGTCCTTGGCGGTGTAGTCGACCGGCGCGAGCATCAGGTTGTAATGCTGCGACTGGCAGGCATCGAGTACGCCGAGCTCGACCTCCATGAGGTAGTTGCTCGACGGATTGTCGTAGAGCATCGCGACGAGATACGAGCGGCGCCCGGCGAGCAGCCGCGCCGAGGCCAGCGGCCGGTACTGCAGCTTCTCGACCGCGGCCTCCACGGCCACGCGCGTGCGCTCGGAGACGTTCGGCTCGTTGTTGAGCACGCGCGACACCGTCTTCATCGACACGCCCGCCGCTTCCGCGACATCCTCGATCCGCACACGCATGCTGTTCAATCCGGCCATCGTCTTCCCGGTGGCGCATTCTGCCAGAGCCCGCAGTGCAGCACGTGCGGTGCCGTACGCGTCGATGACGCCCTGCAGCAAGCTTCGGCGGGCGTGCGCCGGTATGCTGGCACCCGCCTGACAACGCTGTCATCGCTGCCGTGCAGCATGGCACCCGTCCCCACCGCGGCTCCGGTCGCACCCTCCTGATCCGGAGCCCTTCGATGATCCAGTCGCATCGCCCCGCACACCGCTCCTTCCGTCGCGCCCTGCTGCCGGCGATGCTCGCCGCGCTCGTCCTTGGCGCCTGCGCGCGCGACGAGGCGCCGCCCCCCGCGGCCACGGCCGCACCTGCCCCGGCGAACACCGCCGACGCCGGCGCGATCGATCCGGCCAACTGGCCTGAGACCGCATGGCCGCTGGCCGAGGATCCCGCGCTCGAGCAGAAGATCACCGAGCTGATGGCGACGATGACCGTCGAAGAGAAAGTCGGCCAGATCGTGCAGGGCGACATCGCCGACATCACGCCCGAAGACCTGCGCAAGTACCGGCTCGGTTCGATCCTCGCCGGCGGCAACTCCGATCCGGGCGGCCGCTACGACGCCGCGCCGGCCGAGTGGCTGAAGCTCGCGGACGCGTTCTGGGAAGCCTCGATGGACACGTCGGGTGGCGGCAAGGCGATTCCGGTGATCTTCGGCATCGACGCCGTGCACGGCCAGAGCAACATCGTCGGCGCGACGCTGTTTCCGCACAACATCGGCCTGGGCGCGACGCGCAATGCCGAACTGATGCGCGAGATCGGCCGCGTCACCGCGATCGAAACCCGCACCACCGGCATGGAATGGGCGTTCGCGCCGACCGTCGCCGTGCCGCAGGACGACCGCTGGGGCCGCACCTACGAGGGCTATTCCGAATCGCCCGACATCGTCGCCGCGTTCGCGCCGGCCGTCGTCGAGGGCATGCAGGGCAAGGCCGGCTCGCCGGAGTTCCTCAACGATCACCACGTCATGGTGTCGGTGAAGCACTACCTCGGCGACGGCGGCACCACCGGCGGCAAGGACCAGGGCGAAACCGCGGTGATCGAAGCGCAGTTGCGCGACATCCACGGTGCGGGCTATCCGCCGGCGATCGCCGCGGGTGCGCAGGCGGTCATGGCCTCGTTCAACAGCGTGCATGGCCAGCGCATGCACGGGCACAAGGCGCTGCTGACCGACGTGCTCAAGGACCGCATGAACTTCGGTGGCTTCGTCGTCGGCGACTGGAACGGCCACGGCCAGCTGCCGGGCTGCACCACGACCGATTGCGCGTCGACGTTCAACGCCGGTCTCGACATGGCGATGGCGCCCGACAGCTGGCGCGGCCTGTACGACAGCACTGTCAAGCACGTGCAGTCGGGCGAACTGCCGATGGCGCGTCTCGACGATGCGGTGCGCCGCATCCTGCGCGTCAAGTTCCGCATGGGTCTGTTCGATGCGCCCAGGCCGTCCGAGCGTGCGCTGGGCGGCAAGTTCGAACTGCTCGGCGCGCCCGAGCATCGCGAAGTCGCGCGTCGCGCGGTGCGCGAATCGCTGGTGCTGCTGAAGAACGACGGCGTACTGCCGCTCGCGCCGAAGCAGCGCGTGCTCGTCGCCGGCGACGGTGCCGACGACATGGGCAAGCAGTCCGGCGGCTGGACGCTCAACTGGCAGGGCACCGGGACCAAGCGCGCCGACTATCCGAACGCCGACACCATCTGGGACGGCATCCGCACCCAGGTCACCGCGGCCGGCGGCACGGCGCAGCTCGCGGTCGACGGCGCGTACGGTCAGAAGCCGGACGTGGCGATCGTCGTGTTCGGCGAGGATCCCTACGCTGAGTTCCTCGGCGATCTGCCGAACCTGCTGTACAAGCCCGGCGACGATGCCGATCTCGAACTGGTCAAGCGCCTGCGCGCCGAGGGCATTCCGGTGGTGTCGGTGTTCCTCAGTGGCCGCCCGCTGTGGGTGAATCGCGAGATCAACGCATCCAATGCCTTCGTCGCCGCCTGGCTGCCTGGCTCGGAAGGTGCAGGCGTTGCCGACGTGCTGCTGCAGGGCGCGGACGGCAAGCCGCAGCACGACTTCAAGGGCAAGCTGAGCTTCTCGTGGCCGCGTCGCGGCAACCAGTACGTCAACAACGTCGGCATGGAGGGCTACGACCCGCTGTTCGCGTTCGGGCACGGCCTGACCTATGCCGACGACGGCAACCTCGCCGCCCTGCCGGAAGACGCCGGCGTCAGTGCCGAGGACGGCAAGGATGCGGGCTACTTCGCCCGCGGCGTGCCCGGCCCCGGCCTGCGTCTGGTCGTGACCGGCGCCGATGGTCGCGGCGCCGACGTGCTGCACCCGCGCGTCGCCACGCCGGACGGCACGCTCACGCTCGCCGCCGTCGACTACCAGACCCAGGAAGGCGCGCGCCTGCTGACCTGGACCGGCAACGCGACTGCCGAACTGCTGTCGCACTCGCCGACCGATCTGAGCCGCGAGACCAACGGCGATTCGCTGCTGCTGGCGACGCTGCGCATCGACGCGCTGCCGGCGTCGGGTGACACCGTGCTGTACGCGGACTGCGGCGCAGGCTGCAAGGCCGAACTGCCGATCGGCCCGTGGCTGGCCACGCTGCCGCGCGGCGAATGGATCACCGCCGGCGTTCCGCTGAAGTGCCTGACCGTCGCCGGTCTCGACGCCACCCGCGTCAGCACGCCGTTCGCGATCCGTGCGCCGGCTGGCCTGACCCTGGGACTGGCCGACATCCGCATCGGCACCGAAGCGACGCACAGGCTCGACTGCAAGACGCAGTAAGCGCAGCACGCTTCGCCTCTCGCCCCTCTCCCCCAGGGAGAGGGGTTGGGGTGAGGGCCGACGCCCGCAGAACAACGGATCGACGCCGCCCCGAAAGGCGGCGTCGTCATTTCCGCGCCCCAAGCCCCACCACCGCAACGCAGCGTGCGCCCCGTATCCACGCCACGCTCCGGACGCGCGCCTAGACTCGCTGCACCTGTCCGCGGAGCGTCCCCATGATCGAGTTCCACTACTGGCCCACCCCCAACGGCCACAAGGTCACGCTGTTCCTCGAAGAAGCCGGTCTTGAGTACACGATTCATCCGGTCAACATCGGCAAGGGCGACCAGTTCAAGCCGGAATACCTCGCGTTCTCGCCGAACAACAAGATGCCGGCGATCATCGACCGCGCACCCGCCGACGGCGGTGCGCCGCAGACCGTGTTCGAGTCCGGCGCGATCCTGCTGTATCTGGCGGAGAAGTCCGGCCAGTTCCTGTCGACCGATCCGCGCGTGCGCATCGAGACACTGGAATGGCTGTTCTGGCAGATGGCCGGCCTGGGGCCCATGACCGGCCAGTACGGCCACTTCAACGTCTATGCGCCGGAGAAGATTCCGTACGCGATCGACCGCTACACCAACGAGGCCAATCGCCTGCTGCAGGTGCTCGACACGCATCTGAAGGATCGCGATTTCGTCGCCGGCGATGCATATTCGATCGCCGACATGGCGACGTATCCGTGGATCGGCGTCTACGACAAGGCGCCGATCGACATGACGCCCTACCCCGAGGTCCAGCGCTGGCACGCCGCCATCAAGGCACGCCCGGCCACGGCGCGCGCATACGCGAAAGCCAAGGACGTGAATCCCGACGCCGGCAGGACGATGAGCGACGAGGAGAAGAAGCTGCTGTTCGGGCAGGGGCGTCGCTGAGACAACGCTGATCAAACCTGCATTTGCTCGTCATTCTCGCGAATGCGGGGATGACGGCTTTTCCAGCGTTGCCCGCAAGCATCGAGACCCGTGGCGGTCTGCACCGCCACGGCTGGATCAGCACACATATTGCGCAGGTGCATCACATGTGGGGATGGTCGGACGGCACGACGCGCCGCGAGGCCTGCGCGGACTAGCGTCACCGGGGCGCGATCGACCCAACCGATACACTGGGCGCCTCGCTCCCATGGACCCGCCATGCGCTCCGTACTTGCCGCTGCCGCCCTGATGATCGCCACGTCCACCGCCCTCGCCACCACACCGCCCGCCACCGGCGGTCTCACGCTCGAAGCCATCACCGGCGATGCGCCGCTGTCGGGACCGACGCTGATGAAGCCACAGGTCGCGCCGGACGGCTCGCGCGTGACCTTCCTGCGCGGCAAGGACGAGAACCGCAACCAGCTGGACCTGTGGGAATACGACATCGCCAGCGGGCAGACGCGGATGCTGGTCGATTCCAAGGTCGTGCTGCAGGGCGAGGAAACGCTCAGCGATGCCGAGAACGCGCGTCGTGAGCGCCAGCGCATCGCCGGCCAGTCGGGCATCGTGGATTACCAGTGGGCGCCGGATGCGCAGCGTCTGCTGTTTCCGCTCGGCGGCGAGCTGTATCTCTACGACCTGTCGAAATCGGGTTCCGAGGCGGTGCGCCAGCTCACCGATGGCGGCGGCTTCGCGACCGATCCGAAGGTGTCGCCGGGCGGCGGCTTCGTCAGCTTCGTGCGCGCGCGCAATCTGTGGGTCATCGATCTGGCCAGCGGCGCCGAGCGCCAGTTGACGACTGACGGCAGCGAGGTGATCGGCAACGGTGTCGCCGAGTTCGTCGCCGACGAGGAAATGAACCGCCACACCGGTTACTGGTGGGCGCCCGACGACAGCGGCATCGCCTACGCACGCATCGACGAATCGCCGGTGCCGGTGCAGAAGCGCTACGAGGTCTATCCCGACCGTACCGAGGTCGTCGAGCAGCGCTACCCCGCCGCCGGCGACGACAACGTGCGCGTCACCCTGCACGTCGTCGCGCCGCAGGGCGGCACGGTGACCGACGTCGATCTCGGCAGGAACACCGATATCTATCTCGCCCGCGTGCAGTGGCGCGATGCGCAGCGCCTGACCTTCCAGCGCCAGTCGCGCGACCAGCAGACGCTCGAACTCGTCGAGACCACGCTCGCCACCGGCGCGCAGCGCACGCTGGTCACCGAGCGCGGCCGCACCTGGGTGCCGCTGCACGACAGCCTGCGCTTCCTCGACGACGGTCGCTTCGTGTGGTCGTCCGAGCGCGACGGCTTCCAGCATCTGTATCTCGCGTCCGAGGACGGACGCCGCATGACCCAGCTCACGCAGGGCAACTGGCCCGTCGACGAATTGCTGGCGGTCGATGCCACCGCGGGCCTCGCCTACTTCCGCGCCGGCATGGCGCTCGAAGACGGCCAGGCGCTGCCGCGCGCGACGCAGTCGCGGATCTACAGCGTCGGTCTCGACGGCCAGCGCGCCTACACCGCGCTGTCGACCGAGCCCGGCATGCACGGCGCCAGCTTCGCGCGCAATGCGTCGGTCTACGTCGACAGCTGGTCGAACACGAACACGCCGCCGCAGATCGCACTGCACCGCGCCGACGGCACGCAACTCGCGACGCTCGTCGAGAACGATCTCGCCGCGGCCGATCATCCCTACGCGCCGTTCCTGGCCGCGCACCGTCCGACCGAGTTCGGCACGCTGACCGCCGCCGACGGCCGCACGCCGCTGCACTACTCGCTGATCAAGCCGGCGAATTTCGACGAAACCAAGCCGCATCCGGTCGTCGTGTTCGTCTACGGCGGCCCGGCCGCGCAGACCGTGCTCGACACCTGGCCCGGCCGCGCCGACGCGAGCTTCCACCAGTACCTCGCGCAGCAAGGCTACGTGGTGTTCTCGCTCGACAACCGCGGCACCCCGCGTCGCGGCCGCGACTTCGTCGGTGCGCTGTACGAGCGCCAGGGCACGGTCGAGGTCGAGGATCAGCTGCGCGGCGTCGAGTGGCTGAAGTCGCAGCCGTGGGTCGACGGCAACCGCATCGCCGTCAACGGCTGGTCGAACGGCGGCTACATGACGCTGATGCTGCTGGCCAAGGCGCCCGACGCCTACTCCTGCGGCATCGCCGGCGCGCCGGTGGCCGACTGGGCGCTCTACGACACGCACTACACCGAGCGCTACATGAACCTGCCCAAGGCCAACGTCGACGGCTACCGCGAGGCCAGCGTGTTCACCCACGCCGACCACATCAAGCCGAACGCGCTGCTGCTGATCCACGGCATGGCCGACGACAACGTGCTGTTCACCAATGCCACGCAGCTGATGAGCCAGCTGCAGCAGGCCGGCACGCCGTTCGAACTGATGACCTATCCCGGTGCCAAGCACGGGCTGCGCGGGAAAGACGCGCTGCATCGCTACCGCACGAGCGAAGCCTTCCTCGCGCGTTGCCTCACGCCCTGACCACACCCGCCGGACGCCCGCGCATGTCCACGCTGCCGCCCCCGTTGCCGCCACGTCCCGCACAAGCGCCCGCGCCGCCGCGCGGCTGGTGGCAGCGCAACTGGAAGTGGGCATTGCCGGTCGTCGTGGTCACCTTCGTCGCACTGGTGGCGGCGTTCGTCGCGATCATGCTGTTCGCGATCCGCGGTTCGATGATGCGCTCGGACGTCTACGTCGACGCACTGGCACGCGCCCGCGCGCATCCCGAGCTCGTCGCGACGATCGGCACGCCGATCACGCCCGGCTTCATGCCGATGGGCTCGGTCAGCACCTCGACCGACGACGGCGGCTCGGGCCGCGCGGACCTGGTGATCGGCATCGAAGGCCCGCGCGGTGCGGGTCACCTGGTCGCGAGCGCAGAGCGTCGACTCGGTGCGTGGACCTGGGAATCGCTGCTGTACATGCCAGGCGACAACGATCCCGGGCAGATCATCACCATCGCCGAGGCGGACACGCCGGTCGAACATCACGCATTGCCGGCGCCGTGACCTCCGGCCATTGCCGGCACGCACGCGAGCGCCTACGGTCGGCGTTCGTCCTTGCCGCTGGTGCTGCCATGAAACCGCTCGTCCTCGCGATCGCCCTGTCCCTCGCCGCGCCGCTCTCGGCCCTCGCCCACACCGATGACGCCAAGGCCGCCGTGACCGCGTCGCAGGCCGCATCGCCGGCCTGGGTCACGCGCAGCAACGCGCTCGCGCAGATCCTGATCGACGCCCAGGCGCCGTTCCAGCCCGAATCCGCCGGCTTCTTCGGCGTGCCCGGCTACGACGACCAGGTCGCCGACTTCGGCCCCGACAACGCCGCCCGCTATCGCACGGCCATGGCCGGTGCACGCGCGAAACTGCAGACCCAGCTCGAACTCGAGCGCGACGCCAACGTGCGCCAGGATCTGCAGATCCTGCTCAAGAGCATCGACGAGAGCGTCGAGGGCAGCACGCTCAACGAGCGCTATCTGCTGCCGTGGACCGACGCGCCGCAGCTGGTCTTCGGCGGCATCAACGGGCTGCTGTCGGCGCAGACGCCGCCCGAGCGCCGTGCGCACGCACTCGCGCGCCTGCAGCGCTATGCCGGGCTCGCGGAAGGCAGCACGCCGATCACCACGCTCGCCCGCCAGCGTTACGAAGAACGCCTGTCGAATCCCGAGCTGCTGCAGCCGACCCGACTGGAAGTGCAGCGTGCACTCGACAGCGCCGACACCTACATCGCCGGCATCCGCAAGCTGTTCGAGGAATACAAAATCGAAGGCGCCGAGCCCGCGCTCGACGCGATCGCGAAGGAGATCACGGCCTACGCCGACTGGACCCGCACCACCGTGCTGCCGAAGGCGCGCGAAGACACCCGCCTGCCGCCGGAACTGTATGCCTTCGGGCTCAAGCAGTACGGCACCGATGTCGATCCGCAGCTGCTGATGCAGCGCGCGCAGCTGGCCTTCATGGAGATCCGCGCGCAGATGCAGCAGCTCGCGCCGCTGGTCGCCAAGGACAAGGGCATCGACGCGACCGACTACCGCGCGGTCATCGCCGCACTCAAGCGCGACACGATTCCCAACGCGCGTCTGGAAGCGAGCTATCGCGAAGTGATCGATGCGATCGATCCGATCATCGAGCGCGAGAACATCGTCGACGTGCCGCAGCGCGAGATGCAGATGCGCTTGGGCTCGGATGCCGAATCGGCCGCGCAGCCGGCGCCGCATTTCCGCCCGGCGCCGCTGGTCGGCAACACCGGCCAGCAGGGCACGTTCGTGTTGCCGGTCGGCAACCCCGGCGGCACCGGCGACGACGCGGCCTACGACGACTTCAACTTCGACGCCGTGCGCTGGACGCTGTCGGCGCACGAAGGCCGTCCCGGCCACGAGCTGCAGTTCACCGCGATGGTCGAGCGCGGCGTGTCGCTGGCGCGTTCGATGTTCGCGTTCAACTCGGTCAACGTCGAAGGCTGGGCGCTGTACGCCGAAGCCGAACTGGTGCCTTACGAACCGCTCGACGGCCAGCTGATCGCGCTGCAGTTCCGCCTGCTGCGCGCCGCGCGCGCAATGCTCGACCCGATGCTCAACCTCGGCACGATCGACCGCGAACGCGCCGGCCGCGTGCTGACCGAAGAGGTGATGCTGTCGCCGGCGATGGCGCGCCAGGAACTGGACCGCTACACCTTCAACGCACCGGGCCAGGCGACGAGCTACTTCTACGGCTACACCCGCATCCTCGAACTGCGCATGCGCACCGAGCTGGCGCTGGGCGAGAAGTTCGACCGCCGCGCGTTCAACAACTTCCTGCTCGACCAGGGCCTGCTGCCGCCGGACCAGCTGGCCGAGGCAGTAGAGACAGTCTTTATCCCGGCGCAGCAGCGCCGTTGATCGCGCCGGTGCGCCCTGCCCGGCCGGGTAGGGCGCACGCCGGCGCACCGTCGATGCTCAGCTGATCCGCTCGATCAGCCGTCGATGCCCGATCAGCCGCGCCCAGCGCACGCCGATGTCGAGCCAGCAGACATAGGCCGCCTCGCCGGCGATGCGCCACAGCATGCCGGGGCGCCACGACAGCGCGGGTTCGGCCGCGCACAGTTCCCAGTGCAGGCCCAGTCCGCGTGCGAACAGGGCGCAGCGCGCGAGGTGATAGCGGCTGCTGAGCAGGGTGACCCGGCGCGTGGGCGCGTCGGGATCGACGGCCGCCGCGGCCAGCAGGCTGCGCGCGTTGCGCAGGTTCTGCAGCGTGTCGCGCGAGGCGTCTTCGAGCACCAGCGGGGCGTCGTCGGGCACGCCCAGCGCATGCAGGGCATCGCGCGCCAGGGCGGCCTCGGTGGGCGCGCCCATCGGACCGCCCCCGAGCAGCAGCACGCGGCCAGGCGCATGCGAACTCCACAATGTCGCCGCGCGCGACAGCCGCGCCTGGAAATCCGCATCCAGCCGGCCCTGCGGCGAGTGCTTGCCGAACACCAGCACGCACTCGCCCCTGACCGGCACGCAGGGCGCGTTGCGCGCGACCCGCAGCACGTGCACCAGGTAGCCCACATAGACCAGCCCGAAACTCAGCACGCAGGCCACCACAGCGACCGCGAGCGTGTGCAGCGCGTCGCGGTCGGACAGGCGTTTCAAACGGTGCAGCAGGCGGGTACGGGCCATCGTGAAGCGGTGGTGTCGACGCTCTGGAACTGGGGCTGACCCGGGAGTCTAGCCTCACGATGCTGTGGCTATACTCGGCCGCCTGATTGTCCCCCGGATCCGTTGCGTGCCTGAACCGCTGTCCCCGTCGCCGATGCCGGCACTCGCCATCCGCGCGTTCACCGCGACCACCGCCCTCGGACGCGGCGCCGCCGCTCAGTCCACGGCGCTGCGTGAACGACGCGGTGGCCTGCGCCGCAACGATTTCGGCCCGACCCCGCTGCCGACCTGGATCGGCCGCGTCGAGGGCGTGGAAGACGCGCCGCTGCCGTCCGCGCTGTCGCGCTGGGAATGCCGCAACAACCGGCTCGCCTGGCTGGCGCTGCAGCACGACGGCGTGCTGACGGCGCTCGACACGATGGTCGCGAAGTACGGTGCGGACCGCGTCGCGCTGGTCGTCGGCACGTCCACGTCGAGCATCGGCGCGAGCGAGGAGGCCTATGCGCGCGCGGATGCCGATGCCGACGGCGTCCGGCATTTTCCCGACGATCTCGCCCGACCGATCGTGCACACCCCGCATTCGCTGGGCGATTTCCTGCAGCACGCCACCGGCCTGCGCGGTCCCTGCATCACCGTCGCCACGGCCTGCTCGTCGAGCGCGAAGGTGTTCGCCCAGGCGGCGCGCATGATCGAAGCCGGTGTCGTCGATGCGGCGCTGGTCGGGGGCGTCGACACCCTGTGCGGCAGCGTGCTGTTCGGCTTCAACGCGCTCGGCCTGGTGTCGACCGAGCGGTGCCGTCCGTTCGACGCGACGCGCAATGGCCTGTCGTTGGGCGAGGCCGGCGGATTCGCCGTGCTCGAGCGCGCGGCCACCGGCGATGCCGGCCTGCAGCTGCGCGGCTACGGCGAATCCAGCGATGCGCACCACATGTCGGCGCCGCACCCCGAAGGCCTCGGCGCGACGCTGGCGATGCGCGGCGCGCTGGATCGCGCCGGTGTCGAACCGGCGGACGTCGGCTATCTGAACCTGCATGGCACATCGACGCCGGCCAACGATTCGGTCGAAGCGCGCGCGGTCGATGCGCTGTTCCCGGGCACGTTGCACGCCAGTTCGACCAAGGGCTGGACCGGTCACACGCTGGGCGCGGCGGGCATCGTCGAATCGGTGTTCGCCCTGCTCGCGCTGGAGAACGGCCTGCTGCCGGGGATTCTCGACAGCACCGTGCGCGATCCCGCGTGCGGGCCGCAGATCCGCTTCGACAATGCGGAGGCGGACATCCGCTACGCGATGAACAATTCCTTCGGCTTCGGCGGCAACAACTGCTCGCTGGTGTTCGGCAAGGTGGCCGCATGAGCACGTCGGGCATGTCGAGCGCGCTGACCGCGACGATCGCCGGCATCGGCTTCTGGACCGACGGCCTGCCGGACTGGGCCGCGGCACGCGCATTCGCGATAGACGGCACGCGTCCGGAATCGGCACCGTCGCGCCCGTCGCCGCAGCTGCTGGCGCCGAACGAACGCCGGCGCGCGCCGGGCTCGGTCGCGGTGGCGCTCGAGGTCGCGATGGCCGCGTGCCGCGATGCCGGCATCGCACCGGAGACGCTGCCGTCGGTGTTCGCCTCGACGCACGGCGATCTGGGCATCACCGATTACATGTGCGACACGCTGGCGACCGATCCCACTGCGATCTCGCCGACGAAGTTCCACAACTCCGTGCACAACGCCGCTGCGGGTTACTGGACCATCGGCGCGGGCTGCACGGAAGCGACGACTGCACTCAGCGCCTACGACGCCACGTTCGCCCAGGGTCTGCTGGAAGCGATGATGCAGCTCGCCACCGGCACCCCGGCGGTGCTGCTGGTCGCCTACGACACCGCCTCGGCGGGTCTGCTCGGCACGGTGACACACAGCGAAGGCCTGCTCGGCGCTGCGCTGGTGCTGGTGCGTGACGGCACGGGTCCCCGCATCCGCGCGAGCCTGCGCGACGGCGCCGATCTCGAATCACCCGGCCCGCTCGGCGCGCATGGCGAACGCAATGCGATGGCGCAGATGCTGCCACTGTTCGACGCGCTCGCCACTGGTGGATCGCGCGCCGTGCTGCGCGCCGGTCCGCACCGCTCGCTGTCGCTCGAGATCGACGACACCACGCAGCCGGAGCCGGCGCATGGCTGAGCATGCGCACCTGCATCGCGGCAATGTCGCGGTGGTGATTCCGGCGCTCAACGAAGCGCTGCGCATCGACGAGGTCGTCAGCGAAGCGCTGGCGTACAGCGAGCACGTGATCGTCGTCGACGACGGCTCCGACGACGCCACGCCCGACATCGTCGCCGCGCTGCCGGTCACACTGCTGCGCCACCCGCGACGCATGGGCAAGGGCCAGGCCCTGCGCGACGGGTTCGCCGAAGCGCGACGCCGCGGCTTCGCCGCGGTGGTCACGATGGACGGCGACGGCCAGCATCGCGCGAGCGACATTCCGCGGATGATCGAAGCCGCGAACCACCACCCGAACTGCATCGTCAACGGCGCGCGCCTGAAGAAGCGCGGCACCCAGCCCTGGTACCGGCGGATCGGCAACGACTTCGGCGACTGGGGCATCGCCTGGGCCTGCGGCTTCCGCATGGTCGACACGCAGAGCGGGCAGCGGCTGTATCCGGCCTCGGTGCTCGCGCTCGACGACATTCCCGGCGAAGGCTTCGTGTTCGAAGCGCAGGTCCTGATCAGTGCCGCGCGCCGGCTCGGCTGCGGTGTGGTGTCGGTGCCTGTGGAGACGCGCTACCACTGCGCGGATTCCGACGAACAGTTCCGCAAGAGCCATTTCCGCCTCTACCGCGACCTGAAACTGATCACCCTGCACGTGCTCGGGCAGGTGCTGACGCGTGGCGATCTGCTGCGCACCTGGCGGGCCAAGCGTGCGAATCCGCCGGTGATCTTCGATCCCGGCGCGACGCCCGACGCGATGCTCGCTTCCGAACCCATGCAAGGCGCCGGCTGATGCAGACCACGACCCGTACCGATGTCGCAATTCTCGGCGGCGGGCTCGCCGGGCTCACCCTCGCATTGCAGCTGCGCCAGCGCGACCCCGCCTGCGCGGTCACCGTCATCGAACGCCGCGCGCATCCGGTACGCGAAGCCGCGCACAAGGTCGGCGAGTCCACGGTCGAGATCGGTGCGCATTACCTGGCCAAGGTGCTGGGCCTGGAAGCGCATCTGGAAAGCGAACAGATCCGCAAGTTCGGCTTCCGCTTCTTCTTCTCCGAAGGCAGCCACGCGATCGACCAGTGCACCGAGCTCGGCGTGAGCCGGTTGCTGCCGACGCCGTCATGGCAGATCGACCGCGGCCGGTTCGAGAACTTCCTCGGTGAACGCGCGCGCGCACTCGGCGTGCAGTTCGAGGATGCCGCCGTGGTACGCGAGCTGACGATGGCCGGCGACGGCGCCGACGATCACGTCGTCGCGTTCGAGCGCGACGGCGCGATGCACACCCTGCACAGCCGCTGGCTGATCGATGCCAGCGGTCGCGCCGGCCTGCTCAAGCGCAAGCTCGATCTCGCCCAGCCCAACGACCACGACGCCAATGCGGTGTGGTGGCGCGTGGACGGCACCATCGACCCCAATGCCTGGTCGCAGGACGCGGGCTGGCTGCAGCGCTGCGATCCACCGGACCGCTGGCGCTCGACCAACCACATGTGCGGCCCGGGCTACTGGTTCTGGCTGATTCCGCTGGCCTCGGGGTCGCATTCGCTCGGCATCGTCTGCGACGCGAAAATGCATCCGCTCGAGACGATGAACACCCACGCGAAAGCGATGGACTGGCTGCGCACGCATCAGCCGCAGGTCGCCGCCACGCTCGACCGCAGCGAACACACGCTGCAGGATTTCCTGTTCCTGCGGCACTTCTCCTACGGCTGCAAGCAGGTGTTCTCGCGCGAGCGCTGGGCGCTGACCGGCGAGGCCGGGCTGTTCCTCGATCCGTTCTACTCGCCGGGCACCGACTTCATCGCGATCGGCAACACCTACATCTGCGATCTGATCGGCAAGGACCGCGCGGGCACCGATTTCAGGCCCTACGTCGCGCTGTACCAGCAGCTCTATTTCTCGTTCTACGAGAACACGCTGACGCTCTACCAGGACCAGTACCCGCTGTTCGGCGACGAGCAGGTCATGCCGGTCAAGGTGATCTGGGATTACACGTATTACTGGTCGCTGCTGACGCCGCTGTTCTTCGCCGACCGCCTGACCAGCATGGCGGTGCTCGGCCGCCTGCGCCCGGCATTCACCGAAGCAAGCGCGCTCAATCTCGCCCTGCAGCAGCTGCTGCGCGAATGGGGCCGCCGCAACGGCGACGGCGCCGCGTCCGGCGCGCGTCTGCTCGACCAGTCCGAGATCGGCTGGTTCCGCGCGATGAACGCCGCGCTCGACGACGTACTCGACGACGACGCGCTGGTCGCGCGCATCGAGGACAACGTGGCGCGCATGCGCTGGCTGGCGGCCGAGATCCTGCAGCACGCACGCGGCGCACATGCGGATATCGACGACTTCGGCCTGACCACGCTGCTCGGCGATGCACCGGCCACGCCGGCATCGCTGGCCACGCTCTGGTACGCCGACGCGGCCTGAGCGGGCTCATCGGACACATTCCATCCGCACGAGGCACCGTCACCGCATGAATCCAGGCACTGCGCACACTTCCGGCGGCGATGCCCGCGCCGATGTCGTCATCCTCGGCGGTGGTCTCGCAGGGCTCACACTCGCCCTCCAGCTGCGCCAGCGCGAACCCACGCTGTCGGTGACGGTGATCGAACGTCGCGCGCATCCGGTCCGCGAAGCAGCGCACAAGGTCGGCGAATCGACGGTCGAGATCGGCGCGCATTACTTCGCCGACGTGCTGGGGCTGCGCGACCATCTGGAAGCCGAGCAGGTGCGCAAGTACGGCCTGCGTTATTTCTTCACCGATCGCGAGTACGACGTGCAGGCCTGCAGCGAGATGGGCGTCAGCAAGCTGCTGCCCACGCCGTCGTGGCAGCTCGACCGGGGCCGTTTCGAGAACTTCCTCGGCGATCGCGCACGCGAGATGGGCGTCGATTTCCGCGACGAAGCGGTCGTGCGCACGCTGGAGCTGTCGGAGACGGACGCGCCGCATACAGTCGCCTTCGATCACGCCGGCGAGCGCCGGACGCTGGAAGCGCGCTGGGTCGTCGACGCCTCGGGCCGCGCCGGCCTGATCAAGCGCAAGCTCGGTCTGGCGATGGCCAACGACCACGACTGCAATGCGGTGTGGTGGCGCATCGACGGCCAGTCCGATCTCGACCAGTGGTCGGACGATCCGCAGTGGCGCGACCGCTTCACGCCGGCGCGCCGGGTGAACTCGACCAACCACATGTGCGGCCCGGGCTACTGGTTCTGGCTGATCCCGCTGGCCTCGGGCTCGCATTCGCTGGGCATCGTCTGCGACGCGAAGATGCATCCGCTCGAGACCATGAACACCTTCGACAAGGCGATGGACTGGCTGCGCACGCACCAGCCGCGCGTGCACGAAGCGCTCGACAAGCCCGAGTACACGCTGCAGGACTTCCTGTTCCTGCGCCACTTCTCGCACGGCTGCAAGCAGGTGTATTCCAGGCACCGCTGGGCGCTGACCGGCGAGGCCGGCCTGTTCCTCGATCCGTTCTATTCGCCGGGCAGCGACTTCATCGCGATCAGCAACACCTACGTCTGCGAACTGATCGGCAAGGACCGCGCGGGCGAAGACATCGCGCCGTATGCCGACATCTACCAGCAGCTGTACTTCTCGTTCTACGAGAACACGCTGACGCTCTACCAGGACCAGTACCCGATCTTCGGCCACCCGCAGGTCATGCCGATCAAGGTGCTGTGGGATTACGTGTACTACTGGGCGCTGCTGGCGCCGCTGTTCTTCAGCCGCCGCCAGGCCGATCTGTCGATCCTCGCCAGGCTCAAGCCGGCCTTCGCCGAAGGCCGTGCACTGAATCTGGCGATGCAGGCGCTGATGCGCGAATGGGGCACGCGCGACGCGACCCCGGATCTGCGCGAAGCCCGCGCCTACGACCAGTACCAGGTCGCGTGGTGCCGCGAAATGAACGGTGGTCTGACCGACGAGCTCGACGACGCCGCGTACATCGCGCGCACCCAGCGTTCGATGGCCGCGATGCGCCAGCTGGCGTCGGAAGTGCTCGCGCTCGCGCGTGCCGCGATTCCGGACATCGGTGACCACGGCCTCGATGCGTTGCTGGCGAAACACGAGGGCAGTGCACAGGCCCCGATGCTGCCGGCGCACTGGTTCGCGCCCGTTGCCGAAGCTGCCTGAGCCGTCGATGATTGCGGCTGCGCGGGCGGGATGGCCGCATTGAACACCCGGGGGCCTGCGCCGCGATGACGACTCTCCTGCTGCTCCAGCTGGCCGTGATCCTCGTGGCCGCACGCGCCTGCGGTTGGGTGCTGAAGTACTTCGGACAGCCGCCGGTGATCGGCGAAATGACCGCCGGCCTGCTGCTCGGGCCGGTGGTGTTCGGCGCGATGCTGCCGGATTTGCACGCCGCGCTGTTTCCGGCCGCGTCGCTGCCGCCGCTGTCGGCGCTGGCAACGGTCGGCCTGGTGCTCTTCATGTTCATCATCGGCGCTGAACTGCGTTCGGTCGAAGGCACGCGCGCGCAGGTGCGCGCCGCGAGTCTGGTCGGCGTGCTCGGCATCTCGCTGCCGCTGGCGCTGGGCCTGGCGATCTCCCCGTGGCTGTATCCGCGTTTCGCACCCGAGGGACTGGGCTTCTGGCCGTTCGCGCTGTTCATCGCCGCGGCGATGTCGGTGACCGCGTTCCCGGTGCTCGCGCGCATCCTCAAGGATCGCAACCTTACCCAGACCCGCGCCGGCCGACTTGCACTGAGTGCGGCGATCATCGACGACGGCTTCGTCTGGATCTTCCTCGCACTGGTGCTGACCATCGGCGGCGCGCATCGCGGCCCGGGTGTCGGCATGGTGGCCGCGGGCGCGGTGGTGCTGGTCGCGGTCGCGTTCCTGGTGCTCAAGCCGCTGTATGCGTGGATCCTGAAACGCGGTTGCGATGCCGACGGCGCGCCGACGCGGGGCACACTGATCGCGATCCTGATCGGCCTGGTCTGTTGCGCGGCGTTCGCCGAGGCGATCAGCCTGCACGCGGTATTCGGCGCGTTCGTGTTCGGCGTCTGCCTGCCGCGCGACAACCGCCTGCTGCATCACCTGGCCAAGGCGTTCGAGCCGGTGTCGATGCTGCTGTTGATGCCCATCGTGTTCGCGCTCGCCGGCCTCAACACCACGTCCGAAGCCTTCGTCGGCGCGGGCCTCGGCGCGTTCGGCCTGATCCTGCTGGTGGCGATCGCCGGCAAGATGCTCGGCGGCACGATCGGCGCGCGGCTGTCGGGCTACGACTGGCGCGACAGCCTGTCGGTCGGCTCGCTGATCAACGCCCGCGGCCTGATGGAACTGGTGGTGCTGAAGATCGGCCTCGATGCCGGCCTGATCGGGCAGGAACTCTTCACCCTGATGTTCGGCATGACCCTGGTCACGACGGTCATGACCTCGCCGCTGCTGTCGCTGTGGAACCGGCGCTTGGCGGGTGCCGACGCGCTCGAGCACGAGCGCGCGCGCTGACCGCGTCATCGACTCATACGAAAACGCCGGCCGCTCCCGCGGCCGGCGTCGTCTTCGGCATCGGCTGACTCAGCGCGCCGGCGGTACGGCCGGTGCAGGCGCGGGCATGGACTCGACCGGCGGCGGATTCGCCACCCAGATCGCCACGCCGCTGGCGTACTTCTGCTGCGGGCTGATGTCGACACCCACGCCGGCCGACGAGAACGAACGGCCACCGCCGCGTCCGACACCGCCGCCGACACTGACGCCGCCATTGCGGTAGCCGTCAGCCGTGCCCTGGAACAGCACACCATTGGCGCCGAGCTTGGCGGCCTCGTTGCGCAGTTTCTGCAGCACCGAGTTCACCTTGTTCTGCTCGCCGTAGGTCAGCGCGCCACTGCTGGTGTTGAGGATCGCGATCTCCTCGTACTGGCCCGGCGGCGGGCCGTGATAGATGCGCACCTGCGACGGATCGATCGGCGCACGCGGCGTGCCGGTCAGCACATGGGAACTGGCGCAGCCGGCGAGCAGGCCGACGCCGAGCAACAACGGGAGCAGACGGGAAACGCGCATCGGGGCATCCTCGTGGCGGGTGCAGGGATCATGCGACCGGCGGCGTGAATCCGGATTCATGGCGCTGAAGGGCAGCTTGCCGCCCGCCGTCGGGGCTCAGCCCATGCCGCCGTTGATGCCGATGACCTGACCGTTGATGTAGCCGGCCGGCTCCGAGCACAGGAACGCGACCAGCGCCGCGACTTCGTCCGGCGTACCCGCGCGCGCGGCCGGGACGATCTGCTTGATCATCTCGTCGGGGAACGCGTCGTCGGCCATGTTGCCTGCGATCACGCCGGGCGCGACCACGTTGACGCTGATGCCACGGCTGGCCATCTCGCGCGCCAGCGATTTCGAGGCGCCGTGCAGCGCCGCTTTCGCCGCCGCGTAGTTGGTCTGGCCGCGATTGCCGGTGACCGCGGCGACCGACGACACGCTGACGATACGGCCCCAGCGCTTGCGCGCCATTGGCAGCAGCAGCGGCTGGGTCACGTGGAAGAAGCCGTGCAGCGAGACATCGATGACGCGCGTCCACTGCGCCTCCGACATGCCGGCCATCGGCGCGTCGTCGTGGATGCCGGCGTTGTTGACGATCACCTGGATCGGCCCGGCTTCGAGCAGCCCGTCGAGCGCGCGTCGCGTGACCATACCGTCGGCGACATCGAACGCGATCGCCTCGGCACTGCCGCCTGCGGCGACGATCCCGGCGACCACGGCTTCCGCGCGCGCGAGATTGCCGTTCGCATGGACGATCACGTGCAGGCCGTCGGCCGCGAGACGACGACAGATCGCGCCGCCGATGTCGCCGCTGCCGCCGGTGACGAGTGCGCGCCGCGCGGGTGGAGTGGATGCGGAATTGGTCATGCGGCGATTGTAGCGGGCGGCCTGCGACGCGCGCTTCGTGTGCGATTCGATCCACGCACGCCAGAGACCCTCAGCTCACGCAGCGTGCTGCGCCGGTCCGAGCATCACCGCCGCGCGTCCTTCGGCGAGCAGCACGCCGTCGCACTGGATGCGGAACGCGTACTGCTGGCTGCCGCCGGCCTCGACCAGCACTTCGGCCACACATTCGAGATCACCAGCGAGATCGTCGATGCGCGCGGCATGCAGCTGTACGCCGCGCAATGCGACCAGCATGCCGGGGCGCACCGGTGCGCCGCTCTCGCGTGCACGCAGGCCGCCGTGCACCGCCATCGCCTGCGCGCCGTATTCGCACAGATGCAGCGCGCGCAGCTGGTCGTCGCTGCGCAGCGGGTTCGCCGGATCGCGATGGCTGGCGCTGCGCAGGGTCACGCTGGCGTCGTCCCACGCGGTGACCGCATCCCACAGGCACATCGCGCCCTGGTGCGGAATCATCGACAGGATGGCGTCGCGATCGATGTGGGTCATGCCATCGGCTCCGGTTCGGCGCGTGCCGCGATGATCGCCGCGCGCTGGCGCGCCACCAGCAGCGACAGCACGAAGTTGAAGACCACGCCGAGCGCGACCGTGCTGCCGATCGCACGCAGCACCGGAATCGACGACAGCGCGAGCAGACTGAAGACCAGCAGCGTCATCAGGCTGCAGACGAGGATCGCGTGCAGCGTGCGGATCTGATCTTGGCGGTCGTCGCCGGCATGTTCGAAGAACAGCGCGTAATCGAGGCCGAGACCGGCGGCGAGGATCAGCGCGACGAGATGGAACAGGGTCAGTTCGACGCCGACCAGTCGCAGCACCGCGACGACCACCAGCAAGGTCAGCAACGTCGGCAGCAGCACACGCCACACGCGGCGCGGGCTGCGCAACGCTATCCACACGGTACCGATGAGCAGCACCAGCGCGACCGCCATCGCCGCGAGCACGCGGCCGCGATATTCGACGACCAGCGATTCGGACGCGTCCTTCATGTCGAGCAGGCGCACGTCGACGCCGGGCGCACTGGCCTGCGAGGCGAGCGCGATGACGTCGGCCGGATCGTCGAGGCCGCTGAGCGAGACCAGCGCGGTCGAACGGTCCTCGTGTTCCAGCAGGAGGCCGGACACCGCCGTCGCCAGCGGCGAGCCTTCGAGATCGGCGCGCGTCAGCGGCGCGGCGGCCTTGGCGCGGGCGATGTCTTCGACGAAGGGTTCGAATGCGTCGTCGTTGAACGCGGAATCGGTCAGCGCATCGGCGAGCATCGCGCGCAGCGCAGGGGTGTCGGGCAGCGCGGCCTTACGCGCGCGTTGCGTGTCGGCACCCGGCAGATAGCGCGCGGCCATGTCGTAGCCGTCGAGATGGCCGTCGGCGACCAGTGCATCGAGCGCGGGCTGCAGCGCGGCGGTGGCGCCGAGCGCGGCGTCGCTGTCGGCGGCCTGCGCGACCAGCACGTAACGCACGTCGGGCGCACCGAGTTCGGCGCGCAATTCGGTGTCGCGCTGCATCGATTCGGGATCGACCGGCGTCAGCTTCGACAGATCGTTCTGCCAGAACGCCCCGGGACTGAAACCAATCGCGGCAACGGCAGCGAGCGCCAGCACGGCCAGCGACCACTTCGGACGCGGCAGCGCTTCGATCCGGTGCCACAGGCGCTGCAGACGCGGAGACTCGGCGAGATCCGGCGGCGAGGGATCGACCAGACCCGGCAGCAGATAACGCGTGGTCAGCGCCGCGACACCGAGCGCGAAGATCGTGAACACCGCGAGCTGGCGCAGGCCGTCGACGCCCGAGAACAGGAAGGTCGCATACGCGATGCAGGTGGCGACGACGCCGGTCGACAGCGCCGGCCACAGCCCGCGCACGTTCTTCCAAGGCGACAGGCCGGCGCGCTGGTGGCTGAAGAAGTGGATCGGATAGTCCTGCACCACGCCGATCAGGGTGAAGCCGAATGCGATCGTGATGCCGTGCACGCCGCCGGGAAACAAGAGCGCGACCGCCGTGAGTCCGGCGATGCCTGCGCTGGCGAGCGGCAGCACGCCGAGCAGCGGCATCTTCCAGCTGCGATACGCGACGAGCAGCAACAGGATCAGGCCGATCGTGTCGACCATGCCGATACGCTGCGCCTCGGCCTGCGTGCGCCCGCCGATGTCGACCGAGAACGCGCCGGGCCCCACGACGTCGAGCGTGGCGCTGCCCTCGCCCACCTGCCGCGCGAAGGTGTCGCGGATGGTGCCGACGGCGTCGAGCTGTCCGGTCGGATCGAAGCCCGCCGCGCGCGTTTCCACCAGCAGCAGCGCCTGCGTGCCGGCCTGGTCGAACCACACGTCGTGCAGCCGCTGCGGCGCACCGGCCGGCTGCCAGGCTTCGGCGAGTGCGAGCACTTCCAGCGTGGGATCGGACGGAATCAGCGGTTCCACCATGCCGGCGGCCGGCGAGCCGAGATCCTGCAGCCGTGCGTCGAGTGCATCGCGCAGGGTGTCGGCATCGAGCGGCGCGGCGTCGAACGACGACGTCAGCAGATAGCGGTAGGGCAGCAGATCCTGCGGAAACGCGTCGAGTCCGGCTTCGCCGCCGTTGGTGACCAGGGTGTAGCGCGGATCACCCGCGAGGGCGTCGTGCAGGGCGCGCGAGCGTTCGGCGAGTACTTCGGGTGTGTCGCCGGAGATCGCCAGCATCAGCAGGCGCGACCCGGGCCCGTCTCCGAGTTCCTCCATCAACAGGCGCTGCTCGGGCGTGCGGGCATCCGGCAGGAAGCGGCGCAGGTCGCCGCTGAATTCCAGTCTCGCCGACGCCATCCAGCCCAGCGCGAGCAGGGCCAGCAACCACGCGACGGCCAGCGTCAGCCGCAGGCCGGGGCGCTGCAGCAGCGTGTCGCGGAATCCCGGGCGCCCGCTCAACGCGGAACGTCGTGGCACAGCCGCTGCGCGGCTTCGAGCGAATCCACGGCGGCCGCGGCGGTGGCGGCGCTGCCGAGCAGGGTCGGCTGCGCGTCGCCCTGCTTCGGTCGCGTTTCGATGCAGCGCAGTTCGGCGTCGCGGCCGCGCAGCACGATGCCGGTGACCCGACCGGCGACGCGCGGATCGCGCGGCGTCAGCGTCAGCGTCCAATCGGCCGGCACACCGTCGGCTTCGAGCGCGTACACCGTCTCCAGTGCTTTGCGGTCACCGGCCAGCAGCGCGCCGAAACTGCCCTGCAGCGCGGCGAGCTCGGGCACGCGCGACAGCGAGAACGTGCGCGGATTGCGGCCTTCGCGCGCGATCGTCGCCTCACCGGCGCGGATCGTCGTGGTTTCGGCGTACGGCGCGCGTACCTCGCGCACCAGCGTGTCGGCATCGGGTCGGCGGTATTCCCCCGACAGCTGCAGCGGACGCTTGAGCATCGAGGAGGTGCGCAGCTCGACGAACGGCGTCGCGGTGGCGCCGTGCTGGGTCAGACGCTGCAGGATCCAGTCGGCATCGACGCTGCGGCCGGTCGCGGTGACCGGCGCGGGCACGCGGTCGCGCGACTGGTTCGCGCGCGGCGTTTCAGCGGTCTGCGCCGCCGCCCACATCGGCGCTGCGAGCAGCGTCGCCAGCAGCAGGCAGAGCGCCGGCCGCGGGCGGAAGTTCGTCGCGCGTGTCATCGGCGCCTGTCCAGAAGTCATAGAAATTGAACCAGTTGTAGGGAGCGCTGCGTGCGTGATGTTCCAGCCGCGCGGCGTAACGGTGGATGAGCGCGGCCACGCCGGCCTGGCGTTCGCGGCGCGGCAGGTCGATGCCGTCGCTGAAGGGTTCGAACACCAGGTCGTAGCGGTTGCCGCCACGGTACAGGCCGAAGGCCAGCATCACCGGCGCCTTGAGCACCGAGGCCAGCAGCCACGGCGCGACCGGAAACTGCGCCGGCGCGCCGAGGAACGGCACCGGCATCGTCGCGCCGCCTTCCTGGCTGCGATCGACCAGCAACGCGACCATCGCGCCCTGCGCCAGCCCTTCCTGGATCGCCAGCGCGACCGCCGGGCCGCTTTCGCCGGCGTCGATCACCGTCGCCGCGACCGCAGGATTCAGCGCTTCGAGCAACTCCGTCATCGCCTGGCCGTGCGCACGGTCGAGCACGACGCGGATCTTGTACTCGGGCCGCTGGGTGGCGAGCACGCGCAGCACTTCGAAACTGCCCAGGTGCGAGCCGAACAGCAGCACGCCGCGCCCGGCATCGAGATGCCCGTGCAGCACGTCGAGCCCTTGCGCGTGCACGTCGAAGCGGCGCGTGTTCTCGCTGAGCAGGAACAACCGGTCGAGAATCGTCGCGGCGAAGGTGCGGAAATGCCGCGCGACCTCGACCAGTGTGGCCGGCCGGCCGAACATGCGCGCCAGATAGCGCCGCGAATCGCGACGTTCGGGGCCGCGACGGAGCATGAAATACAGCGCGATCGGATGCAGCAGCGCGCGCGCCGGGGCGCGTCCGAAGTTCGATGCGAACACCAGCAGCGAGCGCAGCGCGAGCCGCCCACCGCCCTCGCGGCGCGCCTTCCACGCGCTGCTCATGCCTGCGCGGGGCCGTCGGCGGCGACTTCACCACTGGCGAGCAGCACGCCCGCGCGCTCGACCCGGAAGCGCCAGCGCGCGACGCCGTCGCGGCTGGCCTCCTCGAGCGCGATTTCGGCCTGCTCGTCCGGCAGCAGCGGCTGCACGAACTTCACCTGCGGCAACCGCAACGCGCCGAGCGGACCGTGCACGGCCTCGACCGCCGCGACCACGCGATCGAGGATCACCACGCCCGGCACCAGCGGCTGGCCCGGGAAGTGCCCCGGCAGGCAGGGATGCGCGGCCTCGATGACAAACGTGTGCGGCGCCATCGCTCAGCGCCTGCCGAGCATCGCGGCCACGGCGTCCTGCGCTTCGCGGGCGACCGCCTGGCGGCCAGTGGCGCCGATGCGGCCTTCGACAGGAATCGGCGTGCCGACGGTGGCCCGCATCGGGCCGCGGCAGGTGCGGAAGAACCCGGTCGGCGGCAACACCTTGCCGGTGCCGTGCAGCGCGATCGGCAGCACCTCGACACCGGCATCGATCGCGGCCTGGAACGAGCCCGACTTGAATTCGCCCATGCGGCCATCGCGCGAACGCGTGCCCTCGGGAAACAGGCACAGCGACTGGCCCGCGCCCAACAGTCCGGCGATCTGGCGCCGCAGCAGCGGGCCGGCGCGGCGGTCTTCGCGGCTGATGAAGAGCATGCCGGTCGCACGCGCATAGCTGCACAGGAACGGCACGCGGCACATTTCCTGTTTCAGCAAAAAGCGCAGCGGCACCGGCGCGGCCATGAACAGCACGCAGATGTCGAGCAGGGATTCGTGGTTGGCGACCACCAGATACGGACGGTTCCAGTCGATCGCCTCCGCGCCTTCGACCGTCAATCCACCGGCGGGACCGACCAGACCCGGCGCCCAGTGCGTCCGCGCCATGTCCAGCGCCAGCTCGGGCCGGCCGGTCAGCGCCTGGCGGAGCAGGGACACGCTGATCCAGCCCGCTGTCCATAGCAGGGTGTACAGGCACTCCAGGACGTTGATCGCGCGCGCATATACGGCGGCGAACGCCGCGGCCCCGGGTGCGGCACGGGTCTGTCGGTATTCCATGAGCGGATAGGATATCCCGTGTGGCCGCCGCACATCGCGCTCGATGCGTTCAGCAAATGCCGCGTCAGCGCAGCAGATCGCGCCAGAACACCGGGCCCAGACCCGCCAGTTTGCGCAGGAAATCGAAGAATCCGCTGTAGCGGCCCGGGAAGCGCCGTTTGCGGAATGCGAACTCGATGACGAAGAAACCGCCGATCACGGTGTAGTTCAGCAGGTTCGCCCACAGCGACCACTGCTCCTGGGTGATCGGCAGCGGCGACGCCACGCCGACGCTTTCCAGCAGGCCCGCGGGGCTGGCGATCAGCGCGAGCAGCAGGTTCGCGCCGGCCATCAGCAGCAGCACACCCGCCCAGGCGGCGGTCAGCGTGCGCGTGTAGCGGCGCAGATCCGGGCCCAGCGCCTCGGGACCGTCGCCGCCCTCGATGCCCAGCACGATGCGGGTGATCAGCGGCACCGAGCCGGCGCGCAGCGTGCGTGCGAACAGCCAGGCGATCGCGACCACGAACACCACCGGCACCAGCAGCAGCGGCAACGCGGCATGCCCGGCGGCGTACAGCGCCCACGCGCCCCAGGCCAGCAGCGGTGTGGCGATGAACGCCCACGGGCGCCGGGCCAGCAGCGGTTCGATGACCACCATCGCGATCAGCAGCGCCAGCGCGCCCAGCGCGAGGCCGTCGTGGTGCCAGCGGCTGGCGAGATGCGCCAGGGCCGTGTAACCGAGCCCCAGCAGCAATTGCAGCAGCAGGATCAAGTGGTGCGGTGCTGCTCGATGTGCGCCGACAGCGCGCGCAGCGAGGCGAAGATCTGCCGGTTCTCGTCGTTGTCCGAACGCAGCTGGAAGCCGTAGCGCTTGCTCACGGCCAGCGCGAGTTCCAGCGCGTCGATCGAATCCAGCCCCAGGCCGGCATTGAACAGCGGCGCCTCGGGATCGATGTCGGCCGCCTGCACGTCCTCCAGGTTCAGGCTCTCGACCAGCAGGTCGGCGAGCGCGCGTTCGGCTTCGGTTTGGGCGGACATCGGGGCTTCCGTGGAATGACAGTGCTGCCACGATCCGGCATCGGACCCGCGCGCGCAAGCACTCCGGGCCGTCGTGGAGGCTTCCCGTTATGATGCGCGACTGCCCGCACCACCCCCAGATCCAGAATGAGCCCGATCGCGACCGCCGTTGCCACTTCCGAGTCCGCCCGGCTCGACGTCGACGTGCTGGTCATCGGCGGCGGCCCGGCGGGCACCACCGCGGCCACGACGCTCGCGCGGCGCGGCTGGAAGGTGCTGCTGCTGGAGAAGGACGTGCACCCGCGCTTCCACATCGGCGAATCGCTGCTGCCGATGAACCTGCCGATCCTCGAACGCCTCGGCGTGCTGGAGCAGGTGCGCGCGATGGGCACGCTCAAGCTCGGTGCCGATTTCCCGGTGCACGATGCCGAGGACACCACCCACGTGTTCCGCTTCGATCGCGCGCTCGATCCGAAGTTCGGCTACGCCTTCCAGGTGCGCCGCTCCGAGTTCGACGCGATGCTGTTCGACAACGCACGCGCCAACGGCGTCGACGCGCGCATGCGGGTCAAGGTCGAATCGCTGGTCCACGATGCCGACGGACGTCCGACCGGCGCGGTCGCGCGCGATGCCGAAGGCGGCCGGCTCGATGTGGCGATGCGCTACCTCGTCGACGCCAGCGGCCGCGACACGTTCCTGGGCAGCAAGCTCAAGCTCAAGCGCAAGAGCGCGAAGCACCAGTCGGCGGCGATCTTCAGCCATTTCCGCGGCGTGCAGCGCCGGGACGGCGACGACGCCGGCAACATCACCGTCGACCGCTTCGAATACGGCTGGTACTGGCTGATTCCGCTCGGCGACGACGTCATGAGCGTCGGCGCGGTGTGTTTCCCCGAATATCTCAAGCAGCGCCAGGGTCTCGACAACGAGGCGTTCCTGATGCGCACGCTGCTGCGCACGCCATCGGTCGCCTCGCGTATGGCTGGCGCCGAACGCGTCGCCCCGGTGCACGCCACCGGCAACTATTCCTATGCGTGTACGCGCATGACCGGACCGGGCTGGGTGATGGCGGGCGACGCCTATGCGTTCATCGATCCGGTGTTCTCGTCGGGCGTCTACCTGGGCATGAACAGCGCCGAGCAAGCGGCCGACGTCGTCGACGGCGCCTTGCGCGATCCGTCGTCCGAGCGCGCACTGCAACGCGCGATGGAACGACGCCTGCGCCGTGGCCTGCGCCATTTCAGCTGGTTCATCCACCGCTTCACCACGCCGGTGATGCAACGCCTGTTCGCCGCGCCGCGCAACGACTGGCAGCTCGAACAGGCGGTGATCTCGATGCTCGCCGGCGATGTGTTCGACAATCCCGCGGTGTTGCGCCGCCTGCGTCTGTTCCGACTGGTCTATGCGGTGAACGCGATCGCGATCGCACCCGCCGCGCTGCGCGGCTGGTTCGCGCGCCGCCGCCAGGTCCGCGAACAGTTCCGCGGCGACACCCTGCACGAGGGCAATCCATGAGCCGAGCGGTACCGCTGCACCCCGAATCGCTGCCGCGCCTGCGCGTGGATTACGTCGACGGCACCGCGCCGGCCGACCTGCTCGCGCAGTCCGATGTGCTCGCCGTGCTCGGCTTCGGCGACGCCGTGCCCGCGATCGACGACCCGCGCTGGCTGCGCGTGCCGCTGCAGCCCTATGGTGCGGCGCCGCTGGAAGTCTGGCGCGGCCGCGCGCCGGTGCACGCGGGTCGCGATGGCGAGATCGCGTGGTCGACCGACGGCCATCTGATGTTCGGCGCGATCGAAGTCGACGAGCCCGAAGGCCACACCGGCGCGGGTGATCACAGCGGCATCCTGCTCGCCGCCGAACACGCCTACCGCGAACTGACCCGCTTCATCGGCAAGAGCGAATTTCCGCACCTGCTGCGGATCTGGAACTACCTCGACGCGATCACCCACGGCGACGGCGACACCGAGCGCTACCGCCAGTTCTGCGTGGGTCGCGCACGCGGCCTCGGCAGCTTCGATACTTCCCAGCTGCCTGCCGCGACCGCAATCGGCCGCTGCGACGACGCGCGCACGATCCAGGTCTACTGGCTGGCCGCGCGCGTGCCCGGCATTCCGGTCGAGAATCCGCGTCAGGTCAGCGCCTACCGGTACCCGCGCCAGTACGGCCCGCAGGCACCGAGCTTCGCCCGCGCGATGCTGCCGCCGGCCGGCAGCGCGATTCCGCTGATGCTGTCGGGCACGGCCAGCGTCGTCGGCCATGCCTCGCAGCACGAAGGCGAACTGCTGGCCCAGCTCGACGAGACGTTCGCGAATTTCGACGCGCTGATCGCCTCGGCGCGCACGCACCGACCCGAACTGCCGGCCGCCTTCGGCCCGGGTTCGCGCCTGAAGGTCTACGTGCGCGACGCCGCCGATCTGCCCGCCGTGGCCGACGCCTTCGACGCGCGTTTCGGCGACCGCCTGCCGCGCGTGGTGCTGCACGCAGCGATCTGCCGCCGCGAGCTGGCGCTGGAAATCGACGGCGTGCACGACATCGGCTGATCGCACTGCGTGGGAGCGCGCTCGCGCGCGACAGGCGGTTGCGGTGCTGCGTGGTCAGAATGACCGGCGCCGACGCTGGATCCGAGTCGCGACTCAGGTCGCTCCCACTTCAGCCGACATCCCCTGCGACCCGCCGTCGCAGGGGATCGCCGGGTGCGCAGGCGTAGAATCTGCTCCATGGCCCGACTCGATACCCGCATGCGGCGGATGCGCCGCGACGACTTCTCGCGCCGGCTGATGCGCGAATCCACGCTCACCGCCGACGATCTGATCTATCCGGTGTTCGTGCACGAGGCCGACGGCCGCGTCGCGATTCCGTCGATGCCGGGCGTCGAGCGTCTGTCGATCGACGAGTTGCTGCGCGTCGCCGAGACCACCAGCGAACTGCGCGTTCCCGCGCTCGCCCTGTTCCCGGTCACCGCACCCGAGGCCAAGTCGCTCGACGCGGTCGCGGCCTGGGACGACGACGGCCTGTGCCAGCGCGCGATCCGCGCCCTGAAGTCGCGCTTCCCGGACCTCGGCGTCATCACCGACGTCGCGCTCGATCCCTACACCTCGCACGGCCAGGACGGCATCACCGATGCCGGGGGCTACGTGGTCAACGACATCACCGTCGATGCGCTGGTGCAGCAGGCGCTGAGCCATGCGCGCGCCGGTGCCGACGTGGTCGCGCCCAGCGACATGATGGACGGGCGCATCGGTGCGATCCGCGACGCGCTCGAAGCCGACGGCCACGTGCACACGCGCATCCTCGCCTATGCCGCCAAGTACGCCAGCGCGTTCTACGGCCCGTTCCGCGATGCGGTGGGTTCGTCCGGCGCGCTCGGCAAGGCCGACAAGTCGACCTACCAGATGGATCCGGGCAACTCCGACGAGGCGATGCGCGAGATCGCGCAGGATCTCGACGAAGGCGCCGACATGGTCATGGTCAAGCCGGGCATGCCGTATCTCGACATCGTGCGCCGCGCGAAAGACGAATTCGGCGTGCCGGTGTTCGCCTACCAGGTCAGCGGGGAGTACGCGATGCTCAAGGCCGCCGCCGCCAACGGTTGGCTCGACGAGCGCAAGTGCGCGCTCGAAGCCCTGCTCGGCTTCAAGCGCGCCGGTGCCGACGGTGTGCTGACCTACTTCGCACTCGACGCCGCACGCTGGCTGCGCGCGGGCTGAGCCCGGCCCGCGCACTGCGCGCGGCGTCTCGAGACAACGACGAACGCCCGGCATTGCCGGGCGTTCTGCTTTCCAGCCGCACACGGGTGCGCGACGTCTGCCTCGTCGCCGCGCGTACCGCGCACTGCGTTAATCCGGCTCGACGCCACCAAAGAAAACGCCCGGGCAAGCCCGGGCGTTCTCGTCACACTTGAACCGATCGATCAGTTGACCGTCAGCACCACCGGAGCGGCTGCCTTCGGCGTCGCCGGATCATTGCTGCTCACGCACAGGTGGCCGACATGGCGACCCGCGCCCAGACCGGCCGCGTTGACCGCCAGACGGTTGGCCTGGCTCGCGCCTGCCTGCACCGTGCCCGAAGCCGGCGTGACCGCACCCAGCCACGGCGCGCCGCAGCTCACTTCGCCGCGCACCTGCATCGACAGGCCTGCGTAGTTGTTCAGCAGGGACCAGCTGCCCGCACCCGAGGATGCCACCTCGATGAACGCGAACGAGCCGTTACCCGCCGGCGACGCGTACCACGCCCAGGTGGAGGCATACGCGCCACGCGTGTACGCCACGAGCCAGTAGCGACCCGGCTGCAGCACGACATTGTTCTGACCCGCTGCGTTGAAGTTGAAGCCGAGATTGGTGCCCGAGACCTGGACGCCCGGGGCATTGGTCGCACCCACGAAACGCCATACCGCAGCATTCGGGGTCGTCACCGGATTGCCGGCCGGCAGTCCGTTGACATCCGGGAAGATCGCCCAGCCCACCTGCGTTGCCGTGAAGGTGCCACCGACCGCAAAGCCTTCATTGAAGATCGAGGTCAGGCGCGTCGGTGACTCGATGACGAAGTCATCGGCCACCATCTGCGCCACAGGCGTACCTGCATCGGTGCGATGGATGCCGCGATACCCGTTCGTCAACGTACCGCGCAGACGATCGGCGAGCGGCAGAGCGCCGTTGCCTGCATTGTCGACCGAGTACATCAGCGGCGACCCACCGGCGTTGCCGACGGAACCGACCGCCGTGCCGCTACGACCCGCAGCGAGTGCCAGCGAAATCGATTCGGGCAGCTTGACCACCGGCGCCTGGATCGCGATCGCGATCGGCAGCGTCAGCGGTGCGCGCTGCACACCCAGGATCGGGCCCGTCGACTCCAGACGCATTTCGCCGAAGCTGAAGGTGCCGTTGGCCGCCTGTGCACGGGAGTTGATGGTGATCCGCACCGATGCGGAACCACCGGCCGGTACCTTCAGCGTGGACGGCACGGCCGTTGCGTTGACGCCCGTGAAGCTGATACGCCAGCTCGACGCGCTGCCGTGCGGGTTGCGGAACGTGCGCACGAAGCTGCAGCTCTGGTAGCAGTTGCGGTTCGCCATGCTCGGCTGGTTGAGCGCCGACACGTCACCACCCTGCGCCGGATCGGCCGCGAGGTAGTTCGCCTTGGTCTCGTTCATCACCAGCCCGGCATTGATCGCGCGATCCACCTGGATACGACCGCTGCCCTTGTCGAACGGCGTGCCCACCGTGACCTGGTCTTCCTTGAAGACTTCGGTCTTGGCGGTCAGCGCGAGCGCCGACTTGATCTCCGGCACCGTCCACGTCGGACGCGCCTGGCGGATCAGGCCCGCAGCACCGGCCTGGTGCGGCGAGGCCATCGAGGTGCCGTTGTACAGATCGACCGCGTTCTCGAACCCGGTGATCGTGGTGCCCGCGATGACGGCGAGGATGCTCACGCCGGGCGCGGTGACGTCGGGCTTGACCAGATCGAACGTGCCCGCCGGACCGCGCGAGCTGAAGGCGCCGAGTGCGTCGACCGTGTTCGTCAGTACCAGCGGCGGGTACAGCACGCCGGCGGTCGCGGTCGGATTGGTGCGTACGAAATCACGCAGCAGGTTGGCATCGGCTTGCGGCATGCCGAAGACGGGGATGGTGGCGCCCGGCACCGACGGGATGATGCCGCCGGCTGCGTTGTTGGCGATCACCACGGCGACCGCACCTGCAGCCTTCGCGGCATCGGCCTTGATGGTGAACGAGCAGGTGCCGCGACGAACCACGGCAATCGCGCCCTGGAACGTGCCGGCCGGGAACGCCGTACAGCCGTCGTCAGCCGTATCGATTCGGCTGCTGACCCGCAGCGGCGTCGTAGCGGGAATCGTGGCGTTGAACGCGACGCCACCGGTGCCTTCCTCGATCAACACGGGACGCAGCGGCTCGGGCACGGTGCCCGGACCGGTCACGTTGAGCGCGAGCGCGAACGAACCGCGGCCGTGCTGCGCGGCAGCCGTCGACGACACCCACGGTTCCAGATGACCCATGGTGTTCGGGCCCGGACCGCTGTTGCCGGCCGAGGAGGCCACGAAGATGCCGGCATCGACGGCGTTGAGGAACGCCAGCGACACCGCTTCGCTCCACGGTGCCGCGCCGCCGCCGATGGAATAGTTCAGCACGTCGATGACGCCGTCCGCGATCGCCTGATTGACGGCGGCCACTGCGGAGTTGTTCGGGCACAGGCCACGCGCGGTCGAGATCTCGGTGTAGCAGATGTCGTAGGCGACGATATTGCCGCGCGGTGCGACGCCGGAGATGCGGCGCGTATTGCCACGGAACAGCGCGTCACGGCGGTTGCCGGCGACGGTCGATGCCACGTGGCTGCCGTGGCCGTTCGTGTCACCGAAGCCCGGCTCTTCGCGGACATTGGCAACGCCGCACTGGTTGCCCGGCGCGCCGCAGACGAAGTTGTAACCACCGATCAGCTTGTCGTTACAGCGACCGGCGTCGACGCCGCCCGGCGCACAGGTGCCGAGATAATTGCCGGCACCCAGCGGATTGACGTGCTGGTAGCCGTCGATCGGATCGACTGCCGTGAACGACGGCGCGCCGAAGTTGATGCCCGAATCGAGGATGCCGTAGACGATGCCTTCGCCCTGGAACTGGCCGGTCGCGCCGGCCCACGTACCGTCCCACACGGCTTCGGAGCCGATCAGTCTCGGACCGGTGTCGGTGTCGAGCACGTACTCGCGATAGGCCTCGACCAGCTGCACGTCGGGCAGCTGCTCGACGCGCGCGGCTTCGGCGGTGGTCAGCTCGACCACGACACCGTTGAGCGCGTGCTGCATGCGGTATTCGACGTCGATCGGACGGCCGACGCGCAGCGCCATGGCGCCGACGAGGTCGGACTGGCGACCCTGCAGATAGTTGACGTAATTGCGCGCGGTCGCGCTCTTCACGTCGAGGCGCGACTTGCCGCGCGCATCGGTGCGCCGGGCGGGCGCTGCGAGGCCGCTGATCTCGCCCTTGTAGCCGGCGAGCGCAGGCTCTTCGAAGACCACGATATAGCGCTCGGGCGTGCCGGACGACAGTGCGGCCGGCGCAGCGGGTGTGGCCGCGCGGCCCCCGCCTGCGGTCGCGACGCTCGTATCGGACGACGCAGCGCCGAACAGCGAACCGACGCTGGCCTTGGCGGAATCGACCGCGTTCCCGATGGCCGGGACACGGGACGGAAGTGCGGTACTCGCGACCGCGACGACGGCGAGGCCGAGCAGGGCAGACGCCACCCCGGCCTTTCGAATGCGTGACATGCGGATGTATCCCCTAGTGATGGAACCTGCCAGACCCAAACGACGATGCCGTCCGACTGCCGACTGCATCGACATCCTTCCCTCCGATGACAGGCGAGCCCCCTGCCGTGCCACGCCATCGGTTCTGTGACGTTGTATACAACTTTTTTCCCCGCACAGCGCATGCCCCGGTCACTTTTTTTCCGTACCGGGGCGTCGGGTGGACACGCCGCTTCGTGACGCCGGCACCGCATCGCGCCGCTAGACTGCGCCGACGCCAGCCCGGCGTGTCGCATTCAGAGGCTTCCATGTCGCCTGCCCGTCTCGCCGTGTTCGGTCACCCGGTCGCGCATTCACTGTCGCCCCGCATCCATGCCGCGTTCGGCGCCCAGACCGGGATCACGATCGCCTACGACGCCATCGATACGGCGCCCGAGGCGTTCGCGGAGGCACTCGCGGCATTCGCCGCCGCAGGTGGCACCGGCGCGAACGTCACGCTGCCCTTGAAGGAACTCGCGCACGGGCTGGCATCGACGCGCAGCGAGCGCGCGGCACGCGCGGGCGCGGTCAATACGCTGGTGCGGCAGGGTGAAACCTGGCATGGCGACAACACCGACGGCGCGGGACTGGTCCGCGATCTCACCGAACGCCACGGGCTCGACCTGCGCGGGCGTCGGACCCTGCTGGTCGGCGCCGGCGGCGCGGCGCGCGGCGTGGCACCGGCACTGCTCGATGCGGGCATCAGCGAGCTCTACGTGGTCAACCGCACGGCGACCCGGACCGACGCGCTGGCCGATGCGCTCGGCGAACCGGGACGCGTGCATCCGCGCTATCTCGAACAGCTCGGCGAGCTGGGCGAGTTCGAACTGATCGTCAACGCGACCTCGGCCGGCCGCGGCGGCGCGATGCTCGCCTTGCCACGCTCGCTGGTCGGCATGCGCACCGCAGCCGTCGATCTCAGCTACGGCGAAGCTTCGGTGCCGTTCCTGGCCTGGGCGCGCGCGCACGGATGTCGCGACACGATCGACGGGCTCGGCATGCTCGTCGAACAGGCCGCCGAAAGTTTCGCGCTGTGGCACGGCGTGCGCCCCGAGACCGACGCGGTGTTCGAGTCGCTGCAGTCGCGCAGCGCACTGCTGGTCAACGCGGACTGAGTCGGGTCATGGACCTTCGCGAACTCCTGATGATGCTCGTCAGCCAGCTGCCGGGCCGACTGCCGATCCTGATCGCGCTGGCCGTCGGTCTGGTACTGGTCGCACAGCGCGGGACGCTGTCGCCCGCATCGCGCCGCGCGGGCCTGCTCGGCTTCACGCTGCTGCTGCTCTCCAATCTTCTGGGCATGTTCGGCTGGCCGTTGCTGCAGATGTACGTCGTCAACGCTGCGATGTCGGCGGCGCAGGCGCAGATGACCTTCGCGCTGCTGACGGTGCCACTGGCGCTGCTGGACGCGGCGGGCCTGGTGCTGCTGGCGATCGCGATCGTGCGCGGCGCGCGTTGATCCGTCGTGGAATGCCGGGACGGCTGCGCGGCCTGCTGCATCGCGCCTTCGATCACCTCGCCGATTCCGGGCATGCCCGATGGCAAGCCGGCCGGCGTGGCATGCGTGCAGCTCGATGATCGTCTGCGGTGTCGTCTATTCGGGCGACCGGAGCGGCCAGCGTTCTGCGGATCGCTGCGGCCTGCGCTTGAGATGTGCGGGAGTTCGCGCGTTGCGGCGTTCGCGATGCTGAAAGAACTCGAGCGGGTGACGGCGCCTTGAGCGCGGACAGGCGCGTCTAACGACGCACACGCTTTCTCGGGATTGTTTCGCGCGGGGGACGGACCGTCACCCGACGCGCTTCGCGCGTCGACCCCGGATCAGGTCCGGGGCAGGCTCTCTCCCTGAGGGAGAGGTGCTCAAATCTCGCGATCTGGCCAGTGACGCCCGTATCGAGCGGTGGTTGGCCATCCCGAAACAGCGGCACTCCAGACCGCACACACGAAAAGGGCGGCCGAAGCCGCCCGTCCGTGACACCTGCCGGCGCTTCAACGGCCCTTGCGGGCGTCGTCGTTGGCCTTGCCGACCGCGCTCTGGACCTTGCCGGCGGTCTTCTGTGCCTTGCCGGCCACTTCCTTGGAGGTGTTGCCCGTGACCTTGCCGACGACTTCCTTCGCGGTGCCCTTGACCTGGTTCTTGATGCCTTCGCTGCGATTCTTGTCCACGTGATGTCTCCGGCCTGCTGGATTGCAGGGTGGGAACGATATGCACCGCACTCCGCAATGCCCGGGTGAAGAAATCGCGCGTGGCGCAGCGCCATTTCGGAAACGCTCAGCTGGATCAGAGGATCGGCGCGCCACCCGTCACTGCATAGCGGCCGCCGCTCATGTAGCTCGCCTCGTCCGATGCGAGCAGAACGTAGATCGGCGCGCATTCGGCCGGCTGGCCGGGACGCTTGAGCGGCACCTGCGAACCGAACGAGGCCACTTCGTCCGGCGGCATCGTCGACGGAATCAGCGGCGTCCAGATCGGGCCCGGCGCAACCGAGTTCACCCGGATGCCCTTGTCGGCCAGCAACTGCGCGAGACCCGCACTGAAGTTCGCGATCGCGCCCTTCGTCGCCGCATACGGCAGCAGCGTCGCCTTGGGCTTGTCGGAATTGATCGAGCTGGTGTTGATGATCGATGCGCCCGGCTGCATGTGCGGCACCGCGGCCTTGCACAGGTGGAACATCGCGCCGACGTTGACCTGGAAGGTGTAGTCCCACATGTCGTCGGGAATCTCGTCGAGCGAGTCGTAGCTCATCTGGTAGGCGGCGTTGTTGACGAGGATGTCGATGCGGCCGAACACGTCGACGGTCTTCTGCACGATCGCGCGGCAGTGCGCGGGATCGGCGATGTCGCCGGGCACGAGGGTGCAGCGCTGGCCCGCATCTTCGACCAGGCGCTGCGTCTCGCGCGCGTCCTCGTCTTCGTTGAGATAACTCACCAGCACGTCGGCACCTTCGCGCGCATACGCGAGTGCGACCGCGCGGCCGATGCCGCTGTCGCCACCGGTGATGATCGCGACCTTGCCTGCGAGTCGGCCGCTGCCGCGATAGCTGTCTTCGCCGTGGTCGGCGGGTGGATCGAGTTTCGATTCGACGCCGGGGACGTCCTGCTGCTGCGCGGGCTGGCTCATCGGGATCTTCCTGTGTGCGGGGGAGCTCCACGCTCGCGCCTGCATCGTCGCCCGGCCGTGAATCCATGGACCTCGCTGGGATGCGTGATGCCGTCCGGCCGATTCTCTCGCGCCGACGCCGACGCCGCATTCGGCTAGTGCCTGCTTACGCGCGACGCGCGATGCTGGCTTTCAACCCGCCGCGATGGCGTTCGACGTCGCGACAGGCATCACGTCCTGCAACGCCTGCAAAGGCATCGCGAACGACAGCCGGGTGCCGCCCGGCGCCGGGACGACCGAGATACCGCCCGAATGCGCGCGCGCGATCTCGCCGGCGATGAAGAAATCCCACGCACGCGGCTCGCGCACCATGCCGGGGCGGCGCGTGATGGGTCCCGCGACGCTGTCGAGCGCGTCATCCGGCAGCGCCAGGCCGGGGGCTTCGACGGCGAGCCGCAGCTCGCCGGCCGTCGTCGAGGCGTCCAGCGACACCGTCACGTCCGACGCCACGTGCCGGAGCACGTTGATCGCCAGGTTCACCATCAGTTGGCCGAGGCGCGCCGGGTCGCAATCGACATCGGCGTCGATCCGTACATGCGTCGCCAGTGCGCGTTGCGGATATGCACTCACGACCTGCGTCAGCACGCGCTGCAGTTCGCCGGCCAGCGTGGCGGCAGGCGTGCGCGACAGTGGCGCACCCGTGACCAGCTTGTCGTAAGCAAAATCCACGATGCCGCCGACCAGCGCCGCCATGCGCCAGAGATTGGTTTCCATGTCGGCGACGCGCGCACGGGTCTGGGCGTCGAGCCCCGGTGTCGTCTTGATGAGATAGGCGTCCATGACCAGCGCCTGGATCGGTTCCTTGAGATCGTCGCTGACCTCGTTGATGAAACGCTCGCGCATCTTGGCGACGTCCAGCGCGGTGTGCAGCGCAGCCTGGCTCAGCGCGTGGCGTTCGTCGCTTTCGAGCTGGGCGCCGATGAGTTCGGCGAACAGCTCCATCATCTGCAGCGTTTCCGGCGATTCGACCCGCGACGGCAGGGGATCGATCGCACACAGCGTGCCGAAGAACTCGCCGCTGGACCGATGGATCGGCACCGAGATGTAACTCTCCAGCCCGTAAAGCCGGGGCGTCTGGTGATCTGCGAACTGCGGATTTTCGCTGGCATGACCGAACATGACCGGCTGGCGGTGCTGACGGATCTCGTTGCAGATGGTCGTGCGCAGTTCCAGTTCGCCGCCCGGCTGCAGACCGAATGCGATCTCGTCGCGTACCGCGCAGGCCGTCCACCGGTCATCGGTCACGCGCGCGACGGCAGCGAAACGCAGGCCGGTGGTGCGGGTGATGACCTCGAGGATCTTGGGGACCGCGGCGATGCAGGCGACGGCTTCGACGTCACGCTGCGCCTGGTTCGAATCGTGCATGGACGCATGTAGCCGACTGGAATGCGCGTCAGCCTACGCCCATGGGCCGGGTGCCGCCAGCGCGCAGGTCCGCCGCGACACCCGCTACACGCCGCGACGCCCACGCTGCGTCTTTCCCTCTTCTGGATGCACGATGCGCCTGCTGGCCGGTTGCGAACTCGTCGTCGAAGCGGAGGTGGACTGCGCGGTCGTGGCCATGCTCCGTCCCCGCAGCGGCGAGGCCCAGTGGCTGGTCAGCGAGCACTACGCGTTCGATCCCGATGTGCGGCCCACGGAATTCGTCGATTCCTTCGGCAATCTGTGCCAGCGCTTCGTCGTGCACAGCGGACGCATGCGCATCCGCACCGAACTGGAAGTGGAGACCGAACGCGACATCGCGGTCGCGCCGTGGACCGCACCGATGCCACCGGCCGCCCTGCCCGACCACACGCTGCAATATCTGCTGCCGAGCCGTTACTGCCCGAGCGACCGCACATTCGAGCGTGCGCTGGAGATCGTCGACGAGGCGGGCCCGCGTGCCGGTCAGGTCGGCGCGATCGTCGCGTGGATCCGGCGCCATATCGAATACCGCTACGGCGTCAGCGATGCGACCACCGATGCGCTCGACACGATGGGGCACGGCGCCGGCGTCTGCCGCGACTACGCGCACGTGGGCATCACCCTGTGTCGCAGCCTGCGGATTCCCGCGCGCATGGTGGTCGGCTATCTGCATGGTCTGGAACCGATGGATCTGCACGCCTGGTTCGAGGCCTATCTCGACGGCCGCTGGTACACCTTCGACGCGACGCAGTCGGCGCCGCGCGGCGGACGCATCGTCGTCGCCTACGGACGCGACGCGGCCGATGTGGCGTTCCTGACCAACTACGGCCTGCTGCAGACGGTCGAGATGCAGGTCTGGGTCGGCGAGAAGCCCTGACGCCGCAAACGCGCACGCCGTCACGACTGGCCGAAGGTCCAATGCCGCGCGTGGCGCGTGCGTGCTGACATCCGGCCACTGGCCCTCTCCCCCACATGGCCGGCTCGCGACCGGCGCCGTCGGCCGCGCCACCTGCGTGCGGCCTGCGGGCCGTGGGAGATGTCCGATGCTCCGATCCTTTGATCGCCGCGACACGCGGCTGCTGCGACTGCTGCTGATCCTGTTGGTTGCCTTCTTCGCCTCGGCCGCGCAAGCCGCATGCCGCGACGCCGTGGTACTGGTGCACGGCAATGCCGGCACGCCCGCGCATTTCGACAACACCTACGTGGAACTGCGCGCCCGCGGGTGGACCGATTTCGAGATCCTGCGTCCGAACTGGGGCAGCAAGACCTGCGCCGCGTGCAACGACCACAGCGGCAGCGAGGAGACGCCGGTGCTCGACGCGCTGGTCGAGGCGATCGCGCGCTCGTGCACGGGCAGGATCGACGTCATCGGCCACTCGATGGGCGTCACCCTGGCGGCGAAGCAGATCGTCAACTACGGCCTCGCCAATGATGTCGCGACCTTCGTCGGCATCGCCGGTGCGTATCGCGGCCTGTGGAGCTGCGGCACGTATCCGTGGAATGTCGTCACTTCGACCTGCGGCGCGCAGGGTCTGTCGATCAACAGTCCGCTGCTGGCATCGCTGGCCGGCAAGCCGCTGGGCATGAAGACCTACTCGATCAAATCCTGGATCGACCAGATCGTCTGCTACGGCGGCGTCTGCACCGTCGCCGGCGTGCACAGTTCGACCCTGCCGGGCGAGACCGGGAGCCACACCCTCGCGACCGGACACTTCGGCCTGCTGACCGACACCGCGGTGCTGCAGGTGAATCTGATCCAGTAGGCGCTCGCGTGCGTGCGACGCGCCCCGGGCTGCGTCGCACGCGTCACGCCAGACCGAGAAACACCCGCATGCGTTCGAGTTCGGCGTCGAGTCCGTCGCGGAACGCCGCGTCGCGCGGCGCCGCGCCGTCGACATAGCCGAAGCGCGCGTCCAAGGCGCCACCGACCACCGACACGTTGCTCCAGCCGATCACGCGATCGCCCCACAGCAGCGGCAACGCGTAATAGCCGAGCTGGCGTTTCGGCGCCGGTGTGTAGGCCTCGAAGCGGTAACGCCAGTGCCACAGCAGTTCGAAACGGCGCCGGTCCCAGACCACAGGATCGAACGGTGTCAGCAGCCGGACACCGGCATCGGGACGCCAGCGTCGGCTCTGCGGTGATTCGTCGGCGGGCCAGATCCAGTCGATGCCATCGATGCGTGCACCACCGAGGCGTGTCCGCGCACGTGCGAGCGTCGCCGCGCGCTCGGCATGCCATTGCGGCACGCCGCGTCCGAGATACGACATCAACCGGCGCAGGCTGGCGTCGGGCAATGGCGCGTACTTGTGCACCAGCAGATCGAGCATCCGGTCCAGACGCCTGTCGATCTCGTCCGCATCCAGTTGCGCCGCATCCGGCTCGCGCAGCGCATACACCCGCGTGCCGCCATCGCGTCGTGCGACCCGCAGCAGGCCGCGGTAGTGCATGCCGTCGAGCAGTTGGGTGCTGGCGTTCGACGAGCCGCCGAACCAGTTGGTGACCTTGCCGTGGGCGAAATGCGCGTCGACCTCGCGCGGGTGCACGGCGCCACGCTCGGCGATGAAGGCGCGCACGGCCTGTGCCTGTCGCCAGCGTGCAGGCGTCCAGCTCTCGCGCGCGATGCGCGGATGCATCAGCGCCTGCGTCGCGCGCGGCAGGAAGCCGTAGTTGACGAAGAAATCCTCTTCCAGCGCCAGTCGCGGATAGCGGCGCTCCAGATCACCGGCGCGATAGTCGATCACGCGATGGCGCAGCGTCAGATCCTGCGCGCGCGCTGGTGCACGGATTGGATCGGCCTGCACGAAGCCGAGCCGTGCGACCGCGCGCATCAGCGTGGTGGGCTTGAACAGGGATCGCGCCACCGCGTGGCGGCGCAGGTGATCGAGGGTCAGCGGCGGCATCGCCGCATGATGCCAGCGCGCAGCCGGCGTCGACATCGGGTCATACGACGAAACACGACACGGCGTTGCTCACGCGTCGTGGCAACGCCTCACGAACGCGGACCCGCGCCGGCGAACGGACATCCGCGCTGCAGCGGCTGTCCATTGTGCTGCGCGCGGAACCGGTGCGAGGCCTCGTACGCCGGCTTGCGCAGACGCATGATCTCGCCCAGCGGACGATGCGCGGCCAGGCCGTGCCACGGGCTGAAGCCCACGCCATCGTCGATCTCGCGGCTCAGGGCCTGCGTCCAGGCCGCCTGCGGTCCGGCCACCAGACGCGCCACGGTGCGGAACGGGCTGCGCGCCTCGTCCCATTCCGCCGATGCATCGTCGACCGGCATGTCGGCCAGCGACGTCGACAGCTGCGCGCGCAGTTCCCACTCGGCGGTGTTGGCGCCGAAAAACGCGACCACCGCATCACGGATCGCGTCGTCGTCCTTGAGGTCGAGGCGCACGTCGGTCAGCGCGCGCAGCGACGTGGATACCGGCACCAGCTGGTATTTGGCGATGTAGTCGCCATGCCGGATCGGCAGCTGGGTGAAGAAGGTCTCGCCGAGAATGTGGTGCGGCGGCTCGCCGCCCATCGCCTTGAGCGTAGTGCTTTCGCCGCCCATCGCCTCGAGGCCGCGCTCGGTGCCGCGCAGGATCGCGGAGATCACGCGTTTGGTGCGGTCCATGCGATCGGTGGTCCTGGCCAGCAGCTTGAGATTGCGCAGGAAGGCCTTGCCGTCGGGCGCGTTGAAGGTCGGCCCGTTGACCAGAATGAATTCCTGCACGGCCATGTCTTCGCTGCCTTCCAGACGCGCACCTTCGACGCCGCAGATCCGCATCGCGACCCCGCGCGGCGTGGACACGCGGTCCGACAGCAGATCGCCGGGCGTCGTCGACAGGCGCAGCACCGTGTCGTAACGCCCGGGTTGCGCGAACAGGCCCTGCGCGAGTTCCGGCGCCAGGCCGTCGTCGACGTGCAGCGTGGCCTGCAGCAGGCCGTGGCTCTTGGCATGGACGGCGCGCAGGCCGTGGCCTTCGTCCTCCAGGGTGATCTGCTGGATCGACTGCAGCACCTCGACCAGATCGGCCGCCAACTCCGCTTCGTCGGGAGCGGGGGTGGCGAGGCGCTCGTCGTAACGGGCGAAGGTGTCGTGGGTCGGAACGGACATGGCGTGGCTTCCGGTTCGGGGGCTGGGTGCAAAGTGCGTGCGTTGGCATGACGCGGTCGTCGATGCGGCCGGCCATGGGCCCGCTGGCGAGCGACGATTCAGTGAGCAGGACAGACGAAGGCCGCGTCGGGATGGACGCGGCCTTCGAAGTCGTCTCGGTGTTGAACCCTTACTTCTGCAGGAACGCGATCAATGCACGATTGAACGCATCGGCGTGACTGGCGTTGAAGCCGTGCGGCGCATCCGGCACCACGACAGCCTCGCTGCCGGCGATCGCCGCGTGCGTGCGCTTGCCCGAACCTTCGTACGGGACGGTGCCGTCGCTGTCGCCGTGCAGCACCAGCGTCGGCACGGTGACCTTCTCGAGATCCTGGCGGAAATCGGTGGTGCCGAACGCTTTCATGCAGCCGAGCGCAGCGGTCTGGTCGGACTGCTTGCACAGCGCGATCGCTTCCTGGCGCGTCTTCTCGTCGACCTTCAGTTCGCCGTTGGCGCTGAAGAAGTCCTGGGTGAAGCCGTCGAAGAAGGTGTCGCGGTCCTGCTTGAGGCCGTCTTCCATTTCCTTGGCCTTCTCTTCGGTCAGCGGACCGTCCGGATTGTCGGACGTCTTGAGCATGTACGGCGGCACGGCTGCGGCGAACACGACGCTGTGCAGGCGGTCTTCGCCATGGTTGGCGATGTAGCGCGCGACTTCGCCGCCGCCCATCGAGAAGCCCACGAGGGTGACATCGCGCAGATCGAGATCCTCGAGAACGCCAGCGAGGTCGGCGGCGAGCGTGTCGTACTCATACCCGGTCGGCGGCTTCTCCGAGCGGCCGAAACCACGGCGGTCATAGGCCACGACGCGATAGCCGGCATCGCGCAGCGGACCGGTCTGCGCCTTCCAGGATTCGGCGGACAGCGGCCAGCCGTGGATCAGCACGACCGGGCGGCCATCGCCTCCGGTGTCGTCGATGTGCAGGCGGACGCGGGGCGTGGCGTTGACTGAAGACATGGTGATTCCAGTTCGGGGGTTGGGCGGCCATCAGGCCCGGCGCGCCATGGCGCAGCCGTGAAACCGTCCGGGACAGGCAGGCGTCCGGTCAGCCCCCGTGCTGACACGTGGAGGCAAAGTCACGACGCGACGACACGGTGTTTTCCGATACCACGCACGCCCCTTCTGCGCTGGCTCTTGTTTGCGAGAATGATTCGCATTAGCATGCGCGCCAATCCGGCCGCCGGCCGTATTCATCCGGGAATCCAAGTGACCAACAACTCCGGGGACGCGCAGCCGCGCCCCGCACGTCGCGTGCTGTCCGTTTGCCTGTCGCTGGCGATGCTGCCGGCCGCCGCGCAGGTGCCGCCGCCGTCCGCCACCACCCTGGATACCCTCGTGGTGACCGCCGACGTGCTCGACCGCGACGACAGCCGTCCGGGCACCGTGTCGACCGCGACCAAGACCGCGCTCGATCCCAAGGACGTGCCGCAGACGATCAACACGCTGGAGATGAGCAAGTCCAAGGTCTACGGCCTCAACGACCTCAGCGTGCTGCTCGACGGTACGCCCGGCGTGGACACCAGCTACGACATGCGCGGCGACGGCATCCTGCTGCGCGGGTTCGAGGCCGATTCCAACGACATCTACCGCGATGGCGTGCGCTCCGCCGGCCAGGTGCGTCGCAGCACCGCGAACGTCGAGCGCATCGAGATCGTCAAAGGCCCGGCGTCGGTGCTGTACGGTCGCGGCCTCGGCGGCGGCATGGTGAACCTGGTCAGCAAGCAGGCGCGCTTCGATGGCGTGAGCAGCGCCAACATCCGCTTCGGCAGCTGGAACAACCAGGGCGGCACGCTCGACATCAACGAAGTGCTGTCGCCGCAGTGGGCCGTGCGCCTGACCGCCGATTACGAGGAGGCCGACAGCTTCCGTCGCGGCATCGCCAACGACAACCGCATGATTTCGCCGAGCGTGCTGTTCGACAACGGCAACGGCCTGACCTGGCTGGGCCAGTACACCTACGACAAGATCCATCGCATTCCCGACCGCGCACCGGCCTACGACGCGCTACCGGCAGACGTGTCGCACCGCATCGCCTATGCGCATCCGGACGACTTCGTCGAAGACACGATGCGCATGGCGCGCTCGGTGCTCGACTACCGCATCGCCGACGACTGGTCGGTGAAGTGGACCGCCGCGCTGAGCGAGGTCAGCCAGGACTTCGACCATCTCTATGCCGGCACCTACTGCGGTCTCGACGGCCGTCTGCTGAGCACGGGCCGCGCCTGCAACACGCGCGGCCTGATGACCTTCACCCGCGCCTGGCAGGACACCGAAAACCGCACGCTGAGCAACACCGTCGATCTGACCGGCCGCCTGCGCACCGGCGCAATCGAACACGACCTGCTGGTCGGCATCGAGGACAGCCGCGAGCAGCGCAATCCGGATCTGTCGACATCCGCGGCCACCTCCGATCCGTCGCTGGCGTATCCGTTCGGCGTCGATCCCTACAATCCGCAGTGGGTCGCACCGAAGACGCCGCGCGGCGCGGCGCGCACGTCCAACCGTCACCGCGCGGAATCGCAGGCGCTGTACGTGCAGGACCTGATGGCGTTCGGCGATCACTGGAAGGTGCTGGCCGGCGCGCGCTTCGACCGCTTCGACTTCCGCACCACCAACCGCATCACCAACCAGACGCGCAACTACGACGGCACCACCCTGAGCCCGCGCGTCGGCCTGATCTGGCAGCCGGTCGACGCGCACAGTGTCTACGCGTCCTACAGCAAGAACTTCGCGCCCTACGGCGGCCGCGGCCTGATGAGCGTGGCCGTTGCCGAGAACGCGGTGTTCGACGAAGAACCGCAGTACTCGCGCCAGATCGAGACCGGCCTCAAGAGCGACTGGTTCGACGGGCGCCTGTCGTCGCAGCTCGCGGTCTACGAGCTCGAGCTCTACAACGTGCGCTACCGGCCGGATCCCGAGAACGATCCCTTCACCTTCGCGGTGCGCGGCAGCGAGCGCTCGCGCGGCGTCGAAGCGAGCCTGACCGGCCGCCTCGCACGCGACTGGTATCTGCGCAGCGGGTTCGGCCTGCAGGAAGCCAAGGTGGTCGAAGACAAGATGACGCCGGCGAACGAGGACAAGTACCGCATCGGCGTGGCGCGCAAGACCGGCAACGCGTTCATCCGTTACGCACCGGACGGCGCGTTCTACGGCGAAGTGGGTGTGACCTATCGTGGCCCGGTGTTCAACAACGCCGCCAACACCAGCGAACGCGCCGGCTACACGCGCTGGGATGCCTCGCTCGGCTGGCGCGTGATGCCGTGGACGGTGACGCTGGCGGTGACCAACCTCACCGACACCGATTACTGGCGCTCGACCAGCATGCCCGGCGCGCCGCGCACGGCGCTGGTCAGCATCAACTACGTGTTCTGAGCCGACGGACCACATGTGTAGGATGGATAGAACGCAGCGAAACCCATCGCTGCTGATTTTTCGAGAGATGGCCGCGCTCTACCCAATCTACGAACGCGACGCAAAAAAACGGGCGCCCTCGGGGCGCCCGTTCTCATTGCAGCAGATCAGGACCGCTGGATCAGAACGTGTACTCGGCCTGCAGGCCCAGCAGCGCGGTCGAGCGCTTCGGACCTTCGAAGCGGGCGCCCGAGACCGGATCACGCACGTCGCCGGCCTTCGCGCGGTAGTAGTCGTAATGCACGCCGACGCTGAAGTTCTCGGTGGCGTTCCAGCCGGTGCCCACGCCGGCGTACCAGCTGTTGCGGCCATCGCTGCCACCGCTCTCGAGGCCGAGATCCTGGCCGACCGAGTTGTAGTAGTCGACGTTGTTGTCGGACGCGCGGAAGAAGCCGCCGCGGCCGCTGACGTACCAGGCCGGGGTGACGTTCAGACGCGCGTTGCCGCCGACCTGCCAGCCACGCAGGGCATTGCGGTCGGCGCGCTGGTTCACGTCGTCACCGTTGTTGATGTTGCGCACTTCGATGTTGCCGAGGTCGGCGTAGCCACCTTCGACACCGAGACCGAAGTTCTGCGACAGCTTCCAGCGGTAACCACCGACCAGGCCATAGCCGGTCTTGCGGCCGTCGCGGCTTTCGAACACGTTGAAATCACCGGTGCCAAAACGGCCGGCGGTGCCGCCGTCGGTGCGGCCGACGTTGCCGGCCACGAAGGCATTGCCCTGGCCGACCTGCAGATCGGGACGGTAGGTGTCGCCGCCGGTGCTCTGGGCGAAGGCAGTGGGAGCGCACAGCGCAGCCGCGATCGCGGCGGGAATCAGGAGCTTCTTCATCGGGGCCATCCTTTCTTGGTCTTGGACGCGCTCGATCGGTGACTCGATCGCGCGTCTGCGGGGGAAGTTCCGCAACGCCAAGGGGGCGTCGCGGGCCGCAGTAGAGACCTTCAAGGCTGAAGCGCACACAAACCTTCACGCGTCCTGCACGCATTCGGCACCGGCGCGTTCAAGTTCCGTTTACGGCGATGAGGAACCCGACGCCGTCAGAACGGTCGCGGCATGCGGGTCCACATGCCGCGTCACCGACACATTGCGGAAATTCAGGGTGCAGTCACCGCTTCCACGACCGGCGCGTCGACGCCGTCGATGCGCGCTTCGACTTCGAACATGCCCGATCCGCCGCCCAGGCTTTCGACACGCACCTCGTAGCGTCCCGCAGCGAGCTGCGTCGACAGGCGTGAATTCGTGCCCGAACCGCCATCGTCGTCTTCGAACGTGCCGCCCGGACCGTCGACGTGCAGCACGGTGTCGAACTCGTCGGAACGCGCTTCGAAGGTCACCTGCGCCGCATTCGGTACCTCGAGCACGAAGCGACGGCCGCTGCCGCCCTCGACGCGCGCGACCGCGACCTGGCCCGAGACCAGCGCCGTGCCGTCACGCGTGACCATGCCGCCGGGCAGCGGTGCATAGCGCACGGCGAGATTGAAATCACCGCGACCTGCGTCTTCGAGCGCAGCGGCATTCAAGGTGTAGGTACCCGGCTCCAGGAACAGGCGCAGCATCGAATCGGTGCCGCCACCGCTGTCGTCGTTCTCGGCCTCGACGTTCGGACCACGCACGCGCAGCACCGGATCGAACGCGCTCGACGCGAGCGTGATCGTGTACAGACCCGGGCGCTCGACCTGCAACGTGTAGTCCTGCGCACTGCCGGTCAGCCAGTCGATGACTTCGCCCTCGCCCATCAGCGGCTTGCCGTCGTAGGCCGCGATGGTCTTCGCGCCCAGGCGGAACGGACCGAAGGCTTCGGCGCCGCGGCCGCTGACCGCGACCAGATAGTCGCCCGCCGACTTCGCACGGAACGCGAGACCCGGACCTTCGCCCTGCGCGATCAGCTGATCGCCGTCGAACACCGCCAGCGTGCCGGCCAGCGCGCCTTCCAGCGTCAGCGACACGGCCTGACCTTCGGTCAGCGGCAACGTGAAACGCTGGTAGCGACTGCCGTCGCTGTAGTTGATGCCACTCGACGAGGTGATCTCGCCGGCCACCTCGCCGTCGAGCGCCAGCGCGGTTGCGCTGTCGTCCGCCCTCGCGGTCGACGCGGCGCCGCCGCCATCGCCGCTTCCCGACACGTTGAATCCACACCCCGACAGCAGCAATCCGGCCGAGACGGCCAGGCTCAAAGCGGCAACGCGCATGCGACGACTTCCGATGAGGGGACGGGATCCGTCCGGAGTCGCGATTCTCGTCGAAGCGCGGCCAATCGGACAGCGGCGCAACGCGGACCGGTTACGATGCCGGCCCGATCCGTCACCCGATCCCGCGATGCCCCACGTCACCGGCCCCCTGCTGACCCGCGACACCGCCGATGCCATGCGGGCCGCGCAACGCGCTGGCGCGGACGACTGGACGGGCTCGCTCGATCTGGGCCGCAACGTCGACACCGTGACCTTCGAAGGCGATCACTGGTCGTGGCGCGACCGCGCGTATCCGTGGCCGGGCCCGTTGAAGGACCGCACGCTCTATGTACTGGACGGCGACGACTGGACCGCGGTGTCGCGCTACGGGCGCGCGTTGATCAAGCTCGTGCCGACCGACTGGGGCCCGCCGACGTTCGAGATCGACGGCATCAAGATGCTGGTGTCGGCGCGCATCTCGCCGATCGAGGACGCGCGGCAGAAGGTCGCGCTCGTCGCGCCGCGCGGCAAGACCGTGCTCGACACCTGCGGCGGCCTCGGCTACTTCGCCGCATGCTGTCTCGAATCGGGCGTCGCCAAGATTCTCTCGTTCGAGAAGAACGAGGACGTGCTGTGGTTGCGCACGCTCAATCCGTGGTCGCCCGATCCAGACGCGCCGGACACCGCGGGTCGCCTGCACCTCGCACACACTGATGTCTCGCAGGCGATCGTCGACATCCCCGACGCGAGCGTCGACGCGGTGCTGCACGACCCGCCGCGTTTCGGTATCGCCGGCGAACTCTATTCGCAGGTGTTTTACGACCACCTCGCCCGCGTCCTGCGCCGCGGCGGCCGCCTGTTCCATTACACCGGCGCACCGAACCGCCTGACCAGCGGCCGCGACGTCCCGCGCGAAGTCGCGCGGCGACTGGAGAAGTCCGGCCTGAAAACCGAACTCGCGCTCGACGGCGTGCTGGCGGTCAAGCGCTGAGGCTGGCCACGCTCAGTCGCGTGACGCCGACAGCAGTCCGCGGCGCCGGAACCACATCTCCACCGGAATGGTCACCAGCGGCGGGATCGCGGCGAGCAGCGCGACCAGCACCGCCCACAGCGGCCAGCGCAGCCGGATCCAAGCGAACAGGCTGACCGCGAGGTAGACCAGGAACGCAACGCCGTGCAGTCGGCCGAAGAACCACACACCAAGCTCGGTGGTCTGCGTGCCGTACTTGAGCAGCATGCCGATCAACAGGCCGGCCCAGGTGAGCGCTTCGAAGAACGCCGCGGCAGCGAAGATGCGACCGGTGGTGGACAGCGGACGAGGCGGCATACGGCCTTCCGTGAGCAGGGCGTCGCAGTGTAAGGGCGCGTCGTCGCGTGATGCCTTTGAATGCCCATTTTTAACGTGCATTTGCCTAGGCTTTTCGTCCCGCACCTAGGACGCGCGACCATGACGGCCATCGCCACGCCGCCCCTCGACGAAGCCACGCGCCAGCGCGCGCTTGATGGCTATCACGTCCTCGACAGCCTGCCCGAAGGCGCTTTCGACGACATCGTGCAACTGGCCGCCACGCTGTGCGGCACACCGACCGCGCTGATCACGCTGATCGATCGCGATCGTCAATGGTTCAAGGCGCGCACGGGATTCGACGAGACCCAGACCGACCGCAGCGCCGCTGTCTGCGATCACGCGATCCGCGCGCCGGACACGCTGATGGAGATTCCGGACCTCGCACGCGACGCACGCTTCGCTGCGAATCCGTTCGTCAACGGCGAGCAGGGCGATGCACGCTTCTACGCCGGCATGCCGCTGGTCACGCCCGACGGCGCTGCGATCGGCACGGTCTGCGTGCTCGACGGCATGCCGCGCCATCTGACCGATGCGCAGCGCGCGGCGTTGCAGTCGCTCGCGCGGCTGACGATGACGCTGCTCGATGCCCGCGCCCGCGAACGCACGCTCGAACACGAGGCCTTCGTCGCGACCGCCGCACCTGCGCCTGCATCCGCCGCCGAGACAGGCGTCGCCGTGGAAGATCCCGGCTACACGCTGGCGCTGATCGAGCTGCAGGACCTCGCCGGCACCGTCGCGCGCGTGGGCGAACGCGGCACCGAGAAACTGTTGCAGGAACTCGACGCCGCGCTCGAATCGGCCCTGCCATCTGGCGGCACCGATGCGGTGAACCGCAGCAGCGGTAGCGGCGAGTACGTGGCGGTACTGCACGGCGCCGATGCCGCACGCACGCTCGAACGCCTGCAGACCGAGATCGCCACGCGCACCGCCGCGCACGGCCTGCGTTTCCTCACCGGCACCACGCAGGGCGCGGCGGGCGAGCACACCGGCATGGTGTTCCTGCGCGCCGAAGCCGACCTGCTCGACCGCAAGGCGGCGCAGAGCGCGCATTGAACCTGCGATCGAACGTCAGCGCGCGGCCCAGCCGGTCGCGTGCTCGACACCGAACCGCATCCGCGGCGGCAACTGGAAAATGAAATAGGGATTGATCGATGGCGGCAAGCTCGCAGCGTCGAGGCGCGCCTGCTGCGCCGCAGTGAATTCGATATCGAGCGATGCGATGTTCTGGTGGAGCTGTTCGACGCGGCTCGCGCCAACGAGCACCGACGAAACGCCAGGCCGACGCGCCGTCCACGCGAGTGCAACCTCGGCCATCGAACGGCCGATCTCCTCGGCGACGGCGCGCACCACATCGACGATGTCGAAGTTGCGTTCGGTGAACAGCATGCCGCCGAACGGGTTCTCACCATCGAGGCGGCCGTCGTCCTCGCTGCGTTGACCACCGTCGCCGCTCGCATCACCCGGCAACCGGGAGGCACGCGCTGCATCGGCGAGCTTGTCGCGACCGTATTTGCCGGTCAGCAGTCCGCCACCGAGCGGACTCCACGGCACCAGGCCGAGGCCGAGCGCATCGCCGGCCGGCAGGACCTCGAGTTCGACGCCGCGATCGAGCAGCGAGTACTGGTACTGCAGGCCGATCGGCACCGGCAGACCATGTGCCTGCGCCAGCGTCGCCACACGCGCGACGTACCAGGCCGGTGTATTCGAGAAACCGTAATGCAGGATGCGGCCGGACCGCACCGCGTCGGTCATCGTCTGCAGCACTTCCTCGGGCGGCGTCAGCCGGTCCCAGACATGCATCCAGTACACATCGATGTAATCGGTGCGCAAACGCGTCAGCGAACTGTCGAGCGCGGTCCGGATGTTCTTCGCGCCGTTGCCGCCGCCGTGTGCGTTGCCCTGCACGCGCGGGAAACCGGACTTGGTCGCCAGCACGATCCGGTCGCGCAGGCCGGCATCGGCGACGAAGCCGCCCAGCATCTCCTCGCTGCGCCCGGCCGAATACAGATCCGCGGTGTCGACGAAATTGCCGCCGGCCTCGACGTAGGCATCGAACACGGCGCGCGAAGCGTTGGCATCTGTGCCCCAGCGCTCGGTGCCGAAGGTCATCGCGCCCAGCGCGAGTGGGCTCACCAGCAGGCCGGAGCGGCCGAGACTGCGGTAATGGGTCAGGTCCATCGAGGTCTCCAGTCGTGTCGCCGCGGGGGTGGCGCTCTGCACACAGGCTAGGCGCGATGGCCGCTCAGGATTAGCCGTTGCCGGCCGCATGGGCTTGTGAGCACACTGCAGCAATGCAACGAGGCGAACTCAACGATCTGCTGGCTTTCGCGGCCGTGGCCCGCGCGCGCAGCTTCACGAAGGCGGCCGGCACGCTGGGTATGTCGCCCTCGGCGCTGAGCCACGCGATGCGCGGACTCGAAACGCGGCTCGGCGTGCGCCTGCTCGCGCGCACCACGCGCAGCGTCGCCCCGACCGAGGCCGGCGAGCGCCTGCTGCGTTCGCTGACACCCGCGCTCGCGGAGATCGAGCACGGACTTCTGGCGCTGGGCGACTGGCGCGATGCACCGTCGGGCACGGTCCGTATCACGACGTTCGCCTATGCCGCGCAGATGGTGCTCGAACCCAAACTGCCGGCATTCCTGCTGGCCAATCCCGACGTGCGCGTGGAAGTGAGCATCGACAACGGCCTGACCGATCTCGTCGGCGAAGGCTTCGACGCCGGCATCCGCTTCGGCGAACACGTCGACCGCGACATGATCGCCGTGCGCGTCGGTCCCGACCTGCGCACGATCGTCGTCGGCACGCCGGACTACTTCGCCCGCCACGCACCGCCGGCATCTCCCGGCGATCTCGATCGCCATGCCTGCATCGGCTACCGGCTCAAGAGCACCGGTGGCCTGTTGCCCTGGGAGTTCGAACGCGATGGCCGCGAGTACAACGTGCGCACCCAGGGCCCGCTGGTCGTCGACGAAGTGCCGCTGACGCTGGCTGCGGTACGCGCCGGCGTGGGCCTGGGGTACGTGATGGACCACGAGGTCGCCGACGATCTCGCCGCCGGGCGTCTGGTGCAGGTACTCGATGCGTGGTGCCCGACGTTTCCCGGCTACCACCTCTACCACCCGAGCCGTCGCCAGACGCCACCGGCGTTGCGGGCGCTGATCGACGTCTTGCGGCACGGCGACTGACGCGTCGCCGCTGCGCAGCGTCGGCATCGCGCGGTGCGCACCGCGTGTTCCCGCGATATTGCGGCAGGTCACGTGCGGCTCACCGCGCCCTCGCCACCCTGTCGTCCCCACCCGATCGATGGAGCCGCTATGAAGATGTTGAGGATCGTTGCCGCTGGCGCGGCGAGCTATTTCGCGTTCCGCGCGTGGAAGCGCAAGCGTGACGCGCAGACCGCCCTGCCGCGGCAGGAGGTGCGGTCGTTGCCCGACGACGGTGCACGCACTGCGCCGCACGGCGATCCGCTGATCGCCGAAGAAGATCTCGATACGTCCCTGCCGCGCAGCACCTCGCATTCGAGCCCGGGCTTCGGCGCGCCCTGAGCCGCGGGTGCGCGCGTGCAGTGGCGTCAGGGCATATAGATCCAGTTCTGCGCCTCGCCGCCGTGATCGCGGACCCGCCAGAACGCGCGCGACAGATGGCCTTTCGCACGCGTGCGTGACAACAGTCGACCGCCGATCTTCGCGGTCGATGTCGCCTCGACCAGCGCACGACGGCCACCCGGTGCCAGTTCGATCCGGGTGATCTCGTAAGTGATGTCCACCGCCAGCAGTCCGCCGGTATGCGCCGACACCGACTGCAGGGCCGCCAGGCCGTCCCGCGCATTGCGGCATGTCTCGTCGCGCCGGGTGTCCCGTCGCTCGTGGGTGCCGGCGACGTAGTACACGCCCTGCAGGCGATAGTCCTTGGCCATGGAATTGCAGAGCGCATCGCCGTCGAACCGGCGCGTCGCCTCTAGCTGTGATTGCACGTGCGCACGCACGTCCGATTCGGAAATGCGATGACCGTGCTCGTACGCCAGCACGCCACCGACGACCAGGGCCATGCCCAGCAACAGGATTCTGATCACGTTCGAGTCCTTTCGAAGATCCAGTGTGCGTCCCGCGGGACGGCATTCGCACCGACGTGTTCCGTGTGGTGCCTGGCCGGAATCCTAGAGCAAGGCTGCGGCGTTTTCCATGGCCCGCACGCCCGGGTGCGAAGCGCTGTCACGGTCCGCGGGCGCCGCCCTCCGGCGTCTGCTCGGGACCGCACTGCAGCTGCGCCGTCGCGCGGCCCGACGCGTCGTCCATCTGCCGCTGCCACTGCTGACCCACCTGCGATTGCTGCAGGCGCGCCAGCGCCTCGCGAAGCGCATCGTCACCGGTGTGCAACGCATCCAGCAGCGCCTCGACCGGTGCACGCGGCGTGTCCCCGGTGCGGGCCTCCAGCTGCAGTGCGATGGACGCCAGCGTCTTCGGCCCGGCGATACCGTCGACATCGAGCCCCTCGTCGCGCTGATACATGCGCACCGCGTGCGCGGTGTCCGGTCCGAGGCGGCCGTCGACCGCGAGCGGCCGACCGTCCTGCCCGACGTAGTCGAGGCGTGCGAGATCCGCCTGCAGTGCGCGAACGGCCTCCCCTGTTGCGCCCTCGCGGAGCAGCCCGTTCGACCGCAGGTGTTCGCCGTATGTTCGCGCAGGCGCTGCCGTGGCGAGGGTCCGGGTCTCGGAATCGATCGTCGCCGCCGCCCGCCAGGCCGCATCGCGCCACAGACCCTGCGCCTGCGCACGTGCATAGGCCTCACGCATCCGGTCGAGCGCGTCGGCACTCTGCTCGAGCGTGATGTGCGCCCGGTTGGCACCGCCGTAGTGGCTGCGCCCGTCCTTGAACGGATCGCCGAAGCTGGCCCATTCGCGCGCCAGGCCGAGCTGCGCCTGCTCACGTGTCACGTTCGATGCGCCCATGATGTAGTCGCGTACTGCAGGCTGCTTCTCGCGCAGCAGGTAGTCGGTGAAGATGCGGTCCTGCAGTTCGGGTGTGAACAGCGTATCGCGCGTGATGCCGAGGCGAGCCACGGCGGCATCCATCGTCGAGGGAATGATCTGGTATTTGCCGACCGCGAACACGCGGTCCGGATCGTGTCGCGGCAGATGCTGCAGGTCCTGCAGCTCGCCCACCGTGAGCCTGGCGAAGTCGGTCGGCGGTTCGCCGGGGCGGATGCGTCCCCGCCCGCCGGCATCGACATAGGTCCCGCGATTGAAGGCGTTGTAACCGGCTGCGCCGGATTCGCCGCGATACATCAGCGCATGGATCGGATTGCCCATCGTCGTACTCCCGTCCGTGGAAATTTCCGGCCGTCCTGGCCATGCGTGTGATTGCGTGCGATGTCACGGCGTGGGCGCAGGCACGAAGTCCCATGCCGTGATCTGCAGCCCGGCGTCGTCGCCTGCATCCCGCCAGGCGTCGACCTCGCCATATGCACGCGCTTCGAGATCCTGCGCGCTGCCTGCGTGGCCGAAGCGCACCAGGCAACGTGCGTCGCCGCTGCAGGACTGCAGCTCCGGAAGCGCGTCGCAGATGCGACACGCGATGAGCTGCGGGTTGCGCGCGCACACGGCGGCGGCATCGTCGCCGACCATGTCCGCCCGGCACGTCGCGCTGGCGCGGGGCGTCCAGCCGTGCGCGAGCACGCGTTCGCGGAAATCGGCATAACCCATGCCCGCGTGCAGATCGGCGACGACCGCCTCGACGTTCGCCTCCGATGACAGCGGCGCATCCACAGTCGCGGCCGTCGAAGGCGCGACCGGTGCATCCACGTTGCCGCATGCAGTCAGCAACGCGATGAGTGCGAAGGCGACGACACGAGCCGTCCGGTTGGGTCGATGCATCCCTGCGACTCCCGCGGGCAACGCGCCCGTTCCATGCGCTCGATCCTCTACCCCGCGCGCGCGTCACTCAAGCCGATAACTCCGAAATCCGTGTCGGTGGCATCGACCTGGCGCTTTGCACCCATCGATGCGGCATCACTCGCGCCGCATCTCCCGCCACCAGGCGCTGCCCGGCTGCGGCGCGGTCAGATCGACGCGTTCGCCCATGCGCGGGGTCGCGAGACGCACGCCCTGCTCGGCCGCGATCGCGCTGACGCGTTCGAACGGGTCGTCCCAGGCATGCATCGCCAGGTCGAAGGTGCCGTTGTGCACCGGCAACAACACGCGTGCCTGCAGGTCGACGTGCGCCTGCACGGTCTGCTCGGGCTGCATGTGCACGAAGGCCCAGCGACGGTCGTAGGCACCGGTTTCCAGCGCCGCGACATCGAACGGCCCGAAGCGGCGACCGATCTCGGCGAAGCCGTCGAAGTAGCCGGTGTCACCGCTGAAGAAGAATTTCAGGCCGGCGTCGTCCGCGGCGTTCGACGGATCCTCGATGACCCAGGACGCCCACAGCGTGCGATCGGAATCGAACAGGCCGCGGCCGGAGAAATGCTGCGCGGGCGTTGCGGTGAAGCGCAGGCCGTCGATCTCCGCCGACTGCCACCAGTCGAACTGCCGCACCTTGGCCTGCGGCACGCCCCATGCGACGAGGCGGTCGCCGACGCCGAGCGGGGCGAGGAAGACCTCGGTGCGCTGCGCCAGGGCGACGACGGTTTCGCGATCGAGATGGTCGTAGTGATCGTGCGACAGCACCACGCCCCGCAGCGGCGGCAGATCCTCAAGCGCGATCGGCGGTGCGTGCCAGCGCTTCGGCCCGGCGAACGACACCGGCGAGGCGCGTTCGGCGAACACCGGATCGGTGATCCAGAACCCGCCGCGCAACTTGATCAGCAGCGTCGAATGGCCGAGGCGATACAGGCTGCGGTCCGGTGCGGCATCGAGCGCGGCGCGCGTCATCGGCAACACCGGCGTGGGCAGCGGCGGCGTGGTGCCGCGCGGCTTGTTGAACATGAAGTCCCACCACAGCTTCGCGCCATTCGCGACGCCCATCGGCGGACGTGGCGACGGATTGCGGAAGCGGCCCTCGGCCGACTGTGGCGAGGCCGCGTGATCGGCGACGGGCTGGCTGGTACGGACGAACGACAGGGTGCAGGCGCTCACGGTGAGAACTCCAGAGACGAACAGGATCGACAGGGCCAGGCGACGCAGGATCCGGCGGCGTGGCTTGGCGGGGGAGGACGCGGGCATTCGGGATCCATGAGTAGGAACTACACCGTGCAGTGTATTTATCGGATCGGGAAAGTAAACCCCTCGGTGTAAACTTGCGTAATGTCCGGATCCGACGACACTCCGACCCGCCTGACCGACCGCAAGCACGCGGCGATCCTCGATGCCGCCGTGGCGGAATTCCGCGCCGCCGGTTTCGAGGCGACCACGATGGACCGCATCGCCGCGACGGCTGGCGTGTCCAAGCGCACCGTCTACAACCATTTCCCGAGCAAGGACGCGCTGTTCCTGCGCATCCTCGAAGAGATGTTCGCGCGTGGCGTCGGCGGCCCCGATCTCGCCTATCGCGCCGACCGGCCACTGCGCGCGCAGCTGTTCGAACTGGTCGACCAGAAGCTGCGCCTGCTCGACGACCCGCATTTCGTCGATCTCGCCCGTGTCGCCATCGCGGCCGGCCTGCATTCGCCCGAACTCGCGCGGCAGATGCTCGAACGCCTCGGCGATCGCGAGGAAGGCATCACCACCTGGGTACGCGCCGCCGCTGCCGATGGACGTCTGAAGATCGACGATCCCCTGTTCGCTTCGCACCAGCTGCAGTCACTGGTGAAGGGCTTCGCGTTCTGGCCGCAGATGTCGATGGGCCAACCGGCGCTCGATGCCGCGCAGCAGCGTCAGGTCGCCGAAGGCGCGGTCGACATGTTCCTCGCGCGTTACGGCTGAGGCCGCCGGTGCCGACGCACCGGATACGCGCGATTGATCCCTACGCGTCGACGGGCCCGTAGCGCAGCCACAGGCTGGCCATGCGCGCGTCCTCGAACACGCGCGCATCCAGACCCGCGCCCATCGCCGACAGCACGCAGTACTCGACGGTGTCGAGGCCGTGCGGCTTCACGTGTGCGATCCGCAGGCGTCCGAGTCGCGGACCGACTTCGCTCACGAGCCGCACCCACTCCCCCGCGGTCAGCGCGGGCCCGATCAGTTCGTCTACCAGCAGCAGGGCGTGCGCGGGTTGCTGCTCGACCGCCTCGGCGATTGCATGCCAGTACGCCATCGTGTGGGCGAACGTCGCGTCGCCGCGCACGTGCACGTGGAGAAGCGATTGCGGCTGACGACGCACTTCGATCTGCAAGTCGTTCTGCATCGGGGCCTCCGAGTCGACGATCCAGACCCGCTCCTACGTTGGGCTCGAACAGTGATGTGGGTCAATTAAAGCGCAGGCCCAGTTCGCTACTGTGAATTACCGACGGCATCGCCGCCCGGTCGTCGGAACGCGCGCACGGAGGCGGCGCATGAAGGAGAGGGAACTTATGAAATCGTTACTGAAGCTCGGTGGATCCGCAATCATTGCGGCCAGTTTCCTGTTCGCCGGCAGCGCGTCGGCCTACCCGGATATCCCTTGCACAGAGGCAGGTCAGCAGACGACCACGCCGCTCGCATCTGGTTACAACCTTTGGTACTGCGATGGCGAATCCTGGGTCTTCCTTTTGCAGTATTACTGCGACTCCAGGGGTAACTGCATACCGCTTTAAGTTTGTTGAATAGGCCGCGTAGACACGCGGCCTATTTTTACGCGGGATCGCTCATCGCCCCGCGTCTCGATGAGCCGCTTGTTTCGCGACCGCGCCGCCCAGATGCGTCGACAGAAATTCCAGCAATCGCGTGTAGAACTCGCGTCGGTGCGGCTCGGTGTAGAAGCCGTGTCCTTCGTTGGGGTAGTAGAGCGTTTCCACCGGCACGCCATTGCGCTTGAGTGCGCGTTCCATACGCTGGCTGTGCGCCAGCGGCGCGCGCAGATCCTGCCCACCTGCCGCCAGGAGCACCGGAATCCGGATGCGGTCGGCGAGCGTGGTCGGCGAGCGTGCCGCCAAGGTGTTGCGCGCGCCCATCCATTCGCCTGCCCACGTGCGGCCAGAGCGGCTGGCGGACTGGTCGCGATGTACCATCCCCAGATCGTAGACCCCCACGTAGCCGACCGCGCACTTGTACAGATCCGGCTCGCGCGCCGCGCCCATCAGTGCCGCGTAGGCACCGTAGCTCGCGCCGTAGATGCAGATGCGATCGGCCTGCGCGATCCCGGTCTCCACCGTCCAGCGGGTGGCATCGGTGAGATCGTCCTGCATCGCGCCGCCCCACTCCTGCGCGCCGGCATCGAGATGCGCGCGGCCATAGTTGCCCGAGCCCCGGTAGTTCACGCGCAGCACCGCGTATCCCGCGGCCGCGAGCACTTGGCTGTCCTCGTCGAAACCCCACTGGTCGAACACGCCGAACGGCCCGCCATGCGGCAGCACGACCAGCGGCGCCGGACCTGTCGTGTCGCGCGGCACGGTCAGATAGCCGTGGATCTGGCGGCCATCGCGCGCGGCGAATGCCACCTCGCGGCTGGCCAGCATGTCCGCCGGATGCAGCCACTCGCGCTGCGCGAAGATCCGGCTGCCGGTCTTGGCCACGGTGTCGAACAGGAAGTAGTCACCGCTGTTGCGATCGCTCCATAGCGACACCAGCGCCAGTCGTCCGTCTCCACTGGTCGATGTGATGCGGATCGCATCACCATCGAATGCGGGCTCCAGACTGCGATAGAGACGCGCGGTGGGATGCGCGTTGTCGAAGAACCGGTTTCGCACGCGGTCGGTCATGAACGATGCCCCGATCGGCGTGCGCCCATCGAGCGCGTAGAGAATTCCGTAGGGGTCCACCTTCGCGTCGCGCAGCAACTCGGTGTAACGGTCGGTGACGGGATCCCAGGCCACGATCGCATCCGGCCCGTCGGGCTGTTCGATCTGCAGATACGCCACGCGGCCGTCTTCGGAAAACCCCAGCGCGTAGGTATTCCGGCCAGCCGACGCGCTCGCGTCGATCTGCCGCCATGGGCTGCCGTCGTCTTCGCGATAGAACAGCTTCTGCACGTTGTCGGCATTCGCGCCGGACGCGAAGCGCACGCGGCCCTGCGCGTCGGCCAGAAACTTCGCGCGCCGCACGGGGACCATCGCCACCGTGTCGCGCCGGCCGGTGTAGATGTCGAGCCGCTCCACGCGCACGTTGGGGGCGCTGATCTGCGGGACCGCCGAGACCAGCACCTTGCGGCTGTCGCCGGGCAACGTGTCGAACAGGTAGACCGAAGGCTCGAGCAGCAACTGCACCGTGGTATCCAATGGTCCGCGCGCGCCGAACGGGCTGGCCAGCAATCGCGGATGGCTACCGTCGGCATTCACCGCGTGCAGTTCGCCGATCGAACTCGGCTCGTCGCGCGACCCGCGCTTGCTGGCGAGTGCGACCACGATGCGCTCATCGTTCGCCCACCAGAAATCCTCGACCACCGAATCGCGCTTGCCGACGACCTTGGCCGTCGGCACGTTGTCGGACGCGCGCACCACCGCCAGCGCGGTACGGTCTTCGAGCGCGGTGATCACCGCGTAGTAGTCACCGTCGGGCGATATCTTCACGCTCTGGAACTGCGGCTGCCGCAGATACGGCGCCAGATCCACTGCAGATGGCTGCGCCCACACTACGACCGGCACGATGCACAGCAGCACCGCCCACACACGACGCATCCAACGCGCCATAACGCCCCTGTCCTTTTTCTTCCCCGCGGCCATCTTGGCGACACCGCGATTCGGTGTCCATGCCTCCGACCGTGCAGGCCACGTCGCCCGATGGCCGCCGGCGACATGAAGCCTGCCTGTCGATGCATCGCCTCGCCGCGCATGAATGCTGTTGCGTCGCTCGGGATTCACGGCAGCGGGTGCAGCGTCCCGGTTCCACGCAGTCCGCCGGATCCGGACGTCTGCGTGTCTGATGCCACAGACGCTGCCCTTCCCTCACCACTCGATACAGGACACCCCCATGGGACTTCTCAGAATCGCCGCCGCTGGCGCACTCGGTTACTTCGCCTACCAGGCTTGGCAGCGCCGCGCATCCGCCGCGCCCGGGATCGAAGACGAGGCGCCGGCGCGCACGGACCGTCCGCTGGTCACCGATGTCTCCGACGACGCCAACCGCGCGTCCTACGACGACGCGACGGCCACACCGGGCGCCAGCGCGCACTGACGCGTCCGTCTGCCACGCGCCGCGCCATCCACAGCGACTCGCACTTCATCTTCCGGAGACATCCATGGATTCGATCAACCGCAACCAGCCCGAACACAACCGCGAGGATCTCGCCGGCACCGATGCCGCTGCGCGCATCCGCGACATGACCAAGGACGCAGAGTCGTGTTTCTTCTGCACCACGCCGTTGTCTGGCAGCGAAACCGGCGGCACGCGGCCGATGGCGATCGAAGAGGCCGACGCATCCGGTGCACTGTGGTTTCTCAGCGCGTCCGACAGCCACAAGAACGCCGAGATCGAGGCCGACCCCGCCGTGCGCCTGTACTTCCAGGCCTCGAAGCACTCGGGCTTTCTCGCCCTCGACGGCCACGCGACGATCAGCCGTGATCGCCAGCGTATCGAGGACCTGTGGAATCCGATCATGAAAACCTGGTTCACCGGGGGCAAGGACGACCCGCGCATCACCGTGATCCAGGTGAAGCCGACCGGTGGCTACTACTGGGACAACAAGCACGGCGATTTCGTCGCCGCGTCGAAGATGGTCGTCGGTGCCGCGATCGGCAAGACGCTCGACGATTCGATCGAAGGCCGCGTCTCGCCCTGACCGCAGTGCACCGGCGCGACGGAGCGGGGTCCAGCCCCGCTCCGTCGCGCCGGCGACTGAACGCCGCAATCACGATTCAGGACGTGCACCGCGCTACACCATCGCGCTCACACGCCCGGCCGTACGCTGCGCAGGCGGACTCCCCCTCTCCGCCTGGCGCCTCTCTTGAAATCCTTCAGCTCCCTGTTCCGCCGGCATGCGCCGGCGATGACCGCACTGGTCCCGAAATCCGTGCTCGACCGCGGTACTGCCGGTGCGCAGCAGATCCAGACCACGATCCAGGATGCGCTGTCGTCGGCGGGCATCCGCGCCGATGGCAATGCGACCGGCGTGCAGAAGACGATCCAGGACGCCCTGCAGCAGGCCGGCCTCCTGTCGCCGGACGCCGCTTCCGCGCAGGCCTCACCTGCGCACGACGAGACCTCGGGCCCGGATCGGCCGAACACGCGCCTGCATGGCGCCGAGCCGACGACACGCACCGCGCGCGGCACGACCACCGAGCACAGTTACAGCAACCACGCCGGCACGCGCAGCTACACCCTGTATGTGCCGCCGGCGCTCGCTGCGGCCGATGCCGCCGTCGCGCCGCTGATGATGATGCTGCACGGCTGCACGCAGACACCCGCGGACTTCGCGGCCGGCACGCGTATGAACGCCCTTGCCGATGCGCACGGTGTGATCGTGGCGTATCCGGCGCAGACCGCGCGCGACAACGGACAGAAATGCTGGAACTGGTTCCGCAGTGAAGATCAGGCGCGTGATGCCGGCGAACCGTCCATCCTGGCCGGCATCGTCGACGACATCGCCCGCCGTCATCGTGTGGATACGCGCCGCGTCTATGTCGCGGGACTGTCCGCCGGCGCGGCCATGGCGGTGATTCTCGGTCGCACCTATCCCGAAAAGTTCGCCGCCGTCGGCGCGCATTCGGGTCTGCCCTTCGCCGCGGCGACCGACGTGCCCGGCGCATTCGCCGCAATGCAGGGCCGCAGCACGCGGCCCGAAACGCGGACCCAGGCAGATGCGCAGCGCGTGCCGACCATCGTCATCCACGGCACGGCCGACCACACCGTGCGGCCCGACAACGGCAGCGCGATCGTGGCCGATGCGACCGCCGGCACCGCGACGGTTCCACCGCTGCGCGCGGAGGTGTCGGGCACCACGAAGATCAACGGCCGCGAATGCACGCACACCGCGTTCGTCGATGCCGAAGGCCACGCCCGCGTCGAGCACGTGCTGATCACGGGCGCCGGTCATGCGTGGAGCGGCGGCGATCCGTCAGGTAGCCACACCGATGCCAAGGGCCCGGATGCCTCCGCGCTGATCCTCGCGTTCTGCCTGCGTCACCCGCACTGACGCCATCCGGGCAGCCGAAGCTGCCCGGATGTGCTGCATGACATTCGCGGTGCTATCGCCGCGGCATCAGGGCCCGCACTGCCAGCGACCTTCGAGGGTGCGGCTCGCGCCATCGGCGCGCAGGTAGGTCAGCGTGGCTGGACGCGGCGGCGATTCGCCACCGCCGATTGCCGCGCCGGTTTCTTCGATGCGGATCGTTTTCCCCTGACCGGTGAACGTCGGGTTCTGCGTCATCCCGTCGAAGCCGCCAGGCGCTCGCACGGGTTCGACATAGCCGGCAACTTTCACGACGCCCTGCGCGGGATCCTGCGACCCGACGACGCCCACCGCGTGCAGCAGCGGCGGCCGGCCGTCTTCGGAGAAACTGCAGGCGAGCTCACCTTGGAGATTCGCGCCGGTCACGTCGGCTTCGGTCAAGGTGTCGAGCACGATCTGCGATCCATCGCCGCCCACGGTGCCGCCCGCGGCCACGGGCGCAGGTGTGGCAGGCTCGGGTGCGACTTCGTCGGCAGCCGTCGGCGTCGGCGCAACTGCAGGCACATCGGCCGCCGGTTCGGCTGCATCGTCGGCCGGCGAGCACGCGGCGAGCAATGCGGTCGAGACGATGGCGATGGCCAGCGCCTTCGCGATGGCGGCGGGTGGGAGCGCAGCGGGTGTCGGCTGGGACATGCAGACCTCGTACATGACGGCCGCGCACATCGGCGGCCCGGAACACCGATCCTCGCGGCGCAGACCTTCGCATGCCGTGAAGCGCACATGCGCAGTGCACACGCGACCTGTGTCTAGACTCGCGCGTCACCGCATCACGCGCACATCGCATGCCGCAACTGCTCACACCGGACGGCCGCTATCTCATCGTGCGCGGTCGGCTGTGGCGCGCGAGCAATCCCGGGCTGCCGGAGGCGGAACGCCGGCGCCTGGTCGATGCGCTGATGGATGCGCGGCGTGCGGTGAAAGACGCGAAGCAGGCGGATGACGCCACTGCCCTGACGCAGGCGCGTCGCGACGTGGATGTCGCGAAGCACGCACTCGGCGAACGCGGCCCCGTGTGGTGGCGCGATGGCACGCCGGACTACAACCGGCATCTGGCCAAGAATTCGCCGTATGTCGACTGGTACGCAGAACGCAGCGCGCACACGGACGCGTCCGGTTGATCGTGCGCCCTCAGGCTTCGGGCATGTCCGCCTCCACGGCATCCGCGAGACGCAGGACATCGCCGACGAAATCCGCGTAGTCGTCGCCGGGAAACGCATGCGTCTCCCGGCGGTGGATGAGCCGCACCGCCACGATGTCCTGGGCAGGCACGATCACCAGATGCTGGCCCAGATAGCCGTTCGCGGCGTAGGCACGTACCGGCCCACGGGCTTGCGTGAACATGTCGCTGAGGCGGATGCCGCGTCCGGTGATCTCTTCGCCGTATCGCGCCGGCCACGCCGGCCCGAGTCGCTGTGCCAGGAAATCCGTCAGCGCGATCCGACTGCCGAACTGCATGCCGGCGGTGGCGAGCAGTGCATCGCGCACATCCGGAGCGACGGCCTTGTCCGCGAGGAAGGCGCGCGCCTCGTCCTTGAGCGTGTAGCGCTCCCACGCGGCATGTCGCCACCACAGCAGGCCGACCTCAGGCGAACGCGCGCTTTCCGCCGTCAGCATCGCGGTGAAATCCTCGCCCAGAATGCGTCGGCCATCAGGCGCGATGCCCTTGTCCAGAATCAGACGCCCGAGTCTGGCGAGATCACGGGCCGACAGGGCGAGCCCGGCCATGCCCATCGGTGTGCCCGCGGCATCGCGCATCCACGTGTAATCGGTGATGCCCAGTGGCGCGAAGATCCGCGCGGCGACGTAGCGGTCGATCGGCTCGCCGGCCAGCGCGCCGACGATGCCGGTCAGCAGATTCGTCGCCTTGTTGTTGTAGGCGAAGGTCGTGCCGGGCGCGCTCGTCAGCTCCGCTGCCAGCGCGAGTTGCACGAGGTCCGGCGCACTCTCGAGTTCGACTCCCGCGTTCGGCACGTTCTGCAGGCCCGACGTATGGTCGAGCAGCATCCGGATCGTGATCTCACGCTTCCTGCCCTGCGCCCATTCGGGATACACGGTGCTGACCGGCTGGTCGATGGAGCCCAGCTTGCCATCCTCGATCAGCAGTCCGATCGCCAGTGCGACGATCGATTTCGTGGCGGACATCAGTGCCACCGGTTCTGCGGACGTGGCCGCTTCGAACAGCACCGTGTCGCCACGCAGGACCAGAACCGCGTCCGAATGCGAGGCCGCCGCTTTCGATTCGATGGTCGCGAGCGCATCGGAGACCTGCGCCGCATTCGCTGCAGGGATGCCCGATGCGGCACAACAAAGAATCGCGGTCGCAAGAAAGATGCGCATTCGAATTTCCTGTCCGATCAACGACGCGCATGTTGACTACAGATGTAGTCAACATGCAGTGCCGAAGGTCACGGAGGGCTATTCGCGCCCAGACGCACATCACGCGATCGCCGCTGATGCTTGCGATCGCGTCCGGTGCTGGTGCGGAACATCCTCCGCTCAAAGCTGCTGCGATTTCAGCCACTCCGTAGCGATGTCGATCGCGGTCTGCGCATCGTCCACCTGCACGTCGGGCGGCACGCCGTCCGGGTACGCCGCGCCCGCGCGATCGACGAACGCCGCGGTCGTCAGCATCAGCACGCTGCCATCGGGCAGCGGGAATGTCTGGTTGGATGTCGCCAGTCCGGCGGTGGGCGTTCCGAAGAATCGCGTCCGGTCGCGTCGCTTGAATGCGATCGCGACCGCTTCGCCCGAACTCGCGGTGCGGGCACCGATGAGCACCGCCACCGGGACGTGGAGGAGGTCCGCGCTGCAGGCATCGATCGGTCGGGGCTTCCATGGGCTCGACGCGCCCGCACGATCCTTGAACGCGCCGATGTGTACATCGCCCAGCAATGGGCGCAAGCCTGCGAGCATCGGCCACATCGCGCCACCGCCGTTTTCGCGCAGGTCGACGATCCAACCGGAAGACGCCGCCGCGCTGTGCGACTCGATGGCCTGGCACAGGGCAGCGCTGATGATCCGGCCGGCCTCGCGATCGGAACCGCGCACGCCCGGCACCCGGACGTAGCCCACGCCATCGCGCACGTGCGCGTCGATCGACTGCGTCGCGACAGCACCGGCGCGATAGTCCGCCGCCGCTCGCCTGGGCAGGAGTGCACTGTGCCGGTCGCCGAGCGCTTCGAGCACCGCTTCGATGTGCGCGTGCGCTTCCTGCGCAGGCGCGTCCTTCAAGGCCGGTGTCAAACGACGTGACTGCGCCGCCCAATCGACACGCGCGGTATCGAGCGCGTGCGCGCGGATTATCGAGATCGCCGTCTCCAGCAGCGCGTAGGCGGAACCGGTATCCCGCGCCGGCTCCAATGCCGTCAGTCTCAATGCAGTGGCGCGCACGGCACCCGCCGACTGCAGTGTGACCCCGGACTTCAGATGCGTGGCGTCCATCGGGATGTACAACTGGAGCGTGCGCGGCTGTGCACCGTTCTGCAGCGTGACGGGGCGGCTGCCCGTGCTGAAAACGCCAGACGTCCGGCAGGCCCGTCCGCACGCAACCACAGCGCCGCTGCGCCCGCACCGTGCGTGACCTCGAGCACGCCAGACAGTTCGACTTCGCGACCACGGAACGCCGTCGCATCCACAGAGGTGATCGCGCCGGATCCCGCTGGGCCTGTCACCTCGGTCGACAGTGTCACCGTCGCGCCGCCGGGTGCACTCGGGTCGCCCGCGGCCTGCACGACCGATGTCGGGTGCATCGGCGACCACGGGACCGCGGCGTGTGCAATGAAACTCCACAGCAAGAGCGCAAGCAGACATCCTGTCCGACGCATCCGGTGACCGTGCCCGTGTCCGAAGCCAGCGCGCATCGTAGCGGCCGCGGGCGTCGCTCTGCTATCCGGCCACCGGCCTGATCCACGCGACGTCCAGCGCGAAGTCACCGGCCTGGCCATCGCCGATCAGCAATCCGATTTCTTCGACCTTCGACAGATCCAGCGTCGGGCCGTCGAGCACGGTGCCGCGATACGTCGGCTGCATGTCGGCGAACGCGACGTCCGCTTCGATCCAGTCGCCGGCGCGGGTCTCGAAGTTGCCACGCCAGGACACGTTCGAACCGCGATGGCGTGCATCGGTGGCGATGCGCAGCTGGTAGGCGCGGCCATCGCCGCGGACGCGCAGCCGCATCGCGGGCACGCCGTGGAGATCGAACGCGCCGCGGGCACGGATCGAGGCGAAGCCGCCGTTGTCCTCCAGCGACGTGGCGCCGCTGAAATGCAGCACGCCCGCACGTACCTCGACGCGACTGCGGGAGTGGCCACCCATCACATCGTCGTCGAGCGTGGTCCAGTGCGCGTTGATCGCGCCGACGGGAAGCCCGGCAGGCGTCGCGCTCATGCGACCTCCAGCACGACCTTGCCGAAGTGCTCGCCGCTTTCGAGATACGCGTGCGCGGCGGCGGCTTCGGCCAGCGGGAACCTGCGATCGATGATCGCGTTGACGCGTCCGTCGGCGATCCACGGCCAGACGATGCGCTCGACGGCGACGGCCAGACGCGCTTTCTCGTCGGCGCTGCGCGGACGCAAGGTGGAGCCGGTGAGCACGGCCTGCTTCTGCATGATCTTCATCACCGGCACCTGCAGCACCGGGCCGCCGAGCGTCGCGATGTAGACGATGCGGCCTTTCGGATTCAGCGCGTCCAGCGTGGCGTCGAACGTCGGCGCGCCGACCATGTCCAGCGCCACGTCGATGCCGCTGTGTTCCTTCGCGATCGCACCGAACTCCATCGTCGAGGTATCGACGGACACGTCCGCGCCGAGTGCACGGGTCCGCGCCGCCTTGTCGGCGCCGCGGCTGCTCGCCAGCACGTGTGCGCCGGCGGCCTTGGCCATCTGGATCGCGGCCACGCCGATGCCCGAGGTCGCGCCATGCACCAGCAGCCATTCGCCCGGCTGCAGCGCGCCGTGTTCGAACACGTTGGCGTAGACGGTGAACACCGTTTCCGGCAGCGCCGCGGCATGGGCCCAGTCGAGGCCGTCCGGGATCGGCAGCACGTGGCGCGCATCGGCCACGGCGTACTCGGCATAGCCGCCCCCGCCCAGCAGCGCGCAGACGCGATCGCCTTCCTGCCAACGCCCAGCGCCACGCACGATTTCACCCGAGACTTCCAGCCCCAGCGTGTCGGGTGCGCCGGGTGGGGGCGGATAGGTGCCGCCGCGCTGGGCGATGTCCGGGCGATTGACGCCTGCCGCGCGCACGCGGATGAGCACTTCGCCGTCTGCGGGCACCGGCCGTGGCCGCTGCACCGGATGCAGCGCGGCGGCGTCCCCCGTGCCACCCCGGATGGCGATGGCGGTCATGGTCGGCTCTGGCATGGCGGGATCCTGCGATCGCGAGCGGGGCTCGCAGAGGGCGCCACCGTAAACGCGCAGGCGTTGCGATCAGGTGTTGTCTGATCTCCGACCTCAGTTGATCGACTGCCCCGGGCTGGGCGTGTGGTTCGCCCGGTAGCGCGTGACGATCAGCATCTCCACCCCGTGCACCCGGCCGATCGAGCGTGCCTCGTAAAGTTCCAGGGTGTCGGCGCGTCGCAGACGACACCAGCGCTTGAAATGCACCGCCCAGGCCCGATCCGGGGGCCGATTGCTCCGCGCCAGAAAGTCCTCCAGTGCGAACGTCTTCGACTCGCGGCCCATGGGGCTCGCTTCCCAGAACGGGATGTCCAGCAGCCAGTTGTATGTATCAGGCACGTCATCACCCGTTGCTTCCAGCCGGGCGCTCGAGGCGCCCGGCATCGTAGAGCGGCCGTCGTGGCCGCTACGGAGAACACCGCCTTACCGTCGGCTTCGTCTGCCTGGTGTTCCACATTGCGCAATGGATAGGCGCCGGACTGCCTGCACACGGTTCGTCCGACGCGCGTCGATCATGGGTTCATTGACGCCTGGCTTTCGTTACGAATTTCTGCGCGCCGGTCCGCGGCCGCCTCACCGGGACGGCAGCGACTCCGATTCCACGGGGGCCTTCAGCACCTGGCACAGCGCCGCATTCGGCATCGCCTTGCCGTACAGCCAGCCCTGCAGGCGATGCACCCCGGCGGCCGCCAGCGAAGCGGCCTGCGCCTGGGTCTCGACACCTTCCGCGATGACCTCGATTTCGAACGCGGCGGCGAGGCCGACCACCGCCCGCACGATGGCCAGATCCGCCGCGCTGTCGGGCATGCCTTCCACGAAGCTGCGGTCGATCTTCAGCGCATCCACGGGCAGGCGCTTGAGGTAGACCAGCGAAGCATACCCCGTCCCGAAATCGTCGATCGCCACCTGCACGCCCATCTCTCGCAAAGGCCGCAGGATGTCGAGTGCATGGTCGATGTCGCGCATGAGCGTGGTTTCGGTGAGTTCCAGACTCAGTCGTGCGGGATCGAGCCCCGACGCGTCCAACGCGGCCCGTACGTCCTCCAGCAGGCCGGATTCGTCGAACTGTCGTGCCGACACATTCACCCGCACGCTCGGCGCGGTGCCTGCCGCGTTGGCCGGCCAGGTCGTCGCATCCTGACAGGCCTGACGCAGCACCCAGCGTCCGACGTTCACCATCAGGCGGGACGGCTCCAGGACTCCGATGAACTCGCCTGCCACACGCAGCTGCTCTCCCGAGCGCCAGCGCAACAGCGCTTCGGCCGCCACCCACCGGCCGTGTCCTGCGTCGTATTCGGGCTGGTAGTGCAGCTCGAACTCGCCGTTGGCGAATCCGTCACGCAAGGCGCGCTCGAAGCGCAACGCCTCCACCAGCGAGGCATGGTGTTCGGTGTCGTAGATCGCGTAGCCGAACCGACCGGCTGCGCGCGCCTGCGCGGCGGCCTCTTCGCCCTGCTGCAACAGCAGCAGGGCATCCTGGGCAACGGCCTGCTCGGCCACCGCGATGCCGATGCTCGCACCCGGATCGACATCGGCGTGGTGCCAGTCCATCGACTCGAGCGTCGTGAGGATGGACTCGGCCAGACGGATCACGGTCCGCTTCGCCGGGTGGGTGCTGACCAGGAAACTGAATCCCTCGGCGCTGGTCCGCGCGAGCTCGGTGTCGTTGCCCATCAAGGAACGCAGGATCTGCGCGACGCGCCCCATCACCTCGTCCACACTCGGCGCACCTGGCGACCAGGCCACCCCTCGGCTCACGTCCATCTGCACGTGCACGATGGCGAGGATCTCGTTCTTGCGAAGCGGGCCCCCCAGAAAGCGCTGCCGGATCAGCTCGGTCATGTAGTCGCGGTTCGGCAGACCGGTTGCGCCGTCATGGAGCCGCAGATGCTCCACCTCGGCCTCGGCCCGTCGCCGCCGGGCGATCTCGAACGCCATCGCCACGTAATCGCCCATGCTCGCGGCGAACGTGGTTTCTTCGGGCGACCAGGTGCGTGCGCCCTCCAGACTTTCATGGCAGATGACGCCCTGCAGCTCGCCACCGACGAAGGCCGGCGCGTCGAGCACACCATGGATGCGGTGGCGTTGCAGGTAATCGCGCAGCGCGAGATGCGAACGCGCCATCTCGGCGTCGCGCTGCAATTCGTCTACTTCCAGTGTCCGTACATCCTTGAACGGCGCGATGTAGTCGTCCTCGTCGAGCGGCAGCGTTTCCAGCGCGTCGAACGGGGCGCTGAGGCCCGACTTCGCGTCGTAGACGTGCAGGCAGCGCAGGCAGGACGCGGTGGCCTCGTAGTTCCATACGCTCACCCGCTCGATCTGCAGCGCGCTGGCCGCGGTCTGGCAGATCGCCCCGATGGCCGTCTCGAACGTGCACTCGGGGCTCCAGACCTGGCGCGTGAGGGCAACCAGCGCGCGCGTGAACCGCTCGCTCGCATTCTCTGCATCGGGTTGCAGCGCCGACGAGGGGACGGGCTTGAACATCTGCAATGTCACTGGACCACCCCCGCGGGTCGAGGCGTAACGAGTCCATCCGGCGGATGCCCCGAGCGCTCGTTCAGCACAGTACGCCTAAAGCAGGCGCATAGTCCCGCGCGCGCGGCGTACCGATCTGCGCGATGCCTGTTCCCACGACAGCGCCGCCCTGGGCCCCGCCTGGATGACGCCCGGACTCCACAGCGCCCTGGCCCCGTGGCGGCCGAATGTCGGCCCCGTGTCGGCTCCGGATCGTAGCGCGATGCCGCGCGGCGGCGGGATGATGGGCGCCATCCGGGATCCACGAGCGAGGCACCCATGCAGATCGACAGCGTTTACCTCCGCGAGCTGCGGACCGGCCGCCGCTGGTCGCAAGAGCAACTGGCCGAGCTCAGCGGCCTGAACCTGCGGACCATCCAGCGGCTCGAATCCGGGGCGAAGGTATCGACCGAATCCCTGCGCGCCCTCGCAGCCGTGTTCGAAGTGCCAGCCGAGCGCCTGTTGCTGGGCACGCCCGCACCCTGCCAACCCGCGATCGCGGCGATGCGCGACGGCGTGCTGCGCGGCCTGGAGTTCACCGGCACCACCGGGCGCGCGGACTTCTGGTGGTTCGCGCTCGCGGTGACGATGGTGCTGGCGCTCGCCGGTCTGCTCGGCGAGGCGACCGGCCCGCTGCCGTTGCAGCTCGCATCGCTGGTCGTGCTGCTGCCCTGGATCGCGGCCTGCACCCGGCGCCTGCGCGATGCCGGTTTCAGCCCGTGGTGGCAACTCATCAGCCTGGCGCCGGTCGGCGGCCTGCTCGTGCTGCTGTGGCTGCTGAGTTACCCGACGAAATCCGGGGCACCGCTGGTCGCATCCGCGGGTTGAGGCGGCGCGCCGGCCCGTGCGCGCTCAATACCCGCTCGCCTCGTACTCGCGCAGGAACACCTCCAGCGGCACCAGCGCCTTCGGCGGCAGGTCTTCGTCCAGCAGCGGCGCGGTGTGGCGACGTGCGCCGATCCAGCGCGCCATGAACCGCTTGGCCTGCGCCGGCGACGCCGCGGTGCCGACGTATTCCCTGCGCCGCCACCTGAGCCAGTAACGCCCGCCCGGATACACCGCGCCGACCGTTTTGCCCTTCCACATCAGCATCGTGACGCCGGCGCACTCGCGCCAGTCGTAGAGCAGCGGAATCGTGCGCGGCACGCGCCGCGCCACGCCGATCTCTTCCCGCAGCAAGGGGTTGGTCTGCCATTCCATGGCCGCAGCGTGGCCGGTGGCCGCCTCAGCGGCTGAGACGCGGCGCGCCCGGCTCGCGATGCGCGCTACAGCTCGAAGCGGTAGCTCAGCTTCACCGCCAGCTGTTCGTCGTCGCGCAGCGACAGGCTGTCGAACAGAGCGTCGCCGACGCCGTCGCTGCCCGGCTGGCGCGCGAAGCCGCCGCGCGCGTAGACCACGTACAGATACGACAGCGGCGCCAGCTCGTAGCGGTAGCGCACCTGGAAGCCGAGATTGCGCACGTTGAAATCGTCGATGGCATCGGCGCCCGCGATCGCGTTGCCGGCCGGATCGAAACGCCACGCGCCGGTGGCGCGCGCGCCGATGCCGATGGCCTGCAGCTTCACGCGCAGTTCCTGGCGAGCATCGACCGTCCAGTCCATGCCTGCGCTCAACCGCGTTTCGCGACCGTCGAACGCACCGACCAGTCCGGGTTCGACCGGCCCCTGCCAGATCAGCCAGTCCGGCCGCCGGATCGCGACGACTTCCGCGTTCAGGCGGAACGCATCGCTGACGAAATACGTGCCGCCCAGCCAGCCCGCATAGCCGATCGCGTCGTTGCCGGCGAGGCCACCGCTGAAGACTTCGGCGCCGTACCCGGGCGCCCAGTTGCCTTCGCGTGGGCGCTCGTACTCGTAGGTCGCGCTGAAGCTCTCCGGCAGCTTCACCAGCCCGTTGCCGCGCAGCAGCAGATCGTTGACGCCGGCGCTTTCGATTTCAAGCTGGGCGTCGCCGGTGCCGCCATTGCGCAGCTGGCTCTGGCGGCGCATGCGGAACTGGTCGTTGAGCTTGTCGCCGCGGTCGTTGTGACTGGTGCTGATGCGCCAGCGCCAGTCGACGGACGCATTGCGCGCGGTCTCGGGCAGATCGGTGAAGCGCTTGCGGACTTCCCAATGCAGGTAGTTGGTGCTGTTGCGCGACAGATAACCGAAGTCGTTGATCTCCAGCGCGTCGCCGAAGTGCATGGCAATCCACTGCTGGCGCCAGCCGTCGTCCATCTCGTAGTCGGCCCACAGTGTCGCGCCGACATCCTGCTCGGTGTCACCGGCCTGTTCGATGCGGCTGCCGAGCAGGCGCGTGCGCACATTCCAGCGCGCGGTCGGGCGCCAGTTGTGGTCGACGCCGAGCACGGTCGCCTCGCGCGCGCGGAACGGATCGTCGACGCGGGTCAGCATCGCGCCCAGGTTCTGCGATTCGAAATCGCGCACCAGCCGCAGCGCCTGGTAGGCGCGTCCGGTCGGGCCGTCTTCCTCGGCCACGAACACGCCGTAGTTCGCGCGGCCCAGGCTGCCGTTGAACTTGACCGCCGCCTGGATGTCGCCGGTGCTGCCCACGCGCCGCGTGTAGAGCTGCTGGCTGAAATCGGACGGCGTGGTCAGCTCGAAGATGCCCTGGTTTTCGGTGAAGAACGGCCGCTTGTCGCTGATGAAGGTTTCGGTGGCGCTGAAGTTCACCACCAGATCGTCGCTTTCGACCTGACCAAAATCCGGATGCACGGTGGCGGCGAGCTGGAAACGGCTGCTCGGTTTCCAGAACACGTCGACGCCGGCATTGAAGTCCCGGCCCTTGCGCACGTTGTCATACAGGCCCGACGCATACGGCGTGACCGCGAGCAGCGACTGGCTGTACTGCTGCACGGTGATCGGCGCGAAGTCGGACAGGAAGCGCGGGCGCTCGAAGCTCGCCACCGGCCAGGCCATGCGTTCGCCGGTGGAGCCGATCACGCGCGCGAGAAACACCTTGAGCGTGCGCTGCCCGTCCACGCCGTCGCGCATCGGCGCGGTATGCCAGGGAATCAGCAGCTCGACCGACCAGCCGTCGTCGTCCTCGGCCACGGCATGGCGCCACTGCCCGTCCCAGTCGCTGTTGAAATCGTTCTGGTTGGTGATGATCTCGTCGGCGATACCGCCGCTCGCACTCACGGTGAACGCGTACCCGGTGCGCCCGTCGCCGTCGAAATCGACGAAGACGTTGACCCGGTCCACCTGCTCGTCGAAATCCCGCTGCACCTTCTGCCGCGAGCGCGCGACCTCGGGCGGCTGCACGTTGCGGAACGCCACGGCCAGGCCTTCCGGCGTCGCCAGCACCCACGCTTCGGTGGGCAGGGAACCGGGTTCGCCGGTCAGCGGCTGCACCCTGCGGAAGTCGACGATGTGCTGCGCGCCCGTCCATTCGTCGGGGTCGATCCGCCCGTCGATCTCGACCGCGAACGCAGGCGCGCACGCGAGCGCGAGCGCGGCCATTACGCAGCGGATGAACCCTCGACCCACACCCCTCTCCCTCGATCCCCTCGGAACGACGCGCAGGCTAGCCGCGCGCCCGGCGCGCAGCGCCTGCCATCGGTCATGGCGACTTCCGGGGACAGGGCGTTGCCGCAATGCAGCGCGGCGACCGGCGATCGCCAGACGGCTCCAGGCCACCGGTCACGCCCTCACCCGCCCTAGCCGAAGCACCGCGGATGCTGGCGCCTCCCGCCCCGGATACGCCCCCCCATGACGCGACGCATCCTGATCACCGGCGCCAGCATCGCCGGCAATACCGCGGCGTGGTGGTTGGGCCGGTCCGGCTTCGACGTCACCGTGGTCGAGCGTGCACCGGCCTTCCGCGATGGCGGGCAGAACGTCGACATCCGCGGCGTCGGCCGTGAGGTACTGCGCCGCATGGATCTGGAACAGGCCGCGCTCGATGCCGGTACCGGCGAGACTGGCACGGCATGGGTGGATGCACGGGGACGGATCGTCGCCAAGGTCGTCGCACCGCCCGGCGAAGACGGCCCGACGGCGGAAATGGAAATCCTGCGCGGCGATCTGGCGAAACTGATCCACGCGCCGGCGCAGCAACACGCCACCTTCCGTTTCGACGACTGGATCACCGCCCTCGACGACAGCGCCGAGAGCGTACGCGTGACCTTCCACAGCGGCACCACCGAACGGTTCGATCACGTGCTCATCGCCGAGGGCGTCGGCTCGGCGACGCGCGAGCTGGTGTTTCCCGGCGACAACGACCCGCGCTGGATGGACATGCTGTGCGCCTACTTCACGATTCCCGGGCAGGCCGATGACGACCGGCTGTGGCGCTGGTACACCGCGACCGAGCGGCGCAGCGTGAGCCTGCGGCCCGATCCCTACGGCACCGCGCGCGCAACGCTGACCGCCCTGCAACAGCCGGGCGACGAGCAGGACTGGCCGCGTGAACGCCAGCAGGCCTGGCTGCGCGAACGCTTCGCCGATGCCGGCTGGCAGACGCCGCGCGTGCTCGCGCACATGGCGACCACCGACGACTTCTACTTCGACGTGCTGCGCCAGGTGCGCATGCCGCGCTGGTCGAAAGGCCGCGTGGTGCTGCTCGGCGACGCCGCCTGGTGCGTGACCCCACTCGGTGGTGTCGGCGCCACGCTGGCGGTCACGGGCGCGTACGTGCTGGCCGGCGAGCTGGCCCTGCAAGACGATGCGCGGGCCGCCTACGACGCTTACGAACGCGCCATGCGGCCGATGGTGGAACAGGCCCAGGGCATTCCGAAGTTCGGGCCCCGCCTGCTGCATCCCAGTACCCGCGCCGGCATCGCGGTGCTGCATCGCGTGCTGGCGGTGGCGACCCGGCCGGGGCTGATCAAACTGTTCTCGCGTGTGTTCGCGTCCAAGCCGAAGACGCCCGACCTCTCGCGCTACGCCGCGTTGCCGAAGCGCTGATCGCGCGCGTGCCGGATCGCTCGCCGTCGGACGGCCAGGCGCGTCTCAGCTTCTGAGACGCACATCCGGACACTGCTCGCCCTGGGCAGTCTGGCGCCGCCCGGGCCCGACGCGACGCCATCATTCGCGCCCCTTTTCAGGAACTGCGGCAAGGATTCGATTTGAGCCTGCTCACCGACATCGAAGGCCAGATCCTCTTCATGCATTCCCAGGGCAAGCGCCCGCGACGCATCCAGGTTCCGCTGCGCCTGCGCCCGGAACTCGAATTCTCCATGCGCCGCTCGCAATCGGCCCGTCGCGATGACGAAATGCCGCTGCACATCATGGGTGTCATGGTCTATTTCGAAGGCGAGTCGGTGGAAATCGAGTCCGACAGCGGGGCCAACTTCGGATAATCCGGCTCGGGCTTGTTCATGAACAACCGCACGCCGAGCGCGTTTGCGGGTCGAACACGGTGCGCACCCCAAACCGCCTTCGCGCACAATGCCGACACGCGGCACGCAAGGTAGCGGGCCCGCTCACGCTTCCTGGCGCCGCGCAAGCGTCCCACCGGGAAGATGGCGTCACGACACGGATGCAGTGCGCGTGCGCCAATGCGCGGCTTGGCGCAGCCAGATCGGGAGGCATCGTGGAATCGCGAGACTATGCAACCGCGTCGCTGGCCGAGCTGGACGAAGAGCTCGAACGTCTGGCGCGCCTGAGCGCGTCGCCCGAGACCCTGCAGACGACCTTCGACCGATCCGCCGATGCCATGCGGTCTCTGATCTCGTCCGATTCGAAACCCTGGCTCGAGGAACGTCTTGCAGAGGTGGCCGATAAATTCTGCGGGCCCATGCGCCAGACCGGGATCGAAGACAAGGGTGACGAACCGGCCGCGTGTGAACTCGTCGAACTGATCGCGGCGCCGCTGGCGAACGTCTTACCCGAAGACCCGCCCGACTCGGCGTCGCTTCCGGCTTGACCCCGCCCACTGCGCACGAGGTGCGCACGACGGTCGTGCTGCCAACGTCGATACGGTGGCTGCGCGGCGTTGCATCCATACCGGTCTGGTGGGCCTGGGTGTCCCGCACGTTTCAGAGCGGTCGCCGGCTTCGCGTGTGCGGATCGCGCATCGTCAACGTCCGTGATCTCGACCTTGGCCTCGAACGCAGAGCTGCCCGGGATCGGTCTTCAGTTGGACTCGTTACTCGCCCGCCGCCGCATCAGCAGCACCATCTCGATGCCGCAGAACGCGGGCAGCGCGCGGGCATCGTAGAGCTCGAGTGCCTCCAGCCGGCGAACGCGGCACCAACGCCGGAAATAGACGTACCACGCCTGCGCGAGCGAGAGATTGCTTCGCTCGAGAAAATCCGAGAGCGCGAATTCGCAGGATTCATGCGTGGCCGACACTTCCCAACAGGAGAGATCGGAGATCCAGTCGAAAGAAGGCGCGTTTCGGCTGACTGGAGGCGCGGTGACACTGGCCATCTGGATTGCATCATTCCGGCCGAACATGCGGCCCAGCTGCACCTTACGCTCTATTCAGCTTTCGTTTCGTGCGAGTGCGCACAGAAAGATGGGACCTGCCATTCGCTTTCCATAACCCCGGCACGCCTTTTGAAGACCGGCGATCGTGCTGCTCTCGAGCCGGCGTCAAGTACGCCGCGATTGACCGGACGTGACACGCTCCAGCGAGACAGCAGCGGGTAATCCGAAGACGCATGTGGTTACCCTGAATCGAGCGCACGGGTGTGTGCGTCGACGTGCGTGTGTCGACGATCAGAGCATTGAACCGCAGGCCGATGCGTGGCGCGGTGTGGATCGCTTAGAACCCGTGTCGATCTCGTGTCACCTGCCGACACACCCGCGTACGTGGAACGAAGTCCTAACAACCGCCTAATCGAGCGGTAATCCGGCGTCCTCAGCATGCCGCCGCATGGACAGTCTCAAAGCGCCGCACACGGCCACGCCCTGGACCCGTTGGGATCGCGTCGAACCCGACGACCCCGCGCGCGCCGAGGTCGAAAGCTTCATCAGTCACGTGTATCGGGCGCGCTACGGCGCGCACCTGCGAAGCTTCCTGCCGCATCTGCTCGCGTTCCGGGACGACGCCGGGCGCCTGCAGGCCGCGGTGGGGCTGCGCATCGGCACCGAGGGGCCGCTGTTCGTCGAGCAATACCTCGATGCGCCGGCGGAACGCGCCATCGCTGCGGCAGGCCGCGGCCCTGCAACGCGGGACGAACTGGTCGAAGTGGGCAATCTCGCCGCATTGCGTGGCGGCGATGCGCGCGCCCTGATCGTGCATCTGACCGGCACGCTGCACGCGGCGGGTCTGCGCTGGGTGCTGTTCACCGCGACCCGCCAGTTGCGCAACGCCTTCGATCGCCTGCATCTGGATACCGTGGCGCTCGCCGACGCCGACCGCACCCGCCTGCGGGACGACGCCACCGACTGGGGGCGCTATTACGAAGTGCAGCCGCAGGTGCTGTTCGGCGATCTGGCCGCCGGCCATGCCTTCCTGCAGACACGCAACCGGCACGAACTGCCGCAGCGCGCCGCTCTTCCGACCCTGGATGCACTGGAGGCGCAGGCATGAGCGATTTCGCCGACATGCTGCAGACCCTCGGGACTTCGCGGGTGTGCGTGCTCGCCGGTGCCGGCACGCTCGACGGTCCAGGCCTGCGCGCACGCGCTCTGGCCGTTGCCGAAGCATTGCACCGGTGCGATGCACGCATCGTCGCCAGCCAGCTCGACAACGGTCCGGACTGGCTCGCTCTGGATCTTGCGTTGCGCGCGCACGGCCTCGTGCACGTGCCGATCCCCACGTTCTTCAGTCAGGCGCAGGTGGCGCACGCACTGGGGCGCAGCGGCGCGGATCTGCTGGTGACCGCAGACGACGGCGCGCGCCACGACGACGCGGCGCTGCTGATCGCAGGCTTGCGGGCACGCGTACTCGCGAGATCGCAAGCCGCGCCGTTGCCGACAGGCACCGCGTGCATCACCTTCACCTCCGGAACCACCGGACAGCCGAAGGGCGTGTGCATCGATGCGCCGGCCTTGCTGACGGTTGCAGGTGCTCTGGCGCACGCATCGCAGCCACTCGCCCCGGCACGGCACCTGTGCCTGATGCCGCTCTCGACGTTGCTGGAGAACATCTCCGGCCTGTACGGCGCCCTGCTGTCGGGCGCCGACATCGCCGTGCCGTCGCTGGCCGAGATCGGCTACAGCGGTGCGGCCGGACTCGATGTCGCACGCCTGGTCGCGTGCCTGCATCGCTACGCGCCCCACAGCATCATCCTCTTCCCGCAGCTGCTGCTGGCCCTGGTCACGACGGCCGAACAGGGCATCGCACTGCCGACATCCCTGCGCTTCGTCGCGGTGGGGGGTGGACGGGTCGGACCTGCGCTTCTCGCGCGCGCCGCTGCGCTCGGCTTGCCGGTGTTCGAAGGCTACGGCCTGAGCGAATGCGTCTCCGTCGTCGCCCTCAATCGACCCGGCGGAATGCGTCCGGGCAGCGTCGGCCGCCCGCTGCCGCATGCGCACGTGTCGGTGCTCGACGGCGAACTCCACGTCGCCGGCGTGCGCTGCCTGTCCTATCTGGGCGAGAACGCACCGCCACCGGGCGCGATCGCGACGGGCGATCTGGGCCATGTCGACAGCGACGGGTTCGTCCACATCACCGGTCGCCGCAAGCACATGTTCATCACCGGATTCGGACGCAACGTCTCGCCCGAGTGGGTCGAGAGCGAACTGCTGCAGCATCCGCTGTTCGCCCAGGCGATCGTGGTCGGCGAAGCGCGTCCCTTCAACGTCGCCGTCGTCTGGCTGCGGCGACCCGACGCCGATCCCGGGACCGTGCAGCGCGCACTGGATGCGATCAATGCCGGCCTGCCCGACTACGCACGCGTGAGCCGCATCGTCCGCGCAGACCGTCCGTTCTCTTCGACAGACGGCCTGCTCACCGACAACGGCCGCCCACGTCGCGACGCGATCGCGCGTGCGTATGCCGATGCGATCGCGCATGCGTATCACGACGCCAGCGCGTCTCCACCGTCTTCTCCCGCACAGGAACTGCCCGCATGACCTTTCACGAACGCCTGCTCGCCGACACCACGGATGCGCGCGCCACTCTCGTCACGCTGCCCATCATCCAGCGCGCCCTCGCCGGCGACATCCCGCGCGAGACCTACATCGACTTCCTGACCCAGGCCTATCACCACGTGCGCCACACCGTGCCGCTGCTGATGGCATGCGGTGCGCGTCTGCCCGCGCGACTGGAGTGGCTGCGCACCGCGATCGGCGAATACATCGAAGAGGAGATGGGCCACCAGGAGTGGGTGCTCGACGACATCGCCGCCTGCGATGCGGACCGCGCGGCCGCCGCGGCGTCCGAGCCATCACTGGCGACGGAGCTGATGGTCGCCTACGCCTACGACACCATCGCACGCGGCAATCCGGTCGGCTTCTTCGGCATGGTGCTGGTGCTCGAAGGCACGAGCGTCGCGCTGGCGACACGTGCGGCCACCAGCATCGAAACCTCGCTGGGCCTGCCGCGCACGGCGTTCAGCTATCTGCTGTCGCACGGTGATCTCGACATCGAGCACGCCGGCTTCTTCGAGGGCCTGATGAACCGCCTCGACGATCCGGACGACCAGGCTGCGGTAGTCCACGCGGCGCGGCGCTTCTACGTGCTCTACGGCAACGTCTTCCGGTCCTTGCGCACGTCCGACGTGGATGTGCGCCACGAGGAGGCTGCGTGATGAAACTCGAAGGGCGGACCGTCCTGCTGACCGGGGCCACCGGCGGCATCGGCGCGGCACTGGTGGCCACACTCGTCGCGCGCGGTGCGCACGTACTGGCGGTCGCGCGGCATGCGGATCGGTTGAATGCGCTCGCCCGCAGCCATCCGGCGGGCGCGGTCACGCCGTTCGCCGCCGATCTGACCGAGCCCGCCGACCGCGCATCCCTGCTCGCGCACGCGCGCACGCTGCTGCCGTCGCCATCGGTACTCGTGCTCGCGCATGCCCGGCCTGCATTCGGGCTGTTCCCGGCTCAGAGTGATGCCGAGTTCGATGCGCTCGTGCGGACGAACCTCACCGCCCCGATGCAACTGATCCGCTGCCTGCTGCCGGTGTTGCAGGCGCATTCGCAAGCCGCCGTGCTGGCCGTGGGTTCGACCTTCGGCAGCCTCGCGTTCCCCGGATTCTCGGCCTACAGCGCGAGCAAGTTCGGCCTGCGCGGCCTGATCGAGGGGCTGGGCCGCGAGCATGCGGACGGCACGGTGCGCTTCCAGTACATCGCGCCGCGGGCCACCCGCACTCCGTTCAATGCACCCGCCGTGGATGCGTTGAACCGGGCACTCGGCACGCACGTGGACGAACCGGCTGCAGTCGCCGATGCCCTGGTGCATGCCATCGAACGCGGCACGCGTCGTCGCCAGCTCGGCTGGTCCGAAGCGCTGTTCGCGCGCATCAACGCGTTGCTGCCGGCACTGGTCGACCGCAGCCTCGCCAAGCAACTCCCGCTGATCCGCCACCATGCCGGTGGCGCACCCTCCGCCGTCTCCCAGGAGCACCGCCATGATCCGCTTCCGCACTGAACGCCGCGCCGCCGCCCTCCTCGCGGCGTGCCTCCTCATGCCCGCGCTTGCGCCCGCTGCCGAACCCGCCGCGCCCGTGGCAGCCGTGCGCGATCAGTGGGCACAGGCTGCGTACGTCACACCGAAGGCCCAGCGCGGCGCTGCACTGGTGGCGCTCGCCGGCCGGTCCGAAGCGCTGGTCGCCGCGCGACCACGCGATCCCGATGCGCTGATCTGGGACGGCATCGTGCGCTCCAGTCTCGCCGGCGAGCGGGGGGGACTCGGCGCACTATCGCTGGTGAAACAGGCGAAACGCGACTTCGAGGCGGCGATCGCACTCGATGACACCGCACTCGGCGGTGCGGCGCACACCAGTCTCGGCGCGCTGTACTACCAGGTCCCGGGCTGGCCGGTCGGGTTCGGCGACGACGCCAAGGCGCGCGAGCATCTGCAGCGGGCGCTCGCGATCGATGCGACCGATATCGATGCCAACTATTTCTACGGCGATTTCCTGCGTGACCAGGGCGACTGGTCCGGTGCCGCAGCCGCGTTCGAAAAGGCCATCGCCGCACCGGCGCGTGCCGGACGGGAGGTCGCCGACCGCGGGCGTCGCGCCGAGGCCACGCGCAAGCTGGCCGAGGTGCGCCGGCACCTTGCCAGCCGCTGACGCCCGCCACAGACTGCGGTCCATGCGCATCCTGCTGGTCGAAGACGATCCATCGCTCGGTGAAGGGCTGCGCACCGCACTCCGGCGCGCAGCCTATGCGGTCGACTGGCTCAAGGACGGCAACAGTGCGCTCGCCGCCATCAAGACCGGCGGGATCGATCTGGTGGTGCTGGATCTCGGCCTGCCGCGCAAGGACGGTCTCGACGTGATCCGCGACGCGCGACGAGCCGGCGCGACGGTGCCGATTCTCGTGCTGAGTGCGCGCGAACGCGCCGCGGAACGCATGCTCGGTCTCGACCTCGGTGCGGACGACTACGTCGGCAAGCCTTTCGACAACGGCGAACTGCTGGCGCGCGTACGCGCATTGCTCCGTCGCAGCAGTGGACAGGCCAGTCCGACCTTGACCTTCGCGGGCCTCGCACTCGATCCGGCTTCGCTGACGGTGACCTGGCAGGGCCGCGTCATCGACCTGCCGCGTCGCGAGGTCGCGCTCCTGCGGCTGCTGATGGAACACCCGGGCCGGATCGTGTCGCGCGAGACCGCGCAGCAGCGCCTCTACGGCTGGGACGAAGACGTCGCCAGCAACGCGGTCGACGTGCACGTGCATTACCTGCGCAAGCGTCTGCACCCGGGCCTGATCCGCACCGTCCGCGGCGTCGGCTACGCCCTGGACGATCCATCGGCGGATACCGCATGAAGTCGATCCGCCGCCTGCTGCTGTTCGGCATCATCGGCGTGATGTCGATCGTCATGCTGGTCGCCGGTGCTTTCAGCTATCGCGCCGGCCTGCAGGAAGCGGGCGAGATGTTCGATGCCAAGCTCGCGCACTCGTCCCGCGTGCTGATGAGCCTGGTCGATGCGCCGCTCGGCGATCTGGGCGAACACGGCGCGACCGGCGATCCGATGGTGATCGCGGTCTGGCAAGGCGCTGCGACCGGTGTCGGCGATGCGCTCGCGTTTCCCACCGGCCATGCCTACGAAACCAAGCTCGCGTTCCAGGTGCGCGATGCGGGCGGGCATCTGCTGCTGCGTTCCGACAGCGGGCCGGATACGCAACTCGCGCCGCTGTCGCCGGGCTTCGCGGATGTGGTGATCGAGGGCGCGCACTGGCGCACGTTCACCCTGCGGTCGCCTGGCGGATACTGGTACCAGTCGGGCGAGCTGGCGGACATCCGCGCCGAGCTGGCCGAGGACATCGCCGAGGGCACGCTGCTTCCGCTGCTCGTCGCGATCCCGCTGATGGCGCTGCTGGTGTGGGTGCTGGTCGGGTGGAGCCTGGGGGGCCTGCTGCGGGTCTCGGACGAGGTGGAAGCGCGCGCGGCCCACCATCTCGAGCCGCTCAAGCCGGGCAGCGTGCCGAGAGAAGTGCACGGACTGGTCGCGGCGATCAACCGGCTGCTCGCGCGCCTGGACGCGTCGTTCCAGCGCGAGCGCCGCTTTACGGCGGACGCGGCGCACGAGCTGCGCACGCCGATCGCCGCGCTCAAGGTGCACGCCGACAATCTCAGGTCGTCGACGGATTCGAACGAACGCGCGTCCAGTGAGCAGCAACTCGACCTCGCCGTACTGCGCATCGAACGCCTGGTCGAGCAACTGCTGCAGCTCAGCCGCGTCGAGCCGGACGCACGCGCGCAGGCCGCCCAGCGCGTCGATCTGTACGCACTCGCGCAAACGCATGTCGGAGAGCGCCGCACGCTCGATGCCGCACGCGCGCTCTCCATCCGTCTCGACGGCGAGTCCTGCGAAGTCGTCGGGGACGAAACCGCGCTGGACGCACTGGTGGGCAATCTCATCGACAACGCCTGCCGCTACACGCCGGCGGGCGGCAGCGTGCACGTGCGCGTGTCCTGTCAGGCGGATCGAACCCGCCTGCTGGTCGAGGACAGTGGCCCCGGCATTCCGGCGCATGCGCGCGAGCGCGTCTTCGACCGCTTCCATCGTGAACTCGGCACCGGTGTGGTGGGCAGCGGACTCGGACTTTCGATCGTGCGGCAGGTGCTCGACCAGCACGCCGGCAGCATCGTGCTCGACACCTCTCCGACGCTCGGCGGTCTTCTGGTGAAGGTCGAGCTGCCGTCCGCGTCTTCCGGCGCCTTGTAACGGGTGCGACGCTTCCAAGCATGCAGGCGTGCGCATCGAGTTTCGACGTGTCGCGCCCATGTCCAGTCAGGAGACCGCGATGCGTCATACGGAGCACCATCGCAACGAACGCTCCGGCTGGCTGCGCGCCGCTGTGCTGGGCGCCAATGACGGACTGATCTCGACGAGCGCATTGATGATGGGCGTCGCTGCGGCAGGCGCGACCTCCCAGAATGTCCTGCTGGCCGGTTTCTCCGGATTGGCAGCTGGCGCCTTGTCGATGGCCGCTGGCGAGTATGTGTCGGTCAGTTCGCAAGCCGACACCATGCGCGCGGACACGGCCCGGGAGCGGCAGGAGCTGCAGACGAAGCCGTCAGCCGAACTTGCAGAGCTGGCGGGCATCTACGAAGCCCGCGGCTTGCGTCGTGAACTGGCACTCGAAGTCGCCGCTGCCCTGACCGCCCACGACGCGCTTGAGGCACATCTGCGCGACGAGCTGGGCATTGTCGAATCGACACGCGTACAACCCGTACAGGCCGCGCTTTCCTCGGCAGCTTCGTTCTGCTTGGGCGCTTTCCCACCTTTGCTGATCGGCGGGCTCTGGCCGCGAGCGGCCTATCTGATTCCCGTTTCGACGCTCGCGCTACTCGCAGTTCTGGGTGGGCTCGCAGCGGGCATCGGGGGCGCGCCACCCTGGCGGGGGGCTTTTCGGGTCACGGTTTGGGGTGCAATCGCGATGTTGGCAACCCACTGGCTGGGCCGTGCGTTCGACGTATCCGGGCTTGGTTGAAATCCGTTTCCTGAAGTTCATGACGCGCAGTCGCCTGCGGATGAAGGCCGCCGCACTTGCCGGGTGCACAACGTTTCGAATGCATTTCCGGCCGATGCAGTCATGTGCTCTGACCGTTCCACGCAGAGCCACATGATCCGCATCACCGATGTTCGCGACTGACTGGAAGCAGGCGCACGCCCCAAGTTCATTGGATGCGAGCAGCCGCACTGCCCGCTAGCCGTTCGCGCCCGACGCCTCCGCCAGCCTTGCGGCCGTCAGGTCGCCTTTTCGTTCGCTGTATCGATCTGACAGATGCGGCTTTCGAGCGCGCACGAGCAGCGTGAATTTCACCAGCTCCTCCATGACGTCGACGACGCGGTCGTAGTACGGCGACGGCTTCATGCGCCCGGCCTCGTCGAACTCCTGCCAGGCCTTGGGCACCGAGGACTGGTTGGGGATGGTCACCATGCGCATCCAGCGGCCGAGCAGGCGCAACGCGTTGACCACGTTGAAGGACTGCGAGCCGCCGCAGACCTGCAGCACCGCCAGCGTGCGGCCCTGGGTGGGACGCACGCCGGCACTTTCCAGCGGCAGCCAGTCGATCTGGTTCTTGAACACCGCAGTCGGTGCGCCGTGGCGCTCCGGGCTCACCCAGACCTGGCCTTCGGACCACAGCGACAGTGCGCGCAGCGCCTCCACCTTGGGATGGGTGGCCGGCACCGAATCGAGCATCGGCAGGTCGTGTGGATCGAACAGCCGGGTGTCGGCGCCGAACAGTTCGAGCAGGCGCTGGGCCTCCAGCGCCAGCTTCCGGCTGTAGGACTCGGGGCGCAGCGAGCCGTAGAGGATCAGGATGCGCGGCGGGTGGCCATCGGCCGTCACGCCGAATGCGGCCAGGTCGATGGGCTTGAACGCGTCGGGATCGAGATTGGGCAGATCGTGTGCCATCGGGTGACTTGTGACCGTCATAAATGTTCGACTATTCTAGAAACATGGAACATAAAGCCGCAACTTCCGCACTCGCCGCCCTCGGCCAGGACACGCGCCTGTCGGTCTTCAGGCTGCTGGTGCGGGCCGGTCGCGCCGGCAAGCTGGCCGGCGACATCGCCGAGGCGCTGGCCCTGCCCGGCGCCACCCTGTCCTTCCACCTCAAGGCGCTGACCGCCGCCGGGCTGGTGAGCGGCAACCAGAGCGGCCGGACCATCCGCTACCGCGCCGATTTCGATGCAATGAACGCACTGGTCGGCTATCTCACCGAGAACTGCTGCGCCGACGACGCGGGCGACTGCGCACCGTCCGCTGCCTGCGGGTCCTGATCCATTCCGTTACGCCATCCACCCGAGAGCCGACCCATGACCCGACGCGTCCTGTTCCTGTGCACCGGCAACTCTGCCCGCAGCGTGCTGGCCGAAGCCACGCTCCGCGCCTGGGGCGTGGGCCGTTACGAGGCCTACAGCGCCGGCAGCCAGCCGGCCGGCCAAGTGAACCCGTTCGCCATCGCGCAGCTCGAGCGCGAGGGCTTTCCCACCGACAACCTGCGCAGCAAGTCCTGGGACGCGTTCTCGGCCGAGACCGCCGCGCCGATGGACCTGATCGTCACTGTCTGCGACAGCGCGGCCAACGAGAGCTGCCCGATCGTCCATGGCGACTTCGTGCGCGTGCACTGGGGCCTGTTCGATCCCGCCGCGGTGACCGGCAGCGATGCCGACAAGCGCGCCGCATTCGCGCAGGCGCACGCGATCATCCAGAAGCGCATGCGCGCGTTTCTCGATATCCGCGATGACGTCTGGGCCGACAAGGCCGCGGTCAAGGCGCTGCTCGAACCGATCGCCGACATCGGATGAGCACGCCCGCGCCTGCGCCCGCACCCGGTCGCCTGTCGTTCCTCGATCGCTGGCTCACGCTGTGGATCTTCGCGGCGATGGCGCTGGGCATCGCGCTCGGCACGCTGTTCGACGGCCTGCCGGCCGCGCTCGATGCGCTCAGCTGGGGCAGCACGAACGTGCCCATCGCGATCGGCCTGATCCTGATGATGTATCCACCTTTGGCCAAGGTGCGCTACGCCGAGCTGCCCAACGTCTTCCGCGACAAGCGCGTGCTCGCGTTGTCGCTGGTGCAGAACTGGCTGATCGGGCCGTTCCTGATGTTCGGGCTGGCAGTGCTGTTCCTGCGCGAACATCCGGACTACATGACCGGCCTGATCCTGATCGGCCTGGCGCGTTGCATCGCGATGGTGCTGGTGTGGAACCAGCTGGCCCGCGGCGACAACCAGTACGTCGCCGGGCTGGTCGCGTTCAATTCCGTGTTCCAGATCCTGTTCTTCAGTGTCTATGCCTGGTTCTTCCTCAGCTGGCTGCCGCCGGTGTTCGGGCTGGAAGGCAGCGTCGTCGACGTCAGCACCTGGACCATTGCGCAGGCGGTGCTGGTGTATCTGGGCATTCCGTTTCTTGCCGGCTATCTGACACGCCGCTGGCTGGTCCGGGCCAAGGGTGAGCGCTGGTACGAGACGCGCTTCCTGCCGAAGATCAGCCCGATCACGCTGGCCGCCCTGCTCTTCACCATCGTTGCGATGTTCAGCCTCAAGGGCGCCGACGTGGTGCGGATTCCGATGGACGTAGTGCGCATCGCGGTGCCGCTGACGCTCTACTTCCTGATCCAGTTCGGCATCAGTTTCTGGATGGGCAAGCTGATCGCCAAGGACTATCCACGCACGACGGCCATTGCGTTCACCGCCGCGGGCAACAACTTCGAGCTGGCGATCGCCGTTGCCATCGCCGCGTTCGGTCTGGCGTCACCGGTGGCGTTCGCAGCCGTGATCGGCCCCCTGGTGGAAGTGCCGGTGCTGATCCTGTTGGTGCACGTGGCACTGCGCCTGCGGGCCCGATCGACGGCGGCGGTTCCGCGCGAGGCCTGAAGGCGCACTCAGGGTGCGTCGGTCTCGCTCTGTTTCGCGTGCTGCGTCTTTTTCGCCTGCGCGTCCTTCTCGTCCTGCGCATCCTTCTTGGCTTGATCGTGATGCCATTTGATGGCGAAGAACATGCCCACGCCGAGCACGACCACCTTGAACACGATGAACACTATCGGGAACCAATCGTACATTTCGATGTCTTCCGGGCCGGCACGCGATACCACCGATCGTGAGGCGCATGCTCGCCTTCACGACACCGCTTCAGCAGCATCCAGGTGTGCGTGCCGTCGAGTGGCATCTTAGTCCTCTCACACGCCCCGCCCGCGCGACCGTTTGTCGCACCACCCAGCCTCGGACCTGCCAACGCCATCCGCGCAATGACGACCGGGACTGCGCTGTCGCGCATGGCCGCGATTGCGCAAGGTCCGCGGACCCTGCATCTCCGATCTCCGCACACCTGGCGTTCTCAGGTGCATCCGCGCTTCACGGCCCGCCCGTATCTCGCTGTCCAAGCCCGTGCTCACACATTGGAGAGTTGCGATGGCGCGCCCCGACAATGCACTCGCTTTCACCGTCACCGCCCAGCCCCGCCGCACGATGCACATCGTCGTTGCCGAACTGAAGGCGCATGTGCGACGGCAGAAAGCGATGGGGCGGCGCGAGCTGGCCTGGAGTGTCAACGTCGGCGGACTCGACGACGAGACGCTCGACGATGCCCTGGCCGCCATGGCACGTGCCGGCTGCAATGGCGCCTGGGAGCGTGAGTGTGGATTCGTCGCCCACTACACCCTGACCTGGTAACGCCGAGCGGGCTGGACGCTCTGCGAGCGCGTGGCCCATCGGCACGCGCCGATGGCTGCGTTTCGAACCAAGCGCCCGGGTGGCCGTCGCGCCGAGACGGGCGACGTGGGCCTGCTCACAGGCTGGCGGTCTTCCTGGAACGAGGCGCCGCTGTCGTTCCGGTGCGCCCGACGATTGCCGGCGAGCGCATGGCGGTCAGAGGATCCGCTGCGCACACAGCGACCCATCCGTGCCGAACGCTGTGACAGCGTTCGCAGTTGACGACGCTGGTCGCAAGTTGCGGCCCAAAGATGAATACGTAACCGGCATCATCCGGACCAGATCGGCGCCGCCCTCGACGCCGCGTCGGATGCGCCAGACCGCCCCCCCCCAGTTGACCTTGCTCAATCAGCCTTCTCACGGGAAGACGAATTGATGTAGCCACGTCGCGCCAGCGCTGAAAGAACGAGCAACACCATGATGGACATCAACGGCGCGGCCAGTACGGCATGCTGAAATTCCAGACCACCGCGCGTCGCGAGAAGGTGGCCGCCATCCTGACGATGACCGGCCTGGCGTGCATGTCGCTCGGGCTGGCATGGGCGCTGTGCTACTGGTACTTCGACCGCGCGGACCTCTCGGTCCTGTTCGTGGGCGTCATCGTCGTCGGCGTGATGGCACTGGCCCGCAGCAGGCGCAGCGACGGCAGATCGATCCTGTTCGTCGCCCACGGCATCCTGATCGCGACGTGCGCCATCTCGCTGATCGACGCGCCCATCGAATGGGTGCCCCGCTCGGCGCACATGTTCCTGCTCCCGCTCGCAGCGGGCGCGGCCTTCACCTTCGAAGCGCGCGAGCGCTACGGCTCGCTGATCTTCCCCTTGATCTGCCTGGCAGCGTTTGCCGCGTTCGCGGCCGGCGCACTGGATCCACTGGCGCCACAGATCTCGCCGCCACTCGAAGTGCGGGAGTGGGGTGCACGTTCGAACATCCTCGTGGCCATCGCACTGCTCGCGGCCATCTTCAGGATTTACCGCGCGGATGTCGGCAAGCGCCTGCAGCTCGAACGCGAACTGGGACGCGCCGTGCGCAACGGCGAAATCGAGGTGATGTACCAGCCGCAGGTGCGCGGCGACGGTGCGGTCACCGGCGTGGAAGCGCTGGCGCGCTGGCGGCACCCGTCGGGCACCCTGCTGTCCCCGGATGTCTTCATCCCGGTGGCCGAAGAAAGCACGCTGATCAGCGACATCGGCCTGGAGGTCCTGCGCCAGGCCTGCGACAAGCTCGAGGCGTGGTCCGGCGCGGCGCACACCCGGCATCTCCGCATCGCGGTCAACGTCAGCCCGATGCAGCTGATGGACGAACACTTCACGCCGTCCCTCACTGCCGTCATCCGCCAAGCGGGCATCGACCCGACCCTGCTGGAGCTGGAGCTCACCGAGTCCGCGCTGTCCACCAACACCGCAGCCATCGTCGACAAGATGCGCGCGATCGAGACGCTGGGCATCACGTGGGCGCTGGACGATTTCGGCACCGGCTATTCGTCCCTGGCCACGCTGCGCCAACTACCGGTGCGCAAGCTCAAGATCGATCGCCAGTTCGTGCAGGAAGCCGCCACCCAGGACAGCGCGCAGCGCCTGCTGGGCAAGATCATCGAGATTTCCCAGGTGATGCACATGAGCGCATTGGCCGAGGGCGTCGAAACGGTCGCCCAGCGCGACCTGCTGATCGGGATGGGCTGCGACCACTTCCAGGGTTATCTGTTCGCGCGGCCCATGTCGGAATCGATGCTGGACGAGTGGCTCACAAGACAGTGAAGGCAACGACCGGCAGCATCAGCCCCCAAAGTGGGGCAATCGGCAAAGTTAGCTGTTGGCGTTCGACAAATTAACGAGGGCGCCCAAACGGTTAGCGCGTTGGAAGCAGAAACGAGTGAACCCATACCCCGTCGAGCAGGTGAACTTGGAAACGTTATTCTGCTGAAATTTACAGCCCATTGTTGGCTTGTAAGATTCTTCGCTCCAGCTTCTTGTGGATCAACCATGAAATCACTGAGAACGCACCAAGAAGAAGGCTGCTCGGCAATATCAAACTGTAGAACGCATAACTTCTATCATCCAGAAAAACAGAAATCCCCTTGATCACCACCGGATTAATTTCACCGGTAGCAAAGTCCGATACTCGCTTTGCAGTAGCGAGATGAGAACGGTCGTATTCCATTCTCGCGGCCCCGACAACAACGGCCGCCGCTGCAAAAATGAGTGAGGCACCGTTACAAACGCGACTCCAAAGGTCCTTGTTGATCATGCAAATGCCGGCTCTCGATTCGTTAGATCGCACTCTATCCTGAGCTTCCCTTCTGGTCCTATTTTCCTGGAACTGACGTCAAGAATGACGCTGGCGCGATTGCTGACGCCGACCATAGTTTTGTCGTCGGCCCCATAGAACGACAGTGCGTTGCTGGTCACGGGTGCGCCACCGTGTCCCAGTGCAGGACCTCTGGCGAATCTGACGAGATGAAGCGCGCGGTGTTAGGGGGTTGCTTCTTTCAACAGCGGCAGCGAGATCAGCCTGCCGCCTCGTGTGCTTAGGCGAATCGCAGTTCGTCCTCGCCCGTCGTGATGCCGCAACTTCAGCTAGTTCTAGCCGCAGGAACACGCCGCGCCCACCACCTTGCCCTTCCACACATCACATCACGCCGGCGCAGACGCTTTACTCGCAGAGGAGTGGGATCGAGCGCAGAGTCGACGGACCACATCGATCTCTCGTAGGGGCAAAGGGTTGGCCCACCAGTTCATGGGCGCAGGTTCACTCGACGAGCCCTCCTAAGCTGAGACCAGAGCCTCTCACTTCGCGGAGCCTGCCTCGGACTTCTTTCTCGTCATACCGACCAACCCGCTTAGCGCAGAGAGAGGCTGATGATCATCAGCAACATGGCACCGAGGAAGCCGGCATACACAGCTGCGTAGAGCGCAAAGACCAACCGATCGACATGTCGCAGTTCTGGCGCGCTCAAACGAAGAAGTCGAAACGGCAGAAGATCAGAGAAGAAGAACTGTCTTGGCTTGCCTAGTTCATCGTAAAGATCCGCTCGCTTGAGCAAGAAGATGGATAGAAGCCTCAAAGCAATCATCGCACTGCCAAGTATCAGGACCGCGTTCGAGATGTCTTCAAAACTCGTTCCGATCCACCGCATCCTGTTTCGCCCTCCAAAGATGAAAGTGCAGGGATTCCGATGCTAACGCGACACCTGCTTAGCGATTTTCCTCGACCATAAGAGCGGCCTGGTCAGAATCCGCGATATGTTCACATGAGTTGCCAAACGTTTTTCCTCCTGACCGCTCGCCTTTCATTTTCACGCGCATGCGTTCTCATCGCTGCACTCGAACGCACGTGAACTCGACGCGCGGGGCGATGATGTCAAGCCGTCGGCGCTTATTTCGTCGGCCGCCCAGAGCGAAGACTCTTCACTGTAGCTCTAGCTGTAACGGCTCTTCATACTTCAAGCCCGCTTATCAATCTCCAACAGGTTCGTCGGCATCCGAAGGCGGCGACAGATGCCAATGCAGCCGCGTCAGCAGGCGGTCGCAGACCGGCGGATCGCGGTTGCTGAGGCAGACCATGGTCATGTCGTTGGTCGGATAGATCGACAGGGCGGCGCTGTTGCCGGGCGCGCCGCCGCCGTGGCCCCAGTGCGGGAACTCGGGTGGGCCTGACGAGATGAAGCCATAGCCGTACCAGTCGGTCTGCTGGCTGATGGCCTCTTGCAACAGCGGCAGCGGAATCAGCTTGCCGGCCTTGAGCGCTTCGACGAATCGCACTTCGTCATCGGCCGTCGTGACGCCGCCGCCAGCAGGTGTACCGCGCCATGGGAGTTGATCAGCGCTGGGTACCAGCGTGCCGTCGCCAGCCTGCGTATAGCCGCGTGCGACATCGTCCATTTCGTCCAGCGTCGGGTAGCGCGTGGCGGTCATGCCGGCGGGCGCGAAGATGTGTTCGGCCACGTAGTCGTAGTAGCTCTGTCCGCTGACCGCCTCGACCACTGCGCCGAGCAGCAGGAAGCCGTAGTTCGAGTACTCGAAGTCCGATCCCGGCGGGAACGCCGGTGCGCGGTCGCCGTTGAGCCTGATCAAATCGGCGATGGAGCGCACCCACGCGCGGTTCGCGGCTTCGTCCGGCTGCAGCACGCCGATGTCGCCGGTGCCGCCCTGATGCGCGAGCAACCGCCGGATGGTGACGGCCGCCATCGCCTGGTTGGGGTAGTCGGTCAGGTGTTTGCCGAGCGGATCGTCCAGACCGAGCTTTCCAGCCGCGACCAGCTGCAGCGCCGCCACGGCGGTGAACATCTTGCCTTGTGATGCGAACAGGAACGGCGTGTCCAGTTGCACCGGCGTGTCGTCTTCGCGGTTGCCGAGCCCGAAGGGCTTTGCGTAGAGACGCTGGCCGTTCTGCTCGATCACCAGCACGCCCGAGAAGCGATCCGCTGCCGCCAATTGTGTGGCGAAGGCGTCGAATGCTTCCAGCGCTTTCGCCTGCGGAATCTGCAGCGGTTCCTGCGTGATGTGTTCGAGACGCCCGGACGCTGCGTCCTCGACCTGCACGGTGATGCGTCGCTGGACAGGAAAGCTTCGCTCCAGCGTCAGCGCGACGAACTTCAAGGGCTCGCTGCGCTCGACCGCGACAACAGCCAAGCCGCCGGTCTCTTCGCGGCTGTCGAGCAGGTACTCGAAGTTGTGCTCCGGCTCGCCGAAGCGTCGTGCGTTGAACTCGGTCAGCGCAGCTCGATCGTTGCGGTTGAATGCGTCCAGCCACTCTTCGAAGGCTGCCTCGGCAGGCGGCTTGACCAGTACCGGCGTTGAGAGGCAAACCAGCAAAGCTAACGCTTTCAACGAGATCCGCATGGGCACCCTTGCTTGTCGGTCACCGGAGCGGCAAGTGTGTCGCCAATCGAGCCGAGAAGTGAATTCGGGATCCTAGCGTTCGGTTGGGAATGGTCTTACACCCGCTCTCATGTCCCACTGCGCCTCGCCTGTCGCAAGGAAACGTGCGTGAAAAGTGGCGAACCCAACGAGGAGTGCAGCCCACGCTTTCTGCGCCAACGGATAGTCGGGGTCTGCCTCTGGGAAATAAATCGTTAAAGGTAAGAACATCACTAGAAACTTGATCCAGACCCATGCGCGCATGCGCCGAAAGCTCTGATGCCCGAGATAAGGCTCCATCACACCAAGGGGCACAGTGGGAGTCCACGCCCAATAAAAGCCTGCCCCAAGCACGAACCCGCCGATCAGAACCCCTAGGGTCCCTGCATCCATCGCGCTCTCTCCGTGCAGCCTCAGCCGTAGCCCTCTCTCGCCGAGAGCTTACAGAACCTGTAAGTGAACCTGACCCCGTTACTCTATTCGCGCGGCTCTGTGATATGAAGATCTCTGGTCAGTTCGCAAGGAAGCATCGGGATGAAATTGAACGTCGTGTCTGCGGCTTTTTACATCGTGACGCTAATGGGCGCCGGGCCTGCTATCGCACAACAGCCGGGGTCGTCTGCTTATAACACCCAGGTTCTTCCCGCACATGGCCTAGGCGATACGAGACGCGGAATTCAGAGCTGGGGCGCGTACGCCATGGCGTCGAACTCCTTCTTAGGCCTGTCGAGCAATGCTCGAAGCGAGCGCGAAGCTCGAACAAACGCAATCAAGAATTGCGCCAGTCGTGGCGGCGTCGAATGCGAGATCGTGAGTGTCTACGCAAACGGATGCATCGCGATCGCCGTCAACGAAGACGCGGGATTCTATGCGACCGGCTCAGACCTTGAAGAAGTCAAGCGCAGAGCTCTGGATAACTGCGGTGAGGGATGCGAGATATTCCGAGACGAGTGTTCGCTTCCGTAGCGATGTATCGCTCGTATCTCGCAGGAAGTTACTCCTTCTCCAACGTCCAGCCGTTCAACGCCCCTGACTTATTCACATCAGTGGCTTAGCTCAGAAGGCGAAGTGGGAGAAGTAAACCTGACCCCGTTACTGGCTGGCGGATGATAAGTGAAGCTGGCCCCGTTAGCGCTGCAAGGCGCCTACCTCGTAAGCGGAAAGTGAACCTGACCCCGTTACTCTGAGCAAGTACTCGATGTTGTGCTCAGGCTCGCCGAATCGTCGTGCGTTGAACTCGGTCAGCGCGGCGCGATCATTGCGGTTGAATGCGTCGAGCCATTCGTCGAATGCCGTCACGGCAAGCGGCTTAGCCAAGACGGGCGTCACGAGGCATAGCAGTAGCGAGACCGCCTTCAACGATATCCGCATGAGTACTTCTTCCCTGCCGGCCAATCAGCAGCAAGTGTCGCCCTAACCGAGTCGATAAGTGAACCTGACCCCGTTATCCCCGTCGAATGCGGTCTCGGCAGGCGGTTTAGCCAAGACCGGCATTGTGAGGAACCACAGCAACGCCATTGAGCTCAACGAGACCCGCATAAGCACATCTTGGTGTCGACCACCGGAATGGCGAGTGTCGCCCCAATCGAGCTGATAAGTGAACCTTACCCTGTTTGTCGCTATATTACTCTGCAGCTACAAAAATCACGGAGGAAATGGAATGCCGGACAACAAGGGCAAGCGAGCGAGAACTTTCGATACATTCAGTCAAGCTAACAATCTTCTTGAAACCAAAAATCTCGAAGAAGCCCACTCATTAAGTTCTTTCTTTTCATCTTCCTTGAAATGCATAAACTACGAATCGGATCCCAGATGGGTTGAAGCGATCAGCCTAACCCTTGAGGGGAAAAATGCGAAGCTTGAGCTAGATGCTTACCCTGAAGCAACTGCGATGCAGGCTCTGTTCATCGATTTCTATCATTTAGATATCTACATAGACACTGAAAATTCGAATCTACCGCTTGTCTTTGAAATACTCAACGATGAGATAAAGTGCAGAAGAATAATATTGCCGAACAGGTTCGGGAGAGAGCTGTACGATAAGTATAATTCCAACTTGAGGCGGCACAGAGAAGATCATCTTTCGTATGAAGAAAGCCTGGAGCTCACCGGGACAACTGAAGCTGGCGTCTACCAAGTGGGCACACTCGTCTCAGGGCCATTCGGTTTACTGAGATCTCCAGTAAGGCGCCTTACACCGCCCTCGTTGTCTCTGCCGCTTTGGCATTGCTCTGATGTAGGTTGTCGCGTGCTACACCAGGTTCGATTGATCGACGATCAGTCGCCCTTGAGCAGGGCCATACGTACGCTACAGAACAAACAAGTCGAGAATCTAGGCCCTCACGCGGATTGGGGCGCGGCGCTCCGCAGCCTCGTTATTCCTGAAAGAGGTACGGATCCCTTTTCTTATACTGATCTTGGCCCAATGGTCGCAGATTCAATTCACGGTCAGGAGAGAGCCGTACTTGTTGCTCAAGCCCTCGCGAGTGACTGTGGCAAGCGACTAAGAACGGCGCTGAAGTCCGGACCGGCTGCAAGCTCTGAGCTACGTAGGTCACCGGAAGAGATTAGTGCCGCGCTTAGTCAAGGCCAGCTACTACAGCTCCTTCATCTGCTCTCAGACGACGAACTCGTAAGACTTATAGACGCTGCAGTTTTTCAGCAGTCAATTCGAATACCTTCCAATGAGGTAAGGAAATCAAAGAATATTCCGCGAGCTACGCGACATTCGTCTGAGCTTTCGTCTTTGGGAGTACGCTGCGTAGGCAAGAGCCCACTTGTAGACCTCTGCTCACTAATTTGGGAAGCGTATACCTGCAGCGAGAAAACAGCCGACTTAGAGTGGAATTTACGCGTCGCTGTTGGAGGCGCCTCCACGAGGAACGCCCTCCTGCTACACCTTTGCAAGATAGAGCCTAGCGACGCGGTTAGGGAGCTTGTACTTTCAAGTGGCGACGTATCACGCCACATCGCTAATGCTATCGGCTGCCCGATCGATCATGCGAATGATTCGGGCTTCATCGACAGAGTCCTTTGGAAGCTCGGATTCAATACACCGAGATATAGCCTCCCAATACAACATCTTCGCCAACGTTTAGATTTCTTCAGCCAAGAGATACTCGCAGTTGGAGCTTTGAAGCATGAGAGAGATAGAGAAAGAATCCGCAGCGCCGGCGTAAATCTATTTGTATCGGTAGAGACCTATCTTCAAGAGCTTATCCGATATAACGTCTGGGTTCTCTCGAGCGACCACTACCTAGGCACTCAGTTTGTTTATAACACTGATGAAGCGATGGAAGCAGTTGCGAATACACTGGGACCTACAGTGGCTTCTGGCTCGGTGACAGTGCACTGGAGCACTACAGGAGACAACACTCTGGGTACGCTTCTCGCCTACTTACAAGCGACGCTTAATTGGATGAAAGGCCTGCCAAGCTCAGATCGCTCCGCATTCTTAAGACACGAAAACGATCTCCCGCACTATTATTCAGACAAGTTTAGAGTCTTTCCATTCAAACATACTGAGCTCTGGGCTGACTCAGACTACAGTGCACTGCAAAGAATTTACGAGAATTTCAACAGCATCTCTGCAAAATTAATGCGCTCCAAACTGGCCGAGATTCGCAATGGATTAGACCACCAGAGAGATGAGTCCAGGTTCCCCAGCATTGATCTAATGCTTGCCTTCGTAGCACATTTCCGAGAAGCGATGGAGACGTCGGAAGCGCTTCTATTTTATCCGAAGGAGTTCTGGACGTATGGCACAGAAACCGACCGGTACGACAGGACAACTACTAAGCTCTATGACTATGCACGAAGGCAACATGTACTCTACGGCCCATCTGTTGTTTATGACGTACAGCGCTCACTCAGCCCGAAACATCCCATACTAATCGCGCCGGGAAGCCCACTCGGGTTCGCAAACTCTGAGATTACATTTCAGATTGCCAACCCAAGTATTCACTCCAAGTATTGGTCGAACTACCCGATTCGCCCACCCGGCCCGGATTCGGGTAATCCGAATATGAAAGAGGCTTCCGGGTCCACTAACCAGTTTCCCGACAGTACCGACCTGTGAGAAGAGTTTTTTTTTGCGCCCAGCTTCCGAAACTTGAACTATTTCCAACAAAAAAAGGGCGGCCAAATGGCCGCCCTTTTTACATCGATTCCCGGAATCACATCCCAACCGGATTCGCCTTCTCAGGATCGATCTTGTACAGCTTGATCGCCCGGGCGACGTCCTTGCCGGTCATCTTGCCGTCCTTCATCAGGCCCTCAATCGCCGCCTGGGCGATGTAGTACCGGTCCACTTCGAAGTGACGACGCAGGTTGGCGCGGGTGTCCGAGCGGCCAAAGCCGTCGGTGCCGAGCACGGTGTACGTGGCCGGGACGAAGGCGCGGATCTGGTCGGCGAACGCGCGGACGTAATCCGTTGCGGCGATGACCGGGCCCTGGCGGCCTTCGAGCAGCTGGGTGACATAAGCCTTGCGCGGGGTCTTGGCTTCGGGGTTGAAACGGTTCCAGCGCTCGACGTCCCAGCCGTCACGACGCAGCTCGGTGAAGCTGGGGCAGGACCAGATGTCGGCGGTGACGCCGAAGTCCTTGTCCAGCAGCTCGGCAGCGGCGATGGCTTCGCGCAGGATGGTGCCCGAGCCCAGCAGCTGCACGCGCAGCTCGCCCTTCTTGGCCTTGCCGGCATCCTTGAGCAGATACATGCCCTTGATGACGCCCTCGGCCGCGCCTTCGGGCAGCGCCGGGTGGCTGTAGTTCTCGTTCATCAGGGTGAGATAGAAGAACTCGTCTTCCTGCTGGTCGAGCATGCGCTGCATGCCGTAATGCAGGATCACCGCCACTTCGCCGGCGAAGGTGGGGTCGTAGGCGCGGCAGTTCGGGATGGCGCCGGCCAGCAGGTGGCTGTGGCCGTCTTCGTGCTGCAGGCCTTCGCCGTTGAGCGTGGTGCGGCCGGCGGTGGCGCCGAGCAGGAAGCCGCGGGCGCGCATGTCGGCGGCCTGCCAGGCGGAGTCGCCGATGCGCTGGAAGCCGAACATCGAGTAGTAGATGTAGAACGGCAGCATCGGCACGTCGTTGGTGCTGTAGCTCGTTGCCGCGGCCATCCAGCTGGAGAACGCGCCGGCTTCGGTGATGCCTTCTTCCAGCACCTGGCCGGCCGCGTCTTCGCGGTAGTACGAGAGCTGGTCACGGTCGACCGGCTTGTACTTCTGGCCCTGCGGGGCGTAGATGCCCAGCTGGCGGAACAGGCCTTCCATGCCGAAGGTGCGGGCTTCGTCGGCGACGATCGGCACCACGCGCGGGCCCACCTGCTTGTCGCGCAGGATGATGGACAGCGACTGCACGAACGCCATGGTGGTGCTGATCGAACGCTCGCCGGTGTCCTGCATCAGGCGGTCGAACACCTTGAGCTCCGGCGCCTTGAGCGTTTCGGTGCTCTTGCGGCGACGCTGCGGCAGGAAGCCGCCCAGCGCCTGGCGGCGCTCGAGCATGTACTGCACTTCCTCGGAATCCTTGCCCGGGTGATAGAACGGGATTTCGCCGTCCTTGAGCGCGGCATCCGACACCGGAATCTTGAAGCGGTCGCGGAAGGTGCGCACGGCTTCGTCGTCGAGCTTCTTGGTGTTGTGGGTCGGGTTGAGCGCTTCGCCGGCGCTGCCGAGGCCGTAGCCCTTGACCGTCTTGGCGAGGATGACCGTGGGCTGGCCCTTGGTGTCCATCGCGTTCTGGTAGGCGGCGAAGACCTTGTGCGGATCGTGGCCGCCGCGGTTGAGGCGCCAGATGTCGTCGTCGCTGAGGTTGGCGACGAGGTTCGCGGTTTCGTCGTACTTGCCGAAGAAGTTCTCGCGCGTGTAAGCGCCGCCGAACGCCTTGCAGTTCTGGTACTCGCCGTCGACGGTCTCCATCATCAGCTTCTTGAGCATGCCGTCCTTGTCCTTGGCAAGAAGCGGATCCCAGTAGCTGCCCCAGATGGTCTTGACCACGTTCCAGCCGGCGCCGCGGAAGCCGCCTTCCAGTTCCTGGATGATCTTGCCGTTGCCGCGCACCGGGCCGTCGAGGCGCTGCAGGTTGCAGTTGATGACGAAGACCAGGTTGTCGAGGCCCTCACGGCCGGCGACCGAGATCGCGCCGAGGCTTTCCGGCTCGTCCGTCTCGCCGTCGCCCATGAAGCACCACACCTTGCGGTCGGACTTGGGCATCAGGCCGCGGGCTTCGAGGTACTTCCAGTAGCGCGCCTGGTAGATGGCGGCGATCGGGCCCAGGCCCATCGAGACCGTGGGCACCTGCCAGTAATCGGGCATCAGCCAGGGATGCGGATAGGACGAGATGCCCTGGCCGTCGACTTCCATGCGGAAGTGGTCGAGCTGGGCTTCCGTGAAGCGGCCTTCGAGGAACGAGCGGGCGTAGATGCCCGGCGAGCTGTGGCCCTGCGTGGCGATGACGTCGCCCGGGTGATCGGCCGACGGCGCGCGGAAGAAGTGGTTGAAGCCGACGTCGTACAGCGTGGCGCTGGAGGCGAAGCTGGCGATGTGGCCGCCGAGGTCGCCCGGCTTGCGGTTGGCACGCACCACCATCGCCATCGCGTTCCAGCGGATGATGGAGCGGATGCGCCATTCCAGCTCGGAATTGCCCGGCATCTTCGGCTCGAGATGCGTGGGGATGGTGTTGACGTATTCGGTGGTCGGCGCGAACGGCAGATGCGCGCCGGCGCGGCGCGTCAGCTCGACCATGTTCTCGAGCAGCTGGTGCGCGCGTTCCGGGCCGCCGACGTCGATGACCGCTTTGAGCGACTCGACCCATTCGCGGGTTTCGGTCGGATCGGGGTCGTTCTGCAGGACGTCGTTCAGCCAGTTCATTCTGTGCTCCAGCGCGGCGCGCATGCCCGCGTCTCATGGGGGTCGTTCGGACCCTGAATTCTAACAGGGGGACGCGACTGACACCGGACGCCAGCGGACGGTCCGCGTTGCCAGACACCCGGCCCTCGGCGATGATCCCGTGTTCAGGGGTGGATGCGGCATCATGCGCGACCGCTCCGTCCGCGCGAGACGCCCGCCCCGATGCCGCACACCGCCCCCGCCCCCTCCCTGCTGAGCCGCTGGCGCCTGCCCGCGCTGGGCATTGCGATCGCGGCCATCGTGGTGGGGCCGTTCCTGATCATGCGGTCGGCGATCAGCGAGGCGGACTTCGCCACGGAGAAGGTGCTGCACACCCGTGAGGTGGAATCGCTGATGCAGACGGTGGCGGCGGATGCGCGCAGCCTGGAAGGCGCGGCGGTCATCCGCGCCCGCGGCATCGACACGCCCGCGCTGCAGCAGCGCTTCGACGAGGCGCGTGCGCGCGTGCTGCCCAGCGTGGACGCGGTGCTGCAGCTCACCCGCGACAATCCCGAGCAGCTGGCCCGGCTGGGCGCCCTTCGCGGCAACATCGAACAGAAGCTCCAGCGCGTGGATGCCGTGTACAGCGCGGGTGAAAGCGCCCGCGCCCGGGATATCGACGACATGCTGGTGCTGTATCCGCTGCAGCGCCTGATCGACGACATCGTCAACGAAGAACAGTCCCTGCTGGCGGAGCGCTCGGCGCGCGCCGCGCGTGCCGACCGCAATGCCGACATCGCCAGCTGGACGGCGATGCTGGTGCAGCTGGCGCTGCTGCTGAGCGCCACCTATTTTGCCGTGCGCCAGCAGAGCGGACGCCTCGTGGCCGAGGGCCTGGCCGCGCGCGCCAGCAACCGCTCGGCGCTGGTGCTCGACAGCGTGCGCGAGCCGATCGTGCTGATCGACCGCGACCAGCGCGTGGTGATGCACAACGCCGCGTTCGCCGAGTTGTACGGCATCGGCGACGAAATCCGCGGCGAGCGGCTGGCGGAAGTGGGCGAAGGTGCGTGGGATCACGCCGAGACGCTGCGCCGTCTGCACGACGTGCTGGCCCGCGACCGCGAGCTGTGGGACCACCGCCTCAACCAGAGCACGGTCGACGGCATCGAACGCACCATGCTGCTCAACGCGCGGCGCATGCCGCTGCCCGACCGCGAGGATGCGGTGGTGCTGGTGACCGCGTCCGACGTGACCGCGCAGACGATCAGCGAACGCCAGATCCGCGAGCTCAACCAGCAGCTCGAAGGCAAGGTGGAGCAGGTCTCGGACGTCAACCGCGAGCTGGAGGCCTTCAGCTATTCGGTCTCCCACGATCTGCGCGCGCCGCTGCGGCACATCGCCGGCTTCGCCGACAAGCTGGGCCGGCACCTGGGCACCGACGTCGACGAGAAGACCACGCATTACCTGGGCGTCATCGGCAGCTCGGCGCGGCGCATGTCGGCGCTGATTGACGATCTGCTGGTGTATTCGCGCCTGGGCCGCAGCGCGCTGCGCCTGCAGAGCGTGGACCTGCAGTCGCTGGTGGCCGACACCCGCGCGATGCTCGATTCGAACGCGGCCTCCGAACATCCCGGCCACCGCATCGAATGGACGATCACGCCGCTGCCGATCATCGTCGGCGACGAGAACATGCTGCGGCAGGTGTGGCTCAACCTGCTGGGCAACGCGGTCAAGTACAGCACCGGCAGCGAGCCGGCGCAGATCGAGGTCGACTGCCGCCGCGGCGCCGATGGCGGTTACCAGTTCAGCGTGCGCGACAATGGCGCCGGCTTCGACATGCAGTACGCGGGCAAGCTGTTCGGCGTGTTCCAGCGCCTGCATTCGGCGACCGAATTCCCGGGCACCGGTGTGGGCCTGGCCAGCGTGCGCCGCGTGCTGGGCCGTCACGGTGGCCGCATCTGGGCCGAAGCCGAGCCCGGCAAGGGCGCCACGTTCCACTTCACCCTGCCTGCTTCGGTTGCCGAGGCGGGTCCGTCTACACCCTCTGGACATGCCTGACATGAGTGAAATCCGCACGATCCTTCTCGCCGAGGACAGCCCGCACGACGCCGAGATGGCGATCGACGCGCTGCGCGACGCCCACCTCGCCAACCCCATCGTGCACGTGGAAGACGGCGTGGAAACGCTGGACTATCTGCTGCGTCGCGGCAAGTTCGCCGACCGCCCTGAAGGCGATCCGGCGGTGCTGCTGCTCGACATCAAGATGCCGCGCATGGACGGCCTGGAAGTGCTCAAGCAGCTGCGCGAGCACCCCACGCTCAAGCGCATGCCGGTGGTGATCCTGTCGTCCTCGCGCGAGGAAAGCGATCTGGCCCGCAGCTGGGATCTCGGCGTCAACGCCTACGTGGTCAAGCCGGTGGACGTGGACCAGTTCTTCGAAGCCGTGCGCACGCTGGGCAAGTTCTGGGCCGTGCTCAACGAAACGCCCGACGAAGAGTGATGGTCGAGGCCACGCCGCTGCGGGTGCTGATCGTCGACGACTCGCGCGACGATGCCGAGCTCACCGAGCTGGCCCTGCGCGACGCGGGTATCGAAGTGGAGGTCCGCCGCGCCTATGGCGAGGCGGGCCTCACCGATCTGCTGCGCGAGTTCAAGCCGCAGATGGTGCTGTCGGACGTCAACCTGCCGGGTTTCTCCGGCGCCGAGGCCATGGGCCTGTCGCGCGCGATGCTGCCGGGTGTGCCGGTGGTGTTTCTGACCGGTTCGGCGATCGGTGCGCCGGGTGAGGAATTGCCGGTGGGCGACGGCCTGGTGTTCAAGGATGAGCTGGAGTTGCTGCCTGATGTGGTGCGGGGGTTGGTCGCGCCGTAAGTGGGGTTTTTGAGTTGCGTGCTTGAAGTATGTGGCGCTGCTGGGTGTTCGCGGCGCTGGTGGGGCGATGGGGTCTGCTTTGCTTGATCCATCCTACGAATGACTTGCTGCTTGCTTGCGGCTGGGTGACTGCGGGCGTCTGCCCTCACCCCAACCCCTCTCCCATGGGGAGAGGGGCTCGGTCAATCGCGAGCTCCGGCCTTCAAGCCCCGCTCCCTCTGGGGTGAAGAAGCACGCTTGCGAGCCACTGGCTCGCGTGCTGATGAACGCCCTCGCGATATCGCGAGGGCCGGGGCGCGGAGCGGGGGTTGGGGTGAGGGCAAGCGCGGACCAGATCCGCTCGACGCTCGCCTCTACGCGGCGGTGTGACGACACGGCGCGAACAGATCCAGATCCGGCGCGTAGTCGCGCGTCTGCACGCCGAACACGCCCAGCACCGAATGGAACAGGTTGTCGTGACTCAGCGGCATGGCAGACCGTGCGCGCAGACAGCGCATGTCCAGATCCATGTCAGCTGCGAGCCCTGACGACACCCACGCGATCATTGGCACGTGCAGCTGCTGCGACGGCGCGATCGCATACGGCGCACCGTGCAGGTAGAGGCCGTACTCGCCGAGCGATTCGCCGTGGTCGGACACGTACAGCAGCGCGGCATCGTGGTCCTGTTGCTGCTGCACGAGATCCAGTGCGCGGGCGAGGAAGGCATCGGTGTAGCCGATCGCGTTGTCGTAGGCGTTGGCGATCTGCGCCGGCGTGCAGCGGCTCAGCTCCGCGGTGTGGCAGGCGGGCTTGAAGGTCTCGTACGCCGCCGGATAGCGCTCGAAATAGTTCGGCCCGTGGTTGCCGAGCTGATGCAGCACGATCATCAGGTCGCCGGGCGTGGCGTCGATGCGCTCGCGCAGCCGGGTCAGCAGGATGTCGTCGAGGCAGCGGTCGTCTTCGCACAGCGCGGGGGCGTCGCTGGCCTGCATGTGCTCGATGCCGGTGCCGTCACACACGCCCTTGCAGCCGGACTGGTTGTCGCGCCAGCGCACGTCCACGCCGCTGCGCGCGACGACGTCGAGCAGGGACTCGTGGGCACGGATCGCGGCCTTGTCGTAATGCGCGCGGCCCTGCAGCGAGAACATGCACGGCAGCGAGACCTCGGTGCTGGTGCCGCAGGACTGCACGTCGCTGAAGTTCACGACGTCGCGTTTCGCCAGCTGCGGCGTGGTCTGCCGCGCGTAGCCGTTGAGGCCCCAGTTCTGTGCGCGCACCGTCTCACCGACGACGAGCACCAGCAGTCGCGGCTTCTCGCCGGCCGGCCGCGACACGCGCGCGGCATCGGCGGCGATCGTCAGCCGTTGTCCGGGCGGCGGTTCGGGTGCTTCGGTCAGGGCGCGCACCGTGGACACCACCAGATTGCCGGGCGTGATGCGGTACCGCAGTGCGTGATCGCTGCGCATCAGCGCGAACATGCCCTGCGAGGACAGCAGCACGGCGATCGTCGCCAGCAGCGCCATCGCGCCGAGAAACACCGCGCGCGCAGCGATCGCCTGACGCAACGGGCGTGGCGCCACCCGCACCCACGCCAGTACGAACAGCGGCGGTCCGGCCTGCAGCAGCACGTGCAGCACCAGCCATGGCGACAGCAGTTCGCGGCTCTCGGCGGGATCGGTGTGCAGGACGTTGAGGATCATCTCCACATCGAACAGCACCGCGTAATGGCGCATGTAGAACGTGGCGAACGCGGTGATGACGATCAGCGTGGCCAGCACCGGCCGCAGCGCACGCCGGATCGCGACCAGGCCGAACAGGAAGGCGTGCAACGCGAAGATCGCCACGCCCAGCGAGGCCAGCAGGCCGGGTGAGGCGCCGTCGTGCACGGCCGCCTGCCAGAAGCCGACGTTGCAGATCGCGACGAAGTACAGGCACGTGCCCGCGAGCAGGGATTCGGACGCGACCTGCGGACGCGTGAGCCAGCCGCTGCGCTGCGCCTGGACCAGCGGCCCGCGCCAGGGACGCGCACTCATCGCAGTGCCCCGTGTGCGATCGGCGCGCGGTGCGATGTGATGCGCGCGGCCGCGGCATCGCGCAGCTGCGCCGGCAGCCAGACGCGCGCCGACAGCGCCGCGACCAGCCAGCACAGCGTCAGCGCCCACAGATCGTGCGACAGGAAATGCGCGCCGCGCAGCTGCTGCACGGCGCCGAAGACCAGCCCCAGCGCGAGTCCGAACACGAGGCCCAGACGTCGCCACGTCCGCAGCGACGGACCGGCCGCCGCGCAGGCGAAGTACAGCGCCAGCCACGCATAGCCGGCCGCGGCATGCGCCGCAGGAAAACACGCGGCCGGGCCGAGTGCTGCGGGGCGCGGGTCGAAGGGCGACAGCCAGGGATGCGTGCCGCCGTAGCGCTGCAGATCCCAGGGGCAATCGATGCCGGTATGCGTCTTGAGCACCGACACCAGGGCGCTCGCGAGCGGAACCGTCAACAGCACGTAGCCCAGCGGTCGACGCCACGCCGCCGGCACGCGCCCGCTCCAGGTCAGGCCCCACGCGACGGCGGTCAGCATCCAGCAGCCGATGCTGAAACGGCGGCCGCCGACGTGCAGGAGTTCCGCGCTCCACCAGGCATCGCGCGCAGCCCAGGTGCCGCCCTGCCAGGCGTAGAGATGATCGGCCCACCAGGCGTCGCCGCCCGTTGCCGCCAGCAGACAGGTGAGCGCCACCGCGCCCGCGATCACGCCGAGCAGCGCCGGCGTCCGCGTGAGGGCGTCGACGCTCACAGCACGCAGATCCAGACCGCGACGTGCACCAGCAGACTCACCGTGACCGCCGCCGACCCCGCGTCCTTGGCCTTGCCGCTCAGCGCGTGCCAGTCGGCGCCGACGCGATCGACGACCGCTTCGATCGCGGTGTTGAGCAGTTCGACGACGAGGACGAAGCCGAGCGTGGCGAGCAGCAATGCGCGCGACAGCGGCGCGAGATCGAGCGCGAACACGAGGACCAGCAACGGGGCGCCGAGCAGCAGTTCCTGGCGGAACGCGGCTTCACTGCGCCAGGTGTCGACCAGGCCACGCCAGGAATGCCCGGTCGCACGCAGCAGGCGACCGGCACCGGTGGAGGAAGGGTTGCGCATCGGCAGGCTCTGCCGGGAATCCGTCCCGGCTTGTCGCGGCGCAGGATCGACAGCGCCACGTCGGAGCGGGGTCGGAGAGATGTTCGCTGGGGATTAAGGCGGGGGTGACCGGGGCGCGGTTGCGGATGAGGAATTCAGCGCCGCATGACGTCGAGCCTGCCGGCGACCTCGGGCTCGGGTGCGGGGCTGGCGTCGTGTGCGGGGTGGAGGTCCCCGGATGCGTCTTCCTGCGACAGGCATGCCAGGGCGGGGACAGCTTCGCGGATCGGGATGGCGCGCGTCGGCTTTGAGGACGGATATGGGTCCGATCGTCCGTAGGTCGAAGGTCGGAGTGTGCGCCGGAGCTGGACACTCGCCTCGAAGCTCCCTGAAACCCGTCATTCCGGCGAAAGCCGGAATCCAGCGCCTTTATCTTTTGCTTGAGAGCCTGGAGCCACTGGATTCCGGCTTTCGCCGGAATGACGGGGATATTGCCCCCCGCTTCACCGCGTGCGCTCGCTGTTCCGCAACCGGACCGTTTACCCCCATCCCGGCCTTCCCCGGCATGCGGGGGAAGGAGCAGGTCATACGCAGGTCAGAGAGCCCGCGAACGACGGTCAACCCTCCGCCAGCTGCGCCTTGCGGATCTGCGCGTCCACCGAGGCGATCGCGGTCATGTTGATGACGCGGCGCGGGGTGGCGGACGGGGTGAGGATGTGGGCGGGCTTGTTGACGCCCATCAGGATCGGGCCGAGCGCGGCGCCGCCGGTCATCACGCGGATCATGTTGTAGGTGATGTTGGCGGCGTCGATGTTCGGAAACACGAACAGGTTCGCGCGCCCGCTGAGCGTGGTGTCGGGCAGCATGCGGCGGCGCAGGGATTCGTCCCATGCGGTGTCGCCCATCATCTCGCCGTCGAATTCCAGCTTCGGCGCGCGGCGGCGCAGGATGTCGTGGACTTCGCGCATCTTGCGGGCGCTGGGGTCGTCGTGGCTGCCGAAGTTGGAGTGCGACAGCAGCGCGATCTTCGGCTCGATGCCGAACAGCTTCAGACGGAACGCGGCCTGGATGGTGCTCTCGGCGATCTGCTCGGCGCTCGGGTCGGGCTGCACGTGGGTGTCGACGAAGAACCACAGGCCCTGGTCGTTGACCACGCCGGTCATCGCCGAAGTGCTCTGCAGGCCCGGGTCGAGGCCCAGCACGCTGCGCACGTAGCCGAGCTTCTTGTGATAGCGGCCGACGATGCCGGTGATCATCGCGTCGGCTTCGCCGCGGTCGACCATGATCGCGGCGATCAGTGTGGGGCGCGAACGCAGCAGGTTCTTCGCCGAATCCGGGGTGACGCCGCGACGCGCGGTCAACGAGTGGTAGTGCTGCCAGTACTCGTTGAAGCGGGGATCGTCGTTGATGTTGGTCAGTTCGAAATCGCGACCGGCGACCAGGCGCAGGCCCAGACGCTTGATGCGCATGTCGATGACGTCGGGGCGGCCGATCAGGATCGGCGTCGCCAGACCTTCGTCGACCACGGTCTGCACCGCGCGCAGCACCACTTCTTCTTCGCCTTCGGCATAGACGATGCGCTGGCGGTCACCGCGCGCACGGTCGTAGACCGGCTTCATCACCAGACCGGTGCGGTGGATGAACTGGCCGAGCTTCTCGCGATACGCGCGCATGTCCTCCATCGGGCGCAGCGCGATGCCCGACTCCATCGCGGCTTCGGCGACGGCCGGGGCGACGATGGTCAGCAGGCGCGGGTCGAACGGGCGCGGAATGATGTACTCGCGGCCGAAGCTCGGAATCTCTTCGCCGTAGGCGCTGCCCAGATCGCTCGCTTCTTCCTTCGCCAGCTGCGCGATCGCGTGCACGCAGGCGAGCTTCATCGCTTCGTTGATGCCGGTCGCGCCCACGTCGAGCGCGCCGCGGAAGATGTACGGGAAACAGACCGCGTTGTTGACCTGGTTCGGATAGTCGCTGCGGCCGGTTGCGATGATCGCGTCCGGGCGCACGCGCTTGGCGTCCTCCGGCATGATTTCCGGGTACGGGTTGGCCAGCGCCAGGATCACCGGATTGGGCGCCATCGCCTCGACCATTTCCGGCTTCAGGATGCCGCCGGCCGACAGGCCCAGGAACACGTCGGCGCCGACGAGGATCTCGGCCAGCGTGCGCTTGTCGGTGTCGCGCGCGTAACGCGCCTTGTCCGGATCGAGATTGTCGCGACCGGTGTGGATCACGCCGTCGCGGTCGAAGGCGAGGATGTTCTCGGGCTTGAGGCCCAGTGCGACCAGCATGTCCAGACACGCGATGCCCGCAGCGCCCGCGCCGGTGGTGGCGAACTTGACGTCCTCGATGCGCTTGCCGGCGATCTCGAGCGCGTTGACGATCGCCGCGCCGACGATGATCGCGGTGCCGTGCTGGTCGTCGTGGAACACCGGGATCTTCATCCGCTCGCGCAGCTTGCGCTCGACGATGAAGCACTCCGGCGCCTTGATGTCTTCGAGGTTGATGCCGCCGAAGGTCGGCTCGAGGCTGGCGATGATCTCGACCAGCTTGTCGGGATCGGTCTCGTCGACTTCGATGTCGAACACGTCGATGCCGGCGAACTTCTTGAACAGCACGCCCTTGCCTTCCATGACCGGCTTGCCGGCCAGCGCGCCGATGTTGCCCAGGCCCAGCACCGCGGTGCCGTTGGAGATCACCGCGACCAGATTGCCGCGCGCGGTGAGTTCGCTGGCGGCGTTGGGATCCTTGACGATCTCCTCGCAGGCGTAGGCGACACCCGGCGAGTACGCCAGGGCGAGATCGCGCTGGGTCAGCATCGGCTTGGTCGCGCTGACCGTGATCTTGCCGGGCGGCGACGCGCGGTGATAGTCGAGGGCGGCCTGGCGGAATTCGTCGTTGGACATCGTCGGGGGATCTGCTCTGGGAAAAAATGACGCGGGACAGGATTCTAACCCCGCCCCGCGCAAACCCCTGGACGGGGGCGTGTGGTCCGCTTCAGGACCGGTCGGAACGGCCGGTCAGAACACCACCTGGGTGCGGACGTTGAAGGTGTGGCCCGAATCCCGGCCGGCGTAGGCACCGACCTGGTTGTCGGTGTTCCAGCGCACGACGTTGAACATCACGCGCGACCAGTTGTTGAGGTACCAGTTCAGGCCCAGCGTCCACGAATCGCCCTCGCCGCCGCGCGCGGCGTCGGTGAAGTCGTACTTGTCCCAGCGCGTGGCCAGTTCCCAGGCGCCGATGCCGCCGTCGGTGACCGGGCGCGCCACGCGGGTGGTGCCCCAGACGCCGGAGCGGGCGCTGAAGCCGGGCTTCTCGCCGGTGATCAGCCAGCCGGCGTAGGCCGAGTGCGCCTTCTGGTCGACTTCGCCCACCGAGGTGGAGCGCAGCGTTGTCTCGCTGGTCTCGGCGAAGGCCCAGACGTTGCGCCAGGTCCCGCCCAGCTCCGCGCCCCAGACCTTTTCGCCGGTGACGTCGTTGATGGCGCTGGCCGACACGCGCACGTTGTCGTTGAAGCGCGAGGCCACACGCGGCGTGCGGTTGATGCGGTTGGTGTCGACGCCGTAGTCCTCGTGCACGTACCAGCCACCGACATGCAGGAAGCCGGACGGGCGCTTGATCGGGTTCACGTGGCCGCGGAACGAATAGGTCAGCGAATCGGTCTCGGTGCCGGTATTGCCGACGTCGTCGCCGGTGATGCCGAAGGTGGTGTGCCAGTTCTGGCCGATCATCTTCATCTGCACGCCGAGGCCGAAATAACCGCTGGCCGGCATGCCGACGCTGGCGACCGCGTTGCGTTCCATGAAGGGCGTCCGGGTGAGCGTGGTGCTGGAATCGATGGCGCGGTCCTTGAGCTTGTTGCCGACGTAGAACTCGGTCGGAATGCTGCCGAGCATCGTGTCCCAGCTCAGGTAGGCATCCGACAGGCTGACGGTGTTGTTCGAGAGTTCGGCGTCGATCTTGTAGCCCAGCGCGCCGATGGTGCCCTGCGCGCCCAGACGCGCCTGGCGCAGGTTGGTGCCGGTGATGTTGCGGCTGTCGAAGTCCGAGCCGTGGGTGGACGAGAAATCGACCAGCACGCGGCCGCGCGGATTGAAGGTGAAGCTGCGGTCGCTGTTGCGGAACTCGGGGCCGCCGCGGCGCCAGCTGACGTTGCCGCCACCGCCGCCGGTGCCGCCGCTCGCGGCGAGCTGCGCGACCTGGGCCTGCAGGATCGCCATGTCGTCCTGGCGGGTGTCGGCCACGGCGGCGTCGATCTGTGCCTGCACGCCGTCGACTGGCGCGGTTGCGGGCGATGCGGCGACGGCGGGTGCGCCCATCGCGTCGAGGCGCCGGGTGAGCGCCTGCAGTTGCGCGGACTGCTGCTGGATCTGTTCGGCCTGCAGGCGGATCAATTCACGCAGTTCGGTTTCGGTGGCGGTGTCGGCAGCGAGGGCGGGCAGCGTGGCCAGGCCCAGCAGCGCGCCGGCAGCCAGCGCGCGGGGGTGTGTGCGATTCATTCGGTGGTCTCTCCCGTGGAACGGATGCAAAGGCGTGGACGGCTCAGTCGCCGTCTTCTTCGAGATCGGCGTCGGCGTCGTCGACCGGCGGCGGTGCCAGCGGCGCGGTCTCACCGGTCAGCGGCTGCAGGCTGACCGGCGGCGCGGCCATGAAGCCGTGCGCGCGCGCCCAGGTGACGAACAGGCGCGGCCACTGCGCGACCTGCGTGCCGGGTTTGCCCAGTCCCCAGCTGTGGCCGCCGCGGTCGAAGACGTGCAGTTCCGCCGGCACGTTCTGCGCGCGCGCGGCCTGGAACATCAGCAGGCTGTGCTGGACGTCGGCGATGCGGTCATCGGCGGCGTGGGCGAGGAACACCGGCGGCATGTCGCTGCGCACGTGGCCTTCGACCGAATACGCCTCCACCGCGTCGGGCTGGGTGGCGAGTTCGCGGCGGCTGCGCGTGGTGTCGTACGGCGGCTTCAGCGTGACCACCGGGTAGAGCATCGCCAGGAAATCCGGACGCGACGGCAGGCGGTCGCTGGCGTCGAGCGCGGGATAGAAATCGTGATCGAAGCGCGTCGACAGGATGCCGGCGAGGTTCGCACCGGCCGACGAGCCCATGACGCCGATCTTCGTGGGATCGATGCCGAGTGCATCCGCATGCGCGCGCAGCAGGCGCATCGCCCGCTGGCCGTCGGCGAACGGTGCCGACGCCGGCCAGCCGTCGACCGGCATGCGGTAGTACAGCACCGCCGAGGTCACGCCGATCGACGCCAGCCACTGCGCCATCGGCCGCGCCGCGGTGCCGACCTGGATGCGGAAGTAACCACCGCCGCCGAGGATCAGCACGGCGGTGCCGTTCGGGTTCGCCGGCTGGTGGATCTCCAGGCGCGGCTGCGAGACACGGGTGACCGCGCCCATCGAGCTGCCTTCGTTGCCGACCAGTTCCGGGCCGCTGACGGTCTGCGGCAGATGGCCGTCGGGCCACAGCGGCAGAGTCTGCGTGCCGGCCTGGGCATGTGCCAGGCCGGTAAAGCTGAGCAGGAGGCCGGCGATCAGGCCGGCCCAGCGGTGTCGTGTCGTCATGGGTCCCCTCCCAGGGCGTTGCGTGAATCGTTTCAAGCTTCGTGCGCGCCCTCAGTCCAGCGCGAGCACGTTGCGGTCGCCCGGGCCTGCGGCCGGATCGGGCGCAGCGGCGACCGGCAGCGGCTTGCCGTCGAGCGCGGCGGCCAGCTGGTCGCGGTCGAGCGCGCCTTCCCAGCGCGCGACGACGACCGTGGCGACGGCATTGCCGATGAAGTTGGTGATCGAGCGGCACTCGCTCATGAAGCGGTCGATGCCGAGGATCAGCGCCATGCCCGCGACCGGCACCGTCGGCACCACCGACAGCGTGGCGGCCAGCGTGATGAAGCCTGCACCGGTCACGCCGGCCGCGCCCTTGGAGCTGAGCATCGCGACCAGCAGCAGGGTGACCTGCTGCCACAGCGTGAGTTCGGTATTCGTGGCCTGGGCGATGAACAACGCGGCCAGCGTCATGTACAGGTTGGTGCCGTCGAGGTTGAACGAGTAGCCGGTGGGCACGACCAGACCGACGACCGACTTCTGGCAGCCGGCCTTCTCCATCTTCTCCATCAGCGACGGCAGCGCCGATTCCGACGACGACGTGCCCAGCACCAGCAGCAGTTCGGCCTTCAGATAGCGGATCAGCTTGAAGATCGAGAAGCCGCAGGCGCGCGACACCGCGCCCAGGATCACGAGCACGAACAGGGCCGCGCTGACGTAGAACGTGCCGACCAGCCACGCCAGGTTCGCAAGCGACGACAGGCCGTACTTGCCGATGGTGAAGGCGATCGCGCCGAACGCGCCGATCGGTGCGGCCTTCATCAGGATGTGCACCAGCTTGAACACCGGCACGGTCAGCGTTTCCAGGAACGACAGGATCGGCTTGCCCTTCTCGCCCACCAGCGCGAGCGCGATGCCGAACAGCACCGCGATGAAGAGCACCTGCAGGATGTTGCCGTCGACGAAGGCGCCGACCAGCGTGCCGGGAATGATGTCGAGCAGGAAACCGGTGAGCGTCATCTCGTGCGATTTCTGCACGTAGCCTTCGACCGCGGCGGTGTCGAGCGAGGCCGGATCGATGTTCATGCCCACGCCCGGCTGCACCACGTGCGCGACGACCATGCCGATCACCAGCGCCAGCGTGGAGAAGAACAGGAAGTAGGTCATCGCCTTGGCGAACACCCGGCCCACCGTGCGCAGGTGGGTCATGCCGGCGATGCCGGTGACGATGGTCAGGAAGATCACCGGCGCGATGATCATCTTGACCAGCTTGATGAAGGCATCGCCGAGCGGCTTGAGCTGTTCGGCGAACGCCGGCTCGAAATGGCCGAGCAAGGCGCCCAGTGCGATCGCGATCAGCACCTGGGCGTAGAGCTGGCGGTACCACGGCAGCCGCGGCGCGGCCGGAACATTGGAAGGCATGGCGTGCATGGGTGCGTACCGGGTGTGCGCATCCAGCGGATGTGGATGCAGGCGATGCGTTGTACGCGGGCGCGTCGACGCTGCCGATAGCGCATTGGTGTTAAAGGGCGCATTCCTAATCCTTTCGGATTAGCTCACGTGCCTGCGAGACGCTGCCGTCCTAGACTTCTCCGGTCGCGCGCCCGCGCGCGACCGCCCCCCACCGCAGCCGGCCGCCCCCGCGTCCGCCTGCCGCTTCCCCAAGGATTCCATGCGCAACGTTCTTCCCCCGCTTCTGGTGCTGTGCGCCTGCACCGCCGCCACGCCCGTTCTCGCCGCCGAAGGCGCGCAGGCCTGGCCGCCGAAATTCACGTTCGCCGACAAGACCGAAGTCGCGCTCACCGGCAACTTCGCCTGGGACAGCGCGGACTTCGCGGGCCACCCGCGCCTCGAGGACAACGAGGGCCTGCGTCGCCGCGAGTTCGGCGCGACCGTCAAGAAGGCCGGCGTCTGGGACGCGATGGTCTATTTCGACTTCGAGTCCAAGAGCTGGCTCGACGTGTTCGTGCGGTTCGACAGCAAGCATTTCTTCGACCGTGATCTCGGCAAGCTGCGCATCGGCTACATGAAGGTGCCGGTGGGTCTGGAAGGCGTGACCAGTTCGCGCGCGGGCACGTTCATGGAACTGGCGTCGCCGATCCAGGCGATCTACCAGGGCCGCCGCACCGGCGTGGAGTGGACGCTCGAGCAGGACAAGGCGCTGTTCCAGGTCGGCGGCTACGGCGGTAGCGACCTGCAGGGCGACAACCCCGGCCAGACCTATGCCGCGCGCGCCGCGTGGACGCCGCGCAAGGCCGCCGGCGACGTGCTGCACCTCGGCATCGCCGCCTCGCGCGAGAACCCGCAGGGCTGGACCGACGGTCGCGGCGTGCAGTTCGACCCGACCGCGCGCCTGCGTGCGCGTCCCGGCACCAACCTCACCGACGTGCGTCTGGTCGACACCGGCAGCCTGGCGCCGGTGAACCACATCCAGCGCACCGGTCTGGAAGGCATCTGGATCAACGGCCCGGTGTCGATGCAGGGCGAACTGCTGCGCGCCGACATCGCCCGCGACAACGGCCTATCCGACTACACCGCCGAGGGCGGCTATCTCGCCGCGAGCTGGCTGCTGACCGGCGAAAGCCGCGTGTATTCGAGCGGCAACGTGGCCAACCCGAAGCCGGCCAACGGCTACGGCGCGGTGGAACTGGCCGCGCGCTACAGCACGCTCGATCTCGACGACGGCCCGGTCAATGGCGGCCGCCAGCACGATTGGACCTTCGGCGCGAACTGGTACCTCACCCCGTACGTGAAGCTGCAGGCCAACTACGTGCGCGCCAACGCCACCCGCAACGGTGCGACCAGCCGTCCGGAGATCGTGGAAGTGCGCGCACAGGTACACTTCTGATCGTGCGCGGACGCCGCGCCCCTGCGGCGTCCGCGATGCCTGGCGCCTGAGTCCGCGCGATGCGTACGCAACCGCGCCTGCGACGTCTGCTGCTGACCGTGCTGATCGCCTGCGGCGGGCTCGTGCTCGTCGCCGGCCTCGGCTATCGCGAAGGGTCGCGGCGCGCGCTCGACGCGCAATCGGCGCAGGCCGCACAACAGCTCGACCTGCAGGCGCAGGCCCTCAACCAGCGCATCGAACGCTACCGCGCCCTGCCCCAGGTATTGGCGCTGGATCCCGACCTGCGTGCCGCCGTGGCCGCACCGGTCGATGCCGACACCCGGGCGCGTCTCAACCAGCGCCTCGAAGAAGCCAACCGCACCACGCGCGCGTCGACGCTGACGCTGATCGATGCACGCGGCATCGCGATCGCCGCGAGCAACTGGCGCGATGCCGGCAGCAATGTCGGCGAGGACTACGCGTTCCGCCCGTACGTACAGCAGGCGCTGCGCGACGGCCGTGGACGCTTCTACGGCATCGGCGTGACCACGTCGGTGCCCGGCTATTTCCTGTCCGAAGCGCTGCGCGACGATGCCGGCAACGCGGTCGGCGTGATCGCGATCAAGATCGAACTGGCGGCGATCGAACAGACCTGGCCCGACGACGGCGATCTGGTGCTGGCCAGCGATGCGCACGACGTGGTGTTCCTTGCCAGCCGCGCGGCATGGCGCTACCGCGTGCTCGCGCCGCTGGATGGCGAGGCCCGGCAGGAACTCGTGGCCACGCGCCAGTACGAAGGCGAGCAGCTGCGCGCGTACGCCGGCCAGGTGCTGCGCAATGCCGGCGCACACGGCGCGGTGGTGCGCGTCGACATGCCGGCGATGCCGGGCACGTGGCTGTGGCAGCGCGCGCCGGTCGCCGATACCGACTGGACCCTGCATCTGCTCCACGACGCCGCGCCGATTGCCGCCGCGGGCCGCGAGTGGGCGACGATCGCCGGCGTGTCATGGGCGGCGCTGGTGTTCCTCACCCTGTTCCTGCAGCAGCGCGTGCGCTTGGGGGCGCTGCGCCGGCGCAGCCGCGACGAACTCGAAACCCTGGTGCGTCACCACGCCGAGGAGCTGCGCAGCGCGCGCGACGGTCTGGTCGCCGCGGCGCAGGAAGCCGACACCGGCCTGAGCCGGCGGCTGGCGCATCTGCCGCAAGGCGTGGTGATCATCGACGCGGCGCTGCGCATCGTCGCGTGGAATGCACGCTACATCGAACTGTTCCGGTTCCCGCCGGACCTGGTGCGCGTGGGCACGCCGATCGAAGAGGTGTTCCGCTACAACGCGCGTCGCGGGCTGCTCGGTCCGGGGCCGGTGGAAGAGGCGATCGAACGTCGCCTCGAACATCTGCGCAGCGGCAAGCCGCACATGCGCGAGAGCGAGAAGTACGACGGCACGGTGCTGGAGATCCGCGGCAACCCGCTGCCCGACGGCGGCTTCGTCACCAGCTACGCCGACATCACCACCTACAAGACCACCGCACGCGAACTGCGCACGCTGGCCGACGCGCTGGAACGCCGTATCGCGGAGCGCACCGCCGATCTCGAACAGGCACGCGCCGAGGCCGAAGCCGCGAACCGCTACAAGGGCCGCTTCGCCGCCGCCGCGGTGCACGACCTGCTGCAGCCGCTCAATGCCGCACGCATGTTCGCCGCAGGCCTGCGCGCACGCCTGCGCGACGACGAGACGCGACGCCTCGCCGACAACATCGACGGCGCGCTGTCGGCGCAGGACGGCATCCTCGCCAGCCTGCTCGACATCTCGCGCCTGGAAACCGGCACGCTGCGCACCGATGTCCGCGAGGTCGCGCTCGGTCCGCTACTCGATGGTCTGGCGCGCGAAACCGGCGTGCTCGCGCAGGCGCGCGGTCTGCGCTTCGATCACGTGCCCACGCGCGCCTGGGTGCGCAGCGATGCCACGCTGCTGCGGCGGCTGGTGCAGAACTTCCTGTCGAACGCGGTGCGCTACACGGCGCGCGGCCGCATCGTGCTGGGCGTACGTCGCGACGGCGACCGGCTGTGGATCGAAGTCCACGACACCGGGCCCGGCATTCCGCCGAACCGGCAACGCGAGATCTTCGAGGAGTTCCGCCGCCTCGACGACGGCAATGCCGGTGACCGCGGTGCGGGCCTGGGGCTCGCCATCGTCGATCGCATCGCACGCCTGCTCGGTCACCGCATCGATCTGCGCTCGCGCCCCGGCACCGGCAGCGTGTTCCGCGTCTGCGTGCCGCTGACCGACGCACCCGCGCAGCCGGTTGTCGAACCCGTGGCACCACGCGTGCCTGCCGAAGACGACGCCCCGCTGCGCGGCTGCCGCGTCTGGGTCGTCGATGACGATCCGCAAACCTGCGCCGCGACGCGGCAGCTGCTGGAACGCTGGGACTGCGAGGTCCCGCTGGCCGACGGCCCGCACGCCGCGCTGGCCGCCGCCGTGCGCGGCGAAGCGCCGGACCTCGTGCTGCTCGACGTGCGCATGGGCGAGCACCACGGCCCGAGCCTGTTCGAAACGCTGTGCGACCGCTGGAGCGCGGTGCCGCTGGCGATCCTGGTCACCGGCGAATCCGACCCCGCCCTGCGCGCGCAGGCGCGCGATGCGGGTCAGGGATTTCTGCCCAAGCCGGTGCGGCCGCCGGCATTGCGGGCGCTGATGATGCAGATGCGGTTGCGGGGTTACTGAGGGAGAACTGCTCTCTGCCGAGGTGGTGGAACGGCACTTACCGCACGCCGCTAGATGCATCCCTCGTCATCCCAGCGAAAGCTGGAAACGCTTTTCAACAGCCGGATGGCTGGTCATCCATCTTGATTTTGGCTTTTCGAGCGAACGTCAAAATGGGCCCCAGCGTTCGCTGGGGCGACGGAATCTGAATTCGCTGAGGCGACTACGCCTCATCCTCCCGCTCCAACGCCTTCACCAGCACCGCGGCCTGCGTGCGGCTGTGGCATTCGAGCTTCTTGAGGATCGCGGTCACGTGCACCTTGACGGTGTTCTCGGCCAGGCCGAGCTGATGCGCGATCTGCTTGTTGAGCAGGCCGTCGGCGATGCCCAACAGCACGCGGAACTGCTGCGGGGTGAGCTGGGCGAGACGCGAGGCGAGCTGCGCGTCCTCTTCGGAACGCTCCGCGGTCAGCGGCGGGAACCAGCTGCCGCCGTCGAGCACGTTCGCCACCGCCTGGCCGATGGACTCGGCCGGCGCCGATTTCGAAATGAAGCCCGAGGCGCCGAACTGCTGCACGCGGCGGACGGTGCGCGGGTGGTCGTTGGACGAGATCACCACGACCGGCAGTTCCGGCCGCTCGCCGCGCAGCCAGACGAGCGACGACAGTCCGCGTGCGCCGGGCATCGTCAGATCCAGCAGCACCAGTTCGATGTCCGGGTGCGCGTCGAGCGCGGGTTCGAGGGCCGATGCGGTGGCGGCTTCGATCACGCGGATCTGGCCGAGGCTGTCGCGCAGCGCATGCAGGACGGCGGCGCGCAGCAGCGGGTGGTCGTCAGCGACGAGGATGGTGGGAGCGGCGTCCATGGCGTGCAGTCTGGCATGGACGGCGGAATGCGACGCCGGTCACGCTGGCACGGAATTCGCAGGCACACTATGCAAAGGGGGAACACCGATTGCGTAACCGAGCCGTCGCCAGCGCGCGCCGTGCGTGCCAGCCAGTACGTGCCGACGCGTGCAGCGTCGGCAGGGCCGGCCGTGCGCGCAGTCTGGCGACGCGCCTGCTGGCCGCGACGCTGCTGGCGTGCGCGTCGTTCACCGTCTCGGCGCAGGTGCCCGATCCGGTCGACGATCCGCCGCTGAGTCTGGAGATGTACGGCCTCGACGAAGGCCTGTCGCAGCTGACGGTCTCGGCGATGACCGGCGACGACCAGGGCTTCCTGTGGGTCGCCACGCAGGATGGTCTCAACCGCTTCGACGGCCACCGTTTCCGCGCGTATCGCAACCTGCCCGACCAGCCGGTCGGCGGCGCGAATCTGGTCAGCAGCAGCATCGACAGTCTCGCCTTCGAGCCGCAGCGCACGCGCATGTGGCTGGGCACGAACGATGCCGGTCTGGAGGTCGTGCATCTGCCGACGTGGACGCAGCGCCGGCTCGGCGTCGACGACGGGCTGTCGCATGCGCGCGTGGTGCGCATCCTGCTCGATCCGGCCGGCGGCGCGTGGCTGGGGACCGAGGCCGGCGTGGATCACGTCGACGCGGAGATCCGCGGCGCACGCCGGCTGGGCGCGACCGGCGAGATCGTCGGCCTCGCGTGGTCGGCGGCGCGCAAGCGTCCCGTGGCGCTCGATGCCGCGTGCGGCCTGTGGTCGGTCGAGGCGGACGGCCTGGTGCGGTTGCCGGCCCTGCCCGGCGCGAAGCGGTGCGTGTCCCTGCAGGCCGGCCGCGAGGGCCTGTGGGTGCTCGCCGCCGACGCCGGCCTGTTCCGGCTCGACACCGCCGCGCGCCTGCAGCGGCACTGGTCGCCGGCCGCGCTCGGCGTGGCCAGCGTCGACGCGACCGCGATGATCCGGCTCGAGGACGGCCGCGTGCTGACCGGTTACGGCAACGGCGCAGTGGTGCAGCTCGCGCCCGGCAGCGACCGGCCGCGACGCCTGCGCTTCGACAATCCACCGCGCAGCGCGATCACCAGCTTCCACCAGGGCGAGACCGGCGCGTGGTGGATCGGCACCTATACCTCGGGCCTGTACCGCGTGCGGCCGCTGGCCTCGGTGATCCGTCACGACGGCGCGGGCGTCGGCACGATGGACGACTGGGACAGCCACAGCGTCCGTGCGATCCGCCGCGACGGCGCGCGCATGCTGATCGGCACCGACAGCGGTCTGCGCATGCGCGACGGCCCGCGTGCGGACTGGCGCCCGGTCCCCGGACTCGCGGATCTGTCGGTACGTGCGATCGAACCCGCGCGCGACGGTGGCTGGTGGATCGGCACCCAGGTCGGCTTGCGCCGTCTGTATGCCGACGGCCGCGTCGATGCGCTCGACGGCCTGCCCGATGCACGCATCGACGCCCTGCTCGCCGAAGACGACACGCTGTGGATCGGCACGCGCAGCGGCGTGATGCAGCTGCGCGACGGACGCATCGACGCCGATCCGCGCTTCGCCGCGATCGCCGGCGACGTGGTGACGGTGCTTCATCGCGACCAGGACGGCAGCCTGTGGATCGGCACCAATACGCGCGGCCTGTGGCGGCTGCACGACGGCGTGTTCGCGCAGGTCCAACCCGCCGGCGCGGGCATGCACCGCTCGGTGTGGGCGATCCATGGCGACGCGGACGCGATCTGGGTCGGCGCGTTCGCCGCCGGCCTGTACCGCATCGATCGCGCGACCGGGGTGTCGTCGGTGCTGACCGAGCGCGACGGCCTGACCAACAACGTGATCTACCGGATCCTGCCCGACATCGGCGGGCGCCTGTGGCTGAGCACCAATCTCGGCCTGAGCGTCTACGACCCCGAGAGCGGCATCGTGCAGAACCTCGGCCGCCGCGACGGCCTGCGCAACCAGGAATACAACAGCGGCTCGGCGTTCAGCGGCCGCGACGGCCTGCTGTACTTCGGCGGCACGATGGGCGTGGACGTGATCGCGCCGATGCAGCTGCCGCGGCGCAGCGCGCCCGCGCATCCGGTGCTGACCAGCCTGCAGCTGCTGAGCCGCCAGTCCGACACCGACGCGCGCAGCGGCACCGAAACCGACATCGTGTACACGCCCGGCATCGACCTGCGCGAGGAGGACAGCGTCTTCACCATCGGCATGACGGCGATCGATTTTCTCGCCCCGGCGGCCGCGCAGTTGCGCTATCGCGTCGACGGCCTGCACACCGGCTGGATCTATCCGCACCAGGCGCGTACCGAGTTCTCGCTCAACCATCTGCCGGCGGGCCACTACCGGCTGGAAGTGCAGGCCGCGGGCCGCGACGGCCAGTTCGGCGAATCGCGCGTGCTGACGATCGCGATGCCACCGCCGCCGTGGCGGCACCCGCTGGCCTACGTGCTGTACGCGGTGCTGGCGGCGCTGGCGGTGGCGTTCTTCGTGCGGCGCACGCGGCGCGCGGTGCAGCGCGAACGCGAGCGCGTCGAACTGCTCAACCGTACCGTCGCCGAGCGCACCGCGCAGCTGGAGCAGGCCAACCGGCAGCTGCAGCAGAGCAACGCCCAGCTCGACGCGGCCACGCGGCTCGATCCGCTGACCCAGGTGCCCAACCGTCGCGAGCTGCAGGAATGGCTGGCCCGCGAAGCCGTGCATGCGCCGGGCCGGCGCGGCTCGGACACGCTGTTCTTCTTCATGCTCGACATCGATGCGTTCAAGCGCATCAACGACGGCCACGGCCATCAGGCCGGCGACGAAGCGCTGGTGCAGTTCGCCGCGCGCATGCGCGCCCTGACCCGCGACGGCGATCTGCTGCTGCGCTGGGGTGGCGAGGAATTCATGCTCGTCGCGCGGCTCGACGATGCCGATGCCGCCGCCGGGCTGGCCGAACGCATTCGCAGCACCGTCGCCGACACGCCGATCGCGCTCGCGCACGGCGCGTCGCTGCGCATGACCTGTTCGATCGGGTTCGCGCCCTGGCCGTTCTCGACCGCGTGGCCGACGCTCGGCGACTGGCAGCAGACCACCGCGATCGCCGACCGCTGCCTCTACGCCGCCAAGGACAGCGGCCGCAATGCCTGGGTGGGCCTGGTGCCGGGTCTCGATGCGGATCGACCGCGTCTGCAGGCACTGCTGTCGGGCGCCGACCCGGTGACGCTCGGCCATGCGGTGCGGCTGCTGCATTCGACGGTGGCGCCGCCGCGGTTCGAGCGTTGATGCGAAGGCTCCGACGGGTTTCGCGTTGCGCTACCCCTCCTGCGGTTCCGTGCGCACCTGCAACGGTTCACCGAATCCGGAGCGCTTCGCAGGCCGGGTAGCGCGCAGCGAAAGCCATCACTGCATCCGATCGCCTACAACTGGTCGATCCGGATCCGGTTCGCGAACAGCGAGAACGCGAGCATGCCGGCCAGGCCGCCGGTGCGCTCCAGCCATGGCGGCAACCAGCGCGGCGGTGCGAGCGTGCCGTCGTCGAACAGCGGCGACAGCCGTCGCACGTCGTCGAGCGTCATCTTGCCGGCGAACAGGTGCCGGCACAGCGGCAGACGCTGCGCGGCCAAGGCCTGACGGAAGAAGGTGTGCACGTCGATCAGGCCACGCAGATACACCGCATCCTTGGTGAAGGCGTGCCCGCCATTCAGCGGCACGCCGCGGAACACGCGCTGCGCGGACGCGAAGCTTTCCGCCGCCGGTTGTCCCGCGTGGTGGAAGTAGTCGAATACCTGCAGGAAATCCGCGCCGTCGAGTGCACGCGCGATCGCCTCGATGCGCAAGCTCACGCGTTTCATCCGGCCGATGTCGATGCTGCCGGTGATCTGTTCGGCGAACACCGCCAGTCCTTCCTGCGTGCAGGTCGTGCGCGGCGACGACATCGCCAGACTCGGCAGCAGCGGTTGCTCGCGGCCGTTGAGCGCGGTCAGCGAATGCACGAAGGCCTCGTGCTGCAGCAGTTGTTCGCGGTCGTGGATCGAATAGCGCGCGTCGCTGCGCAGTCGCAGGCGATAGGCGCCGGCCGCGGCCTTGGCGATCATGCCCGGATCGAGTTCCACCGCGACCACGCGCGTGCCGAAGTACGCGTCGAGATCGGCCTGCAGCTGCGTCTGCAGCGTGGCGGCGTCGAGCGTGGGATGTTCGACGTCGGCGAGCAGGCCGGGATCGAGTTCGTCGGCGATGTGGATGAAATGCCGTGCGGCATCGCAGGTCGTCAGCGCGCCGCCGGGCAGCGCGGCATCCGGGCGCCCGTAGAGTGCGATCGCGTGTTCGCCGGCGGCTGCGGTGCCGAGCGATTCCAGCAGCTGCGCGGCCGCGTCCCAGGCCTGCGTCGATTCGACGATGTAGGCACCGAGCGGATGATCCGGATCGGCAGCCGCGCCGATCGCGGCGAGTTCGCGGCGGGTGTCAGAGAATTCCAGCACCGGATACACGATCTCCGGCATCTCCCGGCGTCCGGCCGCGAACGCGGACAGGAAGCACTGCTGTGCACCGGACGGCCAGCTCGCCAGACTCAGCACCCGGATCCCGCGCGCAGCCACGACCATGCGCGCATCGAGCGCCGCGTGATGGGCGATGGCATCGGGCATCGGGAACTCCGGCGGGCGGTGTGGTCACGCTAGCGGATTGGTGCGGGGGACTCAAAGCGGCCGACGTCTGGTTCGGGAAGCGCCGCACGTCGGGACGGTTTGAAAGCGCGCGTGTCGGGACGCCCTATGCGACCGTCCGCCCTCACCCCAACCCCCGCTCCGCGCCCCGGCCCTCGCGATATCACGAGGGCCGGGGCGCGGAGCGGGGGTTGGGGTGAGGGCCGACGCCTCTCGATGCTTCAGAACGAAAGCGAATGGCGCGCTGTAAACATCGCCCTACTCCTCTTTGGTCCAATCCGACCCGCGCTTCGCCGGCTTCACCCCCGGACGCCCACCCGTCTTCGCGCCCGGTTTCTTTCCCGACGGCCGACTCTCCACCTTCTGCGCCATGCGGGTGGCGAGCTGCCCCGCAGCGCCGGCGAGCTCGTCGCGGAGTTTCAGGTAACTGCCCAGGCGCCCCGGATCGAGCGTGCCGGCATCGACAGCGTCCCACACCGCGCAGCCCGGTTCGTCGCCGTGTGTGCAGTCGCGGAAGCGGCATTGCGTCGCGATCGCCTCGACGTCGGCGAATCCACCTTCCGACAGGTCCTCCTCGCCGGTCGGCTTGAGTTCGCGCATGCCGGGCGTATCGATCAGGCAGGCGCCCGACGGCAGCGGAATCAGCGCGCGATGGGTCGTGGTATGGCGGCCGCGGTCGTCGGTTTCGCGCACGGCAGCGGTCTTCATGCGTTCGACGCCGAGCAGGCTGTTGGTCAGCGTGGACTTGCCCGCGCCGGAACTGCCGACCAGCACCGCGGTCATGCCGGGGCCGAGCCAGCGGTGCAGCACCGCGGCGCTGCCCGGATCGCGCGCATTGACCGGCACCACGGCGACACCCAGCCCGGCGATTTCGGTCAGCGCAGCCACCGCGGCGGCGATGTCGGCTTCGGGCTTGTCGGCCTTGGTCAGCACGATCACCGGCGTGCCGCCGCCCTGCACCAGCAGCAGATAGCGCTCGATGCGGCGCGGATTGAAGTCGGCATCGAGACCGCAGACCACCAGCACGGTGTCGATGTTCGCGGCGATCAGCTGCTGCTTGTAGTGCTCGCCGGCGGCGGCGCGCTTGATCGCGCTGCGCCGGGGCAGCATCGCGACGATGCGCTGGCCGTCCTCGACCAGCACCCAGTCGCCGACCGCGGCGCGGTCCTCGGGCGCGATCGTGCCCTTGCGGTAACCGCTGCGGCGCAGCCAGTCGGGCAGCGATTCGACCGCGATCGCCTCGCCCGGCGCACCGGCGACCAGATAACCGGAGCGGTGCTGCTCGACCACGCGCATCGGCCGGGCCTGTGCATGCGTGGCCATGACCTCGGCCCAGGGACCCGACGGCGCACCGTCGAAGGGCCAGCCGATCGCGCGCAGCGCGGTGTCTGGGGGACTCGGATCGGCGGGGTTCAAGCGCTGCGTCGGGCTGTCGTCATGCCGCGGATTCTACGGGCGCCAGGCGTGCAGGCGCGAACCGGCGGGGCCTGCCACTCATCGGCCCGGGCCGCATTCACCCGGCTTTTCCGCTAGCATCGCGCGACATTCCCGCGCCGAGCGCCGCCGATGTCCGCCCCCCTGAAAACCCGTGAACGCCTGACCGAAGTCCGTTACGAGATCCGTGGCGAGCTCGCGCGGCGCGCGCGGGAGCTCGAAGGCCAGGGCCGCACGCTGATCAAGCTCAACATCGGCAACCCCGGCGCGTTCGGCTTCCGCGCGCCGGATCACCTGCAGCGCGCGATCGCCGAACGCATCCACGACACCGATCCCTACACGCACCAGCAGGGCCTGCCGGCCGCGCGCGAAACGATCGCCGCGTTCCATGCCGCGCGTGGCACGCAGGATGTGTCGGCCGATCGCGTGTTCGTCGGCAACGGGGTGAGCGAGCTGATCGACATCGCGCTGCGCGCGCTGCTCAATCCCGGCGATGAAGTGCTGGTGCCCTCGCCCGATTATCCGCTGTGGTCGGCGGCGACGATCCTCAACGACGGCCGTCCGGTGTTCTACCAGTGCAAGGAGAGCAACGGCTTCCTGCCCGATCCCGACGCACTCGAAGCGCTGGTCTCGCCGCGCACGCGCGCGATCGTGCTGATCAATCCGAACAATCCGACCGGCGCGGTGTATCCGCGCGCGCTGCTCGAGCGCATCGTCGCGATCGCCGCCAAGCACGAGCTGCTGCTGCTGTGCGACGAGATCTACGACGGCATCACCTACGACGACGCGCCGTTCGAACCCATTGCGCCGATCGCCGGCGACGTGCCCTGCGTGTCCTTCGGTGGCCTGTCGAAGGTGCACCGCGCCTGCGGCTGGCGCGTGGGCTGGGCAGTGCTGTCGGGCGACGAGGCGCGCAGCCGCGATTTCCGCAACGCGATGGACCTGCTCGGTGCGCTGCGCCTGTGCGCGAACGTACCGGGCCAGTTCGCGATCGAAGCCGCGTTGACCGGCATCGACACGATCAGCGCGCTGTGCGCGCCCGGTGGCCGTCTGCACGAGGCGCGCCGCGCGGTGGTCGAGGCCTGCGAGGCGAGCCCCTACCTGCGCCTCGTCGCGCCGGCGGGTGCGCTGTACGCGTTTCCCGGCATCGCCGAGGAATTCAGCCAGGGCTTCGACGACCACGCATTCGCACTCGAACTGATGGAAGCCGAAGGCGTGCTGGTGGTGCCGGGCAACAGCTTCAACGTGCCCTATCGCAACCATTTCCGCGTGACCCTGCTGCCCGAGCCCGCGCAGCTGCGCGAGGTGTTCGCGCGCATCCATCGCGTGCTGGAACGGCAGATCACCGACGCCCGCAAGGTCGTGCCGCTGGCCAAGCGCCAGGCTCGCGTCGCCGGATGACCGTACCGCGCCGCTATCTCGCGCTCGGCGACAGCTACACGATCGGCGAAGGCATCGCCGCCGAAGACCGCTGGCCGGTGCAACTGGCCGATGCGCTGCGCGGCGCAGGCATCGCGCTCGACGCGCCCGAGATCATCGCGACCACCGGCTGGACGACCGACGAACTCGACGCGGCGATCGATGCCGCGGCGCCGGTCGGCCCCTTCGATCTGGTGAGCCTGCTGATCGGCGTCAACGACCAGTACCGCGGCCGCGATGTCGCGCTGTACGGCCCGGCGTTCTCGGCACTGCTGGCGCGCGCGATCGGCTTCGCCGGCGGCAATGCGGCGCGTGTGTTCGTACTCGCGATTCCGGACTGGGGCGTCACGCCGTTCGGTGCGCATTCGGGGCGCGACGTCGCCGCGATCGCGCGCGAACTCGACGCCTACAACGCGGCGGCTGCCGCGATCTGCGCCGCGCGCGGCGTCGCCTTCGTCGACATCGCAGCGGTCAGCCGCGCGCACGGCGGCGAGGCGGACATGCTCGCCGATGACGGCCTGCATCCCTCGGCCGCGCTGCATACCGAGTGGATGCAGCTGGCGTTGCCGGTCGCGCGCGGCTTATTGTCGCGGGCATGACTGCGACCACTTCCGACACCACGCCGCTCTCCACCGCACCGTATCCGCGCGAGGACGCCCGCAACATCGCGCGCGCGTTCCTGCCCAGGCACGTGCTGGGGAACCGCTACGACTACTACTACACGCTGACCAAGCTGCGCACCGATCCGCTGTATCCGGGCGTGCTGCAGGCGCTGCGTCCGACGACCGCGCCGGTGCTCGATCTGGGCTGCGGCCTGGGCCTGCTCGCGCATGCGTTGCGCGCGGACGGCCAGGCGCTGCCGTTCACCGGCGTCGACATCGACGCGGCCAAGATCCGCCGCGGCCGCGAGGTCGCCGCGCGCGCCGGACTCGCCGACGTGCAGCTCGACGTGCTCGATCTCGGCGTCGGCCTGCCGGCGCACCAGGGCAGCGTGGCGATTCTCGACGTGCTGCAGTACCTGTCGCCCGAACGCCAGCGCGAGCTGCTCGACAACGTGATCGCGATGCTGGTGCCGGGCGCGCGTCTGGTGATCCGCAGCGGCCTCGCCGACGACAGTTCGCGCAGTCGCACCACGCGCATCACCGACCGCCTCGCCAATTTCGCCGGCTGGATGCAGGAGCGGGCGAAGAGCTATCCGACCGCCGACGGCCTGCGCGGCCAGCTCGAAGGTGCCGGCCTGCAGACGACGCTGCGTCCGCTGTACGGCGACACGCCGTTCAACAACTGGTTGATCACCGGCATCCGCACATGACCGCCCGCGACGGCCTGCCGCATGCGCCGATGCTGGCGCTCGACGATCCGTCGTGGACCACATTGCGTTGCGCGCACGGGGATGCGCGCGGCATTCCCGCGCTGCTCGCGCAGCTCGACGGCGCGCGCGGAGACGACTGTCTCGGCGAACCGTGGCAATCCTTGTGGGAATCGCTGTGCGACGAGGGCCGCGTGTTTTCCGCTTCGTTCGCCGCCGTTCCGCACATCGTCGCGATCCTCGCCGAGGCACCGGAACGCGCGACGCCGAGTCACTTCGTGCTGCCTGCCAGCATCGAACTCGCCCGCGCCGCGCACGACGCGGAGATTCCGGAGCATCTGATCGACGGCTACGTCACCGCGTTGTCGCGCCTGCCGCTGCTCGCCGGCCTCGTCGCCGCTCCCGACTGGAGCGAACTGATGTGCAGCGCCGCGCTGGCCGCGACGGCAGCGGCAACGGGTCAGCATGCGGTGGCGGAACTGCTGCTGGAAGCCGATGACATCGGCGCCGTGCTGGCCTGGTTACGGGCGGAATAAGCCGGATTTCGCGCGAATCGATGCCGTTTTCGACGGCCCTACGATGGGTTTCGCTGGGGTCTACCCATCCTACAAACGGCCGCATCGTGCGGTTCGAGCCCCTCTCCCCATGGGAGAGGGGTTGGGGTGAGGGATGGGAGCACGCGCTACAGGTCAGATTCGACCCTACCCGCATCCCAGCTGCGCAGGACGGTTAAACCCATCACGCATCGCTGCCTGCCTCGCCTGACCGTCAGACCGCCTGATCCGGCAGCACCGCCCGCAATCCCTTGGCTTGCATCCGCGCGAGCACGCCTTCGACCATCGCGACATTGCGGCCATGCTTCGCGCCTTCGTGCAGCAGCACGATCGCACCGGGCGCGAGGTCGGCATCGATCCGCGCGACCACGTCCTCCACGTCCGCCTTCACCGCATCGAATCCGCGCGCACTCCAGCCGACGCGCGCCAGTCCTGCCTCCCGCAGCGGCGCGTGCACGAACGGATTGGTATGACCGACGACCGAACGGAACCACATCGGTGCATGGCCGGTGACACCGGTCAGCGTGCGCTGGGCGTCGAGAATCTCGCGCCGCATCCGCGCCGGTCCCAGCGCCCAGAACATCGCCTGCGGATGGGTCTGGCTGTGGTTGCCGATGCCGTGGCCGCGTGCAGCGATTTCGCGCACGAGGTCCGGTCGCTCGGCGGCGCGTGCACCGACCAGGAAGAACGTCGCCTTCGCGTCGTGCGCATCGAGCAGATCGAGCAGCGCGGGGGTGTCGTCGGACGGGCCGTCGTCGATCGTCAGCCACACGCTCTCGCCCGGCAGCCGGGTCAGCACCGGGCCGTACAGGCGCGATGCGGGCGCCAGCACGCCCCACAGGCACAGCCCGTGGCTGGCCAGCAGCAGCGGCAGGCCGATCATCCAGCCCAGCTGCCACCATACCAGCGCGATCAGCAGCTGCGAGGCGATCAGCAGCGGCAGCCAGAGCTGCGGACGACGAGGCGGGCGATGCACGGACATGGCGCGCATGATGCCATCGGCACCGCCGCGCAACGCGGTGTTCCGGGCTCACGGGCGGCGCCTGCGGGCTTGCATCGCAGGCCGCGCGGTACCATGTGGGTCGTTCCCGCACACCGGATCCATGCCATGTCCCTCGACCCCGCTCTCCGCACCCGCATCGAAACCCTGCTGCAGGGCAACCGGGCCGTGCTGTTCATGAAGGGCTCGCCGACGACCCCGCAGTGCGGCTTCTCCGCCAAGGCTATCTCGGCGCTGGAAGCGGTGGGCATCGACTACGCGACCGTCAACGTGCTCGAAGACGGCGAGATCCGCGAAGGCATCAAGGTCTACGGCGACTGGCCAACGATTCCGCAGCTCTACGTCGACGGCGAGCTCGTCGGCGGCAGCGACATCATCGAGCAGATGGTCGGCAGCGGTGAGCTGCACGGCCTGTTCGGCGTCGCCCCGCCGGACCGCACGCCGCCGTCGATCTCGATCACCCCGGCCGCGCGCGAGATGATCGCCAAGGCCGTCGGCGACGCCGGTGGCGATTACGTGCTGCAGGTCGACATCGACGGTAATTTCCGCACCCGCCTGCAGCTCGCACCGCGCAGCACGTCGGCGATCATCGCCCAGGCCGACGGCATCGACGTGCAGTTCGACCTCGCCGGCGCACGCCGCGCCGAGGGCATGACGATCGACTTCGCCGACGACATCCGCGGCCGCGGTCTGGTCATCGACAACCCGAACGCGCCCAAGCCCGTACAGGACATCAGCCCGGCCGACGCGAACGACCGCCTCGCCGCCGGCACGCTGACCCTCGTCGACGTGCGCCCGCCGGACGAACGCGCCACCGCCAGCGTCGCGCGCCCGTTCGAGGTGCTCGACGGCGACGCGATTACCCGCCTGCAGCAGCTGCCCAAGGACACCCCGCTGGCGTTCCTGTGCCACCACGGCGGCCGCAGCCAGCAGGCGGCCGAGCATTTCCGCAACCAGGGCTTCACCCACGTCTACAACGTCGCCGGCGGCATCGATGCCTGGAGCGACAGCGTGGATGGCGGTGTGCCGAAGTATTGACGGGGCGCGCCGGACGGACGAGAAAAGGAGACCACACGGTCTCCTTTTTTCATCGTCGACACACACGCCGGCGCCATCCGGCTGAGGTCGCGCCACTCTGAGTTTCAATGCGTCTGTCCCCGAGGATCGGACCATGTCCACGACCCACCGGCAGCTGCCGCTGATCGACCTGTCGCAACTCGAAGCCGGCAGTCCCGGCGATCGTGCCGCCGCGCTGCAGACGCTGCGCCAGGGCGCACGCGAGGTCGGCTTCTTCTATGTGGGACATCACGGTGTACCGCCCGAGCTCGACGCCGCGCTGCTGCTGCAGGCGCGGGCGCTGTTCGCGCTGCCCGATGCGGACAAGCAGGCCATCGCGATGGTCCACTCCCCGCATTTCCGCGGCTACAACCAGGTCGGCGCCGAACTGACCCGCGGCAAGGCCGACTGGCGCGAACAGATCGACATCGGCGCCGAACGCGAGGCGGTGCCGCAGGCGCCCGGCGTGCCGGCGTGGACCCGCCTGCAGGGCCCCAACCAGTGGCCCGCGGCATTGCCGGAGTTCCGCCCGCTGGTGCTGGCCTGGCAGGACGCCGTCACCGATGTGCTGCTCCGCCTGCTGCAGGCCTGCGCCGAAGCCCTCGGCCAGCCGCGCGAGGTATTCGCACCGATCTATCGCGACCAGCCCTACCAGCTGATGAAGCTGATCCGATACCCCGGCCGCGAACAGCTGGAGAACGATCAAGGCGTGGGCGCGCACAAGGACAGCGAGCTGCTGACGCTGATCCTGCAAGACGGCGTCGGCGGTCTGCAGATCGAACTCGACGATGGCAGCCTCATCGACGCCATCCCGCGCCCCGGCACCTACATCGTCAACATCGGCGAGTTGCTGGAGCTGGCATCGGACGGGTATCTGAAAGCCGCCGTGCATCGCGTCAGCAGCCCGCCGCCGGGCGTCGAGCGCCTCTCTGCTGCGTTCTTCCTCGGTGCACGTCTCGATGCGACGGTCCCGGCGCTGACGCTGCCGCCGGAGCTCGCCCGCGAAGCCAGTGGCTATACCCGTGACCCGCACAATCCGCTGTTCCACCAGGTCGGCCAGAACACGCTCAAAGGACGTTTGCGCTCGCATCCCGACGTGGCTGCGCGGCATTACGCCGATCTGCTGGCGCCTTCGCAGGCCTGACGTCAGCCGACACTCGCTTCTGCTTGTCGGCTTTTTCAGCTTTGGCTTTTGCTTTCGCTTTGTCTTGCGCCTTTGATCTGCATCGAGCCGTAAAGCGAGCCGAGCATCGCAGGGCGTCGGGGTCGAAGAGCAGCCCATGTCTGAGCGCAGCGAGTTTGGGCTGCGTGCCCCGTCGACCGAGAAGCGCAGGGGACCGGCACGGCGCAGCCGTGTCGGATCGCGTCCGGCGAAGGGACCTTTTGGTTCCTTTTGGGTCCATCCAAAAGGGACTCGCACGCGCAGCGGGCGAAAGCCCTGTACTTGCTTGAGGCTCCTCGCTCGTCGTTTTGCGGCTTCGATGTTCGGGGCGAAAGCAGATGAATCAATCGCAGAAGCGAAGATCAAGTACAGGGCTTCCGCGCTGTCGCGCGGCTTACTTTTGTCTTGGCAAAAGTAAGCAAAACCGTCTTCGCCGGACGCGAGCCGATGCGATGAAGCCGCATCGGTGCCCTGTGCTCCTCGCCTGACGCGGCACGCAGCCCAAACTCGCTGCGCTCAGACATGGGCTGCTCTTCGGCCACGCCAGGCTCCGGTGCTCGGCTCGCTCTACGGCTCGATTCGAGATCAAGTGCAACAGCGAAATCCAAAGCCAAAGCCAGAATCGAAGCCGAAGCAAGAACAACACAAAGCCAGAATGGATTCCCGCTTTCGCGGGAATGACGGCGGTAAAGCAAACGCCAAGGCAGAGACAGAAGCAGAAGCGCGAACGACGGCCGGACGGGAATAACGACAGCGGAACAACCTCCGGCCCACGCCCCGCCCCTCGCCCCGTACACTCGGCCGCTTCGGATCGAGGGGACGGGCATGCTGCCGGGCTGGGTACTGCTGCTGGTGTCGCTGGGCTATGCCGCGCTGCTGTTCGGTGTGGCCTGGTATGGCGACCGGCGTCCGCTGTCCCCGGATCGGCCGTGGCTGCGCACCGCTGTCTACAGCCTCGGCATGGCGGTCTACTGCTCGTCGTGGACGTTCTACGGCGCGGTGGGTACGGCGGCGCGGCAGGGGTTGGGGTATCTGCCGATCTATCTCGGGCCGTTGCTGTTGCTGCTGTTCGGCTGGCGCATCCTCGAGCGGCTGGCGCTGATCGCGCAGTCGCAGAACACGGTGTCGATCGCCGACTTCATCGCGTCGCGCTACGGCCGCTCGCAGCGGCTGGCGGCGATGGTGGCGTTGATCGCGCTGGTGGCCGCGGTGCCGTATCTGGCGCTGCAGTACAAGGCGGTGGCGATCAGCCTGGGCGTGCTCGGCGGGCCAGACGATCCGGTGACCCCGTTCGGCGATCCGGCGTTCTACGTCGCCGCATTGATGGCGCTGTTCGCGATCCTGTTCGGTACGCGCCAGGTCGATGCCACCGAGCATCGGCCCGGCATGATGCTGGCGGTCGCGCTGGAATCGCTGGTCAAGCTGGTCGCGCTGGTCGCGGTCGGCGTGTTCGCGATCGCGTGGTTCGACAGCAATGACCTGAAGCTCGTCGAGGCGACGCACGCGCTGGTCGAGAACGCGCCGCCCAGCAGTTTCGTTGCGCAGTGTCTGCTCGCGTTCGCGGCGCTGATCTGTCTGCCACGCCAGTTCCACGTGGCGATCGTCGAATGTGGCGACGTGCGCGACATCCGCCGCGCGCGCTGGCTGTTCGGCGGCTACCTCGTGATCATCTGTCTGATGGTGCTGCCGATCGCCAGCGCCGGCGTCGCGCTGTTCGGTCGCGACGGGCCGGTGGCGCCGGACAGCTTCGTGCTCGCGCTGCCGATGGCGATGAATGCCGATTCGCTGGCGCTGTTCGCCTACATCGGCGGCTTCTCGGCGGCGACCGGCATGGTGATCGTGTCCTCGGTCGCGCTGGCGACGATGGTCAGCAACGACCTGGTGATGCCGCTGCTGCTGCGCCGCGGCTATGCCGAACGCCACGGCGGCAACGTTGCACGCACGGTGCTGTGGATCCGCCGCGTCGCGATCGTCCTGCTCGCCGCGCTCGCCTACGGCTATTACCGCGCCAGCGGCACCGAGACCACGCTGGCGGCATTTGGCCTGATGGCGTTCGCGGCCGTCGCGCAGTTCGCGCCGGCGCTGATCGGCGGTCTGTACTGGCGCGGCGCGAGCCGGCGTGGTGTGGAGGTGGGCCTGCTGATCGGCTTCGGCGTGTGGACCTACACGCTGCTGCTGCCGACGCTCACGCAATCGGGCTGGCTCGATCCGCAGTGGCTGACGACCGGGCCGTTCGGCATCGACTGGCTGCGGCCGCATGCACTGTTCGGGCTCGCGGGCTGGGACCCGCTGACCCACGGCACGTTCTGGTCGCTGCTGCTCAACGTCGGTGCGCTGTTGCTGGTGTCGGCGCGCTGGCGGCCGACGCTCGACGAGCGCCTGCGCGCAGCGCCGTTCCTCGATCCTTACGCCGAGCGCCGCACGTTCGCGTCCGAGGACTGGAGCGGCAATGTCGGCATTCCCGATCTGCTGACGCTGACCGGCCGCATCGTCGGCGAACGCACCGCGCGCGCGGCCTTCGACGAACACGCGCAGGTGCAGGGCAAGCCGCTCGCGCTCAATGCGCCGGCCGATCGCACTTGGCTGCAGTTCACCGAACGCCAGCTCGCGGCGGCGGTTGGTGCATCGTCGGCGCGCCTGCTGATGACCAGCGCGCTGAAGGGCTCGGGCATGGAGGTCGACGAGGTCGTCGCGATGCTCGACGAGGCAGGCCAGGAACTGCGCTTCAACCGTGAAGTGCTGTCGTCGACGCTGGAGAACATCGATCACGGGGTGAGCGTGGTCGATCGAACGATGCGGCTCGTCGCCTGGAACCGCAGCTACCAGCGCCTGTTCGGCTATCCCGACAACATGCTCTACGTCGGCCGTCCGGTCGCCGACCTGATCCGCTACAACGCCGAGCGCGGCGAGCTCGGGCCGCGCGACGTCATCGACATCGACACCGAGATCGACAAGCGCATCGCCTACATGCGCGCCGGCTCGCCGCACGTGTCCGAGCGCGTGCTCGGCAACGGCCAGGTCATCGAACTGCGCGGCCAGCCGCTGCCCGGCGGCGGTTACGCGACCAGCTACAGCGACGTCACCGACTACAAGCGCGTGGAACGCGAACTGCGCGACATCAATGAGACGCTGGAACAGCGCGTCGCCGATCGCACGCGCGAGGCGGAAGCCGCGCAGGAATCACGCTCGCGCTTTCTCACCGCGGTCAGCCACGACGTGCTGCAGCCGCTCAATGCCGCGCGCCTGTTCACCTCGGCGCTGCGCGAAACGCAGGACGGCGCCGAGCAGAAACATCTCGCCGAACGCGTCGACACCTCGCTGCGCGCGGCCGAGGAACTGCTCGACGGCCTGCTCGACGTCTCGCGCCTCGATGCCGGTGCGCTGAAGCCCGAGATCACCGATCTCGACGTGTCAGAACTGCTGCGTCAGCTCGCCGGCCAGTACGCGCCGATGGCCAAGGCGCGCAAGCTCGACATCCGCCTGCACGCGCTCCCGATCGCGGTGCGCAGCGATCGCCGGCTGTTGCGCCGCGTGCTGCAGAACTTCCTCGCCAACGCGCTGCGCTACACGCGTACCGGGCGCATCGTGCTGTCGGCGCGGCGCCGCGGCGACCAGGTCGCCCTGCAGGTCTGGGACACAGGGCCGGGCATTCCCGAACACCACATGAGCCAGATCTACGACGAGTTCCACCGCTACGAACAGAACTTCGACTGGGACGGTCGCGGTCTGGGTCTGGGCCTGTCGATCTGCCAGCGCATCTCGCGCCTGCTCGGCCACACGCTCGATGCGCGCTCCAGCGTCGGCCGCGGCAGCATGTTCTCGATCACCGTGCCGCGCAGCGTCATGGCGACGCTGCCGCCGACCGCCGCGCCGGCGCCGCTGCACGACGAATCGCTGCACGGCTTGCGCGTGCTGTGCGTCGACAATGACGACGACATCCTCGCCGGCATGCGCGCCCTGCTGCGGCGCTGGGGCGTGGAGCCGCTGTGCGCGAAGACCATCGACGAGGCGATCGCCTGCATGGACGAATCGCCCGACGTGATGCTGGTCGATTACCACCTGCACGACCGGCTCGACGGCCTCGACACGCTCGACGCGCTGCGCGGCATCGCGCCCGACGTGCCCGGCGCGCTGCTGACCGCCGACGGCAGCGATACGCTCAAGCAGACCGCGCGCATCCGCGGCTATCGCGTGCTGACCAAGCCGGTGAAGCCGGCCTCGATGCGCGCCTTCCTCGGCGCCCAGCGGATGGCGGCGAGCCGACGCGCCGGCAGCTGACGGGCACGGTCGCGCGGGCGCCGCCGGGCTGCACGTCACGCGCGTCACATGCCGATGCCTAGGATCGAGCGCTCCCGCCTGTCCGGATCCCCACCATGAGTTCCAACGAGAAGACCCCCAAGCCGCCGATGACCAAACGCCGCCGCGTGTTCCTGTTCGGTGCCGTGGTCGCCATCGTGGTGCTGCCGCTGATCATCTACATGGTGGCGATCGGGATCGGCGGCGGCGTGGAGTAAGCGCCACGCACTGGAACCGACGCATTCGACGAGGGCGCCTGCGATGCCTGCGGCCTGGTATTTCGACGTCGTTTCACCGTTCGCCGACCTGCAGTGGCGCCGGCTGACATCACTGCTCGCGGCGCACGACATCCGCCCGGTGCCGATCCTGTTCGCGGCGGTGCTGTCGGCGATCGGCAATCGGGCCGGCGGAGATTCCGGCCAAGCGCACCTTCACCTACCCGCACGTCGCCTTGCGCGCGCAACGGGACGGCTGCCGGTCGGCACCACGCGCGGCTGAGATGCGGGCAACGGCGCCGATCGCGTAAAGTGCCTCCGGGTGCGACGCGCGCCCGACCCGCGACCCGTCGGCACAGACGGGCGCCGGCCACGCGAAAGAAATGGGGAGGGCGCATGCGCATCGGAATCGTCGTCGACTCGGCCTGTGATCTGCCGCCGGAGTGGCTGGCTGCCCACGGCATCCATCTGTTGCCGGTGACGGTGAAGATCGGCCAGTCCGCCTTCGTGGACCTGCGCGACGAACGCGCGACGCTGGACTTCATCGAAAGCCACGTCACCGGCCGGCACACCGCCGAGACCTCGGCGTTTCCCGCTGACAAGATCAAGGCGTTGTTCCTCGAGCAGTTGGTCATCGATTACGACTACGTGTTCTGCCTGACGGTCACGCGCCATCGCAGCCAGATCCACGACAACGCGACCCACGCGAGCTTCGCGATCCTCAACGAGTACAAGCCGATCCGCGCGCAGGCCGGTCGCACCACGCCATTCGCGCTGCGTATCGTTGATTCGCAGCAGGTGTTCGCCGGCCAGGGCATCCTGCCGGTCGAAGCCGTGCGCCTGCGCGATGCCGGCGCCAGCGCGCCGGAGATCCGCAGCCGTCTCGAATTCCTCGCCGAACGCAGCTACGCCTACATGGTGCCGCGCGATCTCGGCTACCTGCGTGCGCGCATCAAGCATCGCGGCGACAAGAGCGTGAGCCTGCTGGCCGCGTTGATCGGCGGCGCGCTCGACATCAAGCCGATCCTGCACTGCCACCGTGGTGACACCGGCCCGGTCGGCAAGGTGCGCGGGTTCGAACCCGCCGCCGAGAAACTGTTCGCCTTCGCCGTCGAGCGCGTGCGCGCCGGCCTGCTCACCCCGACGTTGTGCCTGAGCTACGGCGGCGAGCTGGACCAGATGCGCGCCCTGCCCGGCTACGCCGCCTTGGTGGCCGCGTGCGAGGAACATCACGTCGAGCGCTTCGAAACGGTGATGAGCCTGACCGGCATGGTCAACGTGGGCTCGGGCTCGCTGACGCTGGGCTTCGCGGCACCGCCGCATACGTTCGCCTGACCCGCTCGTGCGCGGATCGCGCCGCGCGCGACGCGCCGATCGTCGCGCCGTGCGCCCCGCATGACGGATTTCTAACACGCCCGGTTGCTAGGCTGACGGCCTTCCCGTTTCACCGAATGGACGCCGCATGAGCACCCGCTATCTGATCCGACTGCCCGAACCCGAGCAGGCCCGCGCCTCGGGCGAACACGCCTTCCGTGCGCAGGGCGCCGCCGGCATCGCGGCCGAACTGCAGGACGCCCTGCGCGGCGACACGCTGTTCGCCCGCTGGCGCGACCAGCAGCCGGATCCGGACGAGGTCGATCCGTCGCTGGGCATCACCGATCCCGGTGCGCAGGTCAGCGGCGAAGACCGCGATCTCGGCGTCGATCTGGTCGTGAACACCTCGATTTCCAGCACCGTGCTCAAGCACCGCCTGCGCCTGCTCGCCGGCAGCGCCTGGGAACTGCGCGACGTCCGCGCTGGCTGAGGTGGCCGCGATGCCCACGCCGGTGCTCCTGTCCTGGAGCGGCGGCAAGGACGCGGCCTGGACGCTGCACGTCCTGCGACAGCGCCATGACGTCGAAGTCGTGGGGCTGGTCACGACGATCACCGAAGGATTCGAGCGCATCTCGATGCAGGGCATCCGCGTCGACGTGCTGCATGCACAGGCGCGCGCCGCGGGTCTGCCGGTGATCGAGGCGCGGATCCCGCAGGCTGCGGACAACACGATCTACGAGGCCGCATTCGCCGGCGCGCTGCACGCGGCGCGTACGCGCTGGCCTGCACTGCGCACGATCGCGTTCGGCGACCTGTTCCTCGACGACATCCGCGCGTGGCGGCAGGCGCAATGCGCGAAGCTGGACTGGGACGCGCTGTTTCCGCTGTTCGGCAGTGACACATCGACCCTCGCGCGCACGATGCAGCAGCAGGGCCTTTGCGCGGCCCTGTGCTGCGTCGACACCACGCAACTCGACGCGCGTTTCGCCGGCCACGTCTTCGACGGCACCCTGCTCGATGCGCTGCCGCCGCAGATCGATCCCTGCGGCGAGCATGGCGAGTTCCACACCTGTGTCTACGACGGCCCGATGTTCGCGGCGCCCCTTCCGCTGGTGCAGGGCGGGACCGTGCTGCGCGACGCGCGCTTCGCCTATACCGATTTCCGTCTGCGCGACTGAGCCACGGCGATCGGCGATCAGCGCGCCGGCGGCAACGCGTCGAGCACGCGCTGGCCACGGCCGGTGGTTTCCGGCAACACGTGGGCGTCGGTCGCCACCAGCACGGTGCCGGGACGCAACCGCGGCAGCACGCGTTCGACGAATCCCGGTGGTACCTGCACGCCGGCCAGCAGAGTGGGATCGAGCGTCTGGCCGGCATCGGCCTCGCGGCCCGGGACCGCGATCGACTGCCATGCCGGCAGCTGGCCATCGGGCACGCCGTCCACATGCACCGGCAGCGTGCCGGCGCCCATGACGTAGACATGGGTGCCACGCGGCGCGGCCGCCGCCGGCACGACGATCCGTGCGCGCCCGACTTCGCGGCCATCGGCGAGTGCGATCAGGCGCTGGTCGCTGCGGCTGAGCACCAGCGACAGCGGACCGGTGGTCGCGTCATCTGCGGTCCACCGCCAAGGCTGACCGTCGTCGAGCGGCAGGGCCGCGATCGATGCCCCACTCGCGGGATCGACCGGCGCGAGCAGGCCGGGGTGCACGGCATCGGCCGACGCGTGTCCGTCCTCGGCGATGACCACCGTCATGCCCAGTGTCGTCGCGGCGAACAGACGACGCGCGAACTCGGTCGGCAGATGCACGCAGCCGTGCGATTCCGGATAGCCCGGCAGGCCGCCGGCATGCAGCGCGACGCCGTCCCAGGTCAGCCGCTCCTGGTAAGGCATCGCGGCGTTGTTGTACTTGTTCGAGTGGTGGTCGCGATCCTTCTGCAGGATGGTGAACACGCCGGTCGGCGTCGCGTGCCCGGGCTTGCCGGTGCTGACCGTGGTCACCGCGATCCGCAGGCCATTGCGATAGACGTAGCCGCGCTGCTCGTCGAGGCTGACGACCATCACCATCGGACCGAGTGCGGGATCGTCGCCCGCCCAGATCCACGCGCCGGGCTTCAGCGCTTCGGGCGGCGTGTCGACCGCGCTCGACTGCGGCGCGCCCCAGGACGGCACCGCGGTCGCAGCGCCTGCCGCGAACGGTGCGCACAGCAGGCAGAGCCAGCACAGCAGCCACATCCTTCGTATCGACATCGTCTTCGCCCCGGAACGCATGTAGCGTGACGCTAGCATGCAGCGCGGTGCGCGACGTCGCCGCCCGGATCGCGGGTGTCGGCGCGCTCACCGCTGCGACCAGTCGGCGCCCGACAGCCACAGCACGCGGCAGTCGTCGTCGCCGAACCGCCACGGTCCCAGATCGACGAAACCCAGGCGCGCGTACAACGCGCGTGCACGCATGTTCGACGCGAGTGGATCGAGCAGCACGCCGGCAACGCCGGGCACTGCGAAGACACGCACCAGCGCCGCCTCGAGCATGCGGGTGCCATGGCCCTGGCCCAGTGCGTCGGCCTCGCCGATCCAGATGTCGATCGCGCGCGAGACCCGGGCGGGATGGTCGGGATGCGCCGCCAGCCAGTCGGCCCAGTAGGCGTCGTCGGCGCGCACGGGATCGGCGATTTCCATGAAGCCGATCGGACGGCCGTCGACTTCGGCGATCAGCTGCGAGCGCCAGTCGGGCCGGCGCAGCAGTTCCGTCTCCCAGGCCCAGTCGTCGTTGGGATCGGCATCGACGACCTGCGGCGCCTCGTCCCAGCGCCGCAGCAGCGCGAGATCGTCGATCGTCGCCTCGCGCAGCTGCAGTGTGGCCATCGTCAGACGTGCAGCGCCTTGGCGTGATGCGCGATGTGCGCGCCGATGAAGCTCTGGATGAAGTAGTAGCTGTGGTCGTAGCCCGGCTGCAGGCGCAGTTCGATCGGATGACCGGCGGCCTCGCACGCGGCCTGCAGCAGCTGCGGCTTGAGCTGGCCATCGAGGAACTCGTCGGCATCGCCCTGATCGATCAGCAACGGCAGGCGCTCGGTCGCATGTGCCACGAGCGCCGTCGCGTCGTAGGCGCGCCACGCGGCGCGGTCGTCGCCGAGGTACGCACCGAAGGCTTTCTCGCCCCACGGCACCTGGCTCGGCGCGACGATCGGCGAGAACGCCGACACGCTGCGATAGCGCCCCGGATTCTTCAGCGCGATCACCAGCGCGCCGTGGCCGCCCATCGAATGACCGCTGATCGCACGCGCGCCGGTCGCCGGCAGTTCGGCCTCGACCAGCGCCGGCAGCTCGTGCACGACGTAGTCGTACATCCGGTAGTGCGTGGCCCAGGGCGCCTGCGTCGCATCGACGTAGAAGCCCGCGCCCTTGCCGAGGTCGTAGCCGTCGGCATCGGCGACATCGTCGCCGCGCGGGCTGGTGTCGGGCGCGACGAGGATCACGCCGTGCTCGGCCGCGTAGCGCTGCGCGCCGGCCTTGGTGATGAAGTTCTGCTCGTTGCAGGTCAGGCCCGACAGCCAGTACAGCACCGGCAGCTTCGCGTGCTCGGCCTGCGGCGGCAGATAGACCGCGAAGCGCATCGTGCAGCCGAGCGTCTTCGAGGCGTGCTCGTAGACGTCCTGCCAGCCGCCGAAGCAGGCGCGGTGTTCGACGCGCTCCAGCGCCACGTCAGCGGCCGCCCTGCGGCAGACGGATCTCAAAGGTCTTGAGCACCTGCGGATCGCCCTTGCCTTCGATACGACCGGCCTGCACCAGCGCGCGGATGCGGATCGTGTAGAGCACTTCCGGCAGTTCCTCGTGCTCGTCGGGCGCGGCGATCATCACGCCGGAGGCGATGAAGCCCGCCTTCTTCCAGCTGCTGTCGAGCGCCGACAGGATGGACTGGTCGATCTGTTCGAGATCACCGTCGTCCAGCTGCGCGATCGCATCGCGCTGCTCCTGTTCGAGGTCGAGATGTTCGATCGCGGCTTCGAGCGCGATCGTGTCCATGAAATCAGTCATCAGTAGTGCACCACGGAGCGGATGGATTTGCCTTCGTGCATCAGGTCGAAGGCGTCGTTGATGGCGTCGAGACCCATGGTATGGGTGACGAACGGCGCGAGTTCGATGTCGCCCTTCATCGCGTCTTCGACCATGCCCGGCAGCTGGGTCCGACCCTTGACGCCACCGAACGCGGTGCCGAGCCATTTGCGGCCGGTGACGAGCTGGAACGGGCGCGTGGAGATTTCCTGGCCCGAACCGGCGACGCCGATGATGACCGACTGGCCCCAGCCACGGTGCGCGCATTCGAGCGCGGCACGCATCACGTTGACGTTGCCGATGCACTCGAAGGAATGGTCGACGCCCCAGGTCGTCATCTCGACGATGACCTGCTGGATCGGCTTGTCGAAATCCTTCGGGTTGATGCAGTCGGTGGCGCCGAATTCCTTCGCCAGCTCGAACTTCGACGGGTTGGTGTCGACGGCGATGATGCGGCCGGCCTTGGCCTGGCGCGCGCCCTGGATCACCGCCAGACCGATACCGCCCAGACCGAACACGGCGACGCTGTCGCCTTCCTGCACCTTGGCGGTGTTGTGCACCGCGCCGATGCCGGTCGTCACGCCGCACCCGAGCAAACAGACGTGCTCGGGGTTCGCCTCCGGGTTGATCTTCGCCAGCGAAACTTCGGCGACCACGGTGTACTCGCTGAAGGTCGAGCAGCCCATGTAGTGATAGACCGGCTCGCCGTTGTATGAGAAGCGCGTGGTGCCGTCGGGCATCACGCCCTTGCCCTGCGTGGCGCGCACGGCAACGCACAGATTGGTCTTGCCGCTCTTGCAGAACAGGCACTCGCCGCACTCGGCGGTGTAGAGCGGGATCACGTGGTCGCCCGGCTTCACCGAGGTCACGCCTTCGCCCACTTCGACCACGATGCCTGCGCCTTCATGGCCCAGCACGGCCGGGAACAGGCCTTCGGGATCGTCGCCCGACAGCGTGAACGCGTCGGTGTGGCAGACGCCGGTGTGGGTGATCTTCACCAGCACTTCGCCCGCCTGCGGCGGTGCGACGTCGATCTCGACGATCTTCAGGGGTTCGCCCGCGGCGAACGCAACGGCGGCACGTGACTTCATGATGGACTCCCGGAAAACGAGGCTTACTTGAGATAGGTCCGCACCAGGGCGACGGCATCGTCGACACTGGCGCGGCGGTGTTCGGGCGAGTCGGCCGGCTGGCCAAGTTCCTCGCGCAGATGGCTTTCGAGTACGCCGGACATCAGCCCGTTGACCGCGCCGCGCAGGGCGGCGAGCTGCTGCAGCACGGGGCCGCAGTCGGCGCCGGCTTCGAGCGCACGCTCGAGCGCGTCGAGCTGCCCGCGCATGCGACGCACGCGCAGCAGGACACGCTTCTTCTCTTCGGGCGAATGCGGCATGGCAGCGTCGTCTCGATACTCTGGGGGAGTATACGACGTCTGCACTGAACCGTCAGCGTTCCAGCAGGTGCACCGACAGGCCGCGGCGCTTGGCTTCGCGTTTCGCGCGCGCCGCGCTGGATGCGATGTCCTCGGCGCCGCTGCGCTCGCCGGCAGCGACCTGCACGATGCCGATCGTCAGCGTGGTCAACGGGAAGGTCGCGTAACGCCCGCTGCGGTCCTCGCCTTCGAGCACGCCGCGCGCCCGGTCCTCGGGATCGAACAGCGCCAGCGCCACGGCATTGAACTCGCCGACGACGCGCCCGCAGCGCAGCGCCCAGTCGTCGCTCTGCATCAGCATCACGAAATCGTCGCCGCCGACATGGCCGACGAAATCCCAGCGCGGATCCGCGTGCCGCAGCAGCGTGGATGCGACCAGCTGGATCATGCGGTCGCCGAGGAAATAGCCGTACTGGTCGTTGTAGGGCTTGAAGTGGTTGAGATCGCAGTAGCAGGCGACAAAGCCCTGCCCGGTCTCGACCAGCCGTCGCACGTGCTCGGTGATCGGGATGTTGCCCGGCAGCTGGGTCAGCGGATTGGCGTAACGCGCCGCGTCGATGCGCAGCTCCGTCACGCGTCGCACCAGGGCCTCGCCGGTGCCCACACCGCGATAGCGGCCGTCGTCGGTGATGATGAAACCGTCGTAGAGATAGCGCTGGTCCTCGCCGAGCAGGATCTGCGACATCTCGTCGACGCTGCGGCGTACGTCGCACAGCACCGGCGATGCGTTCATGTGCGTCGTGCAGGATTTGCGGCCGAGCAGTTCGCGCGCGAACGGCATCGCCATCTGCTCGTTGAACGCACGGCGGTTGATCAAACCGACCGGCAGATCATCGCGGTCGACGACCGGAATCGCGGTGAGCTGCGGGTTCTGCCGGAACAGCACCTCGGCATCGTGGTTGGTCGCCGAATCGCGGATGCTCGGCGCCTCGATCAGCATGTGCTCGGCGAGAACGCGGCGGAACGCGCTGGGCCGGTCGTCGCGCGGCCAGACCTGGATCTTGTCGTCGGCGGTCGCGCGCACCGCATCGGACACCGTGCGCGAGATCGCCGCCGACGGCCGCCCCAGCAGATACCCCTGCACCAGGGGAATGCCGAGATCGCGCAGCACGCGCAGATCCTCGATGCGCTCGACGCCCTCGGCGATCAGTTCGGTGCCGAACCCGTCGGCCACCTGCACCAGCGCCTTGAGGATGTTGAGCCGCCCTGCGCTGTCGGCCAGACCGTGCACGAGGAAGCGGTCGATCTTGACGAACTCCGGCGACAGCTCGTGCCACAGCTCGAAGTTGGAATGCCCGTTGCCGAAATCGTCGAGCGCGATGCGCACGCCGGCCGCGCGCAGATAGCCGATCGCATGCGCGAGCTGCTGGCAGTCCTCGACGATGTCGCGCTCGGTGATCTCGACGACGTAGTTGCGCAGATCGCGTCCGCCGGCCTGCAGCGCTTCGAGCACCTGCTGCGGCCGCGTGCTGCCACCGAGGATCGCGTGCGCGCTCAGGTTGAGCAGCAGCAGGCCACCGCCGGCGAAGTCGTAACCGGCGGCCGCGCTGCGCACCGCGCGTGTCTCCAGCTCGCCGAGCGCGTCTTCGGCGCGGGCGCGGTCGAGCAGCTGCAGCGGCGAACTGCCGTCGTCGGGCCGCATCAGCGCTTCGTGCGCGATCACGCGATGGTCCTGCAGCCGCACGATCGGCTGGTAGACCATCGAGAACCCCGCCATGGCGGCGGATACGACGACGTCGTCGGTGGCGATGGCGACGGCGCTCATGCGCGCAGCCGCTGGAGAGGAGACGCGAACATCCACATGGCAGGTCCCGGGTCGTGAGGCGGCAGAGCTGACTGACCGGGGGACGACAGTGCAGAAACGGGCACGCGGCGACAGCCGTCGCGCGGACCCGTGCCATCCATGGCGGAGGGCATTGCACCGGGACTATGTGACAGCGGCGTTTCGGCGCCGCCGTCGACTCAATCGCGCCTGGGCATCGCCGCGTCGTCGAGCGCATTGGCGCGCTGCCATGCGGGCCGCGCCTGCAGCCGCTCGACGTAGGCGACGAAGGCCGGGCGCGCCGGCAGCGATTTGAACAGCAGACCCCAGGCGATCTGGCTGCCGACGTAGACATCGGCGGCGGTGAAGCGCGCGCCGGTGATCCAGGGCGCGGCGGATTCGACCGCCTGCTCCAGCACGTCGACCATCTGCTCGAAGCTGCCGTATCCGACCATCATCGAACGCTCGGGCGGCGCCAGCAGACCGAGCGACTTGGCCGTGACCGCGGCCTCGACCGGACCGGCGGCGAAGAACAGCCAGCGGAAATACGCCGCGCGCGACGCGGGCACGGGATCGGGCAGCAGATCGGCCTGCGGAAACGCGTCCGCGAGGTAGGCGCAGATCGCCGCCGCCTCGGTGACCACGACACCGCCGTGCACCAGCGTCGGCACCTTGCCCATCGGATTGACCGCGAGGAATTCGGGCGAACGGTTGCCGCCATCGAAGCCGACCAGCTCGACGCGGTACGGCTGCCCGGTTTCCTCGAGCATCCAGCGCGCGATGCGGCCGCGGGACATGGGGTTGGTGTGGAGGACGAGCTCGCCTGCAGCCATCGGAATGCTCCCGTTGCGAAAAGCGGAGTGTGCGCCGGGTTTCGCGACAGGTGTACGACGCCCGTCGGCACGTCAGCCTGTGTTCTGGATGCCCGCCGCGATGCCGTTGACGGTCGACACCAGCGCGCTGAGCAGGGCCTCGTCTTCGCGATCCGTTGCGCGCCAGCGGCGCAGCAGTTCGACCTGCAGCAGGCTGATCGGATCGACGTAGGGATTGCGCAGGCGGATCGACAGCTGCAGGCGGTAGTCGTCGGCGAGCAGCACGTCCTGTTCCTTCAGCAGCAGGATCGCATCGCGGGTGCGCAGGCATTCGTCGAGGATGCCCGGGAAGAACGCGTCGTGCGCGTCCCCGGCGAGGCGCGAGTAGCGTTCGAAGATCGCGATGTCGGTCTTGGCCAGCAGCATTTCCACGTCGTCGAGCGCGGCGCTGAAGAAGGGCCAGTCACGCGCCATCTCGGTCATCGCCTGCTGGCCGTAGGTCCGGATGCCGTGCTGCAGGGCGGTGCCGAGGCCGTACCAGCCGGTCAGGCCGGAACGGTTCTGCGCCCAGGCGAATACCCACGGAATCGCGCGCAGGTTGGAGATGCCGCCATCGCGCCGGCGCGACGGGCGCGAGCCGATCTGCAGGCGTTCGATGACGTCGATCGGCGTGGCCGCTCGGAAGTAGTCGGGGAAGTCGTCGCGTTCGTGCACCAGCGCGCGGTAGTGCGCGCGCGAGACGGCGGCCAGATCGGTCGCCATCGCGCGCCAGGTGTCCTCGCGCGGATCGGGCGCACGCGGACGCAGCGTCGCCTGCAGCACAGCGGCAGTGGACTGTTCGAGATTGCGCAGCGCCAGCGCGCGGATGCCGTACTTGCGATGGATCACTTCGCCCTGCTCGGTCACGCGCAGGCTGCCGTCGACGGAGCCGCGCGGCGCGGCGTTGATCGCGCGTCCGGTCTTGCCGCCACCGCGGCTCACCGAGCCCCCGCGGCCATGGAAGAACACGATGCGCACGCCGGCCTCGCGGGCGAGCGCGGTCAGTTCGACCTGGGTGCGTTGCAGCGCCCAGCGCGAGGCCAGCAGGCCGCCGTCCTTCGCGCTGTCGGAATAGCCGAGCATCACCGTCTGGCGCTCGCCACGCGACGCCAGATGCGCGCGATACCGTGGATCGTCGAACAGCGCGCGCATCACCGCCGGCGCGGCCTGCAGATCGTCGACGGTTTCGAACAGCGGCGACACGTCGAGCGGCACCTGGTCGTCCTCGACGCAGCCGGCGATGCGCGCCAGCGCCAGCACCGCGAGCGCATCGGCCGCGCTGCGCGCCATCGAGATGATGTACAGGCCGGTCGCGGATGCGCCATGGCTGCGGCGCAGATCGGTGACGGCGTCGAACACGCCGAGCGTCGAGGCGACGGTCTCGTTCGACAGTGCGCCGTTGGCCTTCGGCGGCGCATCGAGCATCGCGTGCAGACGTTCGACGCGCGCGTCGATCTCGAGCGCGGCCCAGTCGCTGTCGTCGATGCGGCCGAGCACCTCGTCGTGCACGGCCGAGTCCTGGCGCAGATCCAGTGCGGCGAGATGGAAGCCGAACGTACGCGCACGCCACAGCAGGCGCTCGAGCGCGAACAGGCCGGCGTGGTCGCCGCGGTTGCCGCGCAGGCTCGTATCCATCAGCACGAGATCGGCAAGGAACGCATCGGCGTCGGCGTAGCCGGCGCGATGGTCGGCATCGGTCAGGCGCAGGCGCAGCTGCATCAGATCGAGCAGGCGCCGGTAGGGCATGTCGGCGTGGCGCGGGTTGAGCGCGGCCTCGGCGTCGGGCAGGCGACGCCGGTAATCGTCGACGCGCGCGGTGATCGCCTCGTCGATCGTCGCGCGGCCCAGCGTCTGGGTCAGCACGTTGCCGAGACCGCGCAGATCACGCCGGTACTGCGCCAGCGCCTGGCTGCGCTGCGCGCCGAGGGCGGCGCGCATGGTGTCGGCGTTGACGTTCGGATTGCCGTCCATGTCGCCGCCGACCCAGGTACCAAAGCGCAGCACCTGCGGCAGCGACGGACGCGCGCCGTAGACCGATTCGATCGCGTCCCCGAGCGCCTCGTAGAACACCGGCAGCACGCGATAGAGCACGTTCGACAGGTAGTAACCGACGTGCTCGACCTCGTCGGCGACTGTGGGCTTGCGCGCCGGCGATTCCGAGGTCTGCCAGGCCGACGTCAGCGCCAGCACGATGCGGGCATCGTCGGCGCGGCGTTCGGTGGGGGTGCGTTCGCGGTCGATGTCGGCGATCAGGCGCTCGACGATCGTGCGTTCCTTCTCGAGCAACACGCGGCGCACGGCTTCGGTCGGATGCGCGGTGAACACCGGCTCGATGTGCAGGCGCGCGAGCGCAGCTTCGAGCTGCGGCAGGTCGACGCCGGCGTCCTTCAACTCGTGCAGGACCGCTTCCAGCCCGCCGGGCTGCGGCGCATCGCCGGTGCGCTGGTAATCGCGACGGCGCCGGATGCGATGCACGCGCTCGGCGAGATTGATTGCGCCGAAATACGCGGCGAAGGCGCGCACCAGTGCATCGGCATCGTCGAGCGAGACATCGGCCAGGCCGTCGGCGAGCATGTCGACCGGCGCGCCGGTTTCGCGGCGCGCGATCGCCGCACGGCGGACCGCTTCCACCTGGTCGAGCAACGCAGGCGACACCTGCTCGGACAGCATGTGGCCGACCATCGCGCCGAGGCGGCGCACGTCGTCACGGAGCAGGGTGTCGGTCTTCGCGAAACCGACTTCACGCAGCGGTGGGGGCAGGTCGTCGTGGGCGTTCATCCAGCCACGTTACACAAGCCCCGCGTGACTGTCGTGCAAGGCGTGCGTCAGTACGCGAACTCGCGGAACACGCGGTCGATGTCGCCCTGCCAGGGGCCGTGATACAGCGCGAGCTTGCGCTCGGCGGGCGTCTCGCCCGACTCGGCGATCTCGATCAACGTCTCGAGGAACACGCGCTCGTCCTGTCCGCGCGCATTGGTCCGCGCGCGACGCTGCAGGCCGGCAGCGGAAATCTTCAAGGCCTCGACCGCGAGATCGCGCAGCGTGCCGCCGCGGAACGGCGTCTTCAGCGCGAACTTCGGCACGTCGTCGCGCAGGGCGTTGCGCTCGGCCATCGAGAAGTCGCGCACGAGATCCCAGGCCGCATCGAGTGACGCATCGTCGTACAGCAGGCCGACCCAGAATGCCGGCAGCGCGCACAGCCGGCCCCAGGGACCGCCGTCGGCGCCGCGCATCTCGAGGAACTTCTTCAGACGCACCTCGGGGAACGCGGTGGTCATGTGGTCGTTCCAGTCGCGCAGCGTCGGCAGCTGGCCGGGCAGCACCGGCAGTTCGCCGCGCATGAAGTCGCGGAAGCTCTGGCCGCTGGCGTCGTGGTAGGTCCCGTCGCGGTACGAGAAATACATCGGCACGTCGAGCAGATAGTCGACGTAGCGCTCGTAGCCGAAGCCGTCCTCGAACACGAAATCGAGCATGCCGGTGCGGTCGGCGTCGGTGTCGGTCCAGATCTTCGAGCGGTAGCTCAGGAATCCGTTGGGGCGGCCTTCGGTGAACGGCGAATCGGCGAACAGCGCCGTCGCCACCGGCTGCAGCGCCAGCGACACGCGGAACTTCTTCACCATGTCGGCTTCGGTCGCGTAGTCCAGGTTGACCTGCACCGTGCAGGTGCGGGTCATCATGTCCAGGCCCAGATCGCCGACCTTGGGCATGTAGTCGCGCATGATCCGGTAGCGGCCCTTGGGCATCCACGGCATGTCGGCGCGCGACCACTTGGGCTGGAAGCCCATGCCGAGGAATCCGAGCCCCAGACCGTCGGCCACCGCGCGCACTTCGCGCAGATGGCTCTCGACTTCGCTGCAGGTCTGGTGGATGTGTTCGAGCGGCGCGCCGGAGAGTTCCAGCTGGCCGGCCGGCTCCAGCGTCACCGAGGCGCCGTCCTTGAGCAGGGCGACCGTGCGGCCGCCTTCGTCCACCGGCGCCCAGCCGAAGCGGGTCAGGCCGGTGAGCAGGGCTTCGATCCCGCGCGCGCCGTCGAAGGTCGGCGGGCGCAGGTCGTCCAGACGGAAGCCGAACTTCTCGTGCTCGGTGCCGATGCGCCAGTGATCGATCGGCTTTTCGCCCGACGCCAGCACCTCGACCAGTTGCGCGCGGCCGGTGATCGGGGTGTCTTCGACGTGACTGGGGCTGGACATGCGATGGACCGCTCTGCGGAAAAGGGGGCGCCCGGCAGACCCGGAATCGCGAGCGCGCACTATAAGCGCGGACCTGCGCAACGGGCGTGCCGCCGGTGCGACGCCAGCGTTCCAGTGATGCGCGATGGGGGGCCGGTCGCCGGCCCGCACTGCGGGCCGTGCACGGCGGCCGACGTCAGGACGCGCGCACGGGCGTGCGCGGACCGATCTCCATCCAGCGCGCGATCACCCCACGCGCCTCGTCGATGCCGATGTTGGTCTCGCCGGAGAACACCTGCACGCTGACCTTGTCGCCGTGCAGCGCCAGCAGTTCCTTGCGCACCGCCTGCAGCGTGTTGCCGGCCGCGCCGCGACCGAGCTTGTCGGCCTTGGTCAGCAGCGCATGCGCCGGCATGCCGTGCTCGACCGCGAACGCGATCATCTGGCGGTCGTAGTCCTTGAGCGGATGGCGGATGTCCATCACCACGACCAGGCCCTTGAGCGCCTCGCGCTCGCGGAAGTACTGGGCCAGGAACGCCTGCCAGTGGGCCTTCAGATCCCGCGGCACCTTGGCGTAGCCGTAACCGGGCAGATCGACGAGGAAGCGGTTGTCGTACGGCGGAAAGTCGAAGAACACCAGCTGCTGGGTGCGGCCCGGGGTCTTGGACACGCGCGCGAGCGCGTTCTGCTGGCACAGCGCATTGAGCGCGCTGGACTTGCCGGCGTTGGAGCGGCCGGCGAACGCGACCTCGTACCCGCCGTCGGCCGGAAGCTGCTGCGGGGTGTGGGCGGCCAACAGATATTTGGCGCGTGCGAAGGGATTGGACATCGCAATAGCTTGGCACGACCGGCGCCGGCTTGCCCGCGCGGTTTGACCCGCCCGGTGCGGGCCAACATAATCCGGAGACTCGCGGCCGGCACCTGTCGGACCGGCGTTGAAAGATCTCGGAGCCCAGCAATGCGCCACGCTCGCGCCATTGGTATCGCCGGTCTTGTAGTCATTGCCGTGGGCGCCGTCGCGTTCGCGCAGTCCACCGTGCAGCCGTTGCCGGACGCGCCGGCAGTGGAAACACGTGACCTGGACGACAACGCCGTCGCGGAACTCGCCAAGACCACGCACGGGGATCCACAGAAGGGTGCCCAGCTCGCCGGCGCCTGCGCCGCGTGCCACGGCCTCGACGGCAACGCCGACGCCGACCCCAGCCTCTACCCGCGCATCGCCGGCCAGAGCGAGCGCTACATGGCCCGCCAGCTCGCGCTGTTCAAGAGCGGCGAGCGCGTCAACGCGGTCATGCAGCCGTTCGCGATGCCGCTCAGCGCGCAGGACATGCGCGATCTCGGCGCGCACTTCGCCCAGCAGACCAGCGGCGCCGGCATCGCCGACGATGCGGTGGTCGAGGCCGGCCCCTACAAGGGCATGAAGTTCTTCGAGGTGGGCCAGAAGCTGTTCCGCAGCGGCGATACCGAGCGCGGCATTCCGGCCTGCATGGCCTGCCACGGCCCGGCGGGCAGCGGCAATCCCGGCCCGGCGTATCCGCACGTCGGTGGCCAGCAGGCCTGGTACAGCTCGGGTCGTCTCTACGCCTATCGCGAAGGCCAGACCAGCGAAGACGACAAGCATCTGTTCAACGTCATGGCCGCGGTCGCCAAGTCGCTGACCGACGAAGAGATCGAAGCGGTATCGAGCTACATGCAGGGCCTGCATGCACGTCCGGACCCGGCGATGCTGGCCGCGATCGAAGCCCAGGCCGCGTCGATGCCGGCGCCGGCGGTGCCCGCCGAAGAGCAGGCCGTCCCGGCGACCGATGCGACCGCCGACGAAGCGCTCGAAGCCGCGGAGCCGGCGCCTGCCGCCGAGCCCGCGCCCGCACCGGCGCCCGAAACGCCGTGATGCACGGCCCGGTGCCGGCATCCGGCACCCTGTCGATTTGAACCCGCACATCCCTTTTCTTCGCCGTGCCGATGGCGGCCCCCGCGCTCCTCGCGCCCGGGCCGACGCCTGCACGGCGTCCGCATTCCGGAGTGACCCGACGATGCCGTCCCCGCCCCGCGCCTGGCGCCACCTGTTCGCGATCGCCGTGCTCGCCGCATCCGCCTGGCTGCCGGCGGCTGCGCAGACGGCCGCCCCGGTCGAAGGCCTCGACTACGCCCTGATCCCCGACGGCCAGCCCTGGCAGCCGCTGGACGGCAAGATCGAGGTCGTCGAGATCTTCTCCTACGGCTGCGTGCACTGCTTCCATTTCCAGAAGCAGGTCGATGCCTGGCGCGCGAAGGCGCCGCGCGACGTGCGCTTCACCTATCTGCCGGCGGCGTTCTCGGCCGGCGACAACTTCGCCCGCGGCTTCTTCGTCGCCCAGGCCCAGCGCATCGATGCGCGCAGCCATCACGCGGTGTTCTCGGCTGTCCACGAAACATCGGTCCTGCCGCGCAGCGGTGCGAGCATCGATGCGATCGCGGCGTTCTACGTCACCCAGGGCGCGCGCTCGCAGGCCCGTTTCGCGGCAGCGATGGCGAGTCCGGCGACCGACGAAAAGCTGAACGCCGCGCGGGCGTTCGCAGTGCGCAGTGGCGTGGAGGGCACGCCCACGCTCATCATCAACGGCCGTTACCGGGTGATGGGACGGCGGCTGGAGGATCTGCTGGTGATCGCCGACCAGCTGATCGCACGCGAACGCGAACGCGAACGCGCCCAGCGCTGACACGCACCGCCCATCGAACGAATTCCTTCGAGAGAGACACCATGAAGATCCGCCACACCCTGCTCCTGATGCTCGCGCCCGTCCTGCTCATGGCCTGCAGCCAGCAGCCCGATCCTGCCGCCGCGCCTGACGCGACGGCCACGACGCCGGCACAGACCGCACCCGCGGCGCCTGCTGCCGATGCCGCGCCGGTCGGCGATGCTGCCGCGCCGACCGATCCGCAGGCCGAGGCGCCCGCCGCCAACAGCAATCCCGTCGTCGCGCCGCAGGGCGCGGCCCCGGTCGCCGGTACCGATTACGTCGAGATCCAGGGCGGCCAGCCGTTCGCCAACGCCTCGGGCGAGATCGAAGTGGCCGAGGTGTTCGCCTACTGGTGCGGTCACTGCGCCGCGTTCGAACCGCTGGTCAACGCATGGAAGGCGCGCCTGCCGGGCGACGTGAACTTTGTCGCGCTGCCGGCCGTGTTCGACGAGAACGACGCCTTCCCGCGCGCCTTCTTCGCGTCCGAGACGATGGGTACGCTCGCGCGCACCCACGACGCCACGTTCAACGCGATCCACCTCGAGAAGAAGCTGCGTCCGAACGCCGACGCCGCCGCGATCGCCGCGTTCTACGGCACGCTGGGCATCGACCAGCAGCGCTTCACCAGCACGATGCAGAGCTTCGCGGTCAACGCCAACCTCGGCCGCGCCCGCCAGTTCGCCGTCCGCAGCGGCGTCAATGCCACGCCGACGATCATCGTCAACGGCAAGTACCGCGTGATCGGCGGCAAGTCGCTGGAAGACATCCTGCGCATCACCGACCACCTGGTCGCCATGGAGCGCGCGGCGCAGTAAGCGTCCGACGTTGTGAACAACTCCGATCCGCAGCCCGCCGGGGCATCGCGCACGCTCAAGCTGCTGAGCGCGAACATCCAGGCCGGCTCCAGCACGCGTCGCTACAGCGACTACGCGACGCGCAGCTGGTCCCACGTGCTGCCGGCCGGCAAGCGCACAGCGCTCGACGCCATCGCCACGCTCGCCGGCACACACGACATCGTGGGTCTGCAGGAAGCCGATCCGGGCAGCTGGCGTTCCGGTTTCACCAACCAGACGCATTACCTCGCCGAACGCGGCGGCTTCGAGTACTGGACCCACCAGCCGAACCGGCGCGTGGGTGCGGTCGCATCCAGCGCCAACGGCCTGCTGAGCCGGCTGGAACCGATCGAGGTCGTCAACCACGCCCTGCCCGGCCGCATCTCCGGCCGCGGCGTGCTGCTGAGCCGTTTCGGCGAAGGCGACGAGGGCCTGGTGGTCGCGGTGGCGCATCTGTCGCTGGGCGCGCAGTCGCGGCTGTCGCAGCTGTCCTTCATCGCCGAAGTCCTGGCCGATCACCCGCACGCGGTGCTGATGGGCGACTTCAACTGCACCTCCGACCGCCCGGAGATGTCGGTGCTCTATCGCCAGACCGGCCTGCAGCCGCCGGCGTGCGCGGTGCACACCTTCCCCAGCTGGCGCCCGCAGCGCGCGATCGACCACATCCTGGTCACCGGCCATCTCAAGTGCGCGGACATGAAGGCGTTGCCGGCCGCGTTCTCGGACCATCTGGCGCTGTCGACCGAACTGCAGGTGCCCGAGATCGCGCTGCGGCGTTGAGGGTGCATCGCGCTTCGTAGGATGGATAGAGCGCAGCGACACCCGTCATTGCCATCGTTCCGCTCTGGATGACACAGATCGGAATCGAGATCGCGCTGACCGTGCACCGCGCGACCTGCTGCCCTCACCCCAACCCCTCTCCCAGAGGGAGAGGGGCTTCTTGGGCTGCAGCGCGCGACCAGAGCGCGACGGTACTGGATGGCGACGATGGGTTTCGCTGCGCTCGACCCATCCTGTGCATGCAAAAAGCCCTCCCCGGTTGAACCGGGAGAGGGCTTGATGGCGCACTCCGGCAGATCGCGTCGCGCCGATCTGCCGGTTTCAGCGACGTGCGAACCCGATCAGAAATCGATGCCCAACCGCGCGTAGATGAAGCGGCCCGGCAGGTCGTAGGTCGAGGCGTCGTAGCCGTTGAGGCTGCAGCTCAGGCACACCGGCGGTTCCTTGCCGGTCACGTTGTTGACGCCCAGCGCCAGACGCGTGCCCTTGAGCCAGGCGGTGTTGCGCCAGGACAGCTGCAGGTCGTGGTAGGTCGTCGAACCCAGGCCGTTGAGATCGTTGTCGCTGTCGTCACAGATCGGGAAGCCGTTGGCGCCGCCGCAGGATTCGACGAGGCTGTCGATGTAGCGGACCGTCCACGCCAGCGACCACGGGCCGCGGGTCCAGTCGGTGACCAGGGTGCCGCTCCATTCGGGAATCGCGCTGTTGTTGACCTCAACGCCCGGACGGCGCGGTTCGAGTTCGCCGGTCTCGTTCGCCAGTTCGTAACGCGTGACCCACGTGGTCTTGGCGTCGAAGCGCAGGCGGCCCCAGTCGCGCTCGGGCAGCGTCCACGCGGCGGTGAAATCCCAGCCGTCGGTCTTGATCGTGCCGAGGTTGGCGAGGATGTCGTCGAAGCGGATGATCTGGCCGCGGTCGCTGCGCTCGTAGGACGCGCAGGAGAACGGATCGCGCGTGGCGATGCAACGCTCGAGGATCGCCTGCGCATCGGGCGCCTGGATCGCATCGTCGATGTGGTGGCGGTAGAAGGTGACGCCGAGATCCAGACGGTCCGACCACCACACCTCGTCGGCGAACGACGGGCTCCACACCGAGCCGATCATCAGGCTGCGGCTGCGCTCGGGTTCGAGATCGGCATTGCCCGACGTCACCACCGAGATCTGCGAATTGGTCTGCTCGTAGCCCGGCGGCACGCCGTCCGCGGCGCAGGCCGGCGACGGCACGGCGGCACCGGAACACGGATCGACCAGGGTCGCGTCGAAGCGGCTCAGCGTGCCGTAGAGCTCGCCGATCGACGGCGCGCGGAAGCCTTCGGCGTAGCTCATGCGGAACAGCAGTTCGTCGACCGGCTGCCAGCGCAGGCCGACCTTGCCGGTGGTCTCGCCGCCGAAGGTCGAATAGTCCGAGTAACGACCGGCGATGCTGAGGTCGAGCGTTTCGCCGAACACGGTGTCGCGCATCAGCGGCACGCTGAACTCGGCATAGGCCTCGTTGACGTCGTAATCGCCGCGGGTGATGCCCGACGGCACGCCGTTGTACTCGCCGGCAACGGTGATCGGATCGGGCGTGTAGCTGCCTTCGTACTTGCGGTATTCGACGCCGGCGGCGAAGGCCAGCGGACCGGCCCACATCTCGAACAGGTCGCCGGTGACGTTGGCCGAGGCCAGGGTCAGCGTGTTGCTGCTCTCGTCGCGGACGATCGGCTGGATGAAGGCGAGCATCTGCGGGGTGATCGTGCCCGGGCCCCCGAACAGGTCCAGCGGCGTGCAGCCGGCGATCGCCGCGCACGCGGCCGGATCGCCCAGCGCTTCGTTGATGCGGCGGATGTTGTAGCTGCCCGAATTGGTCTGCTCGGCGCGGCTCTGGCTGCGCACCAGATTCACGTCCCAGTTCCAGGTGCGCACGCCGACACCGAACGTGCCCTCGAGACCACCGGCCGCGTACCAGGTCTTGACGTCCTGCTGGTAGCGACGCGGGCCGCCTTCGACCGGACGCCGCGCGAGCAAGAACAGGTTCGGGTTGTCGCCCTCGGTGGTGAGGTCGAAGCCGAAGGGGTTGAACGGATTGAGCGCGGAAATGGTCAGCGTGCTTTCGGCGTAAGGGTTGTACACGCCGGCATCGGTGCCGAGGAAGATCGGCTCGGGCGCGGCCTGGTTGGCCGAAGTGCGCTCGTTGTAGAGCACGCGCGCGTAGGCCGAGACCTGCGGGGTGAACTCGAAGCGCACCTGGCCGAACACCGACTTGCGCTCCGACGGGGTCAGCAGCAGGTTGTTCGGCGCGAAGTTGTAGCGGTCCGCGGTACCGAAACAATGGAAGTCGTCGGTGCGGGTGCAGCCGGTCTGGGACGGGTCGTAGAACGGCGACGTGGCGCCGTCGTTGGGCGTCAGGTTGAACGACTGCCCGGTGTTCGGATCCTGGAACACGAAGCGGCCCTGCGGCGTCGCCGAGCTGCCGTTCGCGAGCCCGGTGCCGGGCACCGGCACGCTGGCGTTGGCGAACTTCGACGAGGCGATTTCGCGTTGTTTGTAGTAAGAGGCGCCGAGGAACCACTGCGCGCGTTCGCTGCTGCCGCCCCAGCCGAGGTCTGCGCCCCAGGTCGCGCCGCCGAGATCGTCGTACTCGCCGTAGTGCAGGTCGAGCGTGCCGCCTTCGGCATCGCGCTTGGTGATGATGTTGACCACGCCGGCGATCGCGTCGGAACCGTAGATCGACGAGGCGCCGTCTTCCAGCACTTCGATGCGGTCGATCAGCGCGAGCGGAATCGTATTGAGATCGACCGCCGAGCCGACGCCCGAGGCGGAGGACTCGTTGACCCAGCGGATGCCGTCGACCAGCACCAGCACGCGCTTGGCGCCGAGGTGCCGCAGATCAACGGTCGCCGCGCCCGCGCCCACGCCGCCGCCATCGGGCGGGAAGCCGAAGTTGCCGCTGGAATTGAACTTGGTGTTGAGCGCCGCGCCGCTGGCGGTGAGGTTCTGGACGATGTCGGCGACGGAGGTGAAGCCGCTGCGATCGATGTCCTCGCGCGTGAGCACCTGCACCGGCACCGCGGTTTCCAGTTCCGCCTTGCGGATGCGCGAGCCGGTGACCTGGACGGTATCGAGCGTGCGCGCCTCGGGCTGCGGCGCGGGGGCCTGGGCGTTGGCGGCGGCGGGCAGCGCCAGCAGCAGCGACAGCTGGACTGCGGCAGCCAGGCGGTGGCGAGGCATCGTCATGTGTGCAACTCCGAATGGTGCGGAAGGTCGTGCCGGTGCCCCTGTGCCGCCGGCGATTCGTTGTAACGAATCCTTAACCTCCCCGCACCTGGGGTCAACCCCAGCTTGACGGGCGCCCGTCAGTCGACGGCGTCGCCGGCAGTCACCATCACAGGCAAGGCCGCGGCCTGCTCGGCCACTGCGCGCACCCGTGTGTCGGCCGCGTCCATGTCGAACCCGTGCGCCGCGTACCAGTCGGGGTTGTAGTAGCTGTGCGCGTAGCGCTCGCCGCCATCGCACAGGATGCTGACGATCGAACCGCTGCGACCGGCCGCGCGCATCGCATGCGCGACGTGCAGCACGCCGATGACGTTGGTGCCGGTGGAGCCGCCGACGCGCCGGCCCAGCCGCGTATTGGTCCAGCGCATCGCCGCGAGGCTCAGCGCGTCGGGCACCTTGAGCATCGCGTCGACACAGCCGGGGATGAAACTGGCCTCCGCGCGCGGACGGCCGATGCCTTCGATGCGCGACGACGGCGCGACGGTGTCGGCATCGCCGGACGTGTCGCCGTCGATGCAGCGCGCGTAATGGGCGAAGAACGCCGAATGTTCGGGATCGGCGCACAGCACGCGCGTGTCGTAGCCGCGGTAGCTCGCGTAGCGGCCGATCGTCGCACTGGTGCCGCCGGTGCCGGCGCTGCAGACGATCCAGCGCGGAACGGGATGCGCTTCCTGCGACATCTGCTTGAAGATCGACTCGGCGATGTTGTTGTTCGCGCGCCAGTCGGTCGCCCGCTCGGCGTAGGTGAACTGGTCCATGAAGTGGCCGCCGGTCTCGCGCGCGAGCTGCACCGAGGCCTCGCCGATGCCGCAGGCGCTGGGGACCAGATGGCAGCGACCACCGTGGAATTCGATCGCGGCGATCTTCTCCGGCGACGTCGACGCCGGCATCACCGCGACGAAGGGCAGGCCCAGCAGGCGCGCGAAATACGCTTCCGAGACCGCGGTCGAACCGCTCGACGCCTCGACCACCGTGCTGCCCGCATGCAGCCAGCCATTGGCCAGCGCGTAGAGGAACAGCGAGCGCGCGAGCCGGTGCTTGAGGCTGCCGGTCGGATGGCTGGATTCGTCCTTGAGATAGACGTCGATGCCCGGAAAGCCCGGCAGCGCCAGCGGAATCAGATGGGTGTCGGCCGAGCGGTTGAAATCGGCTTCGATCTTGCGGATGGCCTGCGCCACCCAGTCGCGCTGGGACATGGGGCACTCGCGTGGAGATGTCGACGGCCGCGATGGGCCGCGGCGCGGCGCACAGCTTACGCCGGTCTGTCGGGCCGCAGCAGTGCGGCGCGTCCGCTCAACCCAGACGACGCCGCACGATGCGGTCGAAGACCGCGGCGGCGACCGGCAGCAGGCCGTCGTCGAAGCGGAAGGTCGGGTGGTGGCACATCGCGCTGTCCATGCCGAGGAACAGATAGGCGCCGGGCCACTGTTCGAGCATGTACGAGAAATCGTCGGAGAACGGATACGCGCGCAGATCGGTCTTCACCTGATCCGCGCCGAGCACGTCGGCGATCGCCTCGGCCGCCAGCGCGGCTTGCTCCGGTGCGTTGACGCAAGGCGGGCACGAGTGCGGAATTTCCAGCGCGATGCTGCAGCCGGAGATCTGCGCGTGGCCCTCGCACAGCGCACGCAGGCGCTTGAGCAGTTCGTCGTGCACATCCTTCGACAGCGAGCGGATCGTGCCACTGAGCGTGGCGGTCGAGGGGATGATGTTGTGCGTGGTGCCGGCCTGCAGCGAGCCGACGTTGATCAGCGCCGCTTCCATCGGATCGATGTGGCGGCCGACGATCGCGCCGATGTCCACGGCCAGCCGAGCGGCGACCTGCAGCGGATCGTTCGCACGATGCGGCGCGGCGGCGTGTCCACCGACGCCCTCGATCGCGATCTCGAACACCGCCAGCGACTGCAGCGTGGCACCGCTGCGCACGCTGGCCTCGCCGGTCTTGAGCGCCGGCATGTTGTGGAAGGCGTAAACCTCGTCGCAGGGCCAGCGCGCGAACAGGCCGTCCTCGATCATCCGGATCGCGCCGCGCCCACCCTCTTCGGCCGGCTGGAAAATGAGCACCACGCGGCCGCTGGCCGGCGGATGCGCGACCAGATGCCGCGCCGTGCCGAGCAACGCGGAGGTATGACCGTCATGCCCGCAGGTATGCGCCACACCCGGACGCTGCGAGCGGTACGGAAGTTCGCCGCGTGCGTCGGCGACCTCGTCCATCGGCAGCGCGTCCATGTCGGCGCGCAGGCCGATCGACAGGCCCGGCGCGCCGCTGTCGACCACCGCGACGACGCCGGTGCCGCCCAGGCCCGTGTGCACATCCAGACCGAGCGCGCGCAGCTCGCGGATGACCAGCGCCGAGGTCTTCACTTCCTCGAAGCCGAGTTCCGGCCATGCGTGGATCTCGTGGCGCCACGCGGTCATCTGCGGCGCCAGCGCGGTGATGGAGTCGGGAATGGTCGGTGCGGAAGCAGTCATGGACGGTCCAACGGAAGAAGGAAAGGAATCACAGGAACAGCAGGCTCGCGCCCACGCAGTACAGGAACACGGCGAACACGCGCTTGAGCGCGGCGCCGCTGATCGCATGCGCGAGGCGCGTGCCGTAGGGCGCCACGATGACCGACGCGAGCGCGATGCCGATCGCGCCCGGCAGATACACGTAGCCCCAGGACACGCCGGGCAATACGTCCGCCGGCGCCTGCAGCGCGTAGCCCGCAGCCGCCGCCAGTGCGACGAACACGCCGCAGGCCGACGAGGTGCCGACCGCGCGCACCGGCGACACGCCCAGCCACACCAGCAGCGGCACCGTCATGCCACCGCCCCCGATGCCGACGATCGACGACAGCGCGCCGATGCCGACACCCGCGCCCGACAGACCGACACCGGTCGGCACCACCGCATCGCCACCGGGCGGCGGCGTGCGCGACAGCAGCAACTGCGTGCCCACGACCGCGCAATAACCGACGACGCAGTAGCGCAGCACATCGCCATCGAGCAGCACCGCGAGCCAGCTGCCGATCCAGCCGCCGAGCATCACGCCGGGCACCATCCACGCGACCGTGCGCCACAACACGCTGCGCCGCAGATGATGCGCGCGCGCCGACGACAGCCCGGTCAGGATGATGCTCGCAAGCGCGGTCGCGAGCGCGGTGTGCATCGCCGCGTCCTGCGGCACGCCGTAGAGCGGCAGCAGCCACACCAGCGCGGTCACCAGCACCAGCCCGCCGCCGATGCCGAGCAGACCGGCGAGCACGCCGGCGACGGCACCGAGCAGCGGGAAGCAGAGCATCGACCAGGTCAGCATGAGGATGCACCTGACCGAATATGCGGGCGGTGGAGAAGCGAAGCCCTCCCCCGTGCACGGGGAAGGGTTGGGTGGGGGCGAACGATCAGATCGAGGGGACCATTCGAATCCAGCTGGGAGAGTTGCCCGCGATCAAGCAGCTCTGCACACGGACCACTTGCCCCCATCCCAACCTTCCCCCGCGAGCGGGGGAAGGCGCTGCATTGCGCTCGGGGATAGAGGGCCAACACCAGGCGGAGAATCAAACCCACTCGATCGTGATCGCAGCCGCCGACTCGCGCGCCGTCGCCCGCGCCGCCTCCACATCGGTCCCGCGTGCGAGCGTCACGCCCACGCGCCGCTGGCCTTCGACGCGCGGCTTGCCGAACAGGCGCAGCGCGCTGTCGGGCGACTGCAGCGCGGCGTCGATGTTCGAGAACACCGGCACGCCCGTGCCCTGCGCGAGCAGCGCACAGGACGCGGCGGTGCCGTGCTGCACGACGTCGTCCGCATCCACCGGAATCGGCAGGCCGAGGATCGCGCGCGCATGCAGCGCGAACTCGCTCAGGTCCTGCGAGGCCAGCGTCACCAGACCGGTGTCGTGCGGACGCGGCGAGACTTCCGAGAACCACACGGCGTCGCCCTTGACGAACAGCTCCACACCGAACACGCCGCGGCCGCCGAGATCATCGGTGACCGCACGCGCCACGTCGCGCGCGCGCTGCAGCGCGGCCGGCGACATCGGCTGCGGCTGCCAGCTCTCGCGGTAGTCGCCGGCGATCTGCACATGGCCGATCGGCGCGCAGAACGCGGTGCCGCCGGCGTGGCGCACGGTCAGCAGGGTGATCTCGTAATCGAAATCGATGAAGCCCTCGACGATGCAGCGCCCCGCACCGGCGCGGCCGCCGGTCTGCGCGTAGTCCCACGCGGCGTCGATGTCGGCATCCGAGCGCACCGTGCTCTGGCCTTTGCCCGACGACGACATCACGGGCTTGACCACGCACGGCAGGCCGACGGCGTCGATCGCGGCGCGGTACTCCTCGCGCGTGTCGACGAAGCGGTACGGCGACGTCGGCAGGCCCAGCGTTTCGGCGGCGAGGCGGCGGATGCCTTCGCGGTCCATCGTCAGGCGCGTCGCGCGCGCGGTCGGCACGACCTTGAGGCCGTCCTGCTCCAGCGCGACCAGCGTGTCGGTGTGGATCGCCTCGATCTCCGGCACCACGAGGTGCGGCTGCTCCCTGGCGATCAGGGCGCGCAGCGCGGCCGGATCGAGCATGTCGAGCACGTGGCTGCGATGCGCGACCTGCATCGCCGGCGCATCGGCGTAGCGGTCGGCGGCGATCACTTCGACGCCGAAGCGCTGCAGCTCGATCGCCACTTCCTTGCCCAGTTCGCCCGAGCCGAGCAGCAGCACGCGGGTGGCGGAGGGAGACAGGGGCGTGCCGAGAGTGATCATGTGCGCGGGCCGGGAAGCGGTTGGGGACGCCAATTCTAAAGCGTCGGCGCCGGCGGCTCCGGCCGTTGTGCATGCGCAGTCGGTGATGCAGACGATTGCTTTCGCGCAAGCGCTGCCTGCGAAGGGCGCTTCAGCCCGCCTCCGCTATAGTCGGCCGCCGCCCTCGACATGCCTGTGCCGATGCCGCAGAACCGCCGCGACACGCTCCCGATCTTCCGTCCGCTGCGCACCCGTGCGCTGCGTGCCCTGCTGCCCGCGCTCGCACTCGCGTTGCCGGGCATGGCCTGCGCGCAGACCGCCGACGACGCCGCCTTCCGCGCCGCGATGCTGGCGGCCGAACGCGGCCAGCCGGTCGCGCCGGCGATGCAGTCGCATCCCGCCAGCGCGTGGCTGGAACTCGCCGCGCTGCGGCGCAATCTCGACACGCTGCCGCTCGCGCAGGGTCGGGATTTCATTGCGCGCCATCAGGGCGCGCCGGTCGCCGAAGTGTTCCGCGAAGGCTGGTTGCGCGCGCTCGCCACACGCCAGGAATGGGCCGCGGTGCGCGAGGTCTGGGTGCCCGGCACGACCAATGCGACGCTGCGCTGCATCGAGCTCGACGCGCGTGCGCGCACCGGCGCCACCGACGCGCAGTGGACCCGCGACGCACAGGCCCTGTGGCGCAGCAGCGGCAGTTCGCTGCCGAACGAATGCGATGCGCCGTTCGCGACGCTGGCCGCACGCGGCGGGCTCGGCGACGACCTGCGCTGGGAACGGTTCGATCTTGCCGTCGCCGAGCAGGACGTCGGCGTCATGCGCAGCGTCGCGCGCGGCCTTTCCAGCGGCCAGCAGGCACTCGCCGAGGACTACGCGGCGTACATGACCGCGCCGCACGCGCGAGCGCTGCAGTGGCCGAAGACCGCGCGCAGCCGCCTCGTCGCCTCGCACGGCCTGGCGAAGTTCGCCAAGGCCGATCCGCTGGCCGCCGAACGCCAGCTGCCGGCGCTGGCCGATGCGCTCGGCTTCGGTGAGACCGAGAACGGCCGCGTGCTGTACCAGGCTGCGCTGTGGACGGTCGCGTCGTATCTGCCCGATTCGGCGCGCCTGCTCAACCGCGTGCCCGAGAGTGCCTACGACGACCGCCTGCACGAATGGCGCGTGCGCGAAGCACTCGCGCGCAAGGACTGGCAGGCCGCGTTGACTGCGATCAGGAAGATGGGCGCCACACAGCGTGGCCAGTCGCGCTGGACCTGGTTCCAGGCGCGCACGACCGAACTCACCGGCGATCGCGCCGGCGCCACGCCGCTGTTCCGCGAAGCCGCGAAGAATTCCGATTTCCACGGCTTTCTGGCGGCCGATCGCGTCGATCAGCCCTACGCGCTGTGCCCCCTCGACTTCTCGCCGTCGAACGATGCACGCGCTAAGATCGCTGCCGATCCGGGCCTGACGCGTGCGCTCGCGCTGTATCGCATCGACCGGCCCGGCTGGGCCACGCGCGAATGGACCGCCGCGCTGCGCAATTTCGACGACACGCAGCGCCGCATCGCGGTGCAGGTCGCGCAGGAAAGCGGCTGGTACGACCGCGGCGTGTTCGGTCTCGGTCGCCAGCCGGAAGAAACGCGCCTGTACACGCTGCGCTTCCCGCTGACCCAGCAGGCCTTGATCGAACGCGAATCGCAGCGGCAGGGCCTCGATCCCGCGTGGGTCGCAGCCGAAATCCGCGCCGAGAGCACGTTCAATCCCAATGCGCGTTCGCCCGCCGATGCGCGCGGCCTGATGCAGGTGATGCCGGCCACCGGTGCCGCGGTCGCGCGTCGCCTGGGCATCGCCTACGGCGGCCCGGACAGCCTGTACGACCCGGCGACGAACGTCGCGATCGGCACCGCGTACCTGCGCGAGAAGAAGGACATGTACACACTGCCCTACGTGGCCATCGCGGCGTACAACGCAGGCCCGACACCGACCGGCCGCTGGCTCGCGCAGCGCCCGGACATGGATCCCGACATCTGGATCGAGACGATCAGCTATCGCGAAACGCGTGAGTACGTCGCGCGCGTGCTCGCCTTCAGCGTGCTCTACGACTGGCGCATGTACGGCCAGGCCGCGCCGCTGGAACCGCGCATGCGCGGCGCCGAGGCGCAGCGCAACAAGCGTTTTGCCTGCCCGGGCTGACGACGGTGGAGATCTACCTCGTCGGCGGCGCGGTCCGCGATCGCCTGCTCGGGCAACCGGCCGGCGACCGCGACCACGTCGTCGTCGGCGAAACCCAGGCCTCGATGGAAGCCGCGGGCTTCCGCGCGATCGGCCGCGACTTTCCGGTGTTCCTGCATCCCAGGACCCAGGAAGAACACGCGCTCGCACGCACGGAACGCAAGTCCGGTCGCGGGTACCGCGGCTTCGTCGTCGACGCCGATCCGTCGGTGACGCTGGAACAGGATCTCGGCCGCCGCGATTTCACGATCAACGCGATCGCGCAGGCGCCGGACGGCACGCTGGTCGATCCTTACGGCGGCGCGCGCGACATCGAAGCGCGCGTGCTGCGCCATGTCGGCGATGCCTTCTCCGAAGATCCGCTGCGCGTGCTGCGCGCCGCGCGTTTCATGGCCCGCTTCGCCCCGCTCGGCTTCACTGTCGCCGACGAGACCATGGCGCTGATGCGCGGCATGGTGGAAGCCGGCGAACTCGAAACGCTGACGCCCGAGCGCGTGTGGCAGGAGCTGTCGCGCGCGCTGGCGTCGGCGCGCCCGTCCGCGTTCCTGCGCACGCTGCACGACTGCGGCGCGCTCGCCGTCGTGCTGCCGGAAGTCGATGCGCTCTACGGCGTGCCGCAGCGTGCGGACTTCCATCCCGAAGTCGACACCGGCGTACACATCGAACTGGTCGTCGACATGGCCGCGCGACTCGCGCCCGGCGATGCGGTGATCGGCTTCGCGGCGCTGACCCACGACCTCGGCAAGGCGCTGACGCCGGCGGACAAGCTGCCACGCCACGTCGGCCATGAACACGCCGGCCTCGCGCCGCTCGAGGCCCTGTGCGCGCGTCTCAAGGTGCCCGCCGCGCAGCGCGAACTCGCGATCGTCGCCTGCCGCGAACACCTCAACGTGCACCGCATCGCCGAACTGCGCGACGCCACGCTGCACGACCTGATCGCCCGCTGCGACGGCTTCCGCAAGCCCGCGCGCATCGACCAGCTCGCACTGGTCTGCGAGTGCGACAAGCGCGGGCGCCTGGGCAGTGCAGACGATGCCTATCCGCAGGCCGACATCCTGCGCCGCGCCCACGCCGCCGCGCTCGCGGTCAACGCCCGCGACATCGCCGCCGAGGGCATCACCGGCCCCGCAATCGGTGAAGCGCTGCGCACGGCGCGGATCGCGGCGATCGCGCAGTCGCGCGCAGGCTGAGTGCGACGACGGCTGAGTTACGCGGCGGCCTGCAGCCGCTGCTGCAACGCCATCGCTGCGGCGGGGTTGCGTTCTTTCGCCGCCGAGATGAAGAACACGAAGGTGTCGCGCGGGGTGACCGGCGCGGCGTCGCGCGACCCGGCATACGGCAGGTCGGACGGCGCTGCCCCTGCGGCCCACTGCAGCGCGCGCTTGGCCCAGGCGTCGAGCTGCAGGCCCGGATAACCCGTGGCGCTGGTCTCGCGGCTGGCCATCAGGCGGGCGTAGACGAAATCGCCGGTGATGTCGGCGAAGGACGGGTAATCGCCGGAATCGGTGAACACCGTCGCCACGCCGCGCGCGCGTGCCAGGCGCAGCCACGCCTCGCTCTGGAACGAGGGATGCCGCACCTCGACCACGTGGCGCAGCGACAGACCGTCGACCGCATCGGGCAGCAGGTCGAGGAAGGCTTCGACATCCTCGGCATCGAAACGCCGCTGCGGCGCGAACTGCCACAGCAACGGACCGAGATGATCACCGAGTTCGGCGATGCCGCCTTCGACGAAGCCCGCGATCTGCTTCGCGGTGCCGGCCAGCGCGCGGGCACCGACGATGTGGCGCGGCGCCTTGAGCGAGAACACGAAGCCCGGCGGTGTCTCGCTGCCCCACTTCGCATAGGTCGCCGGCTTCTGCGCGCCGTAGAAGGTGCCGTTGATCTCGATCGCAGTCAGCCGGCGGCTGGCGTATTCGAGCTCGCGCTTCTGCACGAGACCCTTGGGATAGAAGTTGTCGCGCCACTCCGGATACGTCCAGCCGCCGATGCCGGTGCGGATGCCGTGGACGGGCACGGGTGCGTCTGCGAACAGATCGTCCATCGGAATCTCCTCGGGCCGTTCGGCGCGATCAGTCGGGATGCTGCGCGAACCGCAGGCGATTGTGGTCAGGATCGACGAGCACCATCTCACGCGTGCCCCAGTCCGTGTCCCAGGGCGCGGTCACGATCGGCACGCCGGCGGCGGCGAACGCACGCGCGCAGGCGTCGACATCGCGCACCTTGAAATACACCGCGCCGCCGATCGCACAGTCGCCGGCATGCCCGCTGAGAAAGAGCGTCTGCCCGTCGCGCGTGAGCTGCGCGAACAGCGGCATGCCGGTGTCGAAGCGGTGCTCCCAGTCGACGGTGAACCCGAGTGCGGCGTAGAAGGCCAGACTGCGCTCGGCGTCGGTCATGCGCAGCTGCGGGATCACGGTCTGCATGGCGATGCGTCCTTGGGGTCAGTCGGCGGCGAGTCGCGGGCGCACGTGGCGATCGAGCAACGCGCCCAGCGGCGCGAGCGCGGGATCGAGCGGCACCGCCGCGTCGAGATAGGCGAGGAAACGCGGTGCGTCGGCAAGGTACTTCGGCTTGCCGTCGCGATGATGCAGGCGCGCGAAGATGCCCATGACCTTGAGGTGCCGCTGCACACCGGTCAGCGCGGCGTCGTGGGCGAACTGCGCGAGCGCAGGCAGCGGCAGACCGCTCGCCTGCGCACGCGCGTGGTACTGCGCCAGCCAGGCATCCGCCTGCGCGGCGGGCCAGCTGTAGAACGCGTCGCGCAGCAGGCAGGCCACGTCGTAGGCGATCGGCCCGGTCACCGCGTCCTGGAAATCCAGCACCGCGACGCCGCCTTCGACCGGCATCAGATTGCGCAGCATGAAGTCGCGATGCACCAGCACCTGGGGCTGCGCGAGCATGGCCTCGACCAGATGCGCCTGCACGGATTCCCAATCGGCGCGCTCCGCGTCCGACAGGGTCACGCCGAGATGCCGGCCGAGGAACCAGTCGTCGAACAGCGCGAGTTCGCGCCGCAGCATCGCCGCATCGAAGGCCGGCAGATCATCCGGCGGCGCGATCGCCTGCAGCCGCAACAGCTGTTCGAACGCCGCATCCATCAACGCGTCGGCATCAAGCGAGTCCAGGGCCTGCAGGCAGGTCTCACCGCCGAGATCCTCGAGCAGCAGGAAACCGGATGCGACATCGCGCGCCCGCACGTGCGGCACGCGCACGCGGTGCAGTTCCAGCAGATCGCGGATGCGCAGCCACGGACGCACGTCCTCCAGATCCGGCGGCGAATCCATGACGATGCGCGACAGCCCGTTCGCCTCGCCGCGCCAGTAGCTGCGGAAGCCGGCATCCATCGACGCGCGTTCGAGTGTCAGCGCGGCATCGCCGCTGGCCTCGCGGGCCCAGGCCAGCCGCGCATCGGCACGGGCGGCATCGTCGGCGGGCGCGGCGGACGCGTTGGCAGGCAGGACAGCGGACATGCGATGGACCAGGTCGGGGATAAGGGATTATCGGGGAATCGATGCCGCGCTCAGCGTCCGATCCCGTCGAGCCCGCGCGTGTCGAACTGCAGCAGCACGTCGCGGAACGGGGTGAGTCGCGTCGACAGGCCGACGATCACGCCCAGCGTGTTCGCCAGTGCATCGGCGGGATCCTGCATGCGCGTCTGGGTCAATGCGCCCTGCGCGTATTCCAGCCCGATGCCGAGCAGCACAAGACCAACGCCGGCGCCGAGCAGCGCTGGCCAGCGTGCGTAGAGCTGCACCGCAGCGGCAGACAGCGCGAAATAGGCGAGGAAATGGCCGAGCTTGTCGCCATCAGGCACATCCGGCATCGGCACCGACGGCGCCAGCGACAGCACGACGACTCCTGCGATCGCGGCGATCCACAGCCCGCCCCACAGCAGCGGGCGCCGCAGCGGCTTGAACGAACGACCGAAGCGCGGACGCCGGTTCACGACAGCTGGCTCACAGACGGTGGCTCATGTCGCCGATCAGGAAGGCGTGGTCGAACTCGACGTCCTTCGCGAATCCGATCGCCTGGAAGGCCTCGCCCATCTCGCCCGGCAGCGTGAGCCGCTTGGCCTGCTGGCGCAGCGTGTACCGGCCGGCCTCGTCCGTCGCCAGGGCCTCGTGCGCGGCCAGTCGCTGTTCGAGGCGGTTGCCGAGCAGCAACGAGGTCTGGTTGCAGTATCCGGCGAACTCGAACCCGGCATGCGTGCCGGCTTCGGCCAGCGCGGTGAAATCGACCGACGCGGTCAGATCCTGCAGGCCCGGCAACGCGAACACGTCGCCGGTGACCTGGTGACGATGGAAGGCGCGCAGCGTGCCGGCGTCGCGATCGTCGCGGTAGAACTCGCGCCGCGCATAGCCGTAGTCGACGAACAGCATCGCGCCGCGGGTCAGCCCGCCGGCCACGGCCTGCACCCAGTACGGCAGCTGCGGCAGCAGTTCGGAACGGTAGCCATCGGGCAGCGGCCCGCCGCGCTGGCGCTCGACGTGGCGCACCGCCGAACCGAGCAGCGCATCGGCCGGATGCACGGTGCGGCCGAAGCCGTCGCCGTCGCGGGTCACGTACTCCTCGAACACCTCGCCTTCGCCGATGACGAAGCGCGGCGTCGGCAGCGCATCGACGACCTCGTTGGCGAACAGCACGCCCTGCCAGTCGCCGGGCATCGGGCCGTCGACCCAGTCCACGCGCGCGAACAGATCGGCCGACAGCCGCTGCTGCAGATGCGCACGCTGGCGCTCGCGCAGATCCGCGCTGGGTTCGAGGATCGCGTAGCGCGCGGGCGTCGCATCGAGCGCCGCCAGATGCGCCAGCGCATCACCCGCGAACGCACCGCTGCCGCCGCCGATCTCGAAGAACTGTGCGTCCGCGCCGATCTCTCGCAGCACCGGCGCGAACGCCTCGGCGATGCATTCGGCGAACAGCGGACCCAGCTCGGGGGCGGTGACGAAATCGCCGGCAGCGCCGAACTTCGCCGCGCCGGCGCTGTAATAGCCCAGACCCGGCGCGTACAGCGCCAGCTCCATGAATTTCCAGAACGGAATCGCGCCCCCGGCTTCGTCGATCTGGGCGTGGATCAGGGCGCGCAGACGCTCGCTGTGGGCGAGTGCGTCGTCGCTCGGGGCGTGGGGCTGGCTGGACATGCAGGGGTTCCGGAACAGTCGCGGATCAGGATACGCGAGGCCACCTGACGGCCTGCCGTCACGCACGCGCTTTCGGCACGCAACAGTCGTCAGTGCACGATGCCGGTCGGTCGCGAGGCGTCTCCCCTCACCGACCCCCTCTCCCGGCGGGAGAGGGCGATGACCGCCTCCGGCCGACGGGACTGCGACCGACCGGTGGCGTAAGGTGACCACCCATCGCCACAGCACGTCCCCGCATGCCCGCATCCGCCCCCGTCGTTCTCGTCACCGGCGCTGCCCGTCGCATCGGGGCGGCGATCGTGCGTCGCCTGCATGCAGGTGGCCATGCGGTCGCCCTGCACTGCAACCGCTCGCGCGACGATGCCGATGCGCTGGCTGCCGAGCTGGAGGCGCAGCGGCCGGGCCGCGTGCACGTGCTGCAGGGCGATCTGGCCGACGCGGCCGTGCTGCCGGGGCTGGTCGAGGACACCGTCGCGCATTTCGGGCGTCTCGATGCGCTGGTCAACAACGCCGCGGCGTTCGCGCCGACGGCGTTCGAGGCGACCGGCGCCGACGCCTTCGACGCGCTGATGGCGACGAATGCGCGCGCGCCGTTCCTGCTGGCGCAGGCCGCAGCGCCGCATCTGCGCGCGTCACGCGGCGCGATCGTCAACATCGGCGATCTGTATGCGGAACGCCCGCGCGCCGATCTCGTCGCCTATGCGGCGTCGAAGGCTGCGCTGCTCGGTCTGACCCGCGGCCTCGCGGTCGCGCTGGCGCCGGAGGTGCGGGTCAATGCGGTGTCACCCGGCGCGATCCTGTGGCCGGAAGACGGCGCGGATACCGCGCAGCAGGCCCGCATCCTCGAGGCGACGCCGCTGGCGAGGCTGGGCCATGCGGACGAAATCGCCGACGCCGTGGCCTGGTTGCTGCGCGGCGGATTCAGCACCGGCGAAGTGTTGCGGCTCGACGGCGGGCGTTCGCTCTGAAACGACCGTAGAGGCGCCCTCGTGCGCAACGGGGCGTTCCAGAAAACCCCGATCGCGCCCGAAGGCGCTCCCACACGGCTGCACTCAGCGCTTCGGCTCGAACGCATGCGCCAGCTGCGCGCCGGAGAATCCGTCCGGCACTTCGTGCGACACCGCGTAGCGGTACAGCGCCGCCGAGTAGATGCCGGTCAGCGCCGCCTGGTAGACGCCCAGCAGCAGTACGCCCAGTGCGCAGACCACGCCGATGGCGATGCCCAGCACGACCGAGCTCTGCAGCGCGATGACCGTCACGCCGACGCCGATCATCGCCACCAGCGTGGTCAGCAGACCGAAGGCCGCGCCGATGCCGACGTTGCCGATCGCGTTCTCGCCCCAGGTGCGCTTGAGCAGGGTCACGCTCTGCTTGAGCGCGTCGATCGGGCCGATGTCGCGGCTGACCAGCACCGGCACGACCAGAAACGTCGCCAGCGTCCAGGCCACACCGAGACCGCTGCCGAGCAGCCGCACGAGGACATTGTCTTCCTTGTGCTTGAGCGACTGCAGCAGCACGCCCACGGTTGCGGCGATCGCCGCGTAGCCCAGAATCGCCGGCAGCCGGCGCTTCGCCGCGGACAGACCATCGGACAGCGTCGGATCGCCACCGTCGAGGCGGATCATCGCCGCGCCGACCAGCGCGCAGTTGAAGAACACGATCACCGTGTACTGGCAGAAGTAGAAAACGAACGCGAGCAGCAGGCCGGCGACGCCGATGCCGTGCTCGAAGACGCGCAGCGCGAACAGCGGCAGCACGAAGGTCGCCAGCACCGCCAGCGTGGCCAGCCCCGACAGCATCGGGAACAGCATCAGCTCCTTGTCCGAACGCAGCACGGCCGCGCTCGCCTTCACCAGATCCCAGCTCCGCGACAGCTTGTCGAACATGTTCGGTCTCCCCTGTATGTACGCGACGCCGGCATGCGGGCGTCGACTGGATGGTCCCGCCCGACGGGCGCGATGCCCAGTGACAGAGGTCACCTTCTGCGCTCGGGCACTACCACGACGTGTCGTCGGCGACCTCTGTGACCAGGCGCGGCCCCGCGGCCGCCGCGCGCACCGCCGCCTCCAGCGCGGGGAGGCCCGCGAACAGCGCCGGCTCGGCGAACGCACGGCGCACGGCGGCCTCCAGGCCGGCCGGATCGCGCAGCCACAACGCCGCATGGGCGTGCTGCAGGCGCGCGGCGTGGTCGAACTGGTCGTAGTCCTGCGGGCAGACGATCGCCGGTCGCCCCGCCGCCAGGCACTGGTACAGGATGCCGGCGCCACCGTGATGCACGACGAGATCGTAGCGGCCGATCCAGCGCGCGTAGTCGATGTAGGCCAGACGCTGATGGTTACCGGCGTGCGCGTGGTGATCCGCAGCGGCATCGCCGTCGGTGAAGTGGAATTCCACGTCGGGCATCGCCGCGGCCAGCGCGCGCAGACGCACGTCGAAGCCGTCCTTCGCCCAGCGCAGATGCGTGCCCAGCGTCACCAGCACATGACGGCGGCCTTCGACGAAGCGCGGTGCCGGACGCGGCGCCAGCCAGGGCGTCTCCGTGCCGGGCGCCGGTAACTGTGGGCCGACGAAACGCAGCGCCGCCGGCCAGGTGCGCGGAAACTCCAGCGCCTCGATGCCAAGCGCGAGGATGCGCTCGGACGAATAGACCGCCTCGCTGCCGTCGTCGCGGTAGAGCCGCGGCAGGCCGAGCGCGGTCATCCGACGGCGATACGCGCGGTGCACGCCGCGCTTGAAGCCGCGCACGGCGAGCCGCGCCAGCGCGTGCTGGATGCGCTGGCCAGCATGCGTGGCAGGCAACAGGCCGCCCATGTAGGCCGGCGGTCCGTCGGGCGCTTCGAGCACGCACGGCGACGGCAGGCTGGTCCACCAGCGGATGCCGAGCGACTGCGCAACCGCGCCAGCCGCCGGTACGGTGAAATCGGCAATGACCAGATCGGGTCGCGTCGCCGCATCCGCATACGTCTCGCGCAGCGCCTGCGCGAAGCGCGCCATGACGTCGAGCGCGGCGCGCAGTTGCCGGTGCATGCGCAGCGGATGATTGCGCACGGCATGGCGCGGGTCGGAAATCGCATCGAGCGTGTGTTCGGCGTCGGCATTGAGCAGCGGCACACCGACCAGACCCGCACGTGCGATCTGCGCCATCGCCGACGGCGTCGACAGCACCCGCACGTCATGGAACGCGGCGAGCGTGCAGGCCATCGCCAGCACGGGATGCAGATGCCCGCTGTAGGGCGGCGCGATCAGGTCGATGCGCATGGCGTCGCCGCGATGAAGTCCTCGCACAGCCGCCGCATCTCGGGCTGGCGCAGGTAGTCCATATGACCGCCGTCGACGCGGTGCACCGGCCCGCGCCAACCGGCGCGCGAAATCCAGTCGCTGCGGCCCTGCACGCACAGCAGGCGGGCGACGTCCGGTGCCTGTCGTGCGACCGGACCATAGGCGAAGACGTGCAGGCGCGCGCGCAGCGAGGTGTCCAGGTGCAGATTCGCCAGCAGTTCGAGTCCGCAGCTGCCGGCCAGCAACACGATCGCACCGTCGCCTTCGAATGCGGCCGCCACCTGTGCGCGATAGCGCCCCGCGAACGCCGGACGTCGCGCAGCGAGGTAGTCGCCGAAGTTGCGCCACGCCGCCAGCGGCAACGGCACGGCGACGTGGCCGGACCGGGGCGCGGCGTACGGAAAATTGTGATCGACGGTTGCGCGGCCCGGCGCACGCAGGGCGTCGAGAAAGCCCTGCTGCTGTGGACTCAGGCCACAGCGCGCCGGATCGCTGCGCCCGGTCAGGAACGCGATGCGAACCGGCGTGGCGGCGTCAGGCGACATGGAAACCGCCATCGGCATGCACGCGATAGCGCCGGCTGCGCCAGCGCACTGTGCGCACGCAGACCGCGTGCAGCAGGTGCAGCGGCTGCAACAGCTCGCTCAGCAGCGACAGCAGCGGGCGTTGTGGCGCGGACACGCCGAGCTTGCGCTGCAGCCAGACGGGCACCGCCGCACGCAGTGTGAGCATGCCGATCGCGCAGACCGCGCCCGTCATCGTGGGCTGCAGCGCCAGCGCGATGCCCGTCGCCCACAGCAGCAGCGGCGGCAGACCGTGCAGCAGCGTGATCAGGACGCGCATGCGCAGCGGCTGGCGTCGCAGCAGCAGGGTCGCGAACAGCATCCAGCGATGCATCTGGCGCAGGTAGTGCGCCGGGCCGTCGATGCTCGTGCGCACGCGCACCGGCGCGATGGTCTGGGCGATGCGGCCGCCGTGCGCGCGCACCTGATCGGCCATCGCCAGATCGTCGGCCAGCGCGTGCAGCAGCGGCGCGAATCCGCCCAGCGCGCGCAGGCGCTCCGTGCGCAGCGCGTAGCACATGCCATTGATCGAGACCGGCGGTGCCCAGGTCAGCGGGGCGAGATAGGTCAGCGCCGCGTTGTCGTTGACGAACTGCGCCAGCAGTCGACCCGGCAGGCGTTCGCCATCGTCGACGTAGCCGGGCAGCGCCGTCGCGATGTCGGCGGCGCCGAGTGCCGCGACCAGACGCGCGAGTGCGTCGGCCGACAAGGTGGCGTCGTCGTCGAGCACCAGGCATACCGGCGCTTCGATCGCTGCGAGTGCGCGGTCGAGCTTGAAGCTCTTGGGATTCATGCCATCGGGCGCCGGCGGATTCACGTGCACGACGATGGCGACGTGCGGATGCCGCATCTGCAGCGCTGCGACCACCGACTGCGCATGCGTGTCGCCGTCATCCACGAGCCAGTGGAAGCGCGCTTCGCGCAGCGCGTCGACCGTCGCACCCAGCACGTCGGCGAGCCGCGGATCGCCACCGAGGATCGGTTGCAACACCGCAACCTCGTGCATCGCGAATGCGGCATCCGCGCGCGGCAACGCTGCCTGCCGGCGGATCTCCCGCGATGCGCAGAGCGCGCGCAAGGCCAACACTGCGCCGTACGCGCAAGCGAGTGCCGCGGCGAGGCTCACGCTGCCCACTGCGCCCGCTGCCAGGCGATGAAGTCTTCGATACCGGTGTCGATCGACACGCTCGGCGGGCCGAGGTCGGCGAGCATGCGCGCCGGATCGAAGGTCTTCGAATACGCGAACACGCCGACGCCGAAGCGTGTCAGCGGCGGCTCGCCGCGCAGTCGCAGACCGCGCCACAGCCACTCGGCGACAGTCGCCATGCGCAAGGCAGCGCCGATGCGTACGCGGCGCGTCGGCGCGGGCAGCTCCAGACGCGCCAGCACGTCGAGCAGCAGGGCCTGGATGTCGACCGGCTGCGCGTTGGTCAGGTTGTAGCTGTCCGCAGGATTCGCCATCGTCGCGACGCGCAGCAGGTAGTCCGACAGCGTGTCGATCTGGATCAGATCGCCGACGACCGGCCGGTCATGACCGGTGAACAGCGGCAAGGCACCGCGACGCGCGGCTTCGAGGATGCGCGGAAACAGCACCGTGTCGCCGACGCCGAACACCGCGCGCGGCCGCACGATCACGTGTTCGCCGGGATAGTCGCGCACCAGTCCTTCGCCTGCGTACTTGGTCTGCGCGTAGGTGTTGACGAACGTCGGGCCGATCGGGCTGTCCTCGCGCAGGTCAAGCTGGTGCGCCTCGCGATAGAACACCGAACTCGACGACAGATAGACCAGGCGCGGATGGCCGTTGCGACGGCAGAAGTCGATGACGTGCCGCGTCGCGTCGACGTTCTGCGCGATGTACTCGGCATGCGTGCCCCATGGCGACGAGCGTGCGGCGGCATGGATGACGACGTCGGGCCGCACCGGCAGATCGAAGGGCTGGCTGAGATCGCAGCGGATGTAGTCCGGCAGGTCGGTTGCGCGACGCCCGGTGCCGACGAGCTGCAGATCGGCGCGCTCCGCATGACGGCGCAGGAACGCGCCGCCGACGAAGCCGGACGCACCGGTCACGAGAATGCGCATGCGGGACCTCCGGGTGTCGCCGCGCGATATGTGTCGAGACTGGCCTGGCAATGCGACGGCAGGATCGCGACGTCCGGCGCGGCGTGCGCGAGCGTGTGCAGCCGTTCGACGGTGCGCACATAGGCCGCCCAGTCGTGGGTCACCAGCCGCGCCGGCCAGGTCGGCAGACGCCGCTCGCGGAAGGTCAGATGCGACCAGCAGGCATCCGCGCACAGCAGCACCGCGCGATCCTGCGCATCGCGCAGGCACAGGCCCATCTGCCGCGGCGCGTGGCCCGGCATCGGCACCGCGAACAGGCTGCCGTCGCCGAACAGGTCGACGCCCTCGCCGAGCGTCTCCCAGGGCGCCGGCAGCGCGCGTGCGACGCCATCGCCTGCGTAGCGCACGCGCGCATCGAAACCGGTCGGCAGCAAGGCGGGCAGCCAGCCGTTGCGCAGTCCGCGCACGCGCGACATCGCGCGCATCGACTCCAGATCCTCGCGCATGCAGACGAAGCGCGCGTTCGGCAGATCACGCAGGCCGGCGATGTGGTCGGCGTGGAAATGCGAGACCAGGCACCAGCGGATGTCGGACGGTCGCAGGCCGTGCGCGGCGAGCTGCACCTCGAGCCGTTGCGCCTGCGGCAGGTCGACCGGCGTCGCCCAGCGGTACAGACGCTCGGGGAATCCTGCGGTCGCGTCCATGAAATGCGGCGCGTAGCCGGTGTCGTAGAGGATCGCGCCTTCGGTGGGATGCACGATCAGCGCGACCATCGAGGGGAACGTCACGTTGCCCCAGCGCCCACCCGCCAGCGTGACGCGCTCGCAGTGGCGGCACCGGCCGACATCGAACAGGGTCAGCTCGACGCGCACGTCAGTACCGCAGCACTGCGCCGCCGACCGACAGGCCGGCGCCGGTGCCCAGCAGCAGGCAGATCTGACCGCGCTGCAGGCGGCCGCCGTCGATCGCGTGGTGCAGCGCGTGCGGCAGCGAGGCCGCGACCTGGTTGCCGTGTTCGGCGAGGATGCGCACCGTGCGGGCTTCGGGCAGGCGCAGCGCTTGGACGATGCGGTCGAGGCCGCCACCCGAGGCCTGATGCGGCACCACGCAGTCGATGTCGTCGAGGGCCAGGCCCGCGGCCCCGAGCAACCGCGCGAGCAGGCGCGGCAGACGACGACCCGCCATGCGGAACGTGGCCGGCCCGTCCATCTCGAACCGATAGGCATCGCGATCGTCGTGGCGCGGATCGCCGGGCGCAATGCGCGTGCCGCCGCCGCGGATGCGGCAGGCGTCGGCGCCGTCGGCGAATGTTTCCATGCGCCAGGCCAGCAGCGCCGAGTTCTCATCAGGCGCGGCGGTGCCCAGCACGACCGCTGCCGCGCCATCGCCGAACAACGGTGCAGTCACCGGATCGTCGGCGCGCAGGCCGCGCGACGGTACTTCGCTGGCGACGACCAGCACGCGTCGATACCGGCCGGCCGCGATCGATGCAGCGATCAGATCCAGCGCGACCAGGAAGCCCAGGCAGGTCGCATTGATGTCGAAGGCCGGAATACCCGAGCTTCCAAGACCCAGCGCGCGTTGCACCAGCGCGGCCTGACAGGGAATCGGCTGCTCCATGACCGCGCAGGTCGAGACGATCGCATCGAGCGCGCTGCCGTCGATGCCGGCCGCTTGCAGCGCCGCTTCGGCAGCGCGGGCGGCCATCCAGGAGGCGGTGTCGTCGTCGCCCGCGACGCCGCGCATCGCGACACCCGTCGCGGCTTCGCTGCTGCCCGGCGCGAGGCCCAGGCGCGTATCGAACACCGTCGACGCCACGCGCTGCGCCGGGTGGTGGCAGCCGGTGCCGAGGATGCGCAGGCCCGCAGGCGCGTCCATCAGCCGGGCGCGTCCACGTCGAGTCCGTCCACGCGGTCGAACACCGTGTCGCGATCCGCATGCGCATCCCACAGCCGCGCGAGCGGCGCGCCGTCTACGGGATGGAGCCAGTCGGGCGCGATCTCCGCCGCGGGTCGCAGCACGAAGGCATGGCGCAGTTCGTCGCGCGGAATGCGGAGGTTGCCGGCGCCGCTCAGCACCGCGTCGTCGAACAGCACGATGTCGATGTCGAGCGTGCGGTCGCTGTAACGCGGGCCGCTGCGATCGCGGCCGTGCGCGTCTTCGAGCGCGTGCAGCCAGTCGTTCAACGCGGCCGGCGAGAGATCGGTGTGCACCGTCGCCGCGGCATTGAGGAAATCCGGCCCCGTGTAGCCGACTGCCGGAAAGCGGTAGACCGCCGAGACCACCACATCGTCGAAGCGCGCCCGCAACGCGGCGATCGCCGCGCGCAGATGGGTCTCGGGATCGACATTGCTGCCGAGGCTGAGCAGGGCGATGGGCATGGCGCGCTCCGGTGGGGGCGCCATGATCGCCGATTGCCCCGCGTCCGCGCGAGGCGTGGCGCGTGACTCAGCCGGCGTCGGGCGCAGGCAGCGGCGGTTCGGCCCGGGGCCGCGGACCGGGGGTCGCCAGTGTCTCGTCCGCGTCCTGCAACTGACGCAGATTCACATCGACGGCGCCATCGCTCTGGGACTGGAACACGCGCAGACCGAACTCCGGCAGGATCGCCAGCAGGTGATCGAAGATGTCGGACTGGATGCCTTCGTAGACAGCCCACGCGGTGTTGTTGGTGAAGGCGTAGATCTCCAGCGGCAGGCCCGCCTCGGTGGGCTGGAGCTGACGCACCAGCAGCGTGAACTCCTGATGGATGCCGGGATGGTGACGCAGGTAGTGTTCGATGTACGCGCGGAAGGTCCCGAGATTCGTGACCCGGCGGTGGTTGACCGCTTCCGCGCCGCGCTCGGCGAGATCCGCGTTCCACGCCGCCAGCTCCTGGTCCTTGCGGTCGAGGTAGGCGTCGAGCACGGTGAAGCGGCGGAATTTCGCGATCTCCGACGCTTCGAGGAAGCGCACGCTGTGCTGGTCGAGGTGCAGCGCGCGCTTGATCCGGCGGCCGCCGCCTTCCGACATCTGGCGCCAGTTCTTGAACGCGTCGCTGACCAGCTTCTTGGTCGGCACGGTGGTGACGGTGCGGTCGAAGTTCTGCACCGTGACGGTATGCAGCGCGATGTCGATGACATCGCCATCGGCGTTCTGGCTGGGCATTTCGATCCAGTCGCCGACGCGCACGCGGCCGTCGTTGCTGATCTGCACGCTGGCGACCAGCGACAGGATGGTGTCCTGGAAGATCAGCATCAGCACCGCGGTCATCGCGCCAAGGCCGGTGATGATGTGCAGGAATTCCGCACCGATCAGCGTTGCGACGACCGAGATGCCGACCAGCACGAACATGATGATCTTGACGACCTGGAAGTAGCCCTTGATCGGCTTGTTCTGCGCTTCCGGGCGTCGTTCGTAACCGCGATTGATCGCATCGAGTGCCTTCGACACCGCCAGCGCGATCGTCAGCACCACGAACACCTGACAGAAGCGCTCGACCAGCATGACCAGTCTGGGCGGCAGGTCGGGCACCACGGTGATACCCCACGCGATCACCAGCGCCGGCACCACATTGGCGAGCCTGGGGATCACCTGCAGCCGTACTTCGTGATCGTGTTCCGCGCCACCCAGCGGCGTCTTCATCAGCAGTTTGCGCAGACCGCGCAGCAGGATGCGCTTGGTGACGAAGTTCGCGAGCCACGCCAGCAGCAGCACCACGCACAACACCGTGACGGTATAGGCCCAGGGATACGGCGCAAGAACGTCGCGGAGCTGTTCGAGTTGTGTCTGCATCGTGCGGGGATCTCCAGGTCGCGCGCCGCGCAGGCGCTACGCCGGCCCGCGTTGCATCAGGTCCGGCGCGTACGTTCGATATGGACGCCGACCGCGCGTGCACCACGCACCGCACCCGGCTTGCTGAGCTTCAATCGTACCCAATCGACCTTGAACTCCTCGATCACAATCGCCGCGCAGCGCTCGGCGAGCGTCTCGACCAGACCGAATTCCGACGCCGACACGTAGTCGATCAGCCGCTTGCTGACGGCTTTGTAGTTCAACGTGTCGTGGATGTCGTCGCTGGCCGCCGGCACGCGGTTGTCGAACGCCATCTCGACATCGAACACCAGCGGCTGGCGGATGCGCCGCTCCCAGTCGTAGATGCCGATCAGCGCCTCGATCTCGAGGCCTTCGATGAAGACTTTGTCCATGGCGGCGGTTGCGTGCGGCGGAAAGTCCGCAGCTTAGCGGCAGCGATGCGGTGGCGTCGCGTGGCCGCTCACGCCGCGGCGAGCGGCGGCAACGTCGCCATGTCCCAGCGCGGCACCACGTGCACCGCGGCATCGCCGTGCTGGCCGGCTTCCAGACGCAGCGCGCCGGCGAAGGCGATCATCGCGCCGTTGTCCGTGCACAACGCCGGACGCGGGAAACAGACGCGACCACCGCGACGCTGCGCGTCGCTCCGCAGCTTCTCGCGCAACCGCGTGTTCGCGCCGACGCCGCCGGCGACGATCAAGGTGTCGAAACCCGTGGCATCCAGCGCGCGTGCGCACTTGATCGCCAGCGTGTCGACCACCGCATCCTCGAAACCGCGGGCGATGTCGGCCTTCGTCGTGTCGGCCTGGTCGCAGCCCTGCCAGGCCAGCAGCACCTGGGTCTTGAGCCCACTGAAACTGAAATCCAGACCCGGCCGCGTGGTCATCGGCCGCGGAAACCTGAAAACGCCGGGCGTGCCATGTTCCGCCAGCGCCGCCAGCTGCGGGCCGCCGGGATACGGCAGGCCCATCATCTTCGCGGTCTTGTCGAAGGCCTCGCCCGCTGCGTCGTCGAGCGTCTCGCCGAGCAGGCGGTAGCGGCCGATCGCATCGACCGCGACCAGCTGCGTATGTCCGCCCGACACCAGCAGCGCGACGAAGGGCGCGGCCGGCGGATCGTCTTCCATCAGCGGCGCCAGCAGATGGCCTTCCATGTGGTGCACGCCGATCGCCGGCACGTCGAGGCCCCAGGCCAGCGCGCGCGCGACGCCGGCGCCGACCAGCAGCGCGCCCACCAGGCCCGGACCGGCGGTATAGGCCACGCCGTCGATGTCGTCGGTCGACAGCCCCGCCTCGTCCAGCGTCTGCCGCACCAGCGGCAGCAGCTTGCGCACGTGGTCGCGGCTGGCGAGCTCGGGCACCACACCGCCGTATTCGGCGTGCAGAGCGATCTGGCTGTAGACCGCATGCGCGCGCAGACCGTCGGCACCGCCGATCGCGGTGTCGTACACGGCGACGCCGGTTTCGTCGCAGGAGGTTTCGATGCCGAGGACTTTCATCGGGGGACTGCCTTCGAAGCGGAACGGAAGGCCGCGCCGGGCGCGGCGGCCCCACGGCTTGCACACCGCGGCGGGGGACGGCTATGATACGCGGCTCGCCGGGCCTGAGCCCGGTGATATCGCATTCGAAATTCGATTCGAACCGGCCGTCAGGACCGGACGATCAGATCCCCGGAGATTCCATGCCAAGCGTCAAAGTCCGCGAAAACGAGCCCTTCGAGTTTGCGCTGCGTCGTTTCAAGCGCACCTGCGAGAAGGCCGGTGTGCTCGCTGAAACCCGCAAGCGCGAGTTTTACGAGAAGCCGACCCAGGAGCGCAAGCGCAAGGCAGCTGCTGCCGTGAAGCGCCAGTCGCGTCGCGTGTCGCGCGACGTCACCAAGCGCCAGCGCCTGTATTGATCGGCCCGGGCCGGGGTCTCCCCGGTTCGACCGTTCGATGATGCAAAAAGCCGGCAGCGCCTTGCGCCGCCGGCTTTTTGTCGTCTCCGCCGCGGACCCGTCCGGTTCCGGCGCATCCCGCACCCGTTGCACCCGGAGCCCGCCATGACCCTGAAGCAGCAACTCACCGAAGACATGAAGGCCGCGATGAAGGGCGGCGACAAGCACGCGCTCGGCGTGATCCGCCTGATGCTGGCCGCGATCAAGCAGCGCGAAGTCGACGAGCGCATCGAGCTCGACGACGCCGCCGTGCTGGCCGTGCTCGAGAAGATGGTCAAGCAGCGCCGCGACTCGGTGAGCCAGTACGAGGCCGCCAGCCGCGAGGACCTGGCCCAGGTCGAGCGCGAGGAGATCGTCGTCATCGAGCGCTACCTGCCGGAGAAGCTCGGCGAAGACGAAATCCTGGCCGCGATCGCCAGTGCCAAGGCCGAAACCGGCGCCGCCAGCCCGGCCGACATCGGCAAGCTGATGGGCGTGCTCAAGCCGATGCTGGCCGGCAAGGCCGACATGGGCGTGGTCTCGCGCCTGGTGAAGCAGTCGCTGGGCGGATGACCGCCGTCGCCGGCACCGTCCTGCGCCCGGCACGACCCGACGACGTGCCGCTGGTGCTCGCGCTGATCCGCGAGCTGGCGGAGTACGAGCGCCTGTCCGACGCCGTCGTGGCCGACGAGCCGACGCTCGCTGCCTCGCTGTTCGGGGACGCGCCCGCGGCCGAAGTCGTGATCGTCGAAGTGGACGGTGCGCCCGCCGGCTTCGCGCTGTTCTTCCACACGTTCTCGACCTTCCTCGGCCGCCGCGGCCTGTATCTGGAAGATCTGTTCGTGCGGCCCGCGTATCGCGGTCACGGCATCGGTGCGCAGCTGATGCGCCATCTCGCCGCGCTCGCGGTCGCGCGCGGCTGCGGACGTTTCGAGTGGACCGTGCTCGACTGGAATGCGCCGGCGATCGGCTTCTATCGTGCACTCGGTGCGCAGCCGCAGGACGGTTGGACCGTGCAGCGCGTCGAAGGCGATGCGCTGCACGCGCTCGCGAACACGACGCGCTGAAATCGCCCGATGCTTCACGCGCTGCTACGCGCGCGTGCATAAGGTGACGGCAACGCCGCAGTGGATGCACGCGCTCCACACGTCGGCTTTCAAGAATCGCCACGCATGCGCACGTCGCCACAGGACACCCCGGATACCGATGCACCCGTGCGCCACACCCGCTGGGGTCGTCTGCGCACACGCGTCGACAAGGGCGTCACCCGCTTCGAAGAAAGCCTGCCGGCGGCACTGGTCAAACGCTTCGTCGATGCCGACCTGCTGACCCAGGCCGCGTCGCTGTCGTTCTACACGCTGATCTCGCTGGCGCCGATGCTGGTGCTGGTGCTGTGGATCACCGCGTCGCTGTATCCCTCCGCGCAGGAAGCGCTGCTCGCGCAGATCGGCGCGCTCGCGGGCGACGGCGCACGCGATGTCGCCGGCACCGTGATCCAGAACGCCACCGAGCAACCCGACATCGGCTCGCTCGCCGGCCTGTGGAGCACGCTGCTGCTGTTCGTCGGTGCGACGGTCGTATTCGCCCAGCTGCAGGGCACGTTGAACCTGATCTTCCGCACCGACGGCGACCGCCTGCCGGGCGGCCTGATGGTGTTCCTGCGCAAGCGTGTGTTCTCGGCCGGCGTGGTGTTCGCGCTCGGCTTCCTGGTGCTGGTGTCGACGCTTTTGACGACGGCGGTGGAGTTCATCTTCGCGAACGTGCCGTCGATCCTGCCGCTGGTCGGCAACACGCTGATGCTGGTGCTGTATTCGTTTGCGTTCGCCGTGCTCTACCACTATCTGCCCGACCGCCGGGTGCGCTGGCGCCAGGCCCTGTTCGGCGGCGTGGTGACGTCGGTGCTGTTCGTCGTCGGGCGCTGGGGCATCGGCATCTACATGACCCACGCCGCGCCCGGCAGCGCCTACGGCTCGTTCGGCACGCTGGTGATCCTGCTGGTCTGGATGTACTACGCGGCCACGATCTTCTTCGTCGGCGCGCTGATCACCGCGGTCATCGACGAGCGCGTGCGGCGCAGTTCGGTCGACCGCGCCTTGCAGAAGCGCGCCGAGCGCCAGGCGGCCGCGCTGGCGAAGGGGCCACCGCCCGCGGTCTGAAAGACGTACCGGATGCGGCGATCCGCGCCGCGCATGGCATCCTAGCGTCCGCATGATCCGCGTCGCCCCCACCCCGTCCTGCCTGCCCCGCGCCCGCCCTGCGGTCGCGCGCGCCTGCCTGCACGAGGAGCGCTGATGGCCCGCATCCCCGACGCGTTCATCGACGACCTGCTGGCGCGCACCGACATCGTCGAGGTGATCAACGCGCGAGTGCCGCTGAAGCGGCAGGGCAAGGAGTATTCGTCGCGCTGTCCGTTTCACGATGAGCGCTCGGCGAGCTTCACCGTGTCGCCGACCAAGCAGTTCTATCACTGCTTCGGCTGCGGCGCACACGGCACCGCGATCAGCTTCCTCATGAATTACGACCGCCTCGAATTTCTCGATGCGGTCGACGAGCTGGCCAAGCGCGCGGGCATGGAAATCCCGCGCGACACCCAGCAGCGCGAGGCGCGGCCCGACAGCGCGCCGATGTACGACGCGCTCGATGCCGCCTCGCGCTTCTTCGTCCGCGAACTCGCCGGCAACGACACCGCGCGCAGTTATCTCGACGGCCGCGGCGTCGACGCGTCGATCCGGGAACAGTTCGCGATCGGCTACGCGCCCGCCGGCTTCTCGGCATTGAAGGACGCGCTGGGCAAGGACGATGCGCGCCGCATCGCGGTGCTCGAGAAGGCAGGCCTGCTGTCGAAGAACGACCGCGGCCACAGCTACGACAAGTTCCGCGACCGGGTGATCTTCCCGATCCACGACCGCCGCGGCCGCGTGATCGCGTTCGGCGGCCGCGTGCTCAAGCCCGAGGATTCGCCCAAGTACCTCAACTCGCCCGAGACGCCGCTGTTCCACAAGGGCCGCGAACTCTACGGCCTGTGGCAGGTGCGCCAGGCCAACCAGAAGATCGAGCGGCTGGTCGTGGTCGAGGGCTACATGGACGTGGTCTCGCTGTTCCAGTTCGGCGTGCCGCAGGCGGTCGCGACCCTGGGCACGGCGACGACGCCGGACCACGCCGAGCTGCTGTTCCGCAATGCGCCCGACGTGTTCTTCTGCTTCGATGGCGATGCCGCCGGCCGCCGCGCCGCGACGCGCGCGATGGAGTCGGTGCTGCCACGCATGCGTGATGGCCGCCAGGCCTTCTTCCTGTTCCTGCCCGATGGCGAGGATCCCGACACCATCGTGCGCACCGAAGGCGCGCCCGGTTTCGAGGCGCGGCTGACGCAGGCGACGCCGCTGTCGACGTTCTTCTTCGATACCCTGGGCGACGGCATCAATCTGTCGACGCTGGATGGCAAGGCGCGGCTGGCCGAACGCGCCAAGCCGATGTTGGCGCAGATTCCGGATGGCGCTTTCGCCGACCTGATGCGCCAGCGGCTCAGCGAGCTCACCGGCCTCGGCGGCGCCTCGCCTGCACAACAGCCCGCGCCCAGCCGCATGCTGCGCGGCGGTCGCGGCGCGCCGCCGCCCAAGCGCAGCGTGGTGCGCCACGCGATCGCCCTGCTGCTGCAGAAACCCGGCCTGGCCGCGCAACTGCCGCCGCCCTATCCCTTCGTCGCCCTGCGCCAGCCCGGCATCGAGCTGCTGACCGAGCTGATCGCCATCGGCAGCGTCCGCCCGGACATCACCACGGGCGTGCTGCTGTCACAGTTCGAGGAACGCGAGGAAGCGCCGGCGTTGCGCAAGCTCGCGACCCAGGATCTCGCCGGCGACGAGGCGTCTTGGGAACAGGAGCTGCGCGACGCCATCGCGCAACTCGACCGCCAGGTGCTGCAGCAGCGCATCGACGACCTGCTGGGCCAGCAGCGCGAGGGCACGCTGGACGCCGCCGGCAAGCAGGCATTGCGGGAACTGCTGCTGCAGCGCGCCCGCTGACAGGGAAATGTAAGCGTTTTCAGATATATAGCGCTTACATCCCGGTGACGATTCCTTAACCTTCGCGCTGGTCTGATCCCGTCAGGGGGATCGACCGGTCGATATGGCGCAGCTGCGTCAGGGCGACCTGTCCGTCCAGCACCGAGTGTCCGCCGAGTCCGCGTAGACGGGTCCGGCGCGGTGCCCCGTCCTTTTCCTTCCCCGACAGGTCGTCACCATGATCCGATCCACCCGCTTCCCGTCCGCCCGCCTCGGCGCCGGTCTCGTGCTTTCCGCTGCGCTGCTGCTCGGCGCCTGCGCCAGGATCGACACCCCGCCCGCGCCCGCCAAACCGCTGCACATCGATCTCGCCGCGCCGGTCGCCGAACAGGTCGATCTGGCCTGGCCGCAGAAAGACGGCACCCTGGCGGCCGAACACACGATCAGCCAGTCGCGCGACGTCACCCTGCGCTTGCCCAATGGCCAGCAGATCGTCGTGCCGGCCGATCGCGTCGCGTTCAAGCAGCAGGGCGGCCTGCTGGTCGGCGTGCACATCCAGCCCGGCGGCGGTGCGCTCGATCACCCCGATGCGCTGGCGCAGACCCGCCAGCTGCTCGAAGCCAACCGCCTGCTCGATCCCGCCCTCGCCCACACGCTCGACGGTTGGGCCGCACGCAACGATGCGCAGCAGACCGCGCGCGTGACCATCCGCGACGTCGACGTGCAGGTCGCGCTGACGCCGAACACCAAGGCCGGCTGGCAGGCCACGCTCGATTTCGAACCGCGCGCCTGCGAGATGCCGGCCGGTCTCGACGGCGACCCGGACGCCTGCCTGCAGGCCACGCCGACTTCGACCGTGATCGCGGGCGGCTGATCTCCGGATCCGATTTCGCTGCATGCCGGCGCCGGCTGCAGCGACCGGCGCACGCACGTTTCGCAGGCGGATGACCTCTCTGCGCCTCGCGACACGCGCATCGACGACACTTGCGATGGGCGCGTCGAGTGACTCGGCGTAGGATGCGTCGTGATCCGGCGGCTGCATGCCGGGTCAGACCCCGGCACGGAACCCGTGTTCCTCGCCGCCCCAGAGATCCCAGCGGAGCGCGACGATGGCCAAGAGCCTCGACAAGAAGAAAGAGACCAAGAAGAAGCCGGTCAAGACCCTGAAGGAAAAGCGGGCCGAGAAGGCCGCGAAGAAGTCCTGATGTCCACTGCGCCGGCGGGCCCTGCGCCCGCCGGAGCGGACGCGGCGGTCGTCAGCGGATGCGCTGGAAATCCAGTCCGCCCGCCGCAGCGCCGGCGCCCGGCAACCACGGCAGCAGCCAGTGGTCGACCAGCAGGAACGCGAACAGCGCCATCAGGTACACGACGGAATAGTTGAACATCCGCATCGCGAAGAACTCGTCCGGCGGATCGAGCAGCCGCCACGCGTACCAGAGAAACACCAGGCCCAGCACCACGGCGCCGCCCAGATAGAACACGCCGCTCATGCCGATCGCGACCGGCAACAGGGTGATCACGACCAGCAGCACGCTGTAGATCAGGATCTGCCAGCGCGTGTACGCCACGCCGTGCGTGACCGGCAGCATCGGCACCAGCGCGCGCGCGTAATCCTCGCGGCGGAAGATCGCCAGCGCCCAGAAATGCGGCGGCGTCCACACGAAGATGATCAGCACCAGCAGCAGCGCGTGTGCCCAGTCCCACTGGCCCTGCATGTTGGTCACCGCGGCCCAGCCCAGCAGCGGCGGCGCCGCACCGGCGATGCCGCCGATCACGATGTTCTGCGGCGTCGCGCGCTTGAGCCAGCCGGTGTAGATCACCGCGTAGCCGATCAGCGAGGCGAAGGTCAACGCAGCGGTCAGCACGTTGACCAGCAGCACCAGGATCACCATCGACAGCGCACCCAGCGCCAGCGCGAACACCAGCACCTGCACCGGGCGCAGCGCGCCGGTCGCGAGCGGCCGGTGCGCGGTGCGCGCCATGACCTTGTCGATGCGCTGGTCGATCAGATGGTTGATCGCTGCCGCCGATGCCGCCGCCAGCCAGATGCCGAGCAGGCCGAACACCGTTTCCCTCCACGGCGGCAGGCCGGGCACGGCGAGGAACATGCCGACCAGCGCGGTGAACACGATCAGTGCCACCACGCGGGGTTTGGTCAGCGCCCAGTAGTCGCGTGCCTGGATCGCCATGTCAGTCCGGGCGCTTCAGGCGCGCGAGCAGCGACACCAGCACGAACAGCAGCAGCGCGGCGCCGCCGTTGTGCATCACCGCAACCGGCAATGGCAGGGCGAGCTTGACGTTGAGGATGCCCAGCGCGACCTGCGCGCAGGTCAGCAGCGCGAGCGCGACCGCCCAGCCGCGCAGGCCCGGCGTGCGCATCAGGCGCGCGGCGAATGCGATCAGATACGCGAACACCGCGATCGCCATGACCCGGTGCGCGAGCTGGATCGCCACGCGCGCCGCGCCGTCGAGCACGCCGCCTTCGTAATCCACGCCGACGCCGCGCCACAGCACGAAACCTTCGCGGAAATCGGCCTGCGGCCACCATTCGCCAACGCACTTCGGGAAATCGACGTAATGGTGCGCATCGGTCACCCAGCCGCCCGCGCCGCAGGCGAGCGCCGCGTAGTTCGCGCTGACCCAGCCGCCGAGTGCGATCTGCACGCCGACCAGACCGATCGCGCCGAGCGTCCAGCGCCGCAGCGTCGGCGCATCGACCAGCACGATCGGCTGCACCGTCGCGCGCCACGCCATCCACAGCAGCAGCGAGAACGTCAGCATGCCGCCGAGCAGATGACCCATGACGATCACCGGCTTGAGCAGCATGGTGACCGTCCATTTGCCGAGCAGCGCCTGGAAGATCACCACCGCCAGCGTCAGCGCCGCGGCGCGTGCGAGATCGATGTTCGACCAGCGCAGCGCGGCGATCAGCAGCAACGCCTCGCCGAGCGCGGCGATGCCCAGCGCGGCCATGACGTGGCCCTGCATGTACAGCGGAATCGCGAGCGCGACCAGCGCCGAGGCGCCGATGATCTGCAGCATGCCGAATCGGCGCCGGCGCGCGGCCAGCAGCGCGAGACCGAGCACCAGCACGCCCAGCGATGCGGCCAGGTGGCGGTGCACCTGCTCGCGCCAGGCCTTGTGCGATTCGAACTCGCGGATCGCGCTCGCGGCGTGGTCGACGACCTCGCTGGCCGCCTGCGGCCATGCGGCGCGCCCGTAACACGTGGGCCAGTCGGGACAGCTGAGGCCGGCATCGGACAGGCGCACGAACGCACCGAACACGATCACGCACAGCGTCAGCGCGGCGGCGAGCCAGGCGATGCGGTGGAAATGCTTGTGGGTCGACGGACGGAACGACGTCGCGCGCGCGGGAGGCGTGTGGGTCATCACTTGAGTTTCAGCAGCTTGGCCATGTCGCTGCGCAGGTCGCCCGGATCGAAGCCCGGGGCGTAGCGCAGGATGACGAACCCGTTGGGGTCCACGACATAGGCGGGGACCCCATTGTCCGCCTCGCCGGGCCCGCCGTCGACGCGCGGTAATGTCGCACGCAGCGCCGGGTCAGCTTCGACGAGCCGCCACGCCGGATTGCGGATCGCGCCTTCGGGCACCGCGCCCGCCCACAGGATGTCGACGTGATCGGCATTGCGGCCGAACAGCTGCCACACCAGATCCAGCTGCCGCGACAGTTCGACGCAGGTCTGCGCGCAATCGCGCGGCGGCGCGACGAGGATGCGCCAGCGCCGCTCGGCCGGGCGCCAGTCGTAGCTGCCGCCGTCGATCAGGTGCAGCGGATGCGAGCGCAGGTCGCCCGGTGGATCGAGCAGCTCGCCCTTGTTCTGCATGCCCGACGGCCGCCAGCCCGAGAAACGCAGCGCGCCGGCGACGACTGCGCTGCCGAGGAACAGCACCACGATCAGCACCAGCAGCATTCGGTTGCGGTTGCGCTGCGCGGGCGGCAGCGTCTGCGCGGGAGACGGATTCATCGGCGGCGGGTCCGGAACGTGAGCACGAGAGCGATGACGAGCACCGCGAGGGCCAGCCCGAACCACTGCACGGCGTAGCCGAGGTGCTTGTCGGGCGTGAGCGTGTTGGGCAGGACGTCGAGATCGCGGAGGTAGCCGATGTCGAGCGCCGGATCGAGCCGCAGCACGCGCGGTGGCAAGGCCGGCACACCGGTTTCGGCGGCGATCGCGGCGATGTCGATACGGGTCATCAGCACCGCGTCGCCCGGCGTGAGCGCCGGGCCGAGCGCGAGCCCGGGCGACGGCGGCGGTGCGAGCAGGCCGCGCAGCTCGAGATCGCGACCGAGCAGACCGTCGCCGCGCACGATGGCGGCATCAGGCAGGCGCGTCGTGCGATCGACGAGCGCGGTCCAGCCGAGATCGACCAGCAGCGGCGGCGCGTCGTCGGGCGCGAACAGGCGATACACGCGCAGGCCGGGCACGCCCGCCTGGATCTGGTTGTCGAGCACGAAGGCCGGACGGTCGACGAAACGGCCGCGGCCTGCACTCCAGTCATAGTCACGGGCGCGCGCGGCGTCGCCAGCGGCCGACACCGACACGGGCGTGCGGGCCTCCAGCGTCACCGCGACGGCGTCGAGCATCGCCTGCTTCTGGGACATCCGCGACAGCTGCCACTGGCCCAGCGACACGAAGGCCGCGATCGCCAGCACCGCCAGCATCCAGCCGATGATGCGGGTCCGACGCAGACTCACGCGCGGCGCTCCGCGGACTGCAATAATCGGCGCACACACCCAGTGTTCCGGAGCCTGCGATGGTGATGAACGATTCGCTGAAGTTGCTGCTGATCATCGCCTTCGTGCTGCTGATCCTGTGGAACCTGGGCAGCGCGCTGTACTACATGATGACCGACAAGGGCACGACCGACCGCACGGTGAAAGCGCTCACGCGCCGCATCGGCCTGTCGGTCGGACTGATCCTGCTGGTGCTGCTGGCGATCTGGATGGGCTGGATCAAGCCGCATGGCGTTTACGGCTGAGGCCGGAAGTGGGAAGCGGGCGGCGGCGACGCGCCGCCCGGCGTCGACGCGTCGTCAGACGACGTAGACGAACAGGAACAGGATCAGCCAGACCACGTCCACGAAGTGCCAGTACCAGGCGACCGCTTCGAACGCGAAGTGGTTCTCCTTGGTGAAGTGGCCGCGATAGCAGCGCAGCCAGATCACGATCAGCATGATCGTGCCGAGCGTCACGTGCGCGCCGTGGAAGCCGGTGAGCATGAAGAACGTCGAGCCGTAGATGCCCGAGCCCATCGTCAGGTTCAGATCGCGGTAGGCGTGGACGTATTCCTCGATCTGGAAGAACAGGAACACGCAGCCGAGCAGGATCGTCGCGCCGAGAAACACCAGCAGCTGGGTGCGGTGCGCGGCGCGCAGCGCGTGGTGGGCGATGGTGATGGTGATGCCCGACGCCAGCAGGATCAGCGTGTTGAGCAGCGGCAGACCCCAGGCCGGAATCGTCTGGAACGCGCCGCCGACATCGCCTGGGCCGGCCGACGGCCATGCCGCGCTGTAGCCGTCCCACAGCACCGCATTGGTCATCGCGCCCGAGCCTTCGCCGCCCAGCCACGGCAGCGACAGCGTGCGCGCGTAGAACAGCGCGCCGAAGAACGCGGCGAAGAACATGATCTCCGAGAAGATGAACCACACCATCCCCATGCGGAACGACAGGTCGACCTGCTTGTTGTAGTAGCCCGACACCGATTCGAGCACGACGTCGGCGAACCACTTGAACAGGATCAGCGCCAGCACCGCGATGCCGACGAAGAACATCGGCCGGCCCCAGGTGTGTTCGTTGAACCAGCTGGCCAGGCCCAGCATCGTGACGAACAGCGCCACCGAGGCGAACACCGGCCACTTGCTGTCATGCGGCACGAAATAGAGGTCGGGGTCCTGCTCGGGCTTGGCGTGGGCCATGGCGGTGTCCGGATCGTCGATGCGTGGTTCGGGAAAGTGCGGTACGGGCTCAGGGCGCCGCGGCCACACCGGGACTGTTGCGTACCGGCGCCGCGTGGGCGGTCAGACGCGAGGTGAGGACATCGTTCTTGAAGAAGGTGTAGCTCAGCGTGACCGTGTTGACGTCCTTCGGCAACGACGGGTCGATGATGAAACGCACCGGCATGTCGCGCGTCTCACCGGCCTGCAGGGTCTGCGCGGTGAAACAGAAGCACTCGGTCTTCTGGAAAAATCCCGACGCGCGCGCCGGTGCCACCGACGGCGTGGCGCTGCCGACGACGGCCGCGACGCTGTCGTTGTGCGCGTAGTACGTGGTCTCGTACTGCTTGCCGACGCGCACGCGCATGCGGGTGTCGTTGGGGCGGAAGGACCACGGCAGATGCGAGTTCACCGTCGCGTCGAACTCGACCGTGACCCAGCGCTCTGCCGGCGTCGCGCTCGTCGCCGGCGCGGCGACCGCGCTGTTCTCGAGTCGGATGCCGAACACTTTCTCGCAGGCGATGCGGTACAGCGGCACCAGCGAGAACGTGAACGCGAACGCGGCGATCGACACGCCGACCAGCTTGCCGATGCCGAATGTCGTCGACTTCGGCCGGGTGTCGGTGCGTACGTCCGTGGGCTGCATGTCGTCGCTCATGACAGCAGCACGCCGCGCGCGATGAAACTGATGTAGACCAGTGCCGCGATCGCGCCGACGACCACCGCTGTGCGCCGCGCGCGGCGGCGACGGGCAGCGAGATCGGAACCGGGATCGGGCGTGGTCATCGCGAGCTGCATCAGTGGCTGATGTCGTCGTGGGCCAGATCGCCCGCCTTGATCACCGGCGGCTTGGCGAAGGTGTGGTGCGGGGCCGGCGACGGCACCGTCCACTCCAGACCGCGCGCGCCTTCCCACGACCGCGCCGCGGCGGGCGCGCCGCGCAGCTTCGAGTGCAGCAGGATCGCGAACATCATGAAGGGCGTGGCGAACATGCCGAACGCGCCGATCGAGCTGATCAGGTTCCAGTCCGCGAACACGACGTTGTAGTCGGGAATGCGGCGCGGCATGCCGGCCAGGCCGAGGAAGTGCTGCGGGAAGAACAGCAGGTTGACGAAGATGATCGTCCACCAGAAATGCACCTTCGCCCAGAACTCGCTGTACATGCGTCCGGTCCACTTCGGCCACCAGTAGTACGTGGCCGCGATGATCGAAAACAGCGCGCCGGTCACCAGCACGTAGTGGAAGTGCGCGACGACGAAATAGGTGTCGTGGTACTGGAAGTCGGCCGGCACGATCGCGAGCATCAGGCCCGAGAAGCCGCCGATGGTGAACAGGATCACGAACGCGATCGCCCACAGCATCGGCGCCTCGAACGTCATCGCGCCGCGCCACATCGTCGACACCCAGTTGAACACCTTCACGCCGGTCGGAATCGCGATCAGCATTGTCGCGAACATGAAGTAGATCTCACCGCCGAGCGGCATGCCGACGGTGAACATGTGGTGCGCCCACACGATGAAGCTCAGGAACGCGATCGACGCGGTCGCGTAGACCATCGCCTGGTAGCCGAACAGCGGCTTGCGCGAGAACGTCGGCAGGATTTCCGAGACCACGCCGAACGCCGGCAGGATCATGATGTAGACCTCGGGGTGCCCGAAGAACCAGAAGATGTGCTGGTACATCACCGGGTCGCCGCCGCCGGCCGCGTTGAAGAACGAGGTCATGAAGAACTTGTCGGTCAGCAGCATCGTGACCGCGCCGGCCAGCACCGGCATCACCGCGATCAGCAGGAACGCGGTGATCAGCCAGGTCCAGCAGAAGATCGGCATCTTCAACAGGTCCACGCCCGGGGCGCGCATGTTGAGGATGGTCGCGATGACGTTGATCGCGCCCATGATCGAGCTGATGCCCATCATGTGGATGGCGAAGATCGTCAGCGACACGCTGCTGCCGCCCTGCAGCGACAGCGGCGGATACAGCGTCCAGCCACCGGCCGGGCCACCGCCGGGCAGGAACAGCGTCATCAGCAGCAGCGTGAACGCGAACGGCAGGATCCAGAACGACCAGTTGTTCATGCGCGGCAGCGCCATGTCCGGCGCGCCGATCTGCAGCGGAATCATCCAGTTCGCCAGGCCGACGAAGGCCGGCATCACGCCACCGAAGATCATCACCAGCGCGTGCATGGTGGTCATCTGGTTGAAGAACGTCGGGCTGACGTGCTGCAGGCCAGGTGCGGCGAGTTCGGTGCGGATGATCACGCTCATCGCCGCGCCGATGACGAACATCATGAAGGAGAACAGCAGATACAGCGTGCCGATGTCCTTGTGGTTGGTGGAGAAGAACCAGCGCTGGACGAACCCCTGCGGATGGGCATGGTGATCGTCGTGGTGCGCGTCAGCGGTGGCGGGGTGCGTCGTCGACATGTGCGGTGTGCCTCGATCGATCAGCCGGCCGCGGGCGCGGCAGGGGCGGACGGGGACTGCGTGGCGGAGGCGGCGGCCTCGGCAGGCGCGGCGTCAGGCGACGGTGCGGGTGCGGGTGCGGCGTCGGCGGGGCCGGGTTCGCCCGGCGACGGAATGGCCGGCGCGTTCTTGGCCTTCTCGGCGGCGAGCCAGGTGTCGAACTCCTCCGGCGACACGGCGCGCACGACGATCGGCATGAAACCGTGGTCCTTGCCGCACAGCTCCGCGCACTGGCCGCGGTAGACGCCCGGCTCGAGGATTTCGGTCCACGCCTCGTTGACCAGGCCCGGAATCGCATCCTGCTTCCAGCCGAAGGCCGGCACCCACCAGGAATGGATCACGTCGTCGGCGGTCACGACGAAGCGGATCTTGGTGTTGGTGGGCAGCACCAGCTGGTTGTCGACGTCGAGCAGGTAATGGCCGTGCGCGTCGAGCTCGGCGCGCGTGGTGTCGCGGCTCTGGCGCAGGCGGTCGCTCTCGCGGTCGAGGCGGCTGGTCAGCGTGACGTCCTCGCCCATGTACTCGTACTTCCACATCCACTGCACGCCGGTGACCTTGACGGTCATCGTCGCGTCGCGCGTGTCGTACATCGCGATCAGCTTCTGCGTGGCCGGCACCGCCATCAGCACCAGGATGACGATCGGGACGACGGTCCAGATGACTTCGGCGGTGGTGTTGTGGGTGAACTGCGCCGCGGTGACCCCGCGCGACTTGCGGAAGCGGAACATCGCCACCGCCATCGCACCGAACACCAGCACGCCGATCACCACGCAGACCCACAGCGCGAGCATGTGCGCGTCGTAGGCGTGCTGGGCGGAGGTCGTGACACCGCGGCCCATGTTGAGCTGCCACGGCTTGGGGTCTGCGGACTGCGCCAGAACGTTCGTCGATGCCAGAAGCGCGGCAGCGCCCCCCATCCACAGTCTGGACGCGTACCTGTTGGAACAAGCGCCTTGCTTCACATCGGACCCCATACCTGAGCTGGCCTTGGTGCTGGCGGGAACGCGTCCGTCCTCGCCCGGCAATGGGTGCCGGGAGATATCGCAGGAGCGGCGGCGTGCTGCGAATAACGCATGAATGGTAGCTGTCGGCGTTCGGCAGGGGCAAGCCGCGCTGCCGCAACCGCTGCGACCCCTCGGGTCGGCCCGGGTGTCGAGAGGCGCCGACGCGGGCTATAGCCTGTCTTACGCAGCCCGAGGATACCCCCATGGCCCACCGTTCTCCCGTTTCTCCGCCGATGCCGGTCGATGGCGGTGTGCGCCGCTCGCAGACCCTGCGCGCCCTGCCCGCCTCGAACACGGCCACGCGCCGGGGTTTCGGGGGCCTTCTGCCCACGCGCCAGCGCTTGCGGCTGGACCTGCGCGATGCCGACGGCCACGGCGGCAGCTTCACCGCCGACGACATCCTCGGCGCCGGTGCGCGGCGGCATGGCGAGCATGGCCCGCGCGTGCGCCTGCCCGACGTGCTGGAGGGCAGCTTCGCCGACGCCGCCGCCCAGTGCCTGGCCGTGGCCGAATCGGTGATCGGCCTGCATCGCACGCGGCTGTATCTCGATCCGCTCGATCGCAGCGGCACCGCGCGCGGCAACGGTCTGTTGATCGAATGGCGGCAGCCGCACGGCGACGCGCCGATGATCGAAAGCGTGACGCTGGAGACCTTCTGCGGTGGCCATTGGCACCCGCGCGCGGGCACGCTGCCGCCGGCGCACGGCGCGGCGATGGTCGAGCTGGCGGCCTGCATGCCGCGGCTGCTGCAGCCATTGACCGCACTGGCCGCCACCCATGCGCGCGTGCGCTTCGCGATGCGGACCTACGACGCCCCCGTCATCGCCTGAACACGACGCCCGTTTCCGGGCGTGTTTCGCACAGTGATGGAGCCGGCCGGCAGGCTAGAATTCCGCTTCTGTCTCTGCCGGTCGTCACGCCTTGAACGCCAGTCCGTCGCCCGCCGCGCCTGCGGCCTCCCTTCAGCCGCAGCGCGACGCGATCACCGCCGCGTGGACCGGCGATGAAACCGAGCGCGTCCATGCGCTGCTGGCCGAAGCACGCCAGCCCGACGCCGACCGCGCCGCGATCCAGGCCACCGCCGCCGATCTGGTCCGCCGCGTGCGTCTGCGCGCGCAGGACCGCGGCGCGATCGAGGCCTTCATGCAGCAGTACGACCTCGGCAGCGAGGAAGGCGTGCTGCTGATGTGCGTTGCCGAAGCGCTGCTGCGCATTCCGGACGAAGACACCGCCGATGCGCTGATCCGCGACAAGCTGGGCGAAGCCAACTGGCGCAAGCACATGGGCCAGTCCGATTCGGTGCTGGTCAATGCGTCGACCTGGGGCCTGATGCTGACCGGCCGCCTGGTCGATCTGGCCGACGACACCAAGCGCAACGTGCACAACGCCTTCCAGCGCCTGATCGGCCGCGTCGGCGAGCCGGTGATCCGCCTCGCGGTGCGCCAGGCGATGCGGATCATGGGCCACCAGTTCGTCATGGGCCGCACGATCGGCGAAGCGCTGACGCGCTCGCGCAAGGGCGACAACGCGGCGTATCGCTATTCGTTCGACATGCTCGGCGAGGCCGCGCTGACCCAGCACGACGCCGACCGGTATCTGAAGGCCTACCGCGATGCGATCGATGCGATCGGAAATTCCAGCCATCGCCAAGGCGATGGCGCCGGGTCGTTCGAAGACGAAATCACCGCGCCGTCGATCTCGGTCAAGCTGTCCGCGCTGCATCCGCGCTACGAACACGCCAAGCATGACCGCGTCCTCGCCGAACTCGCGCCGCGCCTGCGCGATCTCGCCCAGCGCGCGAAGGGCTATCGCATCGGCCTGACCGTCGACGCCGAGGAGGCCGATCGCCTGGAGCTGTCGCTCGACGTCATCGAAACCGCACTCACCGATGCCTCGCTGGCCGGCTGGCACGGCTTCGGCATCGTCGTGCAGGCCTACCAGAAGCGCGCGCCGTTCGTGATCGACTGGATCGCAGCCCTCGCCCGCGCGCACGGCCGTCGCATTCCGGTGCGCCTGGTCAAGGGCGCGTACTGGGACAGCGAGGTCAAGCGCGCCCAGGTCGAAGGCCATCCGGGCTACCCGGTGTTCACGCGCAAGCCCAACACCGACGTCAGCTACCTCGCCAACGCGCGCCGCCTGCTGTCGGCGACCGATGCGATCTATCCGATGTTCGCCACGCACAACGCGCACACGATCGCGGCGGTGCACCGGCTGGGGATGACGCTGCGCAACGACGCCGGCGCGAAGCCCTACGAATTCCAGAAGCTGCACGGCATGGGTGACGACCTCTACGCCGAAGTGATCCCGGCTGATCGTCTCGACGTGCCCTGCCGCGTGTATGCGCCGGTCGGCTCGCACGAGGACCTGCTGCCGTATCTGGTGCGTCGCCTGCTCGAGAACGGCGCCAACTCCAGCTTCGTCAACCGCATCAGCGACGAGGACGTCGCGATCGACGACCTGATCCGCGACCCGGTCGAAGTCGTCGCCGGTTTCGAATCCATTCCCCATCCCCGCATTCCGCTGCCGGTCGATCTCTTCCGCAGCCAGTTCCAAGACAGGAGCAATTCCATGGGCGTCAACCTCGCCAACGACGCACAGCTCGCCACGCTGGCCGCGCAGATCCAGGCCGCGACCGGTCCGTGGACCGCGGGCCCGCTGGTGCCGGGCGCGACCAGCGCCGGCGCGACCGTCGAGGTCACCAGCCCCGCCGACCGCCGCGTGCGCGTGGGCCAGTGGCAGGCCGCCGACAGCGCGACCGTCGAGCAGGCGCTGCGCAATGCGACCGACGCGCACGCGGACTGGAACGCCGTGCCGGCCGCCTCGCGCGCGGCGATCCTCGAGCACGCCGCCGACCTGCTGGAATCGCGCACGCCCGACTACATCGCGATGTGCACGCGCGAAGCCGGCAAGACGATTCCCGACGGCGTGGCCGAAGTCCGCGAAGCGGTGGATTTCCTGCGCTATTACGCCGCCGAGGCGCGCCGCCTGTTCGTCGTCGAGGCGCTGCCCGGCCCGACCGGCGAGTCCAACAGCCTGCAGCTCTCCGGCCGCGGCGTGTTCGTGTGCATCAGCCCATGGAATTTCCCGCTGGCGATCTTCGCCGGCCAGATCGCCGCCGCCCTCGCGGCGGGCAATACCGTGATCGCCAAGGCCGCCGAGCAGACCACGCTGGTCGGCCACGCCGCAGTCAAGCTGCTGCATGAAGCCGGCGTGCCGGCGCACGTGCTGCAGTACGTGCCCGGCGATGGCGCCAGCGTCGGCGCGGCGCTCACCGCAGATCCGCGCGTCGCCGGCGTCGTGTTCACCGGCTCCAATGCGACCGCACTGGCGATCAACCGCGCGCTCGCCGCGCGCGACGGCGCGATCGGCACGCTGATCGCCGAGACGGGCGGCCAGAACGCGCTGATCGCCGACTCCTCGGCGCTGCCCGAACAGCTGGTCAAGGACGCACTGGGTTCGGCGTTCACCTCGGCCGGCCAGCGCTGCTCGGCCGCGCGCGTGCTGTTCGTGCAGGACGACATCGCCGACAAGGTGATCGGCATGCTCGCCGGCGCGATGCAGGAACTCACCGTGGGCGATCCCGCGCTGCTGTCGACCGACGTCGGCCCGGTGATCGACGCCGACGCGCTGCGCATGCTCGACGCGCACGCCGAGCGTATGGCCAGCGAAGCGCGCCTGATCGCGACCACGCCGGTCGGCCCCGAGGTCGCCCACGGCACCTTCTTCGCGCCGCGCGCGTGGGAGCTGCAGTCGCTGACCCAGCTGCAGCGCGAGAACTTCGGCCCGGCGCTGCACGTGATCCGCTGGAAGGCCGACCAGCTCGACGCCGTGATCGATGCGATCAACAACACCGGCTACGGCCTGACGCTCGGCATCCACTCGCGCATCGACGAGACCGTCGAGAAGATCAGCGCGCGCGCCCGCGTCGGCAACGTCTACGTCAACCGCAACCAGATCGGCGCGGTCGTCGGCGTGCAGCCCTTCGGCGGCCAGCGCTTGTCGGGCACCGGCCCCAAGGCCGGCGGCTCGCACTACCTGCCGCGCTTCACCACCGAGAAGACCGTGACCATCAACACCACGGCGGCGGGTGGCAATGCGTCGCTGCTGACGCTCGGCGAGTAATCGCGGCTTGCGCGGCATGCCGCGCGCGATGACGAGTGCCCGCTGTGCTTCGGCGATCAGCGGCGCTTTGGTCGCGGCAGATGATTCGCCGCAATCCGTTCGGCCGGAATACTGCTCGCTGAGTGAGATCCCCTGATCAGCAAAATGCTCTGATCGCGAGCGGCCCTCACCCCAACCCCTCTCCCGGAGGGAGAGGGGCTTGAAGCGCGTTGCGAGGCCGACACGTTCGCATATGCCCGCTAAGATCCTGCGTTCCCCACGTCACCTCCGGCCCCGATGGCCTTCGACGCCTTTGCCCTGATCCTGGCGATGCTCGCGCTGGGCATGCTGTTCGCCCGGTTGCGGGTGATGCCGGCCAATGCCGCCGAGGTGCTCAACCTCGTCGTGCTCTACGTCTGTCTGCCGGCCGCGGTGCTGGTGCACGTGCCGAAGCTGAGCTTCGATGCGACCCTGCTCGGCGTCGCGGCGACGCCGTGGCTGCTCGCGGTCGCGACGCTCGCGCTGGTGTTGCCGCTGGCGCGCGGGCTGAAGTTCCGGCGCGACGAGACCGCGGTGCTGCTGCTGTGCGTGGCGCTGTGCAACAGCAGTTTCATCGGCTATCCGATGGTCGCGGCGCTACTGGGCGAGGACGCGGTGGCCTACGCGGTGGTCTACGACCAGTTCGGCACCTTCGTGCTGCTGTCGACGTTCGGCCTGACGATCCTCGCGCGCTACAGCGGCGACACGCCGCCGGGCTGGCGCGACATCGCGCGGCGCATCGTGCGGTTTCCGCCGGTGTGGGCGCTCGCGTTCGGCCTGACCCTGATGCCGGCCGCGCCGCCGGCCTGGATCGCCTCGGCGCTGGAGAATCTGGCCGGCGCGCTGCTGCCGCTGGTGATGCTGGCGGTCGGCCTGTCGATCCAGCTGCGCATGCCGCGCGACGAGATCCGTCCGCTGGCGGCCGGGCTGGTGCTGAAACTGCTGGTGATGCCGGCGATCGCGCTGCCGCTGTCGCTGCTGTTCGGCATGTCCGGAACGATGCTGCAGACGAACGTGCTGGAGTCGGCGATGCCGAGCATGATCACCGCCGCGGCGCTGGCGATCGCGCAGGGACTGGCGCCGCGGCTTGCGGCAGCACTGGTCGGTTACGGGATCCTGCTGTCGCTGGTGACCTTGCCGGCGTGGTCGTGGGTGCTGGGGCGGTTCGCATGACCACGACGCCGCCGGTTCGCGGTGATGGGTTTCGCAGCGCGCGATCCGGCCGGCGCGGGAACGCCCTTCGCGCGCGAGCGCGCTCCCACAACGAAAAAGCCCCGCCGGAGCGGGGCTTTCTCTTGTCACGATGTCGCGTGGATCAGAAGCGGTACTGCGCCGACACGCCGAACAGGTTGGCGTCGCCGTCGAAGTTGCCGGCCACGCGGCTGCCGCCGCTGGTGGTGTCGATCTTCGGATCGCGCGGTGCGATGTGCGTGTACGCGAAGTTGACGTCGAACGCGTCGCTCATCGCCCAGGTCGCACCGACCGAGTAGAAGATGCGGTTCGCATCGGGCAGACGCGGGGTGCGGTGCTCGAGGCTGGTCGGGGTTTCGTCGTACGCGACGCCGCCACGGAGCTTCCAGCTGTCGTTGAGCTTGAACTCGGCGCCGACGGCGGCGAAGTACGTGTCCTTCCACTCGAAGGGCTCGACCGAATCCGGATCCGGGTTGTCGAACTGGATGCGGACTTCGCGCAGCGAGGACCAGTCGGTCCGCGCGTACGTGGCCGACAGCTGCAGGGCATCGGTGACCTGCCAGGCGGCGCCGACGTTGAGGATCGACGGGGTGGTCAGCTCGGCGGTGACCGCGCCGTCCTGGAACAGCGGACGGGTGGACGGGTTGGCGCTGAACACGGCGCTGACGTTGCCCGGCACGGTCCAGTCGGCGGTGCCTTCCAGCTCGTAGTCGATCTCGGAGCGGTAGCTGACGCCGATCGACAGGTTGTCGGTCGGACGCAGGTTCGCGCCGAGGATGTAGCCGAAGCCGTTGTCGTCGCCCTGCACTTCGGCCAGGCCGTCGGCGGCCTGCGGACGCGCGAACGGCAGCGGACGGGTCTGCGGGTTGGCGAACAGCAGCGAACCGAAGTCCACGGCCTTCGACAGGGTGACGTCGGCGCGCGAGGCGATGACGCCCAGGCCCACCGAGAAGCGGTCGGTGATGTCGATCGCGCCCGACAGGGTCAGGTCGACGATCTTCACGTCCGACGTCTGCGCGGCGTAACGGCCGACCCAGCCCGCGTCGTATTCGGTCTTCAGACCGAACGGCGCGCTGATCATCGCGCCCAGCGCGACGCCGTTGTCGAGCTTGTGCACGACCGACAGCGCCGGGATCGGGGTCACGTCGCCGGCGTTGCCGCCGTTGCTGCCCGTGAGCGGACGGCCGAGCGCGTCGGTGCCACTGCCCTGGAACTCGTAGTTGAGGTCGATGACGGTCAGGTCGGCCTGCACCGTGGTGCCGGTGAACTGGGTCATCACCGCCGGGTTGTTGGTCACGACCGAGCTGTCGCCGGTCTTGGCGGCGGTGCCGGCGAAGGCGCTGCCCTGCGACTTGACGCTGTTTTCCTTGAGCTGGAAGCCGGCTGCATTGGCCTGGCCTGCGAGCGCCAGCGCGGCGGCGATGCCGACGGCGAGGACGGTGTTGCGCGTGTAGCGGGGGGTGGTAGCCATGTGTCGTGTTCTCTCCCGAACAGGTGTTGTGGTGATGCTGCGCCTGGCGTGGACGGGTCCCCCTCCGTCCGCCACCACCTGTCGGAATTCCCCTCCCGAACGCGCGTAGCGGGCGCACTATACCGTACGATTGCGTGTGGAAAACTTGCTGCGATGCGGCATTGCCGCGGTCCGTTTCCCGTCCGCTTTACCGGCCCTGCGACGGCCCTCGACAATGGTCGCCCGATGTTCGTCTCGATCCCAAACCGGCATGCGCGCACCCCCTTCCGCTGGGCGGTGCCGATGCTGTGCGCGCTGCTGTGGCTGGCGTTCCTGTGGGCGAGCACGCGTTCGGCCAACGAGCACTACACGCTGCTGCTCGACTGGGGCGCGCTGTACGGCGGGCCGGTCGGGACCGACGGCACGCTGGTGAACTGGCTCGACGCCGGGCCGTGGCTGCGCCTGGTGACCGCGCTGTTCCTGCATGCGGACTGGGCGCACCTGCTCGGCAACCTGGTGTTCCTGCTGATCTTCGGCCTGCCGGCCGAACGCCTGATGGGCGCGTGGCGGCTGCTGGTGCTCTTCATCGTCGGCGGCGCGCTAGCGAACCTGTCGGCGGTGCTGGCGATCGGCGCGCCGGACCGGTTGATCATCGGCGCGAGTGGCGCGGTGTCGGCGTTGATCGGTGCGTATCTCGCGCTGTTTCCGCGCGCGCGGCTCGGCGTGGTGGTGCCGCTGGGCCTGTTCCTCGAATTCGTGCGCGCGCCGGCGTCGTTGCTGATCGGCGTGTGGGCGGTACTGCAGGTGATCTTCGCCTACATCGGCCCGGCCTTCGGCGCCGTCGCCTGGACCGCGCATCTGGCAGGATTCCTGTTCGGCGTGGTCTTCGCGCTGATCTCGCGGCACGCCATCGGCCAGCGGCTGCGGCGGCTCAAGGGCTATTGAGAGCGGCGCTCTATAATCGGCGCATGACAGGCAAGACACTCTACAGGGTCACGTTCCTCAGCCACGGCAAGGTCTACGCGCTGTATGCGCGGCAGGTCGAGAGCGGCCGGCTGTGGGGGTTCGTCGAAGTCTCGGATCTGGTGTTCGACGTGCACGACGGCCTCGTCGTCGATCCGACCGAGGAACGCCTGCGTGACGAGTTCGCCGGCACGCGCACGCTGCACCTGCCGATGCAGAGCGTGCTGCGCGTCGAAGAAGTCGAGAAGAAAGGTCCGTCGGCGATCCGCGACGCGTCCACCGGCGAAACCGTGGTCACGCCGTTTCCGCTGCCTGCGCGGCCGCGCTGACTCCTGCACGACACGGCCCCGCCGGGGCACCGCGTTACACTCGCCGGCCCACGCGGCCATCGCGTGCCGGCTGCGAAGCTGGCTCCACGCGCCGCCACCCAGGCACACCGCCCAAGGCAACGATGACCACTCCCCAGGCACTGCTCGACACCCACGGCCCACGCGAATCGATGGAGTACGATGTCGTCGTCGTGGGCGCAGGCCCCGGCGGACTGGCGACGGCGATCCGGCTCAAGCAGCTGGCCGCCGAAGCGGGCCGCGAGGTCTCGGTCTGCGTGCTGGAGAAGGGCTCCGAGCCGGGCGCGCACATCCTGTCGGGCGCGATCATCGACCCGCGTGCGCTGACCGAACTGATTCCGGACTGGAAAGAGAAAGGCGCGCCGCTGAAGCAGGCGGTCACCCGCGACGAATTCCTGTTCCTCGACGAGAGCGGCCAGAAGTCCACGCCGGATTTCTTCCTGCCCGACTGCTTCAAGAACCACGGCAACTACATCATCAGCCTCGGCGCCCTGGTGCGCTGGCTGGCCACGCAGGCCGAAGCGCTGGGCGTGGAGATCTTCCCCGGCTTCGCGGCCGCCGAGGTGCTGTATGCCGAAGACGGCCACGTGCGCGGCGTCGCGACCGGCAACCTCGGCATCGGCAAGGACGGACAGCCGACGGCCGAATTCCAGCTCGGCATGGAGCTGCTCGCGAAGTACACGATCTTTGCCGAAGGCTCGCGCGGTCAGCTGGGTCGCGAACTGATCGCGAAGTTCGCGCTGGACGAAGGCCGCGATCCGCAGAGCTACGGCCTCGGCATCAAGGAGCTGTGGCAGATCGACCCGGCGAAGCACGAGCCGGGCCTGGTGGTGCACACGGCCGGCTGGCCGCTGACCGACGACACCTACGGCGGCTCGTTCCTGTATCACGCCGAAGACGGCAAGGTCGCGATCGGCCTGGTGGTCGGCCTCGACTACCGCAACCCGTGGCTGAGCCCGTTCGAGGAGTTCCAGCGCTTCAAGACGCATCCGGCGATCCGCAAGTATCTAGAAGGCGGCAAGCGCATCGGCTACGGCGCGCGTTCGATCACCGCAGGCGGTCTGCTGTCGATCCCGAAACTCGTGTTCCCGGGCGGCGCCTTCGTCGGCTGCGAGGCCGGCACGCTCAACGCCAGCCGCATCAAGGGCAGCCACGCGGCGATCAAGACCGGCATGCTCGCCGCCGACGCCGCGTTCGCCGCGCTCGGCGAGAACCGCAGCGGCGACGAACTGGCCGCGTATCCGGTCGCGTTCGAGGCCAGCTGGCTGCACGCCGAGCTGTCGCAATCGAAGAACTTCAAGCAGTGGTTCAAGAAGGGCCGCACCACCGCGACGCTGATGACCGGCATCGAGCAGTGGCTGCTGCCCAAGCTCGGCATGCGCGTGCCGCCGTGGACGATCCACCGCGACAAGCCCGATCACGCGTGCCTCGAGCCCGCCGCGCAGCACACGAAGATCGAGTACCCGAAGCCCGATGGCGCGCTGACTTTCGACCGCCTGAGTTCGGTGTACCTGTCGAGCACCAACCACGACGAGGGCCAGCCGGCGCATCTGACGCTCAAGGATGCCTCGGTCCCGGTCGACGTGAACCTGGCGACCTACGCCGGCCCCGAAGCGCGCTACTGCCCGGCGGCGGTCTACGAATTCCTCGACGGTCCCGATGGCCCGTTCCTGCGGATCAACGCGCAGAACTGCGTGCACTGCAAGACCTGCGACATCAAGGATCCGACCCAGAACATCATCTGGGTCGCGCCGCAGGGCGGTGGTGGTCCGAACTACGCGGGGATGTGAGGTCCATGCCGGCACTGCCGGCCGGACGCAGCATTCTTGAAAACCTGCCCGTATACTCGGGCGCAGCTGTGGCCGCGGGCCATGTCGCCAAGGGTGCTTCGTGCGTAATTACGATCTCGAATTCCTCAAGCGCTTCTCGATGGTGTTGGGCTTTCTGACCATCGTGACGCTGGGCCTGATGGTGGGAGCCTGGTATCTGCACAATTCGCTGCCCACGGATGTGCCGCCGAACGTCGCCAAGCGCACCGAGGCGCGCATCGCGCCGGTCGGCGCGGTCTATGCGGGCGCGACCGGCGCCGCGTCGCAGGCAGCGGCCACTGCTGCCGCCGCAGCCGCCGCTGCTGCGCAGGTCGCTTACGGCGGCACCACCGATGGCTCGGTGATCTACCAGAACCTGTGCGCGGGCTGCCACACCTCGGGCGCCGGTGGCGCGCCGACGCTCGATCACCAGCACTGGGATGCCCGCATCGCCCAGGGCACCGAGACGCTGTACCGTCACTCGATCGAAGGCTTCACCGGCGCTGCCGGCGTGATGCCGCCGCGCGGCGGCAATCCGGCGCTCAACGACGAGCAGATGCACGCCGCGGTCGACTGGATGGTCGACAACCTCAAGTAACGCGTGCCGGGTATGTTGCCCGTCCCAGACGCCGCCTCCGGGCGGCGTCGTCGCATCCGGCCTGTCGTGGCCGCTGGAGTTCCGATGTTCCGACCGACCGCCGCCCTGCTCGCCGTCGCGCTGCTCGCCGCCTGCCAGTCCACCGCGCCTGCGCCCGCCAGCGCCACCATCGCCATCGGCGAACTGCACCGCGTGCCGATGGCGGGACCTGCGCAGATCGAAGGCCGCGTGACCGCGCGCTTCGAGGGCCTGGGCGGCTTCTTCGTGCAGGACGCCGGTGACGGCGATGCGGCGACGCCCGACGCGGTGTTCGTGCAGGTGCCGGCCGGTCTCCCGCTGCCCGCCGTGGGCGCACACGTGCGCGCGCTCGGCCTGCGCGACGACGGCGACGTCGTGCGCATGCAGGGCCAGCGCGTGGATGTGCTGCCGACACCGGCGCCGGCGATCGCGCCGCGCGTGCTCGACGTGCCGCCGGCGGACTGGTCGGCGCTCGCCGGCACCTGGGTGCGCATCGAAGCGCCGCTGACGCTGACCGGCCAGCACGAGCGCGCGCGTCGCGGCACGCTGGCCGCGAGTTTCGACGGCCGGCTGTTCACGCCGACCGAGATCGCGCGCCCCGGCGCCGATGCCGCCCGCGTCGCGTCCGACAATGCGCGTCGCCGCGTGCTGCTCGACGACGGCCGCGAAGATGCACCGACCGATGGCCGGCTCTGGTACCTGCCCGATACCGCGCAAGCCCTGCGCAGCGGCAGCGTGCTGACCGGCGTCGAAGGCGTGGTGGACCATCGCCACGGCGCTTGGCGCCTGCAGCTCACCGCGCCGTTGCAGCCGCAGCCGGCCTCGCGTCCCGAGGCGCCGGTAGTCGGGGGCGACGTGCGCATCGCCGCGTTCAATCTGCAGAACCTGTTCAACGGCGACGGCCAAGGCGGCGGCTTTCCGACCCCGCGCGGCGCGCGCACGCCCGAGGAGCTGACGCGCCAGCTCGAAGGCCTGGTCGCGACGATCGCAGCGCTCGACGTCGATGTCGCCGCGCTGATGGAACTGGAGAACGACGGCTACGACGCGCGTTCGAGCATCGCGATGCTGGTCGACGCGCTCAATGCCGAAGGCCCGGCGCACGACTGGCGCTTCATCGATGCCGGCAAGGGTCCGGGCACGAACGCGATCCGCGTCGGCCTGATCTACCGCAGCGCGCGCGTACGTCCGAAGGGCCGGCCGGCGATGCTCGAAGGCGGCCCGTTCGCCGAACTCAGCCGCGTGCCGCTGGCGCAGGCCTTCGTGCCGCTGCGCAACGGTCGCGCGGACGGTCTGGATTTCAGCGTCGTCGCCGTGCACTTCAAGTCCAAGGGCTGCGGCGAAGCCGACGGCCCGAATCTGGATCAGCGCGACGGCCAGGCCTGCTGGAACGCGGCCCGCGTCGAGTCCGCGCAGCGCCTGCGCGACTGGCTGGCCACCGCGCCGACCCGCACCGGCGATCGCGTCGCCGTGGTCGGCGATTTCAACGCGTATGCGATGGAAGACCCGGTGCGCGTGTTCACCGACGCCGGCTGGCGCGACCCGTTCGCCGGCGGCGACGGCGACACGCACTACAGCTTCGTCTTCGACGGCCAGGCCGGTCGCCTCGACCATCTGCTGCTCGGCCCGTCCCTCGCCGCGCGCGTGGCCGGCGCGGCGAAATGGCACAGCAATGCGGACGAACCGGTCGATACCCGCGAACGCGAAGCGGCGGGCCCGTGGCGCAGTTCGGATCACGATCCGCTGGTGGTGGGATTGCGGCTGCGCGGACGCTGAGCTCGAGCCCTTCCGCTTGCGGGGGAGGGCTCAAACAGCCCCATCGCAACCGCCCCGGTATCATGGGCACATGACGTCCCCCACGTTCCCCACGCAATCCGGGCCGCTGCTGCTGCCTGGTCCCGCCGGCGACCTCGAAGCCGCGATCGATCTGCCCGACGCCGATGTCGCAGCGCTGCCGTTCGTCGCCGTGGTCTGCCATCCGCTGCCCACCGAGGGCGGCACGATGCACAACAAGGTCGTCACGATGGTCGCGCGCACGCTGCGCGAACTCGGCGCGGCGACGGTGCGTTTCAACTTCCGTGGCACCGGTACGTCCGATGGCACTTATGACGACGGCATCGGCGAGATCGACGATCTCACCGCGGTCGTCGAATGGGTCCGTCGCGAGCGTCCCGGTCACGCGCTGTGGCTGGCCGGTTTCAGCTTCGGCGCCTACGTGTCGCTGCGCGCGGCCGATGCGCTGCAGCCCGACGTACTGATCTCGGTCGCGCCACCGGCCGGTCGCTGGGATTTCGAATCGATCGTCTTGCCGACGTGCCCGTGGCTGGTGATCCAGGGCGAGGCCGACGAGATCGTCGATCCGCAGGCCGTCTACGACTGGCTCGACGACAGCGGCGCGCAGGCCGAACTCGTGCGCATGCCCGAGACCAGCCATTTCTTCCATCGCCGCATGATCGATCTGCGCGGCGTGGTGAAGCACTGGGCCACGCCGCACCTGCCGCAGGCCGCGGGTTGATGCGCGCGTGGCCGCTCCGGGCGCACGCGCGCCGGACGCGCTGCGCATGAGCGCACTGCCGACACCCTCCGAACGCTACGCCGCCGGTGTCGCCCGCGGCGACTGGCAATCCGATCCCGCGCAGCAGCCGGCACTGGTCGAACTCGACCGCCTGCACGCCGCATTGATCGAGCCGCCTGCGCGACGCGGCATGCTCGGCCGTCTGTTCGGCGGCAGCAACGCGCCGGATGTGCCGGCCGGCCTGTACCTGTGGGGCGGCGTGGGTCGCGGCAAGACCTTCATGATCGATCTGTTCCACGACGGGTTGCCCCTGCAGTCGATGCGCCCCACCCCGACGGAGGACGCGACGCCGGCACCGCCGATGAAGGATCCCGCGCGTCACGCGACGCCCGATCCGAAACTCGGCCGCAAACGCCGCACCCACTTCCACCGCTTCATGCGCGAGGTCCACGAATCGCTGCGCGCGCACAGCGGCGAGCGCGATCCGCTCGCGGCGATCGTGCGCGGCTGGCGCGACGCGGGCCTGCGCGTGCTGGTGCTCGACGAGTTCTTCGTCAGCGACATCGGCGATGCGATGCTGCTCGCGCGCCTGCTCGACCGCATGTTCGCCGACGGCATCGTGCTGGTGACCAGTTCCAACGTCGATCCCAAAGATCTGTACAAGGACGGCCTGCAGCGCGCGCGTTTCATACCGGCCATCGAACTGATCCAGCGCCACACCCATGTGGTGTATCTGGAGAGCGACACCGACTACCGCATGCGCGCACTGACGCGTTCGCCGGTCTACCGCGCGCCGCTCGATGCGGGCTCCGACAGCTGGCTCGACACGCGCTGGCACGAACTCGGCGGCGACGACGAACACCGCGATGCAGGCGTCGAGATCGACGGCCGCCGCATTTGTGTGCGTGCACGCGCGCCGGGCATGGCGTGGTTCGATTTCGACGCGCTGTGCGAAGGCCCGCGCGGCGCGAGCGACTACATCCAGGTCGCGACCGAATTCCACACCGTGCTACTCGGCGGCATCCCGCACATGGACGCCACCCGCGACGATGCCGCGCGCCGCTTCGTCACCCTGATCGACGAGCTCTACGACCGCCACGTCAATCTGGTCTGCACCGCCGCCGCCGAACCCCCGGCGCTGTATTCGGGCGAACGCCTGACCGGCGCGTTCGAGCGCACGGCCTCGCGCCTGATCGAGATGCGCAGCGCCGAATACCTGGCCCGCGAACACCGCGGCTGAGTCGAAACCGCGCAAGCGTCGCGCGGATCGCACCTCGAACCCGTGCTGCCGGGAGATCCGCCGCACGCATCCGTCCATCCGGATCGAACGATCCGGACATGCCGAACCGTCCGCAGACGATCGCCGGATGGACACAGCGATGCGGTCACAGCGTGGTTCGACGGCCTTCGCGGCCGCAGGCTTCGAACGGTCGACAGTCCGGATCGGACTGACGCAAGTCCACATCACCATTTTTTGACGTGCCGCGCCCGTGGCGTACTGCCTGCCCCACGGACTTATTGCGGTGCAGCAAATGCCACGATCCTCGCGTCTCGCCGCCGCCGTTCTGGCGGCCCTCATTGTCCCCGCCGCGGTGTCGGCGCAAACGCCGGCGACCGGTGAGGCGCGCACGCTCAATACGGTCACGGTGACCGGCTCCAACATCCGCCGCGCGGAAGCCGAAGGCAGCAATCCGGTGCAGGTCATCGACGCCGAGGAACTGGCGACCTCGGGCAAGGTCACCGTTGCCGACGTGCTGCGGTCGATCTCGGCCAACACCGGCAACGCGACCAACGAGACCAGCAACAGCGGCTGGGCCTCGGGCTCGGCGGGCATCGGCCTGCGCGGGCTGTCGCAGAAGAACACGCTGGTGCTGCTCAACGGCCGGCGCCTGGCGAACTACGGCTTCCCGGCAGGCGGCCTGTCGGACACCTTCGTCAATCTCAACGCGCTGCCGCTGGTCGCGGTCGAGCGCATCGAGGTGCTCAAGGACGGCGCATCGGCGGTCTACGGCTCCGACGCGGTCGCGGGCGTGGTCAACATCATCACCCGGCAGAATTTCCAGGGCCTCGAAGTCGGTGGCAGCTACGGCACGTCGGACGAAGGCGGCCTCGACACGCGCCGCGCGCGACTGGTCGGCGGCATCGGCGATCTCGACACCGACGGCTACAACCTGCTGGTCAGCGTCGAGGCCTACGACCGCGAACGCCTCGACCAGAACCAGCGCGATCTCACCGCGTCCGGCATCTACAGCGACCTGCCCGGCGGGCGCTGGAACGGCTGGTCGGCGAAGGGTGCGCGCTTCCTCGTAGGCGGCCGCTCGGTGCCGTTCCTCGACGCCGCAGGCAACTGCCCCGAGGGCATGACGCTGACGCCGAGCGCGCCGATCGACGGCCTTGCCGGCGACACCTGCGCGATCAACCTCGCGCCCTACACCACGCTGATTCCGTCGACCGAGCGCTACCAGGCCTTCGTCAACGGCACCGTGCGCCTGACCGACGACGTCGACCTGTTCGGCGAAGCGCTGGTCAGCCAGATCCGCGGCGCGTCGATCTTCGGCTCCAGCCCCTACTTCACCCTCGAAGGCGGCCGCTTCGCGCTCAACGCGCAGACCGGCCTCGCCGAGCCGGTGTCGAACCTGCTGCCGGCCGGCAATCCCTACAACCCTTACGGCGTGCCGACGCAGATCGAATACACCTTCTTCGATCTCGGTCAGTCGCTGAAGACCAACCGCTCCGATTCGTTCCGCATCCTCGGCGGCGTACGCGGCCGCGGCGAACGCTTCGACTGGGAATTCACCGGCTTCTTCGCCAAGAGCACCGAAGAGGAAACCGTCGCCGGCGGCTTCGCCAACCGCTGGCCGCTGGCGCAGTCGCTGGCCGATGGGTCATTGAACCTGCACGAGCCGGGCGCGACCTCGCCGGCGGTGCTCGATGCGATCCGCCTGTCGACGGTGCGCGAGGCGCAGTCGTCGCTGCACGGCTTCGACTTCAAGTTCAACGGTGACCTGTTCCAGCTGCCGGCCGGTCCGGTCGGATTCGCGGCCGGCATCGAGGCGCGCACCGAATCGCTGACCTCGCGCAATCCCTGGCAGATCGATGCGGGCCTGCAGGTGCGTCCGGCGATCGCCGCAGTCGACGGCGAGCGTGATGTCGCTGCGCTCTACGCCGAGTTCAACGTGCCGATCGTCAAGGGTCTGGAGTTGCAGCTCGCCGGTCGCGGCGACGACTACAGCGACTTCGGGAGCGCGTTCTCGCCCAAGGCTGGACTCCGCTGGCAGGCGCTCGACACCTTGCTGGTGCGCGCCTCGGCCTCGCGTGGCTTCCGCGCGCCGTCGCTGTCGGAGAACTCGGCCTCGACCAACATCTCCTACGGCAGCGTCGTCGATCCCTTCGATCCCGACATCGCCGGCTCGCGCCAGAGCCCGACGTTCTTCACCGTCGGCAATACCGAACTCGATCCGGAACGCACGAAGTCCTACAACGTCGGTTTCGTCGTCTCGCCGTGGGCCGACACGAGCCTGTCGCTGGACTGGTACCGCATCGAACTCGACAACCTGATCGGCACCAACAATTCGACGACGATCGTGCAGAACAACGATCCGAGCGACGTGATCCGCGATGCGCGCGGCAAGCTGGTCGCCGTCTACAACCGCTACCAGAACCTCTCCGCGCTCAAGACCTCGGGCCTGGACGCGGAGTTCAACCAGACCTTCCGCACCGGCGCGGGCGACTTCAGGATCGCCAGTGTCTACACGCACGTGCTCGACTACAGCCGCCCGCAGGTCGTCGGTGGTCCTCTGGTCGACTACGCCGGCAGCAACCTCGGCCCGTCGCTGCCGCGCAACAAGCTGACCTCGCGCTTCGGCTGGTCGACCGGCGATTTCGAAACCGCGCTGACCTGGTACCGCACCGGCGGCTATGACCAGATGGCGAGCGTCGCGGCGACCGCGGTGCAGTCGCGCGTCGATGCCTACGACCAACTCGATCTCTACGCCGGCTGGTCGGGCATCGAAGGCCTGACGCTGTATGCCAAAGTCGACAACATCCTCGACGAAGCGCCGCCGCACGACGCGTCGTTCCCCGGCATCCGCGCGCCCTACGACTTCAGCCAGTACGACCTGCGTGGGCGGTATTTCCAGGTCGGATTCGATTACCGGTTCTGACGCTGCGAGGCGCGGCTCCGCGCCACTCCGTTTCATCCGCCTGCGTGCGGTGGCGTCCTCTCCAGCGCCGTCGCACGCGGGCATCGACGATGGGAAACCCGATGTCCGTATCCATCCGCCACGCCGCGCGCGTGCTGCTGCTCGCACTCGCCTGTTTCGCCCTGCCGGTCGCCGCGCAGACCGCGTACTACTTCCCCGATGCCGCGCCGGATTCGCACGACCCCGCGATTCCGACGCCCGAGCAGTTCCTCGGCTATCCGATCGGCACGCATTACACGCGACACGACCGCATCGTCGATTACCTGCGCGAGCTCGAGCGGCTGTCGGACCGCGTGCATGTCGAGGAGATCGGCCGCAGCTACGAAGAACGTCCGCTGCTCGCAGTGCTGGTGACCTCCCCCGCGAACCACGCACGCCGCGAACAACTGCGCGCCGCGCACGCGACGCTGGCCGATCCCGATGCGCCGGCCGTCGATCCGGCGCAGGTGCCGGTCGTCGTCGGCCTGTACTACAGCGTGCACGGCAACGAGACCTCGAGCGGCGAAGCGATGCTGCTGACCGCATGGCATCTGGCAGCAAGCCGCGACCCGCAGGTCACGCGCTGGCTCGACAACGCGATCGTGCTGATCGATCCCGCGCAGAACCCCGACGGCCGCGACCGCGCGGCAAACTGGCACAACGCCTGGAAGTCGAATCCGCCGATCGCCGATCCGCTCGACAAGGAACACGTCGAACCGTTCCCGAACGGCCGCAGCAACCACTACTTCACCGATCTCAACCGCGACTGGCTGGCGGTAAGCCAGCGCGAGACGCGCGCCAAGCTCGACGTGTTCCATGCGTGGCTGCCGAACATCCAGATCGACTTCCACGAAATGGGTTCTGGCAGCACGTACTACTTCGAGCCTTCGCCGAGCAGCATGCACAGCCCGCTGCTGCCGCAAGCCTCCTACGACTGGAACGTGCGGCTCGCCCGCTATCACGCGCAGGCGCTCGACAGCTTCGGCTCGCTCTATTACACGAAGGAAAACTTCGACAACTTCTCGCCGGTCTACGGCTCGACCTATCCGGATTTCCACGGCGGCGTCGGCGTGACCGTCGAGCAGGCCAGCTCGCGCGGTCTGGTGCAGGACACCGCGAACGGGCCGCTGGAATTCCGCTTCACGATCCGCAACCAGCTGGCCGTGGGCCTGGCGACGATCCGTGGCGCGGTCGAAGAACACGCAGGCCTGTTCCAGCTGCAGAAGGACTTCTTCCGCTCGGCGCGTGAGCAGGGCCGGCGCAATACGTACTCGGCCTATGTGTTCGGCGACCCGGCCGATGCGACGACATCGCGACGTCTGCTCGATCTGTTGCTGACCCATCGCATCCAGGTGCATGCGCTCGACGCGGCGCTGACCGTCGACGGCCGCACCTATGCACCCGGCAGCGCCTGGGTGGTGCCGGCCGCGCAGCCGCAGTTCCGGCTGGTGCATTCGATCTTCGAGGAAACGCCGGAGACCGGCGGCGGCGTCTACGGCAGCACCTCGTATGCGATCGCGCATGCCTACGGTCTGCGCAACGATCGCCTGCGTCGCGCACCGCGGCTGGGCGCGGCCGTGACGCAGGTGCCGGCGCTCGACACCGGCGCGCGCGGCGAGACCGCGTATGCCTGGGCGATCGACTGGCGCGATCTCGGCGCGCAGCGCGCGCTCGCCGACCTGCTCACCCGGAACGTGCGCGTGCGCACCGCGTTCTCGCCGTTCACCACGCGCACCGCCGCCGGCGAGACCGCCTTCGGCGAAGGCACGCTGGTGATTCCGGTCGCCGGGCAGACGCTGGATTCGGCGGCCTTGCGCGCGGTGGTCGACACGGCCGCGCGCGATGCAGGCGTCGTCGCGCACGGCCTCGCCAGCGGACAGAGCGTGTCCGGCATCGATCTGGGCAGCGACGGCATCCGCGCGGTGCGCAAGCCTTCAATCGCACTGGTGATGGGCGAAGGCGTCAACGCGACCGAGATCGGTTCGACCTGGTTCGCGCTCAGCGAACGCCTGCACTACCCGGCGACGCGGCTCGACCCCGCGCAGCTCGGTCGCGTGCCGCTCGGGAGCTACACCAGCATCGTGCTGGCCGGCGGCCGCTACGACGATCTGCCCGAGGCCACGGTCACCGCGCTCAAGCGCTGGGTCGAGGCCGGCGGCTCGCTGGTGACCTTCGGCAGCGCCGCACGCTGGGCGCAGGCCAAGGGCCTGACCGGCGCTGCGCCCGTACCGGCCGCGAAGGACGCACCGCCGTCGACGGAACGCCTCGACTTCGCGTCGCGCCGCGACACGCTGGCCGAACAGCGCAGCGCCGGCAATCTGGTCTCGGTGGATGTCGACACCACGCATCCGCTGGCATTCGGCGTGCCGCAGCGCGCGGGCTTCGTGCACAAGGAAACCGATGTGACCTTGGCGCCCTTGCCCGACGCCTTCGCCAACGTCGTACGCATCGACGACGACCCGCTGGTCAACGGTTACCTCGGCGCCGACCTGCGCGCCGCGCTCGCCGGCACCGTCTGGGCGCAGGTCGCGCGCGTGGGCAGCGGCAACGTGGTGCTGTTCGCCGACGACCCGGCGCACCGCAAGTACTGGCTCGGCACCGAACGCATGCTGGTCAATGCGCTGTTCTTCGCCGATCAACTGGCCCCGGCGCCGCCGCGGCGCTGAGGTGACGCCGCCTGTCGGCAGAGCGCGAGGACTTCTGCGCGAACACGGAAACCCGTCGTTCCGGCGAATTTCAACAGACGTATGTCTGATCAAGCCGGAATGACGGGAATCGAGTTGGTCGCTGACCCGCAAAGGACGCGCAGCGTCCTGCGTGATCGGACAGAGCCGGGAGCGTGACATTGATCAGCCCCAAGCAAGCGCCTGAAGACGTCGTCCCATACGAGTCCACACAGTGTGGTCCCGCATGGAACATGTCGCCGGCGCATCCGGGCGAGGATCGGACGTATGCACACGCGCCCCTCCCCACGCTTCGTCGCCGGTCCGCCGGCATGACCCTGACCCAGTTGCGCAGCTTCATCGCGATCGTCGACTGCGGCCACAACGTGACCCTCGCCGCGCAGCGGCTGCACGCCACGCAGTCGGGCGTGTCGAAGCAACTTGCGCAGCTGGAAGCCGCGCTCGGCATGACCCTTTTCGTGCGCCGCGCGCGTGCACTGACCGGCCTGACCGAAGCTGGCGCGCAGGTGCTGTCGCATGCGCGCCGGCTGCTGGCGGAGGCGGCCAACATCCAGGCGCTGTCGGACAACCTGCGCCGCGAACGCCACGGCGTGCTGCGCATCGCCACCACGCACACGCAGGCGCGGCACGCATTGCCGCCGGCACTGCAGGCGCTGGAACGCGACTGGCCCGAGGTCGCGGTGCACGTCGTACCCGGCGATGACGCCGACGGCCTGCAGGCGCTGATCGACGGCCACGTGGATCTCGCCCTGCTCAGCGGCACCGGCGCGCCGCCGGCCGGTTGCATCGCCGTCCCGCTGTACCGCTGGCGTCGCCGCGTGGTGGTGCCGGTCGGACATCCGCTGTCGCAGTTGCAACGCCCGTTGCGGCTCGACGATCTGACCGGACGGCGGCTGGTGAGCTACGCGTCGAGCCAGCTCGCGGATTCGTCGCTGCAGCGCGCGTTCGCGCAGCGCGGGCTGCGGGCCGACGTCGCGGTGACGGCGCGCGATGGCGATCTGATCCAGGCCTATACCCGCGCCGGGCTCGGCATCGGCATCGTCGCGGAGATGGCGCTCGATCCGCGCGACGATCTGGTGGTGCCGCCGATCGAAGCCGATCTGCTGCCGTCGTGCACCACGTGGCTGCTGCTGCATCCCGCGCGCGTGCTGCGCGACTTCGGTTTCGCCCTGCTCGCCGCGCTGGCGCCGCAGCACGCGGTGGTCGATCTGCGCCGGCTGATCGCCGACGACCAACCGCTGCCCGAACCCGCCCCCGACTGGCAAGCCTGGCGCGTCGCGACACGTATCGCGCGACCGGTCGCATCGAAGGCGGCCGCCGCGACACGCTGACGCCCCGCGCAGTCGACGACGCGGCAGGTAGCATGCGGACATCCGCCGGCTGCTTTCCGGGTGCGTCATGCGTGTCGTTCTCCACGTTGCATGTGTGTTGCTGGCGACCCTCGCGCTGGCACAGCCGCTCGCCGCGCGCGCGCCGCTGCTGGCTGGCGCCGCCGCGATGACCACGGCGCCGGCACCGGCACCGGCCGATGCCGCGGCTGCCACTGCGACCGCCGCGGTCGATGTCGCCGACATTCCCGCGCAGGCCGATGTCGACCAGCGCCTGGCCGAACGCATCCAGGCCGCTGCCACCGAAGCGGGCACCGCATCGCCTGCCGATGCCTACGCCCGACGGCTCGCGGCGATCGAAGCCTCGGTCGAAGACCCGTTCTGGCGGTTCACCTCGGCCGAGATGCGCACGCTGCCGATCCCACGGCTCGAAAGCCTGTCGCGGCACTGGAGCTTCCAGGCCCGGCGCCTGGCGCAATGGCAGGCCGACCTGCGCCAGACCACCCAGCACCAGGCCGGTGACGCTGCCGGCTTGGCCGCGCGCCGCGCCGCCTGGGAAACCACGGCCGCGGCCAGCCAGGAACTGCCGGCCGCGCTGCGCCAGCGCGTGGACGAAGTGGTCATCGAACTGGCCCAGGCGGAGACCGCGCTGTCCGACCCGCTGGCGCGACTGATCGCGCTCGGTCGTCGCGGCAACGCGGTGGACGCCGGCATCGCGACCGCGCGCAGCCGCGTGGACGACACGATGGCCGCCTACGACATCAGCCTGCTGCGGCGCGACGCGCCGCCGCTGTGGCGTCTGGACGCCGCAGGCGTGGCGCCGACGGCCGGCACCGGTGACGTGATCCGCAGCGGTCTGGAGATCGAGTCGCGCTTCGCCGCCGAGTACGCCCAGGGCGATGCGATCAGCGGCCTGCGCGCCTTGCAGACGCTGCTGGTCTGTTCGCTGCCGCTGCTGCTGTGGCTGGCCTGGCGCAGCCGCAGGCCGATCAAGGCCGGCGAGATCAGCCATACCGAGGCGACCGTGCTGTCGCGCCCGATTTCGTGCTGGCTGCTGCTGGTGGTGATCGGCGTCTTCGCATTCCAGCCCGACGCGCCGATGCTGACCCACCAGCTCGCGCTGCTGGCTGCGGTGGTGCCGGTGCTGCGCCTGCTGCCGGCGTCGCGGCGGCGCCTGCTGGGCATGGCGCCGTACGTCGCCAGCGCGCTGTTCCTGCTGCTGCGGCTGGGCTTCGTGTTCCTGTCGAGCGCGTCCACCTATCGCCTGTACATGCTCGGCCTGACCTGTATCGGTCTGGTCGCGGCCGGCTGGCTGCTGTGGCGCGCGCATCGCCACCACCACGCCGCGCACACCGGACGCATCGGCCAGGTGCTGCGCGCAGCCGTGGTGGTGGGTGCGTGTCTGCTGGCGGTCTCGCTGGTGGCCAATGTCGTCGGCAACGTGTCACTGGCCGAGACCCTGACCGGCGGCGTCATCGACAGCCTGTATTTCGCGTTGCTGCTCGGCGCCGGCCTGACCGTCGTCGCGACCTGGATCCAGCTGCTGCTCAAGCGGCCGGGCGTGTCGCGCTTCCGGCTGGCGCGCGACCATGCCGGCCCCGCGGTGCAGATGCTGCTGCACCTGCTGACGGTCGCGGCGATCGTCGGCTGGATCGTCTACGCGCTCGACCGCTTCCGCGTGCTGTCGCCGGTGCACGCGTCGCTGTCGGCGCTGCTGGGCTACAGCTGGGCGCTGGGCGATCTGCGCCTGAGCCTGGGCCACGTGCTGCTGTTCGTGCTGACGGTGATCGTCGCGTTCTGGCTGGCGAAAACGGTGCGCCTGATCCTCGACGGCGAAGTGCTGCCGCGGATGTCGCTGCCGCACGGCGTCGCCAACAGCGTCGCCGCCCTGAGCTACTACGCGGTGCTGATGCTGGGCCTGGTCGGCGCGCTGTCGGCGGCCGGCTTCAAGGCCAGCCAGCTGACCTTCGTGCTCGGCGCGCTGGGCGTCGGCGTGGGCCTCGGCCTGCAGAACGTGGTCAACAACTTCGTGTCCGGCCTGGTGCTGATCTTCGAGCGCCCGTTCCAGCCCGGGGACGTGGTCGAGGTGGGCGGCACGACGGGGCGCGTGGTCGACATCGGCATGCGCGCGACGCGCGTCGCGACCTTCGACGGCGCGAACGTCGTCGTGCCCAACGGCCAGCTGATCTCGCAGCAGCTGGTCAACTGGACCCTGCGCGACCGCAGCCGCCGGCTGGAGGTGCGCATCGGCGTCGCCTACGGCAGTGCGCCGGGCGATGTGGAAGCGGTGCTGGCGGAGGTCGCCGCGGCCACGCCGGGCGTCGCGTCCACGCCCGCGCCGGTGGTGCTGTTCGACGGCCTGGGCAGCGTGGCGATGGAATTCGTCGTGCGCGCCTGGACCCACGAGTACGAGGATGCCGGCGCGATCCGCAGCGCCCTCGTCGGCCGCCTCTACGACGCCCTGCTCGCGCGCGGCATCGGCCTGGCGCATGGCGCAGCGACGGTGTACCCGCCGCCACCGCCCGCGCCCGCAGGCCCCTGATCGCAGCGCCGCGTCAGCGGCAGCGGGCGGCGTCCACCGGTCGGATCGATTCGACACGGCCGTCGTAGGTGACGACATCCACGCAATCGCGCGTGTCCGCGTTCCACCAGGTCACCGTGGGCCGTCCGTTGGACTGCCGCGCGTTGCGATCGACATAGCCGCGCGCCAGCAGTTCGGTCTCCGCGCCTGCCCCGCGCGCGCCCACCAGATCATCCAGCCTGCCCGAACGCATGCCGCTCGACCTGCCGGACTGCCACGGCACCTGCGCCGAACGTTCGCGCAGGCCGGCGCCGTAGCCGTCGCTGTAGGCGCCACGGTCGGAATCGGCGCGGTAGCCGTGCAGGCCGTCGCGGTAACCGCGTTCGTAATCGGCCTCGCGGCGGGGATCGTCGTCGTGGTCGCCGTCGTCGTGGTGATGCGACCGGTGCGCGAGCGCGGCGATGCCGAGAATCGCCGCCGCGGCCACGGCCGCCTTGGCGCCGTCGCTCATGCCCTCGCGCGGCGCGGCCCCGGCCTGCTGGCCGCAATCGGGCGCCGGGGTCGTGACCACCGAGGCGATGCGCCCGCCGTCGCTGCGCACCATCACGCAGCGCCGGTCGCGCGCGTTCCACCAGCTGCCGTAGTCGCCGGACCCCGACTGCCGGACGTACCCGCGCGCGCCCAGCGTGCGTGACGCGGTGCGGTCGGCGAGACCCTGCAGATCGCCCAGCCCGGGCGCGGGGTCCTGCGCGGCGACCAGCGACGGCGCGAACAGGGCGGACAGCGACAGCGTGGCAGCGGCCAGCGCGCTGCGGCGGATGACGGACATGGGGCACCTCCGGATGTGCCGGCCGGACTGGCCGCGCTCGGCGCAGCGTGCGCCGGAAATCGTGCAGGTTGTGTGGCGGGATTCGAGGTTTTGACGAGGTGGCGCCTGGGCAGGCAGGCCGTGAGCACCTCTCCCTTTGGGAGAGGTCGGCGCGCGAAGCGCGTCGGGTGAGGGCCGGGGCCCTACAGGGACGTTCAGGAGCCCCCTCATCCGCCCTTCTGGCACCTTCCCCCAAAGGGGGAAGGATCAAGACAATCATCCCGGAGGGCTTGCCCTCCGCACCCCGATCTGCATCGCAGGGCCTGCACGAAGGGCTTGACGAACGACGATTCCCGCCACGACGCGGCCTGCCGCATCTTCACTACATTTAGCGTTGACGCTGCCGACCCACCCCACTATCTTGGGTCCCGTCGGTTCCGCGCCCCCCAAGGGCTGTGGATTAAAACGGGAAGCCGGTGACGCCTCGCGCCACTCCGGCACTGCCCCGCAGCGGTAATTGGGAACGAACCCGCCATCAGCACTGGAGCGATCCGGGAAGCGGCGGGGGAGGAGAAGGCGCCGCCTTCGTGCCCATGAGTCCGAAGACCTGCCGACAGCCGCGTGGACAGCACAACGCGCGGTGCCGGCTGCGGACGTCCCGTGGGGGGCGGGTTTGCGGAGTGGGGGCGATGGCGCTGTGCGCCCGATCGCGATCCCTGCGACGCCGCCCGATCACCCTCGGAACCCTCCAAGGCCGCCGGACCCGACGTGGGTGGGCCGGTCGTGTGCGCGAATGCACTGGACAAAGAGAGGACGCATGACCAGCCACGAGACCGTCGCGACCGAGACCCCGGCCGCCGCCGCAGACGCCACACCGGACACCGCCACCGCACCTGCCACATCCCCCATTTCCGTTGCGCCGCCCGCCGTCGAACCCGACGACGTGGTGCCGCCACCCCCGAGTGCCGCCATGAACACCGCAATTGCAGAAGTCTTCGACGCCGAGGCCGGCGTCTCCAACTGGATCACCAAGGAAGCCGGCAACCGCCGCATTCCGTACGACCGCGCGCGCCTGGAGCGCAGCATCGATCGCACGCATGCCGAGTTCCCGCAGCTCGAGATCGCCGACTACAAGCGCAGCGTGTTCGGCTTCGTCGAGCGCAAGGACGCGGTCAACGCCGACGACCTGGTCGACCATCTGATCCGCGAGGCCGAAGCCCGCGTCGACGTCACCGCGCCGGAGTGGGAATTCTTCGCCGCCCGCCTGTACCTGCACCGCCTGTACAAGCGCGCCAGCCGCAACCGCTTCTACGACGCCGAGCAGAAGTACGGCTCCTACGTCGGCCTGCAGGAATCGCTGGCCGATCGCAACATCTACTCGAACGACATCCTGCGCGCCTATTCCAAGGAAGAGCTGCAGGAAGCCGGCCGCATGATCGAGCCCGAGCGCGACAAGCTGTTCGCCTACAACGGCCTGTACCTGCTGGCCACGCGCTACCTCGCCACCGATACCTCGCGCGCCGTGTTCGAGCTGCCGCAGGAGCGCTGGCTGACCATCGCCCTGTACCTGATGCAGAACGAGACCAAGGGCGGCCGCGAGCGTCGCATGCAGCTCGTCGGCGAGGCCTACTGGGCGCTGTCGAACCTGTACATGACCGTGGCCACGCCCACGCTGCAGAACGCCGGCAAGGTCGGCGGCCAGCTGTCGTCGTGCTTCATCGACACCGTCGACGATTCGCTGCAGGGCATCTACGACTCCAATACCGACATCGCCCGCGTCTCCAAGGGCGGCGGCGGCGTGGGCGCGTACATGGGCTACGTGCGCTCCAGCGGTTCGGCGATCCGCGGCGTGCCCAATTCCTCCGGCGGCGTGGTGCCGTGGATCAAGCAGCTCAACAACACCGCTGTGTCGGTGGACCAGCTGGGCCAGCGCAAGGGCGCGGTCGCGGTCTACCTCGACATCTGGCACCGCGACATCGAGAACTTCCTCGACCTGCGCCTCAACAACGGCGACCAGCGCTTGCGCGCGCACGACGTGTTCACCTCGATCTGCATCCCCGACATCTTCATGGAAGCCGTCGAGCGTCGCGGCGACTGGTACCTGTTCGACCCGCACGAGGTCCACAAGATCAAGGGCTGGCACCTGCAGGACTTCTTCGACGAGAAGAAGGGTGATCCGAACGGCAGCTTCCGCCGCAAGTACGAGGAAGTCGTGGCCGACGAGCGCATCTCGCGCAAGACCGTCAAGGCGATCGACATCTTCAAGCGCGTGATGGTGAGCCAGCTCGAGACCGGCAACCCCTTCATGTTCTACCGCGACGAAGTGAACCGGAAGAACCCGAACAAGCACGTCGGCCGCGTGTACTCGTCGAATCTCTGCACCGAGATCCTGCAGAACATGAGCCCGACGAAGATGATGCAGGAGATCATCTCCGGCAATCAGATCGTCACCACCAAGCAGGCCGGCGACTTCGTCGTCTGCAACCTGTCGTCGGTGAACCTGGGCCGCGCTGTCATGCCGCAGGCCGGCCAGAGCGATCTGATCACCGACGTGCTCGAGCGCCTGATCCCGATCCAGGTGCGCATGCTCGACAACGTGATCGATCTCAACATGCTGCCCGTGCCGCAGGCCACGATCACCAACCAGAAGTACCGCGCGATCGGTCTGGGCACCTTCGGCTGGCATCACCTGCTGGCGCAGAAGGGCATCCAGTGGAACGACGCGCAGGCCGAGGACTTCAGCGATTCGCTGTATGAGCGCATCAACTTCCTGACCGTGCAGGCCAGCATGGAACTCGCGAAGGAAAAGGGCGCCTACCCGGTGTTCGCCGGCAGCGACTGGCACACCGGCGCGTACTTCAGCGACCGCAGCTACAACTCGCCCGAGTGGATGGATCTGGCCGCGCAGGTCGGCGTCAACGGCATGCGCAACGGCTGGCTGATGGCGGTCGCCCCGAACATGTCCACCGCGCAGATCGCCGGCTCCACCGCGTCGATCGATCCGATCTACTCCGCGTTCTATTACGAGGAGAAGAAGGACTACCGTCGTCCGGTCGCCGCTCCGGGCCTGTCGCTCGAGACCTGGCCCTACTACGAGAAGGGCGCCTACAAGGTCGACCAGTTCGCGTCCGTGCGCCAGAACGCGCGTCGCCAGCGCCACGTCGACCAGGCGATCAGCTTCAACTTCTACGTACCCAGCACCATCCCCGCCCGCACGTTGCTCGACCTGCACATGACCGCGTGGAATCTCGGCATGAAGACCACGTACTACGTGCGTTCGAACGATATCGATATCGCCGAGTGCGAATGGTGCAGTAGCTAAGCGCATTCGCGCTTCGCTTTGATTGAACCCTTCCCCCTCTGGGGGAAGGTGGCCCGAAGGGCCGGATGAGGGCGCTCTTACGCAGCACGCAAAAAGCCCCGCCCTCACCCCAACCCCTCTCCCACAGGAGAGGGGCTCAAGACCGAATTCCGAGACAGACATCCATGGCCGCCACTGCTACCCCGCTCGACCGCATCAAGATCCTCGAGCCGCGTCACCCCAACCGCTCGACCGGCATCATCAACGGCCAGACCAGCGGCATCCTCAACTGGAACGACATTCCGTATCCGTCGTTCTATCGCGCCTACAAGGAACTCTCGACCAACTTCTGGATTCCGGACGAAGTCGACATGAAGGGCGACGCCAAGCAGTACGGCGAGCTCTCGGCGCGCGAGAAGAACGCCTACGATTCGATCATCGGCCTGCTGGCCACGCTGGATTCGCCGCAGACGCGCTACATCTACAACGTCGCCGAATACATCACCGACCCGGCCGCGCACGCCAACGCCGCGATCATCGGCCAGCAGGAAGTGATCCACAACGAGAGCTACAGCTATGTGCTGGCCTCGATCGCCGGTCTCGCCGACCAGAACCGCGTGTTCGAACTCGCGCGCACGCATCCCACGATCATCGCGCGCAACCAGCCGATCATGGATTCGTACAACGATTTCATGCGCGAGCGCTCGGCCGAAACGCTGATCCGCTCGCTGGTGCAGTCGTCGATCCTCGAAGGCATCAACTTCTATTCCGGCTTCGCGTACTTCTACAACCTGGTCCGCCAGAACCGGATGACCGGCACCGGCAAGATCATCAGCTTCATCAACCGCGACGAACTGGCGCACAGCAAGTTCATCAGCGAGCTGATCCGCGCCATCGTCGGCGAGAACCAGACCCTGCAGGGCGACCAGCTCACCCAGTACGTGCACGACGCGTTCGAACACGCGATCGAACTGGAAACCCGCTGGACGAGTGAGGTGCTCGACGGCATCGACGGCATCGACGTCGACGAAATGGTCCGCTACGTGAAGTACCGCGCCAACAAGATGGCCGGCATGCTCGGCATCGAGAAGCTGTATTCCGACACCACCGACAACGTGATGCCGTGGATCAAGGCCTACGCCGACAACTTCACCGAGACCAAGACCGACTTCTTCGAGATGCGGAACGCGTCTTACAAGAAGACGAATTCGGATAACGGGTTTGATGATCTTTGATCATCGCCAGGTCATGAATTGTTTGACCCACCATTTGAGAGTGCTCAAAAGGAATTGATCATGAGCGAAGTGACTCCGCATAACGCTTTTACCCCAGCAAAGGAAGTGCAAGACCTAGATCGATTTGCTGGAAGGTCTGCGGCATTAGATTCTCTAGCCGCAGCTCTTCAAGCCGAGGGAGCACAGATCATCCTGTATGGGCAGAGGGGGATAGGAAAATCTTCTCTTTCCCGAGTCCTCACTCAGCTATCCGTTAATGACGCCGCCGCGCTTTCACGCTTGGAGACCAAACCGCACAAGCGTTTCGACTTCCTGCCTCTCTACGTCACTTGTGACGACAGCATTACAAATGTGGGAAAGCTTTGCTTGCGACTCCTCACCGACGACCAAGCACTTGCCCCTTGGATCCCCTTCAAAGTCACAGAGAAGACGATCGCGGGACAGACTGGCGGAAAACTTGGCATCAAGGTTGTGGAGCTGTCAGCTGGGGCCTCAGGTTCGATTACGGAAAGGCAGACCGAAGTTGAGTCTGATGTCACCTCAACCTTTGTAAGCGCGTGCCGACAGATCGTAGCCAGTGGGGTCGCGAAAGATGGCGTGCTTATCGTCGTGGATGAGTTCGACCGCATAGCTGATAAATCTGGCTTCGCTTCAATACTCAAGGCGCTGGGCCCCGAGAAAGTTACGTTCGCGCTCGTGGGCGTTGCCTCAGATGTGCGTGAACTGATTGCTGACCATGAATCAGTAGCCCGCCAGTTTGCCGACGGCACGATCTTAGTGCCGCCAATGGATGACAACGAACTTGCAGAGATCATATCGAGAGCAATGAATGCCCTCGACAACAAGTACTCTTTTGATTTGTCGTCAATCACTTGGATTACGCGCGTGGCGCGAGGCCACCCCTTCTACGTTCACCTAATCGGCAAGCACGCATTACTCCGCGCGATCGCCCAGAAGACGGATGTGGTGACGGAGTCTATTGCGAGAGAAGCCCTATCAGACATTGCCTTCAAGGGCTCGGCGCCAATTCAAGAAGCCGCTTACAAGAAGGCCGTGGGCCACAGCTACATTCGCGAACACATTCTTAAGAAGTTTGCAGATGTCGACACCGAAGAGGTTTACACCACGAACCTTTACTCCGACATAGCGAAAGAGCTCAGCATTGATCCCAGCGCTATCTCGGTCTATGTAGGACAACTTGCAAATGATAAGTATGGCGGCGTCCTCGAGAGGACTCGCGACAGGTACTACCGTTTTAAAGACAGCCTATTCAAGGCCTACGCGGCTGCACGCCCTTATGAGCGGATGACTGGCGATAAGGAAGAGGCCTAAGCGATCGTCTTGAATAACTACTGACTACTTAGCCTTAGACTTGTTATGCGCATCCTCCTCGCCCACACATCGCTCAGCGGCAACACCCGCGATGTCGCGCGTGCGATCTGCGCGCGGTGCGAGGAGATGGGGCATGCCGTCACCTGGATCGATGCGGACATCCAGACGCTGGCCAAGGCCTGCCCCGAGGGCGCCGAACATGATCTCTACGTGCTCGGCAGCTGGAGCATCAACGCCGGGCGCACGCCGCCGGAGATGAAGCGTTTCATCGAGGACCTCGTCGCCGCGGTCGGCAAGCCGGCACATGTCGCGGTATTCGGCACCGGCGAGACGCAGTGGGGCGAGGAGCATTACTGCGGCGCGGCCCGGCGCATGGCCGCGTTCTTCGGCACGCGGTACCCGCGGCTGGAGATCGAGCAGATGCCCCACGGCGCACACGACGCCAACAAGATCCAATGCTGGACCGACACCATTCTTGCCATCACTGAAACACCGTTCGAGAACATCGAGAACACGCCCCATGCAGACGCTCCACGCCTCCACCCCTGACGATTACGCCGCAGCACTGGCCGCGCATCCGCGCCTGCTCGTCGATTACTACAAGGACGATTGTCCGGGCTGCAAGATGCTCGACATGTCGCTGGCGAAATTCGCCGCAAGCGAGGACGCCGCCGGCGTCGCGCTGCTGAAGGTGAAGATGGAAGTGATCGGCGAGGACTTCTTCCGCGATCTCGGCCTGCGCCAGACGCCGACGCTCGCGCTGTTCAAGGACGGCGCCGAGGCGGCGCGCCTGCCGGGCTTCCAGGCACCCGGACAGATTGCGCAGGCCGTGGGGCTGCATCTCGCCACGGCGGACGCGTCTTGATGGCGCCGCTGGCCGACACGCCCAAGACCGAAGCCCGCATGCTGGAGATCGTGTTCCCCGATCACACCAACCATCTGGGCACGCTGTTCGGCGGCACCGCGCTGGCGTGGATGGACAAGGCCGCCTTCATCGCCGCGTCGCGCTACTCGCGCCGCACGGTGGTGACGGCGCGCTCGGAACAGGTCGATTTCAAGCTGCCGATCAAGCAGGGCCAGCTGGTCGAGACGATTGCGCGCGTGGTCGAAGTGGGCCGCACGTCGATGCAGGTGGAAGTGGAACTGATCGCTGAGGATCTGCTCAGCGGCGACCGTGAACTGTGCACGCGCGGCCGCTTCGTGATGATCGCGCTCGATTCGCGCGGACGCCCGGCGCAGGTCGCGCAGTTGCCCACGCAGGCGGACGGCGCGGCATGAGCGAGCTGACGCTGTGGCAGTGGATCGGCTTGGGCGTGAGCCTGGGCATCCTCTACGCGGCGGTGCGCGCGTGGCGCGGTCCGAAGCGCTGAGCCGCGCCACGCGATCGGCGACACTACGCCTGGTGTCCTCGGGGCCTCTGCCATGACCGCTCGAAAGACCGCCGCCGCCCAGGCCGCACGCGACGCCGGCCTGCCCGATGCGCAGGTGCACGTGGAGAACTTTCGCCAGGTACGCGAAGCGCGACGCGCCGAACTGGTGGAGGACTACGTCGAACTGATTTCCGACCTGCTGGCCACGACGGGCCGCGCGCGCCAGGTCGACATCGCCGAACGTCTCGGCGTTGCCCAGCCCACCGTTGCCCGCACGCTGCAGCGTCTGGTGCGCGACGGGCTGGTGCTGCAGAAACCGTATCGCGGCGCGTTCCTCACCGACGCCGGCGAAACCCTCGCCCGCGCCAGTCGCGCGCGGCACCAGACCGTCGAATCCTTCCTCGTCGCACTCGGCGTACCGCCCGACATCGCGCGTCGCGATGCCGAAGGCATCGAACATCACGTGAGCCCGGAAACGCTGGCGGTGTTCGAGGCGTTCGTCGAGAAGACGCGCGGCTGAGCATCGGCCTCAGGCATGGCCGAGGCGGTGCATGTTTCAACCGACGAGGTGCTGCCCAGGCGCGGGAAAGCATTCGTCTTTCAGTTCCCGCGGCTGCCAGACATGTCCGGGCTGCGGTGGCGGTAGCGGCGGGTACGGGTATAAATCTCGAAGACCGGACGTCTTCGTCGCAAGTGTCTGCTCGGACATGACTGGCCTCCTCTACGCCATGCAGCCAATGCGCGGACGCTAATCGCGGGATCGTGAAGCGCGCGCGTGGCCCGGGCATTCATGCTGAGCGCATGTCGAACGCAGCGAAGCGATCGCGCAGTCAGGTGCCCAAGCGACGTGTACCGCGGCGTATCCCGGCGCATCGAGGTCGAAGCTGCCACCTCCCATGCATCTTTTCAGCGCACGACGGCACGGCGTCGGTGCTCCCTGATTTCAGAAGCGGTAGCTGACCCCACCGAACAGCGAGGGGATGCCGTTCGCATCGCGTTCGAGCAGCGGGCTGTCGGTGAGTTCGTCCGGCAACACGCGGTAGCTGACACCACCGATGAAACTCCAGCGCTCGCCCAGCGGACGCGTCGCAGCGACGCTGACCGACGGCACGACGGCCGAGCCCGGCGTGTAGCGGACGACGCCGCGCGCGACTTCCGAATCCAGCGTGCCGAAGTAGTAGCCGGTCAGGTCTTCCGACATCCAGCGCACGCCCGCGCTGGGCAGGATGGTCCACGCACCCGAGCGCAGCATGTAGGTGTATTCCACGCCGAATTCGTGACCGCCGCTGGTGTCGGTGACATCGGCCAGCGCATGCACGCGCACGCGGCCGAACGTACCGGACCACGACGCGCCGATGCCGGCGTCGAGACCGTGGTCGCGGTCATCGAGCAGACGCGCGTCGAGGCCGTTGCCGGCGAGACCGGACGCGCTGAGATCGTCGATGTCGAAGCCATCGAGACGCGCGGACACCAGGCCGTCGAGCTGGAGCGCACCGGTGTCGACGAGATGGACACCGCCGGCAATGCCGCGCAGGAACAGACGCTCGCCCTCGTAGGCGAAGGTGGGGAACGGCAGCACGCGCGCGCCTTCGCCCACGTACGGACTGTCGGCCGCGGCAACGGCCACACCGAGCGACCAGCCCGGCGGCTGTGCGGGCGGGCCGGGGCGCGCCTCGCGCGCCTGTGCGAATGCGAGACCCGGGAGCAGGGCGAACAGGGCAAGGGCGGCTTTCATCGGACAGTCCGTGTGGCGACGAGGGAGCCGGCACCATAGCAAGCGTCGGTGCCACCGCCTGTGCGCGACGTGGCGCTCTGCACAGACGACTGGCCGCTACGCACCACGATCGGCACACCTCACTTGGACGTACAGGTCCTACAGCACGCCGCCTACCCCCGATGCGTCAGCTCGCGCGACGGATCGCAGAGGGGTAGCGAAGCCGCGAAGGCGCCTGTGCATGCAGGTCGGCTCCATCGCGCGCACCGCGCCCGATACGGGCCTCGCGCGGACGCGAAGATTCGGAATTGCCGGCCTTCGGTCGGCGCACCATGTAATGGGTGACGAATGTCGGCTGTGACATCGGATGATCCTCCAGGCGTCTGCCTCGGTGGATCGAACCGTATGACCGCATCGCGCAAGCCAGGGTGTAATCGGTGGCTTCGTGCCGACGGTGTTTATCTGCTCGTCGGGGTTGTCGCGAACGCACGCGTCCGAACAAACCGCTTCCTAACATCCGGGGCGGAAGTGTTCACGCGGCCGCGCCGCCCGCTTCACGCGGCACTGATCAAGCGCGTGTGGGCGGATGGAATGGAAGGCCTCACGTCGTGCGCTCCCGACAACGCAAAAAGGCCGACGCAGATGCGCCGGCCTTCATGCGACACCCGCTTCGACGGATCAGGCAACCGAAGCGCGGTAGATCGACTCGATCGCCTTGTCGAGCGACGCGTTGAAGTCCTCGTCGCTCTGCTTCGCGCTCAGGCCTTCGGTCAGCGCGCGGCTGAAGCTGGCGACGACGCCGGGGTTCTTCGCCAGACGCGCATTCGCATCGTCGCGTGCGTAACCGCCCGACAGCGCGACGACCTTCAGCACGCTCGGGTGCTCGACCAGCTCTTGGAAGAAACCGTCGACCTCCGGCAGCGTGAGCTTGAGGATCACCGGCGTCGACGGCGCCACCTTGTCGAGGCGCTCGAGCAGGCCCTGCTTCAGCGTCGTCTCGATGTCGGCCTTGTCGGCGGCGTTGATGTCGACTTCCGGTTCGATGATCGGCACCAGGCCGGCGTCGAGCACCTGCTGGCCGAGTTCGAACTGCTGGTCGAGCACCGCGGCGATGCCGGCGGCGTTGTTCTGCTTGATGACCGAGCGTTCCTTGGTGCCGAACACGCCCTTGGCCTTGGCGCGCGCGAGCAGGTCCGACAGGCCCGGGATCGGCTTGAGCAGCTGCACGCCATTCGCCTCGTCTTCCAGACCCTTGTCGATCTTCAGGAACGGCACGACGCCCTTGGTCTGCCACAGGTATTCCGCGGCGCCCTGGCCTTCGAACGCATCGTCGAGCGTGCGCTCGAACAGGATGGCGCCGAACACGCGCTCGCCGCTGAAGGCGGGGCTGGTGACGATGCGGGTGCGCATCGCGTGGACGAGGCCGAACATTTCCGCGTCGTTCGCGTACTCGGTTTCCTCGATGCCGTAGAGCTTGAGCGCCTTGGGCGTGCTGCCGCCGCTCTGGTCGAGGGCGGCGATGAAGCCCTGACCCGACTTGATCCTGTCCAGCTGTTCCTGATTCACGGCCACGTGCGTAAGTCCTGTGCGATCGGTGGAGACCCGGGCCCGCGATGATACCGCCCCGCTCCCGACGACGCCCCCACGCGCCCGGAACGCCGCTGCCGGGATGCTGAAACCTTGCGACCGGAACGCTGCGGACACGTCGCCCTGCTAGGCTGCCCGGCCGCCCGCCAGCCCCGTCGCCGTGATCCGTTTCGAAGGCATCCACAAGTCGTTTTCCGCCGCCGGGCGCGAGGCCGTCGCCCTGCATCCGCTCGATCTCACGATCGAGGCCGGCGAGGTGTTCGGCATCGTCGGCCATTCGGGCGCGGGCAAATCCACGCTGCTGCGGCTGATCAACGGACTGGAAACGCCGAGCGGCGGCCGCCTGACCGTCGATGGCCAGCGCCTGGATACGCTCGACGGCGATGGCCTGCGCGGCTTGCGCCGGCGCGTGGGCATGATCTTCCAGCACTTCAATCTGCTGTCGGCCAAGACCGTCATCGACAACATCGCGTTTCCGCTGCGTCTGGCCGGCGTGTCGAAGACGCAGGCGCACGCGCGCGCACAAGCGCTGCTGGTGCGCGTCGGACTCGAAGCGCATCGCGACAAGTATCCGGCCCAGCTCTCGGGCGGCCAGAAGCAGCGTGTCGGCGTGGCGCGTGCACTCGCGACCGAGCCGAAGATCCTGCTCTGCGACGAGGCGACCAGCGCGCTCGATCCACAGACCACCGCCTCGGTGCTGCAGCTGCTCGACGGCATCAACCGCGAACTCGGGCTGACCATCGTGCTGATCACCCACGAGATGGACGTCGTGCGCCGGGTCTGCGACCGCGTCGCGGTGCTCGATGCCGGGCATCTGGTCGAGAGCGGCCCGGTGGCCGACGTGTTCCTGCATCCGCAGCATCCGACGACGCGGCGCTTCGTCGCCGAATCCGAGGACGTCGACGAGGACGCGCAGCACGACGACATCGCGCATGTCGAAGGCCGCCTGCTGCGCCTGACCTTCACCGGCGATGCGACCTGGCAACCGTTGCTCGGGCGCGTCGCGCGCGAGACCGGCATCGACTACACGATCCTGTCGGGCCGCATCGACCGCATCAAACGTCTGCCCTACGGCCAGTTGACGTTGGCGGTGACCGGCGACCGCTTCGACGCCGCCGCGCGCAGCTTCGCCGAGGCCGGTGTGCACGTGCAGGAGTTGCCGCGATGACCACACCGCTGCTGCCCAACGTCGATGCCGGCAAGTGGGTCGAGATCGGCCAGGCCACGGTCGACACGCTGCTGATGCTGGCCGGCTCGCTGCCGCTGACGCTATTGATCGGCCTGCCGCTCGGCGTGCTGCTCTATCTCACCGGTCCACGCCAGCTGCACGCGCGCCCAGTGCTGTACGGCGGGCTGTCGCTGGTGGTGAACCTGCTGCGCTCGGTGCCCTTCATCATCCTGATGATCGTGCTGATTCCGATCACGCTCAAAGCCATGGGCACTTCGCTCGGCGTGCGCGGCGCGATCCTGCCGCTCGTCGTCGGCGCCGCGCCGTTCTACGCGCGGCTGGTCGAAACCGCATTGCGCGAGATCGACCGGGGCGTGGTCGAAGCAAGCCTCGCGATGGGCGCAACCACGCGGCAGCTGGTCACCCGCGTGCTGCTGCCCGAAGCGCTGCCCGGCCTGATCGCCGGCGCCACGGTGACGACGATCGCGCTGATCGGTTTCACTGCGATGGGCGGTGCGATCGGGTCAGGTGGTCTGGGCGACCTGGCGTATCGCGACGGCTATCTGCGCTCGCGCACCGATGTCGCGGTGGTCACCGTCGTCGCGCTGCTGGTGATGGTGCAGGTACTGCAGATGGTCGGCGACCGGCTGGTGGCGCGGTTCACGCGGCGGTAGTGGCCTCGGTCGCCTCCCATCCCCCATCACGTCATTCCGGCGAAAGCCGGAATCCAGTGTCTTCGGGCCTCCCAGCGAAATGCACACGCCGCTGGATTCCGGCTTTCGCCGGAATGACGGGAACCTTGCGAACGTCACGCCCCAGCGTGGGCGGCCGCCACACCACACACTGATTTCCACCCCCGCACTCGATCCCCACGCGCAGATCCCGATACTGGTCGGCCCCTCGCTCGACCGGATCCGACATGGCCCTGCTGCCCCGACTCGCCACTGCCGCCCTGCTGCTGTCCGCCCTCGCCGGTTGCGGCGGTGCCGGATCCGGCGCGGATGGCGAACGCCTGACGATCGCCGCGACCGCAGTGCCGCACGCCGAGATTCTCGAAGTGGTGAAGCCGTTGCTGGCCAAGGACGGCATCGATCTGCAGGTGCGCATCTTCAACGACTACGTGCAGCCCAACGACCAGGTCGTGCAGGGCCAGATCGACGTCAACTACTTCCAGACCGAGCCCTACCTCGACGCGTACAACCGCGATCGCGGCACCGATCTGACGACGCTCGTCGGCGTGCACATCGAACCCTTCGGCGCCTACTCGCGCCGCTACACCTCGCTGGACGCGGTGCCGGACGGCGCCGACGTGGTGATCCCCAACGACCCGAGCAACAACAGCCGGGCGCTGATCCTGCTGCACCACAGTGGCGTGATCACGCTCAAGGATCCAGACGACGCGCTGGCCACGCTGCGCGATATCACCGCGAACCCGAAGCACCTCAAGTTCCGCGAACTCGACGCCGCGATGCTGCCCCGCGTGCTCGACCAGGTGGACCTCGCGCTGATCAACACCAACTACGCGCTCGATGCCGGTCTCGATCCCGGCAAGGACGCGCTGGCGATCGAAGGCAAGGATTCGCCGTACGTGAACTTCCTCGTCGGGCGCCCCGACAAGAAGGACGACCCGCGCGTGCAGAAGCTGATTACCGCACTGACCGGCGAAGAAGTCCGCAGCTTCATCCAGACGAAGTACCGCGACGCGGTGATTCCGGCGTTCTGACGGGCGGATGCGCCCATCGGACTCCGTCGTTTCGCACTGGAGATTCTGTCGCGGCCGCGGTGGACAGAGGCTTGATCCGCGCGTGAGAATCCAGCGCTTGCGGATCCGGGGTGGAGACGCACAGGAATGTGATACGCAAGGAGCGCTTCTTGAAACGTGTATGGCGGGTGGTCGCGCTGGGACTGTTCGGCATCACCCTGATCCTGTCGGTCGGGTGTTCCGCTTCCGGAAAATACGAAGGCGATGCGTCGACCTTCGTGTTCGTCATGATTCCGGAGTCGATCTGGCCGGTCGCGCGCGGAGAGAAATATGAAGACCCGATCCATACCGCTCTGCAACAGGATGGTCTGGGCGAAGTGACTGGCGGTGGCAGCCAGGTCGGCCCGCCCGGGTCGGATGGCGAACCTACGATCGAATGGGTCGGCATCGATATCGAGCTTTTCGACCTTCCGCGCGGCCTGGCTCTGCTGCGATCAGAGCTGAAGCGGATCGGCGCGCCTGCAGGCACGACCTTCGAGTACGAGCACGACGGCAAACGGGTCTCGGAGTCCCTCTGAGCCTGTCTCGCGGCGCGCCAACGTGCTGCCTCGATACGCAGGTTCCTGTAACGCCGCTCGCCAGGATCGAGCGGCGTGCCACGTCTCGATCCACGCGACCTGCTTCGCGGCTTTCGTCCTGCGCAGGTGCGACGATCGGTCGCGGCCTGCAGCGTGCGCATCGTTGTCCCAATGCGTGCATGCGCGAATAGACTGCTCCGATGATCGCGGGCCGCCGGTTCCAGCATGCATTCGCCTGGCTGTCGCTGACGGCCGTGCTGCTGCTCGCGCTGCTGCCGTCGATCGGACGCATCGCGCATGCGCACGACGGCGCGCCGCGCATGATCCTGATGGAGATGTGCACGATGGGCAGCGAGAAGCTGATCAGCATCGTCGATCCCCACAGCCTGCTCGACGATGCGCCGCGCCCGGCGCCGTCGGCGCATGTCGACATGCAGGACTGCGGCTACTGCCCGCTGCTCGCCACCGCACTGCTGGCGGTGTTGTGGTGCGCGATCGCGCGCCTGCTGCACGTCCCGCAGTGCGCGCGCGTCGTGCATGCGTTCCGGCGGGTCGAACGCCATCCCTGCGGACTCGGCTCACGCGGCCCGCCACTCGCGGCCTGAGCTGAGCTGCGGCGACCGCTCCGGTCGCCATTTTTCCTGCGATGACCGCGCGTGCGTGGTCTCGCCCGTGCGCGCGTGTCCATACCGCGCCGCACCCGCACTGGATGCCCACATGTTCCGTTCCGCAATCACCCGGCCTGCGCCGGCCGACACCCTGTTCCGTACAACGCCCGCGATCTCCCTGCTCGCCAGCCTGATCGCCGCCACAGTGGCGGCGCCGGCTTCCGCCCAGTCGTCGACGGACGCCACACAGCGGGCGACCACGCTCGACACCCTGCAGGTGCAAGGCCAGCGCCTGCGCACGCGCGACGCGCCGCAGGAGACCGGCAGCCGGCTCGGCCTCTCGCAACGCGAAACCCCTGCATCACTGCAGGTGATCGACCGCGAGGCGATCGCCCGCAAGGGCGCGCGCACCACCCGCGAAGTCTTCCAACTGGCCGATGGCGCGATGGTCGGCAACGTGCCCGGCAATCCGGCGGTGGTGACGTTGCGCGGCTTCAGCGGCAACACGATCTCGGTGCTGCACGACGGCGTGCGCATCGGCGCGTCCACCTTCGTCACCCGCGATGTCGACACCTGGGGACTGGAGCGCGTCGAAGTGCTGCGCGGACCGGCGTCGGTGCTCTACGGCGAGGGCGCGATGGGCGGCGCGATCAATCTGGTCTCACGTCGGCCGGACACGGACGCGCAGGTGATCGACGCCATGTTCGGCGTCGGCAGCTTCGATACCCGCCGCGCGGGGTTCGGCATCAACCAGCCGCTGTCGGACACGCTGGCGCTGCGATTCGATGCCAGTGGCCTGCGCTCCGACAGCCTCTACGACATCGCACACAACCGGGTCGAGATGTCGACGCTGTCGACCAGCCTTGCGTGGACGCCACACGACGCGCTGTCGATGCTGCTGTCCTGGCAACACGCCGAGGACGACAGCACCGGCACCTACCAGGGCTCGCCGATGGTGGCAATCGAGGACGCCATCGCACCGTCGCGTGTGGTGCGCAGTGCGAACGGACTGGTGATCGACGCGGCCACGCGCCACGTCAACTACAACCCGATCGGCGCGTACACCGGCGCACGCAGCGATCTGCTGCGCTGGAACGTGGCGATCGATCTCTCGCCCGAATGGCAACTGCGCAACGATCTGGCCTGGTACCGGGCGGATCGCGACTTCGTCTATTCCGACGACTGGCTCTACGACCGCGGCACCGGCCTGTACGCGCGTGGCGCGCAACGTGTGTTCCACGATCACCGGTTCTGGAACGAGCGTATGGCGCTGTCCCATGACGGGCCGTTCGCGGGGCGTCGCAACCGGTTCACCGCAGGCGTCGAGCTCAACGGCACCGATTTCGTCAATCCGCGCCAGAGCGGCAGCACGACGCCGGTCACGCCGGTCGATCCGGATGTGGGCGTGTTTCCCGGTGCGGATTCGCCGGTGTACACCAGCGATCAATTGTTCCGCACCGATCTGCGCACGCGCGCGGTATTCGTCGAGAACGCATTCAATCTCACGCCACGCTGGCTGCTGGTCGGCGGCCTGCGTTACGAGCGGATCGATCTCGAGCGCAGCATCGACAACCGCATCACCGGTGCGACGACTGCTTTCTCGCCGCGTTATTCGCCGCTGTCGTGGCGCGTGGGCAGCGTGTTCGATCTGCGCGACGACGTGCAGCTCTACGGCCAGTTCTCCACCGCGGCCAGCCCGGTGTCGAGCCTGCTCACGATCCAGACCGCGTCGGGCATCTTCGATCTCACCGACGCGACGTCCGCCGAGATCGGCATCAAGGCCGATGCCTGGAACGAGCGCCTGTCGCTGACCGCGGCCGCGTACAGGATCGAGCGCGACGACATCCTGACCCGCGATCCGGCGAATCCGTCGATCAGCGTGCAGGGCGGACGCCAGTCGTCGCAGGGGCTGGAACTGTCGGCGGATCTGCAGGCCACGCGCGGCCTACGACTGGACGCATCAGCCACGTGGGGACGCGCGCGTTTCGATGAACTGATCGAAGCCGGTGGCGTGGATCGTCGTGGCAACCGTCCGAGCAACGTGCACAATGGCACCGCGACGCTCGCAGGCACCTACCGGTTCGCGCGCGTGCCCGTGTCGATCGGCGCCAGCGGCCAGCACGTCGGCGGCTTCTACACCGACACCGCGAACACGATCCATGTCCGCGGCCGCACCACGTTCGATGCCTGGGCGAGTTACGACTGGCGCCGCGCCTCACTGGCGCTGCGCGTGCGCAATGTCGGCGACGCGCTCTACGGCGAGTACTCCGGCTATCCGGCCACCCACGTCTATCTCGGCGCGCCGCGCAGCGTCGAGATGACACTGCGCACGCGGTTCTGACGATGGCCCGTCTTCCGAAGTCTGCAGATGCAAGCGATCGCTACCGGCTGTTCTGGCGCTGGCATCTGTACGCCGGCCTGTTCGTCGCACCGTTCCTGGTCATCCTCGCGATGACCGGGGCGGTGTATCTGTTCAACGACGAACTCGACGACGCGCTCTATCCGCAACTCCGCTTCGCACCGGCGCCGTGGTCGGAGCGTGTCGCGCTGGCACAGATGATCGACACCGCCGAAACGGCCGTCGACGACGCGACCGCGACGCGCATCGATGTGCCCAGCGATCACACGCGCAGCGCGCGCGTGCATATGGCGACGGCCGAGGGCGACACGCGCGTCGCATTCGTCGATCCCGGCAGCGGCACGCTGCTGGGTACGCTCGTGCCGGCGCGCACGCTGGTCGGCATCGCGGACCGGCTGCACGGTTCGCTGATGCTCGGCACCTTCGGCCGCTACGTGATGGAGCTCGCCGCGTGCTGGGCCGTGCTGCTGATCGTGTCCGGGCTGTATCTGGCCTGGCCACGCGATGGCCGCCGCGCATGGCGTGCATTGCTGCCGGACCTGCGGCAGCGCGGACGCGCATTCTGGAAGTCGCTGCACACCGCGGTCGGTCTGTGGGTCGCGCTGCTGGTGCTGTTCCTGATCTTCACCGGTCTCCCGTGGGCGGCATTCTGGGGCGGCTGGATCCGCGGCGGCGCGGAACTGATCGGCGAAGGCTATCCGCCGGTGTATCGGCGTTACGCCGCGGTCGATGCGCCGACGGTCGGCAGCGACTTCAACGACGTGCCGTGGACGCTGCAGCAGGCGCCTCTGCCACCGGTCTCGCCGGACGCGCATCACGGCCATCACGGCGCACCGGGCCCGCAGGCCGGCGCGGCGCGCGCATGGACGCCAGGTGGGCTGGAGCGCGCGATCGCGCATGTGCGCGCGGCCGGCACGCAGGACGATCTGCGCGTGTTCCTGCCCGCCGACACGCGCGGCGCGCTGATGGCCTACACGTATCCGGATCGTCCGCAGGGGCAGATCACCTATCACTTCGATCGCGACGGCGCGCTACTGGTCAGTGCCGGCTTCGCCGACTACGGCCGCGTGGCGCAGGCGATCGAGCTGGGCGTGCAGCTGCACATGGGCAACTACTTCGGCCGCGCCAACCAGCTCGTGATGCTGGCCGCGTGCATCGGTGTCGTGGGTCTGGCGATCAGCGGCTTGGTGATGTGGTGGCGCCGGAGACCCGCCGGACGTCTCGGCGCGCCACGGACCGCGCGCCCTGCACCGACACGCGTGCTGCTCGGCCTGATCCTCGCGATGGCATTGCTGTTGCCCCTGCTCGCGGTGTCGATGATCGTCGTGTACGTCTTCGACCGCTGGCTGCGGCCGCGCATTCCGGCGCTGCGTTGGCTCGATTGAAGCCGGTACGGCGCGATCAGTCTTCGCCCGGATGCCGCGCCCGCCACGCCTTGAGCTGCTCGCGGTAGTACTGGAGCTCTTCGTTGTAGGTGTCGTGCACGCAGACGGCGCAGCCGCTGTCACAGCAATCGCTGGGCAGCGGCGCTTCGGGCGGCTGCGGGCGCGGGTCGGGATGCGTGGGGCTGGACACGGTCAGTCGCGGTCGTCCGCGGCCGGGATCGGCGACTGCCGCAGGCCGACGGTTTCGGTGTCGCAATGCGCGGGCGTCGCGCCGGCTGCGCGTTGCGCGGCGATCTCGGTGCGTGCGGCGTCGAGGTCGGCGCGGAACGCGGGCGATGCCTGCAGGCGCGCGAAGGTGGCCGCGCCGACGCGTTCGCCTTCGACGATGTCGCTGTGCCAGTGCACGTTGCAGACCAGCCGGCTCTCGCCGAATGCGCGACCACGTTGCAGCAGTGCGTCGCTGCGCTCGGGCGCGAGTTCGACCAGCGCCAGCGTCCACGCCCAGCCGATCGCGGTGTGGCCCGACGGATACGAGGCACTGGTCGTCAGCCGCTCAACGTCTTCGGGCGTGCACACCGGTGCGGCGTTGCGCACGAAGGGGCGGCCGCGCTGCCAGTGATCCTTCGCCGCGCGACCGGCATTCGACGCATCGGCGAGGCTGCGCCGCAGCAGGCGCACGAGATGCGGTGTGCGGTCGGCGCTGATCTCGACGCCGAGCGCGCAGGCGAACAGCGGCTCGGCGGCCGGGAACGTCAGATCGGCATCGACCGTGGCCTGACGCCAGCGCGCGGTGTCGTGCAGGGCGAGACTGCGCGCGGCGATCGCATCGTCATGTGCCTGCGCAGCCGAACCCGGCGCGGGCGGCGCCGGCAGCAGCGCGCGGCTGTCGAACGCAGGCGCGTCGAGATAGCCGATCGTGACCCCGGGCCGGCTTTCCGGCACGACCACGGCCGCGCCGGGCGCGGACGCCTCTCGCGCGGGCAGCGCGCAGGCGACCAGCATCGACAGCAGCGCGCCGCACGCGGCGACGCGCATGCCGTCCCGCACACGCGGGCGCATGTCAGCGGGCCTGCAGGCGCTGGGCGATGGTCGCCCGCAGTGCGTCCAGATCCTTGGCGAACGCGGCGATGCCGTCGCGCAGTTTCTCGGTCGCCATCGGATCGGCGGCGAGGTCGGCGGCGTAGCGCGCGCCATCGACCGGCGGTGCGATCTCGCCGTCGCCCTCGTCCGCGTCGAGCTTGCGCGGCAGCTCGCCATGCTCGGCGTCGAGCTTTTCCAGCAGGTCCGGCGAGATCGTCAGACGGTCGCAACCGGCCAGCGCCTCGATCTGCGCGGTCGAGCGGAACGACGCGCCCATGACCACCGTCGGCGAACCGCGACGCTTGAACTCGGTGTAGACGTCGCGCACGAAGCGCACGCCCGGATCGTCGTCGATCGTCGCCGGCGTGTCGCCGCGCGCGACGTGCCAGTCGAGAATGCGGCCGACGAACGGCGAGATCAGGAACACGCCGGCCTCCGCGCAGGCGATGGCCTGGGTGCGGTTGAAGATCAGCGTGAGATTGCAGTCGATGTCTTCGCGCTGCAGCTCGCGGGCGGCGCGGATGCCTTCCCAGGTCGCGGCGATCTTGATCAGCACGCGCTCGCGCTGCACGCCGGCATCCTGGTACATCTCGATGAACTGGCGCGCCTTGGCGATCGTCGCCTCGGTGTCGAACGACAGATCGGCATCGACCTCGGTCGACACGCGACCCGGCACCAGACCGGCGAGCTTGCGGCCCACGCCGATCGTCAGGCGGTCGACGACCTTGCGCGCGACGGCGTCGACGTCGCCGTCCAGATCCTCGGCGCGTTCGAGCTCGCGCTCGACGAGATCGGCGTAGATCGGCAGGTCCAGCGCCTTGCGCACCAGCGTCGGGTTGGTGGTGCAGTCGACCGGCTTCAGGCGGGCGATGGCGTCGGCATCGCCGGTGTCGGCGACGACCACGGAGAGCTCGCGCAGCTGTTCGAGTTTGGACGCGGATGTTGCAGCAGACATGGACACCTCGGGGTTCGGGACGCGCGCCGCGTGTCAGGCGGGCCCGTCATTGTCGCGCCCGGCGTCGTCGAGGGCCACCCTGACCGCGTCCGAGTGCTCGCCGAGCCCGGGCGCGGCGAACGGGGCGGGTCCCGGCGTGCGGCCGAAGCGGATCGGCCGGGAAACGCCACGATAGCTGCCCAGTCGCGGGTGATCGATGGTCGCCACGATCTCCTCGGCCAGTACCTGCGGGTGTTCGAACATGTCCTCGACCGCGCGTGCGGCCGCGCAGGGCACCGCGTCGCCGAAACGTGCTTCCCAGTCCAGCGCGTCCCGCGTGGCCAGCGCCGCGTGCAGCTGCGGCAGGATTTCGTCGGCATGCACGGCGCGCTTGCGCACGCTGTCGTAACGCGGATCGGCGGCCAGTGCATCGAGACCGGTCAGCGCGCACAGCGCCTGCCAGAACCGCGGCGTGTTGGCCGACACGTACAGCCAGCCCTCGCGCGTGGGATGCAGGCCGGTCACGCCGCCCGAGCGCATGTCGCGGCCGATGTCGAGCGCCTCGCCTTCGGCCCAGACCATGCGCGCGGACTGCATGGTCAGCGCGCTGCGCAGCAGCGACACGCCGACGAACTGGCCTTCGCCGCTGCGCTCGCGCTCGAACAGCGCGGACGACACGCCGGCGGCGAGCAACGCGGCCGCGTAGTAGTCGACCACCGAGCCGTAGATGATCTCCGGTGCGCCACCGCGCTTGCCCTGCAGCGTGCACATGCCGGTCATCGTCTGCAGCACCTGGTCGTAGCCGGCCTTGTCCTTCAGCGGACCGGTTTCGCCGTAGCCGGTGACCGCGCAGTAGATCAGCCGCGGATTCAGCGCCGACAGCGTGGGGAAATCGATCGCCAGCCGTTCCGGCACGCCGGGGCGGAAGTTGTGCACCAGCACGTCGGCCTCGCGCACCAGGCGATAGAGCACGGCGCGATCGTCGTCGTCCTTCAGGTTCAGGGTGACGCCGCGCTTGCTGCGGTTCACGCCGAGAAACGCGCGGCTTTCGTCGGCGAGCGTCGACGGATAGTTGCGCAGGTTGTCGCCATCCGGCGGCTCGACCTTGATCACGTCGGCGCCCTGGTCGGCGAGCAGCGCGCACCCGTAGGGACCGGCGATGTACGCGCTGAGATCGAGCACGCGCACGCCGCTCAGCGGCCCCGGCGGCCCGCTGCGACCGCTGTCGAAGATGGAACCCGTCATGTCGTCCGACATCCTTCCCAAGCTGCGGCGGTGCCCGCGCGCAGTCTGCGCAAGCCCGGCATCGCAACCCATCCGTCCTGTCTATGTTCTCGCGCCACAGAAACTTGCTTGCGCAGGGGCATCATCTCAAAGCGCTCCGCAATCTCCGCTGTCCACGCCGCCCTGCGGCGCCAGGCCCAGCCAGGTCAGCCGCCAGATGCGGTCGGCACGCGCGCCGAGGCCGTAGTACGGCGCGAAATCGATCGGCGCACGATCGTCGAGATGCAGGCGCAGGCCGACGGCCGGCGCATCGCCCTGCGGCGCCAGCGTCTCCAGACGGATCTGCGCATCGTCGTCGGGCAGACGCACGATCTCCGATGTCTTGTAGCCGTCGATCAGTCCGGTCGCATACGCCAGCGGGCCGCGTCCGAACGCGATCCAGGCGTAATGCAGCACCTGCTGGCGCACCGGGCTGCCGTCGGGGGCACGCGAGATCTGGACGTTGCGGTAGCTGCGGCGATGCACGCGCGGCGACATCGGCAGATCGAGCGTCACCACGTCGCCGTCGCGCCAGGTGCGCGCGAGGCTGGCGTAGTCGCCCGCGACGAGCGCAGCGTCGAAGGGCGCACCATTGAGCGCCAGCGTCGCGCCCTGCGCCCACGCCGGAATCCGGATGTGCAGCACGAAGTCCGCCTCGCGTTCCACATCCAGCGTGAATTGCACGGCGCCATCGAATGGATAGCGCGTGTCCTGCACGATGCGCACGCGCCCGGCGTCGATGCGATCGAACGTCGCCTCGCTCGGCCCGAGCAGGTTCACCACCAGGCCATCGTCGCGCTCGGCGTAGGCGATGCCCTGCAGTTCCTCGATCGCCATCGCGCCGCTGGATTTGCAGCACCGCCAGTAGTTCGTGTGGATGCGCTGACCGTTGGCGTAGGAGTAGTAGCACCAGTCCTCGCCGTTGGGCGCCTGCGCGCCGAGCAGATCGTTGTAGGCGGTGCGTTCGATCTCCTCGGCGTGGCGCGCGTGACCTGTGATCGCGAGCAGTTCGCGGTTGAGCTGCAGCCAGGCGAGGATCGAACAGGTTTCGACGTACGCCTGCGGGTCGAACACGAAGGCCGGATTGAACACTTCGCGCGAGCGATGGCCGATGCCGCCGAACGGCCCGCCGCCGAGACTCAGGTGATGGTCGGCGATCGCCTGCCACTGCGCGTCGAGTACCGCACGATGACGCGGATCACCGCTGACGCGCGCGAGCTTGGCCAGGCCGACGAGGTTCCAGCACAGCTGGTAGGCCTTGCCGGTCGCGATCTCGGACGGATCGGCGCCGTCGAGCGCGCGTTCGATCAGCGCCAGACGCGGATTGGCATTCATCTGTTCGACGATGCGATGCGCCAGCGCAAGCAGATCCGCATCGCCGGTCAGCGCATGCAGATCCATCACCGGATCGAGCAGCACCGTCGCCGACATGCCGTGGTGGTTGCCGACACTGGTGATGTCGATGCCGTCGACGCAGAACGTGCGCCAGCACAGCGCGCCGATCCGTCGTGCGGCGTCGAGTGCGCCCGAATCCGGAAACGCGCGATGTACGTCGAGCAGGCCGAGCAGCAGATAGGCGTGCGTCCACACGTCCCAGGTGCGCAGCGCCGGCTCGCCGTTCCAGCTTTCGGGCTTCGGCGGCTGCGGCACCATGAAGCGTCGGTGCGGCGCATAGGTGCCGAGATAGCCGTCGGTGTCCTGCACCGCGTGCAGATAGGACACCACCGCGCGCAGATGCGCTTCCAAAGCCGCGTCGCCGCTGCGCGCCGCCGCCTTCGCCGCCGCCGACAACCACTTCCCGGCGTGTTCGCCGTACCAGTCGCCCTCGTCGTTGTGCGCGCGATGCGCGGGATCGAAGATCGCGATCGCGGGGCTGTCGGGACCGGTGACGAAGGTCGACAGGCGGCCGCGGCGGTTGGCATCGAGCGCATCGCCCAGCAGGCCGCGCAGTTGCACCTGCGACGGTGCGGGCGGCCGCTGTACGTCACGCACGGTCGTCGGTGTGCTCATTGCGCGCCCCCGCCGGCATCCACCACGCAGCGAAAACCGATCGTGCCCGAACGGTCCTTGCACGGTGCCATCAGCAAGTACTTGCCGTGCTGGTCGAGGCGGTAGGCCTGCGGGAAATACCAGTGCGAGGTCTGCGGCTGGTAGCTGCTGCCGCCGCGCAAGATCGCCGCGCGTGTGTGGTCGTCGGCGAACGCGTCGGTCCACTGCCAGACGTTACCGACCAGATCTTCGACGCCGAACGGCGATGCACCCTGCGGATGCGCGTCGACATCGGCGGGCGGCTGCAGGCGGCGTCCGCGATTGACCCGCGGCGCGAAGCTGTCGTGCCAGTCGTTGCCCCAGGGGTAGCGGCGACCGTCGATGCCCTGCGCGGCGTACTGCCACTCCCATTCGCGCGGCAGACGCTTGCCGGCCCACGCGGCGTAGGCACGGGCGTCTTCGAGCGACACCCAGATCACCGGCTTGCGGTCCCAGCCGGCGCGCGGCGCGCCGTCGACCCAGTGCCGCAGGAAGTTGTGCGCGTCACGCGGCGCGTAGCCGCTGTCATCGATGAATCGCTTGAACTGCGCGTTGGTGACCGGATGGCGGTCGATGTGGAACGCCGCCAGGTCCATGCGCCGCCGGTGATGGCGACGTGGACTGTCTTCCCACGGATACTGCACGTCGACGCCGGACCAGTTGAAGCCTTCGATCTCGATGCCGCCGACCTGGAACAGGAAGCTGTCGGCCGGCACAGTGACCATGCCCTCGGGGGCGTCGGCCTGCGGCGTCGTCGACGCCACATCGACCAGCGTCTGCGGGAGCGTACGCCAGGCCGCCGAGTGCGCGCCGAGCGGCTGCGCCGCCTGCGCGGCCACCGTTGCGAGGAAGCCGTCGAGACCTTCGACCGGTGCGCCGGCATCGACTGCGAGCACAGCGCCGAAACCGCGCGTTTCCATCGGCAGTTCGAACAGCGCCTGGCCATCGACGATGCGCGGCGACAGCGCACGTCCATTCCAGACGTCGTAGTAGCGCGTGCCCTTGACGTGCGGCTGCGCGAGCTGTTCGCCATCGACGGCGTACGCATTGCGATTGACCAGCGTCCACAACGTGCGGCCCGCCCCGGGGAACCGGCTGATGAACACCCCGCGCTGCAGACTGGTCTGGTACGGCGCCCAGTCCATCGACACGACGAGATCGGGGAACTGGCGATAGATCGTGGCGATGCGGCGCAGGACTTCGGCATCGCGCGGGGTGAACTGGTTCCAGATCCCCCAGATGTTCTCCCAGGCGTTGTAGCCGATGCCGTTGAAGAAGCAGTACTGCAGGTCGTGCGTGCGGTCGCGGCCCCAGCGGTTCTCGTAGTTCACCATGTGCCGCGGTTCGAGCCACTTCCATTTCGACACCGGCGGCACCGGCCCGTCGGGCGCCTTCTTGCCCCAGCTCTGCACGTTCCAGATCAGCTGTTCTTCGGAACTGATCGTCGATTCGGGCTGCAGCACCACGGTGCGGCCCAGACGCTGGCAGGCATCGAAGAACGCGCGCGGTACGCCGTTGAAGGTGTCGCCGTTGATGCCGTCCGCGCCGACCGCCGCGACGATCTCTGCGAGGCCTTCCCAGTGGCTGACGCCGGGATCACGCGTGCCGTGGTCCCAGGGCTTGGCCGGCAGGAATACGCGCACGCCGCGCGCCTGGAAGGCCTGTACGGCTTCACGCAGGCCGTCGAGACCACCGGGCATGTCGTGGGCGAGATCGAACTGGTTGCGGTCGTCGACGCCGATGTTCGGATAGACGTACCAGATCAGCACCGAATCGAGGCCGCCGAAGCGCTCGACCAGATCGTCGAGATAGCGGTCGACGGTGTAGGTGCCGGTGTCGGGATCGAAGAAGTAGCGGTCCTCGACCATCATCTGCGCGTGCACGAAGTTGCGCTGCGCCCACTGCAGGTCGGGATGGCGGTAGTTCGCGTCGTCGTAGCCGATGCGCACCAGGTGTTCACGGCGCCAGTCGCGCAGTTCGGCCAGCCAGTCCTGCGCGCTGTCGTTGGCGTCGATCATCCAGTCGCCGATGTCGGCGAACGGCCAGCCGGGCGCCTTGCCCGGTGTCGGCAGATACCGTCCGGTGGTGACGTGCGAGAACTTGTACTCGGTGCGGCGCGGCGCCGGGCCGTAATCCGCGTCGACGGGCCTGCCGTCATCGGGCTGGTCCTCGTCGAGCGTGCGGTAGGGAGACGGACTCATGGGGGAACTCTCGAAGAAGAACGGATCAGGCGGCCGACGAGGCGCAGCGCGCGGCGAGTGCATCGAGGCCTGCACTGTCGGCATCGCCACGCAGCAGCGCGTCGACGTCGGCGCGCGCCGGCACACTCGACTGCGCACCGAGCGCGGTGCAGGCGAGCGCCGACGCCGCCGCGGCAGCGCGCAGTCCGGCCACCAGCGTTGCGCCGCGCGCGAGTGTCGCCACCAGCACGCCACAGAAGGTATCGCCCGCAGCCGTGGTGTCCACTGCCGCAACCGGAAATGCGGGTTGCAGATGCAGGTCCGTCCCATCCCGGGCGATGCAGCCGACTGCGCCGAGGGTGACGACGACGGCCGGCACCGGCACGCATTTCAGGGCGCTGATGAGATCGTCGGCCTGGTGGGCGATCATCGCCAGCTCGCCTTCGTTGACGATCAGCACGTCGACCTGGCGCAGCAGCGCATCGGGCAGGATGCGCGCCGGCGCGGCATTGAGCACCACGCGCACGCCGGCCTCGCGCGCACGCGTGGCCCACGCGGTGACCGCGTCGATCGGGGTTTCCAGCTGCAGCAGCAGGGTGTCCACGCCGGCGAGATCGGGCAGGTCGTCGGCGACGAGCGCGGCATTGGCGCCCGGCGCGACGGTGATCGCGTTCTCCGCGCCATCGGACAGGCAGATGAAGGCGACACCCGTCGCGTGTGCGGTCTGCCGGCGGATGTCGAGTGCGACGCCCGCCTCGCGCAGCGAGGCCTCGACCGGCACCGCGTGCGCGTCGTCGCCGAGGGCGAGCAGCATCCGGGTGTCCGCACCGCCCGCGCGTGCGGCGGCAACGGCCTGGTTGGCGCCCTTGCCGCCGGGGAAGGTCTGGAATTCACGGCCCAGCACGGTTTCGCCGGGCGCCGGGATGTGCGCGGCGCGCACCACGAAATCGAGATTCGCCGAGCCGGCGACGAGCACGCGACCGGCGCTCACGGTGCAGCGCCTTGCTGGACGAGGTTGTAGAACGGCGTCGCCAGCCGCGGTGGATCGCCGGCCACGTCGCGCGGCAGATGCTGGGCGAGCAGGATCGCGACGAGGCCGCGCGCCGGATCGATCGTGAAATACGTCGACGCTGCGCCCGACCAGCCGACCTGTCCCGGCGCACCGAGACGCCCGCGCGCGGCAGGATCGAGTTGCACCGAGACACCGAAGCCGAAGCCTTCGAATGGACTGAAGCTCGTGTGTGGCGCGTCGAGAAAGCCGAGCTGGTTGCGCAGCATCATCGCCACCGTGTCCTCGCGCAGATAGCGCGTGCCGTCGAGCGCGCCGCGCCCGAGCAGCATGCGCGCGAACCGCAGATAGTCCGCCGCGGTCGAGTACAGCCCCCCGGCGCCACTGGTGTAGGGATTGAGCGCGGCGCCAGGCGTCGTCGCACTCGGACCGTCGGCGATGCGCAGGTGGCCGTCGTCGCCGGTGGTGGTGATGTCGACCACGCGGGCACGCTGGTCTGCCGGCACCGAGAATCCGGTGTCGCGCATGTCCAGCGGCACGAACAGCCGGGCCCGCAGGAACACGTCCAGAGATTCGCCGGAGACCACCTCGACCAGTCGCGACAGGACATTCGTCGCGGCGCCGTCATAGGCGAACACCGTGCCGGGATCGTGCTGCAGCGGCACGGCGGCAAGGCGTTGGACGTACACGTCCAGATCCGCGGCGTCGTCCAGGCCCGCCGCCTCGCGCAGACGCAGTGCCGCGCCCTCGGTGTTGGCGATGCCGGACGTGTGGGTGAGCAGATGGCGGACCGTCAGCGCACGCGCGGGTGCGCGCAGCGCGCCGTCATCGCCCAGCACGCGCAACTGCGCGAACGCCGGCAGGTGCGCCGCGATGTCGTCGTCGAGTCCGATGCGCCCGCGCTCGACCAGCATCAGCACGGCGACCGAGACGATCGGCTTGGTCATCGAGTAGACGCGGAAGATCGCATCGGCGCGCATCGGCGTGGTGCCGGCGAGATCGCGCGCGCCTGCAACGTGCACGTGCGGCGCCTGGCCGTCCTGCCACACCGACGCCACGGCGCCGGTGTAGCCACCCGGGCCCACCGCGTCGTCGACAAAGGCATCGAGCGCCTGCCAGCGCGCAGCCGGCGCGACCGGTTCGAGCGCATGCGCGGACATCAGCGGCGACAGCCACGCGCAGGCGAGCAGCGCGATCACCGGCAGTCGCACGCGCCGCCGCCTGTCACCGTTCGCGCGACGCGGTCGCGTCCTGTCTGCTGCCTGCACCGGCATCTCCCGCATCCCGCACGCAGGCCCCGCGCCACGCGGGGCCATCTCATCCGATCGCATCGATCAGAACGTGATCGTGTGCGTGAGCGACACCATCCGCCCGCGACCGGCCCAGTAGTTCTGGAAGCCCGGCACCTGCGACCAGCTGAGGATGTACTGCTTGTCGAGCAGGTTCTCGATGCCGACGGTCAGCTTGCCGTAGCGGCCGGTGTCCACGTTCACGCCCAGATCGAACAGCGTATAGCCCTCGGTGTTCTCGACGTAGCTGAAGCTGCGGTTGTCGAAGCTGCGCACGTCGCTGCCGGACAGGTCACGATCGAGCAGCGTGGTCGCGCCCAGCGTGACGTCGGCCGTCGGCATGAACTTCCAGGTGACCGACACGGCGATCTTGTCGGGATTGACGTCGAGCACGCCCAGCGGCTTCTTCAGTTCGCCGGCGTCGTAGTCGCCGTTGGGCGCCGACGACCAGAACGCGGTCTTGCCACGGATCCGCGAATAGATGCCCGACACCTTCCACTGGTCGTTGAAGCGGAACTCGCCGTTGGCCTCGAAGCCCTTGATCCGCACCGGCGCACGCGCCAGCACGAAGTCGTTGGTGATCGGATCGACCGACAGCGAGGTGCCGAACGGCGAGCGCGAGTCGTAGTACGACGCGCCGAAGGACGCATCGGTGCCGGCCCAGTTGAAGCCCACCTCGCGGTTGGTGACGATGATCGGATCGAGATCGGCGATGCGGTCGACCGACTGGTTCGGCACGCTGATGTTGCGCAGCGGAATGCCGATGTTCGCCAGGCCGAAGCCTTCGCCGTAGCTGACGAACGTGGAGAATTCGTCGGTGATGCGCCAGATCGCGCCGATGTTCTTCATCGTCTCCGAGTATTCCAGGCCGCCGCCCTGCACGAACACGCTGTTGCGGAACGCGGTCGTCGTGTAGCTGTCGACGTCGAGCTTGCCGTCCTCGTGGCGCACACCGCCGCTGACCGTGACCGGACCGACGTCCCAGCTCAGCTGCGCATACGGTGCGACGCTCGAATACTGCATCGGCGGCACCCACAGGCGATTGGTGATCGCGAGCCGCTGCGCGGCTTCGTCCTCGACCAGATCCAGACCGGTGCGCAGCTGCAGACCTTCGACGGCGAACAGGTCACCGCGCGTCCACGACGTGCGCAGGCCGCGCTTCTTCGACACGATCTCGGACTGGTCGAAGATGCGGTCCGCTTCGTCGAAGTTGTCGTCCACCTTGACCAGCTGGCGGTCGTCGCCGTCCTCGGGCAGGTAGCGCATCGCCTGGTCGGCCCAGTAGATGTCGGCATTGAACGTACCGCCGAACAGATCGCCATGGCTGTAGTTCACGGCCGCCTGGCGGAAATCGTTGATCTCGGCGAGCGCGCCGGCGATCGAACCGCGTTCGGAGGTATTCGTGGTCGGCACCGGGCAGAGCACCGGATCCGGGCGACAGCCTTCGACCTGGATGTAGTTCGCCTTGCCTTCGATCTTGAAGTCGCTGTAGCTGAACTGCAGGCGTTGCGCGAGGCCTTCGCCGAAGTTCATGCCGCCCTTGAAGTACAGATTGCGCGCTTCGGAATCCGACACCGAGCCGCTGGTGTTCATGCCGATGCGGCGACCGTTGCCGTCGTAGGAGATGCCGCGGTCGATGTAGGACGCGCTGGCCAGCATGTCGAAGGCGTCACCCTTGTAGGCGTGGTTCACGCCGACCTTCCAGCCGCTGCTGTCGGTGCCGAACTGCGTCGAGTAGCGCGTGGTCAGCTGGGTCTCGTGCCCCTCGACCGTCGGCACCTTGGAGATGTAGTTGATGATGCCGCCCGCGGCGCCGATGCCTTCCGACGCCGACGGTCCGTTGATCACTTCGATGCGGCCGACCAGGCCCATGTCGGTGAACGTGCCGTTGCGGCCGCCCTCGCGCAGCGGCGAGCCCTGCGGGATGCCGTCGAACAGACGCAGTGCGATGCGGCCGCGCAGCGTCTCGCCGGTGTTGCTCATCGCCTGCGAGGACTCGGCGTAGCCCGGCACGGTACGCGCGAGCACGGCGGTCGCGTCTTCGGTCAGCGCCAGCGTGTGTGCGACCTGCTCCTGCGAGACCAGACTGATGGCGCCAGGAATCTTGTCGATCGAGGTCGCCACGCGCGTGCCGGTCACGACCATGCGATCGAGTGTCTTGGCATCGCGGCGCGCGGCGTCATCGGTGTCGCTGTCGGCCTGCTGCGCGTGTCCGGCGCCGGCGGCGGCCAGCAGGATGCAACCGATCGCGGCGGAAAGCGGCTTGATCATGGTGTGTTCTCTTCGGGCTGTGCGATGCGTGGGCCCCCGGTGGCGGGGTGCGGACGGCCGGTGGACGTGGCGCTGCGATCGCGCATCGATGCGGCAGGACGGGTTCGCATGGAACGGCGCCTCCCCACGCGCGTTTCCGGTACGTTGCGGCGAAGGTTAGGTGCGCGCAGGGTGCGGATGAACCGCCTGCACCTATGTTCAAACGACAGTTTTTATTGCCTGCGATCGCACAAAATGTTTGCTGCTATGCAGCATCGATCATTCGCGCATCGCGGCTTCGTCGACATGGCGACGCGCGGTCGCGCGGCACTCCTCGCGCAGCGCCGTCACGAGCCGGCTGCGCACGCTGGCATTCGACCAGACGATGCCGATGCGGCGCGGCTCCGCGGGCTCCGGCAGTGGAATGCGCGCGAGCCGAACACCGGCCGGCCACGGCTGCGCCCAGTCGGGTACCAGCGACACGCCGAGACCGCGATCGACCATCACCGCGATCGCGTTGAGCGCGTTGAGTTCGAAGCGCTCGCGCGGGGTGATGCCGACGCGGCGCAGATAGTCGTCGGCCTGGCGGCCACCCCACTGGTGGCGGTCGTAGCGGATCAGCGGTTCGCTCGACAGCAGCTCGTGCGGATCGCGATGCGCCATGTGCTGCGGCGCCAGCACCACCAGCGGCTCCTCGCGCAGCACTTCCCAGTTGCACGTCTTGGGCAGCGCGAACGGCGCCTGCAGCACGATCGCCGCATCGAGGTTGCCCTGCTCCACCTCGGTGTAGAGCTCGGCCGAGTAACCGGGTTTGATGAAGACGTTGATCTGCGGCAGCGTGGTGACCATGCGCGCGAGCACGTCGGGCAGCATGCCGGCCAGCGCGGTCGGACACGCGCCGAGGCGCAGTTCGCCGGCGACCGCGCGATCGTTGGCGACGCTGCGCAGGTCCGACACGTCGCGCAGCAGGTCGCGCGTGCGCTGCAGGATGCGCGCACCTTCCTCGGTCACGCAGACGGTGCGCCCGGCGCGCGCGATCAGTCCGACGCCGAGTTCGCGCTCCAGCGTGCGGATCTGCTGGGCGACCGCCGCCGGCGTGATGTTGAGGAAACGGGCCGCGGCGGCCATCGAGCCCCGGTCGACGACGTTGACGAAGGTGTAGAGGAACTGGGTGTCCAAGAATCGTCTCCGTGCCGGCGGCATGCGCTCCTTCGCATGACCTGGCGGTGCGCGCGGGGCCGTCGATGGACGGCCGTGGACCGGGCGTGGCGCGACAGTAGCCCGGCCGTCGGCGCTGCGCCCCTGCCGGACGGCAGGGGTCGTGCTCAGACGGCTTCGATCGGCGTCTTGCGGTCGTGGATCGTCAGGCCTTCGAGCGAGCGCTGCGTCGGCGGGAACAGCAGGCTCGCCAGATAGCCGATCACGATGCACAACATGATCGAGATGCCGAGATAGAAGTACGGGTGCACGAGGTCGAACGACCACGCCAGGGTGGTCAGCACGATCGCCCCGCCGATGCCGATCGCCACGCCCTGCGAGTTCGCGCGACGGGTGAACATGCCCAGCGTGTACGCACCGGCGAAGCCACCGCCCAGTAGGCCGGCCAGTTCGATCGACACGTCGAACAGCGAATGGATGTCGAAGCGCGACAGCAGCAGCGCCAGCCCCATGCCGATCAGGCCGACGACGACGGTCATCCATTCGGCGAAGCGCACGCTGCCGCGCTCGGTCGGCGTCTTCGCGAGGCGGTCGTAGAAGTCCACCGACAGCAGCGTCGCGACACTGTTGATGATGCTCGACAGCGTCGACATCGCAGCGGCGAAGATGCCGGCGATGATCAGGCCGGTCACGCCGACCGGCAGCTCGGCGGCGATGAAGAGCGGGAACGTCGCGTCGATCGGCAGCAGCGGATCGAGCCGTTCGGGATTCTGCCGGTAATACATCCACAGCGCGGTGCCGATGGAATAGAACACGAACCCGCCGGGAATCATGATCGCGGCAAACACCCAGATCGAGCGACCGGCCTCCTTGTCGGACTTGGTCGCCAGCGTGCGCTGCATCAGCACCTGGTCCTTGGGGAAGGTCAGCACGACGTCGAACACGACGAGAAAGATGAAGCCCCAGACCGTCGCCTTGGTGAGATCGAAACTGAAGTCGAGCAGCTTGGTCTTGTCCTGCACGACGACCGCTTCGCGCACCGCGTCGAGATCGCTGCCCAGCGACATCAGGATGAAGATGATCGCGAACACCGCGCCCCCCATCTTCACGAACACCTGCACGAAGTCGGTCCACACCACCGCGCGCATGCCGCCCATCACGGTGTAGATGATGGTGAAGCCGCCCATGATCATGATGCTCCACACCACATCGAGGCCGGTGATCGTGGCGATCGCCAGCGCGGGCAGGAACAGGATCACGCTGAGCCGGCTGCCGATCTGCATCAGGATCGCCAGCGCGCTGGCGAGCATGCGGATCGCCGGATGGAAGCGCGTCTCCAGATACGAGAACACCGACATCAGATCCAGCCGGCGCAGCAGCGGCACGATCCACACCGCGACGAACATCAGGCCCAGCACCGCCACCAGATTGTTGGTCAGGTACTGCCAGTTGGTCTCGTAGGCCTTGGCGGGAATGGCGATGAAGCTGATCGAGCTGGTGTTGGTCGCGTAGAGGCTCACGCCCGCGGCCCAGAACGGGATGCTGCGGCCGCCCATGAAGAACTCGGCTTCCGATCCCTTCTGGCCGCGCAGATAGAAATAGCCGCCGATGCCGAGCATCGCGACTAGATAGACCACGATCACCAGCCAGTCGATCCAGTGCAGCAGATGCTGGCCCGAGCGCAGGGTTTCGCTGTGCAGGCGCAGCTGCGCGCCGTCGCCGGCGGCCCACAGCAGGCCGTTGCGCCAGCCGGTGGCCAGACGCGGATCGCCCGACAGCGTCGCCGGCAGCGATGCCCAGGAATCGGTGATGGTGTGGAACAGCCGCAGATCCGCCGCCGCGCCGGGCGCGCCCCGCACGAGGTACAGGATGTGCGCCTGGCCGATGGACCGGGCGACACCCGCCTGCACCGCACCCGGCACACGGCCACGATCGCTCCATCCACCATCGGCGACCCAGCGGCGCATGTGGCCGTCGGCGCTGGTCAGATACAAGCCCGCGCGTTGCGCGGCCAGCGTCACCGGCGCGGCCCCGCCGGGCCAGACATCCATCGCGCGCCAGGTCACAGCGTCCGGCGCTGCGCCCAGCGCCAGCGTCACGAGGCGCGCGCTGCCGTCGGGGGCAAGGCCGGCGACGTAGAGCGTGTCGCCGAGGACCGCGGCCTGCGGCTGCTGCAACGTTTCGGGCAACTCGGCCAACGGCTGCGCGACGAGTGCGTCGCCGCGCCACGTGAGTGCGACCGGTCGCGTGACACGCCCATCGGCGCCCGCCAGCACGAACGCGCGGCCCGCGCCGGTGGCGCTCGACACGATGGACGCGCCCAGGAGTGCATCGGGCATCGCGAGCGGACGCCAGGCCGTGCCGTCCTGCGCGAGCACCCACGCGCGATCGGCGGCGAGCACCAGCGGCTGGTCATCGAGCACGAACAGCGCCTGCACGTTCGCGGGAGACGGCAGCGCGGGCAGATCGCGACCGTCGACGGTCGTCAGGCTCTGCGCCTGGGCGACCAGCGGCGCGAGCAGCGACAGGCACAGCAGGGTCGCGGTCTGCAGCAGACGGCGCAGGAAGGGATTCGGCATGCGGGTGATTCCGGTGTCGGGCGTGCGCGCGAGCTCGCGGCGTGCCGTCGGGACGCGAAGACTCATGTCGGCGATGCCCCGTCGGCGCGCGCGTCGCGCCGGCCTTGGGCCAGCACGCGTTCGGCGCGGCGCAGATAGGGCGCATCGATCATGCGGCCGTCGACGACGCAGACCGCGCGTCCTTCGCGGCGTGCATCGGCGGCGCCGTCGACGATGCGTCGGGCACGGGCCAGCTCGTCGGCATCGACGGCGAACACCGCATGCGCCAGCGGCACCTGGCGTGGATGGATGCAGCTCTTGCCGACGAAGCCCAGCTGCCGCGCAAGGTGTGCCTCGCGCTCGAAACCGGCATCGTCGGCGAGGTCGGCCCAGGCACCATCGCAGGCGAACACGCCGGCTTCGGCCGCGGCCAGCGCGACCTGCAGCATCACCGCCTGCACGTGCGCCGGCACGCGGTGGATGCCGCCGGGTTCGAACAGATCACCGAGGCCCAGCTGCAGGCCGGCCACGCGCGGATGCGCGGTGGCGATCGCGGCGGCGTTGCGCAACGCACGCGGCGTTTCGATGTTGAGCAGCAGACCGACCGATGGCGCGAGGCCGAGCGCGGCTTCCTGCGCTTCGATCCGCGCGACCGCGACGCGGACGTCGTCGGCGCTGTCGGTCTTGGGCAGGTTGACCAGATCAGGCCTGGCCGGCAGCACGGCGGCGAGGTCGGCTTCGTATTCGGGCGAGTCCGGTGCATTGGTCCGCACGATCGCCAATGGCGCGCCCGCACCGCGTGTCTGCGCCTGCAGGAACGCGGCGATGTTGGCACGCGCCTCGGCCTTGCGCGCATCGGCGACGGCGTCCTCGAGATCGAACGAGACCGCATCGGCCTGGCCGTTCCAGGCCTTGCCGAACAGGTCCGGGCGCACGCCCGGCACGAACAGTTTGCTGCGCATCGGCCCTCCCGAGTTGCGGGAGGCAGTGTGCGCGAAGGACACCGCGGAAAAAGTCGCCGCTGCGAGTTTCAGACGATAGTTTTCCTGCGGTGTCGAACGGCCGATCACGGCACGTGCGCGCGTGTGCATCCCACTGCCGCGTGCGTGCGTACGCTTGCCAGCACGCAGGCGCGGGCACAAGCTGACGTCGCTGCAAGGGCGGCCGATCCGGCCGCCCGCACTCCGGAACATCGCCATCGCACCGCCCGTCCCGCCGCCGTCCATGCCCACCGATCCATCGCCAGACCATGGCGGCGCGGACCGTCCCCTGTGCGTCGCCCTGCTCGAGGACGACGACGTCCTGCGTGATCGCGTGCTGGTGCCCGGGCTGCGCCGGCACGGCCTCGACGTGCGCCCGCTGCGTACCGCCGCCGCGCTCGCGGCGCTGTTGCCGCAGGCGCCGGTCGACATCGTGGTGCTCGACATCGGCCTGCCCGACAGCGACGGCTTCACCGTGACCCAGTCGCTGCAGGCCGCGCATCCGGGACTGGGCATCGTGATCCTCAGTGGACGCGGCGAGCCGCCCGACCGGCTGCGCGGCCTGAGCGGCGGCGCGGATGCGTATCTGGTCAAGCCGGTCGAGATCGACATCCTCGCCGCGACGATCTTCAGTCTCGCGCGGCGGCTGTCGCGCACGCCGCAGGTGGCCGACGAGGGCTGGCAACTGCAGCCCGACGGCTGGTGCCTGTTCGCGCCGAACGGCCAGTCGATGGCGCTCACCGGCTCGGAGCGCCACGTGCTGCAGATGCTGTGGGCGCAGCGCGACCGGCTGGTCACGCGCGAGGCCATGCTCGACGCCGCGCCCGGTCGTGCACGCGATGAAAGCGGCGCCGATCCGCACCGGCTCGACGTGCTGCTGCACCGCTTGCGGCGCAAGGTGCTCGACCGCACCGGACTGGCGCTGCCGCTGGACGCGGTGCGCGGCGAAGGCTACGTGCTGCGCCCGGGCGGCTGAGCCCGCCCGGAACCCGGTCGCTCGCGACGGCCCTCGAACAGGCGCTCAGATCACGCGCGGCAGTTGCAGGGTGAAGCGCGTGCCGTGGCCGGGCGTGCTGTCGACCGTCAGCGTGCCGCCTGCTTCCTGCGTCATTTCCCGCGCCACGGCCAGCCCCAGGCCCGTGCCCTCACCGGCGGGCTTGGTGGTGAAGAACGGCTCGAAGGCCTGGCGCATCACCTCGGGCGGCATGCCCTGGCCGGTGTCGGTGACGACGATGCGCGCCCAGCCGTCACCGGTGTCGCGCAGGGTGACGCCGAAACGCCCGCCGCCGGGCATCGCATCGCGCGCGTTGGCGGCGAAGTTGAGCATCACCAGATCGAGCTGGCTGCGGTCGAGGAACACCGGCACCGGCGTGTCGGGCAGGTCGAGTACGACGTCGACGCGGCCGTCGAACAGCTGCCGCAGCATCGGCACCAGATCGGCGAGCGCCTGCGCCGCGTCGAAGCGCGCCGGCACCGCGAGTTCGCGCCGGCTGAAGCTCAGCAGCTTGCGGCTGAGCGCGATGCCGCGCTGCGCGGCGAGTTCGATGCCCTCCAACGCGTCGCCCATGCGGCGCGCGTCGGGTTCGGGATCGAAATCGAGTTCGTCCAGGCGGTGCCGCTCGGCGGTGTAGCCGACGATCGCGCCGAGCACGTTGTTGAAATCGTGCGACACGCCGCTGGCCAGATGGCCCACCGATTCGATCTTCTGCATGTGCAGCATGCGTTCGCGCATGCGCTCGCGTTCGATCATCTGCTCGCGCAGCTGCTGGGCGCTGCGTTGCGCCTTCCACAGGGTTTCGCGCAGCGCGGCCACGGTGCGGTCGAGCACGATGGCGATCATCAGGTAACTGAAGGCCAGCGACGGCAGGTTCTGGAACGCGCTGCCGCTGCGCGCCGGACCCAGGCCCCACGGGCTGGCCATGCCCAGTGCGAACACCACCGGAATACAGGCGTAGACGATCCACAGCGCGCGGCGCCCGATCACCAGCGCCGCCGTGGTCAGCATCACCATCGGATACGGATCGAAGGCCTGCAGCTGGTAGCCGAACGCGATGTTCGCCGCGACCGCGCAGCTCATCAGGATCGTCAGGAATGCGGCGATGCCCTGGCGCAGGCGACCGCGCCGGATCATCCAGACCGCGAAGAACGCCGCGCCGGCGATCGCGACGTCGGTGCCCAGATCCACGAACAGCCGCGGGCCGGTCATCGACACGTGCCCGCTGAGCAGGTGATAGCCCTTGTTGAGCGGAATCTCGATACCGAGGAACAGCAGCAGCACCTGCAACGCCGGCGCATTGCGGCGGTCGACCGGATCGGAGATCGGCACCCGGCGCAGCCATGCCGCCAGGCGACGGCCGGGGGCGACGAGGGGCGACGCGTGCGACATGCGGCTGACGTGTCCCGGGGCCGATGCCCCGTCTGCAGATGAGAGTCGAGTGTAAGTCGGCGGAGAGTTCCGGTGCATTGAGCGACGGGCATCGCACCGGCTTAGATCGGAAACCCAGCGCCTGTCACGGCGCCGTCATCCCGCCGCAACCGGAAGCCAGACGATGTCCACGCCGCGCACTCCTTCTTCCCGCCCCATCGCCCGGCGCACGTTGCGCCCTGGTCTGCTGTCAGCGGCCCTGCTGCTGGCCCTGTCGGGTCATGCCTTCGCCGCGCCGCAGGCAGCGCCCGCGCCCGTCGCGAGCGCCGCATCCGACGCAGTGCCCGCCGACGAGGCGCGCGACACCGCGACGTCCGAGGCCGCCGATCCCGACGCCGACGCCGATGCCGATGTGAATGCAGCCGAGTACGACCGCGTCGTTGCGGCCTATTCGCTGGATGCGGCCGCGTACTACTTCGCCGTCAACGGCGCACAGGACGGCAGCGACGATGCCAGCGCCACCGGCGCACGCTCCATCGCAGCCGGTCCGCGCGCCGATGCGAGTGGCGGCGATGCCGTCGCGATCGGCAGTCGCGCCCGCTCCACCAGTTCGGCGGCCATCGCCATGGGCGACAGCGCGCTGGCCAGTTCCACCGGCGCGATCGCCATCGGCGGCACGTTCTTCGGCAGCGATTTCGGCGAGTCCGACGGCGCGCAGGCCACCGCTTTCGGTGCGATCGCGCTCGGCGCGGCGACCGAAGCCAGCGGCGGGACGTCGACGGCGCTGGGCTGGTCATCGCGTGCGACGGCCAACGATGCCGTCGCCGTCGGCGCGACCGCATTTTCGGACGCCGCCGGTGCGATCGCCGTGGGCCGCGCCGCGTTCGCATCCGAGGTCGAAGCCATCGCCATCGGCTACGGCGCGCAGGCTACCGGTTTTGGTGCGATGAGCATGGGCGCGTACGCGAACGCGACCGGATTCGCGGGCATCGCGCTCGGCAGCGATGCGCGCGCACCGGGCAACGGTGGCATCGCGATGGGCGACGGCGCACTCGCTGCCGGCCAGCAGAGCGTCGCGATCGGCGCCAGCAATGCCGGCGTGCCGACCCAGGCCAACGGCCTCGGCAGCACCACGGTCGGCGCCGCCTCGTGGGCACTGTCGGACTACGCGACCGCGATCGGCTTCGACAGCCATGCGGACGCGACGCGCAGCCTCGCGGCGGGCGCCAACGCACTCGCGCTGGCCACCGATGCGAGCGCGATCGGCTCGGGCAGCTACGCCAGCGCCGAGTACGCGACGGCCGTCGGCGCGACCTCGGCTGCGTGGGGTGTAGGTGCGACCGCGCTCGGCAGCGGCGCATTCGCGCTGGAGGAGAACAGCCTGGCGCTCGGTTACAACGCCAGCGCGACCGCCATCAATAGCGTCGCGCTCGGTGCGGCATCCGTCGCCGATCGCGACAACGTCGTCTCCATCGGCAGCGTCGATGGCGAACGCCAGCTGGTGAATCTCGCCGATGGCGTGGATGCGACCGACGCCGTCAACAAGCGCCAGCTCGACGCGGTGATCGCGGCTGGCAGCGAAGCGCAGGCCTACTTCTCCGCCAATGGCGCGGGTGACGGCAGCGATGTCGCCAGCGCCGCAGGCGCGCGTTCCATCGCGGCCGGTCCGCGCGCCGATGCGAGCGGCGGCGACGCCGTCGCGATCGGCAGTCGCGCCCGCTCCACCAGTTCGGCGTCCATCGCCATGGGCGACAGCGCGCTGGCCAGTTCCACCGGCGCGATCGCCATCGGCGGCACGTTCTTCGGCAGCGATTTCGGCGAGTCCGACGGTGCGCAGGCCACCGGTTTCGGTGCGATCGCGCTCGGCGCGGCGACCGAAGCCAGCGGCGGGACGTCGACGGCGCTGGGCTGGTCGTCGCGCGCGACCGCCAACGATGCCGTCGCCGTCGGCGCGACTGCATTTTCGGACGCGGCCGGTGCGATCGCCGTGGGCCGCGCTGCGTTCGCGTCGGAGGTCGAAGCCATCGCCATCGGCTATGGCGCGCAGGCCGCCGGTTTCGGCGCGATGAGCATGGGCGCGTATGCCAACGCAACCGGATTTGCGGGCATCGCGCTCGGCAGCGATGCACGCGCACCGGGCAATGGTGGCATCGCGATGGGCGACGGCGCGCTCGCCGCCGGCCAGCAGAGCGTCGCGATCGGCGCCAGCAACGCCGGCGTGCCGACCCAGGCCAACGGCCTCGGCAGCACCACGGTCGGCGCGGCTTCCTGGGCGCTGTCGGATTACGCGACCGCGATCGGCTTCGACAGCCATGCGGACGCGACGCGCAGCCTCGCGGCGGGCGCCAACGCACTCGCGCTGGCCACCGATGCGAGCGCGATCGGCTCGGGCAGCTACGCCAGCGCCGAATACGCGACGGCCGTCGGCGCGACCTCGGCCGCCTGGGGCATCGGCGCCACCGCGCTCGGCAGCGGCGCATTCGCGCTGGAGGAGAACAGCTTGGCGCTCGGTTACAACGCCAGCGCGACCGCGATCAACAGCGTCGCGCTCGGTGCGGCGTCCGTGGCCGATCGCGACAACGTCGTGTCGATCGGCGATGTCGGCAGCGAGCGCCAGCTGGTCAACGTGGCCGATGGCGTGTTCGCCACCGATGCGGTCAACAAGGGCCAGCTCGACACCGCGATCGCGACCGTCGGCGGCGATGTCGGCGCGCTCGATGCCGCGGCGGTGAAGTACGACGACGTCGCCAGCAAGGATACGGTGACGTTCGCCGGCGCAGGCGGCACGACGCTGCGGAACGTCGCCGATGGCGCGCTCGTGAGCGGCAGCCTGGATGCGGTCAACGGTGGCCAGGTGTTCGGCGTCGGCACCGCATTCGCGCAGGCGCTGGGCGGCGGCGCGGCGATGACGGCGACGGGTTTCGCCGGTCCGTCGTACACGATCCAGGGCAGCAGCTTCGGCTCGGTCGGCGATGCCTTCGGCGCCGTCGACAGCCAGTTCGACGCGATCCGCGCACGTTTCGATGCGATCGGCACCGGCGGCGCCGTGCCCGTCGGCAGCGGCGATGGTCTGGCGATCGGCAGCGGCAGTGTCGCCACCACGGCGAACAGCACCGCGGTCGGCAGCAATGCGCAGGCCGGCAGCGGCGGCACCGCGATCGGCGCCGGCGCGGTCGCGAGCGCCGACGGGTCGGTCGCGATCGGCCAGGGTTCGGTCGCCGATGCGGCGAACACGGTGTCGGTGGGCAGCGCGGGCAACCAGCGCCGCGTGACCCACGTCGCCGACGGCGTGGCGGCGAGCGATGCGGCGACGGTCGGCCAGGTGCAGAGCAGCGCCACCGCCAGCCGCACCTACGCCGATGCCGGCGACACCCGCACGCTCGCCGACGCGAAGGCGCACGCCACCGCGGGCGACACGGCCACGCTCAACAGCGCGCGCAGCTACACCGACGACGTGTTCGCACGCGCGCTCAACCGCAGCGATTTCGACGCCTTCCGCACCAGCGTCGATGACCGCTTCCAGCGGGTCGATCGTCGTGTCGACAAGATCGGCGCGATGGGCACGGCGATGTCGCAGATGGCGGTCAACAGCGCGGGCCTGTCCGGCGCCAACCGCATCGGCGTGGGCGTCGGCCAGCAGGGCGGCGAAGAAGCGCTGGCGATCGGCTACCAGCGTGCGTTCCGCGACAACCGCGCCAGCGTGTCGATCGGCGGCTCGATGTCCGGCTCCGAAAGTTCGGTCGGCGTCGGCGGCGGCTTCAGCTGGTGACGACAGGCCCCTCGTTTCTTCCATCCCATCTTCCAGGAATCGCACCCATGTCCCTGTCTTCCCGTGTTCTCCGCCGTGGCCTGCTGGCCGCCGCGCTCGGCGCCGTCGTCGCACCTGCCCTGGCCGCGTCGCCCGTTGCGCCGCTGTCGGTGATGTCCACCGCCGATCCCGAAGCGCCGCGCGTCGTCTACGACGGCCTGCTGGTGACCTACAAGGCCGGCACCGCCGAACGTCGCAGCGCGACCACCGGCGCGGCGACGATGCAGCGCATCCTGCGCGCGCCGGCGACGGCCTCGCGGTTCAACGCCACCCATCGCGCCGCCGCGCCGGCACTCGCCTCCACGCGTCGTCTCGCGATCGGCGCCGATCTGGTGCGGCCCGACCGCCGCCTGTCCGATGGCGAACTCGACACGCTGATGCGCACGCTCGCGGCCGATCCCTCGGTCGCGCACGTCGAACCCAACCGCTACTGGCAACGGCTGCGCACCGTGCCTGCCGCGACGGCGGCGACGCCGAACGATCCCGGCTTCGAAGTCCAGTGGCATTTCCGCGCACCCGACGGCACGCTCGAAACGCTGGCCCCGGATCCGGGCTACCCGAACCGCGGCGGCATCGACGTGCTCAACGCCTGGCAGTACGGCCGCGGCGCAGGCGTGGTGGTCGCGGTGCTCGATACCGGCATCCTGGCCCACCCCGATCTCGACACCTCGCTGGCCGACGCCGGCTACGACTTCATCAGCAACGCACTCAACTCCGGCCGCGCCACCGACGGCCGCGCACCCGGCGGCTGGGACACCGGTGACTGGAATACCGAAGACCGCTTCCTGGCCGAAAACGGCGGTTGCGTGTTCCCCGGCCAGCAGACCAACAGCAGCTGGCACGGCAGCCATGTCGCCGGCACGATCGCGCAGATCACCGGCAACGGTGTCGGCATGGCCGGCGTCGCCCCCGACGCGAAGGTGTTGCCGGTGCGCGTGCTCGGCCACTGCGGCGGCACCACGGCCGACATCTCGGACGCGATCGTCTGGGCATCGGGCGGCAGCGTGCCGGGCGTGCCGGCCAACCAGAATCCCGCCGAGATCATCAACATGAGCCTCGGCGGCTTCGGCGTCTGCGACGCCGACAGCGCCTACGGCCAGGCGATCGCCTCGGCCCGCCAGCGCGGCACGACCGTCGTCGTCGCGGCCGGCAACAGCAACAGTGATGCGTCCTCGTTCACCCCGGCCAGCTGCCCGGGCGTCATCAACGTGGCCGCGACCGGCATCACCGGCGCGCGTGCGGTGTACTCGAACTTCGGCGCCAACATCGCGCTGTCGGCGCCGGGTGGCGGCGTGTATCCGAACGACGGCACCAGCGGCCCGACGGCGCGCACCGGTTTCGTTTGGTCGGCAGGCAACCGCGGCCTGACCACGCCGGGCGAGTCGGCCTACGTCGGCCAGGCCGGCACCTCGATGGCGGCCCCGCACGTGGCCGGTGTCGCGGCGCTGGTGATCAGCGCGGCGATGCAGGCCGGACGTCCGGTGCCGACGCCGCAGGAGATGCGCGAAATCCTGACCCAGACCTCGCGCGATTTCCCGGTGCGCCCGCTGCGCCAGATCGGCGTGGGCATTCTCGATGCCGCCAAGGCCGCCGCGCGCGGTGCCGGCAATGCGGCCGGCGGCGACGAGCCGACGGCGATCCGCATGGCCAAGGCGGTGGCGGTCAACGGCATGTCCGCAGCCCAGGGTGCCGGCACGCTGTACCGCATCGACGTGCCGGCCGGCGCGCGCAACCTGCAGATCCGCACCTACGGCGGTCGCGGCCAGGCCAAGCTGCTCGCACGTGTCGGACGATCGCCGGCGCTTGACGGCAGCAACGCCGCGTTGACCTCGTCGCGTCCGGGCACCACGCAGAGCGTGCAGGTGACGATTCCGCTCAACGACAGCTACTTCGTGCGCGTCGTCGGCGGCACCGGCGGCTACCAGGGCGTCAGCGTCATCGCGACCTACTCGGGCCTGTAAGCCCATCGCGACACGCGCGGCGGCGGGTCCGTCGCGCGTGTCTGCATCGCCACTCGCCTGCGGCATGCGCCGCAGGCGCTAGCATGTCGGGCCTCCCTTCTGGACCGCCCCCATGCGCATCCGATTCCAGTCGCTGCCGCTCGGTCTCGCACTCGCGCTGGCATGCGCCGCTCCGGCTGCGACGGCCGCGCCCGATGCAGCACTGACGCAGAAGCTCGTCGACTGGCGCCGCGATCTGCACCAGCACCCCGAACTCGGCAACCAGGAAACGCGCACCGCTGACGTGGTCGCGACGCATCTGCGCAGCCTCGGTCTCCAACCTCGGACCGGCATCGGACCGACCGGTGTCGTCGCCGTGCTCAAGGGCGCCAGGCCCGGCCCCCGCATCGCGCTGCGCGCCGACATGGACGCGCTGCCGGTCACCGAACAGACCGGCCTGCCGTTCGCCTCGACCGCGCGTGCGACCTATCGCGGGCAGGAGGTCGGTGTGATGCACGCCTGCGGCCACGACATGCACGTCGCGATCCTGATGGGCGTGGCCGAAGCGCTGGCCGGCATGCGCGAGCAGCTCGCCGGCGAAGTGGTCTTCATCTTCCAGCCCGCCGAGGAAGGGCCGCCGGAGCCCGGCGAAGTCTTCGGCGCCAGGCGCATGCTCGACGAAGGCGTGTTCGATGATGCGAAGCCGGACGCGATTCTCGGCCTGCACGTGTGGGCTGGTCTGCAGACCGGCCAGATCGGTTTCCGCAGCGGACCCTCGCTGGCCAGCGCCGACGAATGGTCGCTGACGATCACCGGCAAGCAGACGCATGGCTCGCGGCCTTGGGATGGCGTCGACCCGATCACGGTCGGCGCGCAGGTGCTGCTGGCGACGCAGAGCATGCTCGCGCGGCAGATCAACACGGTGAACGCGCCGGTGGTGCTGACCGCCGGCCAGTTCCAGAGCGGCGTGCGCTTCAACATCATTCCCGACGACGCGCGTCTGGTCGGCACGCTGCGCACCTACGACGACGCCGTACGCGCGGACGTCATCACACGCTTCGACCGGATCGCCACCGACTACGCACATGCCGCCGGCGCGACCGCGAAGCTCGACGTCGTCAACAACGCACCGGCCACGGTCAACGATCCCGAACTCGCGCGCCGCGTGCTGCCGTCGCTGCAGGCCGCGGTCGGTGCCGACAACGTCATCGAGATGCCATTGGTGACCGTGGCCGAGGATTTCTCGCAGTTCGCCAACGTCGTGCCCGGCGCGTATTTCTTCGTCGGCACCACGCCCGCGGGCCAGGATCCGGCGACGATGCCGATCAACCACTCGCCGCATTACGCGCCCGACGAGGCCGCGCTGGCGGTCGGCGTGCGCGCGATGCTGCGCACGACGCTGGATCTGCTGGGCGCCACGCCGCCGGGCTGAGCAGGCGCCGATCCGGTTCCACGCGGACGCCGCGAATGGCGTGGAACCGGCACGAAACCCGTCGCGCCGCGGCGTGCACCGGGTTTTGCGTGATCCCCCCGTCATGCGTCACCCCGCCGAAGCGGGTAACCTATGCGGCTCCTTTGCCAGATCCGGCGCCCAGCCCATGCTCTTCAAGAACGTCGCCATCGCCGGCCTCGCCCATGTCGATGCGCCGAACCGCGTGACCAGCGACGACATCAATGCAAGGCTGAAGCCGACCATCGACCGCCTCGGCATCAAGACCGACGTGCTCAAGGACATCGCAGGCATCCATGCCCGGCGCCTGTGGGACGACGAGGTACAGGCCTCGGACGCCGCGACGATGGCCGGCCGCAAGGCGCTGGACGATGCCGGGATCGAAGTCGGCAAGCTCGGCCTGCTGGTCAACACCTCGGTGAGCCGCGATTACCTCGAGCCGTCCACCGCCAGCATCGTCGGCGGCAACCTCGGCATTCCGGACACCTGCCAGAACTACGACCTGGCGAACGCGTGCCTCGCGTTCGTCAACGGCATGGACGTCGCCAGCCGCATGATCGAGCTGGGCGAGATCGATTACGCGCTGATCGTCGACGGTGAAACCGCGAACCTCGCCTACGAGAAGACCATCGAGCGTCTGCTGCGTCCGGAGACGACAGAAGAGGACTTCCGCAACGAGCTGGCCACGCTGACCCTGGGCTGCGGCTCGGCGGCAATGGTGCTCGCACGCGCCGACCTGCTGCCCGATGCCCCGCGCTACAAGGGCGGCGTGACGCGTTCGGCGACCGAGTGGAACACCCTGTGCCGCGGCAATCTCGACCGCATGGTCACCGACACCCGCATGCTGCTGATGGAAGGCATGAAGCTCGCGCAGAAGACCTTCGTCGCCGCGCGTGAGGCGATGGGCTGGGTGGTCGACGAGCTGGACCAGTTCGTGATCCACCAGGTCAGCAAGGTGCACACCGGCGCCTTCATCCAGTCCTTCGGCATCGACCCCACCAAGGTCCACACGATCTTCGGCGAGCACGGCAACATCGGTCCGGCCTCGGTGCCGATCGTGCTGAGCAAGCTCAAGGAACTCGGACGCCTGAAGAAGGGCGACCGCATCGCGTTGCTGGGCATCGGCTCGGGTCTGAACTGCACGATGGCCGAGGTCGAGTGGTAAGCGATACGCTGCGCTGATCCACCGCCATCGCAAGGACGCCCGATGCCGCACCGACTTCCCGATCACCTGCAACTTGCGCTGGCCGCGATTCCGGCCTTCACCGACGACGGTCGCCTGTCGCTGGACGAACTCGAGCATCTGCTCGGGCTCGCGTTGCGCGACGAGGTGATCGACGCCGAAGAGCAGCGCGTGCTCGGCAACATCCTCGACCGCGCAGAGCGCGATGGCGTGGACGCGGACGTGCTGGCCCGCATCCAGCAGGTGCGCGGCGCACACGGTCTGACGTCGGCCTGATCGACGACACCGCCGCAACGAAAAAAGCGCCCGAGGGCGCTTTTTTCGTATTCCGACGCTGGACGCCGCGATCAGTCGGCGTTGGCCACGTTGACCGTGCCGATCATCGACTGCAGATCGCTTTCGAGCTTGTTGATGCGATCCGACAGCTGCGTCGCTTCCTGCGGGCTGACGTGCACCAGGCCTTCGAGCAGTTCGGAGAGCTGCATCAGACGTGTCTGTTGTTCGCGCACGTCCAGACGCACGCGGCGCGCGCGGATGTCGCCCAGTTCGGCGTGCAGGGCACCGCGGCGATAGCGCTCGCGCAGCATCATGTGCAAACGGCCGACGATGCGGCGATCGGCGTCGCTCCAGGGCGCACCGCTGCCGCGCACGGTCTCGTGCCACGCCGAGAAGCTCGCGCGCGGACCGATCTTGCTGCCGTCGTGATCCACCAGGAACGGCTCGTCCGGACTGCCGGCCCAGCGCACTTCTTCCACCTGCTCGCAGCGGAAGAAGAACAGCCATTCGTCGCGTGCGAGATCCAGCGGCAGCGCGAGCACACCGGCGATGCCGTCGGCTTCGTCGGCGCTGTTGCTCCAGTCGGCCGCACGCTCGGTGCTGACCGCGCCAGTGCCGGTATTCGACCGGCGCAGCCAGTCGAGCAGGCCCGGCAGGCGCGACTCGTCGGGCGCACGGCCGGCGCTGTACCAATGGCCGGCCTGTACGAGGCCGACGCCGTCGCTGTCGATCGCGCGATTGAGCAGATCCAGCTCACCCTGCAAGGCCAGGCGCGGGTCGACCGCATTGTCGAGGCGCAGCGCGAGCGTATCGCGCACGCTGCGTGCGCCTTCTTCGAGTGCGACCGCATCCTGCTGCTCGCGCGAGGCGACGCGCATCGACACGAACAGGCCGAACAGGTCCGCTGCGGCGCGCACGCCCGGCGGTACCCGGCGCGGCGTGCGGTGATGGCAGGCGATCAGGCCCCACAAACGTCCACCGGACACGATCGAGATCGACATCGACGCGATCACGCCCATGTTGGCGAGGTATTCCAGATGCACCGGCGACACGCTGCGCAGCGCCATCTGTGCGAGATCGAGTGCACCGCCGCGGCTGTCGCGATCGGGCAGGATCGGCACCGGCGTGTAGGTCGCGTCGGGAATCACGCGGATGCGGTTGCGCAGATACAGCGTGCGCGCCTGCACCGGAATGTCGGACTGCGGATAGCGCAGGCCCAGATACGCCGGCAGCGCGGAATCGCGCGACTCGGCGATCACCTCGCCGGCATCGTCGTGGCGGAAGCGGTAGACCATGACGCGGTCGTAGCCGGTCAGCAGACGCACCTGCTCGGCGACGCGCTGGTTGAAATCGTCGATGTCCTCGCTGCCGGCGACGCGCGCGATCATCGTCTGCGCGACCACGGTCGGCGAACGCTCGCCGGCGCTGCGCGGCTGCGGTTCGACTTCGATGTGCACCAGACCATCGGCGACGTGGACGCTGATGTCGCACAGGTTCGCCATCGGCCCGATGTTGCCCACGGCCGCGCGTTGCGGCGGCGAGCCGGGCTCACCGAAGCCGATCGTCTCGGCGATCGCCTGGATCAGGTCGTCGGTGAGGAACTCGCGCAGCGAATGCCGCAGCATTTCCTCGGGCGTCGCACCGGTCAGCGCCTCGACGTTCGCCGAGACGTGGCGGATCGTCCAGTCGGGCAACTGGCAGCTGATCAGGTAGCCGTGCGGCTGGATCGCACCCGACAGATGGATCGGTTCGTTGGCGCATTCCTGGAGTGCGCGTTCGAGCGCTGGATTCATGCAACAGGCTCCTGAGAGGGGGCGGGGATCGCGTTGAAGCCGCGCTGGAAACACGACTGGACCAGCAGGAAGGCATCGCGCGCGCCCTGCAACAGATGGGTACGGGGCCGCTCGACATGCGCCGAACGCGCATCGAGGCGGTCGAGCACGTTGCGCCACTCGTCGCCCGCCGCATGGCGCGTGAGAAACCGGGCACCGGTGTCTCCGGTGTGGCCCATCGCCTGCACGCCGCGCAACAGATAGCGTGCGCCCAGGCTGCTGCCGGACATCACGTAGTCCCAGCCCAGACGCTCGTCGGCTTCGCTCGCGAAGCCGCGCACACCGGACGGCGGCAGCGGCGTCAACGCCAGATCGCGCAGATCGTTCGCGAGCCAGTACGACGCGCGCGGCAGACCACCGATGACGATTTCGTAGTCCGCAGCAAAGCGATGCATGCCGACCAGATACCGCGCGTACGCGAGCGGCGTACCGAGACCATCGGCGAAACATGCATCGACACTTGCATGCAGGTCCGAGGTCCCGGCGCGCAGGAAATGACGCAGGTCGTCGGGACCTGCACCCAGCTTGCGTGCACTCGTATTCATCTTTCCAGCATACGCCGTTGGCGCACGGCCTACAGTCTCCCAGCGCACACAGTGCACCCCAGCTTCAGCGCTGTGAAGACCCCGGGTCGGCCGGTTCCGGGCCCGTCCGCATCCGTTGACTACAATGTGTCGTATTCATCGCATCCCCTGGTCCTTGTCGCCGTGCAGCTTCCCGATTATCCGTTCGACGGTCACCGATTCGAAGCGCGTCCCGGCGTGCAGATGCACTACCTCGACGAGGGCCCGCGCGACGGCGAGATCGTGCTGATGCTGCACGGCAATCCGTCGTGGAGTTACTACTGGCGCCATCTGGTGCTCGGCCTGCGCGACCGCTACCGCTGCATCGTGCCGGACCACGTCGGCATGGGCTGGTCGGACAAGCCCGACGACGCGCCCGGTGCGTTGCCCCGATACGACTACACCCTGGCGTCGCGCGTCGAGGATCTTGGCGCCCTGCTCGCCCATCTCGGCATCGACGGCCCGGTGACGCTGGCGGTGCACGACTGGGGCGGCATGATCGGTTTCGGCTGGGCGCTGGAGCACATGCCACAGGTCAAGCGGTTGGTCATCACCAATACAGCCGCGTTCCCGCTGCCGACCGACAAGCCGATGCCGTGGCAGATCGCGCTGGGGCGCGACTACACCGTCGGCGAGTGGATCATCCGCGGCTTCAATGCGTTCTCCGCGGGTGCCTCGTGGCAGGGCGTCGAAACCCGCATGCCGGCCGACGTGCGCCGCGCCTACGTCGCGCCCTACGACAGCTGGGCCAACCGCATCAGCACCGTGCGTTTCATGCAGGACATCCCGCTCGGCCCGAAGGATCGCGCCTGGCCGCTGCTGGAGGCGGCCGGCCAGCGGCTGCCCGCCTACGCCGACCGTCCGGCCTTCATCGGCTGGGGACTCAAGGATTTCGTGTTCGACCACCATTTCCTCGCCGGCTTCCGCGCGGCGTTGCCGCAGGCCGAGGTCATGGCGTTCGAGGATGCGGGGCATTACGTGCTCGAAGACAAGCACACGGTGCTGGTGCCGGCGATCCGCACGTTCCTGGATGCCAATCCGGTCTGAGGCGTCGGCGCGTCTCCGCCCGATGGGTGGCGCGCAACACGACCCATCGCCGCCGGACAAGCACGCGCAGCCGGACGCGGCCTCGCGGGGATGGACCTACACGCCGGGCGCTATGCCTGCCTGTGCAGTCGGGACTCCACCGAACGACGCCGCCGGCGCGTTCGCATCGACCAGCACCATCTCGATCGCAGGCACCCAGTCCGCCGCGCGCAGCACCGGCAAGCCGTGCGCACGGCGCGCGCGATCGCATTGCGGACTGGCCTCGCCGAATTCCCAGGACGCCTGCACATCGCGACAGGCCTGCGGCCGCACGGCGTGGATCGTGCAGCGCGATGACGTGCCGATCTCGGCGTCGAGCGCCACGCAGCGCGGCTTCGATTCCCAGGTGCCGCGCATCACGACCTGGTGCGGACCGAAGGTCTCGGTGAGCGCGTGCGGCACGACGCCGCCGGCGGCGTCGGTCTCCATCCAGTGCATGGACACCCGGTAGTGACTGCAACAGGCCCCACAGGTCATACACGGATGGCGCATGGGACGACCCCGGGGATCGCAGAGACGGACAAGGAGCGCGGAGTCTTGGCAACGGCGGGCCCGCGCGCAAGTGCCGGCGAGCGCGTCGTCAGCAACCGGTCGGTGTCACGTCGGATCCGCCGTCGCGGGCGGCGACCTCAGGCGTTCCCGGTCGGCCGCCGGATCGCCACGTAGCGCGCCTGCATTTCGGTCGCGGTACTGCCGTCGGGCAATGCGATGCGCGCGGTGAGCGCGACGCGCGCGCGGCCCCGGTCGCGCAGCGTGCGTGCGAACGTCGACCAGTCGCCGGCCGCGTCGAGCGTGGCCTCGGCTTCGAGATCGCCGAGCAGCGGCGCGCGATAGCGGACCGTGGAATCGGCCACGTAGACCTCGGCATCGAGACCTGCCTGCTCCACGCGCAACGTCACCAGCCCCCAGGCCGCGAGCGTCATCACCGACACGAGACTGCCGCCGAATGCGGAGCCCTTGTCGTTGACGTGCGAGGACAGCGGCGCATGCAGGCGCAGGGAATCGCCGTCGTAACCGGCAACGGACACGTCCATCGCCGCGACGGGCGGCATCGAACCGTAATAAGCCTCGAGGGCGCGGAGCGAATCATCGAGCGTCATGCGGAATCCTGTGGGGGTGGGGTCGTCCGGCTTGCGCCGCACCACCGCAGCCACCAAGCTTGGCGCATGCATGCCGCGCCGGCTTTCCCGCATCTGTCGGGATATTACGTCATCTCGCTACGGCCGGCCGGTGCACATTCAGGCCTGCGTCGCGAAGCCGCGCGTCTCGGCGCGCGCACCTTCGCGCTGTCGCCGTGGCGCATCGTCCATCGCGACGACGCCGGCACGCGCGATGCGTTGCGACGCGCACTCGCTGCCGATGTCGTGATCTTCACCAGTCCGCCGGCGGTCGCTTCGGCCGCGCTGCTGCAGCCACTCGCCGCGCGTGACACGCAGTCCTGGCTCGCGGTCGGTGCAGGAACGGCAACGGCCCTCGAACGTGCCGGCATCGTCGGCGTTCGTGCGCCTGCACGCATGGACAGCGAAGGTGTGCTGGCGCTTCCGGAACTGGCGAACCTGAAAGGACGCAGCGTCGGACTGGTCACTGCGCCGGGCGGGCGCGGCGTGATCGCGCAGTCGCTGACCGACGCGGGCGCGGACCTGCGACGCGCGGATGTCTACGCGCGCGTGCCGACGCCACCATCGCCCTCGCGTATCGCCAGGCTGCTGGCGGTACCGGCGCCGTGGCTGCTGCCGCTCAGCAGTGGCGAAGCGCTGCAGCGCACGCTGGACGCCCTGCCGCCGGACGCTGTCGCACGCCTGCGCGAGGCGCGCGTGCTCGCCGCCAGCGCGCGCCTCGCCGATCTCGCCCGCGACACCGGATTCGCGCATATCGAACAGGCGACCGATGCCCGCCCGGCCTCGCTGCTGGCGGCAGCCCTTCCGGAGCGCACAGCCAGCTGAATGGACGCGCGGACCCGCGACGGGCCCGTCACGACGGGCTCTGGCACCGTAGCGATCTGTCCCCTGCGCCATCCGGAATTCCGCCATGTCCCTGCTCCGTGCTCTGCTGGTCTGGATCGTCATCGCCCTCCTCGGCGCGCTGGCCGCGCAACTGCTGCTGTCGGGCGACCCCGGCTACGTGCTGGTCCGCCGCGGCGGTGTCGACTACACGACGACCGTCATCAATGCGATCGCGATGCTGCTCGGCGCGATGGTCGTCGTCTGGCTGGTGATCACGCTGATCCTGCTGCCGTTCCGCAGCTGGGGGCGCTACCGCGAGACCAAGGCGCAGAGCCGCGTCGGCGAAGGCCTCGATGCGCTGCATCAGGGCCATTACGCCCGCGCCGAAAAGCTGCTGGCGCAGTCCGCCGACGAGAACCCGCACTACGAGCCCGCCGCGCGTATCGCCGCGACCCAGGCGGCAATCGGCCGCGGCGACGATGCCGGCGCGCGTGCACATCTCGACAGGTTCGGTGACCGCCACCCGGCGACGCGCGCGATCGCACTGGCCGAACTCGCCCTGGTCGACGAACGCCCGATCGATGCACTGACCGCACTCGATGCACCGGCCGCGCAGCCGCTGCCGCCGCGTGGCCTCGCGCTGCGCGCCGATGCCTGGGCGATGACCGGCCATGCCGCCGAAGCCTATGGCCTGCTCGGCGCACTGCGTCGCCAGAACGCGTTGCCGGAAGCGCAGCTCGAACTCCGCGAGATCCGCTGGGCCGCCGCGTCGCTGCACGAGGCCGCCGATGCCAACGTGCTCGCCGAGCGCTGGGAAGCGCTGCCCAAGCACATCCGCACCGAGACGCCGGTAGTGCTGGCCTACGCAGACCGCGCGGTTGCGCTGGGCTGGCACGACGCCGCGCTCAAGAGTCTGGAAACCTCGCTCGATGCGCGCTGGGACGAGCGTGTCGCCGCGCGTTACGCATCGCTGGAGGTCGGCGACGCCGCACATCGCCAGTCGCGCATGGAGCGCTGGCTCAACGCGCATCCGTCGAGCCCGGGCGTGATGCTCGGCCTCGCGCGCCTGCATCACATGCAGCGCGACTGGCCGAACGCGCGCGACTACCTGCAGCGCGCGATCGACCAGGGCGCCGGTAGCGATGCCTGGGTGCAGATGGGCGACGCGTATGCCGCCGAGGGCGACGATCGCAACGCACGTCTGTGTTACGCGAATGCGCTGCGCGCCGCCCGCAACGAACCCGTGGTCGCGCTTCCGCCGGCAACGCCGCTCGCAGCGCGCGACGATCTGATCGAACCCGAGACGCGTGATGCGCACGGCCTGCCGTACGTGCACGGCGATGCGCCGCCGCATCCGACGGACCGGTTCTGAGTTCGTTCGTCCGGCTGACGCGTGCGTCAGCGGGCACGAACACCACTTCTTGCAGTCGAAAAGCGAACACCCCGGCCCCTGGTCCGGGGTGTTCCGCCAGATGCGGCCGCGACTGATGGGCGCGTCAGCAGATGGCTCGGCTGCGCCGCGTCAGCAGTTCAAGGCAACTGGATCGAGCACGTCCAGCGAGCGCATCTGAAGTAAGCCGAACGCGCAGCAATCGAAAGGCGGCTCACCCGCGACGCCGACGGCACGCCGAAGACCGCGGCCCACCCTCAACGCATCGAACGGTGCACCGCCACCGCGCCATCGACCGCCTGATCCAGCGTGATATCCGCCGCACGTCCGCGCCCGTTGCTCGCCAGCGTGACCGTGACCGGTCCGACGATGACCTGCGGTCCCACGGGGCCGAGCGGCGCATTGCCATCGAGCAGCGCATCGGGAATCGCGACGAAGCCACCCAGCGCGGCCACGCGCGGATCCTCGACGTACATGCCGGCGCGCTGCATGTCCTGCGCCGTCAGCGGCTCGTTGTCGACGATGACGATCGCGCCGATCGCCGCGCCGTCGTCGGCCGACCGCCAGGCGCAGCTGATGCCGTAACTTTCGGGCGTGTCCTGGCGGGTGCCGGCGTCGTCGACGGCCTCGAGACCGGCAACCATGTCGCCGAGCGTCGATGCCAGGCGCGGACAGTCCGGCAAGGCATCACGCGGCGGCGGCGCCGAGACCAGCTGCGGACCCGACGCGCTCGGCGGCGGCACTGCGTCCGCGTCGTCCTTGCCGCATGCGGCGAACGCGCACACGGCGACGGCGAGCAGACCGAAACGGCCCGGAATGCGGAACACGGACATGACGACGCTCCCTGCGATCAGCGTTCGAGGATCGCGACGACGCCCATGCCACCGGCGGTGCAGATCGAGATCAGCGCGCGGCCACCACCGCGTTCCTTCAGCTGCTTCGCAGCCGTGGCAACGACGCGCGCGCCCGTCGCCGCGAACGGGTGACCCGCGGCGAGCGACGAGCCGACCGGATTGAGCTTCGCCGGATCGATGCGGCCGAGCGGCGCGTCGAGACCGAGGCGCGTGCGGCAGTAGTCCTCGCTCTCCCACGCGCGCAGCGTGCACAGCACCTGCGCAGCGAACGCCTCGTGGATCTCGTAGATGTCGAAATCCTGCAGCGTGAGATTGTTGCGCGCGAGCATTTCGGCCACGGCGACGGTCGGCGCCATCAGCAGGCCCTCGCCGTGCACGAAATCGACGGCCGACACGTGTGCGTCGCGGATATGGCACAGCACGTCGTGTCCGTGCGCCGCAGCCCATTCGTCGCTGGCCAGCAGACACGCGGAGGCGCCATCGGTCAGCGGCGTCGAATTCGCGGCGGTCAGCGTGCCGCGGCCGGAGGTCTTGTCGAACGCTGGTTTGAGCGTCGCCAGCTTCGCCAGCGAGGTGTCGGGCCGCAGGATGTTGTCGCGCGAGACGCCGCGGAAACTCACCACCAGATCGTCGAAGAAACCGCGCTCGTAGGCGGCCGCGAGTTTGTGGTGCGAGGCGACGGCGAGTTCGTCCTGCGAATCGCGCGCGATGTTCCACTCCTTCGCCATGTCCTCGCAGTGCTCGCCCATCGACTTGCCGGTGCGCGGCTCGGCGACGCCCGGGAAATCCGGCTTGAGCTCGCGCAGACGGAAGCCCTTGAACGCGGCCAGCTTGTCCTTCGGCGTCTTCGCCGCATTCGCGGCCAGCAGCCGGCGACGCAGCGCGCGGCCATAGACGATCGGCACGTCGGACGTGGTGTCCGAACCGCCGCCGATGCCCGATTCGATCTGGCCGGTGGCGATCTTGTTGCCGATCGTGATGATCGAATCCAGCGACGTGCCGCAGGCGCGCTGCAGGGTGATGCCCGGCGTCAGCGCCGACAGGCCCGACGACAGCGCGGCCTCGCGGCCCAGATTCCAGTCGCTGGAATGCTTGATCACCGCGCCCATTGCGACTTCGCCGAGCTGCTGGCCGTGCAGGCCGAACTTCTCGACCAGGGCCCCCAGCGTGCGCACCGACATCCCGAGATTTCCGACGTCCGCATAAGCGGTGTTCTGGCGGCAGAACGGAATACGAACGCCGCCGAGCACGGCGACGGGACGACCTAGCAGCATCGGAATGACCTCGACAGAACCTGCGTGAGACTGTCCCTGACGCGGGACGGGCATAATGTGAACGAGTGTATCGCTGCCCATGTGCACGGCCAATGACCGCAGATCCCGACATTTCCCGACAAATTCCCGCCCCGCAGGTGCTCGGCGTGCTCGCCCTCGAGTTGAGCGACGACTCCACGCCCGCGCGCGGCGCGCTCGGCCAGCAGGCCGCGGGCGAGCTCGCCAAGCTGCTGGGCCGCGACCTCGGCGCGCTCGTGCCGGGGGTGCGCGATCTCGACCTGTCGTTCGCCGCCGCCCACTTCGATCCCGCCGAACTGCTGCGTCCGGGCTGGCCGGTGCACCGCCGTCTCGACGAGCTGCGCGTCCGCGCGCCGCAGTCCGGGCAGGGCCCGCGCATCATCGCCTTCGGCGCCGATGCCGGCGGCGCCGTGCCGCTGCCGTTCCAGTCCGACGCGCAGCTCGCCGGCGGGCGTCTGCGCGTGCTGCCGTATCTGTTCGTGGGCGAACCCGCGGCGACCGAAGCTGTCGCGGCGCACATGGAATCGATGCTGCTCGACCTCGGCATGGCCCAGGCCGACACCGCCCTGTGTGCGCAGGAGGCCTTCGGCGCGCGCATCGAACACGCGCGCTATCTCACGCTGCACGACCTGCTGGCGATGACCGCGCTGCAGTACCGCAACCAGGGACTCGACCCGCTGTGGGACGTGCTGGAAACGGCACTGCTCGCACCGGAATCCGAAGCCTGGCTCGACGCGCCGCCGGAGCCGCTGCTGCGGTACGTGGACGGTGAAGTGCGGATCGCGATGCTCGCGCCCGACGACTGGCGTCGCCGGTGTGCGCCAGGCGAGTCGGACGACGACCGGCTGGCGAAGGGCTTCGCGATGTACGAGGCGCGCCAGCGGCAGTTGTCCGCGGTGCTGCAGGCGCACGGCGTGCCGGTGGTGTTCGTGCACGTGGCGCCCGGGCAGGATCCGGCGGGGGCGTTGCGCTGAGGTTGGTGTTCGAATTGTTGCGGCCAGTCGGATCGGTCGGACTTTCTGCTGAGGGTCGCGCGAAGAGCGCCCTCACCTGCCGCGCGATGCGCGTCGGCCTCTCCCGGAGGGAGAGGCGTCTGGGTCGCCTGGGTCTGATTGCGCGTTGATACGTCAGCGTAGTGTTTCTAGCCCCTCTCCCTCGGGAAGAGGGGTTGGGGTGAGGGTCGACGCCGCCGCGGAATCTGGAACCTGGTCGACGAGTTTCGCTGCGCTCTACCCGTCCTACGAACCGGATTCGAAAGAACGCCCTGCCGTCACCCGACACGCGATGCGCGTCGGCCTCTCCCGGAAGGGGAGGCGTTGATCACGCGGGAACGCGACGGGGCTTGAGCGTCGGACAGCGCACGCGCACAAAGAAAACGCCCGCCTCCTGCAACAGGAGACGGGCGCCGGGTCTTGCTTCAGGGCGCAGTTGCGCCGGTGCTCAGCCTGCCTGGATCACACCGCATGCCAGGCGGTCGCCGGCATTGCCGGTCGGCTGCGTCTTGTAGTCGTCAGCGTCCTTGTGGACGATCACGCCCTTGCCGACGATGTCGTCGGCGCCACCGCCGCCGATCGTCGCGCCTTCGAGCCAGCCGCTGACCTGGGCCGTGCCGTCGGTGCCGGCGGTGATGTTGTCGCTGTCACCGGCGTGGTGGGCGCCCTGGCCGACGCGGCCGTGATCGGTGCTGCCGGGATTGAAGTGACCACCGGCGCTGCTGCCGTCCGGCGCGCTGCAATCGCCGGTCTCGTGCACGTGGAAACCGTGGGTACCGCCGGCCGGCAGGCCCGTCACGGTGCCGGTGACCTCGATGCGACCGTTGACGACGGCGAAGCGCAGTTCGCCTGCGGTCTGGTTGCCGGCGGTCGGCTGCAGCGTGGCCATGGCGGTCGCAGCGGCCATCGCGTCCGGCGCAGGCGCTGCTGCGGGCGGGGTCGCGGCGGTGGTTTCGGCGGCGCGGTCGGCTTCGGCTGCGGCGTTGTCGCCGGTGTTCGCGTTGTCGGCACCGCCGCCGCAGGCGGCCAGCGCGAGGGCCAGCGCCGCGGGGATCGGCATCAGGAATGTATGGGTGCGCATGGAGCTCTCCTCGAATCGGGTGGGGCGCGGCGGGCGCGCGTTGACGCAGCGGGCAGCATCCCCGCGGGCGGGTCTGGGCCGCGTGAGTGCGCCACGGCCGCTCACTGGACCTGGACGGTGCCGCAGGCGACGCGGGCGCTGATCGCGCCGGGTGTCGCACCGAGGATCAGCAGCGCGCGGCCGACGATGTCGTTGGCCGCGCCGCCGCCGAGCACGGTGCCGGGCAGCAGCAGATCGAGGGTGGCGACGCCACTGCCGTTGGCGACGATGCGGCCGCGTTCGCCGGAATCCGGCTGCCGCGACGGCACGCCCGACTGCGCGTCGAACTCGGGACCGGCGCTGATCGCATCGACCGCGCTGCAGTCGCCGCGCGTGTGCAGGCGCAGGTTGTGGGTGCCGTTGCGCACCAGGCCACCCACCTCGCCGCGCACGCGCACGCCGCCGACATCGGGCGTCAGCACCACGCGGCCGCTGACCAGCGAGCCGGACGCGGATGCGAGATTGGCGATCGCGCCCTGGGCGGTGCCGGTGCTGGCGATCGCGGTCACGGCGGGCGGCGCGCTCTGCGCGGCGGGACGGGGCCCGCTGGCGCAACCGGCGAGCAGGGTCGCGGCGGCGGCCGCGAGTATCGGAAGTCGGATCGTGCTGTTCATGGCGGCCACCTTAGCCCGCGCGCACGGCGCATCGATGAAGGGCATTCAACTGCGACGCCGGCGCGCGCCGAGTTTGCGGGTCAGTGTGTTGCGGCCGACCCCCAGACGCGTGGCGGCCTCGGCGCGGCGGCCGCCGGTGTGCACCAGCGCGGTTTCCAGCAGTGCGCGGTCCAGACGTTCGCGCGCCTGCGCATGGATGTCGTCGTCGCCGGCGCGCAGCCGCGTATCGGCCCAGGCGCGCAGCGCGTCGTCCCAGTCGCCTGCGGCCACCGGTTCGGCTGCATCCGGCACCGACGCGCTCGCGCTTAGCAGGCCGTCGAGATCCTGCGGCGTGACCAGATCGGCTGGCGCCAGTGCAGCCAGACGCCAGCACAGGTTCTGCAGTTCGCGCACGTTGCCGGGCCAGGCGTGTTCGCGCAGGCGCTGCAGCGCTGCGCGACCGAGCCGCTTGGGCGGCGCATCGAGCTTTTCGGCTGCGGCCTGCAGGAACCGCTCGGCGAGCTGGCCGACGTCGTCGCGCCGGTCGCGCAGCGGCGGCAGCTTCAGGCGCACAACATCGAGGCGATGCAGCAGATCGGCGCGGAAGCGGCCCTCTGCGACCAGACGCTCCAGGTCCTGATGCGTCGCCGCGATCACGCGCACGTCGACGCGGATCAGTTCGCGTCCGCCGACGCGGAAGAATTCGTCCTCGGCCAGCACGCGCAGCAGGCGCGTCTGCAGCGAGGCCGGCATGTCGCCGATCTCGTCGAGGAACAGCGTGCCGCCGTCAGCCTGTTCGAAGCGGCCGATGTAGCGCCGCGACGCGCCGGTGAACGCGCCGGCCTCGTGGCCGAACAGTTCGCTCTCCAGCAGTTCGGCCGGAATGGCCGCGGTGTTGAGCGCGACGAAAGGCTTGCGCGCACGCGGCGATTCGCGGTGCAGCGCGCGTGCGACGAGTTCCTTGCCGGTGCCGGTTTCGCCCGTGACCAGCACCGATACCGGCGCCTGCGCGAGGCGGCCGATCGCGCGGAACAGCTGGCGCATTTCGGCGGTGTCGCCGACCAGCGCATCGCTGTCGCCGGTCGGCTGCGGCGCATCGGCGGGCGCGGTGTCGTGGTCGCCGAGCACGCGTGCGGCCAGCGCGACGGCCTCGTCGAGATCGAAGGGCTTGGACAGGAATTCATGTGCGCCGCCGCGGAACGCGCCGGCGGTGCTGGCGACATCGGTGTAGGCAGACATCACCACGACCGGCAGCTGCGGATGCTGCTGCTTCAGGCCATCGAGCAGCTGCAGGCCCGAATCGCCGGGCATGCGCACGTCGGTGAACAGCATGTCCGGCGGCGGCCGCTTGGCCAGCGCGTCGCGCACGGCCTGCGCGCTGTCGAAACCGGACACGTCGTAACCGGCTTCGCTGAGCGCGGTGGCCAGCACGAAGCGGACGGAGCGGTCGTCATCGACGACCCAGATGCGCGGGGCGGGGGTACTCATGCGGCGGGCTCCGGCGCGGTGCTGGCGGCTGTTTCGGGCGCGTCGTCCTCGACAGGAAACGGCAGCTGCAAGGTGAAAACGGTATGCCCGGTGCGCGAGCGGTAGACCAGCGCGCCACGGTGTTCGCGCGCGACCTGCTGCGCCATCGCCAGGCCCAGGCCGCTGCCGTCGGGACGCCCGGACACCAGCGGCAGGAAGATCTGCTCGACCATGTCCTCCGGCACGCCGCGGCCGTCGTCGACGACTTCCAGCCGCAGCACCATCGCGTGCACTTCGTCGCCGATGCGCACGCCGAGCGCGGCGCGGGTGCGCAGGGTGATGTTGGCGGCGCCGGCCTGGATCGCGTTGCGCACGAGATTCCAGATCGCCTGGGTGAGACGGTCGGGATCGCCGGACAGCTCGGGCAGGCTCGGGTCGTAATCGCGCAACATGCGCACCGCCCAGCCGGCGTCGGCTTCGGCGAGGCGCAGCACCTGTTCGAGCACGCCGTGGATGTTGAGCGCGCGGTGCGGCGTGGGCGAACGCGGCGACAGCAACTGGTCGACCAGCGTGCCGAGACGCGCGACTTCGGTGTCGACCAGCGCCACCAGCTCGCGTGATTCGCCATCGCTGACGCGCCGGGCCAGCAGCTGGGCAGCGCCTTTGAGGCCGGCCAGCGGATTGCGGAGTTCATGGGCGAGACCGCGCAGCGCCGCCGACAGCGCCAGCGGCATCGCGAGCGTCGGATCGGCGCCGGGGAATTCGTCGACCGGATGCGCTTCGAGCAGCAGCCCGCCGTCGGCCTCGCGCGACAGCCAGGCATCGGCGAAGCGCGGCTCGCCGCCGAGGAAGGCCAGCACCAGCCGGCGCACGCGCATCGGACCGTCGGCCGGATCGCCGGGCGTGCGCAGGGCCAGCCGCAGGACTTCGCCATCGACCTCCAGCGCCGCCAGCGGCTGGTCGATCAGGCGCTTGCGCCCGACCCCGAGCCAACGCGCGAAGGCGACGTTACAGGTGCGGATGCGCCCGTCGGCGTCGGCCCAGACCAGCGGCGTGACCAGTGCGTCGAAAGGTTGCGGCGGTGGGGTTTCGTCGGCCATTGCACCAATGTAGTGCATTGGACGCAGAAACCACATCGCGCCTGCGCTCAGATCGGGGCGGACGTTTCCTCGCGTGCCAGATCGCACGCCGATTCCGGCGCGCATCGTATCCGGAGGACGGGTTTCGGCCGCGAGATAGGCTGCCTGCACTCAACCTGCAGATGGGTGCCCATCGGCTGCAACAGGCGGATCGGCATGTGTCGTTCGCATGCACCGATCGCTGCCTCCACTGCCGCAGCCGCATCGGGGCCGAACAGACTGACGGCTTCGACGCCGTACACACGCGGCCTCCCGGACAGAGGCCCGCAGTCGTCACCGGTGTCCAGCTCGACGTGGTCCTCGAAGGTGGTGAATCCGTACGGCGGTCGCGGGCAGAACTGTTGGACCAGCGCCTGCAGCAGATGGGCCCTCGCCTGCGTCCCGAATACTTCCGATGTCGTGTCCGCGATGACCGTCAGTCCCAGACCATCTTCTTCGGGCGATGTCGCCATGCGATCGATGTCGCCCGCGGTGATCGGTTCGGCGCCTGCGGCTACGTAGTGCTTGGCCACCTCGTCAAGCGTGACTCCCAAGCCTGACGAATCGAACACGCTGCGCCAAGGGGCGGCCGCGTGGGCGATCGTTGTGCTCCCCAGAGACCGGTCGAGCCGATAGACGGCCGTCACCCCGCAGTCGTAGATCGATGCGCCCGAGAGCGATGAAGGCCGGGACGATCCGCCCGCCGTATGCGCAAGGCATCGATCGTAGTGATCCATGATCGCGCGCTGGAACTCTGCGACCGGTTGGTGTCCACGCTCGCGCATCAGATCTAGCGCGAAGTACTCCGCGAAGCCCTCGGACAACCACGCCGGCGTATTCGGATCGGCAGGCCGCTTCCACCCGAACCACAGGTGAAGCACCTCGTGCATCACGTACTTCCTGGCTTCTAAGCGGAGTGCGTCGTCCTCGCTCCAGTCGCCCGAGAATCCGAGAAACAACTCCGGGCCGCTGGTCCAACCGCGCCATGTCTGGGGTCCCGGCCCGGCGTCATACCTGACGAACAGGCGTACGGGTGCAGTGTCAAGGGCTCCGAACAGCGATTTCCCCCGGGCGAGCGTGTCGGTGAATGTCGTTTCGAGCAGATGCGCGAGCCAGGCGGGTGTACGTGCATCAATCGACGTCGTGGCTGCGCTCTGCACGCAGGAATCGATCAGCCGGTAACCGGTGAGCGCTGTTGGCGAGGTCTCCGGGCAGCCTGACGACACCAGGCGAACCGCGTCCGGCGTCGATGCAGGCTCACCGGCCACGGCAAGCGCCGGAAGATGGACGTGCAGCCCCGCCGCCGACGCGAACACGAACGGATACTCACGATCCGCTGCGTCGCTCTCCGCTGGTGCCGAGAACGCGATCCGGGACAGACAGGTCGGGCTCCGCGCCTCACGGTCATCCACCCACGACCAGGGTGCCTCCAGCCGCCAGCTGGCGCGGCGCCCACCGGGCACATCTTCGGCGAACACGATCCGCGCGGTGCAGTGCGCTCGCACCATCTCCACCGCGACTCGGCTCCCGGACTCCGCGGCATTCAACGCGATGCGCGCCTGCGCTTGTGCACCCACCGGACATGCGAGCAGACCCCACGTGATCGCCATCGCGCAAAGCCGGTCGCCGCATCGCCAACGCGCGGGGCCGGACAGCCACTGGTGTTCGATGACATCCATGTCATACCTCCGGATCGACGCGCCGCTTCAAAGGCCGTGCCGCAGCCTGACACAGGTCAGCAGGTTTCGGCGGCATCGTTCACTCCGGTGCGCCGTCTCGCCCACTCCGCCGATCCGGAAACCGCAGCACCACACCGCGCGGCTCTTCCGTTGGTCGTTCCCACAGCACCGGCACGTCGTGCGGGGCGGGCGGTTCGAAGGTGTCGCGGCGTTCGAGTTCGGCGCGCGCGGCTTCTTCCTCTTCGATCTCCCAGCTGTAGCGCCGGCGCGGCGGGACCGGATCGGCGTAGCGGAACCAGAACGCGGCCAGCACGCCGCCGATCGCGCCGCCCATGTGCGACTGCCAGGACACACCGGGCTCCTGCGGCAGGATCGTCAGCAGCATGCCGCCGTAGAACAGGAAGGCGATCATGCCGGCGGCGATCGAGGGCCGGTCGCGGCGCAGCAGGCCCAGCACGAACACCAGGAACATCAGGCCGTGGGTCACGCCGCTGGCGCCGAGATGGTGCGAACCGGGCGTGCCCATCAGCCAGGCGCCCAGGCCCGAGCCCAGCCACATCAGCGGCAGGCCGCGCAGCGTGGCGCGGGGATAGACCACCAGCGCCAGCGAGCCGAGCAGCAGCAGCGCGCTGGCATTGGCGATCAGATGTTCCGGCGAGCCGTGCAGCAGCGGCGCGGTGAGCAGGCCGAGCAGGCCGCTCCATTCGCCGGGCTTCACTGCGAGGAAGCGCCAGTCGATCGCCGCCTGCACGCCGAACACGATGCACAGCAGCAGCACGAACAGCACGCTGGCCTTCAATGCGTTGGACAGGCGGCGCTTGTCGCGTGCGCGCTGGAGTTCGGAATCGGGGAGGTCGTCGGGACTGTCGAGATGCATGTGTCCCAGCATGGCGACGGATCGCGCGGTTGCAAGCCGACGTGACGCGCGTCGCTTTTCACGGTGCGCACGACACACATCCGCGATCCACACGCTACCGTATCGCCCGACCCCGGTCCGGGGCGCCCTGTCGGAGCGTGCATCGCATGGATGCCTGGCACGTCACCCTGCTGTCGATGTTCGTGCTGCTGGCGGTCTCGCTGGCGGCGATGACGTGGCTGGTCCTGCGCGAACAGCGCATCCGCGAACGTGCCGGCCTGCGCGAATGGACGGCCGGGCTCGCGTTGCAGACCCTGGCCTGGCCGTTGTTCGCCGTGCCGACCTCGGTGCTCGGCGGGACGGTGCAGGCGATCGCCTGCGCGCTGCTGGTCGCCGGTTATGCGGCGATGCTGCGCGCCCTTTTGCGCAGCCTGCCGTCGACACCCGCGCGCACGTCGTGGTCGTGGGCTCTGGTCTATCTGCCGGCGCTGGTGCTGTTGCTGGCGTTGCTGGTGCCCGACCAAGGGCCCGAGAAACGCATCGCGATGTTCTGGACCGCCGCGCTGCTGACGGTCCTGCTGTCGGTACGCGCGCCGCTGCGTCGCGGCGGGCGGCGGCCGTGGCCGGAACGCGCGCTGGTGGTGCTGTTCGTCGGCGCCGCGCTGGTGTGCCTCTATCGCCTCGCCGAGCAGGGCTGGAACCCGCAGTCCGGTCCGACCTTCGGCGCCGGCATCACCCCCGGGCAGCAGATGGCGCTCGCGTACTTCCTGGTGGCGCCGGTGTTCGCGACGTTCGCGTTCCTGCTGCTGCAGCTCGAACGCCAGCAGCGCTGGCTCGAGGGCCTCGCGGCCGAGGACGCGCTGACCGGCATCCACAACCGGCGCGCGTTTTTCGAACTCGCGCAGCGGCGCCTGGCGCGCACGCGCGACGACGGGTTGGCCGCGTTGCTGATGATCGACGTCGACGGCTTCAAGGCCGTCAACGACGCGCACGGCCACGCCGCCGGCGACGGTGTGCTGGCGAGCGTCGCCGCGCGTCTGCGTGCCGCGATGCGCGAGGGCGAAGTCGTCGGCCGTTTCGGCGGCGACGAGTTCTGCATGCTGCTGACCGGTGGCGGCATCGGCGATGCGGCCGAGCGCGCAGACCGTCTGCGCGCACAGGTCGCCGCGTATCCGCCGGTGGTCGATGGCGTGGCCACGGCGGTGACGCTGTCGATCGGCATCGCCCATGTGCGCGAGGGCCGGGAGCCGGACCTCGACGCACTACTGGCGATGGCCGATCGCCGGCTCTATCTGGCCAAGCGCGCGGGCCGCAACCGCGTCATCGATCGCGATGTCGAGGTCGCCCTGCCCGCGCCGGCCTGACGCGGACGCGCCTCAGCCACCGGTCACCGGCTTCGGCGGTCGCGCCAGACTCAGCGCCACCGTGACCGCCAGGATCACCGCCACGACGCCCAGCGACCACAGCACCGGGATCTTGTAGACGTCGATCAGCAGCATCTTGGCGCCGATGAAGACCAGCACCACGGCCAGGCCGTAGGGCAGCAGATGGAAGCGGTCGGCCATGCCGGCGAGCATGAAGAACATCGCGCGCAGGCCCAGCACCGCGAAGACGTTGGACGTCAGCACGATGAAGGGATCGGTGGTGATCGCGAAGATCGCCGGGATGCTGTCGACCGCGAAGATCACGTCGATCACGCCGATCAGCACCAGCACCACGAACAGCGGCGTGTAGGCCCAGGCGCCGCCCTCGCGCACCCGCAGCGCCGCGCCGCGGTAGCCGTCGGTGAGCCGCAGATGCCCGCGCATCCAGCGCAGCACCACGTTGTTCTCCAGATCCGGCTCCTTGCCGGCGGCGAACCACATCTTGAAGCCGGTCAGCAGCAGGAACGCGCCGAACACGTACAGCAGCCAGTGGAACTGCGCCAGCAACGCCGCGCCGACAAAGATCAGCACCGCCCGCAACACCAGCGCCAGCAGGATGCCGATGATCAGTACGCGCTGGCGTTGTTCCTCGGGCACGCCGAAGAAGGTGAACAGCAGCAGGAAGACGAAGATGTTGTCGACCGCGAGCGACTTCTCGACCAGATAGCCGGTCAGGAATTCCAGGCCCACGCGGTTGGCGAGCGCAGCGCCCGCGGTTTCGTGCAGGTACCACCACAGGCCGGCGTTGAACAGCAGCGCCAGGGCCACCCAGCCCAGGCTCCACCACAGCGCTTCCTTGAACGTCACCTTGTGCGCGCCGCCATGGCGCATCAGCACCAGGTCGACGAGCAGCGCGACCACCACCAGGCCGCCGAAGCCGACCCATAACCAGACATTGCCAATCGTATCCATCGAGATTCCCGAGCATGTGGAGGAGGTCCGCAGGGCGCGGACATCGTCGGGAACCGGGAACCGGAATCCGGGGACGTGCCTTCGCCATTGCGGCGAAGGTCTTGCTCACAGCCCGGTTGGACTGCCGTGCGACCGGAGCATCGCTGCTCGAAATGACGGCCTGCACGCTGGGAGCTACTCCCCTTCGGGGGCGGATTCTGCGGTGACCGCGCGTGACGGGCAAGTGCACGCGGTAAAATCGCAGGGATGAACGCACCCTACCCGACCGTACACCTGAAGAACGCCTGGCGTTCCAGCCATCCCTGGATCTTCCAGCGCCTCGTCGAAAAGCCGGCGCAGCGCCCCAAGCCGGGCAGCATCGTCGATGTCATCGGTGTCGAAGGCGAGTGGATCGGCCGCGGTTTCTACAACGGCCATTCGCGCATCGCCGTGCGCATCCTCGAAACGCACCCCGATGTACCGGTCGATGCGGGCTGGTTCTCGCGCAAGATCGCCGAGGCCGTGTCGCTGCGCCGCGATGTGCTCAAACTCGATGCGGTGTCCGATGCCTGGCGCGTCGTGCACAGCGAAGGCGACGGCCTGTCGGGCCTCGTGGTCGATCGTTACGGCGATCTGCTGGTCGTCGAATTCTTCAGCGCCGGCATGTTCCGCCATCGCGAATGGATCTACGAAGCGCTGACCGAACAGTTCCCCGGCTGCCGTTTCCACAGCTTCGCCGACGAGCACGTGCAGAAGCAGGAGAGCTTCGATTACCGCGGCAGCGTGCCGGCCGATCCGGCGATCATCACCGAGTACGGCGTGCGCTTCCGCGCCGATCCGGCCGGCGCGCACAAGACCGGCTTCTTCGCCGACCAGCGCGAGAACCGCGAATGGCTGAGCCGCCAGGTCGAAGGCAAGCGCGTGCTCGACCTGTGCTGCAACACCGGCGGGTTCGGTGTGTATGCCGCCGTGCGCGGCGCCAGCGAAGTGGTCGGCATCGACATCGACGAAGACGTGATCGAGATCGCCAAGGGCAACGCCCGGCTCAACGATGCCCGCATCAGGTTCGTGCAGGCCGACATCTTCCCGTGGCTGCGCGATGCATCGAATGCGGGCGATGCCTACGACGTCGTCGTGCTCGACCCGGCCAAGATGACGCGTGACCGCGAGCAGGTGATTCCGGCGCTGAAGAAATACCTCGACATGAACAAGCTCGCGCTCGGCGTGGTCAAGCCGGGCGGCCTGCTGGCGACGTTCTCGTGCACCGGCCTGGTCAGCGAGGAACAGTTCCTCGACATGCTGCGGCGCGCGGCGTTCTACGCCAACCGCACGATCCAGATCCTCAAGGTCTCGGGCGCGGGCGCCGATCATCCGTTCATGGCGCACGTGCAGGAGTCGCGTTACCTCAAGGCGGTGTTCTGCCGCGTCGTGGACTGATCCGGCTGCATGGCGCGGAGGCTGCGGCCCGGCTTGCGCGGCGCGATCTGGTGCGTCGCCGCGCTGACGGCGGTCGCGCTCGCGGCGAGCTTCATCTGGGACTGGCGCACGCCCGAGCGTCCTGTGCTCGGCCCGCCGCCTGCGGGCCTGCCGGCGCGGATCGAATCCGTGGCCGGCGACGGCCATCGCGACGTGCGCGATGGCGCGCGCTCCGAGGCCCGGTTCGACGACCCCTTCGGCATCGCCGTCGCGGCGGACGGCACTGCGTTCGTCGCCGATGGCGGCGCGTCGAACCGCATCCGCCGCGTGTGGCCCGACGGCCGCGTGGATACCTTCGCCGGCAGTCTCGAAGGTCTCGAGGATGGACGCGGCGCCGATGCGCGTTTCCACACGCCGTCCGGTCTCGCGCTCGACGCAGGCGGTGCGCTGTACGTCGCCGACACCGGCAACCATGCGATCCGCCGCAGCGCGCCCGATGGCACGGTGACGACGCTCGCCGGCACCGGCGAGGCCGGTTTCGTCGATGGCCCGGCGGCGCAGGCGCGCTTCCACGCGCCGACCGGCGTGGCCGTCGATGCGACGGGACGCGTGTACGTCGCCGATGGCTTCAACGACCGTATCCGCGTGATCGAAGCCGGCGCCGTGCGCACGCTGGCCGGCGACGGACGGCCGGGCTTCGTCGACGGCGTCGGTATGCAGGCGCGTTTCGATACGCCAAGCGGACTCGCGCTGGCCGACGACGGTGCGCTGTGGATCGCCGACACCGGCAACCACGCGATCCGGCGCATCGCGCCCGACGGCATGACGACGACGCTGGCACTGCACGGTGACGAACCCGATGCCGCGCCCGCGTCGCCGGTGGCCATCGCCATCGATGCGCAGCAGCGGCTCTACGTCGGCGAACTCGCGCAGGGCCGCGTGCTGCAGCTCGAAGCCGACGGTCGCGCACGCGTGCTGACCGGTCGCGACATGGCGCAGCGCCTCGCGCGGCCGGCCGGCCTCGCGTTCGATCGCTTCGGCCGCTTGTGGGTGGCCGATGCCGCGGCGTATCGCGTGCACCGGATCACTCGGGTGCGCCGCGCCGGTGCGAAGCAGAATCTCGCCAACGCCACGGTCGGTCCTGCGCCGGACGCCGCGCTGCCGGACACACGCGGCCGCTGGCCGCTCGCGCCGCAGGACGGCTGGCACGAAGTCGTCGGCACGCTCGGCGAGGTGCGCGGCAATTTCCGCGGCGAATCGCGCAGCCATCTGCACGCCGGCTTCGACGTACGCGGCGATGTCGGCAGTCCGGTCCTGGCGATCGCCGATGCGAAAGTCGCGAGTCCTTATGCGGCGAGCGGATTCGGCGACCAGGCCGAGCACCTCGCGATCGACGATCTGGCCTACATGCACATGCGCGTCGGCCGTACGCCGCGCGGCCAGGTGCTCGACCCGCGTTTCCAGCTGATCGCAGGCGATGACGGCCGACCCATGCGCGTGCGCATTCCGCGCGGCACGCACATCCGCGCGGGCGATGCGATCGGCACGATCAACGCGCAGGCGCACGTGCATCTGATCCTCGGACCGTCCGGCTACCAGCGCAATGCCGTGACGCTGGGCTTCCGCAATTTCGTCGACACCATCGCGCCGCGCATCGACGATCTCGCCCTGCTCGACGCGCTCGACATGCCGATGACGTCGCGCGAGGACGGCCGCGTGATCCTGCCGCGCGACGGCGGCGGCCTGCAGATCATCGTCGAGGCCTGGGACCAGGTGGACGGCAACCTGCCGCGCCGGCGTCTCGGCCTGCACACGCTGGGCTGGCAGCTGCTGGCCGCCGACGGCCGCCCGATGCCCGGTTTCGAAGTCCCGCGTTTCACGATCGATTTCGACCGCATGCCGCCGCATCGCGATGCGGTGCGCGTCGCCTATTCCGCCGACAGCGGCATCACCGTGCACGGTGCCTCGCGCACGCGCTTCCGCTACGCGGTCAACAACCTCGTCCGCGACGGTCATCTCGAAGCGATGCTGTGGGATCCGGCGGACCTGCCGGTCGGCGATTACCTGCTGCGTGCCACCGTGCGTGATTCCAGCGGCAACAGCGCCACGCGCGAGCTGCCGATCCGGCTGTACTGAGCCGCGCTCAACCGCGCGCTGGTTCGTCGTCGGTCAGCGGATAACCGGCGAAGGATTTGACCTCGTCCATCAGGAAGTGGGAGACGATCTTCTCCACGCCGTAGTCGCCGCTGAGCAGCGAGCGTGCGATGTCCTTCCAGTGATGCACGTCGCGCACGATGACCCGCAGCATGTAGTCGTAGGGGCCGGACACGCGGCTGGCTTCGACGATCTCCGGCATCGCCAGGATGCAGCGGTCGAACGCGGTGAACTCCTCAAGCGCGTGCTTCTGGAAACTGATCTGCGCCATGACGATCGTCGCCGAGCGGATGCGGTCAACGGCGACGTGGGCGCGATAGCTGCGGATCAGGCCGCGCTGCTCCAGCGCGCGCACCCGGGCCAGGCAGGCACTGGGCGACAGCGCCACCCGCTGGGCAAGGGCGTGGTTGGTGATCCGTGCATCCTGCTGCAGCACATCGAGGATCTTCAGGTCGGTGCGGTCGGGCGAACGGGCGGACATGCGGCGCTCCTGGGCGGTTGCGGCGGCCGCGGCGGGCTGCGGCAGCGCTACAACGTATCGAATTCCGGGGCCGGCGACGCAGATCCTGCGTAATTCGCGCCCGCATTCCGTGGCTTCTTCGGCGGCGTGCCCATCAGGCCTTTTCCGATCAATGATTTAAACCATGCACGACTTCCGTGGAATCTGCTGGACGCGGTTGCGCCCGTCTTCTATTACTCGAACGTCAGCGCCGCGCTTCGCCCGCACTCCGCGAAGCCGCAGCGGCCTGGTCCCAGTCCAGCCATCGCCCACGGGAATCGCCATGAAGCCGCTCACCACCGCACGTCTGGCCCACGCCATCCGTCTCGTCTGCCTGTGCATGCCGCTGATCGCCGCGCCGGCAATGGCGCAGACCGCAGCGCCCGCCGCGTCGACCACGCCCGCCTCGACCACCGATCTTGACGCGATCGTCGTCACCGCCGGCAAGCGCAACGAATCGGTGCGTGAGATCGCCGGCTCGGTCTCGGCGGTCACCGGCCAGCAGCTGGAGGATCTCGGCGCGCAGTCGCTGGCCGACTACATCCAGCGCACGCCGGGCGTGGTGTTCAACAGCTACCAGCCGGGCGTCTCGCATGTGGTCATGCGCGGCATCGCGACCAGCTCGGGCAACGTGCAGGGCCAGACGACGACCGGCTACTTCCTCAACGAAGTGCCGTTGACCGAACCGGGCTTCAGCATCGTCATCCCCGACATCGACGCCTTCGACATCAACCGCGTCGAAGTACTGCGCGGGCCGCAGGGCACGCTGTTCGGCTCGGCCTCGATGGGCGGCGCGATCAACTACGTGGCCAACGTCGCCGACCCGACCGGCTTCGACGCCGCCGTGGAAGCCACCGCCAGCCAGACGCGCAACGCCGACATCGGCTTCGGCGGCAAGGCGATGGTCAACCTGCCGATCGCCGACGACATCCTCGCCGTGCGCGCCGTCGCGCAGTACCGCGACGATCCCGGCTATCTGGACAACATCGGCCTCGGCCGCGAAGGCAGCAACGACAGCCGCACCGCGGGCGGCCGCCTGTCGGTGACGCTGACGCCGTCGGAGGCGACCACGCTGAGCTGGCTGAGCCTGTGGCAGAACACCGATGCCGACGACAACAGCTACCGCATCGCCGGTCTCGGCGAGTTCGAACGCGACACCGCGATTCCCGAATTCACCGACACGAAGGTCGCCGTGCACAGCCTGCGCCTCGATCAGAACCTCGGCTTCGCCACGCTGACCGCACTGCTGTCGCAGCAGCACAAGCAGCAGGACTGGCAGTTCGATTTCACCCCGATCCGCGTGTTCTACAACGCCGATCTCGACCTCGATCTCGACACGCCGCTGTTCATCGCCTCCGGCGGCGAAAGCACCGGCCGCAGCCTCGAACTGCGTCTGGCCTCGCCGGGCGACCAGCGCCTGGAATGGCTGGTCGGCGGCATGGTGTTCCAGACCGACAAGGATCTCTACGAGACCATCGGCGCCGCGGGCGCTGCCGGTGCGTTCGACCGCTCGTCGCTGTTTGGTCCGGGCAGCGGCGCGGTGATCGCGCCTGACGGTTCGACGTTCAACGCGTTCTACAGCCATCTCGACGGTTCGGAACTCGCGGTGTTCGGCGAAGGCACCTTCCACTTCAATGATCAATGGAAGGCTACCTTCGGCGGCCGCTTCTTCCGCACCAGCGTCGAAGCGCAGACCACGCAGGTCGGCTTCTCGACGTATCCCGGCGATCCCATCGTCACCCGCTCGCGCACCGACGAGGACGGCTTCAATCCCAAGGTCTCGCTGACCTGGACGCCGTCGGCGGATCTGATGCTCTACGCGCTGGTGTCGGAAGGCTTCCGCTTCGGCGAGCCGAACACGCCCGGGCTCAGTGCGTTCCCGATTCCCGCCGGCTCCGCCAGCGACAGCCTGATCAACTACGAGCTCGGCACGCGCACCAGCTGGGCCGACGGCCGCTGGCTGGTCGACGCGACGCTGTTCTACGTCGACTGGAGCGACATCCAGCTGCGTCTGCAGACGCCGGACTTCTTCAACTACGCCAGCAACGGCGGCAAGGCCTACAGCCGCGGCATCGAACTGGCCACCACGTGGCGCCCGGTCGACAGCTTCGACTGGACGCTGGCCGCGACCTGGCAGCAGGCGCGCCTCGACGAGGATCTCGACATCCTGTTCGCCGGCACCGCGCCCGCCGGTTCGCAGTTGCCGGGCTCGGCCGACTGGACCGTCAGCAACGTGCTGAGCTACCGCTTCGACACGCGCTTTTCGCCGACGCTGACGCTGGCCCACCAGTACATCGGCAGCGGCATCAGCGATCTCAACTCCGCCGTGCCCGGCGCGGTGCGCAACGAACAGGGCAACTACAACACCGTCGACCTGCGCTACCGCATGTCGTTCGGCAACACCGACCTGACCCTGTTCGGCAGCAATCTCGGCGACACCCGCGGCATCACCCGCAGCGTGTCGGAGGTCAACGGCATCGGCCAAGGCATCGTGCGGCCGCGCACCGTCGGCGTGACCGTGCACTGGCACTACTGACGATGCGCGATCCCCACGCCGGCCCGCGCCGGTTGTCCGACCACGACCGCCATTGCGGCCGGAGATCTGTTTCCCCATGACCGTGTTCGATTCCCCGGCCGGCCTCGCCGATGCGCTCGCGCTCGGCCGGCTGGACGCCCACGCCCAGGGTGCGCTGCGCGCCCGCGGCGAGCTGGGCGCGCTGGACCTCACCGACGCGGCGATTCTCCGCGCCCGCCATTTCGATCCCGTGCTCGGCGCGTTGAGCCACACCGCGTTCGACGCGGCCCGGCAGCATGCGCGCGCGCTCGATGCCGCCGGTGTCGACACCGCCACGCCACTGGCCGGCGTGCCGTGGCTGCCGAAGGATTCGCTGCGCGTGCCCGGCATGCCGACGCGTGGCGGTTCGCGCAGCCGCACCGGCACGCTGGCGACCGCGGATGAGGCCTCGCCTTTCGTCCGGCGTTTCGAGGCCGCCGGTCTCGTCGCGATCGGCAAGAGCGCGATGCCCGAGTTCGGCCTGATGGGATCGACCGAACCGCTGCTCGGACCGGTCACCGCCAATCCCTGGGCGCTGACGCATTCGCCGGGCGGTTCCAGCGGCGGCGCCGGCGCGGCGCTCGCGGCCGGCATCGTGCCGCTGGCGCATGGCAGTGACGGGGCGGGGTCGATCCGGATCCCCGCATCGGCCTGCGGCGTCGTCGGCCTCAAGCCTGGACGCGGTGCCTGCGTGCCGGTGCGCGGACGTCATGCGATCGAAGACCTGATCGTCGCCGACAGCCTGATGTCACGCACCGTGCGCGACACGGCGTGGGCCTTCGCCGCCGCGCATCCGGAGTCGCCCGTCGCGGTGACCGGACCGGACGCGCGCCGTCTGCGCATCGGTCTGGTCGTCGATGCGCTGCCCGGCCTCGCGCCCGATCCCGAGGTCGCCGCCGCGCTCGATGCCACGGCGCGTCTGTGCCAGTCGCTGGGCCACCACGTCGAGCCGGTCGCCTGGCCGTTGCCGGGTGAGGCGGTGTGGGCCGCGTTGTACACCTTGTGGTCGCGGCTCGGTGCGGACGCGGTCGAACTCGCGGTCGCGCAGGGCGGCGCGGCCTTCGCCGAACGTGCGCTGGAACCGTGGACGCGCGGCCTCGCGCACTGGCACGACACGCACTGCGGCGTGCCCGAACTCGAACAGGCCTGGGCGACCGTCGCGGCGTTGCCTGCGGCGTTCGCCGACTTCCACGCGCGCCACGACGTGCTGCTGTGCCCGACGCTGCGCACGCCGCCGCCGACGCTCGGCACGCTCGCGCCCGATCGCGATTTCGATGCGCTGATGCCGGCGATGTTCGAATGGATCTCCTACACACCACTGCAGAATCTGGCCGGCACGCCGGCGATCTCGCTGCCGCTCGCGCACGGCCGCGACGGCCTGCCGATCGGCCTGCAGTTCGCCGCCGACCGCGGACGCGAAGCCATGCTGCTCGCACTCGCCTTCGAGCTGGAAACGGCCGCGCCCTGGTGCGACCGTTGGCCGCCGGTCTCGGTGGCCGCCACACAGGACACACGCTGATGGGCCACTCCCGCGATTCCCGATACGCCCCGCGCCACGACGGCGACGTGCTGCGCCTGCTCGACGCGCAGCCGTTCGCATGGCTGGTCTCCGCCGGCGGCGACGATGCCGCGTTCACGCCGCTGCCGCTGCGCACCGAGATCGATGCCGAGGGCCGTCTGGTCGCGCTGCGCGGACACGTCGCGCGTCGCAATCCGCATGTCGCGCGACTGCGTCGCGATCCCGTCGCCTATGCGCTGGTGATCGGGCCACATGCCTACGTGTCGCCGAGCTGGCTCGACGATCGCACCCAGGCACCGAGCTGGAACTACGCCGCCGCCGCATTCACCCTGCACGTCGACTGCAGCGAGACCGAGGCCGACATCGCCGACGAACTCGATGCCCTGGTCACGTCGATGGAAGCCGGGCGACCGAACGCGTGGGCGCTGCCGGAAATGGGCGAACGCTACGCGCGGCTCGCGCAGGGCGTCACCGCATTGCGGGGCCGGATCCTCGATACGCGCGCGACGTTCAAGCTCGGCCAGGACGAGGCACCGCACGATTTCGCGCAGCTGATCGCGGGCCTGATCAGCGGCGGCGAACACGATCTCGTCGCCTGGATGCGCGATTTCGACGCGGACCGCCCTGCATGAGCGCGAGTCTCGACGCATTGGATCCGGCGCTGCGCACCTTCGTGCACACGGTCTGCAGCGAAGGCGCACGACTCGCCGACGGCCGCCGCCTCGACTGGCCGCAGCAACGCGCGATCGCGGAGACCGTACGCACGCCGTGGCGCGCGGGCGGACCGGAGATGGCAGCGACCACGATGCACCGGATCGCCCACGGCGCCGACGGTTTCGACGTGCGCGTGCATCGGCCGCAGGGCGTGACCACACGCGCGCCGGCGCTGGTGTATCTGCACGGCGGCGGCTGGTGTCTCTTCAGTCTCGACACGCACGACCGGCTGATGCGCGAACTCGCCGAACGCGCCGGCGTGGTCGTCATCGGCGTGGACTACGCGCTGGCCCCTGAACATCCGTATCCGGTCGCGCTGGAGCAGTGCCTCGCCGCGATCCGGGCGCTGCGCGAGCAGCCCGATACGTTCGGCATCGACGCGACGCGCGTGGCGCTGGGCGGCGATTCGGCCGGCGCGAATCTCGCGCTCGCGACCGCGCTGCGCCTGCGCGATGTCGGCGCGCATGATGGTATCGACGCGCTGCTGCTGCTCTACGGCGCCTTCGATACCGCGCTCGACACCGATTCGGTGCGCACCCTCGGCACCGCCGACGACATGCTCAGCGCCGACGAGATGGCGGCCTACTGGACCGCGTATCTCGGGCCCGACGCGGCCACCTGCCGCGATGGCTACGCCGTGCCCGCACACGCCGCGCTGCACGACCTGCCACCGACGCTGCTGCTCTGGGGCGAGCGCGACGTGCTCGCGGCGCAGAGCGCGGCGATGACGGCGCGGCTGCGCGCGGCCGGCGTCGAGGTCGACGCGCATGCCTACCCGCGGACGCCGCACAGCTTCATCGAGGCGATGTCGATCTCGGACATCGCCACCGATGCGCTCGCGCGGGGCGGAGGCTGGCTGCGCACCCATCTCGCCGTGACGCAGGACGCTTCCGCATGATCCGCCACCTGCTGCTGTCCTGCGCCTTGTTGTCGCTGGCGCCGCTCGCGTCCGCGCAGGTGCCCGCAACGCGCGCGCATGTGCCGACGCCGCAGGACATCGCCGCGCTGCTTGCTGTCGACGATCCGCAGATCAGCCCTGATGGCCGCCGGATCGCCTACACCGTCGGCACGCCGCGCGCCGACGGCAAACCGCCGCGCACGCAGCTGTGGCGCGGCGCATTCGACGGCGACGCCGCGCCGCGTGCGATTCCCTTGCCTGCCGAGGCCAGCGACCGGCAGCCGCGCTGGTCGCGCGACGGCCGCCAGCTGCTGTTCCTGTCGGACCGGCCCGTGTCGGGCCGACAGACACTCGGCACGAACCAGGTCTGGCGCGTCGCTGCCGACGGCACGCAGGCGACGTTGTTGACCCGCGCCGCGACCGACATCGCCAGCTTCGATCTGTCCGCCGACGGCCGCCGCATCGCCTGGCTGGCGACCGACGCGCCCTCGCACGCGGACGCGGCGCGACTCGCGGCCAAGGACGATGCGGTTGTCGTCGAACGGCCCACGCGGTTCTCGCGCGTCTGGGTGCAGGATCTCGCGACCGGCGCGGCGCGCGTGCTCACGCCGACCGGGATGCAGATCCACGATCTCGCCTGGTCGCCCGATGGCCGCACGCTCGCGCTGCGCCGCTCGACCGGCACCACGCTCAACGACTTCTGGTACGACTCGGCGGTGGTGCTGCTGGATGTCGACAGCGGCCGCATCGGCGACGTGCTGGAACCCCACGCGTCCGCGCATCCGCTGCAGTGGTCGCCCGACGGCACGCGCCTGCTGTACGGCCGGCTCGGCGCGCACGGCATGGTCGCGACGCCGATCGTCCACGACATCGGGCGCGGCACGCGGATCGCCCTCGGCGAAGCCTGGCCCGGCACGTTGTGGCTCGCCCGCTGGCAGACCGACACCACGCTGCTCGGCCAGGGCCAGCGCGGCATCCGCGGTGCGCTGCTGCAGCTCGATGCGTCGAGCGGCACGGCCATCGAACTCGCGCAGCCGCAGATTCCGTATCGCAGCTTCACCGCGTCCGCCGATGGCCGCATCGCCTACCTCGGCCTGCGCGACGACAGCCCGGGCAACGTCTGGACCTGGGACGGCACCCGGCTCGCGCAGCGCAGCGATCACCAGCCGCAGGTCGCGGACTGGGCGCTGGGCCGCGCACGCGAACTCGAATGGGCGTCGTCGCGCGACGGCCGCGCGATCAGCGGCCTGCTGGTCACGCCGCCCGACTGGGACGGCCAGACGCCATTGCCGACGCTGGTGCAGATCCACGGCGGACCGGCGTGGGCGTGGTGGTCGGGCTGGCAGGGCTCATGGCACGAATGGGCGCAGCTGCTTGCCACGCGCGGCTACGCCGTGCTGCTGCCGAATCCGCGCGGCTCCGAAGGCCATGGCAGTGCGTTCGCCGAACTCGCCCGCGGCGACTGGGGCGACGGCCCGCTGCAGGATGTGCTCGACGGTGTCGACGTGCTGGAAGCCGAAGGCGTGATCGACCCGAAGCGCCTCGCGATCGGCGGCTGGAGTTACGGCGGGTATCTGTCGGCGTGGGCGGTCGCGCGCAGCGACCGGTTCCGCACGGCGATCGTCGGCGCCGGCGTGCTCGATCTCGCCAGCGCGGCGCTGACCAACGACGTACCGGACTACCTGCCCGGCTACTTCAGCGATCCGCTGCGCGAACGCGGCACCTACGACGCGCAGTCGCCGCTGCATCACGCCGCGGACGTGCGCGTGCCGGTGCTGCTGCTGCACGGCGAGGCCGATGCACGCGTGCCGCTGTCGCAGGCGCAGATGTTCCACCGCGCCCTGCGCTTCAACGGCACGCCGGTCGAGCTGGTGACCTATCCACGCGGTCCGCACTGGTTCCACGAGCAGGCGCACGAGATCGACCTGCAGCAGCGCGTCGTCGACTGGCTCGATCGCACCCTGCGTTGAGCGCGTCGCGACACGCGCCGACGCCTTTCAGTTGAACGCGAGCCGCACGCCGAAACCGACCAGACACGCGCCGGCGATCCGCCGCAACCACGTGGTGATGCGCGGATCGCGGGCGACGCGTGCACGCAGCGCGTGTCCGGCGAGGATCAGCAGCGAGCAGTAGAGCAGCCCGAGCACGCAGATCAGCACCGACATCGTGGCGAACGTCGCGAGGCCGCGGTGCTGCGCCGGATCGATGAACAGCGGAAAGAACGCCATGTAGAACAGCACGGCCTTCGGATTGAGCAGCGTGATCAGCAGGCCCTGCCGGAACCAGTGACCGCTGCCCATCGAGACCATGCCCGCGCCGTCGCCGCGACTGCGCAGCAGCTGCACGCCGATCCACACCAGGTACGCAGCGCCGAGCCATTGCACGCCGCGGAACAGCATCGGATTGGCGGCGAGCAATGCGGCCACGCCGCCGGCGGCCAGCCACAACAGGATCTGGTCGCCGAGCGCCAGGCCGAAGAACGCCGCATAGCCGCCACGCACGCCACCGCGCGCGGTCGCGGTCAGCAACGCGAACGTGCCCGGCCCCGGAATCGCGAGGAACACGAGCACCGCGACCACGAAGGTCGGCAGATCGGAAATGCCCATCCAGCCCATGTCGTCACCACCGCGGATCGAGCGCGAATGATACGCAGGCGACACGCGCGATCGGCACCGCGCTGCGCGTTCCGATGCCGGTTCACGGCGTCTGGTCGGCGCGGCTGGCACCGTGTGCAGTCGCGGGCATCGACGCAGGGCGGCCAGACGGCCGGGAGGCGATGGTCGCAATTCCCTGCTGCCGGAGATCCCCATGCATTCACGTCGCACCTTCCTGTCCGCCGCCGCGCTCGGCGCCGCCACCCTCGCCGCCGCGCCGCTGATCGCCAGCGCGCAGACCACGCCCGGCGATGTGTTGCCGACGCAGGGCCGTCGCGGCACCCGTCCGTTGCCGACCAACCCCGCGGGCGGCCGCAAATACCGGCCGACCGCTCGCGTCGGTCTCGGCGGTGCGCCGCTCGGCAACAACTGGGCGGTGGTCACCGAAGACGACGCGCAGGCCACGCTGGAAGCGGCGTGGGATGGCGGCATGCGCCTGTTCGACACCTCGCCCTGGTACGGCCTGGGCCGCTCCGAGCGTCGCTTCGGCCATGTGCTGGGCCAGAAGCCGCGCGAGGAATACGTCATCTCCAGCAAAGTCGGCCGCCTGCTGACTGCGACCAAGGAGACGCCGAAGGTCAGCTGGAAAGAGCCGCCGCCGTTCGCGTATCGCTACGACTACAGCGCCGAAGGCACGCGCCGTTCGGTCGAGGACAGCCTGCAGCGTCTCGGCATCGATTCGCTCGACATCGTGCTCGTGCACGATCTGTCGCCCGACAACGGCGACATGGGCGCGCGCTGGCTCGAGTACTTCGAGCAGGCGCGCACCGGCGCGTTCCCGGAACTGACGAAGATGCGCGAGGAAGGCCTGATCAAGGCCTGGGGCATGGGCGTGAATACGCCGGACCCGGCGATGCGTGCGATCGAAGTCGCCGATCCGGACATCTTCCTGCTCGCCTGCCAGTACTCGCTGCTCGACCACACGCACGCGCTCGAACACACCTTCCCGAACCTCGCCACGCGCGGTATCTCGGTGATCGTCGGTTCGCCGCTGCTGGCCGGCTTCCTCGCCGGGCGCGACCGCTACCTCTACGGCTCGCAGCCGGTGCCGCCGGATGCACAGCAGAAGCGCGCGAAGGCCGAAGAGATCGTGCGCGCGCACGGCGTCGACCTGCGCACCGTGGCGCTGCAGTTCGCCAACGCACCGGAAGTGGTTTCGGCGATCGTGCCCGGCTCGCGCAATGCCGAACAGGTGGCCGCGAACATCGAATCGATGTCGGTCGCGATTCCGGCAGCGGTGTGGTCGGACCTGCGCGCCGCGAAGATCATCACCGCGAACGCGCCGGTGCCGGACGCGGTTTGAGACCGTCGAACGCGTCCGGCGCTACGGCGCCGGACGTGGCGCGTCGCGCGCACGCACCGCGTCGATCAGGGCCGGCAGGGTTTCGTAGCGCGGCACCGCGTAGCGCTCGGCGGTGATGTCGAGATTGCCCTTGCGGAAGTAGCCCGCCGGCGCGGCGAGCAGCAGCTTGCCCGAGCGGGCGTACAGGCCGAATTCCAGCAGCGTGATCGGGCTCTGCGTGCCGGGTGCGAAATACATCAGCACGAGATCGGCGCGCTCCAGCGCGTCGAGTTCCCATTCCACCTGACGGCGGAACTCGGGTTCGTCAGCCTCGGGTCGCCAGTCGGGATTCCAGTCGGCGCGGCGCGGGTTGAGCAGCACCACGTCGAGATCGGCGAGCGCGTCCTGCACCTGCTGTTGCCAGTCACCGGCGCGGCCCATTTCGATACTGCCGGCGAGGAACACCTTCGGACGCGCATCGTCCGCGATCGCGTCGGGCGAGGTGATCGTCGTGGCGGCGGACGCCGACAGCGGCGCAAGGGCGCACAGACACAGCGCAACGAACAGGCTTCGGGACATCACGGGCACGCGCAGTCAGGGACGCGCCATGATCGCAGACGCCCGCCGTCGTGTTCGTGTCACCGATTGCTCAACGTGGCGGCCGCGCGGTCAGCACATCGAAGGCTTCGTCGATCTGCTCGGGCGAAAAGCCGCAGTGGCCTTCGCCCGCCGGCGGCAGCACCGTCACCTTGTCGGCGTGCCCCGCCGTGGCCGCGAGCGCGGGGTAGACGCTCTGCCAACGTGGCGGAATCGTCGGATCGTCATGGTTGTAGCGCAGCACCACCGGCTTGCCGATGGCGCCGCGCAGCTCTGTGGTGTCGTCCAGATAGGCCATCGCCTGCGGGCTCGCGGTGTAGCGACGCACGCCGGCATTGAACGCAGCATCGTCGCCGAATCCGCTGTACACCGTGTCGCGATTGCCGACCGGCAGACCGCCCGCGCGCGCGATCATTTCGCGTTGCACCAGCACGTGCAGGCTGAGCGTGCCGGCGAGCGCATCGGGCGCGACTTCCAGCGCGCGCGCCAGCGTGGCGGCGGCGTCGGGATTGGCTGCGAGCGCAGTGCCGATCGCCGTCATCAACGCGACCTGGTCGGCGCGCGGATCATCGAGCGGGGGCGCCGCCGGATCGGACAGACTGCCACCCGGCAGGCCGGCATCGGGAAACAGGACATCGAATGCCACCAGCGAGCGCAGCGTCTCGGCGAATACCTGCGTTGCGGGCACGTTGACGCCGCACAGCGACAGCGCGCCGTCGTAGGCCGCACCGTGCTGCTCCAGGCTGGCGAGGGCGACCAGTCCGCCCATCGACATGCCGACCAGCCAGCTGCGCTTCGGCTCGTGGCGCGCGGCGACGTGGGCGCGCAGGCGCTCGCTGTCGGCGATCGCATCGGCAACCGCCCAGCCCTGCGAGGCGTACGCGCTCTCGGCGACCGCATAGCCGCGGGCGAGAAAGATCGCCGTCGCCGGATCGGCCGGCCAGGGCGTCTCGCGCGGTACGCCGCGCGACTCGTAGCCGTGCAGCAGCACGACGAGTTCCCCGTTCCAGTCGGCCGGAATCTCGAAGCGCCAAGGCGCGCCGGCGAGCGTGCCGGTCTCGACGACCGGTGCCGCGCGGGTGATCGGCTCCGGCGATTGTGCGGGTGTGCCCGCGCAGCCGGCGAACAGGGCGACGGCGACCGCGAGTGCGGCGCCGCGCAGCAGGTGATGTCGCATCGTCGGAACCTCCCCGGGCCTGCGGCGGAGCATCGCACGACGCCGGTGCGCGGTCAGCCGATGGCCGGCGGCGCCTCGCGCACCTCTTCCATCAGCCCGACGAGGTTGCCGTCGGGATCACGCAGGAAGCCGATCCACAGATCGTGGTCGGGAATCCGCGCGGCGAGTGCGGGTGTGCGTTCCGACACCGCGCCCTTCGCGATGCAGCCTTCGAAGACGCGCACGATGTCGTGCACGTGGAAGTACAGCACCGAATTGCGACCCGGCTCGCCCGCACCCTGCGGCGTGCTGAGCATCAGCCGCACGCCGCCCGCATCGAGGAACGCGAGCCCGGGCCCGGCGCGGAACAGGAAGTCGAGCGCCAGCACGTCGCGGTAGAAGCCGAGCGCGGTATCGACATCGGACACGGTCACGGCCACCTGGCGCAGCGCGATCGCAGGCACGGCGCTCATCGCACGCCCTCCGGCAGCGGCGCGAAGCGCGGCACGTCGGCGCCGTCCACATCGACGGTTTCGACGAACATCGCATGCGGCCGTACCCACAACGCGCCTTCGCCGTACAGCGGGCGGTAGACGACCACCGGTTCCAGGGTCTCGCTGTGCCGCGCCACGCCGATGACGTCGTAATCGCGGCCCTTGTAATGGCGGTAGCGGCCCGGCACGAGCGCGGGCAATACGGGCAGATCGGACATCGGCGTCTCCGGTGAAAGGTCGAGGATCAGCGGCGCGCGCGTGTCGACGCGAACAGGCCAGACACGTAGACGAGCAGCCCGATCGCCACCACGGCGCCGCCGACGATCCGGCCGAGATCGCGCGCGCCGGCGTCGGTGGCGAAGAGGTGGATCGCGACCAGTACGCCCGCGCCGATCAGCAGCAGGCAGCGGCCGAGCATCACCATCGGCCGGGTGAACCGCCGCTTCGCCTCGTCGATCGGCCGGTTGCGCTGCATCGTCGTCGCCTCGTGTTTCGATACCGGACGCGAGTTTCGCACGCAGGCGCAGCCGCTGAGACGCCGACCGCTAGAATCACCGGATGAATGCCACGCTCGTCCTGCTCGCCCTGATCCTGCTGCTGGTCGCCATCGCGACCGGCCTCCTCGTCGTTCTCGTGTTGCGCCGGCCCGGCCAAGGGAGCGACACGCTGGAGCGCGTGTTGCGCGAGGAACAGCGTGACGGCCGCGGCGAACTGCGCCAGCAGCTCGATGCCTCCGCGGCCTCGCAGGCGCAGCGCATCGACGCCTTCGGTGCGCAGCTGCAGGCCGTCGCCGCGCGCACCGACCAGCGTCTGGACGAGTTCACCCTGCGCACCGACGCACGGCTCGATGCGTTCACCCGCACCACCGACGAGCGCCTCGGCGTGCTGCGCGCCGCGCTGACCGAGGACGCGCGCAAGACGCGCACCGAAGGCGCCGAGCAGCAGCAGCGGTTTGCCGATGCGCTCGGCGCGCGCCTCAACGAGCTGACCCAGCGCAACGAACAGCGCATCGGCGAGATGCGCACGACGCTCGAGCAGCAGCTGCAGCGTCTGCAGGCCGACAACGCCAGCAAGCTCGACCAGATGCGCGCGACCGTCGACGAGAAGCTTCAGACCACGCTCAATACGCGCCTCGATGCCTCGTTCAAAATCGTGTCCGAGCGACTAGAGCAGGTGCAGCGCGGCCTCGGCGAAATGCAGCAGCTGGCGACCGGCGTCGGCGATCTCAAGCGCGTGCTGACCAACGTCAAGGACCGTGGCGGCTGGGGCGAAGTGCAGCTGGAGAACATCCTCGAGCAGACGCTGACGATGGAGCAGTACGCGCGCGGCGTGCGGGTGAAACCCGACAGCGCGGAAGCCGTGGATTTCGCGATCCGCCTGCCCGGCCGCGGCGACGACACGGTGGTGTGGCTGCCGGTCGATGCCAAGTTTCCGCGCGAGGATTACGAGCGCCTGATCGACGCCCAGGAGAAGGGCGATCTCGACGCGCTCAAGAGTTCCGCCGCGCAGCTCGAACGCGCGATCCGCGTGCAGGCGAAGTCGATCAGCGACAAGTACGTGTGCCCGCCGCATACGACGGATTTCGCGGTGATGTTCCTGCCGACCGAAGGCCTGTATGCCGAAGTGATCCGCCGCGCCGGACTCGTCGATCTGCTGCAACGCGAACATCGCGTCGTGCTCGCCGGCCCGACCACGTTCACCGCCCTGCTCAACAGTCTGCAGATGGGCTTCCGCACGCTGGCGATCGAGAAGCGTTCCAGCGAGGTCTGGCAGGTGCTGGGCGCGGTGAAGAGCGAGTTCGGCAAGTTCGCCGGCATTCTCGAAAAGGCCGAGAAGCAGATCACCACCGTCGGCAAGAGTCTCGGCGAGGCCAGCCGCAAGACGCGGACGATCGAGCGTCGCCTGCGCGGCGTGGAGTCGCTGCCGGGGCCGGATGCGCAGGCGCTGCTGGGCGAGGCGCTGGACGACGTCGCGGGCGACGAGGACGACGAGGGGTCGCAGGCGCCGTAAGCGCCCTGGCGCTAATTACGGCTTGATCGAGCTGGACGCGTGATGGGTTTCGCCGCGCTCGAGCCATCCTACGGTTGTGGCGGGCGGTGAGTCCGCGGAGACGCGTGGGCCGCTAACATCGGGCGTCTTCTCTCATCGAGCCCGCCGCCATGACCGCACCGCTGACCGACATCCCGCTCAAGACCATCGACGGCGACACCACTACGCTCGGTGCGCACGCCGGCAAGGTGCTGCTGGTGGTCAACGTCGCGTCCAAGTGCGGCCTGACGCCGCAGTACGCAGGTCTCGAAGCGCTGTACCGCGAGAAGCGCGATGCAGGTCTGGAAGTGCTGGGCTTTCCGGCCAACGATTTCGCCGGCCAGGAGCCGGGCAGTGACGCCGAGATCCAGCAGTTCTGCAGCCTGAGCTACGACGTCAGCTTCCCGCTGTTCTCGAAGATCGCGGTGACCGGCGAGTCGATCCATCCGCTCTACGTCGCGCTGACGACCGCGCAGCCCGAGGCGACCGGCGAAGGCCCGATGCGCGAGAAGCTGCGCGCCTTTGGCCCGCCGAATCCGGCGCCGGGCGTGCTGTGGAATTTCGAGAAGTTCCTGATCGACCGGCACGGGCACGTGGTCGGCCGGTTCGCACCGGACGTGAAGGCGGACGATCCGCGGCTGCGTGCGGCAGTCGAGGCGGCGCTGGCAGGAGCGTGATTGTTGCGGGTGTGGGTTCTGCGGTGACGGGTTCGGGTCGACGCCGCATCCTGCTTTGAATTTCCTGCGGGAAGCGCCCTCACCCCGACCCCTCTCCCGAAGGGAGAGGGGCTCGCGTCATGCACGACCGCGCGCTTCTGAGCCCCTCTCCTTTCGGGAGAGGGGTTGGGGTGAGGGCCGCTTTTCGCAGGCGTGCTCTTCGCAGCGACGCTCTCGAAATCGCCACGTCGCGCGCGCTCGGTTCCAACGAACTGCCCAGACGCGGGATGCACCCGCGCGTCACCAGATTTGCCGACAACGGGTGCTTCGCCCCCACCCAACCTCCCCCGCAATCGAGGGAGGGCTACAACAAAAAGCCCGCTTTCGCGGGGCTTTTTTCAGAACTTCAACGACCCACCCGATCCATCAGGGCGTCGGCGACAGCGGCACCATCGGCATCACGTCGACCGGCACGGTCGGCATCGCGTCGTCGTCGTAGAGGTAATCCGGCAGGCCGGCTTCCTCGTCGTCGCGGTTGGCGCGGCGCACGGATTCGATCTGGTAGGCGCGGCGCTGCATCCAGGCATCGCGGATCAACGCGTACTCGTCGGTGGCGCCCTCGCGCATGCTGTCGACGGCGAACAGGCGCGTACGCAGGTCGACGAGCTGCAGGCCCTGCAGGCCGTAGCGCCACGGATCGTCGCCGACCTGGCGCAGCGGCGACAGCGGCGCATCGCCGACCAGACCGAACCCGTCGCGCAGCGTGCGTGGCCCGAACAACGGCAGTTCGAGGTAGCGCGAACTGCGCCAGCCCCAGACGCCCATCGTCTGGCCGAAGTCGGCGCTCTGGTTCGGAATCTCCGCATCCGTCGCCGGATCGAAGATGCCGCCGATGCCCAGCGTGCTGTTGACCAGGAAACGGCCCAGCGACTGTCCGGCCGCCTTCGGGCGCCCCTGCAGCAGCGCATTGAGCGCGCTGACCGGCTGGCCGAGGTTGCTGAAGAAGTTGGTCACGCCCAGACGCACCGGACGCGGCACGACCTTGGCGTAGACCTTGGCCAGCGGCTTGGCGAACCCGCGGTCGATCGCGCTGTTGAACGCGAACACCTTGCGGTTGAGCGGCTCCCACGGATCGTAGCTGCGCGGCATCTGCGCGGCTTCCGGGAGGGTGGGATCGTAGATCGGGTCGTAGACCGGCTCGCCGTAGAGCGCGGCGTAATCGAGCTCGGCATCGGTCGGTGTGCCGTTCGCAGGCGCGGCATCGCCGGCCACGCGCGCGGCATCGTCGAAGGCTTCGATGACCACGCCGCTGTCGGGCGCGGCCGGCACGTCCGCGGCAGCGGCATCGGCGGCGGTGGGCACGTCGGCGATCGCCGGCGCGGGCGCACTGACGGTCTCGCCCACCGACGCGGGCGCCGGGTCCCGGGGCGCGCCGTTGCCGGCGCAGGCGGCGAGCGCTGCCGACGCGATCAGCGGCAGCAGGAAACGGAAGCGGACAAGGCTCGACATCGTCGGATTCCCGAGGGGGGCCGGGGTGGGCAGAAGGGTCACGCGGACACGTAGGCCAGCGTCGGCGTCAAACGGTAGGCGCGGCAGAGCTCGGCCAGGCCGGGCGGGGTGCCGTCGACGCGCAGAGCGCCATCGCCGGCGAGCTCGGCCAGCAGGGCGAGCCCGGCGCTGTCGAGCGTGGTGACGGCGGACAGGTCCAGTCGGGCGGCACCCGCGCGACCGGCCTGCGCCTGCGACCACAGCGCCGGCACCGATGCGGCCACGACGTCGCCGGCGAACGCCAGCGCATCGCCATCGCGTCGAACCGAAGCTGCGGCCGTGCCCATCACTCGGCGGTCGCCTGGATCTGGCCGCTGCGCAGATCGCGCGCGACTTCCTGGATCGACTTGCGCTGCAGCGGGGTGTCGAACTGCTCGCGGAAGGTGCGCACGAATGACACGCCTTCGACCATCACGTCGAACACCTTCCAGGTGCCGCCGCTCTGGCGCATCAGGTAGTCGACCGGAATCGGCTCGCCGCCGCTGCGCAGCAGTTCGCTCGACACGCGCACGCCCAGGCCACGCGGCAGCGGGGCTTCGGACTTGATGCGCACGCGCAGCTGGGTGTTGAAGTCCAGCAGCGAGGAGCCGTACTTGCGCATCAGGTTCTCGGCCAGCGCGTCGCCGAACGCCTTGACGTCGGCATCCGACGCACCGCGGCCGTGGCGACCCAGCACCTGCCGCGCCGCGTAGTCGCGGTCGAACATGGTGTTGAATTCGCTGTTGATGAAGGTCTGCAGCGCACCGCGGTCGCGGGTGAACTCGGCGCGGCGCGATTCCAGCGTCTTGAGCACGCGCTCGGTGTTGGCCAGCACCAGCTGGCTCGGCGAGCCGGCCTGCGCGGTGCTGGCGGCGGGCGCCGCGGCCGGACGGGCCTGCGCGAACGCGGCGGCGGGCAGCACCAGCGCGGCGGCGAGGGCGATCGGCAGGGCGCGACGGATCAGGGGCATACGGATCATGGAAGAACTCCTTCGTCACTGGGGGACGCGTCGGGCGACGCGGTGCCGGCTCCGGGCGCGGCTGGCGTGGCGGCGTCGGCACCTTCGCCGCCGCCACCGAACATGTACTTGCCGACCATCTGCATCAGATCCACCGCCGGCGACGTGAAGGCGATCTCCTCGCCCGGCTGCAGCACTTCGAGATCGCCACCGACCGACAGGCCGATGTAGCTCTCGCCGAGCAGGCCGCCGGTGAGGATCGCCGCCGAGGTGTCGGCCGGGATCTCGTTGAAACGGTCTTCGATCTTCATCGACACGATCGAGTCGAAACGCACCGGATCGAGGTCGATGCCGGTCACGCGACCGATGGTCACGCCGCCCACCTTGACCGGCGCGTTGGGACGCAGCTGGCCGAGATTGCTGAAGCGGGCGGTGAGGTCGTAGGTGCCGCCGCGGCTGAAACCGAACTGGCCGTTGGTCGAGGCGATCGCCAGCACCAGCAGCGACGCGAGCGCGAGCAGCAGGAATGCGCCGACGGCGAGTTCGAGACGGGGACCACGGGCGCTTGTCATGGGTGTCACCTTTGCAGCGGACCGCCGGGTGCGGCGGTGAAAGAAGGAATCCGGTTCAGGTCGCCGACATCAGCGGAACAGGAAGGCGGACATCACGAAATTGAACATCAGCACCAGCAGCGAGGCGTTGACCACCGCGCGCGTGGTCGCGACCGAGGTGCCCTCGATCGTCGGCTCGGCGTGGAATCCCACGTACGAGGCGACCAGCGCCGCGGTGCCGCCGAAGACAGCCGACTTCAGGAACGCCGTCAGGAAGTCCTGGCGGAAATCGACCGCGTCCTGCATCGACTGCCAGAACATGCCGTTGTCGATGCCCAGCACCTGCACCGCCTGGAACCAGCTCGCCGACAGCGCCAGGCTGCAGAAGAACGCGGTCAGCAGCGGCACGCAGATCACCGCGGCCCAGAAGCGCGGCGCGACGACCTTGGCCACCGGATCGATCGCCATCAGGCCCAGCGCGGTGATCTGGTCGGTGGCGCGCATCAGGCCCAGTTCGGCGGAGATCGAACTGCCGGCGCGGCCGACGAACAGCAGCGCGGTCAGCACCGGCGCGAGTTCGCGGTACAGGCCCAGCCCGATCAGCACGCTGACCTGGTTGCTGGCGCCGTAGGTTTCCAGCGCGCGGTAGCCGAGCAGCGTCAACGACAGGCCGACGAAGGCGCCGCCGACCGCGATGATCGGCAGGCTGCGGCCGCCGATCTTGTAGATCTCGCGGACCAGCTCGGAGAAGAAATCGGCGCTCGGCTTCGACGCGCGCAGCACCGACAGCGAGAACAGCCCGGCGCGGCCGAGCGAGCGGATCGCGGCGCTCATCGTGCAGCCTCCGTGCGGGCGAGATCGCCGCGGTCGAATGCGATGGGCCCGTCGGGCTCGCCGCGCAGGAACTGGCGCACCAGCGCGTCGTCGCTGGCCTCGAGTTCGGCCGGCGTGCCCTGGAACACGATGCGGCCGTTGGCGATCACGATCGCGTGGTCGGCGACGGGCAACGTCTCGTGTACGTGGTGGGTGACGATGATGCTGGTCAGCCCGAGCGAGGCATTGAGGCGGCCAATCAGACTCATGATCACGCCCGAGGCGATCGGGTCCAGCCCGGTCAGCGGCTCGTCGTAGATCATCAGCGGCGGATCCAGCGCCAGCGCGCGCGCCAGGGCGACGCGACGCGCCATGCCGCCCGACAGCTCGCGCGGATACAGATCGCCGGCGTTGCGCAGGCCCACGGCCTGCAGCTTCATCGCGACCAGACGCGCGATCACCGGCTTCGGCAATTTCGTGTGCAGACGCAGCGGCAGCGCGATGTTCTCACCCGCGGTCAGATCGGTCAGCAGGCCGTTGCCCTGCAGCAGCACGCCGATGCCCTTGCGCAGTTCCAGCAGCTCGCGCATGCGGGTCGGCACCGGCTCGCCGAAGACTTCGACACTGCCGGCCGCCGGCACCAGCTCGCCGGTCAACGCCGACAGCAGCGTCGACTTGCCACTGCCCGACGGCCCCAGCACCGCGGTCACGCTGCCACGCGGCACCGACAGGTCGATGCCCGACAGCACGCTGCGCCCGCCACGGTCGAGGCGGACATCGCGCAGCAGCACGGCAGGGGCGTTGGTGTCGGGCATTCGGCTCGTGGGCGTGGTGTCGGGGGACGATCGCGCAGAGAACGCGCGAAACCCGCAGAGGATGGCGTGAACAAACTGAATCTTAACCCAGTCGGTGTACTGACGAGTACAGAAATTGTCCCGGGAGCGGGGCGATGTGTCCCGAGGATCGAACCCGCCCGTCTGCCTGAAGCCCCGCCATCCGCGTGGTGCCGTCTAGGGCGCACCCCAGCTGTGGCTCCGCCCGGCCGGGCGTAGATATGGCGCGCTGCCGCCGCGACGTCCGCGGGGAGGATCCTGTTGCCATGAACATACCGGTCGAACCCACCCGCGATTACACCCCGCCTCCGCCGCCGCCTCCGACCCTGGACGTGCTGCGCCAGGCCGATCCCATGACGACCGGCCCGGCGATCGACGCGATGACGCCCGAGCAGCAGGCCACGCTGACCGACGACGTCGCGAACCTCGGCGTCGGCGAACGCACCGACCTGTTGAACGGACTGGCCGCGCAGCTCGACGCCGGCCAGCTGCAGCGCCTCGAACCGGTGTTCGGCGCCGATGCGGTGATGGCCGCGGTGCAGACCCGCAGCCCGGCCGCCGTGCGCGAGACCTACGAGCAGCAGGCCGGCGCCGGCCCCGCCGTCCCGACTGCCGAGCCCTCGGGCCGCACCCCGGACCAGCAGCGCGCCGACGCCGCCACCGATTACGCGGAGCGCGTCGAAGGCCAGGCGATCATGTCCCAGCACGCGCTGGGCGATCTGATGGTCGCCAATGCCGGTGACCCGGCCTATCTCGCCGAACTGGTGCGTCTGTCCAACGAAGACGGCGTGCTCGAACAGGTGGTCAGCCCGATGTACGGCGGCCTCTACGAGCGCGACGACAGCGGCTACGTGGTGACCAACGCCAACGCCTCCTTCGATGCCGACGCCCGCCGCGAGGCCTTCGCGCTGGCGATCGGCGCGGCGGTCGACCGCGGCGTGCTGTCGGAGACCGACGTGCGCGCCCTCGGCAACCAGCAGACCGGCTGGGCCGACGTGGCCGGCCGTGCCGGTATCGGCCAGGTCGGCGCCACGGACGCGACCCGCGCCACGGCCACAGATCTGGGCAATGTGCTGGACGCGCACACCGATGCCGCAGAGGACGTGGCCAAGCTCGATGCGGAACTCGGCGGATTGCTGGCCGAAACCGGCCCGATGACCCCGGCGCAGCAGGCCGCGTTCGTCGATGCGTTCCGCACCGATCCCGAAAACGCAGGCACCTACACACGGTTGACCGACGCGACTGCAGCGTTGACCGACTACGTCACGCAGAACACCGACGCCGTGCTCGACGCCGCCGTGCGCGATCCCGCGGTGGCGCAACAGGTCGCTGATGCGATGACCGGGCTGGCACAGGACGGCCGCGGAGAGGAAGTACTCGCGCTGCTGACCGAGATCAACGCCGGCGGGCCGACGTCCGCGCTGGCCGAGGCCTTTGCCGGATTCGAGAATCTCTCGGGCGCAGTGCTGGAGGATGCTTCCGCCGCCGCGATGACGCAGTTGCTCGAGCGCAACAACGGCGATGTCGCCGCCGCGACCGCACAGTTCGAAGCCTTGATGCTCGGTGTCGTCCAGGCGGTGCCGGCCTGGGGCGGGCGCACCGACCTGACACAGGGTCTGCAGTTCCTCGGCGCCGCCGGCCGCGGCGACGTCAGCGCGATGCAGATCTACCTGTCCGAATACGAAGGCAAATCGCCGCTGATGCGTGCGCTCGGTGCAGCCGGTGTCGTCGCCGGTGCAGTCGGCGCGGCCAATGCCGGTCGCAACGAGGACTACGTCAACATGATTGGCGGCATCGCCGCATCCGGCGAAAACGCCGCGCGAATGGTCGCCGGCACGATGGGGACGATGAGCGCGGTCGGCGACGCCGCGCAGGCGGCCGGGCGCTTCGCCGGTGCCGCCGGGTTCGCTGCGCGTCTCGCGCCAGGTCTCGGCCTGATCGCGAGTGGCGCCTCGCTTGCCAACAGTCTCGACCGCGCATTCGACGGCAATCCGGGGTACGCCGTTGCCGCATTCGGCGACGCGCTTGGTGTGCTCGGCGCGGCCGGAGAGATGACGCCGCTCGCGCCGCTCGGTTTCATCGCCTCAGGCGTCGGCGCGATCATTTCCGGCCTCGGTTCGTTCGCGGGCGAGATCATCAGCGGCAACCAGCGACGCGACGACATCGAGCGTTATCTCGTCGACGCGGGTGTGCCGGAATCCATCGCGCAGGAGATGGCGGCCAGCGGCAAGCAGTTGTTCGAAATGTCCGAAACCCTCGATCTCACGCCCGAGCAGGTGCAATCCCTGCTGATGGCCTATCCCGACATCGGCGGCGCACCGGGCCTGGCCGGCACATTCACCGACGTGGCCGCGGCCGCCGGCATCAGCGGCAGCGACGTGCAGGACTTCGCCGCCGCGCTCGCCGCCGACAATCCCAACTCCGCCTGGGACCTGATCGGCATCGCGTCCTACGTGCCGAGCAACCCGGGCGAAGCGGCGACGTTCTATCGCAATTACCTGGAAGGCAGCTATCCGGAGGCGACCACACTCGCCGAATCGCTGTCGCCCGATCTGTTCGGTGACACCGCCCAGCAGCGCGACCTGGCGCTGGCCGACTACAACCGCAGCGGCAGTTCGACGATGTGGGAAATGGAGATCGGCAACCTGCTGAAGAACAACGACGATCCGGCCTATCGCGCCGAGGTCCTGCGTCTGCTCGCCGAGGGCGGCGACCAGCGGCTGGAGATGTTCGCGCAGATGACCAGCGGTTATGGCGACACGTGGTCGGGCGCGGTGCGCGATTCGGTGGCCGATGCGGTCGAAGCCGGCACGCTGAGCCAGTCGCAGGCCGACATGGTGCTGGGCTACTTCTGATCGGCGCGCGTCCGGGGGCGTGAGCGCGGGCGACGTCCGATGACGTCGGCCCGCACGCGGTCTCACGCTGCGAGAGCCCGCTCCGGCATCATGGCCCGATGCCTGATGCCGCACCCGACTTCCGCCTCTACCACTCCAATGCGTTGGAGGTGTTGGCGGGCCTGATGGCGCACGCGCTGCGCACGCCGGCGCCCGGGCAGTCCTTGCTGGCGCCTGACGTCGTGCTGATTCCGCAGGTCGCGATGCGGCGCTGGCTGCAGGCCACGCTCGCTGCCGAGCACGGCGTCGCCGCGAATCTCGAGTTCGTGACGCCCGGCGAATTCGTCGGCAGGGCGCTGTCGGCCAATCTCGGTCCACCGACCGACGAACCCGACGCCGCCGCGTTGCGCTGGCATCTGTATGCCGCGCTCACCGATCCGGCGTTTCTCGCCCAACCCGCGCTCGCCGCCTTGCGTGCGCATGTCGACAGCGTCGACCCGCTGCGGCCATGGGCGCTGGCCGGCGAACTCGCCTCGGTGTTCGAGAAGTACCAGGCTTGGCGCCGCGATTGGCTGCTGCGCTGGGAAGCGGGCGCGGACGCCGACGATCCGCAGGCGATCCTGTGGCGACGCATCGCGCGCGGTCGCCAGCACCGCGCGCGGCGCATCCAGCAGTATCTCGACTGTTTCGAAAGCGCCGACGCGCCGTTGCCCGGCGGCCTGCCACCGCGGCTGTTCGCGTTCGCCACGCTCAACGTCTCGCCCGACGTGCTGCGGGTGTTGGCTACGCAGGCGCGCGTCGGCACGCTGCATTTCTACGTGCCTTCGCCCAGCCGCGATTACTGGGGCGATCTGCAGCGCGTGCGCGCCGGCGGCGCCGAGGCTGCGCGTACCGAGAATCCGTTGCTGCAGGCCTGGGGCCACGCCGGTCGCGATTTCATGGCGGTGCTCGGCAGTTACGAAGTCGTGCATCCCGATGTCGAACTGCGCAGCGATGCCGATCCCGCCGGGGGCGGCGGCGCGCTGCACGGCAGCCTGCTGCGGCGTCTGCAGTCGGATCTGTTCCAGCGGCTGCCGTCACCGCCGCTGGCGCCGACCGCAGACGATCCACGCACGCGCCTGCCCGCGCTGCGCCGCGACGATCCCAGCCTGCAGGTGCACGCCTGCCACACGCGCCTGCGCGAACTGCAGGTGCTGCACGACCAGCTGCGCGCCCTGTTCGAGGATCCGCGCTTCGATCCGCCGCTGCAGCCGCGCGACGTCGCGGTGCTGGCACCGGACATCGATCCCTACATCCCGTATCTCGATGCGGTGTTCGGCGGTCGCGGGCGCGAGGGGCAGGCCGCGCACGAGCACATTCCCTACGCGCTGGCCGATGCCAGCCCGCTCGCCGGCGAGCCGTTGGCCGACGTGTTCCTGCGTCTGCTCGCACTGCCGGTCGCGCGTTTCGGTCTGGAGGAAACGCTGGACCTGCTGGCCAGCCCGCCGCTGGCCGAATCCGCCGGGCTCGATGCCGGTGCGTTCGCACGGCTGCACGCCTGGCTCTTCGCGGCGGGTGCGCGCTGGGGCATCGACGCTGCGCATCGTGCGCGTCTCGATGCGCCGGCCGACGATGCCTACACCTGGGCGTTCGCGCTCGATCGTCTGCTGCTCGGCCATGCCAGCGGCAGCGATGCGCCGATCGCGACCGCATCCGGCCATCTGATCGCGCCGCTGCCGGAACTCGAAGGCAGCGCGCTCGACGCGCTCGACACGCTGATCCGTCTGCTGCGCGTGCTCGCACGTCATGCGCAGGACCTCGGCGATGCGATGCCGCCCGAAGCCTGGCGCGATCGCCTGCTGCGTCTGCTCGACGCGCTGTTGCCGAAACCGCCGTCGACGCCCGCCACCCAGCGCGCGCTCGATCGCCTGCGCAGCCTGATCGACGCGTTCGCCGCCGACGCCACGCGCGCCGGCTTCGATGCGCCGGTGCCGTCGGAGGCGGTTCGCGCGCATTTCGCCGCCGTGCTCGGCGAGGCCGACACGCGCGCGCCGCTGCTGACCGGCGGCGTGAGCATCGGTCGCATGGTGCCGATGCGTCTGCTGCCGTTCCGCGCGATCTGCCTGCTCGGCATGGACGATGGCGACTTTCCGCGTCGCGATGCCGCGGCGGGTCTGAATCGCCTGACCGCCGAACTCGGCACCGATCGCCGCCAGGTCGGCGACCGCAGCACGCGCGACGACGACCGCTTCCTGTTCCTGCAGCTGTTCGCCGCTGCGCAGGACGTGTTCTACGTCAGCTACCAGGGCGCCGACCCGCGCGACGGCAGCGTGCGCGAGCCATCGGTGTTGGTGACCGAACTGCTGGCCGCCGCCGATGCGCAACACGCGCCGGATGCACATGCGGCCGCCGGTCTCGTCGTGCATCACCCGCTGCAACCGTTCGCGCCCGCGGCATTCGGCGCCGGCGACGAGCCGCGTCGCTTCTCGTACCGCCAGCAGTGGTGGCAGGCCGCCTCGCAGCCCGTGCAGCGGCGCATCGCATTGCCGGCATGGTTCGACGGCACCGTGCTGCCGCCGATCGAGGACGACGACGCGTCGCTGTCGCTCGATGCGCTGCGCCGGTTCCTGCAGGCCCCGGCAGAGACCTTCCTGCGCCAGCGGCTCGGCATGCGGCTGGCCGACGTCGACACGCTCGAAGGCGATGTCGAGCCGTTGCTCGCGCCCGGCCGCGGTCTCGCCAAACAACAGCTGCAGCGTGCGGTGTTCGAGGCGCGTCTGCGCGGCGACAACGATGCGACCACGCAAGCGCTGCTGCGCGCGCGCGGATTGCTGCCGTCCGGACCGCTGGGGCGTCGCACGCTCGATGCGGTACGCCGCGAGGTCGACGGCTACGCCGAGGCGTTCCGCGACTGGCGTGGCGATGCGGTCCCCGATTCACCACGCATCGAGGTCGACATCGATGGTGTCCCCGTGCACGGGCGACTCGCCGACGTGTATCCGCATGGCATCGCGCGCATCCGATTCGACGCGCCGAACGGCAATTCCTCGATCCGCGATGGCCTCGACTGGCTGCTCGCCAGCGCAGCCGGACTCGACACACCGCTGGTGCAGTTCCACGATGGCGGCGATGCGGGTGCCGGTCCGCACACGCGCGCCACGCTCGCACCTCACGAGGCCCGCGCCCTGCTCGCGCACCTGATCGCGCTGCGCGCACAGGGCCTGCGCGCGCCGCTGCCGTTCGCGCCCTACAGCGGCTGGGAACTGTTCAACGCGCCGACGCTCGAACGCGGTCTCCAGAACGCGGCGAAGAAGTGGCACGGCAGCGACCGCAGCTGGGGCGAAGGCAATACCGAAGCCTTGCGGCTTGCGTTGCGCGGGCGCGATCCCTTCACCGACGCCGCCACGCAGGTCGCGTTCGTCGATCAGGCGCTGACGGTCTTCAACGCGGTCGTCTCGGGACGGGTGTACGGCGGCACCGATCCCGATGCGCTGCGCACGATCGCCGCGGAACTCGACGTGGAGGAATCGGAATGAGTGAATCCGATCCCTACCTGCTGCTGCCGCTCGACGGCGTGCGCGCCATCGAGGCGTCGGCCGGTACCGGCAAGACGTTCACGCTGGCGACGCTGGTCGTGCGCCTCGTCGTCGAAGGTGGCCTGCGCGTCGGCGAGATTCTCGCGGTGACCTTCACCGAAGCCGCCACGCAGGAACTGCGCAGCCGCATCCACACGCGGCTGAAGATGGCCGAGGCGCTGGTCGAGGCCGACATCGGCGACGACGCCTCGCCCGAGACCGCGCTGACCCACACCGTGCTCGCGCAGCATCTCGCGCGCGGCGAGGAAAGCGCCGATGCCTTGCGGCGCCGCCTGCGCACGGCGGCCGACGAGATCGATCTCGCGGCGATCTTCACCATCCACGGCTTCTGCGCGCGCGTGCTGCGCGAACACGCACTGGAAGCCGGGCAGGGTTTTGATGCGCCCGAGCTGATGGCCAGCGACACCGCCTTGCGCGAAGCGATCGCCGCCGATCTGTGGCGCTCGCACGGCGTCGAGCCCGATGCCGCCGACGATCTGCTGAGCCTGTGGTCGGGCGGCCCGCTCGCCCTCGCCGGCGATCTGTCGCCGCTGGTGCGCGAACGCGTGCTGCGGCCTGCACTCACTGAACTGCCCGACGATCCAGCGCCGCGTCTACGCGCTGCCGGCGCCGCGCTCGCGCATGCCTTCCATGCGCACGGCGACGATTTCCGCGCGTCGCTGATCGAAGCGGTCGACAGCAAGATCCTGCATGGCGCCAGCTACAAGGCCGACTGGATCACCGCGCTGTTCGCCGATCTGCGCACCTGGTGCGCGGCCGGCAATCACGATGCGCCGTTCCATCACGCCAAGCTGCCGCATCTGCATCGCGAGCGGCTGCTGGAAAAGACCAATAAGGCCGGCGCTGGACGCACGCCCGACTCGCCGATCTGCGATGCGATTCCCGCATATCTCGATGCGCTCGACGAAATCGCCGAATGGCAGGACGCGCGCCGCGTCGAGCTGCTGCATCGCCTGCGTGATGACGCGCGCGCCCGTGTCGATCGCTTCAAGCAGCAACAGCGCGTGCAGACCTACGACGATCTGATCGACCGCGTCGCCGATGCCGTCGACGGCCCGCAGGCCGATGCGCTGGTCGCGCAGTTGCGGGCGCAGTACCGGGTCGCGCTGGTCGACGAGTTCCAGGACACCGATCCGCGCCAGTGGCGCATCTTCGAACGCGTGTTCGGCGCCGCCAGTGGCGCGCCGGCGCTGTTCGTGATCGGCGATCCCAAGCAGGCGATCTATGGCTTCCGCGGCGGCGATGTCGAAACCTATCTCGCCGCGCAGGCTTCGGCCGAACTCGCGCCACCGCTCGCGCTGAACTTCCGTTCGCGCCCCGGTGTGCTGCGCGCGGTCGCGGCGCTGTACGCGCAGGCGGAAGGCTCGGGCCATCCGCCGTTTGTCGATGCCCGCATCCGGTTCCGCGAAGTCGAACCCGGCGGCATGCGTCGCGATGACGACTATCTGCGCGACGGCTTGCCCGCGCCTGCGCTGACCTTGTGGCAGGCGCCCGATCCGCCGCCCGACCACAAGGGCAAGGTCAAACCCTGGAGCGCCGGCCGTTCGCGCGAACTCGCGACGCAGGCCTGTGTGGCCGAAATCCATCGCGTGCTGTCCGATGCACGCGAAGGCCGCGCGTTGATCGAGGGCCGCCCGGTGCAGCCCGGCGACGTCGCGGTGCTGGTGCGCTCGCACAGTGAGGCCACGCGCATCCGCGCCGCGCTGGCGATGGTCGGCATTCCCGCGGTCGCCGCCGGAAAGCAGAGCCTGTTCGCGACCGTCGAAGCGCGCGACGTGCATGCGCTGCTGCTCGCACTGCTGCACGGCGCCGACGACGGCCGCCTGCGCATGGCGCTGTCGACGGTACTGGTCAGCGAGGACGCGACGCAGGTCGCCGCGCTCGACGAGGACGGGGACGCGCTGCGCAGCTGGCAGCTCGCCGCACTCGGCTGGCGCGACCGCCTGCAACGCGGCGGCCCGCTCGCGTTGATCACCGATCTCTGCGCCGCGCACGCCGGCCGCCTGCTCGGCCTGCTCGATGGCGAGCGTCGTCTGACGAACTATCTGCAACTCGCCGAACTGTTACAGGAAGCGCAGGCGCATGCGCTGGGCCTGCACGGTCTGGTCGACTGGCTGGCGCGCGCGATCGCGTCCGCCAGCAGCGACGACGACAGCCAGTTGCTGCGCCTCGAATCCGACGCGCGGCGGGTGCAGGTGGTCACGCTGCACAAGAGCAAGGGCCTCGAATATCCACTGGTGTTCCTGCCCTTCGCCGGCATCGGCGGCAAGCCGCGCGACGCCGGACGCCACGTCACCGTGGCCGACGACGACGGCCGCGCCCTGCACTGGAAACTGCTGCCGTCGCGCTCGGGCTGGAACGACGCGAAGCAGCGTTGGCAGGACGGCCAACGCGCCGAAGATGCGCGCCTGCTCTACGTCGGCCTGACCCGCGCGCGGCATGCGCTGTGGCTCGCGGGCGGCAAGTTCTACGGACACGACAAGGCCGCGATCGCGCACATGATCGACGCGCCGAACGCGCTGGCCGAAGCAATGGGCGATGCCATCCGAATCGACACGCAGACGCCGCCGACATCGCTGCCTTGGCTGCCGCCCGAATCCGAAGACGCCGTGCCGCCCGCGCGCGTCGCCACGCGCTCGCTGCTGAGCGACTGGTGGGTCTACAGCTTCACCCAGCTGGCGAATGCCGAATCCGGCGGCGACGCATCGAGCGCATCCACGCAGGCCGCGCCCGGTGGCCTGGACGAGCCGGCCGTCGATCCCGATGCCGCGCCGGACGCTGCGGTCGAGACCGATGTCTACGATCCGCGCTTCGCCGGCGCGCGCTTCGGCGTGGTGCTGCACGACGTGCTCGAACGCAGCGACTTCGCGCAATGGTCCGGCTGGACGCCCGATGCACCTGCACCGGAGGCCGATGCGGACGTCATCGTCGAGCGCCTGCGCGCCGCTGGTTACGCCGACGCCGATCTCGACGACGGCATCGCCGTACTGACCCCGCTCGTCGGCCAGACGCTGACCGTCACCCTGCCCGAAGGCGTGCGCCTCGCCGATGTGCCGTCCGACGCGCGTCGCCCGGAAATCGAATTCCAGTTCGCGCTCGCACCGACGCGCGTCGATGCCCTGCTTTCACTGCTCCATCGACACGGCGTGCTGTCGGCGCGCAGCGGCTTCGGCACGCGGCGTCAGCTCGAAGGCCTGATGACCGGCCTGATCGATCTGACCTACGTGCACGACCGCCGCTGGTACGTGCTCGACTACAAGACCAACCGTTTGCCCGGCTACGGCCCCGCGCAACTCGACGCCGCGATGGCGCACAGCGAATACGACCTGCAGGCGCTGATCTACACCGTCGCGCTGCATCGCTGGCTGCGGTTCCGGCTGGGCGACGGCTACGACTACGCGCGTGACTTCGGCGGCGTGCGCTACCTGTTCTGCCGCGGGCTGGATGCGACGCGCGACGACGCGCCGGGTGTGCAGGCGTGGCGGTTTGCGCCGGCGCTGGTGGATGCGTTGGATGAATTGTTCGCGGGGCGGGATGTGGGGGTGGTGCCGTGAGCGCCGGACGCGCAATCCATTTTGAACACGCTCAGGAGCAGCGCCCTCCCCGGCGCGCGGGGGAGGGTTGGGTGGGGGCGATCGGTCAGTGCTGTGAAAGATTGCACGCGCGTGCTTTTTCGGGCTGGCGAGCGGCTGGCGTTTCGTTCATCGCGAGCGTCTGCCCTCACCCCAACCCCTCTCCCGAGGGGAGAGGGGCTCAGTTCGTGCGAGCGTTGCGTTGGTTTGAGCCCCTCTCCCTCCGGGAGAGGGGTTGGGGTGAGGGCCAACGCTCGCTGGAAACCCGAATTCCATGAGCACCCCCAAACTTCTCCAAAGCCTCCGCGACGCCGGCGCCCTGCGCACGCTCGACACCGCGCTCGCGCAATCGCTGCGCCGTCTCGATCCCGCCACACCTGACACCGTGCTCGCCGCCGCCGCGCTCGCCTCGCTCGCAGTCGCCAACGGTCACGCCGGTTTCGATCCCGCCGCGCCCCAGCGTCTGGTCGACGCCGACATCGATTGGCCTGCACCCGACACCTGGCGCGCCGCACTCGACGCCTCGCCGTGGATTTCGCAGCCTGCCGACGGCGACACCGAATCCATCGCCGACACGCCGCTGGTGTTCGAACACGGCCTGCTCTATCTGCGCCGCTATCGCGAGTACGAACGCCGTCTCGCACTCGGCCTGCGCCGCATTGGTGCGCACAAGTCCGAAGGCGGCGACCTGGAGGCACTTGCGCCCCTGTTCGTGCAGCTGTTTCCCGATGCCCGCACCGGTGACGATCTGCAGGCGCGCGCCGCGGCAGTCGCGCTCCGCCACAACCTCGTCCTCGTCACGGGTGGCCCCGGCACCGGCAAGACCACGACCATCACCCGTCTGCTCGCCCTGCTCACCGCGCAGGCGCAACAGGCCGGTCATCCCGTGCCGCGCATCGCACTGGCCGCACCGACCGGCCGCGCCGCCGAGCGCATGGCCGAGAGCGTGCGCAAGGCCGTGCTGTCGCTCGCGGCAGCCGGTGTCGATGCCGTGCTGCTCGACGCATTGCCCACCGCCGGCACCACGCTGCACCGCCTGCTCGGCACGATTCCCGACAGTCCGCGCTTCCGCCACCACGCCGACAATCCGCTGCCGTTCGATGTCGTTGTCGTCGACGAAGCCTCGATGATCGATCTGCCGCTGATGGCCAAACTGGTCGAAGCCGTCGCCGACGGCGCGCGCCTCGTCCTGCTCGGCGATCCCGATCAGCTGCCATCGGTCGAAGCCGGTGATGTGCTCAGCGGCATCCTGCGTGCGGCCGGGGACGGCACCGGGTCACCCATCGGCGACGAGGCTGCATCGAACTTTCTCTTCGGCGAGCCCGCTTGGCGCATGTCTGCGACGCTTGCTGCCGACGCATCGCCCACGATCGACACCCGATTGCCCGTCAAGGGAGATCGCGCCACGAGCGCCGTCGATATGGATGCGCTACAGGCCGTGCTCAGCGCTTCCTTAGCCGCCGGTCCGGTCACAGATCAAACGCGTGTCTCGATAGCACGTAGTGCGGACCATTCGGCGACGTTACATCCAAGCACCACCAACTACTTCCCCGGCCGCCGCATCCACCTGCAACGCGGCTACCGCCAGAGCGCCGCTCTCGATCTCGCCCCGCTCGCGACCGCCGTGCGCGAAGGCGATGCGCCCAACGCGCTGTCGCTGCTGCGCGCGGGGGAGCTGGCCGGCGTGCACTTTCACGAAGGCCAGTCCGATCCGCTTGCCGCGCATCGCGCGCATCTGCTCGCGCACTGGACCGCACTCGCCGACACCAGCGATCCGGCCGAAGCACTCGCACTCGCCGGCCGACTGCGCATCCTCACCGCAGTCCGCGAAGGACCGCAGGGCGCACGCGGACTCAATGCGCGCATCGAAGAACTCCTCGGCGGCAGCACGCGTCGCGGCGTCGGCCCCGGTTACTTCCATGGCCGGCTGCTGCTGGTCACCGAGAACAGCTATCGCCACCGGCTGTTCAACGGCGACATCGGCATCTGTCTCGCCGATGGCAGCGGCGCGGTCACGGCCTGGTTTCCCGGCGACGACCCGCTGCATCCGCGGCCTTTCCATCCCTCTGCGCTGCCCGCGCACGACAGCGCGTTCGCGATGACCGTGCACAAGGCGCAAGGCTCGGAGTTCGACGAGGTCTGGCTGGTGCTGCCCGAACGCTTCAACCGCGTGCTGTCGCGCGAACTCGTCTACACCGGCATGACCCGCGCCCGCAGCGCGCTGCACATCGCCGCGCATGCGGATGTCATCACCGAAGCACTCGCGCGGCATGCCAGCCGCTGGTCGGGGCTGGGCTGGAGGCTGGGCGCGGACCGCCCACCGCAGCCGCTTCCAGTGGACACCGCCGACCCGGAGATTCCGACGCAGGGCGCGCTGTTCTAGAGGCATCGCATCCGCGGGGCACATGGAAACGCCCGGGCATGCCGGGCGCTCCCGTTCCAGCCGCTACCCGCTCTTATGCCTTCAGCAGCTGCGAGGCTTCCTTCACGATCTCGGCGCGGATGCCGGCCGTGCCGTCGCCGTCCAGACCGCGCAGCAGTTGCGCCTCGATGAACTCGTTGGCGTTGTCGCGGAACGTCGCCAAGTACTGGTCCTGATGATCCGACTTGCTCAAGATCTCGACCATCTTGTCCTTGAACACGTCGACGCTGTTCCCATCGATCACGCCGCTCACGGATTCGGATGCGCTGTCGAAGGCCTTGGTCACGCCGCTGTTTTCGCCGAAGACCTTGGTGATGCCCGACTTGAGGTTGTCGGTCAGCAGGCCACCCGGTGACGGCACCATGCCGACGAAGAAGTTGAGCATCTTCATCATGTCGGCTTGGCGTGCGGCGTCGTCTTCGGCCTTGTCGGCGAAGCCGTTGAGCACGGCCTGCTCGGTGGACGCCACCGCGTGCGTCAACTGGTGTTCGTAGAGATACATGCGGTCGGTGTTGCCTGCCTCACGCGCATCCAGGTAGTCCTTCGCCCAGCCGTCCGACAGCTTGGTCAGCGAATTCAACACGTCGGGCGCGGCCTCGTTGGTCGGCGACAGGCCGGTCAGACGCGTGAGGTTCGCCATCGTCTGCACGTTGCGCTCGACGTTGCTGACGTTGCTGCCGTCGTGGATGCCGGACTCACCCAGGCCGTTGAACTCGAAGATCTCGCCAGCCTTCTTCATCACCAGCTCGTTCACCGCCTCCTGCCGGCCGGTCTTGGGAATGTTCTGGTCGTCGAAGAAGCCGTTCTCGCCCCACGGGTTGTTCTCGGACTGGTCGAGGATCGTCTCCGCGAGATCGGCCGCATGGCTGCGCGAATCGCCGGCGTAGACGCTGGCCGGATCGTTGGCCACGGCGCGGATGATGATCTCCATCGGATCGCGGTTGTAGCCGTCGGGCAGGTGGCTGTCCTCGCGGTCGAGCCATGCGTTCTCGGTGGTGACCTTGCTGAAGTTCTCGCTGACGTCCTGGATCGCCTGCGCACGCTTCTCGCTGTCCACGCCGTGCAGGATGTTGTTCACCACCTCGTGATTGTCGCTGGCGTGATCGGCGGCGTTGAGCAGCAGGCCGAGGTGATCGCCGCGGTCATTGCTGTCGGTGTCGGTCGAGCCGACCGTGCCTTCCTGGAGCTGGTCGATGGTGAAGGTCTCGATGAAATCCGCGAACGCCGCACTCTTCGTGTCGCCCTCGCCGAGACCGTTGAGGAAACGCGTCATCACCTCACCCGAGGTGTTCTGGTTCTCGATCTTGCTGATGCCCAGCGACGTCTGTCGCGGCGTCGCCTTGTCCACCACCTCGCCGCTGACGCCGTCCATCTCCATGAAGCGCCACGTGTTCTCGGTGTCGGCCTCGCCGGCGGTGTACGCCTGACCGAAGGCCTCGAGCACCTGCTGCCGCTGCTCGCCCGTCATGCGTCCCTCGTCGACGAGCTTGTCCAGACGCGCGCCCTGCAGCCAGGAGTCGGACTTCGTCGCACCCGTGTCGTTCTCGAGGATCGCACCGATGAACCGGCCACGGTCTTCCACACTCAGATCAGGCAGGAACTCGCTGGCCAGCGCGGTCAGCCGCGCGTCGTAGTCGTCCTTCTTGCCCTTGATGTCGCCGTGCGAATGCAGTTCCTTGGCCATGTCCAGCAACTGGCCTTTGTCCGGCGACGTGTAGTCATCCGGCAGGTGGGCATCGGGGCTGTTCGCGGCACCGCTGCCGGTACTCGCGGCGAGTTCGCGGATGGCGTTGGTGAGTGCGTGGATATCGAGGGCGACTGCGGACATGTGATGACTCCTTGGAGAGCGAAGGGATCCTGTTGCGTCGCTTCCCGAGTCTCGGTGCGAGTGCCGCCTCCCGATACCGGGACAGCCCTAGGTCGCGTGCCCCGCGTTCGAGTGCGGGCAAGGAAGCTGGCTGGGGGGCATGCGGCGCGCTGGCGCCGTTCCAGCCCAGCACGACCGCTTTCCCGCACGCGGCCTTCACGCTATCGTCCGCGCAGGGAAAGGGGGATTCGCATGGGACGCGGACGTCGTGGGTTTTTCGACGATTTGATCAGACTGCCGTGGCCGGTCGCACTGGTCGTCGGCGTCATCGGCTATGCCGGCATCCGGCACGGCATTCCAATGTTCCTGTCGCGACAGGGCGGACCGTTCGGTCAAGCGTTCGCGACCCGGAGCGACGTGTTCGCACCATTGGCTTGGATATTCCTTGCCGCCTGCACGCTGTGTGCGCTGGCGGCCTTCGCGAATGCGCGCAAGCGCCGTCGCCTGCTCGACACGCGCACCGGCCTCGACAGCCTCGCCGCCATCGGCTGGCGCGATTTCGAACGCCTCGTCGGCGAAGCCTTCCGTCGACAGGGCTACAGCGTCGAGGAAACCGGCCTGGGCGGCGCCGACGGCGGCATCGATCTGATCCTGCGCAAGCACGGCCAACGCACGCTGGTGCAGTGCAAGCAATGGCACCGCGAGAAGGTGCCGGTGAATGTCGTGCGCGAGATGTACGGCCTGCTCACCCACCACGGCGCACACGCCGTGCGCATCGCGACCGTCGGCGGATTCACCCAGGACGCCGCGCGCTTCGCGGCCGGCAAGCCGATCGAACTGATCGATGGCGCCACTCTGCTGGCAATGATCCGCGACGTGCAGCACGCAGACCGCGCGCCTGCGTCGGCACCGCCGCCGATGCCCGCGCCCCGGATCGAACCCGCCTTCGCAACCGCCACGCCAGCCATCGCGGTAAAACCCGACTGCCCACGCTGCGGCAGCGCGATGGTCGAACGCACCAACCGCCGCGCAAACACCCCCTTCTGGGGCTGCATCACATTCCCCGCATGCCGCGGCACGCGATGAGCGTCGTCCGCGGTCATCGCAGTCTTCCTTCGCCACCAACCAGGCAGAACCCGCCATGCGCTTTCTGATCGTGCTGCTGCTCATCGCCGCCGCGTGGGGCGGCTATCGTCATTTCCATGCGCCGCAACCTGTGGCCAGAACACCGATCGCCGCGACCGACACGCCATCACGCGCCGCGTCGACGCGTGTATTGCCGACGCCGGCCCAGAGCTTTAGCTGCGATGGACGCCAGCACTGCTCGCAGATGCGATCATGCGAGGAAGCGACGTTCTTCATCCGGAATTGCCCGGATACGAAGATGGATGGGGATCACGATGGGGTGCCTTGTGAGGCGCAGTGGTGTGGATAAAAGGAACCCAGGATTGCTAACCGTCACCACAGCGCTTACTCCGCAACTGACACACTAGCGCCCTACACCTCGATCAATCGTTACGCCGAGCTGTGGTTTAATTCGTCGCCGGCCGAGGAAGGCATCGGTAATCTATGGAAGCCATCACACTCTCGCGCGAAGTTCTCGAATGGGCAGCCAAAAAGGCTGGTCTCACGCTCGAGTCTTTTGCTCATGAGATATCGAATCGTGATGTGACGCGGCAACGCATTGCGGATGGGGTGATGACCCCGCCGCAGATCGAGAAGCTGGCTAAGCGAGCTCGCGTTCCGTTCGGTTACCTATTTCTGCCGAATCCGCCAGATCTCCCCAAGGCCTCGATACCAGATCTTCGACAAACGCAAGATCCACTGCCTTTGAGCGAGGACTTCTATGAGGTCTTAGAGGATGTCTCCGCTAAGCAGACTTGGTACATCGACTACCTGACCGAGCGCGGGGCACGTGCACTCGAATTCGTTGGTAAATTCAAGGGCACAACGCTCAAATCTTACAACGATGTTGTTGACGACATGCGTAAGGTTCTCGGAATTACTGATCTAGATCGAAGCCGAAGTCCTGACCCGCCAGCTTACTTTTCTCGATTGAGCGCTAAAGCGGAAGCTTCCGGCGTCTTGGTAATTAAGTCTAGTTTCGTGAAGTCTGCAACAAGGCGCGGCCTTTCGGAACGCGAGTTCAGAGGTTTTGCAATATCCCACCCTCTTGCACCGCTTGTTTTCGTGAACGGAAAGGATGCTGAAGTCGCCGCTGTTTTCACTTTGGTTCATGAGCTTGCGCACATCTGGCTTGGAGTTTCCGGAGTAAGTGATGTCAGCCCTAAAAACAACAGCAACATCGAGCGCATTTGCAACGCTATCGCCGGTGAGATTCTTGTGCCTATGGCAGATTTCGAGAAGCGATGGGAAAAACAGGGCGAAGAAGTTACAGCTCTTGCGAAGCACTACAGAGTTAGCCGGCTTGTGATAGCACGCCGGGCGCTCGATCGCGGCTTCGTCGATCAAGCGTTCTATGAACGCGTACTGCATGCCTCCAAGGCGGTAAAGAGGGACGGCGCTCCCACAGCACTAATCACTATTCCGATTCGCAACAGCAAGAAATTCACGCACACGATTGTCGCCGAAGCTATGAGTGGACAGGTAATGCTGCGTGAAGCGGCGCGCTTGCTCAACGTCAAGCCAGATACAGTCGTCGCACTAGGGAAGGGGCGAGATAGCGATGGCTAACAGATATATTGTCGATGCAAATGTTTTCGTTCAAGGGAAGAATTTCCACTACGACTTTTCTTTTTGTCGCGGATTCTGGGATTGGATTGAAATCGGCCACGAAGCGGGCGTCATATTCAGCATTCGCAAAGTTCGTGATGAGTTGTTACGCGGAAAAAAAGGGGATGCAGCACGTGAATGGGCACTAGCGATGCCTGATTCGTTTTTTTTGGATGACGTTGCTGATTTGGCTGTAATGAAAGAGTACGCGAATGTTATTCAGTGGGCGGCTTCCAATCAGCACTATAAGCCACAAGCGAAAAATGATTTCGCGGACGCCAATCGAGCTGACGCATTCCTCTTGGCCTGCGCGAAGGTGCATGGTTACTGCATTGTCACGCAGGAGCATCACAATCCGGAAAAGAAGGTCAGCATTCCGATACCCACCGCTGCGATTGCTCTTGGCAACATTCCAACTCGAACTATTTTTGAAACCCTGCGAAAGCATGCGGTTCCAACCTTCATGTTCAAGCGATAGAAGATCGATGCGAGATTCGCTTGTTTCTAGACATTGGCGCGCGAGCTAGCCATAGGCAAGCAGTACGTCAATCTCTACTGTTCGCGGCGAATAACGGGGTCAGGTTCACTTACTGCGTGCAGCGACATTAGCGGAAGAGGCTGGACAGTTCAGACGTACTCGATCATGCACGCGGATGCGGTGAGCACAATCGACCTGCCAAATGCGGGCGCTCCATTCCGGAGGTCGCCAGCGACCATCGATAAGGGTTACGCATGCGACGCATCCTGTTCGGCCTGCTTTGGTTCGTGGCGTTCACCATGCCTCTGCTGTTCGTGCTCAGCATGGTGGTCGCCCTCGTCGCCTGCGAGGGTATCGAGACGTTCGACGGCGGCTACGACTGCGGGAAAGCGGCGGTCGAAGCGTTCATGGGTCGGTTCCGCCTGCCTGTCGCGGCAGCTTCGCTGCTGTTGACCGCAGTTGCCACATGGGCCGGGGTGCTGCCCGGCACCCGGCCGCGCAGTCGGCGGCAATGAGTCCGTTAACGGGGTTCGATCGAGGCGGCCACGCCCACTTACAGAGTCATCCCGGAAAGTCATGCCGGACACGGAGGTCCAGTGCGCTATTTGCTTCGGTTGATCGGGCTTCTGGCCCCGCTGTTCTCCAACGGTCAATCCGCGCGCTACGGCGACGTCTCCTACAGCCAGCCGCAGGACTGCAGTGTCATCACCCGCGATCAGCGCGCGAACCCGTACGCACATCTGTTCCGCAACATGTGCGAGCAAAGTGACGCGCGAACGAAGCAGAGCGTCGCGCGGATCATGGGCCGGCCGCAGCCGTCGACCCGGGTCTTGAGCGTCCCCGCCCACGGCACCGACGATGCGAAGCGCTATGGCGTCGCCTGCATGGGCGGTCTAGTGATGTTGCGGTTGCCGAACGGCTGGCAGCAGGCACTCGATGCGGAACATCGCTATCTGACATGCCGCAGCTGATGCCCGTACGCTGCTCCACGGCAGAAGCCCATCCGGATAACGAGAGGCACACACGATGCAACTGACGTGCTCCCATTTCCGCGTTCCCGCGGCGCTATCGCTGGCGGTGCTGCTGGTTGCCTGCACAACCCGTGGAGACGTCATCTCCGAGGAATACATGACGCTCGAGCTGGATGGACGGAGCCTTGTACTGCCCGGGTCTGTCACCGCGCTTCCGTTCGGCTCGACGCGACGCGTGCACACGCTATCGGTCAGTGCCCGCGAGCGCGAAGACCTGCGATCGCAAGGCTTCTTCTTCCAACTGGGCGGGGAAGATCTTCGCCCCGGTACGTACACCATCGGTGGAGGCGTGGTGCACGTGAACTATCACGGCGAAGCCGCGCGCGACACGCTGCCTGCCGTGTATGCAGCGAACCTTTCGCTCGGCACCCCATTCACGGTGACGCTGACGGCGATCGGAAGCGACGGCGTGCAGGGCACGTTCTCCGGCACGCTCCGGCGTGGCGGCGATGGTCCCGGACCAGAGCTGATGACGGTCTCGAACGGTCGTTTTTCCGCGCGCTATCGCCGGGATCAGGATGGCGTCCGATAGCGACGCTATAGACCCGTTTGCGGTCCATGGTGGTGACCAGTTGGCGAGGGAAGCCGGGTCGCGGGGTTATTCCCCACCTTAAACAAGCATCGATGCCCCGTGGTCGCGGACAATTCAGAGTTGATCCACCGAGGACTGCCAGCCGTGACCAATCCGCTGTCGAATAGTGCGTACATGCGCCTCTTCAATCTGCAGGCGGCATTGCATGCCTGGACGCGCGATACCGCCGCCGAGTACGAAGTGGACGACACCGCACCCGACCATCCGCTCTGGTCTTTCCATTTCAATTACCTGAGCGTCGCACCCATGCTCAACGGACTGCATGTCGAGTATCACGGCAGCACGTACGAAACGCCTTTCGACATGACGATTGCGTGCCTGTCCGAACAGGTGGTGGCCGACAGCATCACGTCGCTGGCATTCTCGGGACCCGATGAAGGGGCCAACGGCACGCGCGAGTGGACCTTCTCCGGTTTGCTGGATTCGCAGGTCAGGTTTCCGATCCTGCGCGCGTTGTATGTGCGACCCACGGAGCCCGATCACCACAACGGATCGATCATCGTCCGCGAAGGTTCGATTCTGGACGAGGGTGGCGACATCGCCCGACTGGTAGCGAGGATGCCGTATCTGACTGAGATGACGGTGCCGAATGCGCCCGATGCAGGCTTCTTCGAGCATTCCCTGCCGCATCTGGAAGCCCTGAGGATCGGCGGGAACTTCGACACGAAGTATTTCATCCGCAACTTGGCGTCTGCAGACACGATGCCCAACTTGACGCGTCTGGACTTCACCGAGTCGACCGAGCTGCAAATGACTTGGGCGAAGGATCGGGAGGAAGCGCTGGTCACGCCGTTCGCCGCATACGAGCGTCTGTTCGAAAGCGCAGTTGGCGCGCAGCTAAAGGCGCTGGTGCTGCGGAACACGCGCTTGAGCCGCGAGGAGCTGGAACACTTGCAGACGATTCGCCCGGGCCTTCAGTTCATGGTGATCCAAGCCGCGCAGGGGGGATATGTCAGTCACTTCAGGCGCCGCGTCTTCCCGTTCAAGCACCTGGTACAGACAGACCCGGGCGTCGAGTGATCCGCCGGATTGGAAATGCACGCGCATGGGCGATTGCGGGTCGATGTCGATGCGTGACTCGCAGTGCCGGTGCATTTCGATAGGTCACGTCTCCGCGCGCTGATCTGGCCTTGTCCGATCAGGCGCCGGTTCCACGTTCTGGCTCTCAATGGTCGTGTCGTGACCGAGGGGATGCCTGCATGAACACTGGACGCCGTCTTTCCGTTCTCGCCACTGCCGTAATGCTGGCCGGCCTTGGTCTGCACGTCGCGCCCATGCAGGCGCAAACAACAGCCGCGGTGCCTGCGTCGAAATCGGCCATGCAGATCCAGCAGGACGCGGATGCGGCCGCGCCGCCACCGACGGCGACGCTGGCCTATGGCGCCGGCCCGCAGCAGCGTGGGCAGTTGCGGATTCCCGACGGCAACGGGCCGTTCCCGGTGGCGATCGTGATCCACGGCGGCTGCTGGATGGCGGAACTGGGCGGCACTGGCTTGCCCGGCTTGTCGGAGATGTTGCGTAAGCGCGGCATCGCGACCTGGGACATCGACTACCGGCGCGTGGGCCATGCGGGCGGTGGCTGGCCTGGCTCGTTCGAGGACGTGGCGGCCGGCATCGATCATCTGGGCGCGGTGGCCAAGGACCAGCCGCTGGATCTGGACCGCGTGGTGACCATCGGCCATTCGGCCGGTGCGCTGTTCGCCTTGTGGGCACCGGCGCGGGCGCAACTCGCTGCGCCGTGGACACCGCCTGCGAACAGTCCGCGCATCAAGGCGGCCGTGGCGATCGACGGGCCGGGCGCGCTGGCGCCGATGATCGGCATCGATGCACAGGTCTGCGGCCAGCCGGTAATCGTGCCGCTGATGGGCGGCACACCGGCACAGGTGCCGGACGCCTATCGCGCGGCCAGTCCGTCGGACCATCTGCCGCTCGGCGTGTGGCAACTGCTCGTGACCGCGGAACTCGGCCCCTTCATGCAGGGCTACATCGAGGCGGCGAAAGCAGCGGGCGATCCGGTCGAGGTGTTCGCGCCGCCTGCGCCCAACCACTTCGACATCGTGACGCCGGGTCTGCCGAACGGTGAAGCCGTCGCGGACTGGATTGCGGCGCACGCGTTCGGCATGCGCGGCGCACCGGCTGCGAAGCCTGAAGCGCCCTGATCGGGGGGGCGGTCGCGCCGGCGTCGTGCAGTTGCTTCGCAAGTGTTGCGCGGCCACAACACACAGATCGTTTCGTGATCGCAGCGGTCAGCTGACGACTCGGCATTGCCGATAGCTGCGCGAGGTCACGTCATTGCAGTCGAGGATTTCCCAGCAGCTGATCGCTGCATACCGGACTGCACGGGCGATGCCGCGCGCGGATCAACGCTGGCGGCGGGCCTGGAATTCAGCCTCGGCCTGGGCGAGTTCCTTGAGCTTGAGTTCGGAAATAAAGGGTCCGGTTCACTTACGGCATCATTTCGAACAGTCGCGCCGGACACGGAGGCCTAACGCACGCTCTTCTTCCACTGCTGGGACTTTTGGCCGCTGCTGTCATCCAGCGCCCACCGCAGGGGTTGATTGCCTTAATGTAATTGCGTCACCCGTTCAACCGAGCCGCAGCAAAGACTTCAATCTCGAACCCAAAGGGTTGCCAATGTTTCAGCGTGTGTGCGGATACGTCAGCGTGGCGTTCTTCGGCTTTCTGTCGCTGCGGATCATCTACTACTTCGGCCAGAAGCTGATTTCAGGCGCGGGCTTCGCCGAGGCCGATCTCATAGTGCTGGTGTTCGGGCTGCTTCTCGTATTTGTCACCATCGCGCAGATCATCTCGCTACGTCCGGGCAGAAAGCCGATCTAGGATCCCCGGACAATGCCGGCGCCGGAATCCTCGGATGTGGCTTTGGCTTGCTGAAGAATGCGACTGCCGCCCGCGCGCGAATCAGCGCTGACGGCGCGCCTGGAATTCGGCCTCTGCCTGCGCGAGTTCCTTGAGCTTGAGTTCGCGCTGGTGGTCCGCCTTGCGCAGCGATTCGCGCGCTTCCTTGATCACTTCCTGCGCCAGGCTGTGGCTGGTGTGGTGCTGCTTCATGTCGATCGCGGTCGCCAGGCGCTGATGGGCCAGCCGGATGTTCCGGTCGACGCGGAACAGGGGCGAGTTGGAGTTCTCGGTCAGCGGCGGATCGTAGGTCTTCTTCATGGTGTGTCTGCGTGATCAGGACGGCACGATAGCCGGCTTGTCCCGGCGCCGCATCACTCGGCTCACCGGGGCAGCTTCGGTTCCTGGCGATCTTTCAGCCAAGCCAGCACGCGATTCCAGTGCTGATCGCGGGCGTAACGCAGGAATCCGCTGCCGTTGTCATCCATCTGCCAGTCCGATCCGTGCTGAAGCAACATGAGCGCGATGTCCTCGTTTGTGGCGGTTCCCAGAGCGGGGAGATCGAACTCTCCAGGCGCGTTGACATCGAACTTTTGGTTCAGAAGGAAGCGCACGAACTCGATGTCACCCGCACGAACCGCAACGTGCAGAAGCGTCGTTCGGCTTGCACCGCGCGCCTTGAGGTCGACACCACGGGCGGCCAGCCATTGCGCAATCCGCAGGCCTTCCCAGCCCTCGTCTCCGTAACGACGTGCGAGCAGAAACGTGACTGGCACGTCTTTCGTCATCTGATCGGGTTGTTCCGTGAAGAGCAGTGCCGGCTGAACGCCGTGCCCGCCTTGATCCCAGATGGCCTGCACAGCTGCAAGCCTGCCTCCTCGGATCGCAGCCCGGAATGCGGAATCCAATTTGTGTGGATCGAGTGCGCCTTTCGTTTTCAGTGCCCCACGCTCGATCAGTGGCGACACCAGCAACAGGCGATGATTCTCCAATGCCCTGTCCAGCAGGGACGGCTCAGCAGGCGCTGTCTGTAGCCCATTCGACGTTCCGTCTTGAAGAGGAGCGCCGTATTCGATCAGCAGGAGCATGGCCTGGTCGTCTTGGCCTGCATCGTTTTCGACTGCCCGCGCGAGCAGATCTCCCGCGGCTGGCGAGCGAAAATCGAAGCCCTCCTGCTGCAGTCGGTCAACTGCTGCGACGGACAGGCGGGTCCACGCTTCCACCTGGCCAACTTTGTCCACGTGCGCCTGGAACTCCCGGATATCACGAGGCATACCGATCATGACGCCCGCGTAGTCGTCGATCCGATGTACGTGCTCCCCCATGCGCAGCGTCAGCACGTGCGTCGGGTTGTCGGTAACTGGCGCGCGATAACTGCTGTCCATGGACCACAGGTTCCTGCGCGTGATGTCGGCAACCAGCAATGCCACCTGACTTGGCGGAATCTCGTAGCGATGCACTCCCTCGACGTCGACCCAGCCATGTCCCTCGTACGTGACAGCACCGTCGCCCTGGATCTCGACGCTGTAGGCAGGACACGATCCAAAGCAGCCAGTGCGACGAAGTGAAATCTTGACCTGATCGAGCGGGACACCAGGGGGCGACCGATGCGTGTGCGGAAGCCGCTGTTCGTAGACCTGCTCGCGGACGATGGCGGGAACCGGCGCGCCTTCCTGCAGAAACGGCTCGAAGCGCCATGTCCGCATGCCACGTAGGAGCACGCGGTGCTCGTTGGTCATGGGCTGCCGATCCCCGAATTCATCTTCCGCCCTGTAGCAGGTGACTGAGCCTGACCTGTCCACCTGCAGAACGAGTGTCAGTCCCCAAATACGCTCGGGGTCATGCGGCTCGGCAATGGTCAGTAGCGGAACGTCGTATCGACGATGCGCGGCGATCTCTGATGCCGTCGGTGCAATACCGGCAGGCTGACCTTCAACGCACGCCGGAACTTGGGCATGCGATGCGTCCAGGGGCTGGCCTGGTGTCGTCTCGCTGCATCCGAGCAATACCGTCGTGGCGAGCGCAGACAACGAAGGGAATCCAAGCAGATTGCCGATCTTCAAGTCGATGCCTCCTGGCCAGGTTGTCCATTGCTCCGCCTAGACTCGGCGGCTCCGGCCGTCGGGTCACGCTGCAGGGCTCGATGATGTCAGCGTTGTAATCAATTGCAGCGGATGACACCGCGGCGGAATTCCGCAGAGCCGCATTCTGCTTGGAGTTTTCGTGTCTGTCTTCAGAGATCGCGTCTTCGGGTTCACCCCAGCCTCGCCACGTGCTGCGTGCACAGTGCGCGACCCTAGACTCGACCGTTTCGCAAGGCAGATCGCAGACAGACAAAAAGCCGGCAGCCGAGGCCTCGACTGCCGGCTTCGGGTTCGACCTCAGTACGCCGCGTGCAGCATGCGGCGACGGAAGCCGATGGCGCCGGCGAACCAGCTGATGGCGGCGCCGAGGATCAGCAGCACGACGGCCGTCCAGGCAGCCTTGGACACGCCGCGGGCGGCGGCGTCGCTGGCTTCGCGGGCCTTCTGCTCGGCTTCGGCCTTCAGCGTGTCGATGCGCGCCATCATGGCCTGGGCCTGCTGCTGGTAGCGGGCGACGATCTGCTCGGCTTCGGCGCGGGGCTTGCCGGTGCGGGCGACGACGATGTTGACCAGCGCGTCGCGGTCGGCGGCTTCGAGCGTGGTGCGGCCTTCGCGGCGGGCGCGGTCGAACCAGTCGGCCAGCGCGTCGCCGGACTGCGTCGGGTCTTCGAGGGCCTGGCGGGCGCTCTGCTCGCCGTCAGTGCCGACGGCCTCGGCCTTCTGCTCGATCGCGTCGGGCGACAGTTCCGCCTTGCCGGTCTGCGCCAGCAGGGTCTCGAACTCACCGCGCAGATCGTTCCAGTCCAGGTCCACGCCGCGGTCGCGCAGTTCGTCGCCGACCTGCGATGCGATGCCGGGCGATGCCGCGGCGACGCCCTGCCCGGCCAGCGACAGGCCCTTGCCGACCACACCGAACGCGGTGCCGACAAGGCCGCTGGCCGCCGAGGCCAGCAGGAACGTCGTGACGAGCGTGGTCACCGACCAGCTCAGCACGCCGTGCAGGCCACCCTGCGCCGGAGCCGAGCGGCCCGCGACCAGCGCACCGAGGCAGATGGCGATGATGGTCGACATCGCCAGCCAGATACCGGCGCCGGTGCCGAAGCCGCTCAGCGGATTGGCATCGCCGGTGGGATCGACGGCGCTGGCGCCCACTGCGGTGCCGAGGATGCTCAGGAACAGATAGGCGACCAGCGACAGCACGCAGCCGGAGAACACGGCCGCCCAGGAAATGGCGGGCGCGGGCCGTGGGCGGGCGGCGTCGACGCGGGCAGTGCGCGTGCCGGGCGGGCGCGCCTCGCCGGGCTGCATCCGGGGCGCGAGCGGGTCATCGGGATTCATCGTGGAGGTCATGTCGGTCTCGCCATCTCGTCTGTGGGGAGCGGGCACTGCGGGACGCACTGCCCGGGTGGCGCGCAGTGTCCGGACGCACGGGGCGCGTGTCTGCGTGCATATGCACCAGCGGCGTTAGTGCATGCGGACGATGGGCGGGCGGACGACGCGGATGTGTGCGTGGCGTGGGCGGCCCGGCCGGATGCGGGCGTCACAATGCGCGGCCATCCGACCGACCGCGCCCTGGCGCAGCCTCGAGACACCGCCGATGACCGACGACGCCAGCCTGGCCACGCAGACCAACCGCAAGCAGTTGCAGCAGATCATCACCGGCCTGAGCGAAGGCGTGATCCTGGTGGAGCCCGACCAGCGCATCGTGTGGGCGAACGAATCGGCGCTGCAGCTGCACGGCGTGGAGGCCATCGAGGATCTGGGCGCCGACGTCGGCGCGTATCGCGAGCGCTTCGCGCTGCGCTATCGCAACAACCATCGGCTGCAGGCGGGCAACTATCCGATCGACCGGGTGATCGCCGGCGAAACGTTCAGCGACGTCATCGTGGAGGTCATTCCGGCGGCCGATCCCGACCGCTGCTGGGTGCATCGCGTGCGCAGCCTGGTGCTGACCGATGCACGCGGCGAGCCCGACTGCCTGGTGCTGATCATTGCCGACATCACCGAGTGGGCCAGCGCGGAGCAGCGCTTCGAGAAGACCTTCAACGCCAATCCGGCGCCGGCGGTGATCTGCCGGCTCGACGACCTGCGCTACATCAAGGTCAACCAGGGTTTCATGGAGATGACCGGTTACGCGCGCGACGACGTGATCGGCCGCTCGGTGTACGAGCTGGATGTGTTCGAAGGCGCCGAGGCGCGCAAGGCCGCGATCGAGAAGCTCGGCGAGGGCGTGACGATTCCGCAGATGCAGGCCGAGCTCAGCCTGCCCGGGGGCGGCAGCAAGCTGGTGATCGTGGCCGGCCAGCCGATCGAGGTGGGCGAAGAGGACTGCATGCTGTTCTCCTTCATGGATCTCGAGCCGCGCCGCAAGGCCGAGGATGCGCTGCGCCAGAGCGAGGAACGCTTCGCCAAGGCCTTCCAGATGACGCCGGTGCCGACGCTGGTGTGCAGCGCCGACACGCTGCGGGTGATCGAGGTCAACGAGGCCTTCGTGACGACGACGGAACTCGCGCCGGAAGAACTGCTGGGCAAATCGCTCGACGAGATCGGCCTGTTCGAGGACCGCGCCGCGCACTCGCGCTTGCAGGCCGCGCTGCGCGACAGCGGCGTGCTGCGCAGCACGGAGTTCCGCATCCATCGCAAGCATGGCGCGCCGCTCGACTGCCTGGTGTCGGCGGATTCGTTCGCGATCCACGGCACGCCCTGTCATCTGATGGCGCTGCTCGATATCACCGACCGCAAACGCTCGGAAATGGAGCTGGTCGGCGCGATCGAAACGGTGATGCAGGACGCCTCGTGGTTCAGCCAGACGCTCATCGAGAAACTCGCCAACGTGCGCCGCGGCAACGCGCCGGGCGCCGAGGCCGTGGCGCTGGCCGACCTCACCGCGCGCGAGCGCGATGCACTCGGGCTGATGTGCGAAGGCCTCTCGGACAAGGAGATCGCCACGCGTCTCGGGCTGGCCACCAATACGGTGCGCAACCACGTCGCGTCGCTGTACTCGAAGATCGACGTGCACAGTCGCGCCGAGGCGATCGTGTGGGCGCGCGAGCGCGGTTACTTCGGCAGCGGCGCGTCTTCGCAAAAGAGCGGCTGAACGACGCACGGACTTGCTGCGGATGCACCAGTGCCGCTGGTGCATTTGCAACTGTCGGCGCTGCGCCCTGCAACGCAATCTGTGTCCACCGGGGCGTGCTGCCACGCAGGACGCCCGTCGGGTCCCTCATCCCCACCAGGAGACACGCATGGACAAGAACCGCATCGAAGGCACCACCAAGCAGATCAAGGGCTCGGTGAAGGAAGCCATCGGCAAGCTGACCGGCGACCGCAAGACCGAGGCCGAGGGCGCGGCGGAGAAGACCGTCGGCAAGGCGCAGCGCAAGGTCGGCGAGGTGGCCGACACGGTGCGCGACAAGACCGGCGGCTGATACGCGCCTGACATCCTGCAACGCTTGGCCGCCGCTCTGTCCGGCGGCATGGCGGGATCACGCTCCGGCGTATCCCGCCTTTTTCGTGTTTGCCGTATGCGCCGCGTGTGGCCGGTGGTGATCCAGCGGGCGCCCTGCGCCGTAAGCCATGCAGACCGATCCAAGGAGCGTCTGCAATGCACGTCGTGATCCGGAGTGTGGTGGTGCTGGTGGCGGGCCTGTGGCTGGCCGGGTGCGCGACGGGCTTTCCGCGAGCGTCGGCGCCGTATGAAGCCGCGGACGGACTGGATGGCGCGGCAGTGCTCGCGCGCAGCGTGGCGGCGCATGGCGGTGATCTGCGCACGCACAGCGGCGATCTGAATTACGCGAGCGACGGACGCTGGGAGTCGTTGATCCAGCGCATCCAGCCGGTGGTCACCGATGCGGGCTACCGGGTGACGTCCGAGACGCGCTACGCGCCTGCGCTTGGCCTGCACGTGATCCGCTCGCAAGGGCCGACGGGCACGAAACAGGTGGTGCGCAGGCCCGGGAGCATCGAGGTGTATCGCGACGGCGTGCGCGCCACCGACACCGAAACGCTGCGGGCAGCGGCGATGACCACCGACGCGTTCGAGCTGTTCCACTTCGGCCCGTCGTTCCTGGCCGCACGCGCGACACAGGTCACGCGCATGGCCGATGCCGACGAGGACGGGCAGCGCTACCAGCGCGTGCGGGTGGAGATCGCGCCGGGATTCGGTGAGGCGGCGAACGACACGGTAATCGCGTGGTTCGATGCGCGTACGCATCTGCTGCACCGCGTGCACCTGACCTTGAACGGATTCCCGACCACGCAGGGCGCGCACGTCGACACCACGATGACCGGCTACCGCGCGTTCGACGGCGTGATGCTGCCGACGCGCTTCCACGAGCGCGTGCGTGGACCGCTGCGCATCAATGCGCATACCTGGTGGGTCACGGGCCTCGATACCGGTCGCGGCTGGCAGCCCGGTGATGTGGCCAACGGCCTGTTCACCGGCGCCGCGGCGCCGCCCGCGACGGCACTGCCGTAAGCGGGACCGACACCGCCCTTTGTCGCAACGCCACGCAGGCTGGCGTTGTGACTGGCCGGGACTGCAGACGATCCGCACGGACGCCCAGGCGCGCGGCGGACGCAGGATCGCCGCGCGGCGGCGGTCCAGGCCATCGGCGACCTGCGTCTTCCGGTTCCGCGCCTTGCTCAGCGAATTCCGTGCGTCCGGAAGACGGCCCGGTCCAGAACCCGGGATCCGATGCGCGTTCTGAGCGTGTGTCGTCTGTAAATGAGAGTAATTCGCATGTAAAATCCGCCGCATGCAAAACCGCTCGATCCGTGCCTGGGCATGGGTGCACAAGTGGACGAGCCTCGTCTGCACCCTGTTCCTCCTGATGCTGTGCGTCACCGGGCTGCCGTTGATCTTCCATGACGAGATCGACCGGCTGACCGAGGGGACCCCGCAGTTCCGTCTCCCTGGCGTGGGCTCGTCGAGCGACGCGCCTGGCTTGCGCCCGCTGGACGACATGCTGGCCCGTGCGCTGGCGGAACGGCCTGGTGAGGTGCCGGTGTTCATGGCGTTCGACAACGACCAGCCGTCGATGACCGTCACCACGGCGCCGCGTCCGGATTCGCCCGCCAGCGACATGACCATCCTGCAGCTGGACCGTTCGACCGGCGAGATCTTCGCGGCCGAGAGCGACAGCGAGGGCGTGATGCATTTCATCCTGCAACTGCACACCGACATGTTCCTGGGGCTGCCAGGCATGCTGTTTCTGGGTGCGATGGGGCTGCTGTTCGCCGCGGCCGTGGTCTCGGGCGTGGTGCTGTATGTCCCGTTCACGCGCAAGCTGCCGTTCGGCACGCTGCGCTATTCCCGCAGCGCGCGCGCGAAGTGGCTCGACTACCACAACCTGCTGGGCGTGGTGACCGTTGCCTGGGTTCTGGTGGTCGGCATCACCGGCACCATCCACACCCTGGCCGATCCCATCAACCAGGCCTGGCAGCGCAGCGAGCTGGGTGAGATGACCCGCGCCTACGCAGGGCGCGAGGCGCTGCCGCCCGCGCGTTATGGCTCGCTCGACCGCGCGATGGCGCGTGCCCGCGAGGCGCTGCCCGGCAACAACCCGCAGTTCATCGCGTTTCCCGGCGGCAAGTTCAGCTCGAAGCATCATTACGCGGTGTTCTTCCAGGGCGACACGCCGCTGACCGAGCGGCTGCTCACCCCTGCGCTGATCGATGCCGAAACCGGTGCGTTTACCGATGCGCGCCCGATGCCCTGGTACTACAAGGCGCTCTCGCTCTCGCGCCCGTTGCACTTCGGCGACTACGGCGGCCTGCCGCTCAAGCTGCTGTGGGCGGTCCTCGATGTGTTCACGATTGTCGTGCTGGTGACCGGCCTGTACCTGTGGCTCGGCAAACGCCGCGCCTCTGGTCCTGCGCCTGCCCCCGCCACGTCGTCGCCAAGATTGCGGCGCGCCGCATGAAGTCGCATTCGACGCAACAGCACCGCAGGCTGCGCCACGTCTTCGCCGTGCCGGCAGTGATCGCCGTGGCGGGGCTCATCGGGCTGGTCAGTGCGCTCACCGGCGATGGCTGGCGCGACGGCCTTGCCTGGCTGGGCCTCGCAGCGCCGGTGGCGGCGGTGCTGTGGGCACGCGCGGCCCGGCGTTCGTGACGCGCCTTTCTCTCCCCATTCGATCCGCGTGCCTTTTCTCTGGAGTGTCCATGTCCCACCGCCATCCGCGCCGATGCCATCTGGCCCTGCTGATCGCCGCATCGCTGTCCACGCCGTGCGCTGTCGCCCAGGATGGGCAGTCCCCGCGTGCCGATGACGCAGCGCGCATGCTCGACCGCGTGATCGTCACCGCGCAGCGCGGCAACCAGACCGGCGTCAGCCGCGCGGGCGGTGTGGGCGTGCTCGGCGAGCAGGCGGCCGAGGACGTGCCGTTCGGCATTCGCAGCTTCAACGCGGCGTTGATCCTCAACCAGCAGCCGCAGACGCTGGGGCAGGTGCTCGAGAACGACCCGTCGGTGCGTACCACCTACGGCTTCGGCAACGCAGCCGAGCAGTTCGTCGTGCGCGGCTTCGCGCTGGCCGGTGACGACATCGGGTACGACGGCCTGTACGGCATCCTGCCGCGGCAACTGGTTGCCCCGGAGCTTTACGAATCCGTGCAGGTGCTCAACGGCGCCAGCGCATTCCTCAACGGCGCCGCGCCCGGTGGCTCCGGCATCGGCGGCAGCGTGAACCTGGTGCCCAAGCGGGCGGGTGACACGCCGCTCAATCGGGTCACGCTGGGCTTCACCTCGCCGGGCCATTCGGGCGCGAGTTTCGACATTGCACGGCGCGTCGGCGGCGACGCGGCGTGGGGACTGCGCATCAATGGCGCCACGCGTGGTGGCGATGTGGCGATCGACGACGAGGACCGCCAGTCCGATGTGCTCGGCCTGGCGCTGGACTACACCGGCAACGGGTTCCGTGCGGCGCTGGATCTGGCCTACCAGGACATCCGCGTCGAACGCCTGCGCCCGAAGGTGACCGTCAACAACGTGGTGCCGCGGGTGCCGGATGCGGACCTCAACTACGGCCAGCCGTGGCAGTACACCGAGCTGCGCGACGTGTTCGGCCAGCTGCGCGCGGAGTGGGACATCGGCGAGCACACACTGCTCTACGGTGCACTGGGTGCACGCGACGGCCGCGAGGACGGTGTCTACAGCTCGCTCACCCTGCTGGATGCGGAGACCGGCGATGCCAGCGTCAGCGGCTCCTTCATTCCGCGCACCGACAACAACGAGGCTGCGACCGTCGGCCTGCGCACGCAGCTGGAGACCGGTCCGGTCAGCCACGCACTGAATGTCGGCGTGTCGGCCAACTGGCTGACCAATCGCAACGCGTTCGAGTTCTACGCCGACGCGATGCCCACCAACCTGTACAACCCGGTGGACACCGTGCGGCCGTCGACCGTGTCGTTCGTCGGTGGTGACCTGTCCGATCCGTTCCCGATCTCGAAGACGCGCCTGACCAGTGCGTTCGTGTCGGACACACTCGGCGTCCTCGACGACCGCGTGCTGCTGACCGCCGGCGCGCGGTTGCAGAAGATCAACGTGCGCTCGTATTCCAACGTGACCGGTGCGCTGACCGCCGAATACGACGAACAGGACGTCACCCCGGTCTTCGGCGTCGTCTACAAGCCCGTCGACGGCGTGTCGCTGTATGCCAACCGCATCGAGTCGCTGGTGCAGGGCGGTACCGCGCCGGCGAGCGGCGCCAACCCCGGTGGCGGCGCACCGTTGCCGGTCATCAATGCCGGCGAGATGTTGAAGCCATATGTGTCCCGTCAGACCGAGATCGGCGTCAAGCTCGGCCATGCGCGCCTCAACGCAGGTGTCGCGCTGTTCCAGACGGACCGCGAGACCGCATTCCTGCAGCCCGACCCTGCCACCCAGGGCGCCCTGCGCTTCGGACCGTTCGGGGAACAGCGCAATCGCGGCATCGAATTCAGCGCTGAAGCGATGCCGGTCGATGGGCTGCGCATGATCGGTGGCGTCTCGATTCTGGACACCGAGTTGCGCCGCACCGTCGGCGGCCTGAACCAGGGGAACGACGCCGTCGGCGTGCCCGACCTGCTGGTCAACGCCAACGTCGAATGGGACGTGCCCGCGCTGCCCGCGCTGACCCTGACCGGCCGCGCAGTCCACACCGGCGAACAGGCGGCCAACCTCGCCAACACCACACATCTCGACAGCTGGACGCGATTCGATATCGGCGCGCGCTACGTCACGCTGGTCCGCGACCATCCCCTGACGCTGCGCTTCAACATCGACAACATCACCGACGCACGCTACTGGGCGTCGGCGTTCGACAGCTTCCGACCGGACCTGCTGCAGGGCGCGCCACGCACCTACAAGCTGTCGGCATCGATCGATTTCTAGCCGGCAGGCGGCGGCGCACATACGACGGAATCACGGGGCGGTCCAGTCCGGTCCGTGTCTCGACACCTGCCTTCAACCAACGGGAGCAGGCGCACTCCGTTGAACTCGGCGCAGGGACACGCGGCGCTTCATGCCGACAAGGCGAGCGGCGCGGACAGAAATGGCGGAGCGGCTGGCTGTCCCCGCGCGCGGCTTACCGCTGCATGCAGCGTTCCCAACGCTCCTGGACGCGGTTGGCGAACCACGCAGTCGTCAGGGTGCGGGTGATCTTGGGGCTTTCGAGCACGATGCCGGGCAGCACGGCGCGTGGCAGCGCGCGGCCGGCAGCGGTGTCGGCCAGTGCGAAGACGCGGCGGTAGAGATCGGTGTCCTCGAACCCGTGTTCGCCGCCCTGCGCCAGCGCGCGGCGGATCTGCGCGGCGTCCATGCCGATGCGGCCGCCCAGCGCGCGCACCGCGCGTTCGGTAGCGCCGGGCGTGTCGAGGTTCGCGCCGGGCAGCAGCAGGTCGCCATCGAGCGCGAGTTCGATGCCCGAGGCTTCGGTCACCGCGTTCTGGAAGGCCGCGTTGCGGCTGGCGTACCAGCCGGCGTTGAAGTCCGCAAAGCGGTACAGCGGCGTCTCGTAGTTCGCGGGATAACCCAGCAGATGGGTGGTGCCGAAGTACAGACCGCCGCGCCGGGTGAACACTTCGTGCCGGATGTCGTGCTCGACCGGATACGGATAGCCACTCGCGTGCGTTTGTGCGAAGTCGATGCGGACCTGCATCGGCCCGCCGGTGCGCACCGGGTTGTGGTCGGCGAACAGACGCCGTCCCAGCGGCACCATGGAAATGAAGTCTTCGTAGAGTTCGCTCAGATCGCGCTCGGTGCGCACGCGATCGAGCCGCTGCGCGTAGGTGCGGCCGTCGGGCGATTCTAGGCGCAACGCGGCGTTGAGCAGGAAGTCCGGCACGTGCACCGCGGCGGCGCGGCGCTCGATCTCGGTGCGTGCGAGTTTCGGCAGGCCCGACACCGCGGGATCGGCGGTGTAGGTGCTCTCCTGTTCGGTCACGGCGAGCACGGCGCACAGGTGTTCGCTGGTGGGCGCGATGTCCTGCGCGGTGAGCGCGACGTAGACATCGTTCGCCCAGCCCGCGCGATCGTCGAGGCGGGCCGGCAGCTTGCGCAGGATCTCGGCGCGGACATCGTCGGGGCTGCGCTGAATCTGCAATGGTGCCTGGCTGGCGCAGCCGGCGAGCAGGCACAGCGCGGTCAGGGCACACAGGATCCGGGTCATGGCAGGCGCTTTGCGGCGAACGGTGCGGCATCGTCGCAGACCATCTGCCGTGCGCGTGGATCGCGCGCGGCGGCAGTCATGCAAGTGACAGGATCACCGCGTCTCGCCGTCGCGCGCGTCCTGCGTGGCCGCTTCGCGATCCGCATTGGCGGCGTCCACGCCGGCTTCGAGCGCATTGCTGGAACCCGACACCGCAGCGTCGTATTCGGCCCTGGCGGGTCGGATGAGGCCCTCGCGCTTCTCGCTTGCCTGACGGATGGCGTAGTCGAACTGTGCCGCAGTCGCGCGGCCGGCGTTGCGGTCGGTCGTGGCGGCGCCGATGACGGCGTTCGACTCGCGGACTGCCTTGCCGACGATGCAGTTCAGGCGCGTGGAGTGCGTGCCGACGGTGCGATTGAACGACGCCGACGCAGCGCCGATACGGCAGTTGAAGCGCGCACTGATCGCAGCAAGGCGGCGGTTGAACAGGGCGGTGAGATCGTCGCGGTTCTGCGCGGCGAGGTATTCGCCGCCGCCGGCTTCGGCAACGCTGCGCAACTGCTGTTCGGCCTGCGCATCGACGTCGAAGCCGATCACGTTGACGACCACGCCGATATCGCCGGCCCGCAACGCGCGCGCCGCAGCCACCGGATCGCCATCGCAGGTTTCGATGCCGTCGGAGACGAGATAGACCACGTTGCCGTCGGCATTCGCGCCGCCATCGGCGAAGTCGCGCGCGGCGGCCTGCAGGGACGCGGCGATCGGCGTGAAGCCGCTGGGCTGGAACGCGCGCACGGCGGTTTCGAACGCGGCCGGGTCGCGCGGTGCGAACGGCTGCACGAGTTCGGTGGCGCGGCAGGACTCGGGCTTGTCCTGTTCGCGGTTGCCGCCGCGGTGGCCGTAGACGCGCAAGGCGACCTGGGCGTCACCTTCGATGCGGCGCGCGAAATCAAGCAGCGCGTCCTGCGCGATCACGAGTTTGGTCTCGCCGCCTTGGCGGCCGGCCATCGAGCCGGAGGCATCGAGCATCAGCAGCACGCGGCGAGGCGCGGCCGGCATGCCGGCGACGGTGTCGTCGGCGCAGGCCTGCGCATCGGGCGACTCGGCCTGCGGGCAGGTTGTGATGTCTTCGCCATGCGTGGCGACGAGGCCGTCGTAATAGCTGCGCAGCGCGGGATCATCGGTGGCCGCGGCAGCCGGTGCGTCGGGCGCGGCGGAAGACACGGCGGTGTCGGCGGTGTCGGATCGGCTGCAGCCCGCGGACAGGCAGGCGGCGATCACGAGGGCCAGCAGGTGACGGGCGTTGCGCGGCATGCGGCGTCTCCGGTGTGGACGCGCAGTGTGCGGCCGGGCCGTCGTGGCGCGATCAAGACGGCCGTGGGTCGATCAGCGGTACGGCCCCGGCCCGCGCCAGACCACTTCGCCGCGGCGGTAGACGCGGTGGAAGCCGATGACTTCGCGCGAATCGCGGATGTTGGCCATCGCCGGATCTTCCGGGGCGAGCATGCGGCAGTCGCTCGACTCGCGGCGCAGCGCGGTTTCCAGCGGGCAGACCATGTAGTCGCGGGTGCCCGGCAGCGGAATGAAGAGTTCGGTAACGCCTTCGTCGCGCCATTCGCGCAGACGGGTTTCGCTGGTGGTGTCGTAGACCACCTGGTAGCCGCCGACTTCGAGACTGGGCTGGTCGGACGTGGAATCGCGGCCGCGGCCCCGTCCGATCTGCGCGGTGCGTTCGCGACCGGCGTTCACCGGCGCGGTGGCCTCGGGCAGCATGCCGGGCGGCTGGCCCCAGGTCCGCGCGCGACGCTGGGCATCGGGCGGGCTGGCGGCGGCCTGCGACTGTACGGGCTGCGGCGGTGTCGCCGGGGCCGGCGGCGCGGGACGCGGCGGGCGCACTTCGGTGAGCGCTTCGATGGGCGCGGGTTCGTCGGGCGGCACCGGTTCGGCGGCCTCCTCGACGCGCGTGGTCACCACGCGCGAGGTCACGGGCGCGGCCTGCGTGGGCGGCGTCTGCGGCGGCGGGCTCGCGATCGGCGCGGTCACCGGCTGCGGCGGGGTGATGCCGATGTACTGCACCGCCATCGGGCTGCCGGCCGACGAACCCTGCGGCGTCTTGAAGACGATGGGTTGGGAGATCAGCAACAGATACGCGAACAGCACATGCAGCACCGCGCTGACGCACGCGGCGAACCACGGCTGCAGACGTTCGATGCGGGAAGGGGCGCGTCCCTCCGGACGGCGGAACGCCTTGCTCATGCCGCCTGCAATGCGTCGGAGGTGCGGGCCTTCATGCGGAATCTGGAGGTGCGGCGTGGGGACCGGCATCGTAACGCGAGCGGATGTGCAAACGCGGGGACGCGGGGGCCGTGATCCAGCGGTGGTGCAGGTCCGAGTGCGCTCCGACACGCGTGGCGGCGCGGATGGCGCGGGTGGTCACCTGCACACCAGGCGTCGCCCCTAGGGGCGGCCCCACTGGGCGACGTGACAGGCAGGTTGCACGCTGACGCCACGTCCCGCGCGCGCCAGGTTCCGGCCATGACCAATCCCCTGTCTTCCGCCACGAATACGCTGCTCACCCACTACGATCGCGCCGCCGCTGCCGACACCGGCTTCTTCAGCGACACCTCGCGGATCACCACCAGCGATCTCGAGGCCCTGATCGCCGACGGGTCGACGCCGCAGGATCTGCGTGAGGCCGCGCAGTTCCTGCTCGACAGCGCGGTCTCGCAGCGCTATCTCGATACCGCCAACGGGTCCGGTGGGTTCGATGGGCGCATCAGCCGCGACGATCTGCAGTCGGCCGCACAGGAACTGGCGGGACCGGGCGCGTACAACGCCCTGCTCGACACCGCGGCCGGACAGCGGTCTTCGGCCTGGAATCCCTTTTCCGCCGCGCGCGACGGCAACGTGGGTGATGCCGACATCGCCGCCGCCCTCGCCGATCCCGGCGTGCCGCAGGAGGTGAAGGACACCCTGCAGCTGCTGCAGCAGTCCGGCGACACCACGCGTGCGAGCGAACTGCTGCGCAGCCTGACGCCCGAAGGGGCTGCGGCGGCGAGCGCGCTGCAGAACACGCCGGCCTACGCGGCGCTGTCGGACGCGGACCGCGCACTGGTCGCGCAGGCGTTCGTCGATTCGGGCGCGTCGACGTCGGTCGCGCGTGATCTCGCCACGCTGGTCGGCGAGCCCTCGTTCCAGGCGATGACGCCGGCGCAGCGCACCGCCGCGCTGAGCGAAGCGGCGCTTCTGCAGACGCCGGAGTTCAAGGCGCTGTCGCCGGCGGACCAGCGCCTGGTGACCGAGGCCCTGGCCAACCGCACACCGGGCGACACCGATCTGCCGGCCGCACTCAAGACATTGATCGAAAGCGCGGACTTCCAGTCGAGCGACCGGTTCGGCGCCGACGAGCGCACCGCGCTGCTGAGCCAGGTGCGCAACTATCCCGATTCGCGCTCGGTCGAGAACCTCGGGCAGCTGATCGGCAAGGACTGGTTCCGCGAGTTCGATCTGGGCGACAGCCAGCGCGCATTGAAGGCGGTGGCCTATCTGTCGCAGAACGATGCTGGCGACATGACCATCATCGACAACACGCTGGATCTGTTCCTGGCCGATGACGCGCCGTACCGCTTCGACTTCGGCGAGACCTCGGCCTACGGCTCGGTGCCGCCCGAGCCGGGCGACCTGTTCCAGATGAACCGTGCGTACATCAGCGCCGACAACAATCCGGTCGACATGTCGGCGAACTCCACGCGGTCGGGCGAACTGCGGGTCATCGGCCACACCTTCGTGCACGAGGTGAACCACATGCGCAACTGGGACAAGAGTCTGTCCCTCAACTCGTCCTACGGGTTCCATGAGGAATACCGCGCGTTCTACGTCGGCTCGCAGGCACAGCACGGCCGCACGCCGACGGTCGCGGACGTCATCGACCGCGTGGCCGGCTTCGTCAACGTGGATGGCAGCTACGATCACCTCGCCGCGCTGCTGGATGCGAAGGGCGCGGATGCGCAGGGGATCGTGGATCATCTCAATACGATTCTGGGGCGCAGCGATCTGACGGTCGACAACGCCCGCGCCGAGGTCAACGCGCTGGTGCAGGCGAAGAAGGAGGCCGAAACCAATGGCAAACCCTTGCCGCCGGAGCTGTCACAGTCTGCCGGCGTCACCACCGGGCCCGATGGCACGAACAATCTGACCAATGCGTAAGCTGATCCACGCCGCCGGCTGTTGCCTGTTGATCGTCGCCCCGACCGGGTGCGCGCAGCAGGCGGCTGCGCCCGCGGCGACCCCAACCGAATCGACGGCGGAGACGATGGACGAGACCAGCAAGCGCGTGGCCGAAGTAGCCGCGGACGCCAATGGATGGCAGGTGGCGGATGTCGTGGTGACCGATGTGCCGGACGGCGCCGCGGGTGCATGCCGCCTGGTGGGCGTGCGCTCGAACAATGTGCTGTCGGCCTCGACCAAGACCTATGCAGTGCTGCACGGCGACGAAGTCGTCGGCCGTGGCGACGCGGATGCACTGGCGCGCGTCCTCGACGCCTGCGGTGACGAGGCGAGCCCGGCGCTGTGGGCCGAGGCGGTGGCCGCATTCGGCGCGGACGTGCCGCCGGGTCGCGTGCCCAGGACCGAGGCGAACATTTCCAGTGATGCGCACCGCGGCGCGATCGAGCGAGGTGGCTACCGCTTCCATCCGCCGCAGTTCGCGGCCGACGGCGCGGTCGAGTTCTTCATGACCGATGTCGAAGGCGGCCAGCTGTTCGAAGTGCGCGCGGCGCGCGGCGCTGATGGCGCGATCGATGTGGCGGTGAAGCCTGCCGGGCGCGGCTGATCGCGGCGCGCGGTCCGGATCAACTGAAACGCAGCGGGCCGGCGCGTGTGCGGCGCCGGCCCGGTTTTCTACATGTCGCTTCGAGCGGTCAGTCCTTCAGATCGTCCGGGACCTTCCCGCCGTTCTCGGCCAGCTTGCGCATCACCGCCCTGTGCAGGGCGAGGTTCTGCTCGGCACTGCCGTGCGCACCGGCGTTGACGTCGAGCTCGGCGGCGAGCTCCTTGCGCGCCTCGAGGCTGGAATCGAGATCGAGCAGCTTGAGCAGGTCGACGATCGAACGGCGCCAGTCGCTGGCACCGCCCTTCTCGGCGGCGAGCGCGGTCAGCACCGCTTCGACATCGACCGGCTCGGCCGGCTGCGCGGGCGCAGTCGCAGTGGGCGCCGGGTTGTGCGACGGCGGCGACACCTTGGGATCGTTCTCGCTGCCGGTGAAGATCACGGCCGCCGGCTTCGCAGGCGTGGCAGGCTTGGACGTCGGCGCGGGTGCATCTTTGCGGCCGAAGATGCGGTCGGCGATTTTCGAGAACAGGCCCATGCGGGTCACTCCGTTGAAGGGAACGGCGAGTGTGTGGCCGCGTTCGCAAAGGCCGCATGAAAGAATCGTGCGCTTGCGATGACGCAGATCGGGGTTAGGCTGGCGTCGACGCGACCCGTCTTGATTGAAAGGATGTGCTGATGGCTCTGGTGCGATGCAAGGAATGTCAGCGTGAGATCAGCGACCGGGCGATCGCGTGCCCGCAATGTGGCGACCCCAAGCGCATGGCGTCGTCATCCCGAGGCATCCGGATTCTGCTGGGCGTCCTCGTATCCGTTCTGGTGCTGATGTTCGCAGCCGGCATTCTGTTCGCGTGGCTCGCGCCGAAGGCGTCGTATCCGATCGACGTCGAACTGCAACAGCGGAGCGTTCCATCGACTTCGCTACAGGCTGACTGTCTCCCGCACCACGCGTGCACAACGACACAGCTTGCGTCTCGCTAGACCTGCGCGACAACGAAGAGACGCGGAAACGGCAGCAACACGGTTCCGTCGGCCTGCGCAGGCATCGCGCGCGTGATGCCGTCGAGGTAGGCGTCGAGAAATTCACCGCGCTCCGCGTCGTCCAGCGGTTCGAGATACGGGCCGAGTGCGGAACCCTTGAACCATTCGACGACGGCGGCGTGATCGGCCAGTGGGTGGAAGTAGGTCGTGCGCCAGATGTCGACGCGACTGCACAGCGGCGTCAGCAGTGCGTGGTACCACGCGGCGTCGTGGCGGTCGGGATGCTGCACATGGCCGATGCGCGCGGACCAGCGCGGCGATGCGGTCAGCGTCTGCGCGACGCGGTGCGGCGGCTCGCCGAGATTGTCGGGGGTCTGCACCGCGAGGCAGCCGCCGTCGGCGAGCTGCGCCAGCAGCTGCGGGTACAGCTGCGCGTGGTCGGGCAGCCACTGCAAGGACGCGTTGGCCAGGATCACATCGACCGGATGCCCGGCGCGCCAGCTGGCGATGTCGGCGACCTCGAACGTGATGTCCGGCAGACGTTGGCGTGCGGCGCGGATCATGTCGTCGGCACTGTCGATGCCGAGGATCGTCGCATCCGGATAGCGGGCAACCAGCACCTGCGTGGAGTTGCCGGGACCGCAGCCCAGATCGACCGCGTACGCGGCGGTTTCGCGCGGAATGGCGGCGACGAGATCGCGGGACGGCCGCGTGCGTTCGTCTTCGAAGCGGCTGTACTGGGTGGCGGACCAGGTCATGCATGTCTCCGTGCGCGGTAGTTGGGCGCCATCCACAAACCCGCAGTGCGTCATCCCAGCGCACGCTGGGATTCATTGTGATCTTCGCGTCTGCGTTGGATCGTGCGACGACGCGCGAGCGAACACGGTGAAGCCGATGGGTTTCGCTGCGCTCGACCCATCCTACGGGGCGCGTTGCCTGCTGTCGGCCGCGTCTGCAAGTGCTGGAGGGCGATGCGATCGGCAAATGTTGCGACGGCTCTTGCCCTCACCCCAACCCCTCTACCCCGGCGGGCACGTAGTCCCAAGGAGAGAGGGGCTGAAGCACGCCTCAAGCCAACCTGATGCGTCCCGACAAAAAAACGGCGCCATCGGCGCCGTTTTCCCGATTGCCTGTACCAGCGCCTCACTTCTTGGACGAAAAGCCCTTGCCGCCACCGGAGGACTTGCCGCTGTCCTTCTTCTGCGCGTCCGCGCCCTTGCTGTCACCCGCGCCGGAGCCCGATTTCTGCTGCGGCTTCTTCGCGTCTTTCTGATCGTTCGCCATCATCTACTCCTGCGCGGTGGAATCACCGCCCGGCCAACCTCCTCCCGATGAAGTGACGGCGAGGTCGGTCTGCGCACCTAGATCGCGACCGATGCGCGGCAGGTGTCGGGGCGAAGGGGACACTGCCCGCCAGACCGCGGGCACATGCATCGTGAGCGCGTGCCGTCGGGTCTGACGGGCGGCCGGTTGGCGGCCGGAACCGGGTCTCACGCGCGGTGCGCGAACGACAGCATGCGCCACCACCTGCGCCGCCCGCGCGGCGGGTTTATCGTCGCGGCATGCCCGCATCCACCCCGATCCGCTGCCAGGTTCGATTGCTGCGCCCGGCCACGCCGAAGACCGCAACGTGGACGTTCGTCGTTCTGCCAGCCGCGGCCAGCGCACGGCTGCCCACGCGCAGCATGGTCACCGTCGACGGCACGCTGGCCGGCCAGTCCTTCCAGGCGACGCTGGCACCCGATGGCGTGGGCAGCCACTGGTTCAAGGTGGAGAAAAAGCTGCGCGAGGCAGCGGACGTGGCAGTGGGAGACAGGGTCGAACTCGTGCTGTCACCCATGGCCGAAGAGCCCGAACCGACCGTGCCCGCCGATGTGCGCAAGGCGCTGGCCGCCCATCCGCCCGCGCATGCGCAGTGGAAGACGCTGACCGCGGTGCAGCGCCGCGACTGGATCCACTGGATCACGTCCGGCAAGAAGGCGGAAACGCGGGTGAAGCGCCTGGCGACTGCCTGCGACATGCTGGGCTCGGGCAAGCGGCGTGCGTGCTGCTTCGACCGCTCGGGGATGTACAGCAAAGGGAATATGGGCGCGCCGGAGGCGGCGGACGCGTCCTGACGGCGATCCGGGCGCGCACCGGAACCCGAGACCTCAGCTGGCGCGCAGCGCGCGCCTGACCGCGCCCATTTCCGCATCGCGACCCTCGACGATGTCCTGCACCGTGTGCTCCACCCGGATGTCGGACTCGATGCCGGCATCCGGTGGCGCGCCACCCGGGGACGGCCCGATCGGAAACTGGCCGACCAGCGGCAGGTCCAGCTCGATGCCACTGTGCGGCAGGGTCAGGAAGAAGAATGCGCTGCCGTTGATGCCGCGCTGGTTGCCGCCGGTGGTCTGCCCGACCAGCGTGGCCAGTCCGCTGGCCTTGGCCTGCTGCGCGAACTCGAAGGTCGCCGAACTGTTCTCGGCGCCGATCAGGATGAAGACGCGGCCGGTGTAGCGCGGCGCGACGGGCACGATGCGCTCGACGCCAGTGTCGGGCTGCCAGCGCGTCAGACGGAAATCACCTTCGGCGCGCGGCGTCGCGGCGTCGCCCCAGTCGTAGAAGCTGCGGTCCCAGGTCGACAGGCCTGCGCGCAGGGCGTCCGGCACACGACGGACGCGGACCCGATGTTCGATGCGCGGGAGCTCGATCGGTGCGGCCGCGAGATGGGCGAGCAGCCCTTCGCCGACCCCGAGCCCGCCTTCGTTGCCGCGCAGATCGATGACGAGCGCGGGCGTGCCGGCCGCATCGAGTTGCGCGAACGACGTGTCGATGAAGGCGCGCCAGTCCCATGTGCTGTTGAACAGGGCCCAGGTCGGCATGCGCAGGACTGCCAGCGCCGGGTCGCGCGTGTCGAGCGACCATGCCGGCGCCTCGGGCGCGGCTGCGGCAGGATTCACCAACTGCGCGCGGCGCTGGGCGAGTGTCAAACCCTGCAAGGCGCGCTCGATGCGCGTGCCATCGGGATTCCGCCAGACCACGATCGGGCGCTCCCCGAGTCCTGGGTACAGCAGCGGCAGATAGACATCGAACGCCTCGATGGCGTCGTAGCCCAGCACCTGCATCTGTGCGATGCGCTTGGCGTCGTTACCGCCGTCGGCGCGGGCGACCTGCAGCAGCGCGGTGAGCATGTCCTGCGCAGGCACGCCGCCGATGGTGAGGACGTCCGCGCCGCGTTGCAGATCCGGAATCCCGAAGCCGTCGGTCACGACCATGCGGCCTGCGATCCAGCGGAAGTGGAACGGCAGCCGCTGCGCGCCGCCGAGCAGCGCGGATTGCAGCGCATCGGGCTGGTTGAGGACGTTGGGAAACGTGTGTCCGCAGCGGATCGTGGCCGCGAAACGCGCGAACGCCAGGAAGGCCTCGCCACGCGTGGCGCCGCCGGCGAGTGCACGACGCAGGCCGTCGAAGCGTGTCCGCACTTCTTCAGGCGTGGCGTAGCGGTACAGGCCGGGATGGAGCGCCGTGTAGGTGCGCTGCAGCCGGTCGACATCGGAGACGAGGCCGGCACCCGACAGGACATCGTCCAGACGCGCGCGATCCGCGTCGGGCACCGCGGCAAGCGACACGGGCAACGGAAACACGAACAGACAACACAGGAGCAATACGAAGCGCGCCATGGACATTCCGGCAATGGAGGAGATGGCGGAGCATCGGCCCGCAGCGGCCGCACGGCGCCTCATCGCGCCAGCGCCTGCACGCGTTTCAGGAATCGGGACGTCGCGTGCGCCGCCACTCGCTGGGCGTACAGCCGGTGGACGCGCGGAACACCCGGTTGAAGGTGGCCTTGGAGCCGAAGCCGACCGACAGGCCGATGTCGAGGATGTCGTCGCCGCCGACCAGCCGGCGTTGTGCGTCCTCGACCCGCATCCGGTTGATCAGGGCGCTGAAGCTCAGCCCGAGACCTTCGTTGAGCGCGCGGGACACGTAGTTGGTGTTGCTGCCGACCCGCCGCGCCAGCTCGTCGAGGTCGAGGGTCGGCTCCCGCCACCAGCTGCCTTCAATGATGGCCGCTTCGATACGCGCCCCGAGAGCAGCCCAGTCGCGGGGCGGACGGGCCGACTGCGCGGCAGGTGGCGTGTCGACCGACGCATCCGATGCTGCGGGTCCCGTGCCGGCATCACCGATGCGCGGGCGCGCATCGCGCGCATGGCGCCAGCCTTCGAGCCCGAGGTAGTAGACCAGCGCCGCCAGCGCCACGTACATCGGGAACTCGCGGAAGTAGCCGAGCCCGCCCACGACGCGGTCGGCGATCGCGAATCCCAGCCGCAGCAGACTCCACGCCAGCATCGCCACGATGAAACGCTGCAGCCAACGCAGCCGCCATTCCTCACGCGCGGCGCTATGTTGCTCGAGCCAGTGCTGGTAGCCGCGGAAGCTGCGATACGCGAGCACCAGATAGAGGAGCACCGACAGCTGCACCGCAGCGGTTTCGGCCGGCAGCACCCATGGATGATGGACCGCTGCGTTGAACGCCAGCTTGTCCGGCAGCGGCCGTATGAACTGCAGGGCGTAATAAGTTCCTTGCAGCGCTGCCGGCATGAAGTGCCATGCCCAGCCGCGCGGCAGGCCCGCGATCGAGAGCTGGCGCGCATAGAGCCAGACGCAGGGCCCGATCGCCAGATCCCAGTAGAAGGGCGCGAACGTCAGCCACTGGAATGCGTCGTACACCCCCGCGTAGCCGATCGTGTACGGGGTGATCTTCAGCACCATGACGATCAGCAGCGCGGCGAGTACGCGGTTGGCGGCGCGGTTGTCGCGGGTCCGCCACAGCAACGCCGCCATCAGCAGACCGTGCAGGCTGGCGAGCAGGAGCAGCAGGCTCCAGGTGCCCAGGCGGATGTGCGTCATCAGGAGGTCCGTGTGCGGCATCGCGCGACGCCGGCGCAAGCCTAGCAATCGCCGATCGCCCCCACCATTTCTCGTGACGACGCGGACGCCGGCGTGTGAGACCTGGCCGCATCGCCCCGCCGTCCACGTCTGTTTTCGGTGGAAGCCTTCGAAAACAGGACCCGGCATGACCCGCTCATCGCTTTGCGCCCTCGCCCTCTGCTGTGCACCGTGGCTGGCGTCCTGCATGCCCGCGCCGCCGGTGGTGCCGGTCGCGGCCGCTCCGGCTGCGGCGCCTGCGGTCGTCGCGCCGTCCGGCGAGCATCTGGTCTACATCGTCGGGTGCGTGAACTGCCATCACCAAACGCCGAAACAGATCATCAACGCGCCGCCGCTGACGCTCGCCAAAGGCTATTCGCCGGCCGAGTTCACCACGCTGCTGCGGACCGGCGTCGCCCGGGACGGGCGCGATCTGTATGCGCAGGGGAGTCTGATGGGCATTGTCGCGCGGGAGCAGCTGTCGCATCTGAGCGATGCGGAGATCGGCGCGATCCATGCCTTCCTGCGCAACGACTGGACCGCGGCGCGCGCGGCGGTGGAAGAAGCCAAGATCGCGACGTTCCCGCCGCCGACGTTCCACAAGAACTGAGGCGCGCATCGTCGGATCCGATGCGAGGCCTGCATCGATCGCGCGAGCGGCGATCAGCCGGCGACGACACCGTCGATGCGATGATCGCCGGCCCCGGATCGACCACCGCCATGACCCGCATCCTGACCCTCGACGGCAGCCGCATCCACGATCTCGCGTCGTTCTACGACGAGGTCAACCGGGTGTTCATGACCGGTGTCGACTGGCAGCTCGGCCACAGTCTCGATGCGCTCGACGACATGCTCTACGGCGGCTACGGCGCACTCGATGGCGATGCGCCGGTGACGCTGGTCTGGACCGACTTCGCGCACAGCCGCGACGCGCTCGGCATCGACGCCACCCGCGCCTGGCTGCAGGACAAGCTCGACACGCCCGGCCGCTACGACAAGGCACGTATCCGGCGCGACCTCGATGCGCTCGAGGCCGGCAGTGGACCGACGTTCTTCGATCTGGTGCTGGAGATCATCGCCGCGCATCCGAACATCACGCTCGAGACGCGCTGAAGACTCAATCCCGCTGCACGCGCTCGGCGATCTGCGGGATGAACCAGAACGGGATGCGGTACTCGCGGCGGCGCTGTTTGCCGGTGTCGCCGCCGTCGGCGTTCCACACCAGTTCGAGCGTGTGGCGACCCGGCTGGCGGTCGCCGAGCGGGATGTAACCGACGAGGCCGCGCATTCCAAGGTCGCGACGTTCGATCGGCACGAAGTCGTCGAGCGGAATCGCGGTGCCGTCGATGCTGACGGTCCACATCGCGGCCATGCAGTCGATGGCATTGCGGGTGGCGGCGGCGCCTTCGGCGGTGTTGCGGCCGTCGGTCAGCATCGGACACAGGCGGCGCGCGAGTGCGTTGTCGCGCTGCGGCTGGTGCGGGATGAACAGGCGCAGATGGGTTTCGGCGATGCGGTCCGACGGGATCATCGGATAGCGCAGCAGGGCGTCGTGCTCGGCGCGCATGTTCTCGTAGTGCGCGCCGAGCATGCCGTGGTCGACGGCGTCGTCGGTCACGACCTCGTAGCCCTGCAGCAGGGTGAACTTCATCGAGTTGATGACCTGCAGACCGCCGATCACCATCGCGCCACCGATCACGAGCGCGTAGACCGCGAGGAACAGGCGGCCGTTGAGATTGCTCTGCAGCGTGAACTGCATCGGCCCGATCAGGCGCTGCGGCACCAGCACGCCGTAGACGCGCAGCAGCCGCAGCAGCAGACGACGCAGGCCTTCGCTGGATCGTCCGGCCGCGTCGCGGCGTGCGATCAGTTTCTCGCACACCGCCATCGCCACCGCGCCGGCGATGAACAGCGCGTACAGCACGCCGCCGGTGATCAGCGCGACGCGATCGGCCATGCCGAACAGCGCACCGACGAGGCTGCCGAGCACCATCAGCACGATGGCGAACACGCCGACGCCGGCGATGGTCAGCGCCATCAGGATGCTCATCGCGAACAGGATCGACGCCATGCGGTCGGCACGGTCGATCGCCTGTCCGATGTCGCCGACGCGCGCGCGCTGGTAGCCGCGCGACACCGGGCCCATCGAACTGAGCCGGTCCCAGCGCACGCCGTCGGGGAAGGTCGCCTTCAGGCCGATCAGCCCGACCCAGTAGCCACGGATCGCGATGTGGGTCATGAAGGCGGCCGCCAGCGCGTAGCTCACGCCCACGCCGACCGCGAAGCCGAACCAGATCGCGTACTGCGCCATGCCGTCGGCGTGGACGGTGTTGGACACCCACGCGTCGAACAGTCGCCCCGGCACGGTGAACAGACCGAACACCAGCAAGCCGGAGATCAGCAGTTCGAGTTCGTCGCTGCGCTCGCGCAGGCGCTCGAAGCTGATGCGGCCACCCGGCGTGGCCGGCATCGGCGTGCCGTCGACGGGCCGCGGTGCGGCGTCGGTCTCGTGTTGCATGCGCGGTCTCCCCAGATCCGGAGGGCGAGTGTAGCCGCGCGCGGGGTGACGCGTTCAGCTCGGATCGACCAACCGCGCGAGCGCCCACGTGTCGAGGAAGGCGGTCGCGCGGACAATGCGGCCGTCGGCGAGTTCCAGATGCCAGGCGTAGTGATTGCGGTAGGTGCTGCCGTCGCGCGCGGTGGCGCTGCCCTGCCACAGCACGACCACATGCGCGCCGTCGGCGACGATGCGCGTGACCTCCGGCACGATCGGCGCTGCGAGTCGCGCGGTGATCGGCGCGACCGCCTCGTCGAGAAACACCTGCTTCGAGCGGTACGTGCCCGACACCGGACTGTCGCCGGCAACGGTCCACACGACATCGTCGGCCAGCAGGTCGAACACGCTGCCCTGCCCGAGTCGCCAGGCCTCGAACGCGGCGCGGATCTGCGCGGAGTTGTCGTGGATGGCGGTCTGCGCCGGTGCATCGCCGGCGTGCGCGGACATCACCGGCACCGCCAGTCCCATCGCGATCGCGAGACCGGCGAGCCTGCAGCAGCGCGGCACCGTGCGGGCGGCCATCAGTACGGACTCGCGACGGGACGCACGATCAGCTCGCTGACATCGACGTCGGCGGGCTGGGTCATCGCGAATGCGATTGCGCGGGCGATGGCTTCGGGCTCGATCGTGATGCGGCGGAAATCGCGCATGCCTTCGGCCGCGCCGGCGTGGGTGATGGTGTCGGCGAGTTCGGACGTGGTTGTGCCCGGGCTGACCACGGTGACCCGCAGCGTGGTGGTCTCCTGCCGCAAGCCTTCGGAGATCGCCCATACCGCGTACTTGGTGGCGCAGTAGACGGCCGACGTGGGGAAGACCTGGTGCGCACCGATCGAGGCGACGTTGATGACGTGGCCGAAGCCCTGCTGTTCCATCGCCGGCAGCACCGCCGCGATGCCGTGCAGCACGCCGCGGATGTTGACGTCGATCATGCGGTCCCACTCGTCGCGCTTGCGCGCCGACAGAGGCGACAGCGGCATGACGCCGGCGTTGTTGACGAGGGCATCGATACGGCCGTGTGCAGCGAGTGCATGGTCGACGAAGGCCTGCATATCGTCCGCCGACACCACATCCAGCGCACGCGCGTCGGCGCGGCCGCCGGCGGCGGTGATGTCGGCGACCAGCGCGTCGAGACGATCGACGCGACGTGCGCCGAGCACGACGGTGGCGCCACGGGCGGCGAGTTCGCGCGCGGTCGCGGCGCCGATGCCGCTGCTGGCGCCGGTAATCAGCACGATGCGATCGGTAAGGTCCTGCTGCATGGGAGAACTCCTGCATGGGGCGTCTGGGCCCGGTGCAGATACGGTAGACACGGCCCGGTGTCGCGAGAACTCCCTCAGAACTGGATGCTGTGGTTAGACTGGCTAACCAATGGATCTCGACCTCAACCTGCTGCGGGTGTTCGTCGCGGTCGCCGAAGGCGACAACTTCCGCGCGGCCGCCGACCGGCTGGGCGTGACCCGCTCGGCCGTCAGTCAGGGCATGCGCAAGCTGGAGGACCGGCTCGGCGTCGCGCTGGTGACGCGGTCCACCCGCAGCGTGCGGCTGACCGAGGCCGGGCACCGCCTGCATCAGCAGATCGCGCAACCGCTGGCACGGATCGGCGCCGCGCTCGACGACGCGCTCGATGACGGCCCACCCCGAGGCCTGTTACGTGTCGCGGTGACCTCGATCGCCGAACGCTTCCTCGCCGGCCCGCTGGTCGCGCGTTTCGCGGAGGCCTACCCGCAGATCACGCTCGACGTGACCGTGACCGACGACGAATCGGACATCGTCGCCCAGGGCTTCGATGCCGGCGTGCGGCTGGGCGAGGTGATCGAGCAGGACATGATCGCGGTGCCGCTGACCGGACCCGTGCGCCAGGTCGTGGTGGCGACGCCCGGCTATCTGGCCGCACACGGCACGCCGACGCATCCGCGCGAGCTGGTCGCGCACCGTTGCATCGGCTGGCGGCCCGCGCCGGGCGTAGCGCCGTATCGCTGGGAGTTCGTGCAGGACGGGCAGGATTTCGACGTCGCCGTGCAGCCGCAGGTCACGACCAACGACATGCTGCTGATGGTGCGCACCGCACTCGCCGGCGGCGGCCTGACGATCGGCATCGAGGAGACCTTCGCGCCGTGGATCGCACGCGGCGAACTGGTGACGCTGCTCGACGACTATCTGCCGCCGTTCCCCGGCTTTTTTCTGTATTACCCCGACCGCCGCAATCTGCCGCCGAAACTGCGTGCACTGATCGAACACGTGCGCGGGTTTCGCGGGGCAGGTTGAAGCGACGTCGTCTTGGACCGTGCGATCCCCGCATCTCTCCCTCCGGGAGGGATCGACGCGCAACGCGCGTCGAGTGAGGGCGCTGCACGTCAGCGCTCAGCAGACAGCCCCCGACGCCTCATGTCCAGACGCCAAGGGCTTCAGCTGTCCGTATCGAACGAACGCGCTATTGCTGCCTCAGGACCAGATCCCGCCCAGCTGGTTGATCGTCGACAGCGCCAGTCCCTGCGTCGGCGAGGTCGGCGCCTCGGACACGCACGCGCCCAGTCCTTGCGACGCCTGCATGCCGTCGAGCGCACTGCGCGCGGACGCCGCGGCCTCGGTGGCCGCCTGCGCGTAGCTGGCGGCGAACCCCGCCATCGCTTCGGTCGCCGGCGTCGGATTGTTCGCCGCGATGTCGGCCATGGCGGCCGCCGCTTCGACCGCTTCGGCAGCGGCGGCTTCGGCGCGATTGGCCGAGGCTTCGGCGGTGCAGGTGTCGCCTGCGGCAGCGGCGGCTTTGCCGGTCTCAGCTGCGGACACGGCCTCGTTCGATGCGCTGGCGGTGGCGTCCAGACCGTGCTCGGCGGCGGCTTCGGCGGCTGCGCCGCGCGCGTCGTTCGCGCCGTTCGAAGAGTCGGCGCCCGAGACGCCCGATGCGTTGTCGCTCATATGCTGCGGTCCATGTGCAGTGGGGCCTTCATTTTCTCGACTGCACGCGGGGCTGGGACCTCGGGTGAACCCGAGGTGCGCCCGATGCGTTCAGTCATGGTGCGGTGTACGTGCCGCGGTTATGGCCGCCGACGGGTGACGAAACAGCCCACCGTGCGCGCAATGATTCGAGCGTGCGGGCTTCCGCGCGTGCACGCGACATCGATCCGGCGAACGGCACGTTCAACTGCACACGCCCCTCGGGATCCCGCGGAAATCCACCGTGCCGGGACATCAACAGGCGTCGATCCGCTTCCCGCAGATCGACGGTGATCGCAATCGAATGGCCATCTCCGCCATAGCCGCCGTTTGCGTGCGCCGCGATGTCGCCGACCACGCTCCACGCATACTGCAGCCAGTCCGGATCGTCGTTGATCCACAGGCGCCGCGGGATACGGATGCCGTGCGCATCTGCGCCGATCAGGACCCGCTTCGGCCGGCGCCGACAGCGTCTGAACGCCAAGAGAGCCAGACCCAGGACAGCAAGCGAGAAGACAGCCAGCGTGGCCGGCGACAAATCACCGAACGCAGAGGCAACCAGAATGCCTGCGATCCAGATCGCCATCGCGATCGTCGAGACCATTGCAATACACCCACCTGCAGGTTCGCGCACGTCGTAACCGTCGTCCATCGCGCTGCACCTCCATGGCAAGAGACTCAATCCTGCAGCAGGCGTTCGATCCACGCCACGGCGATCCTGCAGCCATCTTCGTCCCGCATCACGCGCCCCAGTGCGTCGGCCCGGGCAAGTATTTCGGGGCGTTCGGCGAAGGCGATCGCTCCGCGTAGGCCGGATGCCGAAGGCCGCCGACCCGACAGCACCCGGTCCGCGATGCCCAGCGCGCGCAGACGGCCTGCCCAGAACGGCTGGTCACCGGCGAACGGCAGGATCACCGATGGAATGCCAGCGCGGCATGCGGAGTGCGTGGTGCCCGAGCCGCCATGATGGATCGCCAGCGCGCAGCGTGGCAGCAGCCAGTCGTGCGGCACGCTGCCGATGACGTGGACGTTCGCTGGAAGACCGGTGATGTCGATGCCGCTCCAGGCGGGATTGAACAGCACGCGCCGATCGCCAACCGCGTCCAGCAGTGCGGCACGCACACGCGGCGCATCGAAGCCACTCATGCTGCCGAAGCCGGCGTAGACCGGCGGCGGCCCGGACGCGATCCACTCGAGGAGTTCGCGCGGTGGCGTCCAGTCCGTCGACGGCGGCACCCACTGGCCGCAGGCGATCGCATCCGCCGGCCAGTCGTCGATGTCCGGCAGCAGCGCCGGCGACACGCCGTAGAGCACCGGGTGCGTGGTCCACAACGCCTTGCGGGGTGGCAGGCCGATCGCGATGCGGCCGCGATTGGTCGTCGCGCGGAACGTGCGCCAGACCATGTGGCTCACGAAGGCGTGCGAGCTGCGGTTGAGCACGCGCGGCAGACGCAGCGGCGACAGCGGCGAGGTGAACGCAGCGGTCGGACTGATCGGAATCATCATCGCGCCGATCGCAGGCTTGCCCAGCGCCTCGGCCACCGACAGGCCGACGAACGCGGTGAGGCCGGACACGATCACCGCATCGCATCCCGCGCCGAGCGCCATCGCCTGCTGCATCCATTCGGGCGTGCGCGCCTCGACGATGCGGATCAGCGCGCGTTCGATCTGGCGCATCGCGCGCATGCGCGACAGCGTGCCGCGGATGTCGCCGGCTAATGCAGTCGCCGGCACGCCGAGTGCGCGTGCACTGTCGAGCGTGTCGGCGTCGCCGAGCAGATGCACCGAATGCCCGGCGCGCATCAACGCGCAGCCGAGCGCGGCGAGCGGTCGCGCGTCGCCTTCGGTGCCGTAGGTGATGATCAGCAGGCGCATGCGCGCAGTCTCGCGCAGCGCCGGGGATGATTACGTCGTCTTCAGCGGCTGCACGCGGAAGCGTCGGCCCTTGATCTTGCCGTCGCGCAGGTGGTTGACCGCCTGCTGCACCTTGCCGCGCGTGATGGCGACGTAGCTGCGCGTGGCGAAGACATCGATCTTGCCGATCGCGTCCTTGTGCAGGCCGGCGTCGCCGGTCAGCGCACCGACGATGTCGCCGGGACGCAGCTTGTCGGTGCGGCCGGCGTCGATGCGCAGCGTGACCATCGGCGCGGCCGGCACATCGCTGCCCTTGCCGCTGAGCGGCAACAACTTTTCCCAGCGCAGCGGTGCGCCGAACTGGCCTTCGACGAGCGCGGTGCGGGGCAGCTCGCGCGGCGTGACCAGGCTCAATGCCAGGCCCGAACGCCCGGCACGACCGGTGCGGCCGATGCGGTGCACATAGGTGTCGGCGTCGTGCGGCAGCTCGTAGTTCACCACCGCGCCGATGTCCTCGACGTCGAGCCCGCGCGCGGCGACATCGCTCGCCACCAGCACATTGCAGCTGCGGTTGGCGAAGCGCACCAGCACTTCATCGCGGTCGCGCTGCTCCATGTCGCCATGCAGCGCGAGCGCATCGAAACCGTAGTGCGCGAGCGAGCCGGCGACCTCGTTGACGTCGGCGCGGGTATTGCAGAAGACCACCGCAGATTCCGGGCGATGACGCAGCAGCAGCGCGGCCAGCTGCGGCGCGCGGCGCGACGGTTCGACCTCGTGGAAGATCTGCTCGATCTTCGGCGCGGGCGCGTCACCTTCGACGCCGATCTGCACCGGCTCGCGCAGCATCGCGGTGCCGAGATCGCGGATGCCGTCCGGGAACGTCGCCGAGAACAGCAGGCCCTGCCGCGTCGGCGGCACGCGCTTGACGATGTCGCGGATCGACTCCTCGAAACCCATGTCGAGCATGCGGTCGGCTTCGTCGAGCACCAGCGTGCGCACGTGGCGCAGGTGCAGTGCCTTCTTCTTCGCCAGTTCCTGGATGCGGCCCGGCGTGCCGACGACGACGTGCGGCGGATGCGTCAGCGACGCGAGCTGCGGCCCGAGCGGAATGCCGCCGCACAGCAGCGAGAGCTTCAGGTTCGGAATGCCGAGCGCGAGCTTGCGCAGCTGCTTGCCGACCTGGTCGGCGAGCTCGCGCGTCGGGCACAGCACCAGCGCCTGGGTCTCGATGAGGCCGGTGTCGATCTTCTGCAGCAGCCCGAGCCCGAACGCCGCGGTCTTGCCACTGCCGGTCGGCGCCTGGGCGATGACATCGCGACCTTCGAGGATCGGCGGCAGCGATTCGGCCTGGATCGGGGTCATCGACGTGTAGCCGAGGGCGTCGACGCCCTGCAGCAGGGCGGGCGGCAGCGCGAGCGCGGAGAACGGGAGAGGCGTGGTCATGCGTGCATGATCGCAGGAGTGGGGGCGGGAGCGGCGGAACGGGCAGCAGATATGCATGTCCTCTCGCGCTCGCCAGGCCAGGGTCATGCACTCGACGGCAGGCGATGCGCACCTCTCCCTCTGGGACAGAGCCTGCCCCGGACCTGAGCCGGGGTCGACGCACAACGTGCGTCGGGTGAGGGTCGGGGTTCTATACAAGGACAACTGAAAGCGCCCTCATCCGCCCTACGGGCACCTCCCCCTAGGGGGGAAGGGAAAGACGCATTCCCCGACTTCGAACTTGCGCGAGCGAGGGCTTGTATCTCGCCTCAGGCGTAGAACGTCGCCGGCGCGTCCGCTTCGACGATCGCATGCGGCACGAAGCGCGCACTGTCACGCGTGATGGGTGAGTTGTCCTCGCGGATGCCGATGCCGCAGGCGTGATCGCCGACGATCCAGCTGCCGACCATCGGGTAGTGACCGTCGAACGCGGTGAGCGGATGTGCGGCCTGGCGGATGCACGGCCCTGCGTAGGGACCGTCGCTGTGCAGCCGCGATCCGTCGGCGAGATGCAGTTCGATGTTCGCGCCTTCGCGCGAATGCAGCGGTTTGCGTACCCAGCCGGCGGGCAGGTCGCCGCCGGTGTCGAACTCGGCCGCGAGCAGGTTCGGATGCCCGCGATGGCGCGCCCACAGCAGCGGCAGCAGGCCCTTGTTGCTGAGCACAGCCTTCCACGGCGGTTCGATCAGGCGCAGGCCGGACTTGGGCAGCGCGCGGCCGAAGTCGTCGTTGAACAGGTCTTCGAGCGGATACAGCTTGAACAGCGAACCGATTACCGTGTCGTCGAGATCGGTGTAGCGGCCGTCTTCGGACAGGCCGATGTCTTCCAGCGCGATCGCCGCGCCGTGCAGGCCGGCCTGCGCCGCGCAGTCGCGCAGGTAGGCGATCGTGCCCTGGTCTTCTTCGGAGTCCCGCACGGCGGCGAACAGCAGCGGCGGCGGCAGGCTCGATGCGAGGTCGGCGAAGCGGTCGACCAGCGCTTCGTGGATCGAATTGAACTGGTCGGCGTCGCGCGGCAGGCGGCCGCTGGCACGCTGGTCCTCGAGCCATTGCCACTGGAAGAACGCGGCCTCGAACAGCGAGGTCGGCGTGTCGTAATTGAGTTCGTAGAGCTTGGCCGGGCCGGTGCCGTCGTAGGCGAAATCGAGGCGCCCGTAGAGATGCGGCTCGCGGCGGCGCCAGCTCTCGGCGATCCAGTCGCGGTAATGCGCCGGAATCGCCAGTTGCTCCATCAGCGATTCGCTGCCGACGATCTCGTCGACCAGGCCCATCGCCATCTGGTGGACTTCGACGCTCGGGTCTTCGAGGTCATGTTCGATCTGCGCCATCGAGAACGCGTAGTACGCGCGCTCATCCCAGTAGCGGGCGCCGTCGATGGTGTGGAACCGGAAGCCGCATTCGACGGCCTGCGCCTGCCAGTCGCCGCGTTCGACGATCGGAATGCGCCGCACCTCAGCCGCCGGTGCTGCGACCGGTGGCAGAGCGACCGAAACCGCCGCGGTTCGCGGTCACCGCGCGGTCCGGCGTCGCCGACACCGGCGCCATGCCGGCCCGGCCGGCGCCCGGTGCGCCGTTCGGACGCAGCCAGCCCTGGCGGTTGTCGCGGAACGCGGGCGAGGCCTGCGGCGTCTGCTGGGCGAGACCGGCGCGGTTGCCGCCCATCATCTGCGACAGGAAGAAGCCGGCCATCAGCGGACCGATGAAGGAATGCCCGGTCGAGGTCTTCTGCTCGACGCATTCCTCGGCCGGGAACTCGGCCTCGCACGCAGCGCGGCTGCTGTACTGCGGCGCGGTGTCGGCCGCCTGCAGCTTGGCCTGCTCGAACGCGATGCGGCACGTGGCGGTGTCGCCGACGGCCTGCGCGCAGGTTTCGACCGAGGTGTAGAGCCCGTCCTGCACTTCCACGGGCGCGGTGCGCTGGCAGGCGGTGAACAGCAATGGCGCGGTGCCCATCAACAGCAGGGCCGTCGTCTTCGAACGCTTGATGCGTCGCGTGCCAGTGGTGTCCGTCATGTCCTGCTCCGTGTGTTGCGTGTGTCCGGCCGGACATGATGCCCGTCGCCGGTCGCGCGGCAAAGCGCGACGCCTACACTGGCGTTCAGTCCCGTTGCCCGGAATGCCGATGCGTCTCGCCCTGTTGCTGCCGCTGCTGCTGCTCACCACGTCCGCCGTCGCGCAGACAGCGATGGAGCGCGAACGCGCGACCCATGCGCGCGCGATCGCCGCGGGCTACAAGGCGCTGACGCTCTGCAGCGTGCAGTTCAATGCGGGCCGCACGCCCGGGCAGGCGCAGGCGCTGGAGCTCGTCGGCATCTATCCCGACTACCAGGACGACGTGCGGGTACTGGACGCGGTGGTCGGTACCGATGCGCACACGGTGTCCGTCGCGTTCGACGACGCGCTGCCGCCTCGCATCGCCGCGTGGCGTCCGAACCTCGGCTGCGCACAGTTGCCGATCGGTGCGGGTGCCGATGCGATCACCGCCTTGCCGCGCTTCGATACCGCGACACCGGATCTCGACGACCGGCCCTGGCCGCTCGGCGAACGCGACGCGACCGCTGCGCCGCGTGGCGATGCAGCCGCGCTCGACGCCGCCGTGGCTGCCGCGTTCGACACCCCGGCCTACGGCGAGGGTCATGCGACGACCGGCGTGCTCGTGCTGCAGGACGGGCGCATCGTCGCCGAGCGCTATCGCGATGGCTTCGGCCCGCACACTTCGCAGCGCACCTGGTCGGTGGCCAAGAGCCTAGCCGGCGCGCTGGTCGGGGTGGCGCAGGCGGCCGGCGAGCTCGATCCGTCGAAGCCGGCGCCGGTGCCCGAATGGCAGGCACCCGGGGACCCGCGCGGCGCGATCACCGTCGACCAGCTGCTGCGCATGAGCAGCGGCCTGCACAGCGACACCGCCGGCAACCGCACCGATGCGCTGTATTTCGGTGGCGTCACCGTGGCCGAATCCGCGACCGGCTGGCCGCTGGCGCATCCGCCCGGCACGCAGTTCCGCTACGCCAACAACGACAGCGTGCTGGCCGTGCACGCGCTGCGTGCGGCCACCGGCGACGAGGCCCGCGCCCTGTCGCGGCCGTTCACCGACCTGTTATGGCCGCTGGGCATGACCCGCACCGTCGCCGAGACCGACTGGCGCGGCGGCTTCGTGCTGTCGAGCCAGGTCTGGTCGACGGCGCGCGATCTCGCCCGTTTCGGCCTGCTGCTGCAACAGGGTGGCGTGTTCGAAGGCCGCCGCCTGCTGCCCGAGGGCTGGGTGCGCGCCGCGACCACGCCCGCCGGTCCGCAGCCCGAAGGCGATCTCGGCTACGGCGCCACCCTGTGGCTGATGCAGCGCGCGCCGGGCGTGCCGGCCGACACCTTCGCCGCGATGGGCAACCGTGGGCAGTACGTGATCGTGGTGCCGTCGCGCGGCGTGGTGCTGGTGCGGCGGGGGGAGGATCCGACCGGCAAGCGGTTCGATCCGGCCGCATTCACGGCGGCGGTGCTGGCCGGTCTGGACCCGGACGTGGCGCCGCGCTGAATCGCAGCTGGCACCGACCGACGACGACCGTCGCGTTTCACCGGCATCAGACAGGGCCGGGTCTAGCGTCGCCCCCAGCAGCACGTCCTCCCATACGCCTTATCGGCGCTGGCGTGCTCGCGGGACCCGCCATGACCAACGACCTCCACAACCGCGCCACGTCTCCAGACCCACACACGCCGGCCGATGCGGCCGCGGAGGGCCAGGACGCGCTCGAGGCCCAGTTCAAGGCCAGCCTGCCCCAGGCGCCGTACTATTCGGCCGGCCGCCACTGGAACGATTACGCCCCGGCCTACCGGTTCGGTCGCGACAGCCGCCAGCGCCATGCCGGCAGCCGGTTCGACGAGGTGGAGCGCCAACTCGAGAAGGAATGGAAGAGCGCGCGCGACACCTCGCGCCTGGGCTGGATCGAAGCCCGCGGCGCGGTCGAGGATGCGTGGTCGATGTCGCCCGATGGCGGCGATGTCGACGTCGCGCTCGATTCGCCCGGCCCGAAGGTCGGCTGAGCCGGCCATTGCCGATGCGGTGAATGCGACGCGGTACCATGGCGGTCTTTGCCGCGGTGCCCGCCCATGACCCGTTCTTCTGATTCTGACGCCCGCCACGGCGTCAGCCGCGACGACGCCGAATCGGCGGTCCGGACCCTGTTGCGCTGGGCCGGTGAGGACCCCGCGCGCGAGGGTCTGCTCGACACGCCGCGCCGCGTCGCCGACGCCTACACCGAGTGGTTCAGCGGCTATGCGACCGATGCGGACGCGTATCTCGCGCGGACGTTCGAGGAAGTCGGCGGTTACGAGGAAATGATCGTCCTGCGCGACATCGAGTACGAAAGCCACTGCGAGCACCACATGGCGCCGATCATCGGCAAGGTCCACGTGGGCTATCTGCCGGCCGGCCGGGTCGTGGGCATCAGCAAGCTGGCGCGCGTGGTCGAAGCCTATGCCAAGCGCTTCCAGGTGCAGGAAAAGATGACCGCGCAGATCGCCGGCTGCATCCAGCGCGCACTGGCGCCGTTGGGCGTGGGCGTCGTCGTCGAAGGTGCGCACGAGTGCATGACCACCCGCGGCGTGCACAAGCGCGGCGTGAGCATGATCACCTCGACGATGCTCGGCAGCTTCCGCGAAGACGCGCGCACCCGCGCCGAGTTCCTGCGTTTCATCGAAGTGGGCGGCAACCGCCGCTGAGGCGCGTGCCCGCCGGTACTTAGACGCCGGCGAGCGTGTCCCAGCCCATCTTGGCGATGAGCACGACCACCAGGGTCACGAACAGCTTGCGGATCACCGGCGTGCCGCCCCGCAGCGCGAGCCGGGTGCCGGCGAACGCGCCGGCTACGTTCGCCACCGCCATCGGCACCGCGAACGCCAGCAGCACGTGGCCCGAGGGCACGAAGAACGACAGCGCGGCCAGGTTGGTCGCGATGTTGACGATCTTCGATGCCGCGGTGGCGCGCAGGAAGTCGAGCCCGAAGAAGCGGATGAACAGAAAGATCAGGAAGCTGCCGGTGCCGGGGCCGAACAGGCCGTCGTAGAACCCGATCGCCGCACCCATCAGCAGCGCCAGCCCGAGCTCGCGACGCCCGACATCGCGCGGCCGGTGCAGCGCGCCGAAATCCTTCTTGACCAGCGTGTAGGCCAGCATCGCGATCAGCAGCGCGAGGATCAGCGGCCGCACCGCATCGCGCGGCAGCAACGTCACCGCGGTGGCGCCGAGGAACGAGAACACGAACGCGGTCGCCGCGGCGAACAGCACCGGCGCCCACGGAAAGCGGACGTTGCGCGCATAGCGCCAGCCGGCGGCGGCGGTGCCGAAGAACGAACTGAACTTGTTGGTGCCCAGCAGCGCCGCCGGCGTGTGCTGCGGCAGCGCGGTGAACAGCCCCGGCAACTGCACCAGCCCGCCGCCGCCGACCGCGGCATCGACCAGCCCGGCCATGAAGGCGACGCAGACCAGCCAGATCAGTTCGGGAAACAGCGCGTCCACGCGAGCGGCCGACAGCGGGGGGCGCAAAGCATACGGCTTGAGCGGCGATTGCGGCTGCCCTGAAGCCCTCCCCCGTGTTACGGGGGAGGGTTGGGTGGGGGCGAACCGTCAGTGGGTGCAGTTCAAGACTCGGGCGCAGATTCGCCGCGTGGGTCGGGCTCTCGTCGATCGGTCTGTTTGCCCCCTCCCAACCCTCCCCCGCGTTGCAGGGGAGGGCTTCGCACGTTCGTCCATCACCGAACCCGGGCGCCATCAGCGCTCGCGTACAATGTCGGACCGTTTGTCCGCGATCGAAATTCCGTGAAATCCCAGCTCCGCGCCCTGATCGAGCCGCTGGTCGCGCAGGCCATTGCCGCCCTGCGCGACACCGGCACGTTGCCTGCCGACTTCGCCACGCCCGCCTTCACCGTCGAACGTCCGAAGGACCGCAGCCACGGCGATGCGTCGACGAACGCGGCGATGCTGCTGGCCAAGCCCGCGAAGTCGAACCCGCGTGCGATCGCGCAGGCGCTGGTCGATGCGCTGCCGGTCAACGACTCGATCGCGTCGGTCGAGATCGCCGGCCCGGGGTTCCTCAACTTCCGCCTCACCGCGAACGCGTGGCGCGACCAGCTGGTCGCCGTGCACACGCAGGGTGATGCCTTCGGCCGCAACGACAGCGGCGCCTCGCAGACCGCCGGCGTCGAATACGTGTCGGCGAATCCCACCGGCCCGCTGCACGTCGGCCACGGCCGCGCGGCGGTGATCGGCGACTGCATCGCGCGCGTGCTCGATGCCAACGGCTGGCACGTCAAGCGCGAGTTCTATTACAACGACGCCGGCGTGCAGATCGAGAATCTCGCCCGCTCGACCCAGGCGCGCGCCAAGGGCTTCAAGCCCGGCGACGCGCAGTGGCCGGCCGATGCCTACAACGGCGACTATATCGGCGATGTCGCGCGTGCGTACCTCGATGGCGCGACCGTCGAGGTCGACGGCCACACCGTCGCGGGTATCGACGATGCCGACGATCTCGACGCGATCCGCCGCTTCGCGGTGGCGTGGCTGCGCCGCGAGCAGAACGAGGACCTTGCCGCGTTCGGCGTCGGCTTCGACGTGTATTTCCTCGAGTCGTCGCTGTATGCCGACGGCAAGGTGGAAGAGACCGTGCGCGAGCTCGTCGCCCACGGCCACACCTACGAGGAAGGCGGTGCGCTGTGGCTGCGCAGCACCGACTACGGCGACGACAAGGACCGCGTGATGCGCAAGTCCGACGGCACCTACACGTATTTCGTGCCGGACGTGGCCTACCACCTGTCGAAGTGGCAGCGCGGCTACACGCGCGCGATCACCGAACTCGGCGCCGACCACCACGGCTCGCTGGCGCGCGTGCGCGCGGGTCTGCAGGCGCTCGACGCCGGCATTCCGCAGGGCTGGCCGGAATACGTGCTGCACCAGATGGTCACGGTGATGCGCGGCGGCGAGGAAGTGAAGCTCAGCAAGCGCGCCGGCAGCTATCTGACGCTACGCGATCTGATCGACGAGGCCGGCCGCGATGCGACGCGCTGGTTCCTGGTCGCGCGCAAGCCCGATTCGCAGCTGGTATTCGACATCGACCTGGCGCGCAGCCAGTCGCTCGACAACCCGGTGTACTACGTGCAGCTCTCGCACGCGCGCATCTGCGGCCTGCTGCGCAAGCTCGGCGACGCGGGTCTCGCGTTCGATCTGCAGAACGGCCTGGCGCAGTTGCCGGACATGACGGACGTCGCGCTGCGCGACGTGCTGATCGATCTGTCGCGCTGGCCGGAAATCGTCGCCGTCGCGGGCGCACAGCTTGAACCCCACCTGATCGCGACCTACCTGCTGGAGCTGGCACAGGGCTTCCAGACGTACTACAACGATCACCAGTTCCTGGTCGACGACGCCGACGTGCGCGACGCGCGTCTGGCGCTGGCCACTGCAGTGCGACAGGTACTGCGCAACGGCCTCACGCTGCTCGGCGTGCAGGCCCCGGAGGCGATGTAATGGCGGCACGACGCGGCAAGACCCAGGCCCGACGCAACGGCGGCAGCTCCGGCGGATTGCCGGGCTGGGCGTGGATGATCATCGGTGTGGTGCTCGCACTGGGCATCGTGTTGGCGGTACCGCGCCTGCTCAAACCCGACTCCCAGGACGGCTTCTTCCGGCCGAGCCCGAATCCCGATGCGCAGCCGGCGGTCAGCACGACGGACGCGGACGCCGAACCCGAACTGCCGACCCCGGCCGGCCAGCGACCGCGCGCCGCCACGGGCTCGCAGGGCACGTCGACCGACTACGATTTCTACACGATGCTGCCCGAGCAGGAAGTCCCGATGACGGACGCCGAACTCGCCGCCAGCACGCGCGCCGAAGCCCAGCGCCAGCAGCGCGCCGAGGCGCAGCAGCAGGCGCTGCAGGCCCAGCATCCCGACGCCGCCGACATGGCCGGCGGCGCGACCACCGGTCCGCAGCCCCTGCCCGAACAGCGCCCGACGCCCGCGCAGCAGGCGACCACTGCGCCGGCCACCGCCGCCAGTGCCACGCCGGCCGCAGCCGGTGATGCCCGCTACATCCTGCAGGCCGGCTCGTTCAGCGCCTCCGGCGACGCCGAAGCCCTGAAAGCCCGCATCGCCCTGCTCGGCCTGACCGCACGCGTCGAATCGGGCGAAGCCGCCGGCCGCACCGTCTACCGCGTCCGCATGGGGCCCTACGGCACCGCGACGGATCTGGCGGAAGCCAAGCAGAAGCTCGGCAATGGCGGCCTGCCGGCACTGGCGATCAAGGCGCAGTAAGCAAGCGTCTTCCGCCCCAGGTGGAGTGACTGAACACCTCTGCCTCGGGGAGAAAGCCTGCCCCGGACCTGATCCGGGGTCGACGCGCAGCGCGCGTCGGGTGAGGGCAGAGCTCCCGCGCTTTGGTTCGACACCCGGCGGCTGTCTTGCCCTCACCCCAACCCCTCTCCCAGGGGGAGAGGGGCTCAAAAGCGCTAATCGCGTTCTAAGGCTGAGCCCCCTTCGAATCAGCCGACGCCTCCCCACCTCCCCATTCCGTGCCCCCCGTCCCATCCGGATCGCAGCCCACGCGATCCGCCTGCGGACAATGGAGGCTCAAGGGAGGAAGGGCGCCATGACCATCGAAGCGGCACTGATCAAACCCGTCGTCGACGTGCTGCTGGCGCTGTTCCAGCAGGGCAGCGATCTCAAGCTGAAGCACAACGCGCAGGCGTCGGTGCGCGAGGCGATCCGCGAACTGTTGCAGGCCAATCCGGACGAGAACCGGGCGGCGGCGCGCATCGCGATCGCGCGCGCCGCCGGCATCCTGTCCGAGGACGTGGTGCTGGCCGAGGACATGCTGCAGAAGCATCGCGCGACCAAGGCACGCACACGCGGCAAGTCGACGACCGGGCGGCGACGCGTGCCGAGCGAACCGGTCGAGACCGACACGCCGGCACGCAAGCCGCCGGCGAAACCCGGTCCCGGCACTCCGACATCACACTGAGCCTGTAACGTTCGACGCTCCCGTCTCCGGAGCGTGGCCATGGCCGGTGTCCTCGTGTTCGCGGCGTTGAGCCTGCTGTGGTGCTGCAGCGAGCTGTGGATCGGACTGCGCCATCGCGCGTCCGATCGCAGTCGCGATGCCGGCACGCTGGCGCGCCTGGTGCTCGTGATCGGCGGCTGCGTGACCGTCGCGCTGGTCGTGTCGATCTGGCCGCCCGGGCGCTTTCCTCCCGCGTGGCAACCGCTGCTGCTGTGGAGCGGCTGCGCGCTGATGCTCGCCGGCATGCTGTTCCGCTGGTGGGCGATCCGCGTGCTCGCCGAACATTTCACCGTCGATGTCGCCATCGCCGCCGATCACAAACTGATCCGCAGCGGCCCGTACCGGACGCTGCGCCATCCTTCGTACACGGGCCTGCTGATCACCTTTGCGGGATTCCTGTGCGTGCTCGGCAGCTGGCTGGCGCCGCTGGTCGTCGCCGCGCCGTTGTGGTTCGCGCTGCGCGGGCGGATCCGCATCGAGGAAGCCGCGCTGTCGGCGGCGTTTCCGGTCGACTATCCCGAGTACGCACGCACCACGCGTCGGCTGCTGCCCGGCATCTGGTGAGCCGGCGCGGCGACGTCACCGGGTAAGCTGTACCACCCCGCACGTTGCCGAAGCCGCATGACCACCCAGCCCACGACCGCCCTCAGCGACACCGAACTCGACCGGCTGGATGTGCTGCTCGACCGCTGCACCGATCCCGAAACCGGCCTCGGCAATCTGGAAATGCTCGACGGGTTCCTGTCCGCGCTCGCGGTCGGGCCTGTCGACGTCGAACTGCCGACGGTGTTCCCGGCGATCTGGGGCACGGGCGAGGTGCCGCGCCGCGACGAGCGCCAGACCCGCGAAGCCGAGGCGCTGATCACGCGACTGGCTGCCGAAGTCGAACAGCGCATCCGCCACGATCCCTCGGAAGCAAGCGATCGCGAATCGCTGATGCCGCTGCTCGGCCTGCCGCCCGAATCCGAGGGTGACGAAGACAAGGTCGACGACGCCGATGCGCTCGACGGCATTCCCGAGGACTTCCCGTTCGCCGCGGCCTGGGCCGCCGGCTTCCTGCGCGGCGCCGCGCAGTTCGAAGACGCGTGGGCGAAGTGGATGGAAGACCACGAGGCGATCGACAACGATCTGGGCGTGATCACGCGCCTGGCGATCGTGGATCCCTCGCAGCTCGCAGATGCCGAAATGACGGCCGAGGAGATGCTGACCCTCGACGAGCGTTTCGACCTGACCTATGACCTGCCGGACATGCTCTACGACATGTACCTGCAGCGTCTGCACGACCGCCGCCCGGCGCCGGCCAAGCGCGCCGACGTGCCCGGCCGCAACGATCCCTGCAGCTGCGGCAGCGGCAAGAAGTACAAGAAGTGCTGCGCGGACCAGGCGTCCGAGTAAGCCGCAGCTCGGCGCGGACGACTCGCGCCCGCGTTGCCTGATGCCGCATCGATCGCGCGCCGCCCGCCGGCGCGCTGCGTCCCGAGGAGACCCGTCATGACCCGCACCATTCTCATCACCGGCGGCACCTCCGGTTTCGGCGCGGCCGCCGTCGCACGTTTCCTCGCCGGCGGCTGGCGGGTGATCGCGACCGGCCGGCGCGCCGAGCGCTTGCAGGCGCTGGTCGATGCGCACGGCAGCGAGCGCCTGCACACCGCCGCGTTCGACATCCGCGACGAGGCCGCGATGCATGCCGCGCTCGCGGCGCTGCCGGCCGACTTCCGCGACATCGACGCACTGGTCAACAACGCCGGTCTCGCGCTCGGTACCGCGCCGGCGCAGCGCGCCGACCTCGCGCAGTGGCGGCAGATGATCGACACCAACGTCACCGCACTGGTCACGCTGACGCATGCCCTGCTGCCGACGCTGATCGAACGGCGCGGCGCGATCCTCAACGTCAGCTCGATCGCCGGCAGCTATCCCTATCCCGGCGGCAACACCTATGGCGGTACCAAGGCCTTCGTCACCCAGTTCTCTCTGGGCCTGCGCAGCGACCTGCACGGTACCGGCGTGCGCGTGACCTCGATCGAACCGGGCCTGGCCGAAACCGAGTTCACCCTCGTGCGCACCAGCGGCGACCAGAGCGCGTCCGACACGCTCTACACCGGCGCGCAGCCGATCGTCGCCGACGACATCGCCGAGACGCTGTGGTGGGTGGCGAACCTGCCGCCGCACCTCAACATCAACCGGCTCGAAGTGATGCCGGTCAGCCAGTCGTTCGCGGGCTTCCAGATCCATCGCGAGGTTTGATCGGACGTCGCGACTCGCAGGCCTCGGTGAACGCTCGCGTGTGTTGGCGGACTCTGCGGGCGCTGTCGCGTGTCGCCGACGGGCCGACGCTACAAACATAGTTGAGCCGAACTCAAACGCCTCGTCATCCCGGCGAAAGCCGGGATCCAGTGACTTTGTGTGCAGCCATCCGGCGCCCAGTGGCGCCGCGACAGTTGCGCTCGATACGCGCTCCAGCCCTCAAGACGCTGGATTCCGGCTTTCGCCGGCATGACGAGTTCTGACCGTCATCGCTTGAGTAAGTCGGGTCGCACACAACGCGCGCCCCATTGTCGTGGTTTCCGCTTACTGCAGCGGCGCCCACACGAAGCTGCCCTCGCGGCGCACGATCCGACCCAGTCCCGGGTACGGGAAATGCGGCGAGGCCACAGTGACGCCGCTGTCGGCCGCGCGCGCCAGCAGGGCTTCGCGGCTGGCCTCGGCGGCCGGCGCATCGCCGTCGAACGCGATCGTCCACTGCGGCCGCTGCACCGACACCGCGAAGTGGTGCGCGCCGTCGCCGATGTAGAACAGGCGCGCATCGCCGTCGACGATCTCGTAGGCGCTGTGCCCTGCCGTGTGGCCTTCGACCGCCACCGCAGTGACGCCCGGCACCACCTCAGCGCCCGGTGCGAATGCGTCGACGCGCGGCGAGATCGCCGCCGCCAGCGCGGCATTCGCAGGGTCGGCCTGCAACGCCTGCCATTCTGGCGCCGAGAGGTGCACGGTCGCGCTCGCGAACACGGCCTGGCCGGCATCGTCGAGCAGCCCGCCGACGTGGTCGGGATGCGCGTGGCTGATGAAGATGTCGGTGACCTCCGCCGGCTCGACGCCTGCGGCGCGCACCGACGCCGGCAGACGTCCCGCATCGGCGAAGTCGGCATCGCCGGCGCCGGTGTCGAACAGCAGCACGCGGTCGCCGCTGCGCACCAGCAGGGCCTGCACGCTCAGATGCACGGTGTCGGTGGGTTCGCCGGCTTTCGTCAGCAGCGCATCGACTTCGGCCTTCGGTGCGCCGACGCCGACGGTCTTGCCGTCATTGGGAAACCGGATGTCGCCGTCGCGCAGCACAACTGCATCGAGCGTGCCGATCTTGAAACGATGCACGTCGGCGCTGTCGGCGGCGGGCGCGGCGTCGGCGGTCGTCATCGGCGGCGGCGGTGCATCGACGGTGGCCGGCGGCGGCGCGGGCTCGGCGCAGGCAACGAGCACGGCGGCGAGGGCAATGGCGAGCAGCGCGCGGGCAGGGCGGACAGAACGCATGGACAGAACTCCGGAAAAGGGACGCGGCCGTTTTGGGGCCGGAAACGATGCCCGGCAAGCATAATCCCGGGGCAGGTTTCGATTGATTGCACCGGAGGCCTGATGCATTCCGTGATCATTGCCGCGATGCCAGCGAAAGAAAATCCGACGCAATGGCACGCCGCTGCTGGACGCATGTGTTGCTATCGTGGTCGCGACACCATGCAAGGAAGCAGGACACATGAAAGGACACATCGCCGCATTGCTCGCGATATCGCTGCTCAACCTGTCTCCAGCACACGCGGACCCGCGCGCCGCCGCGCATGTTGAGAACATGTTCCGCGTCGTGGATACGAATCGCGACGGCGTTATCACGATTGCCGAGAGTGATGTCGCGATCGAAACCGAATTCCGGAAGTTCGACCTCGACGGCGATGGCATCTGGAGCTACGCCGAAGTGAGCAAGCAACAACTTGACGCAGGCGCCTCGCAACTACCGCCCGACGTGCAGGCGAAGGTCATTGCAGGCGTCTACGCCAACTACGATCTGGACGGCGACCGACGTATCACGCTCGCGAACTACCGGCAGGTCCAGACCGCAATGCTGTTGCAGGCGGACTTCGACAAGGACGGCCAGGTGACACTGCAGGAAGCGCGCCAGCTGCATGGCGTGGTCGCGCCCTGACCGTCCGGCGCGTCACTCGAGCGGCGTGTCGTCCAGATACGTGTAGCCGGTGAGTCCGGCTTCCAGCGCGTCCTTGAGCCGCTGCGATTCGTCCGCGGCCAGCGCGGCATCGTCGACCAGCGTGGTGTAGCGCGCGCGCAGGTCGTCGAGGCGATAGCCCACGTAGTCGAGCATCACGTCGGTGGTGTCGCCGCGACGCTGCTGCACGACCGTGATGCCGTCGCCCTCGATCTTCACTTCGACCGCGTCGGTGTCGCCGAACAGGTTGTGGATGTCGCCGAGGATTTCCTGGTAGGCGCCGACCATGAAGAACCCGAGCCGGTACTGCTCGCCCTTGCGCAGCGGATGCAGCGGTAGCGAGGTGTCGAGATCCTCGTTCTCGACGTAGATGTCGATCTTGCCGTCGGAATCGCAGGTCAGATCCGCGATCACGCCGCGACGCTCGGGCAGTTCGTCGAGGCGTTCGATCGGCACGATCGGGAACACCTGGTCGATCGCCCACACATCCGGCATCGATTCGAACACGCTGAAATTGACGAAGTACTTGTCGACCAGGCGCTCGTTGAGTTCGTCGAGCAGCGGGCGGTGGCTCTTCTCGTCGAAGGTCAGCCGCGCGCGCACCGCGTGCGCGATCGCATAGAACAGATCGTCGATGCGCGCGCGATGCGTCAGGTCCAGCTGGCCCAGGGCGTAGAGCGCCAGCCCTTCGGCGTGATGGTGCTGCGCTTCGTGGAACAGCTCGACCGCCGGACGCGAGGTCAGTTCGGTATGGAGCTCGCGCAGGTTCGCGACCACGGACGGCTCGTCGTCGTGCACATCCGGCACGCGACCCTCGGGCGCACGTTCGACTTCGGACACGTTGGCGACCAGCACCGCGTGGTGCGCGGTCATCGCGCGACCGCATTCGGTGACGATGCGCGGCGGTGTGAGACCGTGCTCGGCGCAGGCCTGCGCCAGCGGTTGCACGATCGAACCGGCGTATTGGCGGATGCCGTAGTTCACCGAGTTGTAGCTGCGCGAACGCGTGCCTTCGTAATCGACGCCGAGACCGCCGCCGACATCGACGTGGGTGATCACCGCGCCCAGCTTGGTCAGTTCGACGAAGTACCGCACCGCCTCGCGCATGCCGTTGGAGATGTCGCGGACGTTGGAGATCTGCGAACCCATGTGGAAATGCAGCAGCTGCAGGCAGTCCGCCATGCCGGCGTCGCGCAGCTTCTTCCACAGGTCGAGCAGCTGGCGCGGATTGAGCCCGAACTTGGCCTTGTCGCCGCCGCTGTTCTGCCACTTGCCGGCGCCGAGCGAAGCCAAGCGCATGCGCACGCCGAGACCCGGCTTCACGCCGAGCGCCGCGGCTTCTTCCATCACCAGCGCGAGCTCGGACGGCTTCTCGACGACGATGAAGGTCTCGAGGCCCAGCTTGCGGCCGATCAGCGCGAGCCGGATGTATTCGCGGTCCTTGTAGCCGTTGCAGACCACGAGCCCGCCCGGACGCGACAGCGCCAGCACTGCCATCAGTTCCGGCTTGCTGCCCGCTTCCAGACCGAAGCCGTCGCCGTGGTGCGAGGCCAGCGTGCCGGCGACGCCCTGATGCTGGTTGACCTTGATCGGATACACGGCCGTGTAGCCGCCCGGATAGTCCCACTCGGCCTGCGCCTGCGCGAACGCGTCCTGCAGGCGCGCGAGGCGGTCACCGAGGATGTCGGGGAAGCGCACCAGCATCGGCAGCTGCGCGCCGTTCGCGCGCGCGGCGTCGACCGCCTCGGGCAGCGCGATCGACGGGCCCTGCTGGCCGCGCGGCGACACCACGATGCGGCCGGCGTCATCGACGTCGAAATACCCCTCGCTCCAGTGCGGGATCGAGTAGGTCTTGCGGGCGAGGTCGGTGGACCAGGCGGTCATCGGCGGCATTCCGGTCGAGCGTGAAGGCCGCATAGTCTAGGGGCTGGCAGCCGAACCTGTGGTGACACCGCCGGCGTCAGGCTTGGCCGTGGCGATAGCTGGGCGCACCCGCGCACTTGCGGACACGCCGCGCCACGCGCCGCTGGTTGGGTGCGGTGAAGGCCACCCAGCTCCCCGGCAGCTGCAGCGCGTCGACCATGCGCTGCAGCGCCGCGTCCTCACCGAACACCAGGCCACGCCACTTCACCAGCACCAGGAAGTGCGGCGGCCCGGCCGGGTCGCCGTCGATGTGCTTGCGCACGATCCACGCACGGCCCACCTTGCCGGTGCTCGCCAGCGAGGCACGGGCCGCGTCCAGCGCGGCGTCATCCAGGCCATGCGGCAACAGCGTGTCGTGCACGGACAGGGCATTGCGAGCCTGCGCTGCATCGCGGCGCAGGCGATCGCGCGCCTGCTGGTCGCCGACCACGCTGTCGAGCGCATCGAGTTCGTCGTGCCGGTGATGGAATTCCGCCAGCACCTCGTTGACCGCGTCGCCAGCGTCGGGATCGAGCATGCGCGCGCGGTGCAACAGGTCGATGCCGGCCCGGTTGTCGCGCGCGAGCAGCAGCACGCCGAGGCGGTAGTGTGCGAATGCATCATCCGGCGCCCTGCGCACCGCATCGAGGTACAGCGGCACCGCATCCACATGCGGATGCAGGCGCTCCACCAGGGCGGCATGTTCAACAGCCTCGGCCGGCGTGCGTTCCAGCTGGCCTTCCAGTTCGCCGAGCCGGTCGCTGTCGAGCGCATGCGCGCGATGTCGTTCGCGCCAGCCGTCCTCGACCCGCAGCCGCCAGTCGTCGCTGAAGTCCGCTTCCAGCACCGGCAGCAGATCGCCGAGAAGAGCTTCGGCCGCGCTGCGCTCAGGCGGTGCCGCATCCCCGGCGGCGACACCCAAAGCCTGCAGGCGCTGGGCGAGCGAAGGATGGGTGTCGTGGACGTCGGCGCGCGCGGTCAGGCGCTTCGCGATGCGGGCATCGTCGTCGGCGTGACGACTGCGCAGGGCGGCGGCCATGTCGCGCTGCAGACCACGCGGCGGCTCGCCCTCGCGCCGGTTGGCCTCGACCACCGACGGCCAGAACTCGTGCTCGAGCCGGGCGGCGCCGATGTTGACCCGCACCAGCGCGCTGCCGGCGACATCGGCGCCGACCAGACGCGCGGCCATGGCATCGGCCTGGTATTCGTTCTGCCGCGCCAGCACGAAGCTGTAGGCATCGAAATAGGGCGCGTACCACCGGAAGAAACGTTCGAACAGACCGCTGGCCCAGGCGCCGCGGCCGGCCAAGCCGTCAAGCACGCGATACCAGCTCACCCGCACGCGGTGGATCCAGCCCGAGAAGCGCCCGTGGCCGCCGCCGAAATGGCCGAACTCGTGCGCCACCACCGAGGCGAACTGTTGGCGGTCGAGCAGTTGCATCAGCGGCAGCCCCAGCACCAGGTAATGCCGATGTCCGAGCAGGCCCAGCGCGCGCGGCACGCTGGCCGCGGCGGCGTTGAGTTCGTCGTCGATCAGGATGCCCGACAGCTTCGGTGCCTTCGCCGCGCGACGCAGGCGTTCGACCTCGGCGACCAGCGCCGGCGCCTCGCCGGGCGCGAGCAGGTGGCCGGACGGCGCCTCGAAGCGCACCCATAGTGCGCGCAGCACCACCCAGCCGAACGCGACCGGAATCCAGACCACCTTGGCCAGCTTCGCCAGCAGGATCGGACTGATCGCGAGCAATACGACAACCAGCCCGACCGACAGGCCGAGCGCGAGAACCACAGCGCCGCCGAGTACACCGAACCCCAGCCCGGCCAACAGCGCCAGTTGCACCCGGTACGCGGTGGGCGCGCGCTGCGCGAACGCTTCCAGCCGCGCGACGCGCGCACGGCGATCCGATTCCGACATCATCCCTGTCATCCCCTGTCGCGCCCCCGGCGCATCCCCGCCGCCAATCCTATGGGGACCGGCCGCCGCGGGGAAGCCGCGGCATGCTGCGCGCAAAGGGGCCGCGCCATGCCTGCCACGGGGCCTCGGCTACAATGCGCGCCCCGCAATCGCCCGGAATCCCCGCATGGCCGCCCCGAACTGGCTCTACGAAAACTTCGACACCGCCGGCTCGGCGATCGGCTTCCGCGTCAACAAGAAGCTCGACGAAGTGCAGTCGCCGTTCCAGAAGATCGAGATCTATGGATCGACCGACTGGGGCAACGTCATGCTCATCGACGGCGCGATGATGGTCACCACGCGCGACAACTTCCTGTACCACGAGATGATGTCGCACCCGGCGCTGTTCACCCACGCCGATCCGAAGACCGTCGTGATCATCGGCGGCGGCGACTGCGGCACGCTGCGCGAAGTGCTGCGTCACCCGGGCGTCGAGAAGGCCGTGCAGTGCGACATCGACGAGCAGGTCACGCGCATGGCGGAGAAGTACTTTCCCGAGCTGTGCGAATCCAATGGCGACCCGCGTGCCGAGATCCTGTTCGACGACGGCATCGCGTATATGGCGAATTGCGAACCCGGCAGTGTCGACATCGTGATCGTCGATTCGACCGATCCGGTCGGCCCGGCCGAAGGCCTGTTCAACAAGGCGTTCTTCGAAAGCTGCCATCGCGCGCTGAAGGATGACGGCATTCTCGTGCAGCAGTCCGAATCGCCGCTGGTGCTGCTGGACCTGATCAAGGCCATGCGCACCGAGATGGGCAAGGCCGGCTTCACCACGTTCCAGACCCTGCCCTTCCCGCAGCCGTGCTACCCGACCGGCTGGTGGAGCTGCACGCTGGCACGCAAGGGCCAGGGCTTCGATTTCCGCGACGCCGACGCGCGCGCCAAGCCGTTCGAAACGCTGTACTACACCGCCGACATCCACAAGGGCGCGCAGTCGCTGCCGCCGTTCGTGGCGAAGGCGTTGGGCGAGGGCTGAGCCACCGCGTCAGCCGCATCCGCTGGATACGACGAGGCCCCGCATTGCGGGGCCTCGTGCGTTGCGGCGCAGTGCAAGCTCAGATCGCGTCGGAATCCAGCTCTCCGGTGCGGATGCGCACCGCGCGCTCCAGGTCGTAGACGAAGATCTTGCCGTCGCCGATCTTGCCCATGCCGGCGGACTTGAGGATCGCTTCGACGACGTTGTCGACGATGTCGTCGGTGATCACGATTTCGAGCTTCACCTTCGGCAGGAAATCGACCACGTACTCGGCGCCGCGATAGAGCTCGGTGTGGCCCTTCTGGCGACCGAAGCCTTTCACTTCGGTGACGGTGATGCCGTTGACCCCGACGTCGGCCAGCGCTTCGCGCACGTCGTCGAGCTTGAACGGCTTGATGATGGCCATGACCATTTTCATCGCATGGGCCTCCCCGGTATGGATTCGGGGACAGGATACGCCACGCTCACGCGGCGCCCCACACGATCACGGCAACCGCGGCTTGTCGCGGCCCCACCCGCATGCTGTAGTGCCGCCCCGCCAGGCGCCGGGATTCCCCTACCGCGCCCCAGGGCCACTGCCGACGGCATGCACGTACCCGCCGGGCGAGTCTGGCCATGCAATCAAGGACACCGTGATGATCGATCTGAACTCCGTCGACGAACTCGCCCGCCGCCTCAGCAGCCTGGTGCCGCCGGGGCTGCGCGAGAGCCGCGAAGAGATCCAGGAAAACTTCAAGGCCGTGCTGCAGTCGGGCCTGACCAAGCTGGATCTGGTGACCCGCGAGGAATTCGAAGTCCAGCGCGCGGTGCTGCTGCGCACGCGCGAGAAGCTCGAGGCACTGGAAGCGCAGGTGCGTCAGATCGAGGCCCAGTCGTCGCCGGCGAGCGCCGCGTCGACCGGTAACGCGAGCAACACCGCCCACTAGAGGACACACCATGGGACTTGCGCTCGTGCACGGACGTGCGCGCGCAGGCATCCGCGCCCCCGAGGTCAAGGTCGAAGTGCATCTCGGCGGCGGACTGCCGTCAATGTCGATCGTCGGGTTGCCGGAAGCGGCGGTACGCGAAGCCAAGGACCGGGTCCGCGCCGCGATCCAGTGCGCGCAGTACGAATTTCCCGCGCGCCGCATCACCGTCAATCTCGCGCCCGCCGACCTGCCCAAAGGCGGTGGCCGTTTCGACCTGCCGATCGCGCTCGGCATTCTCGCCGCGAGCGGACAGATTCCTGCAGATGCACTGCGCGACTGGGAATTCGTCGGCGAGCTCGGCCTGACCGGCGAACTGCGCGCGATCGATGGCGCATTGCCGGCCGCACTCGCGGTGGCCGGCACCGGACGTTCGCTGCTGGTACCGGCGGCAAACGGCGCCGAAGCCGCACTCGCCTCCGATGTCGCCGTGCACACTGCGCGCACGCTGCTCGAAGTCTGCGCGATGCTCGGCGGCCAGAAATCGCTGCCGCAGGCCGTCCCGCCGCCGCAGCGGGACCTGCCGACGATCGATCTGCGCGATGTGCGCGGACAGGCGCAGGCGCGGCGCGCGCTGGAGATCGCGGCAGCCGGTGGCCATCACCTTCTTCTAATCGGGCCGCCGGGGTGTGGCAAGACACTGTTGGCCTCGCGCCTGCCCGGCCTGCTGCCGCCTGCCAGCGAAGCCGAAGCACTCGAGACCGCAGCGGTGCTGTCGGTCAGTGGACGTGGACTGGACCCGAGCGCCTGGCGCACGCGGCCGTTCCGCAATCCGCATCACACCGCGAGCGCAGTGGCACTGGTCGGCGGTGGCGCCGAACCGCGGCCGGGTGAGATTTCGTTGGCGCACAACGGCGTGCTGTTCCTCGACGAATTGCCGGAATGGCAGCGGCATGCGCTGGAGGTGCTGCGCGAACCGCTGGAATCGGGGGTCGTCACGATCTCGCGCGCCGCGCGCCAGAGCGAATTCCCGGCGCGTTTCCAGCTGGTCGCGGCGATGAACCCGTGCCCCTGCGGCTGGGCCGGCGACGTCTCCAGCCGGTGCCGGTGCAGCAGCGACGTCATCACCCGCTACCGCGCACGCATCTCCGGACCGCTGCTGGACCGCATCGATCTGCACGTCGACGTGCCACGCCTGCCACCCGCGGCCCTGCGCCCCGATGCGCCGGGCGGCGAGCCCAGCGCCGACGTCGCCGCGCGCGTCGCGTCGGCACGCGATCGGCAACTCGCGCGCGCCGGCACGCTCAACGCCCAGCTCGACCAGAGTGCGACCACGCGCGATTGCCGGCTCGCCTCGAAGGACCAGGCCCTGCTCGAGCGCGCGATCGAGGCCCTGCATCTCTCGGCCCGCTCGATGCACCGCATCCTGCGCGTCGCACGGACGATTGCCGATCTCGACGGCAGCGAGGCCATCGCCACGGCGCATCTCACCGAGGCGCTCGGCTATCGGGGTGCCAGCGGCGGACGCGCGCCCCAGACCTGAGCCGGCGCGCCGCCGCCGTGCCATGTCCGCCGCTACATGGTTCCGGGTGGCTCAGCTTTGCGCACGCGTGCGCATGCGCATCCAGAGACGGGCGACCAGAACGGCGACGACTACGAAAAGCCACAATGGCCACATGGCCACCAGCGCAACCGTGACATCGAGCACGCCCTGCCAGCCGCCGCGCAAGGCCTCTCCGATCCGGGAGAAGAATCCCGGCCGGTGCTGCGCGAATGCAGCGTCCGGATCCGGCCGCTCGCTGCGCCGGACCTGCGCCGGCTGATACAGCGACAACGACAGCGTTGCGAATGCGATGCGGTCTTCGACCTCGCGTTGCGCCACGCGGGCGTCGTCGCGCGCGGCCAGCGCCTGCTCGCGAGCGGCGAAGGCCTCGCTCTTGCGGTCCAGTCGATCTTCGTCACGGACGGCCTGGCCCAGCGACTGCTGCAAGGTCTCCGACCGCGTCTGGGCAAGCTGCTGGCGCAGCAGATCGAACTGCACGTCGCGGGCCTCGAAGTCGCGGCTGTCGAGGAACGTCATCTGCTCGGCGAGCGCACGCAGGAAGGCCTGCGCGCGATCGCTGGGCACGCGGACGACGAGCTCGCCCTGTGTCGTGTATTCGGTCAGCTCCAGCAGTCGTCCGTCACCGATCTTGTGGCGTTGCACGTCCTGCGTATCGGAGCTGATCCGGTTGGAAACCACGAATCCGTCCTGGCTGGCCGCGAGGTCTTCGATCGCGAGCGCCGACCGGTAGACGTCATCCACCGAGAACCGCACATCCGCGGTTCGCACGAAGCGGCGTCCTGCATCGTCCTGGGTCATGGCGCCGGATGCCATCTGCACGGCCGCGTCGACCGGCGCGCCCGCGGCCGACGCGTCTTCCGCAGAGACGGCCTCGGCCTGCGGCGCGTCCACCGACGCGGATGCCATCTCCGCCGCGTCCCCGGGCTGCCTCGCGCAACCCCCCATCAGCATCGCCAGTACGCAGGTCGACCACGCAACGCGTCGGAACTCAAGCATGAAGCTCTCCAGGAAACGTGGGTATGGGAGGCGACGGGGTGCGCGGAATGCGTCGCGCGCGATCGAGCATCGTGCCCTGCGCAGTCCGACGCCACCCTGCCATCGGTCACGCCGCGCTTTTAACGGGTTTCCAACACGCCGCGCAGAGCGTCGCGCTAGCGTCACGCGGCACCACTCACCCGGGGAATCTGATGCGCCAACTCCTGCTCGCGACCGGCATCGCCGTCGCGCTAGCCGCCTGTGGCGGTCGTAACGAACCCGCCGACCCTGCCGCGCAGGCGCCCGCCGCCGCGGCGCCGACGACGCTGGCCGATGTCGAACTCATCCCGCGCGAGGCGCTGTTCGGCAATCCCGAACGCGCCGGCGTGCAGCTGAGCCCCGACGGCCAGTACCTCAGCTGGATCGCGCCGGTCGACGGCACGATGAATGTCTGGGTCGCGCCGGCCGATGACCCCGGCGCGGCGAAGGCGGTCACCCAGGACACCGCGCGCGGGATCCGCAGCTATTTCTGGACCTACAAGCCGGGCACGTTGCTGTATCTGCGCGACACCGGCGGCGACGAAGATTTCCACCTCTTCGCGGTCGATGTGGACAGCGCGCAGGCGCGCGACCTGACGCCGTTCCCGAAGACCACCGCGCAGGTCGTGGGCGTGAGCCATCGCCAGCCCGATACGTTGCTGGTCGGCATGAACGATCGGGATGCGCAGTGGCACGATCTCTACAAGGTCGATCTCTCCAGCGGCGCGCGCACGCTGGTCGAGCAGAACTCCGATCAGATCGCCGGCTACATCGCCGATGCCGATTACGCGCTGCGCTTCGCCTCGCGCAGCCGGCCCGACGGCGGCATGGATGTCCTGCGTCGCAACGGCGATGCCTGGGAGGTGCAGGACGACATCCCGTTCGAGGACGTGCTGACCACGGCGCCGGCCGGCCTCACCGAGGACGGCAGGACGCTGTACATGTCCGACTCGCGCGAACGCAACACCGCCGCGCTGTACGCGATCGACACGACCAGCGGAGAGAAGACGCTCGTGCACCAGGATCCGCGCGCCGATGTCGGCGGCAGCCTGACCGATCCGCGCACCGGCGTGCTGCAGGCGGTGTCGGTGAACTATCTGCGCGAGGAGTGGACCACGCTCGACGATTCGATCAAGGCCGATCTCGCCAAGCTCGAGGCGATCGGTCCGGGCGAAATCTCGATCAACAGCCGCACGCTGGATGACAAGCACTGGCTGGTCGCCTACTCGGCCGCCGAATCGCCGGTGAAGTACTACCGCTACGATCGCGGCGAGGCCGGCGCGGAAGGCACGCTGACCGAACTGTTCTCCGGCCGCCCCGCGCTCGACGGCAAGCCGCTGGTGCCGATGTGGCCACTGGAACTGAAGTCGCGTGACGGCCTGATCCTCGTCAGCTATCTCACCCTGCCGAAACATGCCGACGCCGACAACGACGGCAAGGCCGATGCGCCGGTGCCGATGGTGCTGCTGGTGCACGGCGGCCCGTGGGCGCGCGATGGCTACGGCTACAGCTCGATGGACCAGTGGCTGGCGAATCGCGGCTATGCGGTCCTGAGCGTCAACTTCCGCGGCTCGACCGGCTTCGGCAAGGCGTTCACCAACGCCGGCAACGGCGAGTGGGCGGCGAAGATGCACGACGATCTGATCGACGCCGTGCAGTGGGCGGTCGACAGCGGCGTCACCACGTCCGACAAGGTCGCGATCATGGGCGGCAGCTACGGTGGTTACGCCACGCTGGTCGGCCTGACGTTCACGCCGGAGACCTTCGCCTGCGGCGTCGACATCGTCGGCCCGGCCAACCTCAACACGCTGCTGTCGACGGTGCCGCCGTACTGGGCGAGCTTCTTCGAGCAGCTGACCCGGCGCATGGGCGATCCGCGTACCGAGGAAGGCAAGGCCTGGTTGACCGAGCGCTCGCCGCTGAGCCGCGCCGACGCGATCACCAAACCGCTGCTGATCGGCCAGGGTGCCAACGACCCGCGCGTGAAGCAGGCCGAGAGCGACCAGATCGTCGAGGCGATGACCGCCAAGAACATCCCGGTCACCTATGTGCTGTTCCCCGACGAGGGCCACGGCTTCGCACGGCCCGAGAACAACAAGGCATTCAACGCGGTGGCCGAAGGCTTCCTCGAGACCTGCCTGGGCGGGCGTTCACAGCCGATCGGCGAGGAGTTCAAGGGCTCGAGCATCACCGTGCCAACCGGCGCCGACGGCGTGCCGGGTCTGGCGGATGCGCTGAAATCGCATACGCAGGAAGTGCGGAAGTAAAACCGAAACCACCGCGGCATTTCTGCTGCGGTGGTTTTATCGATGGGTTTCGGGGCAGAAACCCGGGTCAGCACGCGCGTCGTTGACGGCGCAGCGCGAGCGGTCAGGGAAGACGGATCTGCCCTTTTGGGCGCGCGATGCTGCGCAGCGTGCCGTGCGTGTCGCTTCGCAACGTGTCCATCTCACTGGCCTTCCGGCACACACGCTTCGTGTGGTTGCTGCCGATGGGCTTTTCACGCGTGCAGATCGTGCGATCGTCCTCGGACTGTTCAGCCGCTGTGGCTTGGGCGGACGCAGCGTCGGTCGCGAGTGTTCCGACCGGAGCGGCAGGCGGCGTGTCGGAGGCCCGTGCCGGGGCGCCGGCAACGACGAGACCACCGAAGAGGATCGAAAGAAGAATCATATGTGGCGTGCGCATGGGTCTGCTCCTGCATGAAAGGTCGTCCAACGCTGCAGCCTATGAGATCGAACCGCTGGTTCGATAGTCGGAATCTGGCGTTTCGCGGGATCTGCAATTGAATGCCGTCTTCCGAGTCACTTCACGAAGATATGCGGCCGTAGCACAACGCGCCAACGCCCATTCAGATCGTGCCGGTGCGGAGATGTCGCGCTTCACACGACGCCTCTACCGCTGGCCAGCTCGCTTCCAGACGCGCTGGTAGGTCTGATTCTGCGCCTGCAGGCCCCGCGCGGTGCTGCAGCGGGTCTGCGCCTGCAGCGTCCCGACCGGGCGCTCGCGCCAGCACTCCAATCGACCGCCGGGATCGTTGTTGACGAGCGCGGAGATCGATTCCAGCGCATTGAAGAGTTCGATCTGGCGTCGCTCGGGAAGCGCCGCCGTGCTGTCGACGTGCGCGAGCAGGCGGTCGACGCGGTACTGCTGAGCCAACAGTTCAGTCCTCGACGCCGCGTCGAGGTGGGCGTAACGCGGCGTTCCCGCAAGGACATCGTGGCGGATGCCGGCCTGCTGGGTCCGGATCGCGCTCGCATCCCGTTGGGACGTCGGTGCATCCGTTGCGCTCGCGCCGGATGCCACAAGAACAAGGAGCAGCGGTAATGCGGTCTTCTTCCACATGGCACGCACCTCGACGGGTCGGTTACCGCAGCGTATGCCGATTCGCGCGCCGCTGCGAGCGGCTCCCGCCTGGATCCGGAAGCCGCCGCAAACGTGCCCGCCTGCGCGCCTCAGGCCGCCTTCGTCTCGTAGAACTGCTCCTCTTCGGTCGAGCCGGTTAGCGCGGTGACGCTCGACACGCCGCCCTGGATCACGGTGGTCACGTCGTCGAAGTAGCCGGCACCGACTTCCTGCTGGTGCGAGACGAAGGTGTAACCCTTGCCGCGCGCGGCGAATTCGCGTTCCTGCACCTGCTCGACGTAGTGCTTCATGCCTTCGCCGCGGGCGTAGTCGTGGGCGAACTGGAAGCTGTTGAACCAGTTGATGTGGATGCCGGCCAGGGTGATGAACTGGAACCTGTAGCCCAGCGCCGCCAGGTCCTCCTGGAAGCTCGCGATCTGGCGGTCGTCGAGGTTCTTCTTCCAGTTGAAGCTCGGCGAGCAGTTGTAGCTCAGCAGCTTGCCGGGATGCTTCGCGTGCACGGCCTGGGCGAACTCGCGGGCGAAGCCGATGTCGGGCGTGCCGGTCTCGCACCAGACCAGATCCGCATACGGCGCGTAGGCCACGCCGCGGCTGATCGCCTGTTCCAGACCGTTGCGCACCTTGTAGAAGCCCTCGCTCGTGCGCTCGCCGGTGACGAAGGGCGCGTCGTTGGCATCGAAGTCGGAGGTCAGCAGGTTCGCGGCTTCGGCGTCGGTACGCGCCAGCACGATCGCCGGCACGCCGAGCACGTCGGCGGCCAGACGCGCGGCGACCAGTTTCTGCACGGCCTCCTGCGTGGGCACCAGCACCTTGCCCCCCATGTGGCCGCACTTCTTGACCGCGGCCAGCTGGTCTTCGAAATGGACGCCCGACGCGCCGGCGACCAGCATGTTCTTCATCAGCTCGTAGGCGTTGAGCACGCCGCCGAAACCGGCCTCGCCGTCGGCGACGATCGGCAGGAAGAAATCGATCGCCTCAGACTCGTCGAGCTTGCCGTCGGCGATGTTCTTCCACTGGATCTCGTCGGCGCGCTGGAAGGTGTTGTTGATGCGGCGGACCATCGTCGGCACCGAGTCGTAGGCGTACAGCGACTGGTCCGGATACATGGTCTCGGAACTGTTGCCGTCGGCGGCGACCTGCCAGCCCGAGAGGTACACCGCTTCCAGACCGGCCTTGGCCTGCTGCATCGCCTGGCCTGCGCTGATCGCGCCGAAAGCGTTGACGTAGCCCTTCTTCGCGTCGCCGTTGACCAGCGCCCACAGTTTCTCGGCGCCGCGCTTGGCCAGCGTGTGCTCGGGCTGCACGCTGCCACGCAGACGCACGACGTCGGCGGCGGAGTACGGCCGCTGGATGCCCGTCCAACGAGGGTTTGTGCTCCAGTCCTGTTGCAGGGTGTCGATCTGTTGCTGGCGGGTACGCATGATGGAACTCCTTCGCAAACGGATAGGGGATCGGGCGGTGTGGGCGAGGCGTGGGCCTCAGTCGAGGCGCGCGTACGCTGGCAGCGTGAGGAAATCCTCGAGCGTGTCGCGATGCGTCAGGTCCTCCAGCAGCGCGATGGCTTCGGGCACGCGCGCCGCGCCCGGGATAGCCTGACCGGCAAGCTTCGACGGCAGCGACAGCAGCACGCGGTCGAGCAGGGCCTCGTCGATCGCAGTGCCATCGTCGAGATGCAGCGGCGCATGGCCGTCGTCGGCGTAGTGGAGCCATTGCCAGAGTTGCGCGCGCGCGATTTCGGCCGTCGCGGCGTCTTCCATCATGTGGTGGATCGGCACGCAGCCGTTGCCGTCGAGCCAGGCGGCGATGTAGCGCACGCAGACCTCGACGTTGCCGTCAAATCCGCCGCGGCTGATCGTGCCGATCGACGGTGCGATCAGATCGTCGCGATCCACCAGCACGTCGTCGCGCGTCATCGCGTGCTGGTGCGGGCCGCGCATGCGCTCGTCGAAGATCTGCTTCGCCAGCGGGATGAGTGCCGGATGCGCGACCCAGGTGCCGTCATGGCCGGCGGTGACCTCACGCAGCTTGTCGGCGCGCACGCGCGCCATCGCGGCATCGTTCGCCGCGTCGTCGCCGGCGATCGGAATCTGCGCCGCCATGCCGCCCATCGCATGCGCGCCGCGGCGGTGGCAGGTCTGCACCAGCAGTTCCGAGTACGCCTTCAGGAACGGCTGCGTCATCGTCACCTGCGCGCGCTCGGGCAGCACGCGGTCGCGGTGCCGGCGGAAGGTCTTGAGGTAGGAAAAGATGTAATCCCAGCGCCCGCAGTTGAGGCCGGCGATGCGGTCCTTCAGCGCGTGCAGGATCTCGTCCATCTCGAACACGGCCGGCAGGGTTTCGATCAGCACGGTCACGCGGATCTGCCCGGCCGGCAGCCCCAGCGTGCGCTCGACGTGGGCCAGCACGTCGTCCCACAGCTGCGCCTCTTCCATCGACTGCAGCTTGGGAATGTAGAAGTACGGGCCGCGGTCCTTCGCCGCCAGCGCGTGCGCGTTGTGGAACGCGAACAGGCCGGCGTCGAACAGCGCGCCCGACATCGGCGCGCCGTCGATGCGCACGTGTTTCTCGTCGAGATGCCAGCCACGCGGCCGCACGATCAGCACGGCGCGCTGGTCCTCGGGCTTGAGCGCATAGCGCTTGCCGGCGGGCGAGGTGAACGCCAGCGTGCCGTCGATCGCCTCGCGCAGCGCGCGCTGGCCGGTCAGCAGGTTGTCCCAGGTCGGCGACGTCGAGTCCTCGAAGTCGGCCATGTAGCAGTTCGCGCCCGAGTTCAGCGCGTTGATGACCATCTTCGGATCGACCGGGCCCGTGATCTCGACCCGGCGGTCGCGCAGCGCGGCCGGCAGTGGCGCGACCCGCCACTCGGACTCGCGGATGCTGCGCGTCGCGGTGCGGAAGTCCGGCAGCGCGCCGGCATCGAAGGCGGCCTGGCGGCTGCGGCGCGTTGCCAGCAACGCGAGACGGCGGGCGTCGAAGCGGTCGTGCAGATCGGCTAGGAACGCGCGGGCATTTGCATCCAGCAGGTCGGCTGGGGTGCCGACGGGCACGGTGATGCGGGGATCTTCGATGGGCGGAGCGGGCTTGACGACGGCATTCACGGGAGCGGTCCTTTCGCGTGCAGCGGCGGTATTGCGGTGCAGCAGACCGTCCTCCCATGCCGATTATTTGACAACCGAGTTCTGTCAATGCCTATCATCAGCTGCGCTTATACGAGCAGTTCGATGACCGCCAAGTCCCCGTCAGAGCTCAGATTTCCGTACAAGAGCGATCGGCTCAAACCCCTGCGGGCCTTCTGCCAGACCACGCGTTTGGGTTCAGTCTCACGCGCCGCGGAGGCGCTTTACGTCAGCCAGCCCGCGATCTCGCTGCAGCTGCAGGCGCTGGAACGCGAGCTCGGGGTCAAACTGCTGGAGCGCAGCGGTCGGCGGCTGGTGCCCACGCGCGAGGGCGAGGCGCTCTATGCACTGGCGATGCCGCTGGTCGAGGGACTCGACGGTTTGCCTGCAGCATTCCGGCGCGAAGTCGGCGGGCTCGACGCCGGCGAACTGACGGTCGCGGCCAACAGCTCGACGATCCTCTATCTGCTGCCGCGCATCGTCGACCTGTTCCGCCGCCAGCACCCGGACGTGCGCTTGACCCTGCAGGACGCGATCACCGCCGACGGCACCGACCTGCTGCGCAGCGACGCCGTCGACCTCGTGGTCGGCTCGATGGTCGACGTGCCCGGCGATCTCAGCTACGCGCCGGTCTACCGCTTCGACCCGATCCTGCTGACCCCGCCCGACCACGCCCTCGCCCGCGCGAAGACGCTCACGCTGGAGGAGATCGGCCGCTACGGCCTGATACTTCCGCCGAAACGCCAGATCACCTACCGCCTCGTCGACCAGGTCTTCCAGCAGGCCCGCGTGCCCTACACCGTGGCGCTGGAAGTCGGCGGCTGGGAGGTCATCAAGCAATACGTGGCGATGGGCATGGGCATCTCGATCGTCAGCTCGATCTGCCTCGACGACAGCGACAGCGCGCGCCTGAAGACGCGACCGGTGTCGGCGTGGTTTCCGGCACGCTCCTACGGCGTGGTTGTGCGCAAGGGCAAGGTGTTGTCACCGCAGGCGCGCGCCTTCATCGAGCTGATCCGGCCGGATCTGTTCGTGCGGCGGGATCATGAGGATGCGGGGCATTCGGAGCGGTAGCTCGGGTTTGGTTTGCCGTGCCGTTGCGGTTGCGGTTGCGGTTGCTGTTGATCTCGATCTTCAGGACGCTCCGGGCTTAAACGCAGACCCGGAGGGCGACGGGCATGGATGCCCGTCGTTTTTCGACCGAGCCAGGATGGCGAGTCGAAAAATCCCGGAACGGATGACACGCCGGGTGAGCTTCGTCGGGGCTGGCCCTTTTCTTTGGTTCTGTTTCTTTTGGGCCAGCAAAAGAAATGAACCCGCTCGCCGCAAGGTGAGTGGAAGCGTTTGATTTTGCTTTTCGCCATGAGAGAGCGAAGCGGAATAGCAACGTCAACCGCTTTCGTCCGCTGAAGCGGCCGAGTTCATTTCTTTTGGTGGACGCCAAAAGAAACGGAACCAAAGAAAAACGTCTCCCCGACAAGTCCGCAGCCCGCGGTTTGTAGTCCAACGGGATTTTCCGACTCGGCATCCTGCCTCGGTCGGAAAACGCCGCCCATCCGTGGGCGGCGCCCTCCGGGTATGCAAATGCAAAGTGGCTTTTGAGCTACAGAACATCGACGGCAAGAGCAGAAACAAGTGGCGATTGGACTGGTCGCAAGTGCAGAGCGCTTACTCCTCGATCGACAACAAGATCAGGGAGCGGCTAGCCAGTTCCGCATCAAATCTGATGTTTCATCTGCCCGCTCGAGCGGCGGCAAATGCCCGCACACCTCCAACCGATGCAACGTCGACCCCGCGATCCCCGCGTGCATCGCTTCCGCCTCGACCGGCGGCGTCAGCCGATCGTCCTCACCGACGACGATCAATGTCGGCACCTCGATACACGCGAGCAGCGGCTCGGAATCCGGACGACCCAGAATCGCCGCCTGCTGCCGCAGATACCCGTCCGCGCCGACCTCGGCCGCCATCGACTGCACGATGCCGCCGATCAGCCCATCGACGCGCGATGGATGCACCAGGCTCGGCAGCAGCTGGCGGGTCACGCCGACGAAGCGGCCGCGGCCGATCGCGTCGATGCCGCGGCGGCGTTGGGCGGCGCGTTCCGGTGAATCGGGACGCGCGCTGGTCGCGATCAAGGCCAGACGCGTCACGCGTTCCGGCGCACGGCGCAGGATTTCGAAGGCGACGTAGCCGCCCATCGACAGCGCGGCGAGCGCGAAGCGCGGGGGCGCATCGGCGAGGGCGCGTTCTGCCATCGCGCCGACGCTGTCGTGCCGCGTGAGATCGGCGACGTGCGACTCGGCGACATCGTCGAGCGCGTCGATCTGCGCCTGCCACAAGCGGGCCGTGCACAGCAGTCCCGGCAGCAACAGCAGCGGTGCGCGGTCGCTCACGATGTCGGCCGCAATCGCCTCAGGCCTTGAGCAGGGTGAACTGCGCGGCCGTGCCGGCTTCCGAATCGGCTGCGATCCACACGTCGAACAGCCCCGGCTCGGCAGCGAACGCGCCGCTGCGCGTGGTGAAGGCGAGCTGGTCGCGATGCAGGGTGAACGACACCGTGGTGTGTGCGCCCGGCGCCAGTGCGACCTTGCGGAAATCCTTGAGTTCGCGGATCGGGCGCACGCGGCTGGCGACGCGGTCGTGGATGTAGAGCTGCACGACTTCCTCGCCGAAGCAGCTGCCATCGTTGCGCAGCGTGACCGACACGGTCAGCGTGCCGTCCCAGTCCAGCGTGTCGGCCGACAGCTCGACATCGCCGTAGACGAAGCGCGTGTACGACAGGCCATGGCCGAACGGATACAGCGCGCTGTGCGGCATCTCGCGCCAGCGGCTCTTGAACTCCGACATCGTCGGCAGTTCCGGGCGGCCGGTGCGCTGGCGGTTGTAGTACAGCGGCTGCTGGCCCGAATCGCGCGGGAAGCTCACCGGCAGACGCGCGGACGGGTTGTAGTCGCCGAACAGCACTTCGGCAACGGCGGGACCGGTCGCGGTGCCGAGGAACCAGGTCGCCAGGATCGCCTGCGCGTCGTGCACCGCGCCGTGCAGCGCGAGCGCGCGGCCGTGACGCAGCAGCACGACGACCGGCGTACCGGTCGCGGCGACCGCCTCGGCCAACGCCTGCTGCGCGGCGGGAATGACGATCTGGGTGCGCGACTGCGCCTCGCCGCTGAAACTCTGCGGTTCGCCGATCGCGAGCAGCACGACGTCGGCATTGCGCGCGGCCTCGACCGCGGCCTCGAGACCGCCATCGATCGCCTCTTCCATGCCGCTGCCGTCGACGACGTCGAGCGCGTCGCCGTCCTCGAGCGCGGCACGCAGGCCGTCCTCGAGATTGACGTGCAGGCGCTTGTCGCCGAACAGCGTCCAGCAGCCTTCGATGTTGTCGCGGTCGCGCGCATACGGGCCGATCAGCGCGAGCTTCTGGCCGGACTTGCGCAACGGCAGCAGATCGCCATCGTTCTTCAGCAGCACGATCGAACGGCGCGCGGCGTCGAGCGCGAGGTCGCCGTGCAACGCCTGTGGATCGAGCGCGGCTTCGACCTCGGGATCGAGCGAGCGATACGGGTTGTCGAACAGGCCGATCGCCTGCTTGACCGCGAACACGCGGCGCACGCCCTGGTCGATCACGTCCATCGGAACTTCGCCGCTGGCGACGAGGTCCGGCAGGTGCGCGGCATAGAGACCGCTCTGCATGCTCATGTCGACGCCGGCGGTGAACGACAGCTTCGTCGCCTCGCGGTCGTCGCCGGCGAAGCCGTGTGCGACGAGTTCGAAGTCCGCGGTGTAGTCGGACACCACGAAGCCCTTGAAGCCCCACTCACCACGCAGCAGATCGGTCAGCAGGCCGTCGTGGGCCGACGCCGGCACGCCGTTGATATCGTTGAAGGCGCTCATCACCGTCAGCGCGCCGGCATCCAGCGCGGCCTTGAACGGCGGCAGGTGCACGTCGCGCAACGTGCCTTCGGCGATCTCGACACTGTTGTAGTCCAGGCCGCCCATGACCGCGCCGTAGCCGACGAAGTGCTTGGGCGTGGCGAGCATCGAATCGTGTGCGGTCAGATCGCTGCCCTGGAAGCCGCGCACGCGCGCGGCCGAGAACGCATTGCCGAGCACCACGTCCTCACCGGCGGCTTCGGCCACGCGGCCCCAGCGCTGGTCGCGGGCGATGTCGAGCGTCGGGGCGAAGGTCCAGTGCAGGCCGCAGGCGGTCGCCTCGATTGCCGCGGCGCGCGCGGTGCGCTCGGCCAGCGCCGGCTCGAAGCTCGCAGCTTCGCCCAGCGGGATCGGGAACACGGTGCGCATGCCGTGGATCACGTCGGCGCCCATCAGCAACGGAATGCCGAGCCGGCTCTCCTCGACCGCGATGCGCTGCGACTCACGACCCTGCACCGCGCCCACGCCGTTGAACACCGCGCCCACGCGCCCGGCGCGGATCTGCTCGCGCAGCTCGCCCGCGTTCAGCTCGTTCATCTCGGGATTCACGTCGGCCGCGAACGGCCGCAGCATGTCGGCGAAGATGCCGAGTTGGCCGATCTTCTCCTCGAGGGTCATCCGTGCGAGCAGCGCTTCGAGCCGGTCATCCAGGCGCATCAATTGTTCCCGTGTAAACGATTACAGCCGGCGATTATAGGACGCACGCCAGCAGGCGGGTCCAGTATCGCCGCGCGCGGCGCGCAGGAACAGCCGCAGCGCGCTCAGCCGAGGTCGTCCACGGTCGGCGCGGACGCAGGCGGTGGCGCAGGGCGGCGGGCCGGCATGAAGGGCGAGACGGGATCGCTGGCCGGGAAGGTCTCGTCCAGCGCTTCATCCTGGGTCTCTTCCACGTGCTGCCGGTCGGCGTCCGAATCGGGCGGCGATGTCGGGGATGAGTGCATGCGGTCACCGTGGCCCCGTGACCTGCGCGCGCGCGTGAATCCGAAGGCCTGCTTCAGCGCCCCGGGTTGACGCGCGATGCACGGCAGCGGTGCGAGCTTCCGGAGTTCATGCGGCCGGCCGCCCCGCGCCGGTGCATCGGAGGCTTCCATGGCACGTCCCATCTGGTCCGGCTCACTGTCCTTCGGCCTGCTCAACATCCCGGTCTCGCTGATGTCGGGCGAACGCCGGACCGATCTCAGCTTCCGCATGCTCGATTCGCGCGACAAGAAGCCGATCCGCTTCGAGCGCGTCAATGCCGACACCGGCGAAGAGGTCCCGTGGAAGGACATCGTCAAGGCCTTCGAGTACGACAAGGGCAGCTACGTCGTCATCGAGAAGGAAGACATCGCCTCGGCCGCGCCCGAATCGCACGAGTCCGTCGACGTGGAAGCCTTCGTCGATGCCGGCAGCATCGGCACGCGCTTCTATGAGAAGCCCTACATCCTGGTGCCGGGCAAGAAGGCCGAGAAGGGCTACGTGCTGCTGCGCGAGACGCTGAAGAAGACCGGCAAGATCGGCATCGCCCGCGTCGTGATCCGCACCCGCGAGTACCTGTGCGCGGTGATGCCCGAGGACGATGCGCTGGTGCTGATGCTGCTGCGTTATCCGCAGGAACTCGTGGACCCGGCCGACTACAAACTGCCCACCGGCAGCGCGTCGAGCTACCGCATTGCCGACAAGGAGGTGCAGATGGCGAAACAGCTGATCGATTCGATGGCCGCCGACTGGGCGCCGGACGCCTACCACGACGAATTCCGCGAGCGCCTGTCGGACATCATCAAGAAGCGCATCAAGGCCAAGGGCGTGAAGACCAAGGTCGTCGACGCGCCGGCCCATCAAGAGGACGCCGCGACCAACGTCGTCGACTTCGTCGCCCTGCTGCAGAAGAGCCTCAAGGACAACACGCGCACGCCCGCAGGCAGCACCGACAAGGTGCCGGTGAAGAAGTCCACGACCAAGAAGGCCGCGAAGAAGGCGACGAAGAAAGCCGCCAAGACGCCTGCAACCAAGGCAGCGAAGAAGACCACGCGCAAGGCCTCGTGAGATGTCGCTGACCGAGTACCGGCGCAAGCGCAAGTTCGATGCGACGCGCGAACCGGAACCGGGCAAGCCCGCGCCACGCGGACGCCGCGCGATTTTCGTCGTGCAGCTGCACCATGCCAGCCGGCGGCATTACGACTTCCGTCTTCAGGTCGGCGATGCGCTGAAGAGCTGGGCGGTGCCGAAGGGGCCGAGCTACGACCCGGATGTGAAGCGCATGGCGGTCGAGGTCGAGGACCACCCGCTCGACTACGCCGGATTCGAAGGCGAGATCCCGAAAGGCCAGTACGGCGGCGGCCACGTCGCGCAGTTCGATACCGGCGTGTGGGCCGCCGATGGCGATGCCGAAGCCGGCCTGGCCAAGGGCCATCTGCGTTTCGAACTGTTCGGCCGCAAGCTCAAGGGGCGCTGGCATCTCGTGCGCTCCGGCAAGCAAGCGAAGCAGCCGCAGTGGCTGCTGTTCAAGGACCGCGACGACTACGCCGGCACGCTGGAAGCCGACGACCTGCTCGCCGACGTGCCCGCGCCGCCGGCCGAAGATGCGAAGCGCGCCGGCACCGGCAAGGCGCGCAAGCGCAAGAAGACCGCAATCGACGTGCCGACCCGGCGCGCCCACGACTGGGCCGCGGAGGCGCGCAAGTTGCCCGGAGCGAAGCGCGGTGCGGTGCCGAGCGGCGCGTTCGAGCCGCAACTCGCGAAACTCGGCGACGCCGCGCCTGCTGGCGAGACCTGGTTGCACGAACTCAAGTGGGACGGCTACCGGCTGCTGGCCACCGTCGCGCGTGGCCAGGTGCAACTGTGGTCGCGCAATGCGCTGGAGTGGACCGGCAAGGTGCCAGAGATCACCGAAGCAGTGTCACGGCTCGGGCTGAAATCGGCGGCGCTCGATGGTGAACTCATCGCCGGCCGCGGCAGCCGCGAAGATTTCAATCTGCTACAGGGCACGCTGTCGGGCGAGCGTCAGGGCGCGCTGGCGCTGGTGCTGTTCGACCTCCTGCACGTGGACGGCGTCGACATCAGCGCAGCGCCGCTGCTTGCCCGCAAGGCGCTGCTGCAGCGCATCCTCGGCGACGCGCCGCCCGCGCACCTGGCCTTCAGCACGCACATCGAAGGCAACGCCGACACCGCGATCGAACTGGCGTCGGAATCCGGCTTCGAAGGCATCATCTCCAAGCGCAGCGATCGTGGCTATCGGCCCGGACGCGGCGACGACTGGCGCAAGACCAAAGAGCTGGCCAGCGACGAATATGCGGTCGTCGGCTATACCCCGCCCAAGGGCAGCCGCAGCGGCTTCGGCGCATTGCTGCTCGCACGTCCCGATGCCGAGCACGGCTGGCGCTACGCTGGCCGCGTGGGCTCGGGCTTCAGCGATGCCCTGCTCGACGAGCTCACCCCGCGGATCGGCCGCGCCGGCCGCAGCGAGCCCAGCGTGTACGTGCCGCCGAACGACACCGATCTGCGCGCGGCGAAATGGTTCGCGCCGCGTTTCGTCGTCGAGGTGTTCTCGCGCGGCACCGGCGGCCACGGCCTGCTGCGCCAGCCGTCATTGAAAGCGGTGCGGCCCGACAAGTCGGTGGACGATCTGCACGACAGCGATCGCGACGGAGCGAACGACATGGCCAAGCGAAGCGAACGATCGGCAAGCGCCGCAGCGCCGACGCAGAAGAAGACTGCCAAGCGGGCCACGAAGGCGGCTTCGAAAGCCGCTGCAAAAGTGCCCGCGAAAAAGCGTACGACGCGCATTACCGACATCGAACGCGTACCGCCGACCCTGTCGAGCCCGGACAAGGTGCTGTTCCCCGGCGACGCGCTGACCAAACGCGATGTCGCCGACTACTACGCTGCGGCGATGCCATGGCTGCTGCCGGAGATCGCCGGGCGTCCGCTGTCGGTGATCCGATGCCCCGGCGGCATCGACGGTCCCTGCTTCTTCCAGAAGCACCACACCGCCGGCATAACCCTGGTCGAGACGGTGCGGCTCAAGGACGAGGCCGGCGCCAGCGACTATCTGGTCGCCAACGACGCCGCCGCGGTCATGGAACTGGTGCAGTTCAATGCGCTGGAATTCCACCCCTGGGGCGCGCATGCCGATGCGCCAGAGACCGCCGACCGCATCGTGTTCGACCTCGATCCGGGCGACGGCGTGACGTGGGCCGAGATCGTCGCCGCTGCGCGCCAGGTGCGCGGGCTGCTGCAGCAGCTCAAGCTGGAATCCTTCGTGCGCACCACCGGCGGCAAAGGGCTGCACGTGGTGGTGCCGCTGGATCCGGGCAGCGACTGGGATGTGGTCAAGCCGTTCGCGCATGCGTTCGCGCAGGGCATGACCGAACTCGACCCGCTCAAGTACGTGGCCACCGCGACCAAGAAATTCCGCAAGCAGAAGATCTTCGTCGACTACCTGCGCAATGGCCGCGGCGCGACTGCGATCGCCTCGTTCTCGCTGCGCGCACGCGCGGGCGCACCGGTGTCGATGCCGCTGCGCTGGGAGGAGTTGGGCAAGCTCAAGTCCGGCGACGCCTGGACGCTGCGCAACGCACTTGCCCGGCTCAAGCGTCTCAAAACGCATCCCTGGGGTGATTTCATGGCGCTGCGGCAGTCGCTCGACGGCATCGTCGACTGAGGCGCACGGGCGGTCCGGTAGCATGCGGCGCGTCCATGACCCATCGCATGCCGATCGACATCCATGAGCATCCCGCACGACCCTTACACACCACCGGCGACCGAAGTCCGAGACACCCCGCCCGAAACGATCCGCGACGCGCCGTTCTACGTGGTGGCGCCGACGAAGTTCGTCGTGCTGTACGTCGCCACGCTCGGCCTCTACCAGCTGTTCTGGTTCTGGATGCACTGGTCGCGTTGGCGCGTGGGACGTCGCGAGACGATCTGGCCGGTGCCGCGTGCGGTGTTCGGTCTGTTCTATGCCCACGCGTTGGCGCGCCGCATCGACAGCACGCTGATCGAACGCGGCGTCACCCGGCGATGGTGGCCGATGACGCTGGCCACGCTGTTCGTGGTCATGGAAGTCCTCAACTACGGCAGTGCGATCGCATGGCCGTGGCTGATATTCCACGTGTCGGATGCATGGCTGTGGCTCGAGTGGCTGGGCGTGATCGTGATTCCGGTCAACTGCGCATGCCTGCTGCGCATGCAGTTGGCGGCGAACGCCGCGTGCGGCGATCCCGATGCGCGCCGCAACCGGCGTTTCACGATCTACAACCTCGCCTGGATCCTGCTCGGCATCAGTGCGACCGCGTGGACGGTCTACGACGGCCTGCGCACGGGTACGCTCTGATCCGCGTCAGCGCCGCGCAGCCAATCGCAGTCCCCGCGGCGTGAGCACGCGCTCGGCGATCTCGAACACGCCCTGCACCGCGAGCGCGAGCAGCGCCGCCGGGACGGCACCTTCGAGGATCAGGCCGATGTCGTCGAGGCGGATGCCGGTCAGGATCGGCTGGCCGTAACCGCCCGCGCCGATCAGTGCGCCGAGCGTCGCGGTGCCGACGTTGATCACCGCCGCGGTCTTGATGCCGGCGAGAATCGTGCGCAGTGCCAGCGGCAGCTCCACACGCCACAAACGCGTGCCGGCCGGCAGGCCGATCGCCGCGGCGGTCTCGCGCAACTCGCGCGGAATCGCGGTCAGTCCCGCATGCGTGTTGCGCACGATCGGCAGCAGGCTGTAGAGGAACAACGCTGCGATTGCCGGGCCGGCGCCGATGCCGAACAGCGGGATCATGAAGACGAACACCGCCAGCGACGGCAAGGTCTGCAGCACGCCGGTCAGCGCCAGCACGGCCTGTCCGAGGCGCGGTCGACGCGCGGCGAGGACGCCCAGCGGCAATGCGACCAGCAGTGCGGCGCCGAGCGAGATGCCGACCAGCGCGAGGTGTTCACGCGTGCGCTGCCAGATGCGGGGGACGCGTCCGTCGCTGTCGGGTGCTTCCAGTCCCAGCCAGTCGGCAGCGACTCCGGATTCCGCTTCGCGGTCGAGCTTCACGCGTGCGTTGAGCCGCTGCATCGTCGCCGCATCGATGCGCCCTTCCAGTCCATGCAGTGCGTCGCGCAACGCCGGCGCGCGCTGCGCCAGATCGCTGCGATAGAGATAGACCGCCGCGTAGGACGGGAAGTAATGGCGATCGTCGCGCAGCACGACGAGGTCGTGATACGGAATCTCGGCATCGGTGCGATAGAGATCGGTCGCGTCGATCGCGCCGTTGGCGAGTGCGCGGTAGGCCAGGTCGTGATCGAGACCATCGGGCGACTGCGGCAACGCGTACGCGTCGCGCAGACCCGGCCAGCCGTCGGCCCGCGACATGAACTCGTTGCTCAGACCAAGCCGCAACGTGGGATGCGCGCGCAGGTCCGACAGCGTGCGGATGCCGAGTCCGGCCGCGTACGCACGCCGCATGCCCAGCGCGTAGCTGTTGTCGAAGCCGAGCGGCGCCGTCATCGCCAGGCCTTCGCGCGCGAGCGCCGCCTGCAGCGTCGCGACATCGGCGCCTGGCTTCTGCAGCAGCTCGTCGGCCAGCGTGCCGGTGTACTCGGCGTAGGCGTCGATGCTGCCGTCCTGCAGCGCCCGCCACAGGATGCGGGTGCCGCCGAGCTGGCGCTGGTGGCGTACGTCGGCGCCGGCCTCGCGACCGGCCTGGGTCGCGATCTCGCCGAGCAGCACGCCTTCGGTGAAGTTCTTCGAGCCGACGACAACCGGCGCGGCGAAAGCGCTGCCGCACACGAGCATCAGCAGAACTGCGACGGCGCACCGCACGCCCCGCCTCACGCGGCATCCTCGACGCCGCGCTGCGCGGTCATGAAAGCGCGCACGAAAGGCTCGGCCGGCGCATCGAGCAGGGTCCGCGGCGCCCCCTGCTGGACGATGCGCCCGTCGCGCAGCAGCACGATGGTGTCGGCGAACCACGCGGCCTCGGCGACATCGTGGGTCACCAGCACGACGGTCTTGCCGAGACGCGCGAACAGCGCGCGCATCTCGGCCTGCAGGTCGAAGCGGACGATGGGATCGAGCGCGCCCAGCGGCTCGTCGAGCAGCAGCACGTCGGGATCGAGCATCAGCGCGCGGATCAGGCCCACGCGCTGCCGCTGACCGCCCGAAAGCTCCGCCGGATAGCGTCGCAAGGCATTGTCCGGCAGACGGCACAGGGCGGCGAGCTCGCTTGCACGCGCGGTAATGCGCGCGGGCGACCAGCCCAGCGTGCGCGGCAGCAGACCGACGTTGCCGATCGCATCGAGATGCGGAAACAGCCCGCCTTCTTGGATCACGTAGCCGATGCGTCGCCGGTGCGCGAGCAGCGCGTCTCGGCGCAACGGCGCGCCCTCGAACCGCACCTGCCCGGCATCCGGCCATTCGAGACCGATCAGCAGCCGCAGCACCGTCGACTTGCCGGCCCCGCTCGGCCCGATCAGCGCCGTCGTCGCGCCGGGCGCGATGCGCAGATCGATGCCGTCGAGACCGACGGTCGCGCCGAAGCGGCGCTGCACCTGGTGGAGTTCGAACATGGGCCGACAGTAGCGCAGCTCAGGACGGCGACGTGTCGTGATCGGGCGGCTGTTCGTGGCCGCCGCCCGGACATACGATGCAGGCTTCTCATTGCAAGGACGCAACGATGCAGGACATCCGCCCGGAACCGAATCTCTACGCGCCGCCGGCCAGCGAGATCCGCGCCGAATCACCGACAGACGCGCTGCGGGCGCACACGTTCTACGTCGTGTCCATCCCGAAGTTCTGCGTGCTCTACGTCGCGACCTTCGGGGTCTACGGGCTGTACTGGTTCTACATGCATTGGCAGCGCTATCGACGCGGACAGGGCCAGCACGAGTCGATCTGGCCGGTGCCACGCGCGTTCTTTTCGATCTTCTTCACCCACGCACTCGTCGCGCGCATCGAGACCGTGCTCGGACCGGGCCGTCGTGACGTCCGCTGGTCGCCCGGACTGCTCGCTACAACCTATGTGGTCTTCGAGATCGCCAGCAACATCCTCGGTCGCCTCGACGGCCGTGGCATCGGATCGCCGATGACGGGGATCCTGGCGATCGCGGCCATCGCACCGATCACGCTCGCGCTGCTGCAGATCCAGAGTGCCGCCAACCACGCCTGTGGCGATCCCGATGGCAGCAGCAACCGTCGCGTCACCTGGGCCAATCTGTGCTGGATCGCATTGGGCGTGATGTTCTGGGCGCTGGTGGTGATGGGTCTCTTCATGCCCGCATGAAGCGTCGGGGACCTGCGTGCTACCGTCGCCCTCCCGCACCGGAGCCGCCCATGTCCCGTCCCCTTCTGACCGTCGCCTGCGCGTTGTGGCTGGTCGCCTGTGGCGGTCGCGACAGCGACGCGGCGGTGCAGGCGCAGACCGCGCCGGGTGCGCCGATGCCGCCTGCGGCGGTAGTCGTCAACGAGACGCCGGCCGGGCAGCGGATCGAGGCCGATGTGCGCGTGCTGGCCGACGATGCGATGGCCGGGCGCGAGACCGGCACCCCGGGCTTCGACAGTGCCGCCGAACACGTTGCGCTTCGCTTCGCCGAGAGCGGTCTGCAGCCGGCCGGCGACGACGGCAGCTGGTTCCAGCGCGTGCCGCTGGTGCGCGCGGTGGCGGATCCGGCCGCGGCGACGCTGTCGGTGTCGCGCAATGGCCGCACGATCGCGCTGCGGCCGAACGACCAGTTCCTGCCGATGCCGGATTTCAACGCCGTCGAGGGTGAGGTCACCGCGCCGGCGGTGTTCGTCGGACAGGCGATCCACGCGCCGGAACTCGGCCACGACGACTTCTCCGGGGTCGAGCTGCAGGGCCGGATCGCCGTCGTGTTCGGCGGCGCGCCGCGCGGTTTCGAGCCGAATCCGCAGGCGCACTACGCCAGCCTGCGCACCAAGACCGACGCGGTGGTCGCGCGCGGCGCGGTCGGTCTGGTGCTGGTCAACACCGTCGATGACGAAGCCGGCATGCCGTGGGCGCGCAGCGTCGCGCAGGCGGAACGGCCGGCGATGCGCCTGCGGGATGCCGACGATCGTCCGGTCGATGCGCCTGCGCAGTTGCGTGCGAGCGCGCGCGTCGCCGCGACTGCCGCGGACCTGGTCTTCGCCGACGGCCCGCGCTCGGCTGCGCAACTGTTCGAGGCCGCACGCGCCGGCACGCTGAAGCCTTTCGCGTTGCCCGGCACGCTGACGCTGCGCACGCGCAGCCGCATCGACACGCTCGAATCGCGCAACGTGCTCGGCGTGCTCCCGGGCCGCGACGCGGCACGCGCCGGCGAGTCGCTCGTCCACACCGCGCACCTCGACCACATCGGTACCGGCACGCCGGTCGACGGCGACGCGATCTACAACGGCGCGCTCGACAATGCGCTGGGCGTGGCGATCCTGATCGAGGCCGCGCGCACGCTGGCCGAAAGCGACACCGCGCCGGCGCGCAGTACGGTCTTCGCTGCGTTGACCGCGGAGGAGCAGGGCCTGCTCGGCGCCGAATGGCTGGCGCGGCATCCGCCGGCCAAGGCCGGCAGGCTGGTCGCCAACCTCAATATCGACATGCCGATCCTGACCGCGCCCACGCGCGACATCGTCGCGATCGGCAGCGAACATTCCACGCTGTCGGCTGCGGTGACGCAGGCCGCCGGCGAAGTCGGCGTCGAGGTGTCGCCCGATCCGTTCCCGGAAGAAGTCGCGTTCGTGCGCAGCGACCAGTACGCCTTCGTGCGCGCGGGCATTCCCGCGCTGTATCTCGATGCCGGCGTCGCGCCGGCCAACGACGACCAGAAGCCGAAGATCGCGGCGACCTGGTTCCTGCGCAACTGCTACCACCAGCCCTGCGACCAGGTGGATCTGCCGATCCAGTACGGCGATGCCGCGCGGATGGCGCAGGTCGTGGTCGCATTGACGCGTATCGTCGGCGATGCCGATGCACCGCCGCGCTGGAACGACGGCGACTTCTTCGGCACACGTTTCGGCAGCCGTCCCGCGCGCTGATCAGCGGTCGCAGGTCCGCAAGCACACGCGCGGTGCTTCAGCCGCCGACAGGCGAGACGCCGGTATCCTCGGCGGCACTCCAGAACCGGCGTCCCTCGCATGCGTTTCCGCACCCCGTTCCGCCAGGCGCGTACCGCGCTCCTCGTCGCCGGCCTGTGCGTGCTCGCGGCCTGTGGTCGTGACGACGTGCGTCCGACGCCGCCGGTCGCGGTGCAGCCGACGACACCCGCAGCGGTCGCACCGCGGCCGCAGCCGGTGCGTATCGGCCTGGCGCTCGGCGGCGGCGCAGCGAAGGGCTTCGCGCATATCGGCGTGATCAAGATGCTGGAGGCCAACGGCATCAAGGCCGATGTCGTGGCAGGCACCAGCGCCGGCAGCGTGGTCGGCGCGCTGTACGCCAGCGGTATGGATCCGTTCCAGATGCAGGAGCGCGCGGTTGCGCTCGACGAGTCGAGCATCCGCGATGTGCGCCTGTTCTCCGGCGGCCTGGTGCAGGGCGTCGCGCTGCAGAACTACGTCAACCAGGAAGTCGGCAACCGCACGCTGGACCGCATGCGCATTCCCTTCGCCGCCGTCGCGACGCGACTGGAAACCGGCGACCGCATCGTATTCGTGCGCGGCAATACCGGCCAGGCGGTGCGCGCGTCGAGCAGCGTGCCGGGCGTGTTCGAACCGGTGAAGATCGGCGACCGGCATTACGTCGACGGCGGCGTCGTCAGTCCGGTGCCGGTCGATGCCGCGAAGCAGCTCGGCGCCGACCTGGTGATCGCGGTCGACATCTCCAGCAAGGCCAGCGGCACGATGCCCGGCAGCATGCTCGGCATCGTCAACCAGTCGATCGCGATCATGGGCCAGAACCTCGGCCGCCAGGAGCTCGCGCGCGCCGACGTGGTGATCCGTCCGCAGGTCAACGACATCGGCCCGGCGAGTTTCGAGCAGCGCAACGCGGCGATCCTGCAGGGCGAACGCGCCGCGCTGGCCGCGATGCCGCAGATCCGCGCGAAGATCGCCGAACTCGAGCGCGCCCGCGTCGCTGCACGCACGCCGGTCAAGCCGGTGGAACCGGAACCGGTCGACATCGACTGCGGCGACAGCTGGGTGCGCCGCCTCAATCCGTTCGCGAAGGAACGGGCCTGCTGAGCGGGTGTTGGTTGGTGGTTGGTGACTATGCGTTCCGCGTTTGCGCTCGTTTTTCGCGCGACGAAGTGCAACCGATGACGCGCGAGGAGCCCCCCTCCCTCTGGGAGAGGGGTTGGGGTGAGGGCTGAGGCTTGTGGGGTAGCTCGCTGCTGCAATGTTGCCGGCGTTCTGCCGAAACGTGCCTGGTGACGATTGGTGGCGCTTGGATGCGTCAGGATCGAAGTTGCCGTTGCGGTGGCACAGCGATTTCCTGATCGCGTTGCAGCAATCAAGCAGTTTCGGAAGCGGACATTCCCGCGAGGGGCCTGGCCTCACCCCACCATTTGCTTCGCAAATGGTCCTCCCGCGCTCTGCGCCCCTGCCCTCGCGAGCCGCGAGGGCGTTCGCCGTCACGCGAGCCCGTGGCTCGCAGGCGTGACGCCTCACCCTAAGCGGGAGAGGGACGTCGGTGTCATCCGCTGCGCGGATGACGCTTTTCAGTTGGGCATCTCATCGCGGATGCGCAGGAAGCGTGCGAAGCGCGGCAGGCCCGTCGACGTCAGGCCGTTGTAGCGATACGTGACCCAGCTGCCGAGCGGCGGTGGATCGGCGCGTTGCGCATCGGTGAAGCCGGTGCCGATACGGAACTGGCGGCCGTCGTGATGTTCGACGACGAGCGCGCCGAGCATGCCCGTGTACTTGCCCTTGCCGGGCGCATGCGCGAGCACGCGCGCTTCGGCATCGTCGTGCGGCTTGAGTTTGAGCAGCGCGTTGCTGCGTCCGACGCCGTAGCGCGCATCGGCGTGGTGCAGCATCAGACCTTCGCCACCGGCTGCAACGACCTGCGCCAGACGCGCATCGAGTGCGGCGCGCGATGCGACGCGGTCCTGTTCGACCATGCGCAGCTGCGGATGCGCGGTCCGCGCGATGAGCGTCCGCATCGTGGCGACACGTTCGGCGAACGGTCCCGGATGCGCGGGCAGGTCGAACACCATGAAGCGCACCGCCTCCCACGCCGCAGGGTCGGGCCGCGTGCTGCGTGCGATGCCGCTGACGACATCGAACCGGTTGCGCGCGATCCACAGTTCGCCGTCCATCGGTGTCGCCGGCCAGCCCTGCACGAAGCCCGCCGGCGTCGCGATGCGATGTCCGCCGCGCGTCCACAGCGCCTGGCCGTCCCATCGGGCGCGCACACCATCGAGTTTCTCGCTGACGAAGTACGCAGGCACGTCGATCGGCGTGGTGCCGAGATCGCGCGCGAGCATCAGCGCAGGCGGCGAGGGCGTGACGGCCTGCAGCGCGGTGGAGACCGCACACAGCAGCAGAATCAATGCGAGCGAAAGGTTTCGAAGTGCATGGCGGAGCGGCATCGGCGGACTCCGGTGGATTCGGGCAGCCAGCGTGCGATGCGGGTGCGAGTCGTTGGGATCGCCTCAGGAAGTGAAACGTCGTCGGCGGGGCCCGCAGTCCGATGTGGGATTCCGGGCACGAGATGCCATGACTGCGTTCGCAGGATGGGTCGAGCGCAGCGAAACCCATCGTCTGTGTTCGACGGATGTAATGCGTCGAAGCGCTTCGTCGCCTGACGCGTTTTTTCCGCAAAGGGGCCGCCCTCACCCCACCATCGGCATCCGCCGATGGTTCCCTCGTTCCCGTTGAAGGGAGAGGGGCCAACGTGTCTCCGCCGTAGGCGGAAGACGCGCTTAGAAGGGCAACGCCAGACCGGGATCGATCGCCAGCAGCTGCTGGCGGAAGGTCTGCTGGATGCGCACGAGCGCATCGCGGGTGTCGGCGTCGAAGCGCAGCACCAGCACCGGCGTGGTATTCGACGCACGCACCAGCCCCCAGCCGTCGGGCCAGTCGGCGCGCACGCCGTCGATCGTCGACAGGCGCGCGCCGTCGAATGCGGATTCGGCCTGCACGCGGGCGACGAAGCTGTGCGGATCGTCGTTGGGCGCGGGCACCTTGATCTCGGGCGTCGAGATGCCGTTGGGCAGCGCCTTGAGCACTGCCGACGGGTCGTCGTCGAGCGCGAGGATTTCGAGCAGGCGCGCGGCGGCATAGATGCCGTCGTCGAAGCCGTACCAGCGCTCGGCGAAGAAGAAGTGGCCGCTCATCTCGCCGGCCAGTTCGGCGCCGGTCTCGCGCATCTTGGCCTTGATCAGCGAGTGACCGGTCTTCCACATCAGCGGACTGCCGCCGTGGCGCAGCACGTGGCCGGGCAGGCGGCCGGTGCACTTCACGTCGAAGACGATCATCGCGCCCGGGTTGCGTTCCAGCACGTCGGCGGCGAAGAGCATCAGCAAGCGGTCGGCGAAGATGTTCTCGCCGTCCTTCGTGATTACGCCGAGGCGGTCGCCGTCGCCGTCGAATGCGATGCCGAGGTCCGCGTCAAAACGCTGCACCGTGCGCACCAGGTCTTCGAGGTTCTGCGGCTCGCTCGGATCGGGATGATGGTTCGGGAACGTGCCGTCAATGTCGCAGTACAGCGGCACGACCTCGGCGCCGATCGCTTCCAGCACGCGCGGGCCGAGTTCGCCGGCCACGCCGTTGCCGGCATCGATGACGATCTTCAGCGGACGCGCGATCTGGATGTCGTCGGCGATGCGCCGCACGTAGTCCTCGCTGATGTCGCGCTCGGACACCGCGCCCGGCTGCGGCGCCGTGTGCAGGCGGTCGTCGGCGACGCGCGTATGCAGATCGGTGATCGCATCGCCCGACAGTGTCTCGCCACCGACGACGATCTTGAAGCCGTTGTAGTCCGGCGGGTTGTGGCTGCCGGTCACCGAGATGCAGCAGCCGGTGCGCAGGTGATACGCGCCGAAGTAGACCAGCGGCGTCGGCGCCATGCCGATGTCGATGACGTTGCGCCCGGCCTTGCGCAGACCGGCGATCAGGCCGGCGACGAGATCGGGGCCCGACAGGCGGCCATCGCGGCCCACGACGATGTCGGCCAGATCCTGTTCGCGCATCAGCGAACCGACGGCCTGGCCGATCAGTTCGGCGACGCCCGCATCGAGCGTCGTGCCGACCACGCCGCGGATGTCGTAGGCGCGGAAGATCGACGGATCCAGCACCACCGAAGACGGCGTCGCCTTCTTCTTCGTTGCTTCGGTGCGCACCGGCACAGGCGGCGGCGCGATGCCGTCCTCGCCTTCGACACCGTCTGCCGGCGTGCGCAGTGCCTCGGCGAACGTCGGCGTGGTGTCTTCGGCCCTGGCGACCGACGTGGCGCCGCGCGGCAGTCGGTACACCACCACCGCGAGCAGCAGGAACACGCCCGCACCGGCGAGCAGCGGGATCGCACCCAGACCCAGTAACGGCGGGTCGACACGCGGCACGGCGGCGGCGATGCGCAGCGGCGTGCCGGGGATCGGCTGGGCCATGCGCGCCGCGACATTGGACAGGCCTTCGTCGCCGCGCGAGAGCAGCGTGTGGTTGCCCTGACGCAGCGCGAGATAGGTCGCGCCGTCCAGCGGCGCGGCTTCGAGACCGGCCGTCGCGAGCGCCATCGGCAGCTGCACCAGGGCGACGCCGGCCAGACGCGTGTCCACACGCGCGGGCGCGGCGATCAGCACGCGCGGCGCGCCGTCGATCTGGGCGATTGCGAGCACGGCGCGGTCCTCGACCAGCGCCGCTTCGAGCGCGGACAGACGACCGAAGCCGCCATCGTCCAGACCCGCGTAGGCATCCTTGAGATCGGCCGGCACGATCGTGGCGGCTTCGAGCTGCGGCCAGTCGGCGGCGAGCGCGGTGCCGGCTGCGGCGAGATCGCCCGTCGCCAGCGCGCGCTGCACGGCGGCATCGGCGATGCGCGCGTCGATGCGCTTGAGTTCCGCGCCCAGCGACTGCTGCGTCGCGCCGACCGCGGCATCGCGTCCCTGTTCGGCGGCGGTGGTGCGCTGTTCGCCGCGCAGCTGCTGCCAGCCGTTCCAGGCGAACCACAGCGCCAGCACGGCCAGCAGCACGGCCAGCAATGGTGCGGCCTGGCGCAGCTGCGCCAGTACTGCAGCCGCCTGTCGCGGTTCCTTCTCGCTCATCTGCATTCCCCGTCAGCGCACGCCGGAATGGCCGAACCCCCCGGCCCCGCGCGTGGTCTCGGCGAAAGTATCCACCACATTCAGGGTCGCCCGCACGACCGGAAGCATGACCAGCTGCGCAATCCGGTCGCCCGGCTCGATCGTGAAGGCGTCCTTGCCGCGGTTCCAGATGCTGATCATCAGCGGGCCCTGGTAATCGGCGTCGATCAGACCGGTACCGTTGCCGAGCACGATGCCGTGCTTGTGGCCCAGGCCCGATCGCGGCAACACCACGGCACACAGGCCGGAATCGCCGATATGGATCGACAGGCCCGACGGCAGCAGGGACACATCGCCGGGCAGCAGGGTCAGCGGTTCGTCGAGCGCGGCGCGCAGATCCAGACCGGCGCTGCCGTCGGTGGCGTAGGCCGGCAGCGGCCACTGCTGGCCGAAGCGCGCGTCGAGCACGCGGACATCGAGAATGTGGTGCGTGGCGGCAGTACTCATCGCGGATCCTGTGTGAGGCGGGCGGCGACCAGCGCGACCAGACGGTCGGCGATTTCGGCTTTGGAAGCGGGGCCCAGCTGCACGTGGCCCGCGACGTCGTGCACCAGCAGCGTGTTGTCGTCGCCTTCGAACCCGCTGCCGGCGATGCCGACGCGATTGGCGGCGATCAGATCGACGCGCTTGGCGGCGAGCTTGCCGCGCGCGTTGACGTCGACATCGTCGGTTTCGGCGGCGAAGCCGACGACCAGCTGCGGGCGCGGGTCGGCGACGGCGACGTCGGCGAGGATGTCGCGGGTGCGCACCAGATGCAGATCGAGGCCGTCCTCACCCGGGCGCTTCTTGATCTTCGACGGGGCGACCTGCGCCGGGGTGAAGTCCGCGACCGCGGCCGCGCCGATGTAGAGATCGGCCGGCAGCGCATCGAACACGGCGGCATGCATCTGCGCGGCCGAGCGCACGTCGATGCGCTGCACGCCTTCGGGCGTCGGCAGGTGCACGGGGCCAGCGACGAGCACCACGTCGGCGCCGGCACGCTGCGCGGCGGCGGCAATCGCGAAGCCCATCTTGCCGCTGCTGCGGTTGCCGAGGAAGCGGACCGGATCGAGGTCTTCGAACGTCGGGCCGGCGGTGACCAGCACGCGGCATCCGGTGAGCAACGTGCTCATACCGGCAGCGCGGCCACGATCGCCTGCGGCTCGGCGAGACGGCCGGGGCCGGATTCGCCCTCGGCCAGCGGACCGTCCTCGGGGCCGATCACCTGCGCGCCGCGCTCGCGCAACAGCGCGATGTTCGCCTGCGTCGCCGGATGCAGCCACATGCGGTGGTTCATCGCCGGGCACACGGTCAGCGGCGCCGTGGTCGCCAGGCACAGTGTCGTCACGAGGTTGTCGGCGAAGCCGTGCGCGAGCTTGGCGAGCGTGTTCGCCGTCGCCGGTGCCACGACTACACGCGTTGCCCAGCGCGCGAGCTCGATGTGGCCCATCGCGGCTTCCGCGCCCGGATCCCACAACGTGGTGCGCACGGCATTGTGCGAGACGGCCTGGAAGGTCGTCGCGGACACGAAATGCTGCGCGCTCTCGGTCATCGCCACGCGGACCTCGGCGCCGGCGTCACGCAGGCGGCGGACCAGGTCCGCGGCCTTGTACGCGGCGATACCGCCACACACGCACAGCAGGATGCGCTGCCCGTGCAGCGGGGTCGATGCGGCGCCCATCGTCGGCGTTGTCCTACCGGAAAACCGGCCGACAGCTTACCCGAAGCGATGTCCGCAGCCGCTGCCGGGCCTGCGCCGCGCGCGCTGCAATGAAGGCCTCGCCGGTCCGGGCGCGGCGCGCATCCTTCCCCTGGGACGCGACGCCCCGCACCGGCGTTCCGTCTGGAGACCGCATGCACATCCGCGAATGGCCGGCCGGCGAACGGCCGCGCGAGAAACTGCTGGGACAGGGCGCGGCCGCACTGTCGGATGCCGAACTGCTGGCGATTTTCCTCGGCTCGGGCCTGCGCGGGCAGGACGCGGTCGCGACTGCGCGACAACTGCTCGCCGCGCACGGACCGTTGCGCGCGCTGATCGAACGCGGCGCCGCCGGACTCGCGGCGCTCCCCGGCCTCGGCCCCGCACGCGCCTGCGCACTGACGGCGGCGCTGGAACTCGGCAACCGCGTGCTCGCCGCCGATCTCGCACGCGGCGAGGCGATGACCGACCCCACCGCCGCCGGCCGCTATTTCTCGCAGCGTCTGCGCGGCTTCGCCCACGAGGTCTTCGCCGTGCTGTTCCTCGACAGCAGGCACCGCGCGCTGGCCTTCGAGGAACTGTTCCGCGGCACGATCGACGGCGCCGAAGTGCATCCGCGCGAGGTCGTGCGTCGCGCACTGGCGCACAACGCCGCGGCGGTGATCGTGGGCCACAACCATCCCAGCGGCAGCCGCGAACCCAGCGCCGCCGATCGCGCGGTGACGGCGCAACTCAAGCAGGCGCTGTCGCTGGTCGACGTGCGGCTGCTCGATCACTTCGTCGTCGGCGATGGCGCGGCGGTCTCGCTGGCGGCGCGGGGTTGGGTGTGAGCGCCGACCGCGCGCATCGAACGGCACACGCGACGCCGCGTGCGGCGGTTCCGCGTGCACACCGGTTGGCGCGCCGCTGGCGCGGCCGCACACTGGCGCGATGCCGACACTCGACATCACGCCCGCTGCGCCCTGCCCCTGCGGCCGCCCGCGCACCTACGCCGATTGCTGCAAGCCGCTGCACGACGGTGCCGCGGCGCCTGACGCCGAGGCCCTGATGCGTTCGCGCTACGTCGCCTACGTGCAGCGTGACGCGGATTACCTGCGCGCGAGCTGGCACGCCTCCACGCGTCCGGACGATCTCGGCTTCGACGATCCGCAGCCGGTCTGGCTCGGCCTCGACGTCAAGGCGCACGACGTGATCGATGCCGACCATGCCGAAGTCGCGTTCGTCGCGAAGTACCGCATCGGTGGCGGCAGCGTGGTGCGCATGCGCGAGCGCAGCCGCTTCGTGCGCGAGGACGGGCGCTGGTTCTATGTCGATGGCGACCTCGGCTGAGCGCACCGTGAAACCGGCGCCGGCCCGGGGATGCGCCCGCCACACCGGCTCGTGCACAGTGGTCGCCCCGCCCGCGCAGGCCGCCCGCATGTTCCGTCTTCCGACGCCTCGTCTTCCGACCCCCGCGCGCCTCGCGCTGTCCGGCCTGCTGCTGTGTGCAGGCGGCGCCGCCGCGCAGACACCCGCCACGCCGGCGCCGGCTGTGGCACCGGCTTACGACGCGGCCGCGTTCGCGCGCTGCATCGCCGGCATCCGCGGCGACGCGGCCAAGGCCGGCATTCCGCAGGCGTCATTCGATGCGCTCGCCGACGTGACGCCGGACATGACGGTGCTGCCGTTGCTCGATTCGCAGCCCGAATTCACCACGCCGCTGTGGGATTACCTCGCTGGTCTCGTCGATGACGAACGCGTGGCAGATGGCCGCGCGCGGCTGGTCGAGCATCGCGCGCTGCTCGATCGCGTGGCCGCGCAGTACGGCGTCGACGCCGAGACCGTGGTCGCGATCTGGGGCGTGGAGAGCGATTACGGCAGCATCTCCGGCAAGCGGCCGCTGCGCGTGTCGCTGGCGACACTGGCCTGCAACGGCCGCCGCCAGCCGTTCTTCCGCAGCGAGTTCGTCGCCCTGCTCAAGCTGATGCACGACGGCGATCTGCGCAACCGCGACACCACCGGCTCCTGGGCCGGCGCGTTCGGGCACACGCAGTTCATGCCGAGCACCTACGCGCGCATCGCGGTCGATTTCGACGGCGACGGCCGCCGCGATCTGGTCGACAGCATTCCCGATGCGCTGGCGTCGACGGCGAACTACCTCAAGCGTTCGCGCGCCGGCTGGAAGACCGGGCAGCCCTGGGGTTACGAGATAAAGCTGCCGGCCGGGTTCGACACCGCGCAGGCCGGCCGCACGAGCCGCCGCAGCGTCGCCGACTGGACCGCGCGCGGCATCACCCGCGTCGACGGCGGCGCACTGCCGGCCGGCAATACGCAAGCGGCGATTCTCGTGCCCTCCGGCGCCAAGGGCCCGGCCTTCATCGTCTTCAGCAACTACGACGCGATCTTTTCCTACAACGCCGCCGAGAGCTATGCGCTGGCGATCGCCACGCTGGCCGACCGCCTGCGTAGTGGCGGCGGGTTGCAGACGCCGTGGCCGACCGACGATCCGGGCCTGTCACGCGCGCAGCGCCGCGAACTGCAGAGGCTGCTGCTCGCGCGTGGTCATGCGATCGGCGAGGTCGACGGCATGATCGGCACCGCGACGCGACGCGCGATCCAGACCGAACAGCGGCGCATCGGCCTGACGCCCGACGACGGCCGCGCCGGCGTGCGGATTCTCGATGCGCTGAAAGCGGGCCGCTGATTCCGCGTGTGCCGGCAGGCTTCACAGGATGGGTCGAGCGCAGCGAAACCCATCGTTGCCACGCGGGCACACCGACAGCGACGATCGAAACCGCAGAATCGAGTGGGCAGCGGGTCAACGGGAAGCTGCGCTCTACCCATCCCACGTGCGGACTCGACCGTATTTGCGAGGCTTCGCACGATCTGCGATCGTCGAATCTCCATCGCATCGAGACACGTCATGCGCATTCCGGTCATCGCCGGCGCGGTCCTGCTGCTCGCGGGCTGCGGCTCCTACGAGTACCGCGACAACAGCGCGGCGGCCGACGCAAATCCGCTGTGCATGAGCCGGCCGAGCCAGCCCGGCGAACCGGTATCGCGCGATTGCGAGCGCGATGCCAGCGGTCGCTGGAGCAGCGAGCGTGATGGCCAGCCGGTGGACTTCAAGCGCACGCGCGACGACCGCTGATCGATCTCCTTCGCGGATGCATGGCCCGCAACGCAGAACGCCCGGCGCGAGCCGGGCGTTCGGGTTGTCGCAGCGGACGAACCGGATCAGCCGCAGCGGAAGCCGGTGATCTTGCCGCTCGCGTCGAGATCGATGTTCAGCCGGTCGGGGCGGAAATCCATCGTCGCCATGCCGGTCGGGCCCAGCGCGCGATGCGACTTGGCGCCGGAATCCTGCACCGCCTTGGCGTAGACCGTTTCGCTGCCCTGGGTACCGATCAGGCTCTGCACCGCTTCGGTATCGCAGGGCGTCTCGCCCGGCACTTCGGTCGGCGGCGCCGCGGCCTCGGGCGTGTCGCCGATCTCGGCCTGCGCGGTTTCGGTTTCGATCGCGCTGCCGGCGCCGGTGTCGGCATCGGCCGCGGTCGCGGCGGGCTGTTCTTCTTCGAAGCCTTCTTCAGGCGCGGGCGTGCAGGCCGACAGGGCCAGCAGCGGAACGAGGGCAGCGGCCAGCAGAGCCGGCGGCGCAACGCGGAAACGACGGATCATCGAGTGCTCCTGGAGGGGGGAACCGGCGGCCACTGTAGCCAATCGGCGGCGGCCTCGGCCACTTGCGGCATCATGGCCGGCACCTCGTTCCCGGATTTTCCGATGTCCCGACCGCGTTGCCTGACCGCCCTCGCCTGCGCGCTGCTGCTCGCCGCCTGCACCCCGTCGACGCCCGCCGCGCCCGATGCGGACGCGTCCAGCGCCGCGACTGCGGCGACCGACATTCCCGGCGGCGGCATCCAGTCCGACAACCTCGCCCGGCATCTGTCGATCCTGGCGTCCGACACGTTCGGAGGCCGCGCGCCGACCACCGAAGGCGAGCGCCTGACGGTCGACTACATCAGCGCGCAGTTCGCGGAAGCAGGCCTCGAACCCGGCGGCGATGATGGCGGCTGGACCCAGGCGGTCACGCTGGAACGCAGCGTCATCGACGGTCCGGTGACGGCGCAACTGCACGTCGGCGGCGCCACGCGCGCGCTGGCCAATGGCGACGACATCGCGGTCGAAACCCTGCGTCCGGGCTCGGGCGTCGACCTGTCGGGCACGCCGCTGGTGTTCGCCGGCTACGGCATCACCGCGCCGGAACTCGACTGGGACGATTACGCGGGGCTCGATGTCGCCGGCAAGGTGGTCGTCGTGCTGATCAACGATCCGGATTTCGAGGCCGCCGAGCCCGGCCGCTTCGGCGGTCGCGCGCTGACCTGGTACGGCCGCTGGACCTACAAGTACGAAGAGGCTGCGAAGCGCGGCGCAGCCGGCGTGCTGATCGTCCACGAGACCGAGCCGGCTTCGTATCCATGGGCGACGGTGCGCAACGGCCGCGCCGGACCGCAGTACGACATCGTCCGCGCCGACGCCGAGTCCCATCACCTGCCGATGCGCGGCTGGATCCAGCGCGGCGCTGCCGAGCAGCTGTTCCAGGATGCCGGGCTCGATTTCGAGGCCGAGAAGCGCCGCGCGCAGCAGCACGGCTTCAAGGGCGGCGCGCTGGGCGATGCCACGCTCGATCTCGCCTTCGCGGTCAAGCGCGACCGCGTGATCAGCCACAACGTCGTCGGCATGCTGCCGGGGGCGTCGCGTCCCGACGAGACGGTGATCCTGTCCGGCCACTGGGACAGCTTCGGCGTCGGCAAACCCGACGACAGCGGCGACGCGATCATCAACGGCGCGGTCGACAACGCCACCGCGATCGCCTCGATGATCGAACTCGGCCGCGTGTTCGCCGCCGGCCCGCGCCCGGCGCGCACGCTGCAGTTCATCGCGCTGACGGCGGAGGAGAACGGCCTGCTCGGCGCGACCTATTACGCGGCCAATCCGCTGCGCCCGCTGGAGACCACGGCCGCGGTGCTCAACATGGAAATGTGGAGCCCGGACGGGGAAACGCACGACATCTCGTCCTGGGGCAAGGGTCGCGTATCGCTGGAACGCGATCTCGCCACGGCGGCCGCGGTCGATGGCCGCGGCTGGTCGCCGGATCCGAATCTCGAAGCCGGCCTGTTCTACCGCGCCGACCATTTCGCGTTCGCCCAGGCCGGCGTGCCGGCGATCACGATCGGCCCCGGCATGGACCAGCTCGATGGCGGCGTCGAAGGCGGCAAGGCGGCACGCGCCGATTATTTCGCCCACCGCTATCACCAGCCGGGCGACGCCTTCGACGACAGCTGGGACATGTCCGGCCCGACCGCCGACACGCGCACGGTCTACCGCCTGGCCGAAGCGCTGGCGAACGGCGAGACCTGGCCGGCGTGGGATGCGGACAGCGAGTTCAGCGCGCGGCGGGTGACGAGTGATGCGGCGCGGGCGACGCCGGCGCAGTGATGCTTGAAGCCCTCCTCCGTTTACGGGGGAGGGTTGGGTGGGGGCAAGGCGTCAGGTTGCGGCGAGACAGGGCGCGCAGATGCGGCAGGTCGTCCACGCTCCGTCAATTACCTTGGTACGTCGAGCTTGCCCCCATCCCAACCTTCCCCCGCACGCGGGGGAAGGAGTGGATTACGGCGTGTCCAGAATCAGCTGAGACACGACACTAATCACGCCGCATGCGCGGAGGAGCAGAGCTCAGCCTGCGACGAGTCTGACGCGCGCGAAATTGCGCTTGCCGACCTGCAGCACGCCTTCGAAGCCGGGCTTGAATTCCAGGCCTGCGTCGTCGATCACCGCGCCGTCGACCTTGACCGCACGCTCCTTCAGCTTGCGGCTGGCTTCCGAATTGCTCGGCGTGATGCCAGCCGCCGTCAGCAGCGCGCCGATGCGCAGGCCCTCGGCCGGCACGGTCACGTCCTGCAGCGGCAGCAGCGACACGTCGCCCTCGCCGGAGATCGCGACCTGCCATCCGCGGATCGCGAGTTCGGCCGCGTCGGCGTCGTGGAAGCGCGTCGCGAGTTCGCGCGCCAGGCGCAGCTTCACGTCGCGCGGGTTCAAGGTGCCGGCCTCGACCTGCGCCTTCAGCGCCCTGGCCTCGTCGATGCCGATCTCGAAGCTCAGCAGTTCGATCCAGTCCCACATCAGCGCGTCGCCGATCTTCATGGTCTTGTTGACCATGTCGATCGCCGGCTCGGTCACGCCGATGTAGTTGCCGAGCGACTTGCCCATCTTGTTGACGCCGTCGAGCCCGACCAGCAGCGGCATCGTCAGCACGATCTGCGGCGCCTGGCCGTGGCTTTCCTGCAGGCCGCGGCCCATCAGCAGGTTGAACTTCTGATCGGTGCCGCCGCACTCGACGTCGGCCTGCAGCGCGACCGAGTCGTAGCCCTGCACCAGCGGGTAGAGGAATTCGTGGATCGCGATCGGCTGCTGGCCGGCATAGCGCTTGGCGAAATCGTCGCGCTCGAGCATCCGCGCCACGGTGTGCGAGGAGGCGAGGCGGATCATGTCGGCCGCGCCCATCGTGCCGAACCATTCGGAATTGAAGCGGACCTCGGTCTTCGCCTCGTCCAGCACCTTGAACACCTGCGCCTTGTAGGTCTCGGCGTTGGCCAGCACGTCCTCGCGCGACAGCGACTTGCGGGTCGCGCTCTTGCCGGATGGGTCGCCGATCATCCCGGTGAAGTCGCCGATCAGGAAGATCACCTGGTGGCCGAGGTCCTGGAACTGGCGCAGCTTGTTGAGCAGCACCGTGTGGCCCAGATGCAGGTCCGGCGCGGTGGGGTCGAAACCGGCCTTGATCCGCAGCGGGCGGCCGAGCTTCAGGCGCGCTTCGAGGTCGTCACGCTTGAGGATCTCGTCCGTGCCGCGGGCGATCAGATCGAGGGGAGCGGTGGCGGGCTGCAGGGACATCGGTGCGGGGATCTCGTGGATGGCTGAAAAGTGAATGCGGACACGCCAGGTTAAGGCTTCGTTATCCGGTGAACGGGGTAAAAATTCCAGTCTGGTCAGGCATTTGACGCATGGACCTCACGTCTCTATGTTACCCCGCTGACACGCCGTTCACGCCATCCGGACCCGCCCACGATGACGACTCCCGTCCCGCCGCCCCAGGCCGACGCGCACCACCAGCAGGTGCTCCACGACAACCTGCAGGCTGCGGCCCGGAACAGGCAACAGGAACAGGCATCGCGCCTGCGGCTGTATCCCGGTCGCTGGACGCGCCGCGACTGGGGCCACGCCAGCCTCTTCGCCACGCTCGGTGTCCTCGTCGTCGCGCTGGTGCCCGGCGTCTCCCAGGCCATGCGCGGCGATGCGGAGCCGCAGCACGATCTGGTGACGATGTCGCTGGCGCTGCCGCCGCTGACCGCCAAGCAGCGCACCGCACAGCAGACCCACGACAACTGGCAGCTGGTCACCGTCGAGCGCGGCCAGACGCTGGGTTCGATCTTCTCCGAGCTCGATCTGCCGGCTTCGACGATGCACCGCATCCTCGAGCTGCCCGATGCCAAGGCCAAGCTGACGCGCATGCGTCCGGGCACCGAGCTGGGCTTCGACCTCGCCCTCGACGGCACGCTCAACAAGTTGCGCTACGACCGCAGCGACACCGAGCGTGTCGAACTGAGCCTGGCCGGCGACACCGTCCGCGAAGAAGTCGTCGAGCGTCCGGTCGAGATCCGCAATGTCGTCATCAGCGGTGAAGTGGGTCGCTCGCTGTTCCACTCGGCGCGCAAGCTGGGCCTGTCGGGCGCGAACATCAACACGCTGACCGACGAAGTCTTCAAGTACGACATCGACTTCAACACCGACGTCACCCAGACCGACCGTTTCAGCGTCGTCGTCGAGCAGGTCTGGCGCGAAGGCGAACTGATCCGCAGCGGCCCGGTGCAGGCGGCGGTGTTCACCGCGAAGGGCAAGCCCTTCAGCGCGTTCCGTTACGAGCAGGACGGCAAGGCCGAGTACTACAACGCCGAAGGCCGCCCGCTGAAGAAGAGCTTCATCCGCATGCCGATCCAGTACGCGCGCCTGAGCTCGCGTTTCGGCAGCCGCCGCCATCCGGTGCTGGGCACGATGCGCATGCACAAGGGCGTCGACTACGCAGCGCCGACCGGCACGCCGATCATGGCTGCCGGCGATGCACGCGTGCAGTTCCGCGGTGTGCAGGGCGGCTACGGCAACACCGTGGTGCTCGACCACGGCCGTGGCCACACCACGCTGTACGCGCACATGTCGCGCTTCGGCAACATCCGCCAGGGCCAGCGCGTCGCGCAGGGCACGGTGATTGGCTACGTCGGCACCACGGGCCTGTCGACCGGCCCGCACCTGCACTACGAATTCCGCGTCAACGGTGCGCACCGCAATCCGCTGCAGCACACGATGCCAGAGCCCGATCCGCTCAGCGGCGCCGCGCTGGCGCAGTTCCGCCAGCAGACCGGCCCCGCACTCGCCCGCATCCGCGAGGTCGAGAACGTGATCTACGCGCAGGTGCCGGCCAAGCCGGATCCCGACCGGCAGGTCGCGAACGCCGCGCGGCCCGGCAACGGCCGCGGCTGATCCGCCCCGAACGCCCGGCTCTGCGCCGGGCGTTTCGTTTGCATCCTTCTCATCTCCGGCGCTGACGCCATGTCCGATCTGTTCCTCGGCCTGATTTCGGGCACCAGCGCCGACGGGATCGATGCGGCGATCGTCCGCTTCGACGATCGCGCCGACGGCACGCTGCACGCCGAACTGCGGTTCGGCGCGACCTATTCCTGGGACGGCGCGTTGCGGGCGCGCCTGGTCGCGCTCGGCCAGCAGACCGCGTCGCTGACGCTCGACGACGTCGGCGAACTCGACGTCCTGATCGCCGATGCGTTCGCCGATGCCGCGCTGGCGGCGATCGCCGATGCCGGACTCGTCGCCGCCGACATTGCCGCGCTCGGGTCGCACGGGCAGACGCTGCGCCATCGCCCCTACGGCCGCGATGGCGACGGCCGTGCACCGTTCACCCTGCAGTTCGGCGACGGCGCGCGCATCGCCGAGCGCACCGGCGTGGCGACGGTCGCCGATTTCCGCCGGCGCGATGTCGCCGCCGGCGGACACGGCGCGCCGCTGTTGCCCGCGTTGCATGCGGCGCTGCTGTCACGCGCCGGCGAAGACCGTGCGGTGCTCAATCTCGGCGGTATCGCCAACCTGACCCTGTTGCCGGGCGATGGTGGTCCGGTGCGCGGGTTCGACACCGGCCCAGCCAACGGCCTGATGGATGCGTGGTGCCTGCGCCACACCGGCGAAGCCTTCGACCGCGATGGTGCGCTGGCCGCGCGTGGCCGCGTCGACGCCGCGCTGCTTGCGCGGTTGCGGGCCGAGCCGTGGTTCGCCGCGCCACCGCCGAAGTCCACCGGGCGCGACCAGTTCCATCTCGACTGGGTCGAGTCCGCGTTGCAGGGCTTTGAGGCCATCGACGATGTCCAGGCGACGCTGCTCGCGCTCAGCGTGACGACGATCGCCGACGCGCTGCGTGCGACCCAGCCCGGCACCGCGCGGGTGATCGGCTGTGGCGGCGGCGTGCACAACGGCGCGTTGATGCGCGCGCTGGGCGAGGCGCTACCGGGCGTGGTGGTCGAATCGAGCGCCGCGCACGGACTCGATCCGGATCATGTCGAGGCGATGGGCTTTGCGTGGCTGGCGCGGCAGACCGTGCTTGGCCGGCCGGGCAATCTGCCGTCGGTCACCGGCGCGGCCGGGCCGCGCGTGCTCGGCGTCGTGCATCTGGCCTGAGACGTCCAGCGACACCGGCGACGGGTTCGCTGCGCGCGACCCGTCCTGCGAACGCAGGTCAGCTCGCAGCAGCGGGCTGCGCGGGGCCGCGGCCGATCAGGGCGAAGGTGTCGTCTGGAATCTGCTCCAGCGCACCGATCGCCGCGGCCAGCACGCCATCCTCGGCCGGATCGAAGGTCGAGCGTTCGTCGCCGACACTGGCGCGCAGTCCCTGCTCGAGCAGGAAGCGCAGCGTGCGCGCCTGGCCCCAGCCCTGCGTGTCGGCGTAGGCATGGATGCGCTCGAGCAGCGCGGGGTCGAGATCCCTGAGTACGAGTTCGGTCATTCCGTGATGTCTCCGGTGGCGGCCGCTTCGTCATCGTCGTTGAGACGGACCCGCGGCTTGAGCCAGAAGAAGAGCACAAGTGCGGGCACCGCGACCACGGCGGTGATCACGAAATACGTCGCATACCCTTCGGTCGCTTCGACGATGTGCCCGGAGAAGAACCCCAGCACCTTGCCCGGCAGCATGATCAACGACGAAAACAGCGCGTACTGCGTGGCGGTGTAGCGCATGTTCACCAGCGCCGACAGGTAGGCCACGGCGACGGTGCCGAGGAAGCCCTGGGCCAGGTTCTCGCCGGAGATCACGATGGTCAGGCGGGTCAGATCGCCGTCGGCGCCGATCAGCGCGAGATACAGCAGGTTGCTGCAGGCGCCCATCACGATCGCCACGAACAGCGGCCACTGGATGCCCCAGCGCGCGACCGCGATGCCGCCGAGGAACGCGCCGGCGATGCCGATCCAGATGCCGTAGACCTTGGTCACCGCGGCGATCTCGGTCTTGGTAAAACCCTGGTCGAGATAGAACGGACCGATGATGCCGCCGATCAGTGCCTGGTCGGAGATCTTCATCGCGAGGATGAAGAGCAGGATGCCGATCGCGACCTTGCCGCCGAAACGGCGGAAGAAATCGGCGAAGGGTTCGACCACGCCTTCGCGCAGGCCCTGGGCGAAGTTCTGCGCGCGCACGCGCACGACGTCGGGCTCGGCGGCGAACAGGATGGTGATGATCGGCACCAGCATGCATGCGGCCATGACCCGGTAGACCGCCGGCCAGGCGACGTGGTCGGCCAACACCAGCGCCAGCGCGCCGGTGACGATCAGCGCGATCCGGTAACCCAGCGAATACGTCGCGACCAGCGCGCCCTGCGCGTTCTTCGGCGCGATCTCGACGCGGTACGCATCCACCGCGATGTCGAGCGTGGCGCCGGCGAACGCGACCAGCAGGGTGATCGCGACGAACAGCGGCAGCGGGCCGGTGCCGACGCTGGCCATCGCCAGCAGGCCGACCATCACCGCGGCCATCGCCAGCAGCAGCCAGCCGCGGCGCTGGCCCAGGCGCCCGAGCAGCGGCAGCCGCCAGCGGTCGACCAGCGGCGCCCACAGGAATTTGAACGAATACGCCATGCCGGCGCTGGCGATCATCGTGATCTCGCGCAGCTCGATGCCGCCCTCGCGCAGCCAGTAGGCCAGCGTGCCGGCGACCAGCAGAAACGGCAGACCGGATGCGAAGCCGAAGAAGAACATCGTCCATGCCGCGGGCTGGGTGAACGCGCGCCAGATCGACGGCTTGCCGGCCGGTGTCGCCGGGGCGGCGGCGCTCACGCGCTGTAGTCCACGACCAGCGGCGCGTGATCGGAGAAGCGCGGCTCGGGATGCACGGCGACCGAACGCACCCGGTCACGCAGCGACGGGGTGATGAACTGGTAATCGATCCGCCACCCCACGTTGTTGGCGCGCGCCGCGCCGCGGTTGCTCCACCAGGTGTACTCGGGCGCATCGGGACGCAGCACGCGCAGCGCGTCGAGCCAGCCGGTCGCCGGCGGCTCGACCAGGCCATCGCCACTGGCGTCGCCGATCATCGCGTTGAGCCACGCGCGCTCGGGCGGCGTACAGCCCGAATTCTTCTGGTTGCTGGTCCAGTTCTTGATGTCGTGGCGCGCGCGCACGATGTTCCAGTCGCCGCACAGCACGTAGTCGCGGCCGCTGGCCAGCCATTCGTCGAGGATGGGCTTGAGCCAGTCCATGACTTCGAACTTGAAGCCCTGGCGCAGATCGCCGGATGAGCCGGACGGAATGTAGAACGACACCACGCTGAGGTTGCCGAAGCGCGCTTCGATGTAGCGGCCCTCGTCGTCGAACGGCGCCCAGCCGAGCGCTGTGCGGATCTCGTCGGGTTCGCGTCGCGCGTAGATCGCCACGCCGCTGTAGCCCTTCTTCGTCGATGCGTCGCGGAACCAGGCCTTGTAGCCGGCGGGCAGGAAGTCCGCATGCAGGCCGGACTCGCCGACCAGCTGGTGTTCCTGCGCCTTGGTTTCCTGCATGCACAGCACGTCGGCGTCCTGGGCGACGAACCAGTCGAAGAAGCCCTTTTTCGCGGCGGAGCGCACGCCATTGGCGTTGAAGCTGACGATTTTCATGCAGACCGGATCCACGTGTACCGGCGCCAAGCCTAACGGATTCGTGCTGAGCGGCCGGCCTCCGCGGCGCGTATCCTCCGCCGATGTCGTCGGGCCTGCTGCCATGTGTCGTCATCGCCTCGACGGCGCAGGCCGAGGCCGCGCGCTGCCTGCTGCTCACCGCGACGCAGGCCGTCTACGCCGGCGACATCGCCTTCAATGTCGACAACGCCATGGCTGCGCCGGACAGCGACGCGATGGCGGTGCTGCTGGGCGACGTCGTCATCGGCTTCTACCGCCTCGACTACCCCACCGCGGCCTTCGCGACGCAGGCCGTCGACCGGCGTCTGGTCACGCTGCGCGCCTTCGCGCTCGGCCTGGCCTGGCAGGGCCGCGGCTTCGGGCTGCCGGTGCTCGCCGCGTGCTGCGCGGATCTCGCGCTGCGGCATCCCGAACGGCTGACGCTGGCGCTGAACGTGCACGCGGCCAACGTCATCGCCGTACACCTGTACACGCGCGCCGGCTTCGTCGACAGCGGCGAGATCGTGCGCGGCGGCCGCGGCGGGCCGCAGCACCTGATGCGGCGCGCACTCGGCGTGGGACAATGGGCGCCATGACCGACCACCGCACCCGTTTCCTGCAGCTCGCCCTCGAGGCCGACGCGCTGCGCTTCGGCGAGTTCACGCTGAAGTCCGGCCGCGTCAGTCCATATTTCTTCAATGCCGGGCGCTTCGATTCCGGTGTCGCCATCGCCACGCTGGCCGGTTGCTATGCCGATGCGCTGGACGCGGCCGGGGTCGAGTTCGACCTGCTGTTCGGCCCGGCCTACAAGGGCATCCCGCTGGCGACGGCGCTGGCCTGCGAATACGCGCGCCGCGGCCGCGATCTGCCGGTCGCGTTCAACCGCAAGGAAGCCAAGGCGCACGGCGAAGGCGGCCTGCTGATCGGCGCGCCGCTGGCCGGGCGCCGGGTGCTGATCGTCGACGACGTGATCACCGCCGGCACCGCGATCCGCGAAGCGCTGGGCCAGATCGCCGAGGGGGGCGGCACGGTGGCGGGCATCGTCATCGCGCTCGATCGCCAGGAACGCGTGGCCGAGGACAGCCAGGAGTCCGCCGCGCAGCGCGTCGCGCGCGAGCAGAACGTGCCCGTGGTGGCCATCGCCGGGCTGTCCGATCTGCTTGCATTTGTCGGACAGAGCGCGACACTGGCGGCAGAACGCGAACGCCTGCTCGCCTACCGGGCTCGACATGGCAGCGACACCACACGCTGATTCAACGCTTCGGGCCGTCAGGGGGACGGACGACATGCACCTTTCGATCCGACTGATGGGCGGCCTGCTGCTGGCCTGCATCTCCACCGGTGCCCTGGCGCAACAGCCGGCCGCCGACCGCAAGGTCTATTGCTGGAACGAAGGCGGCCGCCGCGTGTGCGGCGACGCACTGCCGGCGTCGGCGGTGGATGCCGAACGCACCGAGATCAGCGCCCGCAGCGGCATGGCCACCGCGCACGTGGGCCGCGCGCTGACCGCCGAGGAACGCAGCGCCGCCGCCGCGGCCGCGCAACAGGCCAAGCTCGACGCCGAAGCCGCGGCCCTGCGCCAGCGCCAGGAACTGGCGATGGTCGAGTCCTACGCGACCGAAGCCGACCTGCGCCGCGCCTACGGCGAGCGCATCGTGCTGGTGGACGAAGCGCTCAAGACCTCGCGCATGGGTGTCGACAATCTGCGCAACAGCCTGCTGTCGCTGCTGCGTCAGGCCGGCGAGCGCGAACTGGCCGGCCAGCCCGTCGCCAAACCGCTGATCGACAACATCCGCAGCCAGCACACGGATCTGCAGCGCCAGTTGGCGATCCTCGACCAGCAGCGGGTCGAACAGGCCGCGCTGGGCGGCGATCTGCAGGCGGCGCTGACCCGCTACCGCGAACTCAAGCAGTCCGCGGCCACCACGCGCGACTGACCGCGGCCACTGCGCGGGTTCGCGCGGGGGTCGACGACCGGTATCCTCGCGGGCTTGCCCCCGCTTCGCATGAACGCCGTGTCCGATCCGATCTCCGCCCTGCTCCTCGGCATCATCGAGGGGCTCACCGAATTCCTGCCCGTCTCCAGCACCGGCCATCTGCTGATCGCCCAGCATTGGCTGGGCGCGCGCTCGGACTTCTTCAACATCGTCATCCAGGCCGGCGCGATCCTCGCGACACTGCTGGTGTTCCGCCAGCGCATCTGGCAGCTGACGACGGGCCTGCGCGAGCGCGAGCACCGCGACTATTCGGCAAAGCTCTTCGTCGCCTTCGCGGTCACCGCGCTTGTCGGCCTGCCGGTGCGCATGGCCGGCTGGGAACTGCCCGAGACGGTCACGCCGGTCGCCTGGGCGCTGATCATCGGCGGCATCTGGATGCTGGTCGCCGAGTACTTCGCCGAGAAGCGTGGCGACAATGCGCACGTCACGTGGACGGTGGCGATCGCGGTCGGTCTGGCGCAGGTCGTGGCCGGCGTGTTTCCCGGCACCTCGCGTTCGGCGACGACGATCTTCCTCGCGATGCTGCTGGGCCTGAGCCGGCGTTCGGCCGCGGCCGAGTTCGCGTTCCTCGTCGGCATCCCGACGATGTTCGCCGCCAGCGCCTACGCGTTCCTGGAGCTGTGGATGGACCAGGGCCTGGGCGAGGAAGCCTGGGGCGATGTCGCGATCGCGTTCGTCGCCGCGATGGTCACTGGTTTCATCGTCGTGAAGTGGCTGCTCGGCTACATCAAGCGGCACCGCTTCACGGGCTTCGCGATCTATCGCATCGCGCTGGGTGCGGGACTGCTGCTGTTGATGCCGTCCGGCTTCTGAGTCTTTACGGCAGCCGGAAGAACGCTGCCGCCGTGGCCGTCGTGGCCTCTGCAGTGACCGCGACCGCCTCGCCGCGATCGCGCGCGAGTTCCTCGACGATGTGCGGCAGGAACGCCGGCTCGTTGCGGCGGTCTTTCGGCAGCGGCTTGAGCGTGCGCGGCAGCAGATACGGCGCGTCGGTCTCGACCATCAGCCGGTTGGCCGGAATGTTCGGCACCAGTTCGCGCAGATGCTGCCCGCGGCGTTCGTCGCACAGCCAGCCGGTGATGCCGATGTGCCAGTCACGATCGAGACACTCGAACAGCTCGCGCTTGCCGGCGGTGAAGCAGTGCACGACCGCGGTGCCGATCCGGCCTTCGAACTCGCGCATGATCGCGACGAAGTCGTCGTGCGCATCGCGCTGGTGCAGGAACAGCGGCTTTCCGGTGTCCACGGCGATCTGCAGCTGACGCTCGAAGGCCTTGCGCTGCGCCGGTCGCGGCGAGAAATCGCGGAAGTAATCCAGTCCGCATTCGCCGACCGCGACGACCTCCGGATGCGCCAGCAGCGCGCGCATCTCCGCATCGCATTCGGCGGTGTACTCGACCGCATGATGCGGATGCACGCCCGCCGTCGCGTACAGAAACTCCGGATGCGCCTGCGCGAGTTCGAGCGCTTTCGGCGAATGCTCGCGGCTGGCACCGGTGATCACCATGCGCGTCACGCTCGCGTCCCGCGCGCGCTGCAACACCGCGTCGCGATCGTGATCGAAGCTGTCGTGGGTGAGGTTGGCGCCGATGTCGATCAGCTGCATGGCGGACTGCGGGCAACGTGGGGGGCGTGCATTGTAGACGGCGGGGCTTTGAAGCCCGTCCTGCATGCCCTCGATTCGCCCGTGGAGCCCGACCCGCACCCGACGCGCTTCGCGCGTCGACCTCTCCCGGAGGGAGAGGTGCAGATGCCTAGTTCAACAGCTCGCAACTCGCCGGCGTCGTGCTCTCGAACAGCGCGCGCGTCGCCCATTGCGGCTGGTCGATGAAGGGATTGCGGTTGCCCTGGAAGCTGTAGACCACTTCATTGCGTTCGCGCTCGCGGGCGTCGGGCGGGTCGGCCTGGTGCCACGCCAGCAGCGTCGACAGCAGGCCCATGTAGGCCGGCGATGCCGACGTCGACACGATGCGGCTGCGGTCGTCGGTCAGTTCGAGGTCGGGCTCGCCCTGACCCGTCGTCGGATGCACGCCACCCTCGTAGCGGATCGCCATGTACAGCACCGCGCGTGCGACGTCGCCCTTGCGATGGCCCCAGACCTGGAAGCCGCTGGCGTTGGTCCAGTTGGAATTGCCCGGGAACAGGCCGGTGCCACCGCCGACGCCCTGGTTCGCTTCGGTCGCGCGTTCGCTGCAATTCGCCGACGCCGTGCAGTCGGCCAGCGGTTTGTTGCCGCGCGCCGAGTTGTGGTCGGTATCGCTGAGATAGAGCATGTGCGCGTCGGTATGCGGCGCGTTCGGCAGGCCCTTGTCGCCGCTGGTCGACGGGAAGCCGAGCGACTTGGGCCAGGTGTGCTCGCGGTTGTAGGTCAGCCCGCTGCCGGTGCCCGCGCGGCCGCTGCCCTTGGCGTAGCTGCGGTTGCGGTAGACGTCGAGCACCTTGCCGCTGTCGGCCGGATCCTCGTCGGCGATTTCAAGAATCGTCCAGGTGTTGGTGGTGCCACCGCTGTAGGGATACGAAGTGTGGCCGCGGATCGTGGCGTGCAGCGAGCAGCGCAGCTGGCCGGGGCTGCTGGCGTTGACGCGTGCGTAATAGTCGCCGCTGTCGCCACCGCCACCGCTGCTGGCGACGTTGAACGCGATGACGGTATTGGCGCCCGGCGACAGACCGGCGGCATCGGTCACCGCGCTCGCGTTGACCGTCAACGTGCACGCCTCGCCGGCATGCAGGGCGGTGCCGGTGCCGATGGCAAACGTACTGCCGCTGTTCGCATGGTCGAGCGTCACCGCGCCGGACGTCGCGCACTGCAGTGCGAACGCGCCGTTGGCGAGCGTCACCGCTTCGCTGAAGGACACCGACAGATCGCCGGCTGCAGGGAAATCCGATGCACCGCTGGCCGGCGTGGTCGCAGTGATCGACGGCGCCGTGGTGTCGCCGCCCCCGCCACTGCCGCCGAAGGTCTGGCCGGTATTGCAGGCACCGAAGGTCTGCGTCGCCGACGGCGCCCAGTCGAAGTCGGCGGCGGTGCTGCCGTTGCCGGTCAGCTGCAGCGAGGTGCCGACCGGCGCGGTCGCGCTCTCCGACACCGGCAGGTTCTGGCTGGTCAGTCCGGCGGCGGGGCCGTTGCCGGCGACGATCGTGCCTTCGTAGCTGATGAATTGCACGACGTTCCCGGCGCCGTCGACCAGCGCGATACCGTCGTTCGGCCCGTTCTGCAGACCATCGCGCGGCCAGGTGACGGTGGCGATGCCGACGCTCGCGCCGCAGGTGCGCGTCTGCGCGGCCGGCACCGCGGCATTGCCGTAGGTCGTCGCCGCATTCGGCGCGTTGCTGCCGTTGTAGAGCCACACGCGGTAGTCGGCGAGGTTCTCGCCTGCGGTCGCGACGATCTCCACGGCTTCGCCGGCATCCGCGCCCGCGTTGTCGTAATGCAGCTCGTTGATGAAGACCTCGGCGAACGCGGCAGGCGCGGTCGCGGACAGGCCGCAGAGCAGCAGGACGTGCGGAAGACGACGGAGGCGAGCGCGCATGGCGGATCCGGTGGCGGTGCAGCGGCCGAATCTAATCGGCTGCGATGACCACCGACACCGGGGCAAACCCTTGCATGCGCGCATCGACGCCGATGCGTGACGTCGTTAGCCTGTGCGCCGTGACGCACGCCGCCTCTCCCGTCTTTCCCATCACGTCGTTGTTGCCGGAGATCGTCTCCAGCCTCGCCGCGCATCCGCGCCTGGTGCTCGAAGCGCCGCCAGGCGCGGGCAAGACCACGCAGGTGCCGCTGGCGCTGCGCGATGCGCCGTGGCTGGGCGACCGGAAGATCGTGATGCTGGAACCGCGACGCGTCGCCGCGCGTTCGGCGGCGACGTTCATGGCGCGGCAGCTCGGCGACGAGGTCGGCGGCCTCGTCGGCTATCGCATCCGGTTCGAGCAGCGGGTCAGCGCGCGCACGCGGATCGAGGTCGTCACCGAAGGCATCCTGACGCGGATGCTGCAGGACGATCCGGAGCTGGGCGACGTCGGCGCGCTGCTGTTCGACGAATTCCACGAACGCCATCTCGCCGGCGATCTCGGCCTCGCCCTCGCACGCGACGTGCAGACGGGCCTGCGCGAGGACCTGCGGCTGGTCGTGATGTCGGCCACACTCGACGGCGCGCGCATCGCGCAGTGGCTCGACGCGCCGCGGCTGTCGAGCGCGGGCCGCAGCTTTCCGGTCGACGTGTCGCATGCACCGCCCAAGCGCGACGAGGCGCTCGAACACCAGGTGCGTCGCGTGCTCGTCGACGCACTGGCGACGCAGCCCGGCGATGCGCTGGTGTTCCTGCCCGGACAGCGCGAGATCGCACGCTGCCGTGCGCAGCTCGAAGCCGCGTTGCCCGGCGATGTCGAGCTGCTGGTGCTGCACGGCGAACTGCCGGTCGATGCGCAGACGCACGTGCTGCAACCGTCGACCGATGGCCGTCGCCGCGTGGTGCTGGCCACCAACGTCGCCGAGAGCAGCGTGACCCTGCCGAGCGTGCGCATCGTCGTCGACAGCGGCCAGGCGCGCGAGCCGCGCTTCGATCCCAACAGCGGGTTCTCGCGGTTGGAGATCGTGTCCATCTCGCAGGCGTCCGCAGATCAGCGCGCGGGCCGCGCCGGGCGTGTCGCGTCGGGCGTGGCGCTGCGTCTGTGGCCGGAATCGCAGCGGCTGGAGCCGCAGCGGCGGCCGGAGATCGCGCAGGTCGATCTCGCCGCGCTCGCGCTCGAACTCGCCGCGTGGGGCGATCCGTTGCTGGCGTTTCCCGACCAGCCGCCGGCCGGTGCAATGGGCGCCGCACATGATCTGCTGCAACGCCTCGATGCGCTGGACACGCGCGGTGCGATCACGCAGACCGGGCGCCGCATGCTCGCGTTCGGCACGCATCCCCGGCTCGCGGCGATGCTGCTGGCCGGCGCGGATGCCGGCGAACGCGCGCTGACCTGCGATCTGTGTGCGCTGCTGGAAGCGCGCGATCCGCTGCGGCCGTTGCCGGGTGCGCCGCGCTCGGACGGTGTGGCCGCGCGCTGGCAGGCGCTGGCCGCATTCCGCAGCGGACGCACGCCGGCCGATGCGCAGCGCGGCGCACTCGCCGCGATCGATGCGGCCGCGAAACAATGGCGACGGCGCCTGAAACTCGACATCGTGCCGCCGTCTTCCGCATCGGCGCATCTGCTCGGCGATCTGCTCGCCCATGCGTTTCCCGATCGCATCGGCCACCGCCACGCGCGCGACGCTGCGCGCTACACGCTCAGCAACGGCCGCATGGCGCGTCTGTTCGACGACAGCACGCTGCGCGGCGAACCGTGGATCGTCGCCAGCGAGCTGCGCCACGAGGCCAAGGACGCACTGCTGCTGCGCGGCGCACCGGTCGACGAGGCGCGGCTGCGCCGGCAATGGCCGGACCGCTTCACCGAGGCCGACGAGACGCGCTGGGACACCGAGCGTCGCGCCCTGGTCGGCGAGCGCGTGCGCCGCTTCGACGGCATCGTGCTCGATGCGCGCGCCAATGGCCGCGTCGATCCGGCGCAGGCCGCACAAGCGCTGAGCGATGCGGTCGGCGCCCTCGGCCTCGACGTGCTGCCGTGGCGCGACGGTCTGCGGCAATGGCAGGCGCGTGTGCAGGCCGTGCGCGCGTGGATGCCCGAACTCGCATTGCCGGATCTCTCGGACGCGGCACTGCTGGCGACACGCGACGCGTGGCTGCGGCCCGCGTTCGCCGGCCTCACCCGGCTCGATGCGCTCGGCGCGGACGCACTGGCCGACGCCTTGCAGCACCGACTGGACTGGTCGCAGCGCCAGCAGCTCGACCGTCTCGCCCCGGTGCGAATCACGGTGCCGTCGGGCATGGCGCGCGCGATCGACTACGCGGTCGAGGCCGACGGCACGCCCGTGCCGCCGGTGCTCGCGGTCAAGCTGCAAGAGCTGTTCGGGCTTGCGAAGACGTTGACCGTCGCCGACGGTCGCGTGCCGCTGACGATCCATCTGCTGTCGCCCGCCGGGCGCCCGCTGCAGGTCACGCGCGACCTCGCCGGCTTCTGGGAACGCACGTATCCGGACGTGCGCAAGGAAATGAAGGGGCGGTATCCCAAGCACCCTTGGCCGGAAGATCCCTGGAATGCACCGGCAACGCATCGCGCGAAACCGCGCGGCACCTGAGGCCCGTCGATCTAGACCCGTGGCGACGGTGCGACATGACCGCAGCGTTGGGTTGTGCGTGGCGCGGCCGGAAAATCCCTGGAATGCACCGGCGACGCATCGCGCGAAACCGCGTGGCACCTGAGGCCCGTCGATCTAGACCCGCGGCGACGGTGCGACATGACCGCTGCGTTGGGTCGTGCGCGGCGCGGCCGGAAGGTCCATGGAGCGCGCTGGCGACGCATCGCGCGAAACCGCGTGGACCTGAAGTGCCGGAAGCCGAACGTCAGCCCAACGAGCGCGGCAGCGCTCACGCCGGATCGACAGCCGGTAACGAAGACTCGTCCATCCCACATCGGACATCCGAGGTCATTCCATGAGCAAGTTCGAAGCGTTGTCCGACAAGGCACTGTCGCTGGTCGGTCAGGCAGGCGACAGCCTGCGTCATGCGATTCCCGATTCCGCCGAGAAGTGGCTGCAGACGGGTGTTGCGCTCGGCGCGGCCCGCACCGGCACCAAGCTGGCCGGCGGCTTCCTGCGTCGCAATCCGGCGATTCTCGCCGCGTCGGTGATCGGCGCCGGTCTGGTCTGGGTTGCGGCCCGCCAGTACAAGAAGCGCAAGGAAGGCGGGACCGTCGAAGGCACATCGCGCCGCATCGAACCGACCCGTGCACCGGCCCGCAAGCGCACCACCGCGCGTCGCGGCGCACCGGCGGCGAACGGCAACGACTGAGTCGAAAGGATCACCCGTGCGCTGGCCATGCGGCTAGGCGCTGGTCGACCGAACGCGGGCCTCAGGCCCGCGTTTTTTTATGCCGGCGCGTCCTGCGGATCGTCGTTCGCGGCCGGACGCTCCGTCTCCGCGGACATCTGCGGCAGCTCGATGATGAAGCGCGCGCCGCCGCCTTCGCGGTCCTCGTACCAGAGCTGGCCACCGAGGTCGACGATGATCTGCTTGGCCAGCGACAGGCCCAGACCGCTGGAGCGGCCATCGTCCTTGCCGGCATGGGCGAGCCGCTGGAACGGCCGGAACAGCGCGTGCTGCTGGTCGCGGGCGATGCCGGGGCCGCGGTCTTCGACCAGCAGCTGCCAGAAGCCCACGCCGCCGCCGCGCAGCGAGATGTCCACGTTGCTGTCGGGCGCGTACTTGATGGCGTTGGTGATCAGGTTCTCGGCGACCTGGCGCAGCACCAGCCCGTCGATCGCGACCATCGGCGCGGCATCGGGCGCGCGCGCCTGCAGCTGCACGCCGCGATCCTCGAACTGCATGGCGTAGCGCGCGACGATCCAGTCCAGCACGTCGCGCAGACCCGTCGACTGCGCGGCCTCGGCGGCCTTGCGCGAGGTGTCCTGGGTTTCCAGGTAGCGCCGGATGTAGCCGAGCGCGTCTTCGGCGCTCTCGTGGATCATCTTGTGGTAGCGCGGAATACGCTCGGGCTTGGTCTCGTTCTTGACCAGCATGTCGCTGGCGAACCAGATGCTCGACAGCGGATTCTTCAGATCGTGCGCGACCAGGTTCACCAGCTCCTGGCGCTCGCGCGCGATGCGCTCGAGGCGGTCGCGGGTCTGCTTGAGGCCGACGTGCGCGTTGACGCGCGCGAGCAGTTCCTCAGGCATGAACGGCTTGGTGACGTAGTCGACCGCGCCGGCGTCGAACGCGCGCAGCAGCAGTTCGCGATCCTGGGCGACGGTGAGGAACACCACCGGCAGGCGCAACAGATCCGGGTTCTGCTTGATCTCGGCCAGCAGCGCGAAGCCGTCCATGTTCGGCATCAGCATGTCGAGCAGCAGCAGGTCGGGCTGGCGCGCTTCGAGCATCGCCAACGCTTCGGCGCCGTCGGGCGCCGTCTGCACTTCGTAGCCGTGACGGCTCAGCAGCGAACTGACGACACGCAGGTTCGCAGGCTGGTCATCGACGACGAGGATGCGACCGCTGGCGTTTGCAGAGTTCGGCATTGGCTTCCGGGGTGGCCCCGAACGGGGAATGGGCGACACGCGACGCAGACGTGCGATCCGCCCGGCACGTTACCAGAAAGCCGGTCGACTGCGGACCCTGCGCGGACCGCCGGTCCCCTCAGATCGCCCGCCAGGCGCCGGGCGCCAGCGTGTCCAACGACCAGTCGCCGATCGCCACCCGCACCAGCCGCAGGGTCGGCAGACCCACCGCCGCGGTCATGCGCCGCACCTGGCGGTTGCGGCCTTCGCGGATGGTCAGTTCCAGCCAGGCATCGGGCACGGTCTTGCGGAAGCGCACCGGCGGATCGCGCGGCCACAGCGTCGGTGGCGGATCGAGCAGCGTGGCCTGCGCCGGGCGGGTCGGGCCGTCGTTGAGCGTCACCCCGTCGCGCAGCGCCTGCAGCTGCGCTGGCGACGGCGTGCCTTCCACCTGCACCCGGTAGGTCTTGGGCAGCTTGTGGCGCGGATCGGTGATGCGGTTGGCCAGCGGGCCGTCGTCGGTCAGCAGCAGCAGGCCCTCGCTGTCGTGATCGAGCCGCCCGGCGGCGTAGACGCCAGGCGGCAGGCCGAAGCCGGCCAGCGTCGGGCGCGGCGGCGTGCTGCGGTCGGTGAACTGGCAGAGCACGCCATAGGGTTTGTTGAAGGCGACGAGCATGGAATCCGCAGATCGATCGGAACGGTACCGCGACCCGACACCAGCACCGGACGACCGCGATCGTCCAGCACTGACGTCTGACCGCTTACGCCCTCACGGCGTTCAGGGCTTCACGAACCGCAGCGTCATCCGGTCGCTCTCGCCGATCGCGGCGTACTTGGCAGCATCCGCCGGGGTGTGCCGGTTGGCCGGCGGCAGCATCCACACGCCATCGGGATGGTCGCGGGTGTCCTTCGGGTTGGCATTGACCTCGCTGCTGCCGTCGACGCGGAAACCCGCGGCCTGGGCGAGCGCGATGACCTGCGCGGTGCCGACATAGCCGCTGCGGTCGTCGGCCGGCACGTCGGCCTTGGCGCGGTGTTCGACCACGCCCAGCACGCCGCCCGGGCGCAGCACGTCGTAGAAGCCCTTGAACATGCCTTCGGCCTGACCGGACGAGCGCCAGTTGTGCACGTTGCGGAACGTCAGCACGACATCGGCGGAGTTCGACGGGCCGAAGCGCGGCGCCTTCGGGTCGTAGCTCACCATGCGCGCGCGGTCGAACTGCGCGGGCGCGGCGTCGAAGCGGGCCTGCAGGCCGTCACGCTGGCTGGTCTGGTAATCGCGGCCGCGGCCTTCGGCGACGCTCGCCGGGTCGACCATCGCGGCGATGTAGCGGCCGTTGTCGCGCAGATACGGCGCCAGCACCTCGGCGTACCACGCGCCGCTGCCGGGGGTGATCTCGATGACGGTCTGCTCCGGACGCACGCCGAAGAAGGCCAGCGTTTCGCGCGGATGGCGGTACTGGTCGCGCGCGCGGTTCTCGGCGCTGCGCCACTCGCCGGCGAGCGCGCTGTCGAGGCGGGCGACATTGCTGGAATCGAGGTCGGCGGCCGAATCGGCGGGCACCTGCGGCGCGCTGGCGCAACCGGCGAGGGCGATCAGGGCGACGGCGCAGAACGACAAGCTGCGTTGCATGGGCGGAACTCCGGACGCGGACGTGGCGCAAAGGGTGCCACAAGCGGCGTGGCGAACGCCGCCGCCCGTCGCGCGGCCGCGACGGCGCCGTGCCGGAACACTGCTTTGCGCGGTCCCCGGTGTCGGGCGCGCGCGGGGCCTGCCTATGCTGTGGCCATTCTTTTGCAAGCAGGAGCGGCACATGTCGGAACGCGAACTCGGACGCTCGGGCCTCAAGGTCTCGCCACTGGCGTTCGGCGGCAACGTCTTCGGCTGGAGCGCCGACGCGGCGACGACACACGCGCTGCTCGACGAATGCGTCGCGCTGGGCCTCAATCTCGTCGATACCGCCGACGTGTATTCGGCCTGGGTCGACGGCAACCAGGGTGGCGAGTCGGAAACGCTGATCGGCCGCTGGCTGCAGACGAGCGGCAAGCGCAACCGCGTGGTGATCGCCACCAAGGTCGCCAAGTGGCCGCAGCGCAAGGGCCTGTCGCCGGCCAACATCCAGGCCGCATGCGAGGACTCGCTGCGTCGCCTGCGCACCGATGTCATCGATCTCTACCAGGCGCACGAGGACGATCCCTCGGTGCCGCTGGAAGACACGCTGGGCGCGTTCTCGCGCCTGATCGAACAGGGCAAGGTGCGCGCGATCGGCGCATCGAACTACACCGCGCCACGTCTGGCCGAGGCGCTGGACGTCGCGAAGCGCCACAACCTGCCGCGTTACGAAACGCTGCAGCCCGAGTACAACCTCGTCGACCGCGCCGGTTACGAGGCCGCGCTGGAACCCCTGGTGCGCGAGCACGGGCTCGGCGTGATCGGCTACTACTCGCTGGCGAGCGGCTTTCTCAGCGGCAAGTACCGCACCGAAGCCGATGCGGCGAAGAGCAGCGCGCGCGGTGCGCAGGTCGTGAAGCAGTACCTCAATGCACGCGGCAAGCGCGTGCTCGCCGCGCTCGACGATGCCGCGTGCCGGCATGCGGCGACTGTGGCCCAGATCGCGCTCGCATGGTTGATCGCACGGCCCGGCGTGACCGCGCCGATCGTCAGCGCGACCAGCATCTCCCAGCTGCGTGAACTCGCGGCGGCGCGCACGCTGCTGCTGACGAAGGCCGACATCGCCGCGCTCGACGGTGCCAGCGCGGGCTGAGCGGTCGCTGCGCAGCCGCAGATTGACGGCGCCGCACGGTCGCGTGCGCTATGAAGGGCGTCCACTCGAACAGGCCGACCCGATGCGCGACTCCACCGCCACCCGCATCGTCCTCGCGGCGCGCCCGACCGGCGCGCCGACGCCGGACGATTTCAGGATCGAAACGTTCCAGATGCCAGCGCCGCGCAATGGCCAGGTCCTGCTGCGCAACCGCTGGCTATCACTTGATCCCTACATGCGCGGCCGCATGAACGCCGGCCGCTCCTACGCCGCGCCGGTCGAGATCGGCGAGGTCATGGACGGCGGCACGATCTCGGAAGTCGTGCAGTCGCTGCATCCAGCCTGGTCGCCGGGCGATCTGGTGCTCGCGCATGCCGGCTGGCAGACACACGCCGTCGTCGACGGCGAAAGCCTGCGCCGCAAACTCGATCCGGCCGGCCTGCCGGTGCAGACCGCACTCGGTGTCCACGGCATGCCCGGCTTCACCGCCTACGCCGGCCTGCACGAGATCGGAAAACCGCAACACGGCGAAACCGTCGTCGTCGCCGCCGCGAGCGGACCAGTGGGCGCGACTGTCGGCCAGATCGCGAAGCTCCACGGCGCACGCGCCGTCGGCATCGCCGGCGGCCCGGACAAGGTCGCGCACGTGCGTGACGACCTCGGCTTCGACATCGCCCTCGACCACCGCGCCGACGACTTCGCCGAACAGCTCGCCGCTGCGTGCCCGGATGGCATCGACGTCTACTTCGAGAACGTCGGCGGCAAGGTGTTCGACGCCGTACTGCCGTTGCTCAACGACTTCGCCCGGATTCCGGTGTGCGGCCTCGTCGCCCACTACAACGACACCGCCCCGCCGTCCGGCCCCGACCGCGTGCCGCAACTGATGGGCGCGATCCTGAGCCGCCACCTGACCGTCCGCGGTTTCATCCAGCGCGACTTCATCGCGCTCTATCCCGAGTTCGTGCGCGAGATGGGGCAGTGGTTACGCGATGGGCGCGTGCGGTATCGGGAGGATGTCGTGGCGGGACTGGAGAACGCGCCGGAGGCGTTCATCGGGATGTTGGCGGGGCAGAATTTCGGGAAGTTGCTGGTGAAGCTGGACTGATTGTTTTGCGCCTCGCGCGCTGGCGCTCTCGCCTCTGCGTTTCCGCTTTTGCTCTGCGCTCTCCGCTTCGGGCTTTTGATCTCCGTAACGCACCCGCACTCGCACTTACCCGGAGGGCGCCGCCCATGGATGGGCGGCGTTTTCCGACCGAGGCAGGATGCCGAGTCGGAAAATCCCGGTGCACATGACGCCGCGGGCTTCGGACGTGTCGGGGAGACGTTTTTCTTTGGTTCCGTTTCTTTTGGCGTCAACCAAAAGAAATGAACTCGGCCGCGTCAGCGGACGAAAGCGTTTGATCTACGCCTGCGAGTTTGCCCGCGGCGGGAGAAGCAACGTCAGACGCTTCCACTCGCCTTGCGGCGAGCGGGTTCATTTCTTTTGCTGGCCTCACGCACGCAGTGCGAACGGCGAAGCCGGCCCCGCAGGGGCGAGCATCGAAGATGCGAGTCAAAGAAACGGAACCAAAGAAAAGGGCCAGCCCCGAGGGAGCTCACCCGGCGATTCACTCGTTCCGGCATTTTCCGACTCGCCACCCTGGCTCAGTCGGAAAGCGCCGCACTTTGCCTGCTTCGGAGTCAAAGACCGGCCCGCGCTCGCAGCGCGGTCGCTCTATCGGCGCGCGAGCCAGTGGCTCGCAACTCGCGCCTCATCGCCCATGTGCGGCGCCCTACGGGTCTGTATGCAGACGCGATAGCAATCCGGCGATCAACAGCGAAGAGCAGGAGCAGGCACGCCGCCTACGGCGCGTGCCAGAAAAATTACCTGCCGACCGGCACAACCTCTTCCTCCACATCCACCACCGGCGCCACCACCCGCCGCGTGGCCTTCTCCAGCTGCGCCAGCGCCACCTTGCCTGCCGCCTTCGCTTCCAGTGCCTGCTGCTGCACCTGGCAGAGCGTCTGCATGTGGTCGGCGTCGAAGTTCAAGCGCTCGATCAGGAAATCGACGAACGCGCGCACCTTCGGCGATACGAGGCGGCCACCAGGAAACACGGCGTTGAAGTCGACTTCCGGGCCGGTCCAACCGGCGAGCACGCGTTGCGCCATGCCGGCTTCGACGAAGGCCTTGGCCATCACGTCGCCGGTCAGCATCAGGCCTTCGCCCTTGATCAGCGCCCAGTTGAGCGCGGCGGGATCGTTGGCGACGAGCTGCGGGTTGACCGGAAAGTCGCGCAGCGCGCGGCCGTCGGTGAGCGACCAGATGAAGCGGTTGTTGGCGTTGTGGCTCTTGCGCATCACCAGGGTGCGGTGGTGCTGCAGGTCGTCGGGGTGCAGCGGTTCGCCGTGCTGTTCGATGTAGGACTGGCTGGCGAAGACCTGCGTGCGCAGGCTGCCGAGCTTGCGCGCGACGAGGTTGGAATCGGGCAGCGTGCCGATGCGCAGGGCGAGGTCGGCTTCGCCCGCGATCAGGTCGAGCTTCTCGTTGCCCATGTGCATGTCGAGTTGGATCTCGGGGTACTGCGCCTGGAAGTCGCCGAGCAGCGGCGCGATCCAGGTGATGCCGATCGAGTACGGCACGGTGAAGCGCAACCAGCCGCGCGGGCCGCTCTGCAATTGCGCGACCGCGCTCTCGGCATCTTCGAGTCCGCGTGCGATGCGCTGGCAATGCTCGTGATAGATGCTGCCGGCTTCGGTCAGGCCGAGCCGGCGCGTGGTGCGGTTGAGCAGGCGCGCGCCGAGCCGCTGTTCGAGTTCCTGCACCTTGCGGCTGACCGTGGTCTTGGGCAGACCGAGCGCGTTGGCGGCAGCGATGAAGCTGCCCTGCTCGACCACCTTGACGAAGATCAGGGTCTCGTTGAGATCGTGTGCCATGTGGAACTCCGGGAGCGGGGGCGCGCAGAGTGCGCGGCGGATTGGACCGTGACGGGGATAATTATTCCCTCGAATGGGGACTAATCAAGTCCCCTTTCGAGGCGGATGATCTGCGGCATCCCCCGAGTCGACGCCGCCCATGTCCGCCCCCCATCCTGCTGCGCCCCCTGCCCCACGCCCCGCGACCGCCCCCGCGCGTCGCCGTGGGCAGCGCATGGAAATCCCGCCGAATCAATCGTCTAGCGCACGGATCGCCACCCCCAAGCGGCTCCAGGCCGGCCATGCCGGCTGGGGCTGGCTGTGGGCGTGGTTGCCGGGCAATGCCCGCCGCCGCAGTGCCCCCGCATCGATCGAAGCCCGGTTTTCGGGAGACAAAATCCCATGAAAGGGACAATCAAGGCGCCGCTGGTGATTGTTGGCGCCACCGGGATGGTCGGAACGCGCGTGGTGGCGCAGGCCGTGGCCGCCGGGCGTCGCACGATCGCGGTCGCCAACGACGCCGATGCACTCGACCGGCTGCAGGCCGCGCACGGTGCCGGACTGACGACGCTGTTCGCGGATATCCGCAGCGACGGTGACGCGGCCGATCTCGCCACGCGCCTGCGGGCACTGCCCGGCCCGGCGCCGGGTTCGGTGATCGCGGCGATCCGTGGCGCGGCCGGCAGCCAGCGTGTGCTCGATGCGCCCGCGGACTTCCTGCGTCGTCGTCTCGACGAAGACCTGCTGCCGCATCTCTCGATCGCGCGCCATCTGCTGCCGCTGCTCGCCACGCAGCCGCGCGCCGGCTACGTGCTGGTCGGCGGTCCCGGCGCGGACCATCCGTGGTCCGGCTACGGCCATCACTCGATCGGCGCGTCCGCGCTGCGGATGCTCGCGCGGGTGCTGCACGAAGAAGCCCGCACGCTGCCGGTGCGCGTGCAGATGCTCGCCGTCGATTCGCCGGTGCGCTGCGATGCCAACGCCGCCCATGCGCGTGCGCAGTGGCCGGATGTCGATGCGATCGCCGACCACGCGCTGCGTCTGGTCGATGGCGCCGCGAATGCGGATGTCGCCCTCGTGCGCTTCCCGATCGGCGCCGCCGTGCGCCCGCCCGGCCTGTCCGACGACCTCGATGTCGGGCCCTGCGCGCCCACCCATTCCCATCAGACCGATGCCAGCGCCCTGCTGCGTCGCCTCGCCACTGCCGCCTCCCCCCAGGAATCACGCTCATGATCCGCTCCCACATCAGCCCGCGCGCGTGGCGCGCACTCACCGCGACCGGTCTCGCCGTCGCCGTCGCACTCGTCGTCGCCGGTTGCGACACCCAGGCCCAGGAACAGACCCAGCCGCCACCGCCGGATGTCGGCGTTGCCGCCGTGCTGTCGGAACAGGTGCAGGACTGGAACGACGCCACCGGCCGCATCGCCGCGATCGAAAGCGTCGAGCTGCGCCCGCGCGTCAGCGGCTACGTGCAGCGCGTGGCCTACTCCGAGGGCGACGAGGTGAAGCAGGGCGACCTGCTGTTCGTCATCGATCCGCGTCCGTATCGCGCCGCGCTGCAGCGCGCGGAAGCCGAACTCGCCCGCGCCCGCGCCGATGCCCAGCTGGCGACCACGCGCCACACCCGCGCGCAGCAACTGATCGATGCCAGCGCGATCTCGCGCGACGATTTCGAAGCGCGCAGCGCCGGGCGCGCCGAAGCCGAAGCCGCCGTACGCGGTGCCCAGGCCGCGGTCGACACCGCACGACTGGATCTGGCCTTCACCGAGGTGCGTGCGCCGGTCGCCGGCCGCGCCGGACGCGCGATGCTGACCACCGGCAACCTCGCCCAGGCCGATGCGTCGCTGCTGACGACCGTGGTCTCGCAGGATCCGGTGCACGTCTACTTCGAGACTGATGAGCGCACCTATCTGCGCCACCAGGCGATGACGCGTGCAGGCGAGCGCACCGGCGCCGACAACGCGGTGCGCGTGGGCCTGGCCGACGAGACCGGCTACCCGCACGCCGGCACCGTCGACTTCCTCGACAACCAGATCGATCCCGCGACGGGCACCGTACGCGCCCGCGCCGTGCTGCCGAACCCGGACCGGCGCTTCACCCCGGGCCTGTTCGCGCGCGTGCAGCTGGAAGGCGCGGCCGCGCGGCCGGCGATCCTGATCGACGACAAGGCCGTGATCACCGACCAGGACCGCAAGTTCGTCTACGTCGTCGGCGAGGACAACACCGCGCAGCGTCGCGACATCGTGCCGGGCCGCATCGTCGAGGGTCTGCGCGTCGTCGAGTCCGGTCTTGCTGCCGGCGACCGCGTGATCGTCAACGGCGTGCAGAAGGTCTTCATGCCGGGCATGCCGGTCGCGCCGAAGGCGGTCGCGATGCGCGGCGGTGCGCCGATCGAGGCGGTCGCGAAGCGCTGACGCGCGCTTGACCCACACCTCTCCCTTCGGGAGAGGTCGACGCGCGCAGTGCGTCGGGTGAGGGTGAGGCGTCACCGTTGAAACCCCGCCCTCATCCGCCCCTCCGGGGCACCTTCTACCCCGAGGGCACGTTGTCCCAGAAGGAGAAGGGCTTGCCGTTCCCGCGTTCTTTTCTCTGCGGCCACCGCGCCGCCCACAAGGAATTCCCCGTGGACTTCTCCCGCTTCTTCATCGACCGGCCGATCTTCGCCGCGGTGCTGTCGATCCTGATCTTCGCCGGTGGCCTGATCGCCATCCCGCTGCTGCCGATCGGCGAGTACCCCGAGGTCGTGCCGCCCTCGGTGGTCGTGCGCACCGTGTATCCGGGCGCCAACCCGAAGGTGATCGCCGAGACGGTGGCGACGCCGCTCGAGGAGGCCATCAACGGCGTCGAGGACATGATGTACATCAAGTCCGTCGCCGGCTCCGACGGCGTGCTGCAGCTCACCGCCACCTTCAAGCCCGGCACCGATGCCGACGAGGCGGCGGTGCGCGTGCAGAACCGCGTGGCCCAGGCGCTCGCGCGCCTGCCCGAGGACGTGCGCCGGCAGGGCGTGACCACGCAGAAGCAGTCGCCGGTGTTCCTGATGGTCGTGCATCTGACCTCGAGCGACGGCCGCTACGATTCGCTGTACTTGCGCAACTACATGCGCCTGCACGTCAAGGACGAGATCGCGAAGATCTCCGGCGTCGGCGATGCGCAGGTCTTCGGCGGCGGCGACTACGCGATGCGGCTGTGGCTGGATCCCGACAGGATCGCCGCGCGCGGCATGGCCGCCAGCGACGTGGTGCGCGCGGTGCGCGAGCAGAACGTGCAGGTCTCGGCCGGCCAGCTCGGCGCCGAACCGATGCCCAACCGCAGCGATTTCCTGCTGCCGATCAACGCCAAGGGCCGTCTGGAAACCGTCGAGGAGTTCGGCGACATCGTGCTGAAATCCGGCGCCGACGGTGAACTGGTGCGTCTGGCTGATGTGGCCCGCATCGAACTCGCCGCCGGCGACTACACGCTGCGCGCGCGGCTCGACGGCAAGAACGCGGCCGCGATCGGCGTCTTCCAGGCGCCGGGTGCGAACGCGCTCGAGATCCGCGACGGCGTGGTCGCGACCATGGAACAGTTGCGCCCCTCACTGCCGCCGGGCGTCGAGATCCAGTCGATCTACGACACCACGATCTTCGTGCGCGATTCGATCAAGTCGGTCGTCGTCACGCTGATCGAAGCGACGCTGCTGGTGGTGCTGGTGGTGATCCTGTTCCTGCAGACCTGGCGCGCGTCGATCATTCCGCTGCTGGCGGTACCGGTGTCGATCGTCGGCACGTTCGCGGTGCTGTACCTGCTCGGCTATTCGATCAACACGCTGACCCTGTTCGGATTGGTGCTGGCGATCGGCATCGTGGTCGACGACGCGATCGTGGTGGTGGAGAACGTCGAGCGGCACATCGAACTCGGCGCCACGCCTCTGGAGGCGGCACATCTGGCGATGCAGGAAGTCTCCGGCCCGATCATCGCGATCGCGCTGGTGCTGTGCGCGGTGTTCGTACCGATGGCGTTCCTGACCGGTGTGACCGGCCAGTTCTACAAGCAGTTCGCGGTGACCATCGCGATCTCGACGGTGATCTCGGCGATCAACTCGCTGACGCTGTCGCCGGCGCTCGCCGCCAAGCTGCTGCAGCCGCACGGCGCGCCGAAGGATCGCCTCACGCGCATCATCGATCGCCTGTTCGGCTGGCTGTTCCGTCCGTTCAACCGATTCTTCAACCGCAGCTCGGAGCGCTACGAAGGCGCTGTGTCGCGGTCGCTGGGTCGCCGCGGTGCGGTATTCCTGGTCTACGCGGTGCTGCTGGTCGGCGCGGGCGTGATGTTCAAGGTGGTGCCGGCCGGCTTCATTCCGGTGCAGGACAAGTTGTACGTGATCGCCGGCGTGAAAATGCCGGAGGGCGCATCGATCGAGCGCACCGACGTGGTGCTGAAGAAGATGGCCGCGCTCGCCAGTGAAGTCGACGGTGTCGCCAGCGAGATCGCGTTCCCGGGCCTCAACCCGCTGCAGTTCACCAATACGCCCAACAACGGCGTGATCTTCTTCACCCTCGATCCCTTCAGCGAGCGCTCGCGCACCGCCGAAGAGATCACCGCCGAGCTCAACCAGAAGTTTTCGACGATCCAGGAAGGCTTCACCTTCGCTTTCATGCCCCCGCCGATCCAGGGCCTGGGCAACGGCTCGGGCTGGTCGCTGTTCGTCCAGGACCGCACGCGTCTGGGCTACGGCGAACTGCAGGCGGCCGTGCAGGCGTTCCAGGGCGCGGCGATGCAGACGCCGGGTCTCGGCTATCCGATCAGCAGCTACCAGGCCAACGTGCCGCAGCTCGATGCCGACGTGGATCGGGTCAAGGCGAAGGCGCAGGGCGTGCCGCTGACGGAACTGTTCGACACGCTGCAGACGTATCTCGGTTCGGCCTACGTCAACGACTTCAACATGTTCGGTCGCACCTGGCAGGTCATCGCCCAGGCCGACGGCCAGTTCCGCGACGAGGTGGGCGACATCGCCAACCTGCGCACGCGCAATGCGGCCGGCGAGATGGTGCCGGTGGGTTCGATGGTCAATGTGCGCCAGACCTATGGCCCCGACCCGGTGATCCGCTTCAACGGCTATCCCGCCGCCGACCTGCTGGGCGATGCCGATCCGCGCGTGCTGTCGTCGGGCGAGGCCATGGCCAAGGTCACCGAGCTCGCCGGGCAGGTGCTGCCGGCCGGCATGGGGATCGGCTGGAGTGATCTGAGCTATCAGCAGTCGAACCAGAGCGGCGCGGCGATGGTGGTGTTCCCGCTCGCGGTGCTGCTGGCGTTCCTCGTGCTGGCCGCGCTGTACGAGAGCTGGTCGCTGCCGCTGGCGGTGATCCTGATCGTGCCGATGACGCTGCTGTCCGCGTTGTTCGGCGTGTGGCTGGCCGGCGGCGACAACAACGTGTTCGTGCAGGTGGGGCTGGTCGTGCTGATGGGCCTGGCGTGCAAGAACGCGATCCTGATCGTCGAGTTCGCCCGCGAACTGGAAATGCAGGGCAAGGGCATCGTCGAGTCCGCGCTGGAAGCCAGCCGCCTGCGTCTGCGCCCGATCGTCATGACCTCGGTCGCCTTCATCGCCGGCACCGTGCCGCTGGTGCTGTCGACGGGTGCAGGCGCCGAAGTCCGCTCGATCACCGGCGTCACCGTGTTCGCCGGCATGTTGGGCGTGACCCTGTTCGGCCTGTTCCTGACGCCGGTGTTCTACGTCGCGCTGCGCAAGCTCGCGAACACGCCTGTGGTATCGCACAAGCCGGTGGCGCACGACGCGCCCGTCAGCAGCACCCACGCATGAGCCACGTCGCACACATTTCCTTCTTCGAGCCAGGCCGCGCCCACGCGCGCGGCCGCGGCCCGCATCCCCCCGTCAGGAGTCATCCATGAACACTTCGTCCCGCATCGCCCTCGTCACCGGTGCCACCCGCGGCATCGGTCTGGAAACCGTGCGTCAGCTCGCCGAAGCCGGTGTGCACACGCTGCTGGCCGGTCGCAATCGCGAGCGCGCCGTCGAAGCCGCATTGAAGCTGCAGGCCGACGGCCTGCCGGTCGAAGCCATCGCGCTCGACGTCACCGATGCCGCCAGCATCGCCGCGGCAGCGAAGACCATCGAAGACCGGCACGGCCGCCTCGACATCCTGGTCAACAACGCCGGCATCATCGCCGACGATCCGCAGCTCGGCGCCGCCGGCCAGTCGATCGACACCTGGCGCACGACGTTCGAGACCAACGTGTTCGGCCTGATCGCCACCACGCAGGCGTTGCTGCCGCTGCTGCACAAGTCCAAGGCCGGTCGCATCGTCAACGTGTCCAGCCTGCTCGGCTCGATCAGCGAGCATCAGAACCCCGAGTCCTTCATCTACGACTTCAAGGGCGTGCCGGCCTACAACGTGTCCAAGAGCGCGGTGAACGCGTGGACCGTGCATCTGGCGCACGTGCTCAAGGACACCAGCATCAAGGTCAACACGATCCATCCGGGCTACGTGCGCACCGACATGAACAAGGCCGGCGACGAACAGAACGGCGAACTCGAGGTCGCCGATGGTGCGCGCACCAGCGTGCGCCTGGCGCTGATCGACGATGCCGGCCCGACCGGCGGCTACTTCTATCTCGACGAGGTGCTGCCGTGGTGATGCGACCCCTGATCTCGGTGCTGGCGGCGGCCCTGCTCGCCGCCTGCGCCGTCGGCCCCGAGCACGTGCGGCCGTCGATGGCCGTGCCGCAGAGCTTCGAAGGCACGGCCGCACCGGATGCGACCGCGGCAACCGCGAACCCCGCGACTGCCACCGCTGTGCCCGCCGTCGCCGACACCGCGTTCTGGCAGGCCTTCGGCGATCCGCAGTTGAACGCACTGGTCGACGACACGCTGGTCGCGAACCACGACCTGCGCATCGCGCTCGCCCGCTACGACCGCGCGAATGCGTTGCTGCGCGGCACGCGCTTCGACCAGCTGCCGACGATCGACGCGAGCGGCACCGCGAGCAGCAATCGCGCGAGCGCCGACCAGGCACCCGGCGTGCCGCGCGATGCCCGCGACACCGACAGCTTCGACATCGGCATCGGCGCGAGCTGGGAACTCGACCTGTTCGGCCGCGTGCGTCGCAGCGTCGAGGCCGGACGCGCCGACGTCGCCGCGAGCGCGGACGATCTGCGCGCGTTGCAGGTCGCGATCGTCGGTGAATTGGCGACGGCCTATCTCGATCTGCGCGGGCTGCAGGAGCGCCTGCGCGTGGCGACCGAGAACGCCGGCAACCAGCAGCACACGCTGGCGCTGGTCGATGCGCGTCGCAATGCCGGACAGGACAGCGACTTCGACAGCGCACGCGCCTCGGCGCAGGCCGCGTCGACGGCCTCGCGCATCCCGATGCTGGAAGCCGAGATCGCCGTCGCCACCCATCGCATCGCCGTGCTGACCGGGCGCACGCCTGATGCGCTGCGTGCCCAGCTGAGCGTCGCGCGGGCGCTGCCCGCAGTACCGCGTGCGATCGATCCCGGCACACCGGCCGACGTGCTGCGGGTGCGTCCGGATGTGTCCGCCGCCGAACATCGCCTGCACTCGGCGACCGCGCGTGTCGGCGTCGCGACGGCGGACCTGTTCCCGCGGCTCACGCTGGGCGGCCTGATCGGCAGCCAGGCCGGCGACATCGACGCCCTGTTCGGACGCGATAGCGAGACACGACTGGTCGCGCTGGGCATCGACTGGTCGTTCCTCGACATCGGCCGCGTGCGTGCCCGCATCGCCGCGGCCGACGCCGACGCCTCGATGGAACTCGCGCGCTACCAGCAGACCGTGCTGCGCGCGCTCGAAGACACCGGCAATGCGCTGGTGCGTTTCGACCGCGCTCACGACGCCGACGTCGAACTCGAGCGCGCCGCCCGCGACAGCGCCCGCGCCGCCCAACTCGCCCGTCTGCGTTTCGACGCCGGCGGCACCAGCCTGCTGGAAGTGCTCGACGCCGAACGCACCCAGCTGCAGGCCGAAGACGCCTTCGCCGCCGGACGTACGCGCACGGCGACGGATGCCGTGGCGCTGTATCGCGCCTTGGCCGGAGGCTGGCCGCAGACATTGCCGGCGCGTGAGACGGCGGGGATGCGCTGAAGCCGGAGCGTGCGGCGTCAGGGGCCGTCGGCGAATGCGAAGCCGACGGCCTCGGTACCTGGACCTCGCAGGATCTGCTCGGTGGCCCAGGCGGTGCGGATTGCGGAGTCGACCGTCGACGGGTGTGGCGCACCGCCGCGCAGGTGCTGGTTCATCGCCTGCACGTGATGCAACTGGATCGGCACCGGATGTTCGATGAGGCGGCATTCTTCGACCGCGCTGCCAGACAGCATCAGCGGTGCGTCATCGAACATCGAGAGCCGGATTGCGCCCCCGGTGCCGGTAATCGTGACCCGGTCGAGTCGCTTTCCGGCTGCGAAGTTCCAGTCGCCCTCTCCCACGATGCGTTCGCCATGACGCCATCTCGCTGCAACGTGGTCGGGAACGCGACCGTTGGACGCGGTCAACGTCGCCCGATCGATGCACGTGATCGGGCCGAGCAGCATGTCGAACAGATCGAGGCCATGGCAGGCCAGATCCTCGAACAGTCCGCCCGGCGCCTGCAGCGGATCGAGACGCCACACATCATCGATCCGCGCCGGCGACGGCGTGCGATGCAGCTGCCATGCGACGGACTCGATCTCACCGATCGCGCCGTCGCGGATCCACTGGTCCACCTGCTCGAACCGGGGCAGCGTGCGGCGGTAGTACGCGACGAAGAGCGGTTGATCGACCTCGACGAACGCAGCCTGCATCCGCAGCGCGTCCGCGTGACGGACGCTCATCGGTTTCTCGACGCAACAGGGCTTTCCCGCGCGCGCCACGCTGAGCGTCAGCGCAACATGCGAAGCAGGCGGCGTGGCGATGTAGACCGCATCGATGTCCGGAGACTCGATCAGTGCCGTCGCATCGGGGAATACCAATGCCACGCCGTGCCGCTCGGCGTAGGCGTGCGCTGCGTGCGCACGGCGCGATGCCACACCCGCAAGCCTGCCGCCGTGCGCCCGCGCGAAGGCCGGGCCGCTCTTGTGCTCGGCAACCGAGCCGACGCCGATCATGCCCCAGCGGATGTCTCCCATTGCCGCCATGCACGCGTGTCCTGCTTGACCAGGACGACAGGATAGGTGCGTCCGGCCGCCTCACGGGCATCGGGTCCACCGGAAGATGCGCCCGCTCCGCTTCAGGAAGCGGGCGCACCGGATCACCGGCGATCAGCCGCCCAGCAGCACCCGGTTCATCCGCTGCACGAACGCTGCCGGATCCGGCAGCGGCGCGCCGGCGGCGATCTCGGCCTGCTCCAGCAACAGCGTCGCCAGATCGGTCGCCTTCGCATCATCCGCTTCGCTTTCGATCCGCTGCAGCAGCGCGTGCTGCGGGTTGATCTCGAGCGTGGGCTTGCTCTCGGGCACGTCCTGGCCGGCTTCGCGCAGCAGGCGGGCCAGGTGCGGGGCCATTTCGTAGTCGGCGAGCGCGAGACAGGACGGCGAGTCGGTCAGGCGTGCGGACACGCGCACGTCGCCGACGCGATCGCCGAGCAGACGCTTGATGCGCTCGACCAGCGGTGCGGCGGCCGTCGCGGCTTCCGCCTGCTTCGCCTTGTCGGCTTCGTCGAGCGGCAGCTCGCCCTTGGCGACGTTCTTCATCGGCTTGCCGGCGTACTCGTGCAGGCTGCCGAGCATCCATTCGTCGATGCGGTCGAACATCAGCAGCACTTCGATGTCCTTCGCGCGGAAGGCTTCGAGTTGCGGGCTGCCGGCCGCGGCCTTGTGACCGTCGGCGGTGATGTACCAGATGGTGTCCTGGCCGACCGGCATGCGGCCGACGTAATCGTCCAGCGACACGGTCTGCGCAGCGCCATCGCCCTTGGTGGACGCGAAGCGCAGCAGCTGGGCGATGCGCTCGCGATTGGTCGCGTCCTCGACGATGCCTTCCTTCAGCGTGTTGCCGAAGGCCTTGTAGAACGCGGTGAACTTCTCGGGCTCGTCGCGCGCGAGCTTCTCGATCAGGTCGAGCACGCGCTTCACGCAGGCGCCCTTGATGCGGTCGAGCTGGCGGTTGTGCTGCAGCAGTTCACGGCTGACGTTGAGCGGCAGGTCGTCGGCATCGACGACGCCGCGCACGAAGCGCAGATAATTGGGCAGCAGTTCCTCGGCGGCATCCATGACGAACACGCGCTTGATGTAGAGCTTCAGGCCCTTTCGCTCGTCGCGACCGCCCATCATCAGGTCGAACGGCGGCTGCGACGGCAGGTACAGCAGCGTGGTGAAGCTCTGGCTGCCTTCGACGCGGTTGTGGGTCCACGCGGCCGCGTCGTTGAAGTCGTGGCCGAGCGCCTTGTAGAAGTTCTGGTAGTCCGCGTCGCTGATGTCGGACTTGGACTTGGTCCACAGCGCGGACGCGTCGTTCGCGGTTTCCCACTCCGGCGCGGCGTCGGCCGGCGCGTCCTCGCCTTCGGCAGGTGCCCGTGCGTCCTTGGGCATGCGGATCGGGAACGAGACATGGTCGGAGTACTTCGTCACCAGTGAGCGCAGCTTCCAGCCGTCGAGGAACTCGTCCTCGTCGGCCTTGAGATGCAGCACGACCGTGGTGCCGCGCTCGGGCAGGGTGACGTCTTCGAGCGAGTATTCGCCGCGGCCGTCGCTTTCCCACTTCACGCCGGACTCGGGCGACGCGCCCGCGTGTCGCGTCAGCACGGTCACGCGGTCGGCGACGACGAAGGCCGAGTAGAAACCGACGCCGAACTGGCCGATCAGGCGCGCGTCGGCCTTCTGCTCGCCGCTCATCGCTTCGAGGAAACGGCGCGTGCCCGAGCTGGCGATGGTGCCGATGTTGGCGACCACGTCGTCGCGGGTCATGCCGATGCCCGTGTCGCGGATCGTCACCGTACGCGCCGCCTTGTCCCAGCTGACGTCGATGTGCAGCTCGCTGTCGCCGGCCAGCAGGTCGGGATTGGCGATCGATTCGAAGCGCAGCTTGTCGCAGGCATCCGATGCGTTGGAGATGAGCTCGCGCAGGAAGATCTCCTTGTGCGAGTACAGCGAGTGCGTGACCAGGTGCAGGACCTGGGCGACTTCGGCTTCGAACTTGCGGGTTTCGGCGGTTGCGGTCATTGCGTGCGGCGTCCGTGTAGATGTGGTGCGAGCGGTCGATATTGGTGTGGTTGCGGGGGAATCAAGGCGCGGCCGGCCGCGGGCCGATCGCTGCCGGCGCACGCGGCGCAGGGGGCGGGCTCACCGCCAAGGCGCGGGACCGGTCGGATCGCGCGCGCGCGTGGTGAGGTGCGTTCGCGTGAGAACCGACGCCCAGGCCGGACTGCTCCGGATATTCAGAGGATCGGCCGATCCGGAACTTCAGAGACCGGCGCCTGCTCGCGCTGGAAACCTCTTGTGCCAGCGGACCACGTCTGCAGGCGCGAACGCTGTTCTTGACGTGTCGTCGCGGTGCGCACGCACGGGGTCACCAACACGCGCCCCGCCCTATTCCGGATAATGAATAGATAATCCAAGTAAATACGCGTTGAATATTCATGTAAATAAACCGAATTAATAGCGTTTCGTCACGTGCCCGGCACGTTAACCAAATATTAACTGGCGCCGAATCGCTCGACATCGGACGTGGATCGATCCCAGCAGTCGTCGTCCATGCAAATCCACGCTCGAGGATTCCAGATGAACGCGATCCACAACCGCTTCCGGGTGCGTCGTACCCGGCTCAGCCTCGCCGTTCCCGTTGCGCTCTGTGCGCTCGTGTTGCCGCTCGCGGCGTCCGCGCAGAGCAGCACCGGGCAGGCGACCACGCTCGACCGGATCACGGTCACCGGTTCGAATATCCCGCGTACCGATACCGAAACCGCATCGCCTGTGCAGGTGATCTCGCGCGACCAGATCGACCGCACCGGCAAGACCACGGTCGGCGAATATCTGCAGAGCCTGTCGGTCGACGGCGCCGGCTCGGTGCCCAAGAGCTTCGGCAATGGTTTCGCCGGCGGTGGCTCGGCGATTTCGCTGCGCGGCCTCGGCGCGGGCTCCACGCTGGTGCTGCTCAACGGGCGGCGCATGGCGCCGTTCGGGCTGGCCGATGACGGACAGAAGGTCTTCACCGACCTCAGCACCATTCCCCTGGATGCGGTCGCGCGCATCGAGATCCTCAAGGACGGCGCGTCGTCGATCTACGGGTCCGACGCGATCGCCGGCGTGGTCAACGTGATCCTGCGCGACGATTTCGAGGGCGCGATCGCCAGCGTGTCCTACGGCTGGTCCGGCGATGGCGGTGGCGATCAGCCCAAGGCCTCGCTGACCGCGGGCACCGGCAGCATGAGCGAGGACGGCTACAACGCGTTCTTCAGCATCGAGGCGGCCAAGACCGATGCGATCCGCGTGCGCGACCGGCGAGACCGCAAATGGATCGGCACCGGCGATACGCGGCCGTGGGGCTACGGCATCGGCACCAATCTGCCCGGCCGCATCACCGGTGGCGGCACCGGCGCCGGCGGTGGCCCGAGCGGCGCGATCGAGAATCCGAACACCGGCCTGTTCGAGTCGCTGCCCGGCTGCGCGGCGCTGTCGAACGTGACGCCGCAGGATCCGGCGGGCGGCTGCCTGTGGGATGTCGCGCAGTTCCGCGATCTCTCGCCCGAAGAGGAATACGTGAACTTCTTCTCGCGCGCGGCGTTCGCGGTCGGCGATACCGGCGAGCTGTACATGGAACTGAGCGCTGCGAGCAAGAAGACGACGTTCCAGAACACACCCTCGGGCGTCTCCGGTGCGTGGGGGTTCCCCGGCGGTCCGGTCAATGCCAGTGATCCCGGCCCCGGCGCCACCGTGCTCGGACCGGACCATCCGGACAATCCGTACCCGGGCACCGCAAACCGGCTGCGTTACACCGCCTTCGATGTCGGCCCGCGCGTGACCTACAACGACAGCCGCTTCGTGCGCCTGCTGCTGGGCTTCAAGGGCACGGCCGGCGCATGGGATTACGACGTCGGCTATCTGCACTCGGGCACCGACCTCACCAACGAGCGCACCGGCTTCCTGCAGTACAGCCACGTCAAGACCGCGCTGGAGGATCCCAACAGCCCCGTCGGCTACTGGCGCATCGGCGACAACGGCGGCCAGAACTCGCAAGCGCTCTACGACTACATCTCGCCGCGCATCAGCGCGACCGGCCGCACGCGGCTCGACATCTTCGATGCCAAGGTCACGCGCCCGTTGATGGATCTGCGCGGCGGCGCGCTCGGGCTCGCGCTCGGCGCCGAGTACCGGCGCCAGTCCGTGCTGCTCACGCCGCAGACCTTCACCGACCAGGGCGACATCATCGGTCTCGGCTATTCGGCCTACGGCGGCGTGGAGAAGGTCACCAGCGCCTACGCCGAACTGCAGGCACCGGTGCTCGACAGCCTGGAGCTGACCGGTGCGCTGCGCGTCGACAAGTACGATGGCGGCGAGACCGCGACGACGCCCAAGGTCGGCGTGAAATGGTCGCCGACGGACTGGATCGCGGTGCGCGGCACGTACGCAGAAGGCTTCCGCGCCCCGAACCCGGCTGAAGCCGGCACCGGCGGCTTGGCGGCCTTCAGCACGGCGGTCGATCCGGTGCGCTGCGCTGCACCGGGCAACGAGCCGCAGGATTGCGACGCCGGTCCGATCGCGCTGATCACCTCGCCCAATCCCGATCTCAAGCCGGAAGAGTCGAAGAGCACCACACTCGGCATCGTGCTGTCGCCGTGGACCGGCGGCTCGCTCGCGGTCGATGCGTTCCGCATCAAGCGTACCGACGAGATCTTCGGCGGCAGTGCGGACGCAGCGATCGCGGCCGGCGGCGACAACGTCATGCGCGGCACCAACGAGATTCCGGGCACGCCCGGCAGCGGCTCGATCCTCGCGGTGCTGGTGGGTTACGAGAACGCGTCGTCCACGACCGTCGAAGGCTTCGACGTCGACATGGAACAGCGCTTCGATCTGGGCGCGGGCAATCTGCGGCTCGACCTGCAGTTCACCCACATCAGTGCGTTCGAACGCGAGGATGTCGACGGCACCGTCTACGAATTCGCCGGCACGCATGGCAACTGCGACGTGACCAACTGCATCGGCACGCCGAAGAACAAGGCGAACTTCGGCGCGACCTGGGAGATGGATGCGTTCTCGATCAGCAGCGTCGTGAACTGGCGCGACAGCATCCGCAACGTCACCGAGGCCGGCGACACCGAGTGCGCCAACGGCTTCGCCAATGGCGACGACGCGCCCCGCGGTTGCGAGCTGGCCTCGTTCTACACCGTCGATCTGTCGGCGCGCTGGATGCCGACCGAACACTGGGAGCTGTTCGGCTCGGTCAACAACGTGACCGACCGCATCGCGCCGCTCGATCCGCTGACCTATGGCGCGATCAACTACAACCCGATGGATTTCAGCGGCGCGATCGGCCGCTATTTCACGGTCGGTGCGAAGTTCAAGTTCGACTGAGATCGCTGCAGCCTGCAGGACCGGACGCCCCGCATGTCGGGGCGTTCGCGTCTTTCCGGTCGCACTGCTTGCCTCAAACGTGCGCGATCCACTGGCGCAGCAGCGCCTGCACGGCGTCGGCGCCGCTGTCGACCGCATCGCGGTCCGCGAACGCCAGCAGTGCGCGATCCGGCGATGGCCAGGTCAGCAATCCGTCGGGATCGTCGATCGCGAGTCCGCCGTCCGGCAGTGCACGCGCTTTCGCGCCCCGGTGCAGCACCAGCCCGATGCCGGACGCTGCGCGCAGTTGCGTGGTCGCGAAGTATTCGGTCGTGCGCCAGCTCGGCGCGTTCCATTTCACGCCTTCCGCGATCGTCGGGTCGACGCCGAGCACCAGCGCGCGCAACCGTTGCACGGCGCCGGCGTGCGGGTGATCGAGCGCGGCCATGAAGGCATCGACGGCGACCGAGGTATCGGCCGGCGTGCTGTGTCGGGGACGGGCGGTCTTCGCCATGGCTGGACTCCTGTCGAAAGGGGCCAGCCTAACGGGACGGGTGTCGCAGGCGGCTCAAGGCGCGTCGTGTTCCGTGCGCGGCGCGCCTGCGTCGTGCGGGCGAGGCCCCAGCGGCACCGGCGCCATCGTGCGATACACGCCATCGCGGCGCACCCACGCGTGGTACAGCGCGGCCGCGACGTGCAGCAGGATCACCGCGAACAGCGCGCGCGCCAGCCACGTGTGCGCGGCGCGCAACACGCTGTAGATCGCCGGATCGTGCGGCGCGATCGGCGGCAGATGCAGATCGCCCCACAGCACGACCGGATTGCCGGCCGCCGACACCATCGCCCAGCCGATCAGCGGCATCGCGAACATCAGCGCGTACAGCGCGACGTGCGACGCGTGCGCGGCGGCGCGTTGCCAGGCCGGCAGATCGCGCGGCAGGTCCGGCGTGCGCCGCATCAACCGATGGATCGCGCGCACGATCACCAGCACCAGCAGCGCGATGCCGATCGGCCGGTGCAGCATCAGCAGCGACGGACGCAACGTCATCGACGACACCATCGCCACGCCGACGAACAGCATCGCCAGGATCAGCGCCGCCATGCTCCAGTGCAGCACGCGGGCGAATGCATCGTGGCGATCGGTCGGGGCGTTCATCGGGCGGCCTCCGGCGGCGGGGTGCCATCGACATCGGCGCCGCGCGCGACCTCGCGCTCGCGTCGATCGAAGGACTGCGCATACACGGCCGCGCGCGCGGCGAGGATCGGATCGTCCGACAGCGCGACGCCGCTCGGCACGATGGTCGGATCGAAGTTCAGATCACGGCACGCACCGGTCGCCTGGTCCTGCGCGTCGGTCAGCACGACCGTGCCGACGACGACCTGCTCGCGGTCCTCCGGCCAGGGCGTGCTCGGATCGCTGGCATCGTCGCCATCGCCGGCAATCGTGGCGACCATGTCCCAACGCAACGGACCCTGCGCGAGCCGCTCGCGCAGCTCGTCCTGCAGATAATTGCCTTCCGCCGCCTCGCGCTGCGCTGCCGTCATCTCGACGAACGGCGCCTGCGGACGCATCGACCAGCGCACCAGCCGTTCGCCGCCCGCGCCGTTGAAGCGATAGGCGTGGATGCCGTTGTACTGCGTGTTGGCGAAGCTGTCCGACCACGGCGCGGTCTTCGCCCAGGAAGCGAAGCGCTGCGCTTCGGGATGCTGCGCGGCGAAGGCGGCCATGCGGTCGGGATCGGGCTTGCCGGTCGCCGGATCTGGCGCCGACGCGCGCGTCTGTTCGAGGAAGGTCTCGATCGACGCCGCACCGAAGAACGGAAAACTGTTCATCGCCATGCGCCATTCGCTGCCGTCGGCGCCTTTGAGCACCAGCGCCATGCTGCGCACGCGCGCCTGTGCATCCAGACCGTAGGGCGAGCCCCCGCCGATCGACAGGCGGCCGAGCACCGGCGTATCGGTCCGCGAGAACACGCTGGCGCGGCTGAGCGCCGAGCCGTCGGGCGTGCCTTCGAAATGACCGACGACGCAGATGCCCTTGGCGTGCGCACGCCGGAAGCCGGGATACGGCGTCGTCGACGTCGCCTCGATCGCATCGGTCATGCGCGCGGACGTGAGCCGGTCGGGCGTGAGCCAGCCTGCGGTCCAGGCGAAGGCGCCGGCGACTGCCGCCACGATCGCCGCGATCGCGACATAGGCACCGGTGCGGCGGCGGGGTGCGGGGACTTGCGACATGGGCGCGGCTCGTGGCGGATCGCCGCGAGCGTACGCCCGGCGCGGGGCCGGGCGGGTGAAGGCGTCAGGTCGCGCCCGGCCGGCGTGCGCGATTTACTGCAGCTGGATCCGCGACGCGTCGGTCACGCGCACATGGGTCTGGTAGTAGTACTTGCCCGTCGGCTGGCCGGCAGTGGTGAAGTCGATCCGCACGCGCCGCGCCTCGCCCTGCACCAGGATGCGCTTGTGCTGCAGTGCGACCGCCAACGGCTCGCCCAGACGCAGTTCCAGGTCACGTGCCGCCGCAGGCGTGAGCGCCACCGTCAGATTGCGCTGGTCGCGGTAATCGGTCTCGGAGTTGAGGTAGGTCGCGCCGTCCTGATGGCCGATCGCATTGACCTGCATCGAGAAGGTGCCTGCCGCACCACGTGGCGCGGCGTCGGCGGCCAGCTGGATCGCCTGCGCCGGTTGCAACCATCGCGCCTGGTCGCTCGATGGTCCGCTGCTCACGCAGCCGGTCACGAGGAGTGCGGCCAGCAATGCCGTCATGCCTTTCGAAATCATCTGTCGTCCTTGAGCGTGGAATGTTCCACCGCGATGCTCGCATCGCACGCATGACGCGTCTGTCGAGCCGAGTAGTACCGCACGGGCGAGCGTCACCCGTGCGGTCCGATGTATCAGGGCTGGTAGCACGCACCCGACGGATCGGCTTCGATCTGGATCAGCTCGCTGCCACCGCCGCCCCACACATTGCCGCCGGTGAAGATCAGGCAGCCCTCGTCGCGGAACAGCGCCTGCAGGCGTGTCGCATCGTTGCCGAAGTAGAACGGAATCCAGCGTTTGCCGGATTCGTAGGTGTGGAAGCGATCCGGCGCGCGATCCAGCAGCTCCTGCACGTCCTGCATGCTCATGCCGATCTCGAGCTGCGCGAACTTGCTGCCTTCGGCGGGCGTGCCGACGATCTCGCCGGTGAACGTGCCGTCCTTCGACTGGACCTCCCGCGTCTGCCCATCCTGCGCGGCGACCGACCCCGAGGCCGCCACGGCCAGCGCCAGCGCGGCGCCGATTCTCCAATTGCGCATTGCAATCCCCTTGCGTGCTGCGTCGCCGGAATGGCGACGGCGTGGGGATGCTAGCAGGCGAATCATGCGCTGCACCGGCTTGCGTCGCGCATCTAGTCCGCGCGATCCAGACACGCCGCCGATTCCGTGGTCGGAGCATCACTGTCGTCGAGCTCTTCTCCGAACCTTCCTCGCGCCTCGGTAACGCGGCGACCCGCGACGCACACATGGGCGCAACCCCCGCGTGTCTCTGGCAAGCCGCCGTGACGCTCGCAGCGAATCCGGCATCTATCCGACAGAGAGCATCGCTTCGCCAGCGCCTTGAGTTCGCATTGCTGCGCCTGGGACAAATCACTGGATTCAAGCCATTGGACGTCGCATCGCGGATACGGATCTCCAGCTGGCCCGTTTCCCAAGCCGAGCACATCCATCGAGGGTGGATCAGCGACATCCCAGTTTCCGCCGGTGAGCGCGACCATAGGCGGGAAGCGCCATTTCGCGGTCGTGATGTCGGTTGTCTCTGCTGAGGTAACGTCTGCGGCGGACGGATGAAGCTCGTCCAACGCGTCTGATGCCGACACGTTGAAAGGCGCAAGAATCAGCATGCTCAGAATCAGCGTCGCGAAGCGTCCGCTGACACTCCACAGCTCGCGCCAACGTGGACGATTCGCAGCGATTGATGTGTAGATCAACATCTTTGCTCTCTCCGAACACCGGCTCGACTCTACATCGACGGACGCTCCTTTAAGGGAGCTCCTCCGGAGGCACCAGACTCTGCGCCGCCCCATTGCTGCGCCCGATCTCGCCGATCGACGCCATGTCCACGCCCTCGATGCACGCCAGATTGAACCCGTACTCGTTCGGTGCGCTGCGACGCTGGTGGTGCGTGTAGATGCCGCAGACGCTGCAGAACCAGTGCCTGGCGATCTTCGTGTTCCACTGGTACAGGCTGAGCACATCGGCGCCGCGGGTCACGCGCAGGCGGTCGAGCGTCACGCCGGCCATCACGGCCCCCTTGCGGCTGCAGAGCGAGCAGTTGCAGCGACGGATGTTCTCGAAGCCGTCGATCAGATCGACCTCGAATTCGACAGCCTTGCAGTGACAGGTGCCAATGACCGTCTGCATTGCGGACTGTCCGATCGTGGAGGCGTCCGTCACTTCTTCAGACCCGCGACGACTTCCGACACGTTGAGGCCCAGTTCGAGCTGCAGGCGCACGTACTCGCGCTCCTTGCGCGAGAGGCTGCGGCCCATCTCGATCCGCACGTCCTCCGCCTGCATGATGCGGATGATCCGCGGCATCGCCGAGCCGATGGCGTCCGGGTCGTAGCCGGCTTCGCGCAGGGCTGCGATGAGAAGGGCTTCAAGTTCCATGACGCGTCCGGATCGATTCGAGGCGTGCATTGTGCGCCAGGCGTCAGGCGTCGACACGCATGCAGCTCTGCTTTCGACATCAGTGCGGCGCCATGACTTGCGGCCTTTGTGCGTGCATGCGTTGCACGCAAGGATGGCGAACGATCACCGACCGGCCCTCTCGCGCCAATGCCCATCATCACCGGCACTGCTGACCCAGCTGCCCACGGATTCCGAATCAGACGCTGGACCGCGCTGCCGATCATCGCGGTCTTCCTGTGGCTGGATCACTTCCATCTCGATCTGTTCCGCGCCGTCGCCGGCGACTGGAGCGGCGCGGCACGCACCTGGGCGCTGGTACTGCTGGGCTATCTGCCGCACTGGATCGTCGCATTGGGCGTCGCGGCGCTGCTGACACGGCCCGGCCATGCCGCCCATGCGCTCGGCCTCGATGGCCGTCCCCTGCGTGCCTTGCTGCTCGGTCTGCTGTTGACCGCGCCAATGGCGCTGGGCCTCGCACTCGAGGCACCGCTGACACTCGATGCCGACACGCCGCATACACTGATGCGCCACGCCGTGCTCCCCGGCTTCGGCGAAGAACTGCTGTATCGCGGCCTGTTGTTCGGCCTGCTGTTCCGCATCGCCGGCTGGGGTTTCGTGCCGGCGGCGTTGACCGGCGCGCTGCTGTTCGGCGCCGCGCATCTGTCGCAGGGCGGCAGCGCGGTCGAGGCGGCCGGCATCTTCGCCATCACCGCGCTGGGCGGGGTGTGGTTCGCGTGGCTGTACGTCGAATGGGATTTCGACCTGTGGGTGCCGGTCGCGTTCCACGTGCTGATGAACGCCTGGTGGGTGGTGTTTCCGGTGGCGGACAACGCACTCGGGCCGCTGTGGACAGTTGGCCTGCGGCTGCTGGTCATCGCGCTTTCGGTCGGTGTCACGCTTGCGTACGCAAGACGCCGGGGTGGCCGGCGCATCCGCGGACGACACTGGTTCTGGATTCGCGCGAGAAGCAGTGCCATGTACTGATGCGGGCGGACGCCTTGAAGCACGAGCGTCTCGTAGCAGTGTGCGTGCACGCAGGTTTCACAATAGATTGAGTCCCGACGCCCGTCCGGACATGCTGCCTGCTTCGCATCCAAGCGCGTCCTCCATGAAGATCACCCGGCTGCTCGGCATCTACGCACTCGGCATGGGCCTGGTCTTCGTGCTGCTGCTCGCCTGGATCGGCGCGGTGTACGCGATCAACGTCTACACCACGGCGAAGCTGTCGGCCGAGGCCATTCTCAACACGATGTTGACCGGGCTGCTGAGCGTCGTCGGGCTGCCGATCGTGCATCGCGCCGTGTACCGGCATCACTGGCACATCAGCCGCAAGCTAGCGTCGGGCGAACTGCAGGTTGGTGACCACATGCCGATCATCGGCGCCGAGCCCAGCCCGCCGGTACCGCGTGTCCGCAAGACGCAGTGGCAGATCGCGCTTTACGTTGCGCTCTACGCGCTCGCGATGGCATCGCTGCTCGCCGCCTACGCGCCCTTCGGGCATCAGGAAGCGTTGAACGCGTTCCTCGCCCGCTTCAGCGCCGGGCGTAGCTCCTTCTCCAGCCTCGCCACGCTGGTGGTGATGTACGCACCGATGGCGATCGGACTCGGGATCGCGATGCCGCTGCTGGAGATCGACCGCAAGCGCATGCAGTCACGCGAACTGCCTGCATCCGAAACGCTGCGCCTGCAGCTTCGTCAGGACTGGGTGATCTCGTTCGTGATGTCGTACGTCACCGTCAGCTTCCTCGCGTTCCTGACGGGCAACCTGATCCTCAATCATCTTTGAGGCGCGCCGCACGTCCGAGCGTTCATTCGCGCCCGCAGTCATCCAAGCTGCATCACTCCGCGTCGAGCAACCCCTGCAACTTGAGCACCGTCGCCCAGTTGCGCGTCGTCAGTGCGCGACCTGACTTGCCCAACAACGCAGGCGCGACCTTGCTCTCCAGCAAGCCGGCCGGACATTCCAGATAGCCAGCGTCGCCGGTGACGACGAGTTGCTCCGGCAACACCGCCAGTGGCTGCAGATCGTCCAGCAGCCGCAGTGCTTCGGGTGCCTGCGCGAAGATCACCAGACACCGCGAATGCTCTGACTCGGCCGGCACCATCGGGCTCTCACTGACGATGCGGTCGAGCTCCGCTGCCGACTTCACGATGACCGGCGTCGACACGCCCAGCTGCGCGGACAGCGCATCGGCGATGGTCTGCGCGAACTTCGCCGTCGCGCGCACCGACGCGGTAACCACCGCATTGCCGCTGTTGAGCAGCGTCCGTACCTGCGTGCAGCCCAAGGATTCGAGCAGCTGCTTGAACGCCGCCATCGGCACGCGATTGCCCTTGCCGACATTGACGCCACGGAGCAGCACAACGAAACGGGGCATGGCGATCGCCTGGGAATGTCGGAGTCAGCGAGTGTGCAATGAAGCGAAAGGTGCAGCGACTGACGCCGTCACCGGCCCCGATCGACCGGGTCGTCTGAACTAGACGCGGGCACCTTGCGCGTAATCGTCTCCTGCAGACGGCCGATCGGAATGCCGAGCAGTCTGACCACGCCCACGTTGTCGATTGTGCGCCCGTCCGCAGACAGCACCAGGTCCTGATGCATGAACACCGGGCCCTTGACCCGGTAGCGCAGCGACAGGTGCAGTCCCGAGACCGTCGCCTCGACCGGTCCTGCGGCGTCGCCGAGCGTTGCCGCGTAGCGATGTGCCGCGGTGCGTGTCATGACCCAGAAGCGTGACTGCGGCGGCTCGCCGGCGAAGGTGATGGTCTGATCCAGACGGAACGTCCCGTCGCTCTGTTCGATGCCGTGGCTGATGACCTGAAACGCGCGCGGCTTGCGAAAGACGAATTTCAGTGTGCCGCGACCCTCGCTCTCACCCGCGAATCCAGCGCTAGGCGTGAACTCCACGGGCGCCTGCGCAATGGCCGGCGGGCACGGCACGGTCACCGCAGTGAGCAGTGCAAGGCACAGCCATTTCAGTGTTCTCGTCACACCTGAAGCCTGCTCGGAACGGAGACGCATTGTGGCGGCAAAGCGGGCGCTGATTGCGTTCGGCGTTGCGAGCCCAAGGCTCATGCCGCGCAAAAGACCCACACCCGAACCCGAGTGCGACAAATTCTCTAAGGTGTTGCTCGGCGTCTCCAGCGAGCCCGATGCGCCGGCGTCGTGAATCAGCGACGAACTCGAACACACCCGAGCCCGTTACCGGAGCGCCTGCGACACCCCGATCGCAAGGGCAGCCGAGAGCAGCCAGACCACGCCACGCGTGAGGAAGGCCTTGTCGACAGCGCCTCGACCCACCGCCTGATTCGGCCCGAAGCCCACGACGAACGCGTGTGCCGGCAAGGCAACGGCCAGCAGGAAGGCGACGACCATCAGCATGGTGTCGTCCGCCAGTCGCAACCAGAAAACCGACATCGCGGTGCCTGCGACGATGCCTGCAAGCGCAGCGGTGATCGGTGTAGGCGTGATTCTCAAGATGTACGGACCATTCGCTTCAGAGCCGGAAGTCTAAGCGAATGCGTCCTTTGCATTCACGAGCAGGTGCGATGCGCGTTACGAAGTCTGGCGCCTGCGTTCTTCCTCTGTCGCGACGTTGGAAATCGGTGAACGTGGCACCGTCATTCCTCGCAGCACACCAATCGATGCCTCGGGCAAGGCCGAGTGCACCGAGTTCCGTTACACCGTGCGACTCACGATGCGGGATCGAAATGGAAGACCCGCAGTTCCTGATCGCACCGGCAGGCGGTTGCGAGCCGCGCAGCCCACGCCACCGCTGCGTCGCGTGACGACAGTTCGAGCACCGCAAAGCCACCGTCAAGTTTCGGGCCGGATGGATAGCCGCCTTCAACGACGGTGCTATCGCCCGATACGCGCACCACCGGCACGCCCGCATCGATGCCCCCGCCGAACACATAGACGCCGGCCGCTTTCGCCGCTTCGATGACCGCATGCGAATCGCGGCTGGCGCGTTCCAGCTCGACATCGCTCACCAACATCGCGGCGGCAGGAAAGGAGATCAGGTATTTGACCATCAGAACCAACCTTTCGGAAGATCGGCGTCGCCGCGGGACGAGAACCTGACGCGATCGTCTACTCGGTCGCAAGTATTCGTACGCCTGTTTCAGGCGCTCCGTCAGAACAGGAGAGTGCCGATGACAAAGACGGCCGGAATCGACAGCACAGCATAAGTGACCAAGGTTGCGCGATAGGCCGACGTGTTCGGAACAAGTCGCTTCCCCCAGGCCCGCATCGCCAGGGCAACTAACAGCAATGTCGGGAGAAAGAGCAGTGCCGACAGGTAACCGGCGCTCCCTTCGAACGTCGATGCGCCCGCAATGTACGGGACGAGGAACGCAATCGCACCTGCGACTGTCACCGCGGCCAGCACTGACAAACATCGATGTAGGGCGCTTGCTTTCATAGGACTCTTGTAGATGACGTGGCGACAAGCGCTTCACAGTTGACGCATAGCGCGTCGCTTCCGCGGCAATAAGTAAACCTGACCCCGTTACTCCCGATTTCGTCTAACGTGGTCGGTGCTCCGCCCGGGTTGAGAGAGAAGAAGAAGTACATCCCTGCAATTCCGAACAGTGCCCCGCCGATTCGTTTCTGCCTAGTCAGCGGACTGAACAGTATCTCCCCTTCTCGGAATTTATATGGCTCCGGGCACTGGAGGGTGTACAAGCCCATGCGGTGGGTCAATCGAAGTTGGCCAAACACCATATCCACGACGTAGGGGGAAGGCCATCCAGCCTCTGACTCGTTCATCCCCTCACCGATGTGGTCGTCCGTGCCAATCGAGAGGCCAACGAGGGTCTTGAGAAACCAACGCTCTAGCGACCTGCCCTGTACGGGACCGACCGCTTTCTGCCTAGTGGCCGCAATATTCAGTTTGGCGATTGATTCGTCTGCTGACGACAGTTCGTTATTGTGTTTGGTACAGAGAATCTTCCGCGTGAGTGACTCGACCCCAACTCTCTTCGGCTCTTTGCACCAATCGAAACCTTCGACCAATATGGACGTCTCTGACAACAAAGCACGAGATATCACATGCTCTCGCGACTTTTTTTTCAGAGCACTCGCGACGTATCGAAGCCCAGCACTCAGTTCGCTTTGCGCTGTCCATGAGGCCTAACGTTTGAATTAAGCCATGCCGCGAAGCGGCATCGGCTTAAGTGAATTGTTATTCGCAGTGCCGATAGAAAGCCGCCATTAGAAGTGCTTCCTAAGCTCTTGTGTGAACTCATTAATATTCGGCGGCGGTTTAAACTTGATGCCAAAGCTTGGTGGCGGCGATCCATCTTTCCTCGCGGATCTAGGATCAATTTGTGAGATCTGCTCAAGCACATCTAGGAACTCTCGGACCCCATCCCGGATTGGGGTCGACCAGCCCCACGTCATTTCATGTGCGTTTGTTAATTCTTCCGGTGGGTCAATGCTGCGTGCCTCAAGTTCGAAGGTGACCGTTGCTTGGTAGAGCTTGGACAGCTGTGTGACAGAGTCTTTTAAGTCTGCAAGGAAATTTTCGCTGCGAGGTCTAGCAAGAACTGATGGCAATTCCGAGGTGCTCTGAATCGCCACGGAGCGTGACAAGCGAAGCAGAACTTCCGGACGCCGCTTAATCCAGTCCAAGTACTCTTTATTGTCAATAGTCTTCGGGGCGACAAAGCTAGCTCCATTTTCTATGCGTTGTAGCATTCTGTCAGAAGAATTGATTCGTTCCTTTAGCATTTGCAGAGCTAAAGCGAACTGCCATCCGCACCTACCCTTCCGATGTATTGCTTGGGAAGCCATACTTTCATCGAGTAGGGCTTCTGGAACGCTGGCTTTATATCTTTGAATGGCTTTGTAAGATGCTACTGCCAACGCAGTTGCGAGCGCTGGAGCTGCAAGGATTCGAAGACTTATTGCTTCTCCGCCCAGCTCGGAAAGCACCTCGGCGACGCCCCAGAATGAGATTGTGACTGCAGCGAATAGTGGAATTTCCCTAGGAAGGAAAGGGAGGAATTCTTTTAAGCGATCGAAAAGCGACGTTTCCGTAAAGGTAACGGTGTGCTGGGTGTCGTAGATGCCATCGCTTGTCATTTCAGATACCCTTGAATTCAGTGGCGCATAACGCTTGAATTAAGCCAACCCGCGAAGCGGGTTCGGCTTGAATTAATTGTTAAATATGCTCACTCGTAACCCGCCTCTAACAAGGCATCAGCGTCAACGTACTTAAGTTGATCGTACTCGTCGAGTTTGAGTGAGCAGTACAAACACTGGATATCAGTAACGTAAACGCCTGATATGTACCCGAAGGTAGTGCCGTCCTCCGGGTCATGGTCGTAGTCATAGTCGGGTTCAAGCGTGGCAACCGCCAAATTTCCGCAGGCTGGGCACGGACAATCTGTGGTCTCGCTCCGCTTGGTTAGATAGGCATTGGTCACCTTCTCTGCGTGGGACACTATTATTGCGTTCTTGGATCGTTCCTCCCAGATCTTTCGGTGGCGCTCCAAGAGCGCTTCCATGTCGGCCAGGAAGTTGTCATGCGCAATTAGCTCCTCGCTGAGAGCTTCGAGACGAGTGGAATGCTGTCCTAGGAAATCTTGTGTGGATAAAGACAGGTCGGACGATATGTCGCGAATCACGTTGTGTAGATCGCGGCAAAGGAGACGGTCAACCCTAACCGCATCTAGCTCATCGCTAGAACGATGCAGGGCAATGTCTCGGAAATCAGCCAGAGTGTGGATGAACTGTGCATTGTCTTTGACGCCTTTGCTGAAGAGTGAGGCGCGTTGGATCGATGCTTTAAGTGTGATGACGTCTGGAGAGGCCTTCTTCTCCATGTCAGCAACCCTATCCGTCGCGGTGATTGCTTCGCGATGACAATGAAGGACGACGCTATCGAAGTCTTGCGACTTCAGAATAAGTGCAGGATTCACCTCAGCAATGATGTGCTTGAGCAGCTTCTCAATCCCGACCGCAACCAGCACAACAGCGTGGAAGCGCTGATCGTTCGTGGTTCCTTTGGCAATAGCTGGAGCAGCCAGGCTAATGTGACTTTTCGCGTCTTTCAGGTAGCGGCTATTGTTCTGCATGAACAGGTCTAACGCCTGAATTAAGCCGTGCCGCGAAGCGGTGTCGGCTTGAATGAATTTTTAGACACCCTTAGAGGCCGAGAAGCTCTTTGAATTCTTGAACTTCATTAGCTGGCTTTCCTTTTGGGGAATTTAATAGTCCTGGCACAACCATCTCTCGCAAAAGCTTGGTGTCTCTCAGGTTCAATAGACTCTTGTTCCGGGTTAGGCAATTGCCAATTAACATTACTTCTAACTGCTGAATATCTCTGTGCCCACTAGGGTTCGGAGAAGAAAGAGACCACTTGGGCGTGTATTTTGGAATCACCGTGAGTAGTGGCGTGCCTTTTCTTGCAGCAATGGCGTTGTTGTAGTGATTGATCTTATGCGGAGTGAAACACTCTTTTCGTAATGATTGTTTTTCAGCAAGCCCAACATACCAAGGCAAGATTCCTTTGCCAGCTCTAATCGAGAACACATAACAGCCGACGCCGGAGGAAGCATCCTCGCCATACAAAGAGTCCACTTTCTGCCAGAACGATTGGAGCGAAGATTTGTCCGCGGCAATGAGCCCATTTTTTTGCTTGGAGATTGCTACAGCGGGATATGGATAGAAGTTCATTTTTTCGCTGAGCACCTATGTCTGTGGGTGTCTAACGCCTGAATTAAGCCGCGCCGCGAAGCGGCGTCGGCCTGAATGAATTGTTAGGCCGCACTATCGGGCTCCCAACGTCGGTAAACAAGGTGCGTCAGCGAATGAAGGGGTCCCGGCAAAGGAGCGGCCACATGTTGCTCATCTAGATCCCAAGGCGCAGGGAAGTCCGCAATAACCTCTGCCGCCGCGCAAGAGCAGCTTTCTTGGGCTGGACCTTCGGCTGCACCGTCATACTCAAAGCGGAGGCGAACAACGAACGCGCTTTCATCGGCTTCGATGGAGGCTTGACGCAGCTCCGGATGGACCTCGCCCCAAAGCGCGCGAACTAAGGAGAGCGCCAGATTCTGACGTGATGCGATGCTGTCCATGCGGCCTAACGCCTGAATTAAGCCGCGCCGCGAAGCGGCGTCGGCTTGAATGAATTGTTAGGCTGCTGCCCTAGAGGACAACCTCTAAGTCGATCTCGTCCACGCATGTCTGCGGGCGCGAGTGATTTGCCGCAGTGACCCACGGCCCATCTTTTACTGTGACGTCGGACAGGCCCGCTATGGGAATGCAACGCCAGTTTTTGGCTGCGTCAGGGATGATTGGTCCGCTACTGCTTGTGCCGCCGAACTGATAAAACAGGGCTTGCTCTCGCCCGTTCTTCCTGCCGATCACGTGAGGGCACATTTCCCGGACGTGATCTTGGTAGGTGGCGACTACGATCTGCTTGTTTGCGATGGCGCTGCGGATAAGGTTGTACGTGCTGTTGCTCATGCTTCTACTCTCCTTGTGAAATGAAACAACAAAAGCAGCCTAACTAGCTATTCGGCCCCAAATGTGGGGCGTTGCGCCGAGTATGACCCGCCACTACGAGCCGCGCCATCGGGCGACTAGCCGCCGAACATCAAAGCCTTGGACCTTCCGGAATTTGCGCGGATGGGAAACTGTTAGGCGACATTCCTGCCTTCTGTCGTTACACGACGAATCCGTCGCGTAACTCACTTTTCGTTGGCTCAGAACGAAACAGGGCGACCGAATGGCCGCCCTGTTTCTCAGGATCACTTCACGACGCGAACGCGCGACGGACGTGCCTCACTTCAATCCACGATGCTCCAACAACGGCTCCACACTTGGCTCCTTGCCGCGGAACTCGCGATACGCCACCGCCAGATCACGCGAATGGCCGATCGACAGAATCTTGTCGCGGAAGATCTGGCCGTTCTCGCGGGTCAGGCCGCCGTTTTCGCGGAACCACTGGAAGGCGTCGTGGTCGAGGACTTCGGCGCCGAAATAGGCGTAGTAGCCGGCCGCGTAACCGCCGCCCCAGATGTGGCTGAAGTAACTCGTGCGGTAGCGCGGCGGCACGGCGGCGAGGTCGACCTTGTACTTCGTCAGTGCCTGCTTCTCGAATGCATCGACGTCCTGCTTGGCTTCACCCGCGGGCAGGGTGTGCCAGGCGAGGTCGAGCAGGGCGGCCGAGAGGTATTCGGTGGTCGCGTAGCCCTGGTTGAAGGTGCGGGCGGTGACGATCTTGTCGACCAGCTCCTGCGGCATGGCTTCGCCGGTCTGGTAGTGCTTGGCGTAGTTGGCGAAGACCTTGGGGTCGAGTGCCCAGTGCTCGTTGAACTGCGAGGGGAACTCGACGAAGTCGCGCGGGGTGTTGGTGCCGGCGACGGACGGGTACTTCGTGTTCGAGAAGAAGCCGTGCAGCGCGTGGCCGAACTCGTGGAACAGGGTGGTCACGTCGTCGAAGCTCAGCAGCGCGGGCTGGCCGGCGGCGGGCTTGGTGAAGTTCTCGACGTTGTAGACGACGGGAATCGTGCCGGTCAGGCCATTCTGTTCGACGAAGTTGCCCATCCACGCGCCGCCCTGCTTGCTGTCGCGCTTAAAGGGGTCGAGATAGAACAGGGCGAGCTGCTTGCCGTCGGCGTCGAAGATGTCGAACACGCGCACGTCGGGGTGGTAGACGGGGATGTCCTTCCGCTCCTTGGCGGTGATGCCGTAGAGCTGGTTGGCGGCGAAGAACACGCCGTCGTTGAGCACGCGGTCGAGCTCGAAGTAGGGCTTGATCTGCGATTCGTCGAGATCGAACTCGGCCTTGCGGACCTGCTCGGCGTAGAAGTCCCAGTCGGCGGCGCCGGCGGTGAAGCCGCCGTTCTGTGCATCGACCACGCCCTGGATCTTGGCGAGCTCGGCGCGCGCACGCGCGGTGGCGGCGGGCACGGTGTCGGTGAGCAGCTTCATCGCGGCTTCCGGGGTCTTCGCCATCTGGTCGGCGATGCTGTAGGCGGCGTAGTTCGGGAAGCCGAGCAGCTGCGCCTGGCGCGCGCGCAGTTCGGCGAGGCGCTGGATGGTGGCGCGGGTGTCGTTGGCATCGCCCTTCTCGGCGCGGCCGGTGGATGCGGCGAGCACGCGTTCGCGCAGGGCGCGGTTCTTCAGCGAGGCGAGTACCGGTTGCTGCGTGGTGTTCTGCAGCGTGAGCAGCCACTGGCCGTCCTTGCCGGCCGCCTTGGCGGCATCGGCGGCGGCGGCGATCGCGCCTTCGTCGAGGCCGTCGAGTTCGGCGACATCGGTGACGAACACGCCGCCGGCATTGCTCGCGGCCAGCAGCTTGTTGCCGAACGCGGTGGACAGCGTGGACGACTCGGCGTTGAGCTTGCGCAGCTCGGCCTTGTCGGCATCGTTGAGCAGGGCACCGGCGCGGACGAAGCCGTCATGGGTGTGTTCGACGACGGTCTTCTGCTCGGGGGTGAGGCCGAGCGTGTCGCGCTGGTCGTAGATGGTCTTGACGCGCGCGAACAGCCCCGGGTCGAGATGGATGGCGTCGCTGTGCTCGGCGAGCTTGGGCGCCAGCGCTTCTTCGGCGGCCTGCAGGGTCTCGTTGGTGTTCGCGCCGGTGAGCATGAAGAAGACGTTGGCCGAACGGGTCAGCAGTTCGCCGCTGCGCTCCATGGCTTCGATGGTGTTCTCGAAGGTGGGCGCTTCGGGGTTGTCGGCGATGGTGCGGATCTCGGCCAGGTGCTGCTTCATGCCTTCTTCGATGGCCGGCTGGTAGTCGGCGTCTTTCAGCTTGTCGAAGGGCGGGGCCTGGAACGGCAGCGCGCTGGCGGTGAACAGGGCGTTCTCGGTAGGCGCGGCGGTGGCGGCGGTATCGGTGGTGGGCATCGTGGGCTCGGCAGGGGTGCGGTCGCCGCAGGCGGACAGCGCCAGCGCGATCGCGGAAGACAGGAGCAGCGTACGCAACATGGGAGGGAACTCCGGAAAGACAACGCGGGGATAGCGTCGGTCGCGCTGGGCGCGGCCCGCCAGCCGCGCAGCGTGCGCCTGTCGCGGGCCGTTGGGTATGTGCCGTTGGTTGGCCGATTCAGCTTGTGGTGCGGGAGGGCGCGGCCTGGCCGCGACGGGCGCCGTTGCGTCGCACGGCGCAGGGCCCGTGCCGGTGCCCGGTCAGACGGTGCCGCGGTTCTTGCCCATCCAGGGCGCATACCAGTTGCGGATCATCGCCATGTCGGCGTCGAGATCGTCGCCGGGCTGGAACATCGGGCCGAAGCCGATGATCTTGTCCGGGTAATGGAAATACAGCGTCTGGATCGGCACGTTGGCGGCCTTGGCGATCTTCCAGAAGCCGGTCTTCCAGCGCTCGACCCGCTTGCGCGTGCCCTCGGGCGCGAGGCCGTACCAGAACGCGTCGTGGCCGTTGATCGCGGCGGCGGCCTGCTCGATGACGCGCGAGGCGCGGCTGCGGTCGACCGGAATCACGCCGAGCGCGCGCAGTGCCCAGCCGAGCACCGGAATGCGGAACAGCGAATCCTTGCCGAGCACGCGGATGTCGAGCCCCAGCGCGGCCTTGGCGGCGAAACCCCAGACGCCGTCCCAGTTGGACGAGTGCGGCGCGCCGATCAGCACCAGGCGCGGGACATCGGGCAGTTCACCGACGACGCGCCAGCCCCCGATCCGCAGGATGCTGCGGCCGATCCAGCGCGCGAGGCGGCTGGGCCTGACACGCGGGGCGCGCGGTGGAACGGGAACCAGGAACGGATACTTCGAAGTGCTCATGCGTCCTCGGCGCAGGGCCAACAGTGACGGGATCAATCCCAGTCGCGTGTGGCGCGACCGCGCTTGATGGTACTGCGTTCGCGTTTCGCCCCCAGGCGCCGCTCCTTCGCGCCGCGCGAGGGCTTCGTCGCCACGCGGGTCTTGGGCACTTCGTAACCGAAGGCGACGAAGGCCGCGAGGCGTTCGCGCGCGTCCTCGCGGTTGCGGTCCTGGGTGCGGAAGCGTTGCGCGTTGATCACCAGCACGCCGGCTTCGGTGATGCGCCGGTCGCGGCGTGCCAGCAGCCGCGTGCGCACGTGTTCGGGCAGCGACGGCGAGCCCGCGATGTCGAAGCGCAGTTCGACCGCGGTCGACACCTTGTTGACGTTCTGGCCACCGGGACCACTCGCGCGGACGAAACGCTCGACGAGTTCGGCTTCTGGAATGGCGGGCGGGGTGGACATCGGCGGCGATTGTAGACGCTGACATGCGATGGCCCCACCGCGAACGATGGGGCCGAAGGGTTTGCGGGTCTGTATGGCGAAGGTATCGACAGGTCGCCATTCAATCGGGCGACCCGTGTTCGCCCCCACCCAAGCCTCCCCCTTCAACGGGGGGCTTCAGAGCGCCGGAATTCCGGGAAACAACAGCAACGCCTTCGCGAACTCGTCGCCCGGCGGTGTGTCCACCACCAGGCGCGCGCCCGTCTGCGGATGATCGAAACCCACGCGCTCGGCGTGCAGCAGCATGCGGTGGATGCCGAGCATGCGGAAATTGCGGTTGTGGCGGCCGTCGCCGTGGCTGGTGTCGCCGATCAGGTGATGCGACAGGTGCTTGAGATGCCGGCGGATCTGGCGGAAACGGCCGGTCATCGGCTCGGCGCGCAGCAGTGCGTAGCGCGAGGTCGGAAAACCTGCGGACGGCACCGACAGCTCGGTCGTCGCCAGTCGGGTGAAGCGCGTGACCGCGGGTTTCTTCACCGGCTTGCCGGGACCGCCATCGAGCGGATGGTCGACGACGATGTCGTCCGGCCAGCCGCGGCAGATCGCGAGGTAGTGCTTGTCGACGCTGCGCGCCATCCACTGCGTGCCGAGTGCGGATGCGGTGTCGCGATCGAAGGCGACCAGCAGGCCGCCGCTGGTCGCGCGGTCGAGCCGGTGGATCAGGAACAGCGGGCGGCCAAACTGGTCGCGCAGGCGATCGGCGAGGAAGTCGTGTTCGTCGCGCGCGAGTGCGCTGTCGTGGACCATCAGGCCCGCCGGCTTGTTGACGACGGCCAGCCATTCGTCCGCGTAGCGCACCTCGATCATCGTGAATCCAGTGATGTGTCGCCGCCGGTCGGCCGCAACTGATCTGCTATTTTCGTCGATCGTCTTCGCCAACGGGGGATCCGCATGCAACGTCGTCTGCGTGCCTGTGTCGTGGTGTTGTTGCTCGGCACCGCATGGCCGCTGTGGGCCGCGCCGCCGCAGCTCGATGCACCGGTGCACGAAGCCGAAGGCATCCGCGAATACCGATTCGACAACGGCCTGGCGCTGGTGCTGTTTCCCGACGCCAGCAAGCCGGTGACCACGGTCAACGTGACCTACCGCGTGGGCTCGCGCCACGAGGGCTACGGCGAAACCGGCATGGCGCATCTGCTCGAACACCTGGTGTTCAAGGGCACGCCGACGCACACCGACATTCCCGGCGAGATGCGCCGCCGCGGCGTGCGCTTCAACGGCACTACGTGGCTCGACCGCACCAACTACTTCGCGAGTTTCTCCACCGACGCCGACACGCTGGACTGGGTGCTGCGGATGGAAGCCGACCGCATGGTGAACTCGCGCATCGCGCGCGAGGATCTCGACAGCGAGATGACTGTCGTCCGCAACGAGATGGAATCGGGCGAGAACAATCCTGTGCGCGCGCTGGTCCAGCGCGTGATGGGTGCGGCCTACCAGTGGCACAACTACGGCAACTCGACGATCGGTGCACGCAGCGATGTGGAGAACGTGCCGATCGACCGGCTGCAGGCGTTCTACAAGACCTGGTACCAGCCCGACAATGCGGTGCTGGTGATCGCCGGCGATTTCGATCCGGCACAAGCGCTGGCGACCGTGGGCGAGCGCTTCGGCGCGTTGCCCAGACCCACGCGCGCGCTGCCGGTGACCTACACGCGCGAACCCGCGCAGGATGGCGAGCGCCATGTCGTGGTCCGCCGCGTGGGACGCACGCCGTATCTCGTCGCCGGCTATCACATTCCTGCCGGCCGCCACGACGACAGCGCGGCCGTGGCGGTGTTGTCGCAGGTACTGGGCAGCACACCCGGCGGACGCCTGCATCGCAAACTGGTCGAGCCCGGACTCGCGACCGGTGCGTCGGCATCTGCACTGGCGATGGACGAGCCCGGCTATCTGACCTTCGTTGCCGAGGCGCCGGAAGGCAGTGACCTCGATGCGCTTCAGACCGAGCTGCTGGCGCTGGTGGAAGACGCGTCTGCGACACCGTTCACCGAGGCGGAAGTCGACGACGCGAAGCAGCGCATGCTCGCCGGCTACGAGCGCGCGATGCGCGACCCGAACGCGATCGGCGTGGCCTTGTCGGAAGCCATCGCGCAGGGCGACTGGCGTCTGCTGCTGCGCACGCGCGACCGGCTCGATGCGGTGACGGTGGCCGATGTCACGCGCGTCGCGCAGACCTATCTGCGTCGCGACAACCGCACCACGGGTCAGTTCCTGCCGACCGATGCGGTCGAGCGCGTGACGATCACCGAAGCGCCGACGGCGGAAGCCGCGCTGGAAGATTTCGTACCGCGCGCTGCGCTCGACGCCGGCGAAGCCTTCGATCCGTCGTACGCGAACATCGATGCACGCACGAAGCGCTCGACCCTGTCGAACGGCGCGAAGCTCGCGGTGCTCGACAAGGACACGCGCGGCAACTCGGTGCAGATCCGCATGAACCTGCGGCTCGGCGACGCCCAGCGCCTGCACGACCGCGCCACCGCCGGACAGATGGCCGGCGCGCTGCTGATGCGCGGCAGCGCAGGCTACGACCGCGCCGCACTGTCGCGTCAGCTGACGGCGCTGCGTTCGACGCTGAGCGTCGGCGGCACGGCGACCACGGTGACGGTGGCGGCGACGACCGATCGCGAACATGTCGGCGCGTTGCTCGATCTCGTCGCCGACGTGCTGCGCACGCCGACCTTTCCCGACAGCGAATTCACCCAGCTGCGCAGCCAGCAACTGACCGGCATCCGCAGCAGCATGAGCGAACCGGGTGCAGTCGCGAACGAAGCGCTGTCGCAGCACTTCAATGCGTTTCCGAAGGGCCACCCGTATCACGCGACGACGTTCGAAGAGCGCATCGCGCTGATCGAAGCATTGCAGCTCGACGACGTGCGCGCGTTCCATCGCGATTTCTACGGCATGGGCGACGGCGCAACGATCGCCGTGGTCGGCGATGTCGACGCAGGCGCGGTGCGCGCGCAGCTCGAAAGCCTGTTCGGAGACTGGACGCTGCCGACGCCCTTCGTGCGCATCGAGACGCCGTACATGCCGCGCGACGCGGTGCACGCGAAGCTGCTCACACCCGACAAGGCCAATGCGACGCTGATCGCCCGGCAGTCGCTGCGCATGCATCAGGACCATGCGGATTACCCCGCGCTGCTGATCGGCAACTACATCCTCGGCGGCTCGGGGATGAAGTCGCGCCTGGGAGATCGCATCCGCCAGCGCGAAGGCCTGAGCTACGGCGTGGGCTCGAATTTCTCGGCCAGCGTGTTCGACGATGCCGGCATGTTCGGCGTGTCGGCGATCGCCGCGCCGGAGAACATGGCGCAGGTGAAAACCGCGATGCGCGAAGAACTGCAGCGCATCCGCAGCGAAGGGATCACCCAGGCCGAACTGGACGACGCGCTCGACGGCATGCTGCGCGCGCGCCGCACCTCACGCGCGAACGATCCCGAACTCGTCGGCATGCTCGACAGCAATCTCTACATCGGTCGCGACATGGCGTACTCGGCCGCGTTCGAAGAGAAGTTGCGGGCGTTGACGCCGGAAGACGTGCGCGCTGCGATGGAACGGCATCTGCAGCCGGACGCGCTGTCGGTGTTCATCGGTGGGGATTTCAAGGACTGAGTGGCGTTGGTGTTCTCCCTCGGAGGGAGAAACGCCGCCTCGCAGGATGGGTAGCGCGAAGTGAAATCCATCGCTGCACAGTCCGTGCGGTCTTTCAGATTCCGGCATGTCCGTTGCCGACGTCGACGTAGGTTGGGTTTCGCTGACGCTCTATCCATCCTACGGAGGCATTGACCTCTCTACCCGCCCTCACCCGACGCGCTCTGCGCGTCGACCCCGGATCAGGTCCGGGGCAGGCGCTCTCCCGGAGGGAGAGGTGCTCGAAGGCGAGCCGAACCTCAGCCCGCCGGCGGGGGGGGTGCCTGCGAGGCCATCGCTTCGAGTTCGTCGCACATCTGCTTCTGCTGCGGCGGCGTGGCCTGGGTGAACTGGGCGTTGGTCTTCTCGTGCGCGGATGCGAACTCGCCATCGAACGTGGCGACATCGCCACCCATCTTGGTGAACTCCTGGCGCAGCTGGTCCTTGGCCTGGTCGAGCTGTGCGTCCGAGACGTTCGGATCGCAGAGCTTCGCCGCGGCGTGCATCGCGCCGGCGATGCCGGCGATCTGGGTCAGCATGGTGCTCGCCGCATCGCCGGTCAGCGGGGCGTCGACCGGCGGCGTGCCGGATTCGATCTGCGCTTGCGCGGCTTCCGATGGCCGGGTCTGCGTGTCCTCGACCGGCTGGGTCTGCGCTGCGTCGTCGCTCGCGGGCTGCGGCGCGGGATTGCACGCGGCGAGGCCGAACACCGCGGGCACGAGCAGGCAGGCGAAACGTCGGGTACGGGGAAGCGTCATGCGGCCATCTCCATCAGGGGAGCGGCGAGCCTAGCAAACGCGTTGCGAAGGCCAGGCGGTGTGCCGTCAGGGTGTCTGCGGCGTCGCGCGGCGCGAGCGGTAGGCCTGCAGATGCACCCATGCCGCGTCGAGATGCGGTACCGCGCGACCGGCCGCATGTGCACGCGCGCGCAGGTCGCCGATGATCTGCAGCGCCTCGACGTCCTGGCCGGATTCGAGATCGCGCAGCATCGAGGCGGTGACTGTCGAGCCGGGCTTCGTCAGCAGTGCACGCGCCTGCTGCGCGGCTTCAGCCGGAATCGCGTGTCCGTCCGCGGCGGCAACTGCGAGACATTCCTCGTGCAGCGCCGACAGGAATTCAGTGCCGCCGTCGGTGTCGACGATGCGGCCGATGCTGGCGCGCATCAGGCAGGTCGCCGCAGCGAGCGCGGCGAGGAAGGTGAACTTGTTCCAGGCGGCCTGCATGAAGCTGTCGCTGCGCACGGCATCGAATCCGGATGCCCCCGCGCACACCGCGTCCAGCGCGCGCGTGCGTGCACTGCCGTTGTGCGCCGCATCGCGCTCACCGAAGGTCATCGAGGGCGGCGATGGCAGATGCACGACTTCGCCGTCCTCGCCCTTCATCGCACTGATGAAACACAGGCCGCCGAGTACGCGCTCCGCGCCGAAGCGTGCGTCGAGCGCGGCGTAGTGCAGCAGGCCATTGAGGATCGGCAGTACGGCGGTGTCCGACGTCACGGCCGGCGTGATCGCGTCGATCGAGCTGTCGAGGTCGTAGGCCTTGCAGCTCAGCAGCACCAGATCGAACGGACGCTCCGCAGCAAGCGCAGGCAACGCATCGGCGGTGACGTGCGCCACCGGAAACTGCGCATCGCCCAGGCCACTGCGGATGCGCAGACCGTCGCGTTCGAGCTGCGCCGCACGTGCGGGACGCACGAGGAAGGTGACGTCGACGCCAGCCTGCGCGAGGCGACCGCCGAAGTAACCGCCGGTGCCACCGGCGCCGAGAACGAGAATGCGCATGACCAGTCCTTGTGCAGGGATGCGCGCGGCGCTCGCCGCGCGCAGGTAGACCTCAGCTGCGCAGGCCGATGCCGCGCTTGAGCAGCCACAGCGCCAGCGCGCCGAGTGCGATGACGAAGCCGATCATCAGCGCGAACGACACGCCCAGCGACACGTCGCTGACGCCGAGCAGGCCGTAGCGGAACGCGTTGACCATGTAGAAGATCGGATTGGCATGCGTCGCGGTCTCGGCCCAGCCGGGCAGCAGCGAGACCGAATAGAACACGCCGCCCAGATACGTCAGCGGGGTCAGGATGAAGATCGGCACGATGGCGACGTCGTCGAACTTCTTCGCGTAGACCGCGTTGACGAACCCGGCGAGCGCAAAGATCGTCGCGCCCAGCAGCACGGTGGCGAAGGTCACCAGCGGGTGCGGAATGCGGACCGTGGTGAACAGCATCGCGATGCACAGCACGATGACGCCGACGGCGAGCCCGCGCGCGACCGCGCCGATCACGTAGCCGCCCAGGATCACCCAGCTCGGCATCGGGCTGACCAGCAGTTCCTCGACATGGCGGCCGAACTTCGCGCCGAAGAAACTCGACGAGATGTTGCCGTAGCTGTTCTGGATCACGCTCATCATCACCAGGCCCGGCACGATGAAATCCATGTAGCGGATGCCGTCCATTTCGCCGACGCGCGCACCGATCAGGCCGCCGAAGATCAGGAAGTACAGCGTCATCGTGATCGCGGGCGGCACGAGGGTCTGGCCCCAGATGCGCAGGATGCGGACGATCTCGCGCCGCGCGATCGTGTACAGCGCGACCCAGTGGCGCTGCGCGGTGCCTTCGATGGCGGCGACGTCGGTGCTCTTCGTGCTCATGCCGTCTTCTCCTGCTGCGAGGCGGCATTGGGGCCGGTCATGCGCACGAACAGTTCCTCGAGCCGGTTGGACTTGGTGCGCATCGAGCGGACGCGGATGCCGGCGCCATCGAGCGTGGCGAACACGCGGTTGAGGTCCATCGCGCGCGGCATGTCGAGATCCAGCGTGTGGTCGTCGGTCGCGACCAGGGTGGTGCCTTCGATCGGCGGCAGCGTGGCGGGCAGCGTGCCGTCGATGTCGAAGATGAAACCCTCGACGTCGAGCTTGGACAGCAGCACGCGCATCGGACCCTGCTCGACGATGATGCCGCGATCGATGATCGCCAGGTTCCGGCACAGGCTCTCGGCTTCTTCGAGGTAATGCGTGGTCAGGATGATCGTCGTGCCGGCGGCGTTGATCTCCTTGAGCGTCTGCCACATGCCGCGGCGGATCTCGATGTCGACGCCGGCGGTGGGCTCGTCGAGGATCAGCAGCCGCGGGCGCGTCATCATCGCGCGGGCAATCATCAGGCGACGCTTCATGCCGCCCGACAGCGTGCGCGACATCGTCGTGGCCTTGTCCCAGAGCTGCGCGCGCTTGAGTTCCTCTTCGGCGCGCATCATCGCCTCGGCGCGCGGGATGCCGTAGAAGCCCGCGTAGTTGACGAGGATGTCGAAGGGCTTTTCGAAGAAGTTGAAGTTCAGCTCCTGCGGCACCAGGCCGATCAGGCGCATCGCCGCGTCGCGGTCGGCATGCAGATCGGTGCCGAACAGGCGCACATCGCCCGAGGTCTTGTTGACCAGCGAGGAGATGATGCCGATCAGCGTCGACTTGCCCGCGCCATTGGGGCCGAGCAGGGCGAAAAAGTCGCCCGGTGCGACGTCGAGCGAGATGCCCTTGAGCGCCTCGACACCGCCGTCATAGGTCTTGCGCAGATCGCGCACCGAAAGGGCGGCGTCGGCGGGGGAATTCGGGGACATGGTCCATCGCTCGTGCCGCGGACAGCGCGGCGGGGTCCGTAGTATAGGGACGCCCCGACGGGCCCGGCCGCAACGGCGCGTTGCATGCGTGGCGCCATGCGGCTGCGCAACACGGCATTGCGGCGTCTGCACCGGGCGCGCCGCGGCGACCCGCTACCATAGGCGCATGGAGCCCACCGGCCGCGGACCGCGCCGGACGCTCGTCGAATCACGGACAAATCCCCGCAGTGGCCATCACGCAGTTCCCCATCAAGCTCGTCTCGCGGCGCATGGTCGCGCCGACCGTCGCCCACCTGTCCTTCGTCCGCGACGACGGCCAGCCGCTGGACTTCATCCCCGGGCAGTTCATCCAGATCCATTTCGAGTACGCCGACGGCACGCCGACCAAGCGCTCGTATTCGCTGGCGACGATCCACGACCACGCGATCGGCCCGGGCGAGGCGATCGAGGTCGCCGTGAGCTACGTGCCTGGCGGCGCGGCGACGGCGCTGTTCGAGGGTCTGGATCTGGGCAGCACGGTGCAGGCCAGCGGGCCGTTCGGGCGCTTCTGCCTGATGCCGCAGGACACCAACCGCCGCTATCTGCTGGTCGGCACCGGCACGGGCGTCACGCCGTACCGGGCGATGCTGCCGCTGCTGGAGAAGGCGATTGCCGAGCGCGGCGTCGAGGTGGTGCTGCTGATGGGCGCGCGCACGCCGGCCGAACTGCTCTACGGCGACGATTTCCGCGCGTTCGCCGACGCGCATCCAAACTTCCGCTTCGTGCCGTGCTTTTCGCGCGAGCTGCCGGACGCGCCGCATGCCGACGTGCGCCACGGCTACGTGCAGCAGTTCCTCGAGGAGTTCGCCCCGGGCGAGGGCGACATCGCCTACCTGTGCGGCAATCCGAACATGGTCGACGCGACGTTCGAGGCGCTGAAGGGCTTCGGCCTGCCGGTGCCGCTGATCCGTCGCGAGAAGTACGTCAGCAGCAAATGACCCGCCGCGGATGACGACGCCCGACAGCGCCCCGCCGCCGCACGCCCCGTTCGCCTCCCTGATGCCGCCCGCGCCCGAAGCGCCGGCGGCGAAACGCGCGCTGTGGCGGCGCGCGCTGCGGCCGATGGCGCTGTTTCTCGCTGGCGGTCTGTTCGGCGTGGGCCTCGCGAAGCTCGGCCTGCCGGCGCTGGACGGGTTGCCGCGCGGCACGGGGCTCGCGTTGCTGGCCGGCTTCTTCCTGTCGCTGTGGCCGCACATCGTGCTGCACGAAGCGGGGCATGCGCTCGCAGGACTGTCGCGCGGCATGCATGCGATCGCGTTCGGGGTCGGGCCGCTCCGGATCGAGCGCGGCAGCGACGACCGCTGGCGCTGGCGCTACGGCGGCGGCGTGCGCGGCATCGGCGGATTCGCCGCCTTGCTGCCCCGCGGCGAACGCGGCCTGTCGCGCCTCGACCAGACGGTCTTCCTGCTGGGCGGGCCGCTGGCCAACCTGCTCACGGCGGCGTTGTGTCTGGCCCTGGTGGCCTGGGTGCCGATGTCGACCTGGTGGATGGCCGCGGGTCTGGGCGTGGCGCTCGGCGCCGCGTGTATGGGCCTGGGCAATCTGGTGCCGCTGCACCGGGAGGGCTGGCGCTCCGATGGCCGCGGCCTGCTCGATCTCGCGCGTCGCACGCCCGATGCCGCGCTGCAGCTGCAGATCAACCAGTTGATGGCGCTGAGCCTGGCCGACGTGCGACCGCGTGACTGGCCGGCCACGTCGATTCCCGTCGTGGACGCCGGCGTCGCCAGCGACGGCCTGCAGCTGACGGCGCGCCTGTTGCGGCTGTCGCACGCGTCCGATTGCCGCGATGCCGATGCTGCGCGCGAGGAAGCCGAGGCGCTGGCCGCCGCCTTTCCGAAAGCGCCGGCGGTGTTCCAGCCCGCCATCGCCGTCACGCTCGCCAGCCATGCGGCGCTGCTGGTCGGCGACCGCGGCTTGCTCGCCGCGTGGCGCGCGCGTTGCGAAGGCGGGCTGATGGACCTGTCGCCGTATCGCGCGTGGATCGATGCCGAACTCGCAGCCCTGGACGGCGACGCAGATGCGCTCGCGGCGCATCTCCAACAGGCGCACCTACTCGCGGAGCGGCTGCCGGACGCCGCCAGCCGGCGCGTGTTCGAGGAACGACTCGTCGTGCTGGCGCAGACCCGCGACGCCGGGGCTGTCGCGAGCTGACCCGACGGTGCAACCTGTCAAGCACGCTTGACACCGCAATTCGCGCCGCGCATGCTCCGTGTCAAGCCCACTTGACACACGGTCCCGCCATGGTCGCATCGTCCGCCCGTTTTCCCCTGCGCGCCGTCGCCGTCCTGCTCCTGGCTGCGGCGGTCGCCCTCCGCCTGCTGGTACCGACCGCGCCGGAATGGGCGAGCGTCCTGATCCTGCTGTCGGCAGTAGGCATCGGCGTAGTGTCGCTGTCGCGGCGCGCGACCGCCTGCGACGACGCGCCTCCGGCGCTGCGCCGCCGCTACACCCGCGATGTGCTCATCGGCATGGGCGCCTACACCGTGCTGCTATTCGTCTCCCTGCTGCTGTTGCGCAGTGTCGAGGCGCCGGCGTTGCGGGCGCTGATCGCGCTGCTGCCGGTCGCGCCGATCGCGCTGGTGCTGCGGGCGATGGTGCATTTCGTCCGCGGCGTCGACGAACTGCAGCAGCGCATCGAGTTCGAAGCGGTCTGCATCGCCGCCGCACTGGTCGCGTTCGCGTACATGACCGCCGGGTTCCTGCAGGCGGCGCGTGTCATCGACGTGCCTGCGAGCGCGGCGATGCTGTGGGTGTTTCCGCTGCTGTGCGGGACCTACGGCATCGCCAAGGCCGTCATCGCGCGGCGCTACCGGTGAGTGCGCGCGGATGAAGAGCCGGGTGCGCGAACTGCGCGAGGCCTGCGGCTGGTCACAAGCACAGCTTGGCGAACGTCTGGATGTCTCGAGACAGACGATCAACGCGATCGAAACCGGGAAGTACGACCCCAGCCTGCCGCTGGCATTCCGGATCGCCCGCGAGTTCGCCGAGCCCATCGAATCCATTTTCCTGTTCGAGGACGTTCCATGAGAGCAACGAGGCTTTCCCTGCTGGCGCTGGCCGCGAGCGCGACGCTCGCCGGCTGCAGCGGCGGTGCACCGGCGCCGGCCGACGGCGACGGCGCACGACCGGCGCGCATGTTCGGCCAGATTCCGTTCCAGGCCTGCACGCTCGACGGCGGCAACGCCGCCACGCGCGTCGAAGCGCAGTGCGCGACCTTCGAAGTGCCGGAGAACCCCGACGCACCCGAAGGCCGCAAGATCGGGCTCAACATCGCGTGGCTGCCGGCGGATTCGAACGACGGCGGCACCGCCGATCCGGTGTTCTTCCTCGCCGGCGGTCCCGGCCAGGCGGCGACCGAACTGGCCGCGCAGATCAACGCCGGCCTGCGTGAAGTGCGTCGCCAGCGCGACATCGTGCTGGTCGACCAGCGCGGCACCGGCAGTTCGAATCCGCTGACCTGCACCGATGCCGATGGCGAGGCGATGGAACTCGATGCACTGACCGCGCCCGACGACGCCGCGCTTGACGCCTACGTCGGCCGATGCCTGGCCGGCCTGGAAGACCGCGCGGATCCGCGCTTCTACACGACCGCCAACGCGATCCGCGATCTCGACACCGTGCGCGCCGCGCTCGGCGCCGAACAGGTGAACCTGGTCGGCGGCTCCTACGGCACGCGCGTGGCGCAGCAGTACGCGATGGCGTATCCGCAGCACACGCGCAGCATCGTGCTCGACGGCGTGGCGCCGAACGATCTGGTCGTCGGCGGCGAATTCGCACACACCTTCGAGGATGCGCTGTCGCTGCAATCGAAGCAGTGCGCGCAGGACGCCGCTTGCCGCGAACGCTTCCCGACCGATCTGCAGGCGCAGCTGCGCGGTGTGCTGTCGACGCTGCAGACGACGCCGGCGCCGGTGACCTATCGCGATCCGACCACCGGTGCGCAGCGCGATGGCGTGGTCACGCCCGATACGGTGACCGGCCTCGCGTTCCTGTTCTCGTACGCGCCGCAGACCGCGTCGCTGCTGCCGCTGATCCTCGACGAAGCGGCGCAGGGCCGCTACGGCCCGCTGATGTCGCTGTCGCAGCTGATGTACAGCAACGTCGGCGGGCAGATGACGCGCGGCATGCAGTGGTCGGTGATCTGCGCCGAAGATGCGGGCCGGTATCGCGAGGACGGCCGCGTCGCCGACACCATCCTTGGTCCGGGCGTGGCGCGCATGTTCTTCGGCGCCTGCCGCACGTGGCCCACCGGCGCGCCGCCTGCGAACCACACCGCGGCGCTGCAGTCCGACGTGCCCGCGCTGCTGATGTCGGGCGAGCTCGATCCGGTGACGCCGGCCGCCTACGCCGACCGCGTGCTGGCCGGTCTGCCCAACGGTCGCCATCTGGTGTTCAAGGGCCAGGGCCACGGCACGTTCGCGCTCGGCTGCGCGCCCAAGCTGCTCGCGCAGTTCATCGAATCCACCGATGCGAAGGCGCTCGACGCGACGTGCCTGGATGCGATGCGTCCGGTGCCACCGTTCACCAGCTTCAACGGGTGGTCGCCGTGACCGCGCCGCGCCTGCCGACGTCCCTCTTTCTTCCGGAGCTCCGCCGATGATCACGGCCCAGCAACTGCACAAGGCGTTCAAGACCAAGACCGGCACGGTCAAGGCCGTCGACGGCGTCGACTTCGTCGCCGAGGACGGCCGCATCACCGGCCTGCTCGGCCCCAACGGCGCCGGCAAGACGACGACGCTGCGCATGCTCTACACGTTGATGAAGCCCGACAGCGGCCGCGTGCTGGTCGACGGCATCGACGCCGCGCAGGACCCGGCGGCCGTGCGTCGCGTGCTCGGCGTGCTGCCCGATGCGCGCGGCGTCTACAAGCGCCTGACCGCGCGCGAGAACATCCGCTACTTCGGCGAACTGCACGGCCTGTCGAAGGCGGAGATCCTGGAGCGCACGCGCGTGCTCAGCGAGCAGCTCGACATGGGCGAGATTCTCGACCGCCAGACCGAAGGCTTCAGCCAGGGCCAGCGCACCAAGACCGCGATCGCGCGCGCGCTGGTGCACGACCCGCGCAACGTGATCCTCGACGAACCGACCAACGGCCTGGACGTGATGACCACGCGCGCGATGCGCGAGTTCCTGTTCAAGCTGCGCGCCGACGGCCGCTGCGTGATCTTCTCCAGCCACATCATGCAGGAGGTCGCCGCGCTATGTGACCGCATCGTCATCGTCGCCAAGGGCCGCGTCGTCGCCGACGGCACCGCCGACGAACTGCGCGAACGTTTCGGCAAGTCGAACCTGGAAGACGCGTTCGTCAGTGCGATCGGTTCCGAGGAGGGCCTGCTGGCATGAGCAACCTGAAATGGATGTGGTGCGTGGTGCGCAAGGAGCTGCTCGACATCGCGCGCGACCGGCGCACGTTGTTCATGGCGCTGCTGCTCGGCCCGTTGATGTATCCGCTGCTGATGCTGGGCATGAACTTCATGGCCGAGAAGCGCATGAAGACCGAGATGGACCGCGTGCTGGAGGTGCCGGTGATCGGCGCCGAGCATGCGCCCAATCTCGTCGCGCATCTGGCGACGCTCGGCATCCAGGCCGTCGATGCACCGGCGGATCTCGACGCGGCGATCGCCGGCCAGGACATCGACGTGGCGATCGAGATTCCGGCGAGCTTCGCCGAGGACTGGCACGCCGGTCGCCCGGCGACGGTCGAGATCATCAGCGACAGCACGCGCCGCAACGCCGAGACGCCGACGCGTCGTGTGCGGAATGCGATCACCGCCTACGGCCAGCAGGTCGGCGCCCTGCGCCTGCTCGCCCGCGGCATCGATCCGGGCGTGGTGCAGCCGCTCGCAGTCGGCACACGCGACACGGCGACCGAGGAAGCCAAGCGCGGCATCCTGCTGGCGGTGCTGCTGCCGTATCTGCTGATCCTGTCGAGCTTCATCGGCGGCTCCTACCTGATCCTCGACGCGACCGCCGGCGAACGCGAACGCCAGTCGCTGGAACCGCTGCTGGCCACGCCGGCGTCCCGCGGTGCGATCGTCAGCGGCAAGATCGCCGCCGCCTGCCTGATCGGCATGGCCTCGTTGATCCTGACGATGCTCGCCTTCAAGGTCAGTGCGCAGATGGGCGGCGGGTCGGCCAGGCTGCTCGACGTGAGCTTCATGGCGATCGGCAAGATGCTGCTGGTGCTGCTGCCGATGCTGTTCGTCGGCACCTCGCTGCTGACCTTCCTCGCCGCGACCGCCAAGAGCATGAAGGAAGCCCAGAGCCACATCGTCTGGCTGATGCTGCTGCCGATGGTTCCGAGCTTCGTGCTGATGATCAATCCGATCAAGACCGAGCTGTGGCAGTTCGCGGTGCCATTCCTCGCGCAGAACCAGCTGCTGCTGAAGATCATTCGTGCCGAGCCGATCGCACCGGAAGTCTGGGGTGTGTATCTGGGCGCGAGCCTGGCGTTGGCTGCGGCGCTGTGGATGCTGGCGGTGTGGCGCTACGGACAGGAGAAGCTGGCGGTTGCCGGCTGAGGTCAGCTTTCAGCGTCATAAGAAAGCCCGGCATTTTCCGGGCTTTTTCTTGCTTGTCCTTGTCAGACGTCTCGACGCATGACGCGGCTGTTCGTAACGCCGCGATGCGCCTGCGTACCCGAAGGGCGCCGCACATGGATGTGCGGCGTTTTCCGACCGAGGCAGGATGCCGAGTCGGAAAATCCCGGTGCGCTACAAGCCGCGGGCTGTGGACGTGTCGGGGAGACGTTTTTCTTTGGTTCCGTTTCTTTTGGCGTCCACCAAAAGAAATGAACTCGGCCGCGTCAGCGGACGAAAGCGGTTGACGTTGTTATTCGCTTCTCCGCCTGCGGCGGCGAGCAAGATCAAACGCTTCCACTCGCCTTGCGGCGAGCGGGTTCATTTCTTTTGCTGGCCCACGCGCGCAGTGCGAGCGGCGAAGCCGGCCCCGCAGGGGCGAGCATCGAAGATGCGAGTCAAAGAAACGGAACCAAAGAAAAAGATCCAGCCCGACGAAGCTCACCCGGCGTGTCATTCGTTCCGGGATTTTTCGACTCGCCCGCCTGGCTCGGTCGGAAAACGCCGCACATCCATGTGCGGCGCCCTACGGGTCTGCGATCGGCATCGACACGTTTCGCTCATGCAAAAACAGGTGCAGAAAGCGGGAGCCGAAGCAAACGCAAACGCAAAAGCAGAGCGCCGAATCAATTCGCCGTCGGCGAGAACCCGATCGTCCGCCGCGTCGTCACCGGCGCCGGCACCGGCTCGAAACGCCAGCGCCGCACCGCCGCCAAGGCCTCGCGATCGAAAGTGCGCGGCGGATCGGCGCGGACCACGCGTGCATTGCTGACCGAACCGTCGACGCCGACGGTGAACTCGACCATGACTTCGCCGCTCGTGCCGGCGCGCAGGGCGTCGGCGGGATAGCGCGGCGCGGGCGTGCTCAGCGGACGCAACTGCGCGGGCGCAGCAGACGGTGCGGGTGTCGCGGGTGCGGGCGCAGGGGTCTCCTGCGGCGCGGGTTCGGGGCGGGCCGGCTGCGGGCGGGCGGCCTCTTCGCGGGCGGCAGCCTGCCGGGCGGCTTCTTCGCGCGCCGCCTGATCGGTCGCGCTCTGCTGCTGCGCCAGCTGCTGCGCGGCGGCGGCCTGTTGCTGCTGCTGCTGGGCCGCGCGCTCGCGCTCCAGGGTCTGCGCGCGCTGGGCTTCCTGTTCGGCGGTCAGCTTCTGCTGCTCCACGCGGGCCGCGGCCTGTTCCTCGGACGTGGCGATGCTCGCGCGCAGGCGCTCGAGCGCAGGGTGCTTGCTGTCGGCGCGTTCGATCAGACCGAGCAGACGACGCGCTTCGGCGTAGTCGCCGCGATCGCGGCTCTGCTCGGTGGCGATGACGCTCATCGGCAGCAGGTCGATCAGCGCGCTGGAGGCCGCAGCGTCACCGGCCTGCTTCTCGCGCAACGCGAGGTAGTACTCCATCGCGTTCTCGCCGGCCGGCGCGTACAGACGGCTTTCCTGGTAGGCGGCCGCGCCTGCGCTGCGCAGCTCGTCGACCGACAGCCCGGCGATCGCGTCGTCGGCGGCCTGCTGACGCGCGGCGGCCTGCTGGCTGGCCTGCGCGGTGACCGCGCCCGGCGCGGCGGCGACAGGCGCTTCGGCCTCGTCGCTGCGCCCGCAGGCGGCGAGTACACAGGCCAGACCCACGGCGGCGGCCAGCCGCGCGCGGGACGCGCGACGGGTCGTCGGAATCTTCGAGACCATCATCTTTCCCCAAGGATGCATGTCCGCAAGAGTGCGTAGAACGCGTCAGCGGAGACGATTTGTCAATGCTTGCGCGTTCGCCGAGCACGCAGGCTGTCGACGCGATCACGAATCTTGGCGTCCCGATCGCCGTCGATGGCGCCCATTCGGTGCCCGGGCCGCGGGCTACTTGCCGATGCAGAAACTCGAGAAGATGTGCCCGAGCAGATCGTCGGGCAGGATCCGCCCGGTGATCGCGCCGACCGCATCGTGCGCGACGCGCAACGATTCGGCGGCCAGCTCGAGATGCTGCGCCGCCAGGGTGCCGCGCGCGTCGTCGACCGCATCGGCCGCATCGCGCAACGCATCGACATGCCGCTGCCGCGCGGTGAACGCGCCTTCGCCTGCGCGCGTGTCGCCGCCGAGCCGCGAGTGCAGCGCGTCGCGCAACGTGTCGAGCCCGGCGCCGGTGCGCGCGGAGACGTGCACGGCATCGCGCGCGATCGACGCGGCGTCGGCGAGCAGATCGGTCTTGTTGTGCACGACGATGCGGTCCGCCACATCGGCAATGGCGTCTTCCACCGATGCCCACCCCGCCTCCGGGTCGCGTGCATCGAGCACCACCAGCGCGAGATCGGCGCGCTGCAGTTCGGCGCGCGCGCGGCGCATGCCTTCCTGCTCGATCGCGTCACCTTCGCTGCGCAGGCCCGCGGTATCGACCAGGGTGAGTTCGACGCCGCCGATGCGCAGCGTCTCGTGCAGCAGATCGCGCGTGGTGCCGGCGATGTCGGTGACGATCGCGCGGTCCACGCCGGCCAGCGCGTTGAGCAGCGAACTCTTGCCGGCATTGGGCGGGCCGACAATCACCGCGTGCAAGCCGTCGCGCAGCCGCCGGCCCTGCTCGGCCTCGGCCAGCAGTTGCGACAGCGACACGGCAAGTGCCTCGATGCGGCGCGCGACCTCGTCGCCACCGAGCGTGTCGATCGGCTCGTCGGAAAAGTCGATCATCGCTTCAACGTAGACGCGCAGGTGCAGCAGCTCGGCGGCGAGCGCGTCGCAGCGATCGGAGAACACGCCGTCGAGTGCGCGGCGGGCGGCGCGGGCCGCGCGTGCGTCGCCGGCCGCGATCAGATCGGCGACGGCTTCGGCCTGCGCCAGATCGAGCCGGCCGTTGAGGAACGCGCGTTCGCTGAACTCACCGGGTCGCGCGAGTCGCGCGCCGAGCATGCGACAGCGCGCCAGTAACTGCTGCAGCACGACCGGGCTGCCGTGCGCCTGCAGCTCGACGACATCCTCGCCCGTATAGCTGGCCGGGCCGGGGAAGGCGAGCGCGAGGCCGTCGTCGAGCACGGCGCCATCGGCGTCCAAGAAACGCACGTGATGCGCATGGCGCGCGCGCAGGGCGCGTCCGCAGATCGTGCGCGCGATCGACAGCGACGCCGGACCCGACAGGCGCACGATGCCGACGCCGCCGGCGCCGGGCGCAGTGGCGATCGCGGCGATGGTCTCGGTGGATGTCGTCATTTCAGTGTTCCTCAACGCACGAGCCCGCCATGCGGCGGGCTCGTGGAGATCGAATCGGCGCGGCCGTCAGGCCTTCGCCGGCGCCTCGCTGTAGCGGCGGATCATCCACCACTGCTGCAGCAGGCCGAGGCCGCCGTTGGTGACCCAGTACAGCACCAGACCGGACGGGAAGAAGATCATGATCGCGCCGAACACCAGCGGCATGAACTGCATGATCTTCTGCTGCATCGGATCCATGCCGACCATCGGCGTAAGCTTCTGCGTCGCCCACATGATCGCGATGTTGAGCACCGGCAGGATGAAGTACGGATCGCGCGCGGTCAGATCCTGGATCCACAGCATCCACGGCGTGTGGCGCAGTTCCACCGACTCGAGCAGCACCCAGTACAGCGCGAAGAACACCGGCATCTGCAGCAGCACCGGCAGACAGCCGCCGATCGGATTGATCTTCTCCTTCTTGTAGAGCTCCATCATCGCCTGCTGGAACTTCTGCTTGTCGTCGCCGTAGCGCTCCTTGAGCTGGGCGATGCGCGGCTGGAACTTGCGCATCTTCGCCATCGACTTGTACTGCGCGACCGACAGCGGATACAGCGCCAGCTTCACCAGCAGCACCAGGCCGATGATCGACCAGCCCCAGTTGCCGATCAGGCCGTGCAGCTTGGCCAGCACCCAGAACAGGCCTTCGCCGAGCATCGCGAAGATCGAGAAGCGGCTGTAGTCGACGACGCGATCGAGACCGCGCACGCCCTGCGCCTGGATCAGATCGACCTGCTTGGGTCCCACCCACAGACGCGCGGTGGTCGAGGCCTGCTGTCCGGCGGGCACGGCGATCGGCGCGCCGAACTCGCGGATCAGGTACCGCGGCGCACCGGTGCTGCGATCGATCTGCATCGAGATCGTGCCGGTGTCGTCGGGACGCGGGATCCACGCACTGAAAAAGTGGTGCTGGACCATCGCGATCCAGATCTGGCTGTCCTTCGCGTTGAGCGGACCGTCGCTCTCAAAGTCGCCCAGCTGGCGGCGGCTGTAGCCGATGTCGCTGCCGAACCAGGTCGCGCCGGTCAGGCTGTAGGACTCGGGATTGGTCATGCCGCGCTTGACCGCCGGTGCGGTGCGGATCAGCTGGCGGTACGGAAAGCCCTGCCACGCGGTCGTGCCGGTGTTGACGATTTCGTCGCGGACTTCGATCGCGTAGTCGCCGCGGGTCAGCACGAAGCTGCGGCGGATCGTCACGCCGTCGGCGCCGGTCCACACGAAGGGCACGATGACGGTGTTCTCGCCCTGTGCGAGCACGGCCGACGTCGCGGTGCCTTCGGGCACGAACTGGCCCTCGTGGCTCGGCGCGGCATTGCTGCTGCTGACCCAGCCGGTCTGCGCGGCGTAGTAATGCAGCGGATCGGTGTCGAACATCCGCACCGGCGGCGCGCCGTCCTCGCGCGTCTGCGGATAGGCCAGCAGATCGGCTTCGATCACGTTGCCGGCGTCGAGCACCACCCGCAGCACGTCGGTCTGGGCGACGACCTGGCGCGCAGCCGGCGCGGCGGCGGCGGAGACCGGCGCAGCGCCCGGGGCCGGCGGCACCGGCGCAGCATCGGCAGGCGCGGTCGGCACGGCGGCACTGCCGGCAGCGGCGCCCGGCACGGTGACCGACGGCGACGCCTGGGCGGCGCTGGTCTGCGGCTGGGTCGCGGCTGCGGTCTTTTCCTTGCCCCACTCCATCCACAACAACACGGCCACCATCAGCCAGGCGAGGACGAGGAAAGTACGGATCTGGTTCATCAGGCAGGCAGGCTCATGCGCCGGAAGACACCGGCGTGGATGGAATCGGGGAGGCGGGCATTGTGCCGGCCGCAGATGACGGCGGCAACGCGCGGGCGCGCCGCAACACATTGAGGAAGGCGGCGCGCAATGCGGGATTGTCGGCCTGCGCCGCGGCCGGACGGGCCACGACGACATAGCTGCCCGGCGCCAGCTGGGGCTGCATCAGGCGGAAGGCATCGCGCAGCACGCGCTTGATCCGGTTGCGACCGACGGCGCGCTTGTCGACCTTGCGCGACACCGCCAGGCCAAGACGCGCCGGGCCTTCTTCGGGCAACAGATGGACGGCCAGCATCGGCGACGCGGTCCGCGTCGCACTGGCGAAGATTCGATCGAAATCGGCGCGCGCGCGCACACGCACGTGCCGCGGATAGCGGACACCGGCGGTCATGGAAGCTGCGCTGCAGAACGGGTCGGGAGTGCGGAGACGCGACTCACCGACCCGGAGGGCTTCAGGCCGAGAGGACCTTGCGGCCCTTCGCGCGACGACGCGCGAGGATCTTGCGGCCGTCGGCCGTCGCCATGCGGGCACGGAAACCGTGGTCGCGCTTGCGCTTGAGGTTGCTGGGCTGATAGGTGCGCTTGGTAGCCATGGTCGAGCCCTTCGGGCAACGTGACGAATAGAACCGGAAATTCTAGCGGCCCGGTGCCGGACCGGTCAAGCCGGTGCGCGCGTCGGGTCTGCGGAGGCCGCGCGGGGACTGGCCGCGGGTGGCGACATGATAGTCTGCCTGCCCTTCCCCGGCGACCTTGCCGCGCACCTGCGTGGCGGCGCCCGCTTTGTCGAATTCCGCCGCATGATGGATGCCTGGCCCCGCTGCCTTCAACGCCTCGAAGCCGAGTTTCCGGTCGAGGATGTCCACACCTGGCTCAAGCCGCTGCAGGCCCACGCCGACGACCGCTCGACCGTGCTCTACGCGCCCAATGCCTTCGTCCGCGACGAGGTGCAGGCGCGCTACATGCCGCGCATCCGCGAGCTGCTGGCGCATTTCGCCGGCGTCGAGGACGTGAGCCTGCAGGTCGGCTCGCTGCCGCGTGCGGTGGCGCCGCCGTCGGCGACCACGCTGTCGGGAGGCGATGCACGCGCCCAGCCCGCGGCGCCGATCGAAGCCTTCGCCGGCAACATGGACAGCCACTACACCTTCGACAACTTCGTCGAGGGCCGCAGCAACCAGATGGGCCGCGCCGCGGCCTGGCAGGCTGCGCTCAAGCCGGGCGACCGTGCCCACAACCCGCTGCTGCTCTACGGCGGCACGGGCCTGGGCAAAACCCATCTTATGTTCGCCGCCGGCAATGCGATGCGACAGGCCAATCCGCGTGCGCGCGTGCTGTATCTGCGTTCGGAGGAGTTCTACAGCGCGTTCTTCCGCTCGATCCAGGAAAAGACCTCGGACCAGTTCAAGCGCCAGTTCCGCCAGATCGACGCGCTGCTGATCGACGACATCCAGTTCTTCGCCGGCAAGGACCGCACCCAGGAAGAGTTCTTCCACACCTTCAACACGCTGTTCGACAGCAAGCAGCAGATCATCATGACCTGCGACCGCTATCCGCGTGAGGTGGACGGCCTGGAGCCGCGGCTGAAGTCGCGCCTGGCCTGGGGCCTGTCGGTGGCGATCGATCCGCCCGATTTCGAGACCCGGGCGGCGATCGTGCTGGCCAAGGCCGCCGAGCGCGGCACCCAGGTGCCCGACGACGTGGCGTTCCTGCTGGCCAAGAAGATGCACTCCAACGTGCGCGACCTCGAGGGCGCGCTCAATACGCTGGCCGCGCGTGCGAACTTCATGGGCCGGGCGATCACCGTCGAGTTCGCCCAGGAGACGCTGCGCGACCTGCTGCGCGCCCAGCAGCAGGCGATCAGCATGTCCAACATCCAGAAGGTCGTGGCCGACTACTACGGCCTGCAGATCAAGGACCTGCTGTCCAAGCGCCGCACGCGCTCACTGGCGCGTCCGCGTCAGGTGGCGATGGCGCTGTCCAAGGAGCTCACCGAGCACAGCCTGCCGGAGATCGGCGAGGCCTTCGCGGGCCGCGACCACACCACCGTGCTGCACGCCTGCCGGCAGATCCGCACGCTGATCGAAAGCGACGGCAAACTCCGCGAGGACTGGGACAAGCTGATCCGTAAACTCAGCGAGTAAGCTGTGCATCACCGGGCCCTGCACAACACGGGGACCGGAGGTGGAGAGCCTGTGGACAACTTGAGGGGTCGAAAGTTGTCCACAGCTTGATCCACCTCTCCACACTGCACTGTCCACCGGGTTTGAAGGTCGGAAAAACGTAATCGATTCAGCGGCTTGCAGTAGATACCAACCGATTTCGGCCTTACCCAGCACCACCATTTTTAGATTTATATCCTTTTTATAAAAGCACGGGACAAGGGGATAACACCGACATGCGTTTCAGTCTCCAACGCGAAACACTGCTCAAGCCGCTGGCCCAGGTCGTCAACGTCGTCGAGCGCCGCCAGACCCTGCCCGTGCTGGCCAACCTGCTGGTCCAGGTCCAGGACGGTCAGCTGTCGTTGACCGGTACCGACCTCGAAGTCGAGATGGTGTCGCGTCGTGCGGTCGACGATGCCCAGGACGGCGAGACCACGATTCCGGCCCGCAAGCTGTTCGACATCGTTCGGGCGCTGCCCGACGGCAGCAAGGTCGTCATCTCGCAGTCCGGCGAGAAGATCACCGTGCAGGCCGGTCGCAGCCGCTTCACGCTGTCGAGCCTGCCGGCGGGCGATTTCCCGTCCGTAGACGAGGTCGAAGCCACCGACCGCATCGCGGTCCCGGAAGCGGCGCTCAAGGAACTCATCGAGCGCACCGCGTTCGCGATGGCGCAGCAGGATGTCCGCTACTACCTCAACGGCCTGCTGTTCGATCTGGGCGATACCCGCCTGCGCTGCGTCGCGACCGACGGCCACCGCCTCGCGCTGTGCGAGACGACGCTGGAGACCGCGGTCCAGACCAAGCGCCAGATCATCCTGCCGCGCAAGGGCGTGACCGAACTGCAGCGCCTGCTCGAGGGCGGCGACAAGACGCTGGAGCTGGAACTCGGCCGCAACCACCTGCGGGTCAAGCGCGACGATGTGACTTTCACCAGCAAGCTGATCGATGGCCGTTTCCCGGATTACGAGGCCGTGATTCCGATCGGCGCCGACCGCGAAGTCACGATCGACCGCGAACTGCTGCGCGCCGCGCTGCAGCGCGTGGCGATCCTGTCGAACGAGAAGTACCGCGGTGTGCGGCTGGAAGTCTCCCCGGGCACCGTGCGCATCAACGCGCACAACCCCGAGCAGGAAGAGGCGCACGAGGAAGTCGAGGCCGACACCAAGGTCGACGATCTGGCAGTGGGCTTCAACGTGAACTACCTGCTGGACGCCCTGACCGCGCTGCGCGGCGAGCAGGTGATCCTCAAGCTTCGCGATGCGAATTCGTCCGCACTGGTGCGCGAGGCGACCGACGAGCGCAGCCGTCACGTGGTGATGCCGCTGCGTCTCTGACGCCATCGGTAGACTGGGCGCCCGTCGCCCACACATGTTTCACGTGGAACACGACGCCCGGCTTGCCGGGCGTCTTCCGTTCCGGCCCGCTTACTGCGCCTACGGTGGCAGGCGCCGGGATGCCACTTGCAGGACTTCCGTGCAGATCACCCGCTTCGACCTCCACAACGTACGCAATCTGCAGCCGACCTCGCTGCGGCCGGGCCCCGGCTTGAATCTGCTGCTGGGCGACAACGGGGCGGGCAAGACCAGTGTGCTGGAGGGGCTGCATCTGATGGCCTACGGACGCAGCTTCCGGGGGCGGGTACGCGACGGCCTGGTGCAGCGCGGACGTGAGGCGGTCGAGCTCTACGCCGAGTGGCGCGAGGATCCCGCGCAGCCGGACCGCATTCGCCGCGCCGGGTTGCGCCACACCGGCCAGGACTGGAGCGGCCGTCTGGATGGCGAGGACGTTTCCCAGCTCGGGGACCTGTGTGCTGCGTTGATGGTGGTGACCTTCGAACCCGGCAGCCACGCCCTGATTTCCGGCAGCAGCGAGGTCCGGCGCCGGTTCCTGGATTGGGGACTGTTCCACGTGGAACAGGACTTCCTGCAGCAATGGCGCCGTTACGCGCGGGCGCTTCGGCAGCGCAACGCCCTGCTCAAGTCCGGCGCCGGTGGCACGCAACTCGATGCGTGGGATCACGAACTCGCGGACGCAGCGCTGCCGCTCGATACTCGGCGCGAGGCATATTTGCAGCGGTTGCAACTGGCGGTGCAGGCAGTGGCCGCGCAAGTCGCGCCGTCCCTCGGCACACCGGAGCTCGTGTTCCTGCCCGGCTGGCGCCGGCAGGATCTGTCGCTGGCCGACGCGCTGGTCGTGGCCCGCGATCGCGATCGCTCGGCCGGCCATACCAGCGTGGGACCGCACCGCGCCGATTGGCGGATCCGATTCGAGGACAGGCCGGAACAGTCGCTGCTGTCGCGCGGTCAGGCCAAGCAATCCGCGCTGTGCTGCCTGCTCGCGCAGGCCCGGGATTGCGCGGATCGCTTCGAAGGGCGCTGGCCGGTGATCGCGCTGGACGACCTGGCCTCCGAACTGGATCGCCATCACCAACGGCAGGTGCTGGCGTATCTGCGGGATGCGGGCGCGCAGGTGCTGATCACCGGGACCGAACGCCCCGACCATTGGCCGGATGCAGTGCTGGCGGAGGCCACGACGTTCCACGTGGAACACGGCGTGGTCAGCCAAGGCTGACGGCCTCACCGAGCGCGCCAACCCGATGCGCTCATGTTCCACGTGGAACATCCTGAAGCCCGGTTCGAATCCCCGGTCGACGTGTTGTTCCACGTGGAACACGCGCCGGAGGGCCGGGTCCGAACTGCTATAATTCCGCCCTTGCGGCCCATTCCTGCCGCGTGCGACCGGTGCTCCGGACGCCGCGCACGGACGCCGCGCTCCCGGCCAGACAGCGAACCGAATGAGCGACGAGACGATCTCCAGCGGCGCCCCCGCCAACTCCGATTACGATTCCAGCCGAATCACCGTCCTGCGTGGCCTCGAGGCCGTGCGCAAGCGTCCCGGTATGTACATCGGCGACGTGCACGACGGCACCGGTCTGCATCACATGGTCTTCGAAGTCGTCGACAACTCGATCGACGAAGCACTGGCCGGCCACGCCGACGATATCGTGGTGACCATCCACGAAGACGGCTCGGTCTCGGTGTCGGACAACGGCCGCGGCATTCCGGTCGACATCCACAAGGAAGAAGGCATCTCGGCGGCCGAGGTCATCATGACCCAGCTGCATGCCGGCGGTAAGTTCGACGACAACAGCTACAAGGTTTCGGGCGGCCTGCACGGCGTCGGTGTTTCGGTGGTCAACGCGCTGAGCGAGAAGCTCACCCTCGACATCTGGCGCGACGGCTTCCACCACCACCAGGAATACGCGATGGGCGAGGCGGTATCGCCGGTCGAACGCGGCGAGCCGTCGACCAAGCGCGGCACGCTGCTGCGCTTCTGGCCGGCCGTGGCCACGTTCTCCGACGTCACCTTCCACTACGACATCCTGGCCCGCCGCCTGCGCGAGCTGTCGTTCCTGAATTCCGGCGTCAAGATCAACCTCGTCGACCTGCGTGGCGACGGCCGCCGCGACCTGTTCGAGTACGAAGGCGGCATCCGCTCGTTCGTCGAGCACCTGGCCCAGCTCAAGACGCCGCTGCACCCGAACGTGATCTCGGTGACCGGCGAACAGAACGGCATCACGGTCGACGTCGCCCTGCAGTGGACCGACGCCTACCAGGAAACGATGTTCTGCTTCACCAACAACATCCCGCAGAAGGATGGCGGCACCCACCTGATCGGCTTCCGCGCCGCGCTGACGCGCACGCTGACCAACTACATCGAACGCAACGGCATCGCCAAGCAGGCCAAGGTGGCGCTGTCGGGCGACGACATGCGCGAAGGCATGATCGCGGTGCTGTCGGTCAAGGTGCCGGACCCGAGCTTCTCCTCGCAGACCAAGGAGAAGCTGGTGTCTTCCGAGGTCCGCCCGGTGGTCGAGAGTGCCTTCGGCCAGCGGCTGCAGGAATTCCTGGACGAGAATCCGAACGAAGCCCGCGCGATCGCCGGCAAGATCGTCGACGCTGCCCGCGCCCGCGAGGCCGCGCGCAAGGCGCGCGATCTGACGCGCCGCAAGGGCGCACTCGACATCGCCGGCCTGCCGGGCAAGCTGGCCGACTGCCAGGAAAAGGACCCGGCGCTGTCGGAACTGTTCATCGTCGAGGGTGACTCGGCCGGCGGCTCGGCCAAGCAGGGCCGCAACCGCAAGAACCAGGCGGTGTTGCCGCTGCGCGGCAAGATCCTGAATGTGGAGCGCGCCCGCTTCGACCGCATGCTCGCCAGCGCCGAGGTCGGCACGCTGATCACCGCGCTCGGGACCGGCATCGGCAAGGACGAATACAACCCGGACAAGCTGCGCTACCACCGCATCATCATCATGACCGACGCCGACGTGGACGGATCGCACATCCGCACGCTGCTGCTGACGTTCTTCTACCGGCAGATGCCGGAGCTGATCGAGCGCGGCTACGTCTACATCGGCCTGCCGCCGCTGTACAAGATCAAGCAGGGCAAGAACGAGCTCTACCTCAAGGACGATGCCGCGCTCGACGTCTACCTCGCCGGCAATGCCGTCGAAGGCGCCGCGCTGACGCCGGCCGCGGGCGAACCCGCGATCGAAGGCGCCGCGCTGGAGAAGCTGCTGCTGATCTTCGCCGCCGCCAAGGAGACGATCGCCCGCAACGCGCACCGCTACGATCCGGCCGTCATGGAGCTGCTGCTCGACGTCGCGCCGATCGCATCCGGCACCGAGGCCGAGATCGACACCGCGCTGCGTGCGCTCGAGGCACGGCTGAACCAGAAGGGGCTGGGCCGTCCGCGCTTCAAGTTCGCGGTACAGCCGGCCACCGAGGCACGCGGCGCCGTGCTGACCATCGACCGCCAGCACATGGGCCTCGACGTTACCCAGCTGGTGCCGCTGGCCACGCTGGAGAGCGGCGAGCTCCGCACCATCGGCGAGGCGGCGCGGGAACTGCATGGCCTGATCCGCGACGGCGCGCAGATCGTCCGCGGCAACCGCGCCCAGCCGGTGAAGTCCTTCGCCGAAGCGCAAGCCTGGTTGCTCGAGGAGGCCAAGCGCGGCCGTCAGATCCAGCGCTTCAAGGGCCTGGGTGAAATGAATCCCGAACAGCTCTGGGACACCACGGTGAACCCGGAAACCCGCCGCCTGCTGCAGGTGCGGATCGAAGACGCGGTCGCCGCGGACGAGATCTTCAGCACGCTGATGGGCGACGTCGTCGAGCCGCGCCGCGCATTCATCGACGACAACGCGCTCAAGGTCGCCAATCTCGACGTCTGACCGGCGTAATCCGCCGCACCGTGCGCCTCCGTATGGAGGCCGCGGTTGACGGCGCGTTAATCCGTGCCGTTTTACAACACGGGTTCTTGAACAGGGGAGTCTCGTCCATGAAAACGCCCATCGCGGCGCTCGCTGCGGCTGTGTTGCTGGCCGGCTGCGCGACCACCACGTCCCCGACCGGCCGTACCCAGTACGTCGGCGCGGTCTCGCAGGCCCAGCTCAACCAGATGGGCGAGCAGGCCTTCGCCGAGACCAAGTCCCAGATGCGCGCCTCGACCGATGCGAAGCAGCAGGCATACGTGCGCTGCATCGTCACCGACATCGTCCGCGAACTGCCGGCCAACTGGCAGCAGCTCAACTGGGAATCGGTGGTCTTCGTCGACGACAACCCGAATGCGTTCGCACTGCCCGGCGGCAAGGTCGGCGTGCACACCGGCATCCTCAAGGTCGCGCAGAACCAGGACCAGCTGGCCGCCGTGATCGCGCACGAGATCGGCCACGTTTACGCGAACCATCACGACGAACGCATCACCCGCCAGATGGGCGCGCAGGGCGCGCTCGGCGTGGCGGGTGCACTGCTGGGCTCGCGCTACGGCGAAGGCGCGCAGCAGTCGGCGAACCAGCTCGGCGGCGCCGCGCTGCAGACGACCTTCCTGCTGCCCGGTACGCGCACGCAGGAAACCGAGGCCGATGTCGTCGGTCAGGACCTGATGGCCAAGGCCGGGTTTGATCCGCGCGCGGCGGTCGGCCTGTGGCAGAACATGATCGCGGCCAGCGGCGGCAGCCGTCCGCCGCAGTGGCTGTCGACGCATCCCAATCCCGAGAACCGCATCAGCGAACTGCAGACGCGTGCCGCGAGCCTCGTGCCGACCTACGAACAGGCGCAGGCCGCAGGCAAGCGTCCGCGCTGCGGCTGAGCGCGTTTCACCCGCGCCTGCGCGCATCTGCGCAACCATCGGGCGATAATCGCCGTATCCAGACTCCGGCCCCCGGCGTACCGCGGGCCACCTGCCAATCGAGGTGTTCCATGTCGAAGTCCCGCATGTCCCAGCAGGCGCTCGCCGCTGCCCTGACCACCGCCCTGCTTGCGTTCGCCGCGCCGTCGATGGCGTTCGCGCAGGACGAAGGCGGCAGCGACCGCAGCGAGCGCAGCAGCCGCTCCGCGCGCAGCGCCGATCGCAGCGAACGCCGCAGCTCGCGCCAGGCGCCGCAGAAGGCCGAGGCGCTGTATCCCAACAGCAGCCGCCAGGAGCCGGGCGTGTCGGCCAGCCAGCGCCTGGTCAAGCAGCTCAACACCCTCTCCGAAGCGAACAACGCATCCGACGCCGCCAAGGGCCTGCCGGTCGCCGACGAGATCATCGCCAACGGCAGTGCCAACACCTACGACAAGTCGATGGCGGCCCTGCTCGCCGGCCAGCTGCTCCTCAACGAGGACAACGACCGCGCGATCGCCTATCTCAACCAGGCGATCGAGACCGGTGGCCTCGACAACAACAACCACTTCCAGGCGATGCTGATCGTCGCGCAGCTGCAGGCGCAGGACGACAAGTACGCCGAAGCGCTCGCGACGCTCGATCGCTACATCAGCGAGTCCGGCTCGACCGATCCCAAGGACCAGGCGCTCAAGGGCAATCTGCTGTATCGCCTCGAGCGCTACCCGGAGGCGATCGCGACGCTCAAGCCGCTGGTCGACGCGGGTGGTGAAGTCGATCCGCAGTGGCAGCAGATCCTGATGGCGTCGTACGCCGAATCGGGCAACAGCGCCGAAGCCACGCGCCTCGCAGAACAAGTCGCGCAGGCGACGCCGGGCGACAAGCGTTCGCAGGTCAATCTCGCCGTGTCGTATCTGCAGACCGACCAGAACGACAAGGCGATCGAAGTGTTCGAGCGTCTGCGTGCGGCCGGTCAGCTCACCGAAGAGAGCGAGTACCGCAACCTCTACGCGCTGTATCTCAACAGCGAGAACAAGGAGCGCGAAGCGATCGCGGTGATCAACGAAGGCCTGCAGAAGAACATCCTCAAGGAGGATTACCGCACGATGGCGGCGCTCGGTCAGGCGAACTACTTCAGTGATCAGATCGAGCCGGCGATCGCCGCATGGCGCAAGGCCGCACCGCTCGCGGAAAACGGCGATACGTACCTCAATCTCGCGCGCGTGCTGCACCAGGAAGGCCGTGCGGACGAAGCGAAGGAAGCGGCGCGTCAGGCGATCGCGAAGGGCCTGAAATCCAACACCGACGCCGAGCGCATCATCTCCGGTCGTTAAGAAAAAGTTGCCGGAATCATGGATGGTGCTGGCCACTTGGATTGGTATAAGCTTTAGGGTTCCTGCCGACCGAACAGGTTGGCAGTTCAACTTTTCCACCGGGGTTTCGACCCCGGCCTCACCAGAGTTCTCCGCATGACGCAACGCTCGACGACGACCGACAGGAACGACGAAGACGAGGGCCTGAACTGGGGCCGCATCGCCGGCTTCACGATGGTGGTCGCGTTCCACGCCGCTGCGATCATGCTGCTGCTCGCGCCCGTCAATCCGCCGAACGCCGCAGCGCAGGAAGAAGCGGCCACGCGTGTGGTGATCATCGAACCGCCGCCGCCGCCCCCGCCGCCGCCGCCGCCGCCGCCGGAGCCGCCGAAGCCGACGCCGATCAAGGAACTGACCCCGCCGCGTCCGACGCCGGTCCCGCCGCCGCCGGAATCACCGCCGGTCGTGTTCGACGATCCGTCGCCGATGGATACGCCGGCCCCGCCGCCCGCGCCGCCGTCGCCGCCCGCACCGTCACAAGACATCGGCGCCAGCGTCGACATCTCGTCGAAGAACATGAATCCGCCGCGTTACCCGCCTGCCGCCGCCCGTGCGCAGATCGAGGGCACGGTGATCCTGGTCATCGACGTCGACGCCAACGGCAACGTCACCAACGTGTCGGTCGAAAAGTCCAGCCGCAACCGTGACCTCGATCGCGCCGCGATCGAAGCCGCACGCAAGTGGTCGTTCCAGCCGGCCATGTCGAACGGCCAGCCGGCTGCAGGTCGCGTCCGCGTCCCGGTCGACTTCAACCTCGGCTGATCGATCCAGCTGTATCCGATACACCGGCGTTCTTCGGAACGTCGACACTTTCGCGTCAACGTTCCACTCTTCAAACCACTACATCTAGAAGGTAAGCGTCATGCTGCAGGAAACCACCAACGCCGCTGTGTCCAACGCTGCCGGTCTGGAGTCGATGGGCTTCGCTGACATGATCGAGCACATGGACGCGGTCAACTGGACCGTGCTCATCGTTCTGATCGCAATGTCGGCCATGTCGATCTTCTGGATCATTTTCAACGCCATCAAGGCCGCGCGCCTGAAGGGCAGCACCGACCGCGTGATCAACACGTTCTGGGAAACCCCGAACGCGCAGGACGCGATCCGCTTCATGGAAGAGCAGCCGAAGAGCGAGCCCTTCTCGAAGGTCGCCCTCGATGCCGCCCAGGCCGCCGCGCACCACCAGCGTCATGAAGGTTCGCGTCTGGTCGAGTCGCTGAACCGTTCGGAATTCGTCGATCGCGCCCTGCGTCAGGCCGTGACCCGCGAATCGCTGAAGCTCGAAGACGGTCTGACCGTGCTCGCCACCGTCGGTGCGACCGCCCCGTTCGTGGGTCTGCTCGGTACGGTGTGGGGCATCTACCGCGCCCTGATCCGCATCGGTGCCAGCGGCCAGGCCGACATCGGCGCAGTGGCAGGTCCGGTCGGCGAGGCGCTGATCATGACCGCCATCGGTCTGGGCGTCGCGATCCCGGCAGTGCTCGGCTACAACTTCTTCGTCCGTCTGAACCGCGGCACGAACAACAAGCTCGACACCTTCGCGCACGACCTGCACGACTTCTTCGCCACCGGTTCGCGCGTCGGCGAGACGCCGGTTCCGGCCAAGGTCTAAGAAGCGCGCACGTCAGTAGCGACAACGGAGTTCAGATATGGCTTTCAGCTCAGGTGGTGGCAACGACAAGGTCAACGCCACGATCAACATCGTCCCGCTTGTCGACGTCATGCTGGTGCTGCTGATCATCTTCATGGTCACGGCACCGCTGATGGCGCACAAAGTGCAGGTCGAGTTGCCGGAAGCTAACCTCGACGAGCGGCCGGAAACGGCACCAGGCCCGACGCCGCTGACGGTAGCGGTCACCGAAACCGGTGACATCTACCTCAACGACGAGCCGGTGACGCTCCAGCTGCTGGAGAGCGCTTTCTCGGTCGAGGCCCAGAAGACGCCGCAGCCGCCGGTCAACATCCGTGGCGACTCGACGACGAAGTACCGGACGATCAACGACGTGGTCAACACTGCGCAGGCCCAGGGCATGCGCAAGGTCGGCTTCGTCGCGACGGTCGAAAACAGGTAAACCGGAGCAACACGCATGGCATTTTCATCCGGTGGCGAAGGCCCGATGGCCGACATCAACATCATTCCGCTCTGCGACGTGATGTTGGTGCTGCTGATCATCTTCATGGTGACGGCGCCGAAGGCTTCCTATCCAATCGACATCGATCTCCCGCAGCGTTCCACGACGCCGCCGGAGAATCCGGTGGAACCACCGGAGCCGATCCGGCTGCGCATCGACGGTTCGGGCCAGATCTTCTGGAACGACAGCCCGACGCCAGTCTCGGCACTGCGCAACATGATGGAGTCGGAAGTCCAGCGTGACCCGACCAATCAGCCGACGCTCGAGATCGACACCAGTGGCGACGCCGATTACGGCGTGCTGGCCAAGGTGTTGGCGGAAGCGAAGAACGCGCAGATGCAGAAGATCGGCTTCGTGCGCCAGTAATACGCAGCAAGCACCGGTGCGGGCCTGCAGCACGCGCCGGTGATCGATGCAGTGATTTGAACGCCGCCTTCGGGCGGCGTTTTTTTTGCGTGCCGGCATGCCGGACGTGGCGTCAGTGCGGACTCGATGGCGCCGGAGCAGGGACGCGCGTCACACCGCGGTCGTAGTAGCGGAAGGGCGTGCGGATCCGGCGCGCGAGGCTGCGCACAGGACGCCGGGATCAGATGCGCGGATCGAACGTCCGGATCAGACGCGCGGGGCTGCTGCCTCGGTGATCGCGAGATAGCGGCGCACCGTCGTGTCCAGGCCGTCGTACAGCGCCTCGCCGATCAGCGCGTGCCCGATCGAGACTTCGTCGATCCCGCCGAGCGCTGCGAGCAACGCGCCGAGATTGGCCTGGCTGAGATCGTGGCCGGCATTGACCCCGAGTCCCGCGGCGCGGGCCTGGCGCGCCGTCGTCACGAATGCGGGCAGCGCCGTCTCGGGCGTGCCCGAGTCGAAGGCCTCGGCCCACGGACCGGTATAGAGCTCGATGCGATCGGCGCCGCTGGCGCGCGCGGCTTCGATGTCGGCGCCGGCATCGGCGAACAGACTGACGCGGCAGCCGAGCGCGTGGAATGCCGCGACCAGCGGAATCAGCGCGTCGCGCTCGCGCGCGAAATCGAAGCCGTGGTCCGACGTCAGCTGCGCATCGCCGTCGGGCACCAGGGTGACCTGCGCTGGACGTGTTTCCTCGCACAGCGCGAGCAGCCCCGGATACCCGTCGCGCGGTGGCGCGAACGGGTTGCCTTCGATATTGAACTCGACGGCGCGCGCCGCAGTCACTCGCGCGAGTGCACGCACGTCGTCGGCACGGATGTGCCGCGCATCGGGCCGCGGGTGCACGGTGATGCCGTGCGCGCCGGCATCGAGGCAGGCACGCGCCGCGCGCACGACGTCGGGATCGCGACCGCCGCGTGAATTGCGCAGCACCGCGATCTTGTTGACGTTGACGCTGAGCCGGGTCACGGCCCGGTGGGTGGCGTGCGGGCCGGATCGTCGACCGGCGACGCGGCAGCCGCGCGGCGGGCATCGGCCTGCTCGCGCAGACGACGCAGCTCCGCAGGGTCGACCATCATCGCTTCGCTGCGGCTCTGGTTGCCGACACGCTGCGCCAGCAAGCCCAGCACACCGATCACGACGAACACGAGCGACAGCACCAGCGAGATCGCCGCGAGCGGGACCGACGTGGTGGTGAACGCGATGACGACCGCGCCGAGCGCGAGCAACAGGAACAACCAGGGCATGGGACGGACTCCGCCTGACGTGTCCGCGAGTCTAAACCAGTCGCCGGCCGGAACCGGCGTCGGGCGCGGCGACGTGTCGACGAACGTGGCATTGGCGCGACGGGCGGCGGATTGCGGTGCGGTGTTCCACGTGGAAGCCGGCGTCGAAGCGGGCTTGTCGATCCGTGGGCCGGGCAGATCGCAGCGAAACCATCGCGGATGCGTTCGCCTGTACGTCGAATGCGAGGTTGGGTTTTCCGAATGGCCGGAACACATATTCAACGGGCGTGTACCTGCGCGACACGAGGCTCGGCGAACGATGGGTTTCGCTGCGCTCGACCCATCCTATGAAGGGCTGTGGTCCGCCCCGGAAGCGCGCGGCTACAGCAGCGGCGAACACAGCCGGGCGAGGGCTTCGGGCAGGCGCGCGCTCAGCAGCGGGCGGTGCCGGCCGCGCTGGACGCGAGGCGCATTGGCGAACTCGCGCTCGATGTACTGGGCGAGCGCGGCGGCCATGCCGGGGTCGTCGAACAGCACCGAGACCTCGAAGTTGAGCCGGAAGCTGCGGTGGTCGAAGTTGGCACTGCCGATCAGGGCGAGATTGTCGTCGACCAGCAACGTCTTGCTGTGCAACAGGCGCGAGCGGTACTCGTAGACCTTCACGCCCGCGACCAGCAGCTGGCCGAAGTACGAGCGGGCGGCCAGTGTCACCAGTGTCGAATCGCTGGTCCTGGGCACCAGGAGGCGTACGTCGAGTCCGGCGAGCGCGGCCGAGGTCAGCGCCATCATCGCGGCCTCGCCGGGCACGAAGTACGGCGTGGTCATCCACACCCGCTGCTTCGCCGCGTGGATCGCGCCGACGTGCGCGCGATGGATCGCTTCCCAGTTGGAATCCGGACCCGAGGTGAGCACCTGGGTGCGGATCGGTCCGGCATCGGCCGGCGGCGTCTGCCGTTCGACGTCGGCGAGAAAATCGCGCCGGCCGGTGGCGTAGGCCCAGTCCTCGGCGAATACCAGCTGCAGCACGCGCACCGACTTGCCGACCAGGCGCATGTGCAGATCGCGATAGGCGTCGTCGCGCAGCCGTTCGTCCTGCTCGTCGGTGATGTTCATGCCGCCGGTGTAGCCGATGCGGCCGTCGATTACGACGATCTTGCGATGCGTGCGCAGATTGGTCCACGGCCGCCGCCAGATGCGTCCGAAGCGCATGGGATGGAACCAGGCGAGTTCGCCGCCGGCATCGAGCAGCGGCGCGAAGAACTTGCGCGAGGCCTTCGAGCCGACGAAATCGAGCAGCACGCGCACGTGCACGCCGGCGCGTGCGCGCTCGACCAGCGCATCGCGCAACGCGGCGCCGGTCGTGTCGGGTTCGTAGATGTAGTACTCAAGATGCACGTGGTGTTCGGCGCGCGCGATGTCGGCGAGCAGCGCGGTGTACTTCGCGGCGCCGTCGACCAGCAGCTCGACCTGCGCCGAAGACGTCGCCGGCAATCCCGTCGTCGCCTGTCCCAGTCGCACGAGTTCGGCGGCCTCGCCTTCTTCCGCCTCGATCTGCGCGCTGCGCATCGACGCGCGGCTGTGGCTGCGGCGCAGGCGATTGCGGCGGATCTTCTGCGGCCCGAACACGTGATAGACCAGAAAGCCCACGTAGGGCAGCAGGGCAAGGCCCAGCAGCCAGCTCAGCGTCGCGACCGGCTCGCGCTTCTGCAGCACGATCCACATGCCCAGCACCAGCAGATACAGCGCCCAGCCCACGGTCAGCAGCGTCACGAGATGCGGCATGGTCGCGAACCACTCCCAGGCGCGCTGCAGGTTTCCGGACATGGACGACTCGACGACGGCGCCGATCGCGCCGCGCACAGGGTAGCGGCGCCCCATGCAAAAAAACGCGCAAGGTCGCAGCGCTGTGACCTGTCACATCCGGGTGTCGCATTCGTGTGACACCCGCGCAGCCGCGTCGTGGCGCGGTTCGAGGCGTTCGACGGTCGACCTACCTGTAACAGGCGGCAACGGCCAGCAACGCGCGCGAACGCGTAAATGATCACAAGTGATTGATCGTAAAGGATAAAAAGAATTGGCACGCGCTCTGCGTTGACTCCCTCGCTGAAGAACCGGGGAGCCGACATGCGCCAGCCAATCCAGACGGGCCTGATCCTGCTGCTGCCGTGCCTCGCACTGGCCGCCGGCACGGTGCATGCCGCCGGCGCGCGCGCCGGCGTGCAGCCGACGCCCGGCGAGATGGTGTTGCTGCGCGACGTCAGCGCCCGCCATGCGGTGCGCCAGGCGCCTCCGGGCATCGGCCTGATCGTGGATCCGACTCCGAACCGGCAGCTGATGCCGTCGCTGCCCGGCGGTGAACTGAGCGATGCCGACTTCCTCGCGCTCGATACCGGCCACCAGGTGCAGGGCGCGATGCGCGGCAACGGCGGCATCGCCGCGCCGGTGACCCAGGTGTTGACCGGGACGCTGGGCGGCGGCGCGAATGCACGCGACGCCAGTGGCGTGCAGGGGGCCGGCACGCTCGGTGCGGCCACCGGCGGCGTCTCGGGCATGGTCACCGGCGCAACCCGCGGTATCGGCAGCCAGATCACCGGTGCGCTGTCGCAGATGCCCTTCGCCCAGCCGGCGAATGGAGGTGGGCCGTGATCCGCATCGCCGCCTGCCTCGCGCTGGGCCTGCTCGCCGCGGTGCCGGTGTTCGCCGCCGACGACTACCCGGCGATGCTCGGCTATCTCACGCAATCGCGCGTGGACGGCAATGCGTTCACCGGCGCGTCCGGTGCGATCGCGATCAACCTCGCCGCAGGCGATCTCAACCAGCAGGCGAACCTGCGTGCGATCGCGGTCGGCACGCATGCGATCGCCGATGTCGACGCGCGCCAGTCGCGCCGTCGCGACTTCGCCACTTCACCCGACACGGCCACGGCCGTCATCGCCGGCAACACGCTCGCCGGCGCGTCGGGCATCGCATCGATCAATCAGGCCAGTGGGGCCGGCAACGCGTCGTTCAACGCGGTGTCGCTTGCACTGGCGCAACAGGGCATACGCGAAAGCGACGACGACAGTTCGCTGTCGGCGGCGTTCGCGTCGGCGGGGCAACAGCACGGTTTCGAACACGGGGGCGCGACATCGAATCGTCGCGTGGCGTCCGTCGAGTCCACTGCGCTGCAGGGCTTCGAAGGTGTGTTGCAGCTCAACCAGGTCGCGGGATCCGGGAACGACACCGGCAACACGCTGGCGATGTCGATCCAGGCGGGGCCGTGACCGGGCACTTCAACGGGAACTCCACGAGAGCAGACGAGAGAGAGATCACAGACATGAAGACCATCAAGACCACCCTGCTGGCGATTGCCGTCAGCGCTGCCGGTGTCGGCACGGCCCAGGCGCAGACCTACTACGACTGGACCGTCATCGATCACGACATCACTGTCGACGACACGCGCAATTACGAAACCAACGTCACCAACCGCAACACCGAGGTCAACACCACGGTCAACCAGACGCAGGACTGGACCCAGACCGTCAACCAGACGGTCGACCAGAGCCTGACGGAAACCGTGGACCGCAGCCTCACCGAGTCCTACGACATCAGCGTCAACGACTCGTTCAACCGCGAGGTCAACCAGCAGGTCGACCAGAGCCTCGACGAGGCCCATCGCATCCGCACCAACCAGGTGTACGAGAACATCGATCGCACCGAGAACGTGAGCTCCGACGTCCGTCGCGAGCGCAACGAACACGGCGTGTCGGTGAATCTCGAGAAGGATCTGTCGCTGAGCTCGGACATCGCCTTCACCGGCGACCCGACCATCACCGGCAACATCGATCTCGACTCGGCCGCGATCGCCGTCGTCGACAACCGCCAGTCGGTCAGCGGCAACCTCGGCGCCAACGAAGTGCTCGAGAACACCGCCAGCATCGCCGACGACGTGGGGTCGGAAGCCTCGGGCAACCTGCTGTTCAACGTCGCCGCGGGCGACAACAACGTGCAGGACAACGCCGCGGCGCTGTCGGCTGCCGACGCGGGCTTCGCGTTCGGTCTCGCCGATGCCGAAGTGTTCGTGAACCAGTCCGGTTCGCAGAACATCACGATGAACGAAGGCGTGACCAACGCGGCCAGCCTCGGCGGCAACGCGTTCTCGGCGGCGACCGGCAACATCGGCGTCAACATCGCTTCGGGCAACAACAACGCGCAGAAGAACGCGATGGCCGCTTCGGTCGCCACCGCCGCCTATGCGCAGGCCAGCGTCAGCTCCAACCAGGCGTCGTCGGGCAACATGACCTCGAACGCCGGCAGCTACGAGTCCTTCACCGACAGCACCGAAATGACGATGAGCGGCACGCTCAGCGGCGGCTCGATCGCGGTGGGTTACGGCGGCTACGAAGGTTCGACGAGCGGCACCACCGAGTCGCGCGGCAACGCCTACCAGCAGTCGAACTTCTACGCCGACATGTGGGAAGGCGAGCAGCATCCGCAGGGCCCGTCGATGGGACACGCGGACTTCGACAACGAGAGCCAGGGTGCGGTCGACAACCCGTACCGCGACGGCGTGGGCGGTCTCGCGTTCGATACCGATTCGGAAGGCAGCTACGAGGGTTCCGAGTCCGGCGAACTGGCCTTTATCGAACTGGGCTACACCGAACTGGAAGCGTCGCTCAGCGGCGAAGTCAGCACGACCCAGTGGGTGGCGGTCGCGGCGACCAACGATGCCAGCCTGTCGGGCAGCGCCTTCAGCGCGGCCTCCGGCAACATCGGCGTGAACGTGGCGGCGGGTACCGGCAATCTGCAGGCCAACAGCCTGTCGATGGCGGTCGCGCAGCCGGGCGCAGCGGCCCCGCCTCCGGGCGGTGGTGGCGGCGAGTAAGCGCCCACGAGGTGTGACGCCCGGTCTGCCCCCAGGCCGGGCTTCTCCCGGAAGCCCCGCGCCACATGCCCCGTGGCGCGGGGCCTTCCTTCGAAGGTCGTGACTTCCATTGCCGGAGGCGGGTACCGGTCCGGCAATGGAAGACACGCGATGCGCGCCAGGCGCGTCAGGAGTCGAACGCAATGATCCGCAGTCTTGCCGGCATCGCAGTGGCGCTGCTCGCGCTGGCCAGCCCCGTGCGGGCGGCCGACGTGGCCTTCCAGGGCATCCTGCCCAATGGCGCGGTGATGCCGGTCAACGTGGAGAGCATGCGCGAGGCGCGCTACCGCAACATCGTGCGCCAGCACACCGATTACAGCTGTGGCGCTGCCGCACTGGCGACGGTGCTCAAGTTCGCCTACCGGCTCGACGTCGACGAGGCGACGGTCATCGAAGGGATGATGGGCCTGGCCGATCCGGCGGTGGTGCAGTCCCGCGGCTTCTCGTTGCTGGACATCAAGCGCTACGTGGAATCGCTGGGCATGCGCGGCCGCGGCTACCGCATCGAGGAAGACCGCCTGCGCGCCTTGCGCGTGCCGGGCCTGGTGCTGATGGACGTGCGCGGCTTCCGCCACTTCGTCGTGCTCAAGCAGGTCAGTGGCGAGTACGCGGAAGTCGCCGATCCGATCCTCGGCAACCGCAGTGTGCCGATGGCGGAGTTTCTCGAATCGTGGCCGTCGCGGGCCATTTTTATCGTCATAGGCAGTGACTTCGACCGTTCGACCGCGCTGCTGCAGCCGGTCGAGCGCCCGAGCGCGAAGCGGCTGTTCGCGCGTCAGGGACCGGTGACCGATGCCGAGCTGCTGGATTTCGGCTTCAGCCACGCGGACCTGTTCTGAGAGGAGACACGAGATGCGCAACTACACGACATGGCTGGTGGCCATCGCCCTGGGCGCGAGCGTCGCGCCGGCGTGGTCCAGCGACGACACGACGACGCACGCCAGCGGCCTGCGCGAGATTCCCGACAGCGAGCTCGGCGCGATGCGCGGCCGCTACATCGTCGGCGACAACCGCGTCGCCTGGTTCGGCGTGACCATGGTGTCGAACTGGGTCACCAGCGCCGGCCAATCGATCCAGAGCGCGGTGAAACTGGGCTTCGACCTGCGCGGCGCGAAGCCGGAGGTCAGCTTCCAGCCCAGCGTCACCATCACCGAACAGACGCCGGCACTGGCCGCGGCCGCCGGCACCGGCGACGTGGATGCATCGGGCCTCGCCAATGTCGGCGGTCTGGTGCAGAGCGTGCAGGTCGCCGGTGACGGCAACATCGCGCGCAATGGCATGTCGCTGCAGGTGCGCGAGGGCGACGTGCCCGTCGCGGCTGCGAATGCCGCCAGTACGACGGTCGCCGACATGACGCTGGGCGGCGCGCATGCACGGGCGTCGCTCGAGGACGGCGGCGCGCGGATCCTGCTGCAGGTGGCCGGTCAGGGCGCGGCCGAGCAATGGATCGACGCCCGTTCGATCGGCCAGAGCATCCAGCTCGCCGGCAACGGCCAGGCGGTCGGCAACCAGCTGCAACTGGATCTCGTGCGCCAGTCGGTGCCGTCCAGCCAGACCATCCACCAGAACCTGGTCCAGGCCATCGGCATGACACGTGTCGGCGGGATCTGAGGCAGGCACACACACGCGTCGATGCAGGAGGGGCACCTTGAAATCGACACCGACACGCGCGCGACGGCCATTGGCTCTCGCGCTGGGACTGGCACTGCTGTGCCCGTCGATCGGCATGGCGCAGGACGCCGGGCAGATCACCGCCGAGGACCGCGTGCGCATGCAGCAGTTGCTGCAGGCGCTGCAGTCGCTGAAGCAGGACTACGCGCAGGAGGTGCGCCGGCTGCGCGAACTGGACATGCAGATCCAGGCGCTGCAGGCGCGCGTCGCAGGCGTCGCGCCGGCCATCGCAGCGCGTGACGCGCCGCAGATGGCGGCGCAACCGGTCGCACCTGCGCCGGTGTCGTCGACGCCATCGTCCAGTCCGCCGCCGCTGCCGGCCAATGCGGCTGCGGCGCCAGCACCGCGCGGCGACGAAGGCTACGCCAGCACCGCCGAAGATGCGCAGCGCGCCCAAGACACCGACTCGCGCAGCGTCGCCGACGTCAAACAGCAGAGCACGGCGCTGTTCAACCGCCGGCTCACGCTCGAAAACGGCATCAGCTACAACCGCTACGACCGCAAGCAGGTCACGCTCAACGGCTTCCTCGCGCTGGATGCGATCTTCCTCGGCAACATCGCGATCGAGAACGTCGAATCCGACACGGTGAACTACAACTTCGCCGCGCGCTGGGGCGTCAGCCCGCGCCTGAGCTTGAACCTCGACGTGCCCTACATCGCGCGCAAGACCGTCTACCAGAAAGGCGGCGCCGGCGGCGCGGCGGCCGCGATCGCGCAGGAGGAAACCGACGGCCACGGCCTGGGCGACATCAGCGCGAGCGCGAACTGGAAACTGTTCGGCGAACGCGGTCCCTGGCCGGAAACCGTGCTCAATGTCGGTGTCACCGCGCCGACCGGCCGCGAGCCCTACGGCATTCCGTGGCGCGTGCTCGAACGTGATTCGGACAACTTCATCCGCTTCGCGGTACCCGAGGAGCAGCCCACCGGCAACGGCCTGTGGCAGGCGACCGTCGGCCTGTCGGCGGTCAAGACCACCGATCCGGCTATCCTGTTCGGCAACATCGGCTACGTGCGTTCGTTCGCGAAGGATTTCGGCGATCTCGACAACAATCCGGACACGACGAATCCCGGGCGTGTGGAGTTGGGCGATGCGTTCTACTTCGGCGCCGGCGTCGCGTTCGCGTTCAACGAGCGCACCAGCCTGAGCATCTCCTTCAGCGATCGCCTCAACGCCCGTGCACGCACGCGCTACGAAGGTGCCGACTGGATGAAGCTGATCGGCAGCGACGCGAATGCCGCGACGATGAGCCTGGGCGTCACCCACGCGATGACGCCCAACGCGACCTTCGTCGGCGTGCTCGGCATCGGCCTGACCCCGGACGCACCGGATTTCAATCTGACGGTGAAGGTGCCCTACGCGCTGTAGCGGCGTCTGTGGGCGCGCGCTTGCGCGCGATGGGGCTTCGGCGGTGGCGCCACATCGCGCGCAAGCGCGCGCCCGAACGACCGCCGCAAGACCTTCAGCGGAACGCCTCGAGCGACACGCCGTGCTTGCGGCACAGCCGGTAGATCGTCACGCGCGACACGCTGAGCCGGCGCGCGCTGGCGCTGACGTTGCAACCAGTCGCGCGCAAGGCATCGAGCAGGGCATCGCGTTCGGTGCGGTCGCGGTGATGATCGAGCGCGACGACCTGTGCATTCGAGTGCCCGAGCTGCAGATCCGCCGGTTCGATCAGCGTGTGCTCGGCGACCACCGCGGCGCGGCGCACGCGATTGAGCAGTTCGCGCACATTGCCCGGCCACGTGTGCTGACGCAGGCATTGCCGCGCGGCCGCGCTGAAGCCGCGCGCCTGTACCGCATGGCCCGCGCGGAATTCATCGAGGAACTGGCGCGCGAGCAGTTCGACATCGGTGCCGCGCGCACGCAGCGGCGGCAGCTGCAGCCGCAACACATCAAGGCGGTAGTACAGGTCCTGGCGGAACCGCCCCGCGGCGATCGCCGCTTCCAGATCGACATGCGTCGCGGCGAGCACGCGCACGTCGACGCGGATCGCGTGATTGCTGCCGACGCGTTCGATCGTGCCTTCCTGCAGCACGCGCAGCAGGTTGGTCTGCGCATCGAGCGGCAGATCGCCGATCTCGTCGAGGAACACGGTGCCGCCGTCCGCCGATTCGAACAGGCCCGTGCGTCGCGTCGCCGCGCCGGTGAACGCGCCGCGCTCGTGGCCGAACAGTTCCGACTGCACCAGCGTCGGCGAGATCGCGCCGCAGTTCATCGCCACGAACGGGCGCGTGCGTCGTCCGGACAGATCGTGCAATGCGTGCGCCGCGAGTTCCTTGCCGGTGCCGGACTCGCCGGTGATCAGCACCGGCAGTTCGACGTCGGCATAGCGGTGCAGCAGGGCGCGCACGCCGAGCATCACCGCGCTCTCGCCGCCGACGCTGGCGATGTCGCGCCGCGGGCTGGCCAGCAGGGTCGCCAGCGTGGCATCGAGGGTCTGCGGGTCGAGCGGCTGCGGCAGGCGGCCGCCACAGCGGGCGAGGATCCGCTGACAGGCGGGATCGCCCAGGTCGGTGGTGTCGTCGGCGAGCGCGAGGCTCGGCAGGTCGGCGTGCTCGGCCAGGATGGCTTCGAGCGCGGCGAGGTGCGTGACATCGGCACCGCGCAGGTCGACGACCGCGATCACCAGATCGCCACCGCGCATGCCGACCTGCACGCTGGTGTCGGGGCGCGCCACGCGCAGGTGCCAGCCACTGGCCGCGAACACGGCTTCGTCGCGTGCACTGGGTCGTCCGAACCAGACCGCGCAGCGCTGGACGCGCGGCGCCGTCATCGACGCCATGACGCGGCGCCGTACGGACGTGCGGACGGACCGGCCAGTGCCGGCACGAAACGGTCAGACATGCCCCCTCTCCATTCGATGCCCCGAGTGTCAGTCCGGACCAACGCCGGGAGCGTCCGCAGGCGGACACCGCGCGCGTGCGCATTCACCTGGAGCCGGGTCGCAGGGGCTGAGACGCCCGCCGGTGACACTGCCGGCATGAGTTCGCGTGCGCCGCCCCCCGTTCCCGTCGCCCTGAAGGGCCGCGGCAGCGCGTCCTGGGTCGCCGGGCGGTTCGAGAAACGCTCGGCGACCGCCGAGGACGACGGCTGGGACGCCCTGCAACAACTCCAGGACGAGGCGATCTCGCCGGCCACCGTCGTCACCGAGGAGCGCGCGCGCAGCATCGTCAGCCGCAACACTTCGCCCGACATCAGCTTCTCGCAATCGGTGAATCCGTATCGGGGCTGCGAACATGGCTGCGTCTACTGCTTCGCCCGGCCCTCGCACGCCTATCTGGACCTGTCGCCCGGGCTGGATTTCGAGACGCGGCTGTTCGCCAAGACCAATGCCGCCGAGCGCCTGCGCGCCGAGTTCGCCCGCCCCGGCTACGTGTGCTCGCCGATCGCGCTGGGCATCAACACCGACGGCTATCAGCCCATCGAACGCCGCTACGGGCTGACCCGGTCGCTGATCGAGGTCATGGCCGAGGCCCGCCACCCCTTCAGCATCGTCACCAAGAGCGCCAACGTGGTGCGCGATCTCGACCTGTTGGCGCCGATGGCGGCCGACGGTCTGGTCACGGTGCACTTCTCGGTGACCTCGCTCGACAACCGCCTCTCGGCCCGCATGGAACCGCGCGCGGCCGCCCCGCACGCGCGGCTGCGGGCGATGCGCGCGCTGCACGAGGCCGGTGTGCCGGTCGGGGTGATCGTGGCGCCGGTGGTGCCGGCGATCAGCGATTCGGAACTCGAAGCGATCCTGGCCGCTGCGCGCGAGGCCGGTGCCGCCAGTGCGGGCTATGTGCTGCTGCGGCTGCCGAACGAACTCAAGGCGGTCTGGCGCGAGTGGCTGCAGCTGCACTACCCCGAGCGCGCTGCGCACGTCATGAGCCTGTTGCAGCAGCTGCACGGCGGCCGCGACTACGACAGCACCTTCGGCCACCGCATGCGCGGGCAAGGGCCGTTCGCCGATCTGATCGCCGCGCGCTTCGCCCGGGCGCGGCGCACGCTCGGCTTCGCCCGCCTGCCGCCGCTGCGGACCGATCTGTTCGTGCCCCTGCGGGCGGCCTCGCCCCAGGGCGAGCTGTTCTAGGGCGCATTCACCCCGCCTGCACCTCGCATCGACGCCGGCGTCTCCTACACTGCGCGGTCACCTCGAAGCCTCCGTCGCAATGTCCGATGCCGCGCCCCTGCGGAACGCCCCCGACGCGGGCGCCTCCGTGGACCTGATCGACCAGCTGCCGAACGGCCTCGCCGTGCTCGCGGCGGACGGCACCTGGCTGCGGGCGAATGCGGCGCTGGGCGACATCTGGGGCGTCACATCCGCCGCACTGGTCGGCCATGCCGCGCATCGCGAGCGCCTGCCCGGCCTCGCCGCGCACATCGATGCGGCGCTGGCCCGGTTGCCCGCCGCCGACGACACCCTGCGCGATGTCTCCGTTCCCGATGAGGCGACCGGCCGCCATCTGCGACTGACCCTGCGCCCGCTGGCCGATGGCACCGCGCTGCTGCAGCTGCACGACGACACCGCGCTGAAGACGCTCGAAGCCCAGCAGGAAACCCTGGCCTTCGGCATCTCGCACGAACTGCGCGCCCCGGTGCGCGCGATCGAACAGTTCGCGCGCCGCCTGCTGGCCCAGGACGGCACCGCCGATCCGCAGACCGCCCGCGACCACCTGCAGCGCATCCAGCACGCCTCCGGTCACGCCGGCGGCCTGATCGACGCCCTGCTCGAGACCATGCGCGCCTCGCGCCCGCCACGCGCGTCGGCGGCGGTCGACATCAGCCTGCTCGGCGACTGGATCTGCGCCGAACTGCAGGACACCGAGCCGGGCCGCGCCGCCGAGATCCAGATCGCGCCGGACCTGTGGGCCTGGGGCGACGAACACGCGCTCAAGCAGCTGCTCGGCAAGCTGCTGCACAACGCCTGGAAGTTCTCTTCGCAGCGCGACACGGTGCGCATCACCCTCGACGGCGAACGCGTCGGCGACCGCCTGCAGCTGCGCCTGCGCGACGCCGGCCGCGGTTTCGACATGCGCTATGCTGAACGACTGTTCGTGCCGTTCAGGCGCCTGCACAGCGCCGACGACGGGGCCGGACATGGCCTCGGCCTGGCCATCGCCCAGCAGCTGGCGCGGGCGCAGGGCGGACACATCCGCGTGGAATCGGAACCGGACGCCGGCACCACCTTCTTCATCGAACTGCCGGCGGTGCCGGACGAGGACGCCCCCGCGCCATGAGCGACCACACGATCCTGTTGATCGAGGACAACCCCGACGATGCCGAGCTGACCCGCATCGCCTTCGCCGAAGCCGCCATCGACAGCCAGCTGGTCGTGGTCGGCGACGGCGCCGAAGCGCTCGACTACCTGTTCGCACAGGGCAAGTACGCGGCGCGCGACGCGGCCGACCTGCCGTCGATCGTGCTGCTCGATCTCAACCTGCCCAAGCTCGACGGCCGCGAAGTCCTGCAGGCCCTGCGCGCGAACCCCGCGACCCGCGGCCTGCCGGTCGTCGTACTGACCACCAGCACCGAGCCCTTCGACGTCGAAGCCAGCTACGCGCTGGGCGTGAACAGCTACATCCGCAAGCCGGTGGACTTCCAGAAGTTCGTCGAGGTGGTGAAGCAGATCGGGCTCTACTGGCTTGTGTTGAATCACCCGAGGGGTTGATTGAGGTTCTGGGGTTTCGACCGTTGAGGCGGTCGGACTCTTCTGCGGCGGATGTCTAGCGCGCGGCGTGTGCACCGTGTGCCGCTTGGGCGTGCACATAGAGAAAACGCGGCCTTCGCTTTCGCCTTGGCTTTTGCCGTTGCGTTTGCTCCGGCTCTGCTTTGGCTTTTGACTTGAATCGAGCCGTAGAGCGAGCCGAGCATCGCAGGGCGACGGGGTCGAAGAGCAGCCCATGTCTGAGCGCAGCGAGTTTGGGCTGCGTGCCCCGTCGACCGAGAAGCGCAGGGGACCGCCGCGGCTGTATTGCGGCGGATCGCGTCCGGCGAAGACGGTTTTGCTTACTTTTGCCAAGACAAAAGTAAGCCGCGCGACAGCGCGGAAGCCCTGTTTTTGATCTTGGCTTTTGACGTTGATTCGTTTCTCTCATGCCGGAGCGACAAGCAAAAAAGCGCGAGCAAGTGCACGGCTTTCGCCCGCTGCGCGTGCGAGTCCCTTTTGGATGGACCCAAAAGGAACCAAAAGGTCCCTTCGCCGGACGCGAGCCGACGCGATGGAGCCGCGTCGGTGCCCTCCGCTCCTCGCCTGACGCGGCACGCAGC